>JADJCG010000004.1:0-190000 GCA_016703335.1 Caulobacteraceae bacterium | reverse complement strand
GCTGTCTGCGCTAGACGTTCGAGAGCCGCAACGATCTTAACCTATCGATTCGCCTCACAGGCTTCAAGCCAAATGCGAAACGTCGAAGGCTCTCCTAGATGGCGTCCAGACCCCTGAATTCAAGATGAAAATCGCGCTATTGCGCGGCGATATACGCCTGCATTGCAGCACTTTCAGCTTCGGCCAGCGCAATCCGGTGCTTCACTAGGTCTCCAATCGACACAATCCCGATGAGCCGGACCTCCTCAACCACCACTGGCAAGTGGCGGACGCGCCGGTCCGTCATACGGCCCAAGCAATGATCGATCGTTTCTTCAGGATGCGCGGTGACCACTTCGCGAGACATCGCGCTTGCAACATCCTTTTGAAGGGCGTTCGCGCCGCTGCGCGCGATCTCGCGAACTAAGTCGCGCTCCGAAAACACGCCAATTATCGCGCCTTCAGCGTCGATGACGACCAGCGCGCCGACGCGTTTGTCGTTGAGTTCTCGAGCTGCGTCTTCAAGCGTAGCGTTTGCGGCGAGCGTGTGAACGACTGCGCCTTTGTCACCGATAACTTGTGCAATCAGCATGGGCGCTCTCTCCTAGACCCCACGTCGATCGCACGAGTTTGCGCCTCACTTCCGCGCGCTTCAAGCGCGAACACCTGCTTTGACGCACTGTTGCCGGACGTTAAGTTGCACGCGATGGCCGCTTACAAAGACCGCGTAAAACAAGATCTCGATCGCTGGATCGCGAACGGGCTCGTCGACGCCGGCAAGCGCGACGCAATTCTCGCGACACTTCCAGAAACGCGCCGAATGGATGCAGCGACCGCGCTCGCATGGGTTGGCGGATTGCTGTTCGGCATCGCCGTCATCGCGTTTATCGCGGCAAACTGGGACGTCACGCCGAAACTTGTACGTTTTGCGACGTTGCTCGTCGCGTTCCTAGGATTCGCCGCTGGCGCGGCATGGGCGTCGCGCCGCGAACGGCCGACGCTTTCGAACATTCTGCTCACGGTCGCAGCGCTCGTGTTCGCGGCATCGATCGGGCTGACGGGCCAGATCTTCGACATCGCCGGCGATCCGCGCAGCGCAGCGTACGGCGCAGGCTCGCCGCGTTCGCGCTGGCGATCGCTGGCCGTTCAACCGGCGCCGCGCTTGTTGGCCTCGTCTTTATCGCGCTCGGCGATTTTACCGACCGGCACTGGTTTTCGGGATCAGAGTCTGAAGCGCCCTGGATGCTCATCGGCGCGCCGTTAGCCGCGTATCTCGCGCTGCGTTGGGGATCGGCCGCACTCGCACACGCTTCGGCGCTTGCAATCATCTATTGTTTCGCGTGGTTCGGCGGAAAAGTCGAAGCTCAATCGAGCGTCTTTCTTTTTCTCTCGATACTCATGGGCGCGATGGCGGCGGGATCGCGCTGGCTGCATGCGCAAGATCGCCCGTTCGCCGGTATTTTCTATGGCTGGTTCACCGCAGGCGCCCTGCTCTTCTTTGCGATCGCTGGCTATCTGCCGTGGTTCGGCGCGGAGAACGGCAATGGCGGCATCGCACATCGCGTCGTGTGGCTCGCAGCGTCGGGCGCTGTGCTCGCGCTTGGCCGCTTTGATCGCCACAGCCTCGTCACGTCAATCGGTGTGATCGGCATCATCGCTGCGATCTGCGCTTTGCTGAGCGATCTCGGTCTCGATCTTCTCGCAGCCGCTGGCGTCTTCCTGGTTTGCGCCGTCGCGGCACTGATCGCAGGCCTGATGCTGCGCAACAAAAAGAGCGCCGCATGAAGCTCGAAGCCTCAACTCATATTCTCGCAGTTGCCGGCATTTGCGCGGCCTCTTTGATTGCGCTTGTCGTCAGTGAAGGCTTTGCTCGCGAAAGCGGACAAGAAATCACGCTGCCAATGGAAGCCGTCGATCCACGCGCGATCTTGAGTGGCCACTATGTGCAGCTCAACTTCACCCAACGCCTCGAAGCAACTGCCGCGTGCCCGCCGGACGGTGACTGGGATTGGGTCGCGCTACGTCCTGAGAATGACATTTACGTCGCCGCTGGCGGCGCGGTTTCGCGCGACGACGCAGAGCGCATCGGCCCGCTACCTGTGAAAGGCACGTTCACCTGTTCGCCGCCAACGCCGCCGCAAGAAGGCATCGAGGGCATGCCGGGCTGGCTTACGCTCAATCTCGGCGTTGATCGCTTTCACATCAACCAAGTCGACGCTGAACGCATCGAGCGCGTTTTGCGCGACCAACGCGCCGCCGAAGAAACGCGCGCCTTTGCGGTACTTTCTGTCGGCCGCGACGGCCGCGCACGTCTTCGCGCGCTGAAGATCGACGGCGAACGCTTCGAATTGCGCTGGCTCTAAGCCGTCGCCCTCAGGCGGACGTGGCTGTAGCAATGCGTAGGCAACGCCGCCGCCTATGAAGCCGCCGAGATGCGCTTCCCAAGCTATGGGGAAGAAGCCGGCGGCAGATGCAGCCCCCATTAGCACAACGTTGACGAGGAAAAGCCCGCCGAGCGGCCCGCGCACCTGCGGATCCGCAAGCGCCTCGCGCCAAGTGCGCCGCGTTGAGAAGAAGAACGCCGTCAGCATCCCGCATACGCCGCCTGACGCGCCGACCGCGGACGCATTCGGATCATTCCAATTGAGCGCCAGATATAGCACCGCGCCCGCGAGCACGGCGGCAAAGTAAACGACAAGATAACGCCATGCGCCTAACCGCAACGACGGCCAACGCGACGCGCCAAATAGAAAGAGCACGTTGCCGCCGACGTGCCACCAGCCGAGATGCAGGAACGAATGGCCGAACAAAGGGCCAGGCGCCTCCCACCACTGATCGAAGTGATATTGGCCGTCCGCGTGGAAGCGCTGCGGGATGAGCGCGAAAGTATAATCAACAAACTCTTGCGTTGATGCCGGCGCTGCGAGGAACGCCAGATACGCCGCCACGATTGATCCAGTTAACAACCAGACAACGATCGGCGTTCTCGGTCTTACGTCCTCGTACACATTCGTCTCCCGCGCCGTTCCGGGACGCTTCAACCCATATGGCAACACCCAATTCACCATACTAGCGGCCATTTCGCGTCAGAAGCGCTCGCTTGGCTGTGGCACGCCCGTTGCTTTCTCGCTCTGCAGACGAATTTTTGCGGAGCACAACACGTGCGTACGGTCATCATTCTTGGCGCCCTCGCCTTCGCTAGCGCGGCCCACGCCGATCCGATCCCCAACGGCGCCGGAGATTTCTCCAGCGGTTTTGGCATGGGCTACGACTCGTTCGACTCGCCGATCAACCCCGCCACGCGCGACGAGAACGGAAACCGCACGATCGTCAACGGTCGTATGGAAATCGAAGGCTCTCTCACCGGCGGCCTTCAAGATTCCTTCGCCACCGGCTTTGGTGCTTCATCCGCCATCGGCAACCAGCTCAACGTGATCACCCAGGGCAACTACAACACGGTGATCGTGGACTCCACTCAGATCAATAACGGCGACATCACCGCCGTCGTCGGAGACGATTGATATGCGCGCGTTTAAGACCCTCGTCCCGCTCGCGGCTTCGACTGCTCTGACTGCGTGCGTCACGCCGCACTCCGGCAATGACGGCATGTACGCGCTGCCGATCGGCGACGCGCCTGTCACCGCGAACCCAACCGCGCGAGCAATCATTCAGCCGCGCCGCGCATCGCTGTCGGCCGCATCCTCGACTACACCGGCTCTGTCTCTGAAGAAGGCGGCCGCCGCATCACGCAAGGCGCATCGCTGATGGCGATGTCGGCATTCAACAAAGCCGGCGCACGCCTGGTTGAGCGCTTCGACACCTCAGTGACGGAACTGGAACTCCGTTACGCCAACAACCGCTTGATCGGCCAAGAAGGCGACGAGAACGTCCGCCGTATCTACGCCGGTCAGATGCCTGGCTCCGACTATTACTTCGTCGGCGGCATCACTGAGCTGAACTACAACATCCGCTCGGCTGGCATCGACGCCCAAGGCGGCCATACCGACGCTCGCGACGGTGTCGGCAACGCTGGCGCTCGCCTCTATGTCATGAACATCGCGCTCGACTTCCGCCTGATCGATACGCGTACGCTCGAAGTCGTCGACGTGATCTCGTACCAAAAGCAGATCATCGGCCGCGAACTCCGCGCTGGCGTGTTCTCGTTCTTCGACGACACGATCATCGACATCGCCGCCGGCGAACGCGCTCTTGAGCCGGTTCAACTCGCGGTCCGCGCCGGTGTTGAGCGCGCCGTCGTCGAAGTGATGAGCCGCTTCTACAACGTCAGCGACAGCGGCGTCTGCGCCAGCGCCATCCAAGCTGAAGGCGATCCGATGGGCCCCGGCCAATCGCAAACCGCCGCCAACGTTAGCCCGGCGACCGCCGCGATCGAACAATCGCGTGCCAACCCGGACGCTTGGAACGATCGCCGCGACGACAACCTCACCGCCCTGCGCGGCCGCTCGTAAGAGCACCGTCACCGGAGCCTATTCATGCGCGCCGTCCTTTCACTGCTCGTCACCACCGCGCTCGTAAGCGCCCCGGCCGCCTACGGGCAGTCGAACACCCAATACCAAGGTGGCGACGCCACTGCGGTTACGGATGTTGAAGCCGGCTACGCTCACGACGCCGGCGCGACGGCGATTGCCGGCGGCAACGTTGTCTCAACGACGCAAGAAGACAGCGACACCGACCTGACCAGCAGTCAGCACATGGACGGCGACACGACCGCCGACGCCAATGCGACGGTTTGGACCGCGGAAGGCAATGTCGCGATTACGTCAGCGGCTGTCGGCAATGGCGGCACGGCTGTGATCAGCGGCGGCTCGAGCACCATCGAAGCTGAACAGCTGGGCCATGGCGATGCAAACACCACGACGACGCTGCGCAACGGCTATTCCTACAACGCGGCGACCTCGGCCTCGGCCAGCAGCAACACCGCTGCGGTCTCGGCTGAGAACGCCGAAGTGCGCGTGCTGATGAACCAAGAGAGCACCGGTTCGGTGAATGCGTCCGCGGAAATGGATGCTGATATCGTCGAAGATCAGGCAGTTTCCGGTGTCATTGCCAGCGCGAACAATCTCACGGTCGGCGGCGACACGGCGACAATCCTCAACGCCACGCGCCAAAACGCGACAGGCGCCAGCGTCACCGCGCGTTCGGATCTCTACGTTGGCTCGGCGACGGACGCCTCGGGCAACGCCACGGCCAACGCCAACTCGGTCACCATCGACAATCAATGGGGCTATGTGAACGCTGCGATCGAACAGAACGCGACGTCGCAAGTGCAAGGCGACTCTTACGTCACGCTTGGCGATAGCTTCACTGGCTTTGCTTCGGCTGGCGCTTACGGCGTCGGTAACCAGGCCACAGTCGCAAACGTCGGCTCAGACACCGTGCTCGATGTCACCCAATCGAACAGCGGCGGCGTTTCCGCCAACGCGGGTCTCGCGGGAGATGGCGGCGGTATGGCGCTCGCCTCCTCGGCGGCCTACGGCAACAGCATCACCGGCCAAGTCTGCACCAACTGCGACGCCAGCGGCGACGTGCCAGGCCTCTATGCTTCGAGCTCGCAAACCAATGACGGCAACGTCTACTCGTCCTCGACGATCCGCACCGATGGCGCGGGCATGGTCGGCGCGACCTCGACGGCGATCGGCAATGCCGCGACCTACTCGGCACGCCCACCGGGCGGCTGAGGTTTCAACCAGCCGTCATAGCGCACGATCAGTCCCGTCAGTGCGTGACTGATCTCGACGAAGAAACGAAACGCGCCGTTTTCCTCGCTTTCATAGGCATTTGAGCGCGGCGCCAGCCATATCGGCAGCGGCATGCCAAACGCGCTCCAGCGCCGCGTGACAAGGCGAAGGCGGTCACCTTCAACAACCAGCGCCATCGCGAATTCGAGTGCGCCGAAACGCTCGATGATCAAACGCTCTGACTTGCCGCGGCCATCGTACTGATGGCTCTGAAACGAGTGACGTCCAAAGGTGCGCCGCCACACTTCGCCGCCGGGCGCCTGCTCGAATGTGACTCGGACCGGCAAATCCTTTCCGGCAGGCGGAAAACTCATTAGTGCGCCCGCACACGCGAGAGGCGAGCTGCCGCGATCGACCCGTCCGCGCCCTTCCGCACTTGAGACGCCGTCGTGCATCGAACGTATTACCGGCGGCAACTTAGTCCAAGCGTCACCAAGGATGCGCTCCATACAGCAACGCACCGGTTCGCGGCGGTCGGCGAAAGCCACCATAGATCGTGCGCGACGCAAACAGGCGCTCGTAATCCTCCAACTCGAGATCATCGACGCAGGCGCGCGCGCCCACACGCGGCGGCGCACCAGCGAGATGCTTCAACACGATCGCCTGCACGGCCATTGATGGAATGAGCGGCCCGTCCGATCCCTCAGCCAGCAAGTGCCAAGAATGCTTCTGCGTCACGCCATCTGCGCCGGCGCCCTTTACTTCGACGAACATACCGCCGCGATGCTCGCCCCAGCGCAACTTGTTGGTCGCCCAGTGCATCAGCGGCGCGAGCGGCGAAAGCGTGCGCACGATCCCTAGATTGACGAGCCAGGCGCAAAAGATCAGCGCCCGATGGAGGATTTCCGGGACTGGTCCTGCGCCCATCCATACGCGCTTCGCTTGCGGCCACAGCTGAGACAGCACGCGCAAATCGGGCACGTCGACGAGTGAGAACATCGTGTTGCGCAACGGCAGACGCCCGGGCGGAGCAATTGTGTAGCGACGCTGTTGCGTGAACGGGCGGCCAATGACTTTCGCCGTGCGCCCGAGATACGCGACGGGTTGACCCGCATAGCTCGCGATCGCGCGCACGACATTCTCGCCCACGCCCGCAAACGGCGATGGCGCGATCCCACCGGAAATCTCATCAACGCGCGCGAGCGGCGCCGCCAATTTGCGCACCACTGCGGCTGTCAGCACCGGAAAACTGGAAACACCCGAGAGCGCATAGATGCCAGAGTCCCGCGCGCGTTCGTCGTAGGCCGCGACTCCGTCCACAAACGCCGAGCCGTCCGCGAGATCGAGATAGTGGATACGCGCAGCAACGCAGGCCTCAACAAGCCGATAGGCGCCATCGCCGTAAGCCTGAAACGGCCCGCTCGCATCGACGACGAGATCGGGGCCGAGAAACGCCAACTGCGAGGCAAGATCGCCGTCGCGATCGAATTGCGCCGCCATCAGAAGCGCCGCCGTTTTCCCCCGGCCCGCGCAATATTGCTTCGCTGAAGTCAGCGAGCGCCCGGCAACGATCAGCGATAGTGCTTTTTCGCTTTCGAGCAGTTCGACAATTCGGCCGCCGAATGTGCCGTAGCCGCCAACAATGAGCACCCTCATTGCACGAACCGTTCAGCGTCTGAGGCGTTCGGCACGTAGCAGGTCTCGCGCACGCCAAACCACGCCACGCGATGACGAGCCACGAAATCATAGAGCGCATCGCGCCATGAGCGAGGCAAAACGGATCCGATCATCATGAGCGACCACGGCAAGCCGAGGATCGAAAATATCCGCAGCGCCGCATCCGACTTCACGCGCACTTGCCCCCCTCAAGCAGCACGTAGGTTTCGAAATCACCGTAGCGCAGATCAAAATGCCGATAGAGCGCCTCGCCAAGCCGGCGTTTGCGCCGCCAACAGACGTAAGCGCTTGCGGCGATCCGCCTTCATCACGGCTTGCACGAAGCCCGAGCACAACACGCATTTGCCATCAAAAATGATGACCGGCAGCGCATCGTCAAACGCAGGAACGGCGTCATCGCGCCGATAGGCGAACGGCTCGATACGAGTCACGCGCGCATGCTACGCCGCTCATCGCTGCAGAGAACTGGACACGGCGCCGCGCCTGATGCGCTATTCGCCTTGGAAGTTCTGGTCCATGGCCTCGGCTGGCATCACGCCTTCGCAACAAGCGCCCCCAATCGGCCGCGCCGGCACGCCCGCGACAGTGCAACGCGGCGCAACGTCTTCAAGCACAACTGAGCCAGCGGCGATGCGCGCATCTTCGCCCACTTCAATGTTGCCGAGCACCTTCGCCCCTGCGCCGATCAGAACACCGCGACGGATCTTGGGATGACGGTCGCGGCCTTCTTTGCCGGTACCGCCGAGCGTCACCGAATGGAGCATCGACACATCGTCCTCAACGACCGCCGTTTCACCGATGACGATCCCGTGCGCGTGATCGATAAACACGCCGGCGCCGATCTTGGCCGCTGGGTGGATGTCGACAGCGAAGAGCTCGGAGACACGGCTCTGCAGGTGATACGCCAGCACCTCGCGCTCTTGGCGCCAGAGCCAATTGGCAATGCGATAGGATTGCAGGCCGCCATAGCCTTTGAAGTAGAGGAACGGCTGCAGATACGTCCGGCACGCCGGATCGCGCTCGCGCACGACACGCATGTCGCGCGTTGCTTGCACAACAAGTTCAGGCTCGGACTGATACGCTTCGCGGATGACTTCGCGGAGTTGAAGCGCCGGCAAATCGCCAGCGCCGAGTTTCTGCGCCAAGTGATAAGAGAGCGCGTCCTCCATGCGGTCGTGGTGCAAAATCGACGCGTGCAGATATGACGCCAACAACGGCTCTTCGGCCGCCGCCTGCATCGCCTCCACGCGCAGCTGCGCCCAAACGCCGCCCGATGCTTCAAACACGCGTGGCTCGGCCATCGCCTACTCTCCCTGCCAAGCATCGCTGCAGTCAGCGCCGCCGGCAATTGTCCCGTTACCGCCATGTGGTGGGCGCGCAGCACGGCGGCAACCGTCAAAGAGTCGCGAATGCGACCGTCGGCAACACGCTCAAGCACCTCCGAGAACGGGGCCTTACGGCTCTTCAACACCTCTGTTGGGTCAGGATCGATCTCGCCAGGTGACAAATCCGTCGCGATGAAGATTACCGCCTGCTCGTCGGTGAGAGAGTTGGAGAGATCCATCTCCAAAATCTGCACCCATTCCCGCGCCCGCAGTCCGGTCTCTTCGGCCAACTCGCGCTCGGCGCAACCGCGCGCATCTTCGCCAGGCTCTGCGCCGCCTTCGGGCATCTCCCATGAATAGCGTCCGAGCGGAAATCGCCATTGGCCGACCAGGTGGACGCAGCCCTCAGCGTCGATCGGCAACACGCCCACCGCCAAGCGGCGCACGCGAATGACGCCGTAATAACCCTTCGCGCCGTCAGGGCGTATGACGTCGTGTTCGTCGATCCGGAACCAATCGTTCGCGAACGCTTGCGTCACGCCCTTGACGATCCAAGGATTGCCGCCTTCATCCCATGTATCACTCATCCTATCTGTTTAGCCTCGGGCGCGCGTCCGCGCCACGGAAGAACATGCCCCTCCCGCTATCCGCCATTCCTCCTCAGCCGCACGAGAACGAACCCGCAAACGCGACACGCGAAAGCGCTGAGACGCTATCGCTGCTGGCGCGCCGCCGTTCATTGAAACTCATGCACCTTGCAGCGCCGGCGCCGTCCGGCGATGAAATGGATGCGCTGATCAAGCTGGCCGCGCGCGTCCCCGATCACGGCAAGCTGGGGCCGTGGCGGTTTGTGGTGATCGATGGGGATGCGCGCGATCGCGCCGGCGATCTGCTCGAACAAGTCATTCACAACGACGAAGGCGTGGACGATGCGCGCCGGGAGTTCGTACGCGGTTGGTTCAAGCGCGCGCCTGCTTGCGTGATGGTGGTCTCTTCGCCGCGGCCGAGCCCGAAAGTGCCGGAATGGGAGCAAGTGCTCTCTGCTGGGCGCCGTGTGTTTCAATCTGCTGCTAGCGGCTCATGCACTGGGCTACGCGGGAAGCTGGCTGACCGAGTGGCCGACCTTCGATGAACGCGCGCGCGCGCACTGAGTCTTGCCTCAGAAGAGCGCGTTGCGGGTTTTGTATATCTGGGCACGCCAGCGCAAGGCGCGGCCGAGCGTGTTCGCGCTGATGCTGGCTCGCGGATTTCGCGGTTTTAGCCGCCTGGACGGGAGCCGGCGTACCGACATCGTTGCTGACTTCAGGGCGCTCGGTATCCACCCAGCATCGGGCCACCGAGCTCCAACGACGCTCAGTCCCAAACGACAGCACGTATTGATCCGGACGCTCACCAATGCGGCGCTCGATCCAATCGAGAATTTCGTTCGTGATACGAAGGTCCGCTGCTGCATCATCGCGATCGGGGGCTGCGATAATCGGGCTCCACTCCATGATGAAGTGGCGGTCGCTGACGATGAAAGGCACACACGCGACGATCGGGCGTTGGCTGAGCCGCGCCAAGCGAGCCGTGCCCAGCGCAAAGTTCTGCGATGCATAGCCTGCAAAGGGGCGCGTTATGCCTCCGCCCTTCTCAGCCCCCCAGGACGCATCCGATGCGATAACGACCACGCCGCCTGGCTCACGCAGATGATGCAACAAACGCACGAGGAAAGATTTTCCAGCGACTTCCGCGATATCGACATCGCCCTCGCGCATAGCGCGGATGCCGTTGACCATCTCGCGCATCTGCAAACGCACGCGCAGCCCACGCGGCGTCTTCGCCTGCGTCATCGGCGCGATCACCGTCGCCAGACGACGCCGAACAATCCAAGGCATGTAGATGCACGACATGGCTTCGCGCGAGAAGTGACCGGTGGCCATGATGAACGACTGGCTTGGGTCTTCGAGGAATGCTGGCGCCCCGCGCATGTCGACGGTCCATTCGCGCGAGCGTTCGATACCTGCGGCGATGCGGGTCGCGTTCACGTGATCCCGAAAGGGACGGCCTAGCCAATCGGCGGCCATATCGTCGGTTCTCTGGCTTGGGAACGTCGCGCGCATGTCACTGCGCGCACGCGCGCCAATGGGCGAGGCAGCCAAGACTGCTTGCACGCCATTGGCGAGCCCATAGGCCCACGAGCGCGGCAAACTCAGCGCGGCAGCGCGTAATATGATGAACAACAGGGCGCGGAAAGCCTCAACGGCTTGCGTCAGGACCACGCGGCACAGACGTGCGCCTCTGGCCCAAAGTGACCGCATTTCCGTAAGCATCCGCACTGGTCCGTCGTAACCTCCCTTACAAGAGCAACGACCGCGCCATAGAAACGGCGTCGGTTAGGACAGGTTTGACGGCAAATCCCTTGCATATGTTAAGTGCGCCCGCCCGACGGCGCGGCGCTCGGAGTTAACCAGTGGCCTTGAAGAGGATCGCGTTCGGCGTTGCGACGCTCTCGGCCGCGCGCGTGATCCAATTGGCGTCGAGCTTCGTCGCCATCCCGTTCCTGGCGCGCATGCTGACGCCGGTCGACTTCGGCTTGGCCGCGCTCGCGCTCTCAATGGTGATGTTCTTTACGATGATCGGCGACGCCGGTCTTGGCCGCTCGCTGGTGCGCGTCGATGCCGAGCGACACCGAGGCATGGTCGAGCGCGTTCTGGGCAAGCGTGCTGCTCGCTGACGGCGCTCTCGGTGCTTGTTTTCCTGCTTTCCTGGCCGGCAGCGGCCTTCTTCAACGAACCTCGCCTAGTGCCGATCATGATGGTGCTGTCGCTCGCGCCATTGCTCATGGGAATTGCTGAGATTCCCGCAGCGTCGCTGTTGCAGAAAGAAAAGTTCCAGTGGCTTGCCGGCGCTGAATTCGCCGCCGCTATGGCCGGCATCGTCGTAGCGCTCGTGGTTGCGTTTCACGGCGGCGGCGCCTGGGCGCTGGTTTGGCAACACCTCACACAGCGCATCGTCAAAGGCGTCGTCGTTCAACTCGCGAGCCAACTCTACCCGCGCCTCGTGCTCAACGTCGATAAACTCAAAGAGCACATGCGATTCATGGTCGATACGGCAGCGTGGTCGATGACGATGTTTGTCAACCGGCAAGCGGACACGCTTGTTGTCGGCAAGTTTCTCCAGCGCCGCGACCCTTGGCCTCTACAATGTTGCCGTCCGCATCATGCGGTTGCCCGTCAGCATTCTGGGCGGTTCGCTTCACAGCGCCATCTATCCCCGCTTCGTTAAGCTGCGCGAAGACAACAAAGGCCTGCGTGAACTCGTGCTGTTCACGACCATGGCGCAGGCGGTGTTTGTGTTTCCACCAATCGCGGCGGTCGCCTCAGCGAAGCCACGCCTTCTTCACGCTGCTCCTCTCCGAACGCTGGCAGGATTCGGGCGAGATTTTCACGTTGCTGGCTGGCACGGCGGCGATCCAAACCATTGTCGCCATCAATGGCTCGCTCTTACAGGCGATTGGACGCACCGGCACACGACTGCGCCTCACGGTCGAGTACGCGATCCTCTGGACGATCTCCGCGCTGGTCACCGCCCCATTCGGCATTCACGCCGTGGCGCTCGGCTGCACGGTGACATCGATCATCTATCTGCCGCGCTTGCTACATCTCTATCTGCGTCCGATCGAATGCTCGCCGATGGATTTCTTCCGCGTGCTCGCTGCGCCCACATTCGCTGCATTCGCGCTCTTCATCGGCCACCGCTTGCTTATGAGCGCGATTGATGTCGGCCTCTGGAAAGAGATTGGCATCGTCATCCTCGAGACGATCGTCGCCTACGCGGCGCTCGTGCTCTTCCAACGCCGCAAAATCATGGGGCAGCTCAAGAGCGTGCGCGCCCTGCTTTCGCCAGGCGCCGCCTAGCCGCGCGAGCGATACGTCGCGACACCTTGATCGGGAAGCCATAAGCCATCCGGCGCAGCGCCCGTCTGCCAAAACACGTCGATCGGCATGCCGCCACGCGGATTCCAATAGCCGCCGATGCGTAGCCAGATCGGATCAATCGCCTCGACCACGCGCTTGGCGACCCCCACCGTGCAGTCCTCGTGAAAGGCGCCGTGATTGCGGAAGCTCTGTAGGAAGAGCTTCAAGCTCTTCGACTCCACGATCCAATCCTTCGGGGCGTAGTCGAGCACAAGCACGCCGAAGTCCGGTTGAGCAGTTACCGGGCAGATCGACGTGAACTCAGGCGCCGTGAAGCGCGCCATATACAAAGTGCCGACGTGCGGGTTCGGGGCGCGCTCGAGTCTGGCTTGGTCGGGGCTCGCCGGAATTGCCGCTGCGTGACCGAGTTGTGTAAGTTCGCTCATGCGCACGGCGTAACCTGCATGAGGCCGCTACGACAAGTACGCGACCGACCGGACGGTCATCTTTAGCTGACGTCGCGGCGCGTTTCCGGCGCAACACTCCCGCATCTTCGCGTTTCGCCCGAATTGACGCCAAGCGGGGCCAAACACGCCATCAGATTAGGCGGCATGCGCATCACAGCGCGAACTCAGGCGTCGCAGCCTTTGCCGACGCTCGCCCCTCTTGAAGCATCGGCCAGACATCACGGGCTGCGTGAGTCTTTGAGCAAGCGGGGAAGCATATGAAAAAAAGTACAAAACTGATGGGTGCAGCGGCCATCGCTGTTGGCGCGATGTTGGCCGGCGGGACGGCGCAGGCCGAGACTGATGTGTCGTTCAATGTGGGCCTCGCCACCGACTACATTTTTCGCGGCGTCGACCAGACCGGCCCCTTCGACGAAGGTCAGGCCTTCGGTGGCGTAGATGCCACGAGCGGCTCATTCTACGCAGGCGCTTGGGTCAGCAATACCGGCGCAAGCCCGACGAATTTCATCGAGTACGACCTCTACGCTGGTTGGAAGCCAGTCGTCGGCCCTGTCACCTTCGAACTCGGCCTTATCTATTATGGCTATACGGACAGCGATCTGGGCGGAAATGAGTCAGACCTCAGCACCTACGAACTCAAAGCCGCTGGATCGTTTGCCGCCGGCGGCGTGACCTGGGGCGGCGCAATCTATTGGACGCCGAATTTTAGCGGCGATTTCGACGGGTTAGACGACAACGGTGGCTTCTACTACGAAGTGAATGCCGCCTACACATTCTCGAACAACGCGACCCTGAGTGGCGCGATTGGCGCGGTGGACGTCGATGACTACGCCGTCGGCGGCTACACGACCTGGAATATTGGCGTTACGTACCCAGTCATCGAGCATCTCTCGATCGATGCTCGCTACATCGACACGGACGATGACGCCTTCTTCTACGGCTATGCGGGCGATCGCTTGGTCGGCACGCTGAAAGTCACCTTCTAAGATCACCCAATCACACCCGTTCGGAAAACGGCGTCGCGCCAATGCGCGGCGCCGTTTTACCTGTGGCAGCAACGCAACACGACGTGTCTCGCTACCGAATCTATCCGCGCTCGTCACACTGCTTAACTAGACGTTTACGTTACCAGGTGATTTTCCGGCCAACGCGGGACACGCCTCGCGGCATTTAGGGGAAGTGATCATGAAGAAGATCCTTGGTCTCGCCGTGTTGGCGACGGCCGCCACGGCTGGCGTTGCAAGCGCCGAAGGCACAGTCACGGCGAACGTCGCAGTCGTCAGCGACTATGTTTTCCGCGGCATCTCGCTTTCGGACAACGGTCCCGCCATCCAAGGTGGCGCCGACTACACCGCCGACGCTTGGTACGCTGGCGTGTGGGCGTCGAGCGTCTCGGAAGGCATCGAGATGGACGTCTATGCCGGCGTCACGCCAACCACTGGCCCAGTTGATTGGGACATCGGCGCGATCGGCTACTTCTATCCGGGCGCAGACGATGACGGCGCCGAGTTCGACTATTACGAGATCAAGGTCGGTGCGAGCCACGAATTCACCGAGCAAATCTCGGCTGGCGCGGAAGTCTACTATTCGCCGGAAAACTTCGGCGAGACCGGCAACGCGCTTTATTGGGAAATCAACGGCACGTATCAGATCAACGATGCGATCGCGGTTGACGCCCACTACGGCAACCAAAACATCGACGAGCCGGCCGGCCCAGGCACCGAAGACGATTACAACACCTGGAACATCGGCACGGCGTTCGCGATGCACGGCTTCGAGATCGACCTGCGCTATCACGACACTGATATCGATGCTGGCGACGACATCGAAGCTTACACGTATGGCGAGTCCAGCTACGACAGCGCTTTCGTGGTGAAGATCGGCCGCGAACTCTAATCGCAGCGCGACACGCAAGTTCAACGGCCGCTCTACGGAGCGGCCGTTTTCTTTTGCAGACCGAGGTAGTGCGAACAGGCGACGACCCAACTCAGCACGCTTGCTTCAAGCACGCGCTGATAAAGCCCAACCTGCGGCGAGTCTGGGTCCATCAAGCCGCCAAGCCCAACAAGCGCGCTCGCGGCAACCACAAAACTCAGCACAGACAGCCAAACGCCGCCCGGCCACTTCCAAGCCGCAAGACCAAGCAGAAGCAGTGTGAGCGGCGCGAACAGATAACCAGACAATCCGACGAATTCGTGCATCATCTGCGAGAAGCTCGGATTGTCAGGGCGACAGCCGAAGTCGCAACGGAAAAACGCTGAGCCAACATAACCAATCGAAAATAGGAATATCCCGACAAAGCCGAGCGTCGAGAGAATGGAGCGCGGCGCCGCAATCCAGGCAAACACCGCGAACGCACAGATCAGCACGCCAATCGGCAAAAGCCGAGCCAGCTTACGTGCCAGCCATAGGGCGCGCCGTTAGCGCCGAGTTCAGAGATGTATTGCGCGACGTGGTCGTAGCCGTCCCATGAGGCGCCGCCGATGACGACCATCGCAACGAGCCAAGCGACGCCAAGCACTCCGGCAATCATCGCAAACTTGCCGCTCATGCAGGCCACTTCGGCGCGCGGCTGACCATGCCCGGGGTCTTTCGTCCGAGCACACCGCCAATGAAGTGCGCCGCCTCGATTGCGCGATCGAGATCGACGCCGGTGTCAAAGCCCATGCGGTTGAACATGTAGAGCAGATCTTCCGTGGGTACGTTTCCGGCGGCGCCTGGCGCGAATGGACACCCGCCGATGCCAGCCAGCGAGCCATCAAGCACGCGTACGCCCTCTTCAACCGCAGCGACAGCATTGGCCAGCGCGGTGTTGCGCGTATTGTGGAAGTGCGCCCGCAATTGGATGTGCGATGGGATCGCCGCCTTCACCGCGCGAAAGCGCTCATGCACATCGCTCGGCGCCGCGACGCCAATTGTGTCGGCGAGCGCCAACTCGAAAATCTCTTCCGCGACGCAGCGCTCAGCCACTTCAACAACGCGTCGCACCGGCACTTCGCCATCGAACGGACAGCCGAACACAGTCGACACCGTCGCCGACAAGCGCGCACCGCCCGCTTTGGCAGCGGCAGCTACCTCCGGCCAGACCTTGAACGTCTCTTCGACCGTCCCGCCATTGTTGCGGATGCAAAAGCCATCCGAGGCGCAGAAAACGTAATTGATCTCTTTAGCGCCAGCCGCGATTGCGCGCTCGACGCCGCGCAGATTGAGCGCGAGCGCGATGAAGGTCGCATCGTTGCGCTTCGGCACGCCAGCGAACACAGCATCGCCGTCCGCCATTTGCGGCACCTTCTTGGGATTAACGAAACTCCCTGCTTCCAAACGTCGAAAGCCCGCAACCAGAATGTGATCAATCAGCGCGAGCTTGTTTTCGGTTGAGACGATATC
This sequence comes from Caulobacteraceae bacterium, assembly GCA_016703335.1. Lineage (GTDB taxonomy): Bacteria > Pseudomonadota > Alphaproteobacteria > Caulobacterales > Aquidulcibacteraceae > Vitreimonas. The sequence goes on along the minus strand of JADJCG010000004.1, from coordinate 173,567 downwards.
CGGCTCGTTCTGCAACCCGTCACGCGGGCTGACTTCGACCAGCTCAAGCTTTTCCTTTGCCACGTGGATCTCCGAACGCGGGCAGCGCCCAGCCATAATGTATGGCGCCCGCGCGCAATCCAAAACCCGCGACAGCGCCGGCCACACCCGCCCAAATCGGTGGAACTCCCGCAAAAGTCAGGGTCACGAAGCTAGCGGCGGCAAGCAGCGCCGCCGATATGGTGATCTCGCGCTTCAACAGGGCCGAAGGCTGCTCGGCCAGCACGTCGCGGATGACGCCGCCGAAGCAAGCGGTCAACACGCCCATGGCGACGGCCACGATCGGTCCAACGCCGAACGACAGCGCCTTCGCCGCACCGATCACTGCGTAGGCGCCAAGCCCCACCGCATCGAGCCAGATCAACGTCTTCAACCGCTCAAGCCGCGGCGCCGCAAGCCACACCGCAATCGCGGCGAGTAAACCAATGCCAAGATACGTTGCATCACCGATCCAAAAAACCGGCGCGCCAATCAACAAATCGCGCAACGTTCCGCCGCCGACGCCGGTCACCACCGCGAAGAACCAGAAGGTGACAATGTCCTGCTTGTCGCGCGCTGCCGCGAGCGCACCCGTCAGCGCAAATACCGTGACGCCCGCGTAATCGAACGCGGGCGGCAACGCCGGGAGAGACTCAGAACCAAACACGCAGCGCACCCTGCCGCGTTTGCGCTGAATCAGTCCACCCTAGGGGCAGCCCACACATGGAGGCGACGACATGTTTTTCGTAGAGACGCTTGGCCCCGCCCTCAGCCTCCGCGAAGCCGCGGCGCTCAAAGAGTTCGTGCTGGTGAAACTCGCGGGACGGCAGACCGCATCGGCGAATGAACTCAGCGCGATCCTAACCGAGTTCATTCGCTCTCAACGCCGCATTTTGAATGCGGACGATCTGATCCGCCATCTCGCCGTGACCGGCCAACTTAAACAGCAAGACGCGATCACTTACCGTCTCGCCGCGTAAGGCTTGCCAAGGCGCATGACCGCCCGATAGTGGGCGCCATGAAAGCACAAGCCATGACAGCCTTCGGCGAACCGCTCACGCCGATGGATCTCACACCTCAAAAACCTGGTGCAGGTGAAGCACTGGTGCGCGTGACGCGCGCCGGCCTCTGCCATTCCGATCTTCACATCCACGACGGCTATTTCGATTTCGGCGATGTTCGTCAGCCCGTCGCCATCAACACGCCAGCCGTGTTAGGCCATGAGATTGAAGGCGAAGTGGCTGAACTAGGCGAAGGCGCCAGTGGCCCTGCAGTAGGCACGCGCGTCGCCGTCTATCCCTGGCTCGGCTGCAATGCCTGCGACACCTGCCGCGCCGGCGATCAGCATCTTTGCATTGCGCTCCCACGCCGCGCGCTAGGCGTCGCGCAATGGGGCGGAATGGCCGAATACGTCCACGTCCCCTTCGCCAATGCGATGATCGAGATCGGCGACCTCACGCCCGGACTAGGCGCGCTCGCGATGTGCTCGGGTCTCACGGCATATTCAGCGCTGAAGAAAATTGGCACGCCGCCGCGAGAACAACCGATCTTGTTGCTCGGCATGGGTGGCGTTGGCCTTATGGCAATGGCGCTCGCGAAGAGCGTGTTGCCTAATCCGATCATCGCGGCGGACATTGACGCTACGAAGCGCGATGCGGCGTTGAAGTACGGCGCCGTCGAAGCGATCGAGCCGAATGCTGATGCTTGGAAGGCCGCCGCTGCGCGTCACGGCGCTGCGGCGGCAACGATCGACTTTGTCGGCGCGCCAGCGACGTTTAGCTTCGGCACGGTGGCCGTACGCCGCGGCGGCAAATACATCATTGTCGGCCTGTTTGGCGGCAAGGCTTCACTGCCGTTGGCCTCGTTGCCGCTGAAGCCATATTCGATCATCGGCTCCTATGTCGGGCGGCTCGACGAGGCGCGCGAACTCATCACGTTGCTCCGCAATGGCGCGGCGCCCGCCCCGCCAATGCACGAACGCCCGCTCGATCAGGCAAACAGCGCAATCGACGATTTGCGTGCCGGCAAAGTGTTGGGCCGCGTGCTGTTAACGCCGTAACGGCTGGACTAGGCCGGGTAATTTGAGACATATGCCCGCGCGTGCGAGCGTGGCGAAACTGGTAGACGCAGCGGACTTAAAATCCGTAGGCCGCAAGGCGGTGCGGGTTCAAGTCCCGCCGCTCGCACCATCCCTCAGGCCGCCGCCAGTCGCGCTTGCAACAGCGCGATCCGCTCCGGCGATGGCTGCGCAGCAGCGAGCGGCGGCGGCACCACAAGCGTCGACTCCTGCGTGATGACAGCTTCGGCCAACCGGCTCAGCGGCAAAGTCTGAAGCTCCGGCTCGCCGATCGGCAACGTCGCCGCACAATAGACAGTGACGAGGTGATCCGGCGGATAATCCTCCATCAACACCTCCGCTAGAAACGCGATGCGACGCGGATCGGACTCGAAGACGCGCAATGTCCGATCCCCGACAAGCGCGACCTGCCAGAGAATCAACACCGCAGTCGGATCGAACTTGCGCGCATTGATCACGAAGTCTGTCGCCTCGAAACTCTGACATCCAAGCCAGCCAGGATCGAAGCCGAGATCCGCAAAAATACACGCATCAGCCGATACTGCCGGCAACATCTCCGCTTCATACCCTTCCTCGCGCGCGCTTTACGCACTCGTGGGACGGAAACACATAGACGCCTGGATGACCGTAGAACGCCGCGCACACGCGCTTACCTGATCGCACTGCATCGAGGATGGTTTCGACCATCGCGTCGTATGTTTCGCGCCGACTGCGATCCCCACCGTAAAGATGCTGCAAGCTCACGACGTTCGCGTTCAGCGACTGGATGAAGCCACGCGCGAGCTGATCGCCGACGACCTCGAAGACGATGTCCGCCGTCTCGATCTGATAACGCGCCTCGATCGTGCACTGGTTTGCGATCTTGATGCCAGTTCCAACAACCACCAAACTTCCGCGCGCCATCTTGCACCTCACAATTTCAGGGTATCTGTTTCCGCTTCAGCGATAAGTTCGTTGAGCAAATCCGTGATTGTGACCGGGGCAAAACTCGCAGACTCACCGCCTGCCAGTTGAACGAGCAGCGCCTCGTAATCGGTACGCAGTTCACCCAGATCCGCATCCTCCAGGACACTGACCAACCGTCTCGCGCCGCCCACATCGCCGCGCATCAACGCAACCTGAGAAAGCTCAAGCAGTCCACGCTGGAGGCAAGACTGGATGCCGAGTGTCATGCTAAAACGCACGCCGCGTAACAAATTCTGTAACGCGCGATCGATGTTGCCAACGAGGCGCCAGTCTTTCCCGATCTCGATCAGGGCGTGTGCGGCCGTGCGTTGATCGCCCAACTCCCGCGCAAGATCAAACGCCTCCTCGTGGTGCCTTAGGGCGCTCCCCGGATCACCTCGCAGAACGAACAGGGTGCCGAGCCTGCGATGCAGCATCGCACGGAACTGGGAGTGCGGCGCGCTGTCCTCCAGGCGAAGACTCATCTCGTAATTGTCTTGCGCGTCCTCGACCCTGTTCTCCGTCGCAGCCAAGTCGCCGGCGTAGACATGCGAGGCCAGCATCCCGAAGGGCTCGCCTATCTGACGGGCAAGTCGATAACCGCGCTTGATGTGATGCCGCGCGGTTTCCCGCCGCGAGAAAAGCAAATGCAGCGCGGCTAGCGAAAGACTTGCAAAACAACAGCCTCGGAGGTCTCCGATACTTTCGCGAATGTCGAAGGCGGCGTTGTACCGCGCATCCGCCTGTTCGAAGTCGCCTCTGATGTGCGCCAAATTACCAAGGACATGGTTTGCGTGCGCGCGCGCCAACTCTGGCCCTTCTTCAGCCGTCAAAACAGACGATGCAAGCACGCCAGCAGCTTCGACATCGCCTTGATGGACCAAGAAATTGGCGCGGATACTCGCGAAATGGCGCCTCAACGCAGCGTTTTCGATCGTCGTGCCAAATATCTCCACTCCCTCACGCATCATCGAACGTACATAGAGGAAGTAACAAAGCGGCTCTGTCGTGCTTTTGAGCAGGTCATTGGCTCCTGCATCAACGGCATGGAGCCAAGCGGCGCGGATTTCCGGATAGTCCTGTCGCAAGCCTTCGAGCGAGGCGCCGCGCTCAGCTACCGGCGCGCCCTCCATCACGGTGCGGACAGCTTCAAGATAGTATTTCGCGTGAGTGAGCCGAACATGTTCCTCTTCGCCAGCACCCATCGTTGTCCAGCGCTCGCGCGCAAACTCGCGAACCATCGCATGCATCGCGAAGCGGCCCTGGCCTGTGCGAACGAGCAGGCTCTTACGCTCCAAATCCGCGAAAGTTTCCAAATCGATCTCTGCGATCTTCGTCGCCGCGGCGATATCGAACGCCTTGATAAAGATAGAGAGACGCGCCAGCCCGGTTTGTTGTGCTGGCGTTAAGAAGCGCCAAGAGCCATCGAACACCCCGCGCATCGTCTGACGCTGATCGCTAGCTTCAGGAGATTCCAGCAACTCCACGCTCTGCACCAGGCGCGTCAATATCTGTTCAAGCGACAGAACGTTTATCCATTTAGCGGTCAGCCTCAACGCCAGCGGAGAGCCCTCAAGCAGAGCGGTGATCTTGCGAAACACAGGCAATTGATCTTCACGGACGGCAAAGCTTGGGTCTTTCAACCGCGCTTCGTATGCGAAGAGCTCAAGCGCGGGCGAACTACCCGACGTCAACGCCTCAAGCCCGTCGATACGAACCAGCGCTTCGCCTTGGACATCCAAAGGTTCGCGACTTGTCGCTAGGATAGAGATCGACGGGCAGCTTGCGACGATATCTCCAAGCAAGCGCGCCCGGCCGGCAACCGTCTCCGCGTTGTCGACAACCAACAGCATCTGCTTGTCTTGCAAGTAATCGATGATTTGTTGGTCAGCGGAACGGCCGGCCCAATTGAAGTCCGAGGCATGAAGCCAAAGCGACGGGCAACTCTGCAGGTCCCGCGAGCGCTTCAAGCGAAGCGAAGCAGACCGGCTTTGAGGATGCGACTTCCGCACCGACTTGGAGCGCCAATCGCGTTTTGCCGTTGCCGCCCAACCCCACAAGCGTAACGAGCCGCCTTTGCGACAGCGTCGATACGACCTCACTCAGTTCAGCTTGGCGCCCGAATATCGGGCCCGCCAGCATTTCGGCAGCGGCCCCATCAAAGAGCGTCGACCTGAGAGGTGGAAATTCGGTGCGCCGAAGGGCGGGATGAACGAGCGACGCCAGATGCAGCGCATCTTTAATGCCCTTAAACCTGCAGACGCCGAGATCACGCAATTGCGCATGCTCGGGCGTGCCGAAATTATCGGCAGCATCGTCGCTGACGACGATCTGACCGCCCCAGCCGCTCGACATGATGCGCGCGCCACGATTAGCAACAACGCGATCAACTTGATTGTCGCCAACGTCTTCGCCGGCGTGAACGCCGATGCGCAAATCGAGCCCGCCGACACTACTCCAATCGCTACGTTGCATCGCTAGCTGCATTTCAAGCGCACACTGCAAAGGGTTGCCCAATTTGAAGATCGCAAACACGCCGTCGCCTGCACGATCCTGAATAACGCCGCCGTGCTGCGCGAAGAGTTCGTCGGTTAGCGCTTCCAAGCGAGCCATGGCAATTTGCATCGGCCCCGGCGCCTTCTCCCAGCGCTCGGTGCTACCTTCCACGTCCGCGAAGAAATACCCAACCGGCGACTCCAACGAGCCCATCACGATCTCCCGAGAAGAGGAGCCGCCGGAAGGGCCAGGCGCCTACTTGCCGCTGAACCCTATGCTCAGTCCGATGAGGAAGCATAGCGGCTCCGCGCCATTTAGCTCCGTCTTGATTTTGCCGGCGTTGCCGGACTTCAGCGCATCTTGCTCCGCTTGGCCGAGCCCAAAGGCCCGCATGACGCTTGTCATGTCGTCCTTGAAGCTACGCTGCAGCGCCATGTCTTGTGACAGTGCGTTGAACATTTGGAGAGTTGCCGTTGACATCTGCTACTCCTTCATCGTCCGTCTCGAACTGGAAATCAGGATCGGAGATCCAGCTTGGCCGACTGAGACCAAGCCGTTCGAGCGTACGTTCTGCTGAGTTGATTGCGCCTTCTACCCAGCCGTTACGCTGAGAGTACGCCTCGCCACAGATAAAAAGGTCGAGACGCGGATTCGGCTGGCGCATACGGGGCCGAATTTTCCAGCTTTCGACATGCGGCGCCCACGCGTGCCAGGCGCCGCCATAGGGATCACGTCCCCAGTCGAAATAGAGTGCGCCGTCAGGCGCAGGCGCAATGTCGCCGCCGTGCATCTTGCCGAGTTGGCGACGCAAAGACGTGACAAGCGCATCCGAAACGCGCATCGCTTCGCTATCGCACGGGTCGACAGCGGCAGACGCGAAGCGATCGGAGCGATCGGCGAATTGAGCCCAGAACAGCGCCGACACATCATCGGCGTAAGCCGCCATGAGCAGCGCCGCAGCATCGGGTGCGTTGCGCCCGAAATAATAGCATTGCTGCATCGGCAGATCGGTGTAGCGCGCCGATACGTGCGCGGCATCACCCCGCTCTTCGGGCCACCAAGCTTTCTCGTAGGCGAGAAACACTTTGCACGAACGCATCGGCGCCACCACGCCGTCGCGCATGCTCGCGAACGCGCCAGAATCGTTGAACAGCGCAGAATCGAATTGAACTAACTGCAACGCGCGCTGCGGCATCGCTAAGATCACGTGCCGCGCATGCCGCACGACTTCAGCACGGCCAGCAACCTCAAATGTGAGCGCAAAACCCTCACCGTGCCGCTCGATCCCGCGCAAGCGGTGCTGCGGCTTGACGTCAACGCCCTCTTCCTCAGCGCGCCGCACCAATTCTATCGGAAGCTGCTGGTAGCCGTCCTTCAAACGAAGGCCGCGTCCATCACCCAATTCATGCAAAAGCCCCCAGACACCGTCGAAGGCGTTGATATTCCGGAAGAGCAAAGCAGCGCCAAGCGTTGCGGCGAGCAGAGCGTGCGCCTCCGTGCTGATGACGTCGGCGAGCACATTCCAAAGGCTATGCTCATGCAAAAGCCGCCCGTTGTGACGAACGGCGCGCAAGTTTTGGAACGTCGCCTGGGCCGAGCGGCCATCCGTTCGATTGATTGGCCATAGGTCGGTGCAGCCGGGCACAACCTGCTCAAGCGTGTGCACGAGCAGCGCTGCCGGCCCGCTTTTCCGCTCCGATGGCAGCAGGTTGAACGGCAGAGTGGGCGACGCAAAATCTGCGTCCGGGAAACTTGTCCCGCGGACAAACTGCCCCGCGCGCGTGAACTCGACCGGCTCCCACGGCAGCGCCAGATGCTCGATCAAGCTCCGCACGTTGTACTGGTTGCTGCGGAAATACATTCCGCCGATCTCCGCCGGTCCGGCCCTGCTCTTCAGGGGCACAGACCAGAGGCGGCCGCCGATGCGGTCACTGGCTTCAAAGAGCGCCACACGCCGCGTGTTTGCGAGTCGATAGGCGCAATAGGCGCCTGCCACTCCACCGCCAACGATCGCGATATCCAACATGCACGAAGCTCCGACCAACTTAAGGTCGGGAACTTCTTATCATGCAACTTATGCGTGTGCTACAATATTAATGCAACTTTAAGATGTGGGTAGTGGTGTAAGCCTAAACGGCGCTGTGCGGCTGAGCCGCGCAGCTGCTTCCGCTTGGCTCGAGACGTTGAGACGCTCGAACATCCGCTTCGTCTGCGAGCGCACGGTTTCGATCGAAACGCCGCGCTCACTGGCGATGTCGTTGATGCGTCGGCCTGAGACCAAGCCTTCTGCGATGATCAGTTCGCATTCGGTCAGATCGAACATCGCGCGCCAGATATCTGATCCCGTGGACGGCGCTTCGTCCGGGTCCACGATCATCAGCAAACAGTGATCGCGGGCGCTTGCTTCCCCGCGTGGCGCGACAATCCTCAGAACATATGGTTGCGCGCCTTGAGCGCGGTGAATCTTCAAGATTGCGGCACTGAGCTCGCCCGCGAGAGCACGACCGACGGCGCTGGCGAGCGCAGCTTGATCGCTCGGCTCTCGGCAGATCAGCTTTTCCTGGCTAACGCTCAACCCGTCAGCGCGCGTAAGTAACGTGCCAAAAGCTTCGTTGCTTTCCACGATGCGAACGTGGCGATCAACGATCACCATGCCGAACGATAATTGATCGAACGCGGCGGTTTTGAGCGCCGACGTCGCGCGCACCGCTTGCAGCTTTGCCCGCGTGGCAACAGCGTTCGCCGCCACCAAAGCTGTGGCGCGGAACAAAGTCCGATCCAAAGGCGCGTCCGAAAGCGCGAAGAATGTCAGATCACCCGGCGTAGCGCCTTGAACTTGTGTCCACGTCACCTGCCCCACATCCGGTTCTGCGCGCGAGAGCACGTCAGAGGACGCCTGCGGCGATGCCGCTTTGCAAATACGGACAAAGGCCGGGTTTAACTGCCGCTCGACAGTGTAGGTCGTCATTCCTGGGCCCAAGTCGGCGCTGACGAGCAGTATCGAGCGCGCGTTTAGGGCCCGCGCGCTTTCCCGCAGTGGCACGCCCCAATCCTCGCCGCGCGTCGCGGCATGCATCCAAGCATCGATTCCGAGCATGCTGCGTTGTCTCCGAACTCGCCCTCCTGGCTATGTCCTCGAAGACCGCGACCTCCCGCCATGTGAAATTGCGCACACATGGGGGCCGTGTGGCGCGGACGCGGAAAGTAAGCGAAGGTGCAATTGCGATGGATGAGACACTTTCCCCGGAGACGGCGCGCGCGCGGCTGCGTCACGTGAAGATCCTGTCCGTCGTCGATGCGCCGAGCCTGGATGCGCTGGCGCAGCGGCTCACCTGGCGCCGGGTCAGGCTGGGCGAGGAAGTTGTTTCGCACCTCGACCGGGGAACACAAGTCTTCTTCGCGATTGAGGGCACATTCAACGCTAAGCTCCAGACGGCGTTCGGCCGCCAGGTAGCCATTCGCCAACTTCTCCCGGGGAGCCATTTCGGCGAAATCGCAGCTTTGACAGAAACGCCAAGATCGCTGCGGATCGTAGCCGAGACCGACGGTCTGATTGCGGAATGCCCGACCGACGCCTTCTTGGACCTTATGGGCAAGAACGGAGCGTTCGCGACGGCTGTGGCCGCCCACCTCGCGCGCAACGTGGTCGCGCTCACCGATCGCGTTTTCGAACTCGCGGCGCTCGAGATGCGCTTTCGCGTCTATGCCGAGCTGCTGCGGCTCGCATCGACGGGTGAGCACGTCGAACAAGGCATTCTGATCCGCCAAGCGCCGACGCACGAAGGCATCGCCGCGACGGTCGGCGCACAACGCGAGGCGGTCAACCGCGAGCTGCGCGCGCTCGCAAATAACGGCGTCATCCAGCAAGCCCGGCGCGAAATCCTGATCCTCAACCTCGAATGGTTGCGCGACGAGCTCCGCCGCCGCGCTGGCGCGACAACTTCGGACGCCGTCGACTGGCGCCTCTGACGCAACCGTATCACCCAAATGCGTGAAACGCCGCCTGGTGGATTATTCCAAGCTCGGGTGGGGCTGCGGGCATGTGCGGCGGTGTCGACCCAGTTCTCACCGCCGCACGGATCTCTGGGGCGCGTCTTCCTGCCAGCGAACTGTACCGCAGCACCACCCCCTTCGTGACCTACGCGGCGGCGCCAAGGCGTCGCCGCGCTCCTCTCTGGCGGCGGGCCTTTGCTCGACGCTGCAGTGGACGATAAGAAGCTCGCGTGAGCGGCCATCCCCTCGATAACCCAATCTGGAGCGCGCTATCCTCGCGCCTGGCTCATTTTGGAGAGGGTGGCAACGAGGCCAAGCGCTTCAACGCCGATGTCAGCCCATTTGCCGCCGCCATCGACGCATCGGCGCAGGCCGTCGCGTCGCTTGGCGCGATGGTCCCCGCCGAGGGCGACATCTCGCTTTTGCAGGCGGCGCCGCCGCAAGCACCGCCCGGCGTGACCGTGACAATGAGCGCGCTCGGCTTGCAGATGGTGGCGCAGGGTCTAACCAAAGGCGAAAAGAGGTTCGCCATTGAACACCTCAGCGATGCGCACGCCGCCGAGATGTTGGAGTTGGCGACACTCACCCGCCCTGGGCCCTTCCGAACGCGCACACACGCACTGGGCCGGTTCGTCGGCATTCGCGACAACGGCAAGCTCATCGCGATGGCGGGTGAACGTTTGCGCACGGACGAGTTCATCGAGATCAGCGCAGTGTGCACGCACCCCGACTATCGCGGACGCGGCTACGGCGCAGCGCTCATGCGTACCGTAGGCGCGCGTATCATCGCAGATGGCGCGACCCCGTTCCTTCACACTTATGCCGACAACACGGGCGCCATCGCACTTTATGAGAGCCTTGGTTTCAAGCCACGTTGTGAAGTCATTCACGCCGTGTGGGCGCGAAGCTGATGGCTTGGCTGCGCGCACTCTGGCGCCACACGCCGCTGATGCTCGCACTCGCGGTGGGCTTGGTTTTGCATGTTGTTCTCGCCCTTAGCGGCCACGACTTCGCAGACCTCACCCGTATGCTCATCGCTTGGGACGCGGCCGTCGCGATTTATCTGATCGCGATTTGGTGGCAGACGCGCAGCATCACCTCCCAGAACATGATTGAACACGCCGCGGAAGTTGATGAAGGGCGCTACTTTGTGCTGTTCGTTTCGATTGCAGGCGTGCTCGCGAGCCTAACAGCGATTGTCCTCGAACTTCAGTCCAAGCTCGAGCCTGGCATGACGAAGAACGCACACGTAGCGTTCGTCTTCGCGACCATCGCGCTTTCGTGGCTGTTCGTACACACCAGCTTTGCCAAACACTACGCGCACGAATTCTACGGCCCCGCCGATGATGGGGGCATTCGCAAAGGGCTCATCTTTCCCGGCAGCGATGATCCGGACTTTGCCGACTTCTTCCACTTTGCCATCGTCATCGGTGTCGCCTCGCAAACGGCCGACATTCAAATCTCCGCAAAACCGATCCGCCGCATCGTCACGCTCCACGGCGTGTTGGCATTCCTGTTCAACACCGTGATCTTGGCGCTGACGATCAATCTCGCCGCCGGCTTGTTCAGCTAGGATCAGCGACTTCTTCGGGCTCGGCCCCGCGCGCGCGGATCATTTGCATGAGATCCGACACCGCCTTTTCAAGTGCAACCGGATCAGCCGAACGCGCGACGAGATGCACGCCAAAGCCCTCTTGCGTGAACCACGGGTACGAACCGAAGGACACAAGGCCGTTGGTGGCGCTCTCAAGTTCGCCGAGCGCGTCCGCGATGTCGCCCTCGGGCACACCCTTAGCGCGCACCGTGCGCGCGCTCACGATGGCGCCGCCTTCGATACGATGACCAATATCTTGCAACATGCCGCGCATGATCGACGGCACGCCCGCCATCACGAACACGTTGCCGAGCTGGAAGCCGGGCGCTTTCGAGACGGGGTTGTCGATCAGCACTGCGCCATCAGGAATACGCGCCATCCGCAAGCGCGACTCGTTTAGGCTAGTGCGTCCCTTGTAGTGCGCCTCCAGAATGGCTCGCGCATCCTCGCGCACATCGATCCCGACGCCGAACGCCGCGGCGACAGCGTCAGCCGTCTTGTCATCATGCGTTGGACCGATACCACCGGTGGTGAACACATAATCGTACGTTGCGCGTAAGGTGTTCACCGCGGCGACGATTGCTTCCGGAATATCCGCCACCACACGTGCTTCCGCAACTTGCACACCAAGCGGCGCCAGGTATTTCGCGATCGCTTGCAGGTTGATGTCTTGTGTGCGCCCCGAGAGCAGCTCATCTCCGATGAGCAGAACGGCGGCTTTGACTTGGCGTTGCGTCATCCGCGCATACTAACACAAAATTGGAGGCGTCGGATGAGCGAACCAAATTACGTTCAGCAACTGACAGAACGACAACAGGGCTTCCTGCCCGATCACCTTGGCCTCGAATGGGTCGAAGCGCGCCCTGGTTTCATCAAAGGCCGCTTCGACGTGAAGCCGCATCACCTCGCGCCGAACACGTTCCTCCATGCCGCGAGCGTCATTGCTCTGGCCGATAGCGCCTGCGGCTATGGCTGCATCATCTCGCGTCCCGAGGGCGCGCTGAACTTCACCACCATTGAGTTGAAGTCGAACTTTCTCGGCACCACGCGCGAAGGCGGCGTCAGCGTCGAAGCTAACCTCACACATGGCGGACGCACGACGCAGGTTTGGGATGCTGTCGTGAAAGCGGAAGCGACGGGCAAAACCATCGCGCTCTTCCGCTGCACGCAGATGATCCTCTATCCGAAGTGAGCGCAGCAAAAAGGGCGCGGACCCAAGCCCACGCCCCATCACTTCGGCAGCGCTAACGCGCGTGCTTACTTAATCTTACCTTCGACGAATTCGACGTGCTTTTTCGCAATCGGATCGTACTTGTTGAACTTCAACTTTTCCGTCTTCGTGCGCGGGTTCTTCTTCGTCACGTAGAAATAGCCCGTGTCCGCCGAAGAGTTCAGACGGATCTTGATAACTGTCGGCTTAGCCATGGTCGGGCTCGGAATTCTCTAGGTTCAAGGAAGCGGCGGAAAATAGGGGCGAACCCGCATAAGTCAACTCGTAAGCCGCTCTAAAGAGTGCGCGCCGCGGCTCCAGCGCAGGAATGGGGGCTGAACCGCCTCCCCAGCTAGGCGCGCTTCGACCTCTTTAAGCACAAATCGGGTGATCGAAGGGAGGTCCAGGGCATTGGCGTCGGCCAGGCTAAACCACCGTACATGCAGCAATTCTGCGCCCTCGGCGGGCTTGTCGTCGGCCAAAACCGCCTCGGCGTCGGCCATGAAAAACCGGGCGTCAAACCTGCGCGGGCGGTAGGGCGGCGTAATGGCTCGGGCGACGAAACTCAGCTTATCCAGCTCGGGGCCCGAGGGTCCGCCGACGCTTAGGCCCGTCTCTTCGAGGGTTTCTCGGGTCGCGGCCAGGGCAAACGCCCGGACTGGCCGGCGGCTGAGCGTGCCCTTTTTGAGAAGCGCCTCGGTCTCGGCAGTGAGTTCGGTCGCTGCCTTGGCGCGGGCATCGCCCGGATCGACGCGCCCGCCCGGAAACACCCATTTGTCTGGCATGAAGACGTGGCCCTTCGAGCGTTGGCCCATCATCACTTCGCGGCCGCCGCGCACGAGTATCAACGTCGCCGCGTCGCGCGGACGCGTCGCCTTCGGCTTCTCGGCGTCGGGTTTATCGAACGGCTGTTCGTCGGCGTTGAGCTTGAACTCGTTGGCGCTCATGCGCCCCTCCTAGCACGGCGAGCCGTACCGCTTGGAACGGGAACCGCACGCGCCTATCGTCGCGCGCAAGAAATGGGAGTGGCAAGATGGCGCGACGTAAACCTGGCGAAGGCCAAACAGCATTGGTCACCGGCGCCTCCGCGGGGATCGGCGTCGATCTTGCCGAATGCTTCGCCAAGGATGGCTACGATCTCATCCTCACCGCGCGCAGCGAAGGCGCTTTGCAGGAGGTCGCGAACCGGCTCTCCGCCGCGCATGGCGTGAAGGCGCATACGGTCGCGCAAGACCTTGGCGCGTTTGGCGGCGGCTCGGCTGTTGCGGCGGCGATCGCCGCAAAGGGCCTGAACGTCGATGTGGTCGTCAACAATGCGGGCTACGGCCATGCCGGCGCGCTGACCTCTTCGGATTTGCAAACTCAACTCGGCATGATCGATCTCAACGTCCGCGCGCTCGTTGAACTCACCTACATCTATTGGGATCGCATGCTCGCCAACAAACGTGGGGGCGTTATCAACGTCGCGTCGACAGCGGCGTTTCAGCCTGGGCCGCTGATGGCGAACTATTACGCCTCGAAAGCCTACGTGCTCTCGTTCTCCGAAGCGATGTGGGAAGAAGCGCGCGGCACCGGCGTGCATGTGAGTTGCCTCTGCCCTGGTCCAACCGTTTCGAAATTCCGTGAGCGTGCGGGCACGGGCAAAACCAATCTTGGACAACGCAGCAAAGCCGTGCCGTCCGCGCCGGTTGCACGCGCGGGCTACAATGCGTGGAAGCAGAATCGCGCGGTCATCGTCACCGGCGGCCGCCAACGCCTTCCAAGCCGGCCTGGTGAAATACCTCCCGCGCAAAACGCTGCTGAAGATCGTGCGCAACGTTCAATCGCCGGCGACGTAAGTATGGAGCGCCGACGCCCTCGCCGGCTCTTTTGTTGAGCTTGGCAAGGTTTGAGACGTTGAAATAGCGCATGCCGGCGGGGCGCCCGGCGCTCCATCATCATGACGTGTCGGCGCAGAGGGGTGCGTGGTCGCAAATGGGCGCGGCTTCCGCGCGGCGCAGTTCAGGACGTGTGCGGATCGGGCGGCGGCGGGTGAGGCCGCGTGGGAGGCGCTTTGCGATGCGCGCAACCAGGGCTTCGATATTTTGCGACAATGCCGCGATGCGTTGATCTAAGGCGACGCGGGCGCAGGGATCGGCGCATGGCCGATCCGATGATGGCGCGCGCCATGTGGGTTTCGATGCGGCGGCGGGCGGAATGTTTGAGCGTGCTCACGGGGCGAACACGCGCGCCGGCGCGGACCAGGACGATGCTGATCAGCACGGCCTCAACGCGCGCGAGCCATTGATGGGCGACCTTGGCCGCCTGCCCCGTTATCGGCGTGTGGGCGCTCGCCGCGTTCAGGAACGCCGCGAACCATTTCAGCCAAAGCAGCGCCCAGCGGTGAAACCGCTGAAGGCGAAGCTCGGTAATGGCGGGGGCGTTTGAACGCATCGCGCGAGTTTAAGCGCGTGCGGAGGCTGTAGGATTGATTTTGGTGAAATGGCGCGTTTTCAGGCGATTCTAGGGGGAAAGTGTTGGATAGGGCGCGATTGAATTCGCGGAAACGGCGCTAGCGGGCCGCTTCTGCCCGAAGGCGACATGCGCTCTTGGCGGCAAGCCACGATGTTGCCATGACCCAGAAATGATTGAAGCCTCTTGCGACGGACCAGAGGCCGCCGACGGCGGATCGTGAACGACCCCTGAGCGAGTTCTGGCGAGGCTATCCTAGAAAATCTGCGCAGACTATTCGTTCCTCCCGCTCGGGGGTGATGCCGCCTTTCTTGGTTCGGAGCTTGGGGAGAAGGCTCGTCCGCTCATTCGCGAGATCGCCGAACTCGTCGAACGCCCAGCATTGCGGTGATGCGATTAGCGCCCTATCGATGGCACGACCTGGGAGGATGGTTGGGCTGTAAGCAAAATCGTCATGGCTCTGGGTGACCCGCAGACGGTGTCCGTCGGATGGCGACCGGTGCGCTCAGGTACATGGAGAGCAAAACGCTACAGCGGGCTTCGAGTATCTGCATGAGAAGCAGCCGAATTCAGCTTATGCGCGGTTCAAGAACGCATTTCTGATGTTGGAGCGTCGTCCCGGGCAAGCCGCTGCAACATTACAACGGCTTCTAACGGCAGACGATCGTCATTACGGTGTTTGGCGCGGCGATGGCGGCCGGCCAGACGCATTCGTCGTTGGCGGAAGCTTCTTCGGATCCTGAAATCAGTACGATTGCGCGCGAGGCCAAGGAGCATGCGCTACCCCCCTGGGCCATTTGGACCGACTCTCGATTGATCAAAATACGCGCACGCAGCGACCGCTTTCGACGAAAACCCAACTCCAAGGACAACACATGCAATTTGACGACGTGATCCTCGGTCGCCGCAGCATTCGGGGGTACAAGCCTGATCCGGTGCCGCGTGCGTTGATCGAAGAGATACTCGCGCTGGCGATGCGCGCGCCGTCTTCGATGAATACGCAGCCGTGGAATTTTTACGTCATCACCGGCGAGCCGCTGAACCGCATTCGCGCCGGCAACACCGAGCGAATGGTGGCTGGCGTGCCGCAATCGCGGGAGTTTCGGACGGGGCCGGCGTTTGCGGGGCAGCATCGCGAGCGGCAGATCGGTGTCGCCAAGCGATTGTTCTCGGCGATGGGGATCGCGCGCGAGGATACGGAGCGGCGTCAAGATTGGGTGCTGCGCGGCTTTCGTCAGTTCGATGCGCCGGTGTGCGTGATCGTGACGTATGACCGCGTGCTCGATGGCAGCGATGATACGCCGTTCGATTGCGGCGCGGTGACGAACGCGCTGGTGAACGCGGCTTGGTCGCGCGGGCTGGGCGCCGTGATCAACAGCCAGGGCATCATGCAATCACCGGTGGTGCGCGAGCATGCCGGCATCGCGGATGATCAGGTGATCATGAAAAGCATCGCGCTTGGCTGGCCCGACGATAGCTTTCCGGCCAATGCTGTGGTGTCGGAACGCAAGGCCGTAGAGGAAGCTACAACCTTCGTAGGCTTCGGCGACTAGAGGCTCGCCCCGGTGTTGGCGTATCGCTACGATCCGAAGCTGAGGAGCGCCACCCATGAGCCTGCACGGACCTTACGACAACGACAATCTCTTCGCCAAAATTCTACGCGGCGAGATTCCGTCGGTGAAGGTGTACGAGGACGACGAGGTCCTCGCGTTCATGGACATCTTCCCGCAAGCTCGCGGGCACGTGTTGGTGATCCCGAAAAATGTGAGCGCGCGTAATTTCTTGGAACTCCCGGCAGATCGCGTCGCGCCCCTGATGGCATTATCCCGCGTTACGCGGGCGCACGCCTGGCTGGTCATAGTCACGGCCAGAAAGCGGACATCGTCGAGTTGCAAGAGATCGCAGGCCAGATCGCAGCGGCGCTTTAGATCCGCCAGAACGGCGTCCAGCCTGCATTCTGACTGGCGCGCGCGAAGTAGAACACGCGCGAGCGCACGAGTTCATCCGGCCTTCGTCTTGCGTCGTGTGCGTCATCGCGATCTCCAACGCGCGATCGGCGCCGCTTCGCCAATCCGCGAACGTCACCGGGGCCGGCAGATCAGGCAGTATCCACTCGCGCTCATCCTGCGGATAGGAATCGAACCACGGAATTGTCGACACCATCGACGTGAGGCCGCTTACCCCACCGCGGAGTGTCTGCGCGTCGCCATAATGATTGGGTGCGCCACCCGTGGGCTCACCGACAAACAGCGCAAAACTATCGCGCTCAAGCCGGCTCGTTGGATTCTGCGCGGCTGAGAATGTCATGGGCGAGGTCAGCACGTAGAGGCCGCCTGGGCGATTGAAACGTGACCGCAGGATGCGCTTGCGCAATGCTTCGGGCAAATAATTGTTGCCACCGCCATTGCGGCGCACGTCGAAGATCAGGCGATCTGACGCTTGGCTCTCCATCGCCGCGAAGCATTCGCGCGAAAAATCCAAAAAGGTCTTGCCCTCGATGTCGTCCATATCGTTGCAGCTGATGTAAATGCTGCGTCCCTCGACGCGCACATAATTGCCGAGCCCGGCTGACGCTTCCATTGTTCGCGCGGCTGCGTGCGGTCGATCTGGCGCAAATCTGAGCTGGCGCCCCGGAGCGGTGACAGGGATGCTCGCACACGCCGCGTTCCGCGCATGGCCTCGAACGCAATCGCGTCGGTGGCGCTGCGGGTGATGCCCATGCCTTCGAGTAAAGCTGGCGAAGTGACTTGATGCGCCGCGAAGCGATGGGCCCAGGCGTCGTTGCCGCACCATTGCGTCGCGATCGTGCGCATTAGCGCCACAGAGTCGGTGCTGGCGATGCGCGTGATCTTGGCGCCGAGCAGCGGCGCGCCCTCCTCTTTCACGGCGATGACGTACAAGCCGTCATGAAACGCGCGAACTTGGATCGGAAGACCAAGCTCGAACACGCCTGGCGGCGGCCCGCCAGTGAACTCGAACGGCAGCACTGTGGTGTGCCCATCTTTGAACCAGCCGAGCGCGCGGCGCGTGCGGATGAAATAGGCGCCATCGCTCAACGTGTCCGCTTCCGCTGCAAGGCTATCCCACCGCGCACGCCAATCCGCATCTGCGGCGGCCTCGCGTCCGCGCGGATGGGTGGTCTCGGCGAAGCGGCGCAATGTTTCCACTTCCGTGCGGCGCGAACCGCTTGCCGCAGGCGCGGATGGCGGCGCATGAGTCTGCGCGGCCGCTTGGCCCGCGAGCGTTAGTGATGCAAGCGCGGTGAATGCGCGGCGCGTGAACATGAGCATCTCCCTGCCGGAGGCCCCAAAGCGCTCCGCCCGTATGAAGATGCACCGGCCTGCGCAATTGGACGCGGGTAGCGGTCGCTCAGAACCGCCGCTTGGTCGCGGCGGCGATCAATTCGAGCACAATCCCGGCACGACGGCCTGTGCAGGGCGCTGATCGGCGTACTTCTTCTCGACGATCAGATAGCGCGTCGTTTCAGTACCAACGTTGAGCGCGGCGTGCTGGATTTCGGCGTCGTTCGAGAACGAAGTCCTGGCTCGCACCGGGCGATCCACCACGCCGCTCGCCGTCGTGATCCGCATCACGCTATTGCCTTCAAGCACATAGCCGAAGTGCGGCGGGTGATAGTGCATCTCGTGACCGACGCCGGGCGGGAATGTGCAGCGGAGCACGCGGATCTGCGCGTCCTCCTGCAGCACTTCGCAGACGCGCTCCACCTTCCCATCCAGCGCAGAGCGCCATCGGCAGCGGCGCGATCTGCGCCGGATCACGCCGCGCGCAGGCGCGAGCATTGCCCGCTGCGAAGAGATTGGCGGAGCTTCGCATAGGTCCCAAAGCAAAACGGCGGCCGCTTGCGCGACCGCCGCCCCCCGTTCGTTGGCACAGCTTGGCGACAGGTTACGCCTTCTCGGGCTTCTGGCCGAAGCTCAGCAAGCCGCGCGGCTCTTGGCGGTAGGTGAATTTCAGCTTCTCGGTATCGGCTGGATCGATGTCGATCTTCACGATGCCGCCGTCCTTCAGCTTGCCGAAAAGCAATTCATCCGCCATCGGCTTCTTCACCTGCTCTTGGATCAAGCGGCCGAGCGGACGCGCGCCGAAGCTTTCGTCATAGCCCTTGGCCGCCAGCCAATCGGCGGCGCGATCGGTGATTTCGATCTGCACGTTGCGTTCTGCGAGTTGGCCTTCGAGCTGGATGATAAATTTCTGCACGACGTTGCGGACCACTTCCGGCGGCAGACCGCCGAAGCTGATCACCGCGTCGAGGCGGTTGCGGAATTCCGGCGTGAACAGGTTTTTGATCGCCTCTTCATTCATGTGATCCTTCTTGCCCGCGCCGAAGCCGATGCCCTGCTTGGCCGCGTCCGACGCGCCGGCATTGGTGGTCATGATCAGGATGACGTTCCTGAAATCGACCTTCTTGCCGTTCGCGTCAGTGAGCGTGCCGTGATCCATCACCTGCAACAGGATGTTGAACAGGTCCGGGTGCGCCTTTTCGATTTCGTCGAGCAGCAGGACGCAATGCGGTTGCTGGTCGACGGCATCGGTCAGGAGGCCGCCCTGATCATAGCCGACATAGCCCGGAGGCGCGCCGATGAGACGGCTCACCGTATGGCGCTCCATATACTCCGACATGTCGAAGCGCAGGAGCTCGATGCCCATGATGTTCGCGAGCGAACGCGCGACTTCGGTTTTACCGACGCCGGTCGGACCAGCGAACAGATAAGAGCCGATCGGCTTTTGCGGTTCGCGCAGGCCCGCGCGCGCCATCTTGATGGCGGAGGCGAGTTGATCGATCGCATTGTCTTGGCCGAACACGACGCGCTTGAGATCGCTTGGCAGCGAGGCCAGCATTTCGCGGTCGTTCTTCGAGACCGATTTCGGAGGATCCGCGCCATGCGCGCAACCACCGCTTCGACATCGTCCACTTCGATCGTCTGTTTGCGATGATCCGGCGGCAGCAACATCATCGAAGCGCCCGCTCTCGTCGATCACATCGATCGCCTTATCCGGCAGCTTGCGATCGCCCATGTGGCGCGCCGAAAGCTCGACCGCGACTTTGATCGCCTCGTCCGAATATTTCACTTTGTGGAATTCTTCGAAGTACGGCTTCAGACCCATGAGGATCTTAATCGCATCCGGGATCGACGGCTCGTTGACGTCGATCTTCTGGAAGCGCCGCGCCAGTGCGCGATCCTTTTCGAAGTGCTGGCGATATTCCTTGTAGGTGGTCGAGCCCATGCAGCGCAGCTGGCCGTTTTGCAGCGCCGGCTTCAGCAAGTTCGACGCATCCATAGCGCCGCCGCTGGTCGCGCCAGCGCCGATCACGGTGTGAATTTCGTCGATGAAGAGCACGGCTTTGGGGTGGTTCTCCAATTCCTTCATCACGCTCTTCAGGCGCTCTTCGAAGTCACCGCGATAGCGTGTGCCGGCGAGCAGCGTGCCCATGTCGAGCGAGAAGATCGTGGCGTCGGCCAGAACTTCCGGCACCTGCTTTTCGTTGATTTTGCGCGCGAGGCCTTCGGCGATTGCGGTTTTGCCAACGCCGGGATCGCCCACCAGCAGCGGGTTGTTCTTGTTGTCGGCGGCAGAGGATTTGGATCGCACGCAGCACTTCAGGCTCACGCCCGATCAGCGGATCGATTTTGCCTTCCTTGGCCTTTTTGTTGAGGTTCACGCAATAAGCGGCCAGCGCCTCGCTGCCCTGCTTCACCACGCGCTCGCCGTCTTCGCCTTCCTGGGCGCCACGCACCGGGCGCGGCTGCGCAGCGCCTGCGCGCTTGGGCATGCCATGAGCAATGAAGTTGACCGCGTCATAGCGGGTCATGTCCTGCTCTTGCAGGAAGTAGGCAGCGTGGCTCTCGCGTTCGCTGAACAACGCCACGAGAACGTTGGCGCCGGTCACTTCGCGGCCGCCGCTTGAGTCCACATGGAGCATCGCGCGTTGCAGCACGCGCTGGAAGCCGGCGGTCGGGCGCGGCTCTTCGTGCTCGCGATTGTTGACGCGCAGCGCATCGAGTTCGTTCTCGAGATACGCTTCGAGGTTCTGCCGCAGTTTATCGAGATCAACCTTGCAGGCGTGCATCACGCCAGCGGCGTCATCGTCATCGATCAGCGACAACAGCAAATGCTCGAGCGTCACATATTCGTGGCTGTGCTCGTTCGCGAACGACAGCGCCCGGCGGAGCGTGTGTTCGAGCGTACGGGAGAATGTCGCCATTCGGGTCTATTCCTTTTCCATCGTGCATTGCAGCGGATGTTCATGCCGCCGCGCGAGATCCAAAACTTGAGCGACCTTTGTCTCGGCCACTTCGTAGGTGAACACGCCACACATCCCGACGCCGTTTTGGTGGACGTGCAGCATGATCGTGGTCGCCTCTTCTTGGTTCTTCTGAAAGAAGCGCTCCAAGACATAGACGACGAATTCCATCGGCGTGTAATCGTCGTTCAGCAGCAGCACGCGGTAAAGCGATGGCTTTTTTGTGCGGGTGACAGTCTGGGTTCCGGCGCGGCCATCAGCCCCGCCGTCCCGTTCTTCATCATCCCAATTGTCGCCGCCGCTCATCGAACCCGTTCGCCTGGAGCCTGAACCGACTCATTCGCCATGAGCCTTGGCTCACATGCTGAACAATTTATGGATCATGCGCGCAGATGGAAGGCCTTGCGTACGCGCGCGCACAGACTATGGCGCCATGCAAAAGAAATAGGCGCAAAGAAATGGGCCCGGCTCGCAAGAGCCGGGCCCATCCCTAATCAGCCCCTCGGGAGCAAAGCCCCCGAAGCTTAGTTCTTAGCGGCCGGCGCTCTGGACGAGCTGGCCGACGGCGTTCACGCGCTCGTTGATCGGCTGCAGCGTTTCCTTCGCGAGGCCTTGGACAAGTTCAGAAACTTCAGTCACTTCCGCGACATAGGCTTCGAAAGCGCCCTTGGCGTAGTCATTTTGCTTTTCAGCGAACTCTTGGACGCTCTTCGAGGTCATGAGGGCCTTCGTGGCCGCAACATGATTTTCGATGGCGGCCTTTTGGAAGGCGACGGCACGGGCCGAGAGGGTTTCAAAGCCCTTCTGAGCGGCGGTAGCCGAAGCAACCCAGGCTTCCATGTTCTGCTTGCCGAAAGATGAGGCTTCCGAGAACGCCGCAATGCTGCGGTCGATGTTCTCGCGGACCGTTTCGGTCGAGGTCGAGGTGAAGGTTTCGAAAGCTTCCGTCGCCGACTTGGCGGCGCGGGGGGCGGTCTTCGCAGTGGCCATGATGGTCTCCGTTCAGTTGCCTAGGCCGCTGCCGGCCCAGAATGGATGATGAGCTGCCGGGGAAACGGCGACTCTGTGGAGCCTATATGTTATGCTGCACCTGCGAAGTCAACGACAATTATGCTGCAGCGCACCATGCAGCCCTGCCCTGCCATTTCAGCATGTTCCGGCAGAATCATTCATCTGACATTAACCACGTTTTCCACACCCTCTACGTGTAGGACTGAATCAGCTTCGCCAGATCGGAGACGTTAACCCCCTTAAAGAACTGCATCTTAAGTGGGTCTAATGAATCTGTAAGCTGCACACGGCACGCGAATTGCCTGAAATAGTCCGTGATTGTGCGGGATTGGTCAGCGATGGCAGCGGGATTCTCGAAAATGCGGATAGTTGCGGGCGCCTTCGTGGCGCTCTTTGCATTGGGCGTTGCCGCGCCGGCTTCGGCTCAGGATCGTTACTCCGCCATCGTCATGGATGCGCGCACCAATGAGGTGCTGCTCGAGGACCAGGCCGACGAAGCCCGTTTCCCGGCGTCGCTCACCAAGATGATGACGCTCTATATGCTGTTCGAGTCGATCGAACGCGGTGACATGACGCTCGACACGCGCCTGACAGCTTCCCGCAACGCTGCCCGCCAGCCGCCGTCCCGTCTGGGCCTGGCCTGCTCGCGCCGCCGCGGCTGCGACTCTATTACGGTCGACCAAGCGATCCGCGCCCTCGCCGTCCAGTCCGCCAACGACGTCGCCGTGATGGTGGCTGAACGCCTCGGCGGCACTGAGTCTCGCTTCTCCGCCAACATGACCGCCCGCGCTCGCGAACTCGGCATGAGCAACACCCGCTTCGCCAATGCCAGCGGCCTGCCAGACACGGCCACCGCACCACGGCTCGTGACATGGCGACGCTCTCGCTGGCTCTGTGGCGCGATTTTCCGCAGTATTATCACTATTTCCAGACGCCGAGCTTTGCTTGGCGCCGGACAAGCGGCCGCAACCACAACCGCCTGCTCGGCAGCGTCGATGGCGTTGACGGCATCAAGACTGGTTACACCCGCGCCTCAGGCTTCAACCTCGCGACGATGACTGAGCGTGGCGGCCGCCGCGTGATCGTGGTCGTCCTCGGCGGTGAAACCGCTGCCGCTCGCGATGCTCAAGTCGCCTACCTGATCGAAGGCGCTTACCAGGAATACGCCCGCCGCCGACCCGAACGCCGCGCAGTTTGCCAGCGCTGCCAACACGCCGCCTCGACGTCCAGCTCGCACCGGGCACGCTGCAAGCCAACGCTGTGACGCCACTGCCGCCCTCGCCGTACCAGTTGTCGCAAGGCATGGTCATCGAGACGCTGTCGCCGGTGCGTGCGCCGATCGATGAGCCCGTCGGCCAAGGCGACGAAGGCACCACCGAAGAAATGGAATAAGCGCCTAGCGCTTCTTCTTCAGAAGACGATCCCGCGCGGCCGCAAGCCGCGCGGCTTCGTTATGGGAGCCACCACGATCGGGATGCGCTTGCGCCATCTTGGCTCGGTAGGCGCCGCGGATCTCATCAGCCGTGGCATTCGGACCAACACCGAGCAGCCGCCGAGCTGCAAAATCTTCCGGGGCGTCCTGCGGCGGCGATGGCGGCGCCAGCGCCCGCCGGTCAATCTGCGGCCACAAAGCCCAGCTCAACGCAGCCAAGCTGCCCAACGTAATTGCCGGACCGATCAACCCACGCAGAAGACACAAAAATGCTGCGCCTGCTAACAGTACGGTAGGCCAACGCCGCGCCAGCTCAGCGCGATAGACGCCGCCAAGGCGCGTCAGAAACAGAACCCCGAAAATCAGGGTCACAACGAGCAGGACCGGAACCACGTCACCTCCGCGACCGCGCGAAGCCGGCCAAGGAGGGCCGTTAGCACGACGCCGCTAGAATTTCAGCGCTTCGCCGTCGAAGCCGGGCAGCTTCAGGGTGATAAAGAGGTCGCGCAGCTCCTGACGGGCCGCCACATGCGCCATGCGCATATCGACGGGCACGCCGTCGCCATCGAGATCCAACAGGGTCAGACCCTGCGGAAAAAGTTCTCGGTAGATCACGCGCTCGGACAGGCCGGGCGCCAGTCGAAAGCCAATTCGGCTTGAAAGCGTCGACAGGGCCTTGCCGACCCGCTGCTTATTCTTGGCTTCGATCTTCGACGTGGCAGTGCGATTGCGCAGGACGACCCAATCGATCGGGGTCCGCGCGGCGACCGCCTTCTTCTTGCGGCTCTCCCAGACCATCTCGCTGTAGATCGAGGGGCGGACGATATCAGCGCAGTTCTCGTCGATGTCGCCCAGCAGGTCGAAATCGACAAAGCTGTCATTGAGCGGCGTGATCAGCGTATCGGCGCAGGCGTGGGCGAGGCGAGCCAGGTATGAATCGCCGCCCGGGCTGTCGATGACGATGAAATCGCAGGTCTCAGCCAAGCGCTTCAGCGCCGACCGGAACGCTGCGTCCTCCTCGGCTTCGGCCACGTCCAGCGAGCGGTGCGGGCTTTCTGCAGCTCCAGGATCTGCGGCGATGGCAGATGGGCGCCGCGCGCGGCGATCCAGCGGGCGCGATTTTCGATGTAACGTGTCAGCGAGCGCTGGCGGACATCGAGGTCCAGAACGCCGGTGCGCCGCCCCATGCGCATCAAAGCAACGATGACGTGCATGGCGACGGTCGACTTGCCGGCCCCGCCCTTTTGGTTGCCGACGACGATCACATGCGCCCGGCGCGGCGCGGCGTTCTCCGGTTCGTGGGCGTAGGCAAGGCTCATCAGCGCGCCCCGCCCAATTGGACGGGCGCGACGCTCGTGAACTGAGCTGCTTCGCCGACACACATGCGTTAAACCTCGTTGATCGAGGTTAAGGCGCGCTTAAGCGTCTTGACGCGCGTGCAGCGTCCATGGATTGCGAACCGGAATGACCAGCCTCCTTCCCGTCGTCCGCGATGTTCCTTCGCTGCGCAAAGAAATTGCCGCATGGCGCGCCTCGGGTCTGCGTGTCGGCGTGGTGCCAACCATGGGCGCCCTACACGAAGGTCACCTGTCGCTGGTTCGCACGGCGAAGAAAAAATGCGATCGCGTGATCGCCACCTTGTTCGTGAATCCACGCCAGTTCGCACCGCACGAGGATTTCGAGCGCTACCCGCGTGACGAAGCCGGCGATTCTAACATGCTCGCTGGCGCAGGCTGCGATTTGCTCTACGCGCCGGAGCGTGCGGTCATGTATCCGGAGGGCTTCGCGACGAACGTCATCGTCAGCGATGTCTCGACGCCGCTTGAAGGCGAATTCCGTCCGCACTTCTTCGGCGGCGTCGCCACCGTCGTGACCAAGCTTCTGCTTCAGTCACTCCCCGACGCCGCATTCTTCGGCGAGAAGGACTATCAGCAACTCCCGCCAGTGAGCCGATCGCCGCCGCCGAAGCGGAAGCTTCGCGCCACGTGCTCGCCGCAGGTTTCGCGAGCGTCGACTACATCGCTATACGCGACGCCGAGACGCTTGCGCCAATCTCCGACCTCGCTCGCCCTGCCCGCATTCTCGCTGCCGCCTGGCTCGGCAAGACACGGCTGATCGACAACATGGCGGTGTGACGCTCTTCTCCAATCGCGCGACACGATGCGCGGTCCTCGCGCGCTGTGACCTTTTTCTTTGCGTCACGCCCGCCTAGGCTTTCGCCATGAGCTGGGACAAAGATATTGAAGAACTCCGCCGCCGCGAAGCGCTGGCGGAGCAAATGGGCGGCGCCGACCGGGTAGCGCGCCAAAAATCCTCTGGCAAACTAACGGCCCGGGAACGCGTGGATGCGCTGCTGGATCGCGGCTCATTTCATGAGACCGGCAAGATCGCCGGCAAAGCCGAGTACGGCGCCGACAATCAGCTCGCTTCATTCCGCGCCACGCCATTCGTCATTGGCCGCGGCGAGATCGATGGCCGCCCGGTTTGCGTGCAGTCGGATGATTTTTCCGTGCGCGGCGGCGCGGCTGACGCTGGCATCTGGCAAAAGCTCGTCTTCGCCGAGCAGATGGCGAACGAATATCGCATGCCGCTCGTTCGCATGGTCGACAGCACTGGCGGCGGTGGCTCCGTGAAGATGCTGGAGAAAGATCCGCGCACGTACATTCCGCAGACTCCAGGTTGGGAATGGGTTGTCGCAAACATGGCGAGCGTCCCCGTGGTGGCGCTCGCACTGGGACCGTGCGCTGGGCTAGGCGCGGGGCGTGTCGCCGCGAGCCATTACAGCGTCATGGTCCAAGGACTGAGCCAGGTGTTTGTCGCTGGCCCTCCAGTTGCGAAAGCGATCGGTGAGAACGTCGATAAGGAAGGTCTCGGCGGCGCTGACATCAACGGCAAAAACGGCGTCGTCGACGACATCGTCGCCAGCGAAACGGAAGCGTTCGCCGCGGCGCGCAAGTTTCTCTCCTACCTGCCCGCTTCGATCCACGAACTGCCAGCCCGCATCGCAACAAACGATCCGGTCGATCGGCGCGACGACACGCTTATCAACGCCGTGCCGCGTGATCGCCGTGTGCCCTACAAAATGCGCCGCATTGTCGAAGCCTGCGTGGACGCCGGCACGTTCTTTGAAACCGGTCGCCAATGGGCCCGTGGCCTCATCACCGGCTTTGCCCGCGTCGATGGTCACAGCGTCGCCGTCCTTGCAGGCGATCCGCACTTCATGGGCGGCGCCTGGACCGCGGACGTTTGCCGCAAACTCATCAAGCATGTCGATCTTGCGCAGACATTCCACTTGCCTGTGGTGCATTTCGTCGATTGCCCGGGCTTCGCCGTCGGCGTGAAGCACGAACGTGCAGCAACGGTGAAGCTCGGCGTGCAAGCGATGGCGGCGGTTTATCAAGCGCGCGTGCCGTGGTGCTCGATCGTTGTGCGCCAAGCGTTCGGGCTCGCAGGTTCCGCGATGATGAACCCGACGCGCACCAAGCTCCGCTATTGCTGGCCCTCTGGCGATTGGGGTTCGCTGCCGCTCGAAGGCGGCATTGAAGCCGCGTTCAAGGCCGAACTCGAAGCTCATCCCGATCCCGACACACGCCTCGCCGAAATCCGCGCTTGGGCTGAGGCGTTGCGCTCACCATTCCGCACGGCCGAAAGCTTCTACGCCGAAGAAATCATCGACCCGCGCGACACCCGCAAACTGCTCTGCGATTGGGCAAACCTGGCGCAGCGGGTCGGGGAGATTGGGCCGTCAAGCTTTGGCATGCGGCCCTAGCGCGTCTGCATGCGCAGCATGGTGACATAGCTTTCGTTCAGATAGAGTCCGGGCGCTATTGACCCGGCGCAGGGCGTTGGATCTGGAGCACGCCCGCGAGACGATCATATATCTCGGGGCTCGAAGTATTGCTGCGGCTCGTCATCATCTGCGCGAAATTGTCGGCCACCAATTCTTCGGGGTGAATGACGTAGTCTGTGTTGCCGCCCGCTTGCGCGATCACAGCGGTCGCGACATCGCCCCGCGCCACAGTAACACTCTCATCAAGCGTGCAGCGTCCTTGCGCATCGCGCGCCAGCGGCACGAACTGCAGATCGACATGATCGAACAAGCCCGATTGCGCCGTGTAGCGCGGCAAGTCGGCGACCATCAGCGGCGTCGTCCAGAACGTTCGATTGTTGACTGTCACTTGCGCCGCATACTCCACGCGCGGCGCGTCCGGATTGGTCAGCACATGCTCCGTCAGCGCGCTGTCCAACGCCATCGGCGTGCAACGCGAGAAACCAACTAGGGCGTAAAGCTGATCGCGACGTTCGGCGTTGGCGCGCGAGATGACGTGAAACAGCTCATGGAAGAACCGCTCATCGAGCTCCGCGTCGGTCGCCCTTAAACCGATCAAGAAGATTGTCGACCCGCGCGTGAAATCTGCGCCGCCTGACGCTTCAGGGCGAATGGCCGCAATCTGCACATGCTCGGGCAGCACCGACGATATCTGCGCGAGGCCCGGCGCCAGCCGCTGAAGCATGGCTTCGAGCCGCGTCCGCTCCTGCGGCGTCCATTCGCGCACGATCCCGCTCAAGTGACGCGCGAGCGCCTCTTTGTCGGCGCCAGCGCCCGGCTGATGCAGCCAGATCGCGACATCCGCCGCATTGGCGCGCTCATATTCGTCGTCGTTCGCGCTGATCGCCGTCGCGCCGGCCTCACGCGACGCGATGCCGACCTGCTGCGCCCGCGCGTTCGCGCTCACCGCGAACAGCGCGCACACGGCCGCCAAGCTTAAGAGGACATGTTTCACGTTGAGTTCCACACTTCGGGCAAGCCTAGCAGCCGCGCGACATAACAAAAGGGCCGCTGGCTTTCGCCAACGGCCCTTCCATTTCGTTCTTTCGCTTGACGGTTACGGCGTCGTAGTCGCCGGGACCGGCGCGGTCGTCGCCGGAGCTTCCGTCGTCGTCGCCGGCACGTTGGCCGGAACGGCAGCGGCTTCAGTCGGCGCTTGGATACGCGCCAGAGCGCTGATGTCGGCGCCTTGTGGCACGACATAGTAGATTTCGCGATTGCGCGAGCCACCGGCTTGCGTCGCGTCATCGTTATAGACTTCGTACGTCACCCAATCGTCTTCACGCGTCGCCGGGTTGTCCAGGTGCGCGGCGCCGAGGAGTGCATCCATCGGGTCGTACACTTGGCCGATCACGTTGGCTTCTTCGCCCGTGTAGACAACGCGCAGCGCTTGGCCGGCTGGCGTTTCGCCGGTTTTGCCGATCAGCAGCGCACGCGGCTGACGGCCCGCATACGGGTAACCGACTTGGTAGCAATATTGGTTCGAGACGACACGCGGCTCGACGGCCATCAGCGGACCGTTCACCGTGAGGCGGCTCGCCGACATCACCGGCGGGATCGCGACAACGGCTTGGCCGATGATCGATGTGATTGAGTCCACCGAGGTGTCCGAGCAATTCTCAACGTAGAAGAACGGGCGCGCTGTCAGATCGACGACCGAATATTGCAGGCCAGCGAACGTGGCGTTCGGCAGCGCGTTCAAATCGGTTTCGACAGCAGTCGCGGCGCCGGCGATGAGCGGAGCAACTTCGCCACCTGTGATCGCTGCGAAGCGATTCATCGGGTTGGCGCCGAGATCTTGCTCGAGCTTCACCGCAACGTTCGAACCTTCGCCATCAGCGGTGACAGTGTAGCTGACCCGGCCGGTGCCGCCGTCAGCGAACGCGACAGGTGCTGTCACAGTGTCGCCTTCGAGTGTCGGCGCTTCAGAAATCGTGACGCCTTCAACAACCGTGGCACCGACGGGCGTTGAGGAAAGACGGGCGAGAACAGTTGCGGCCGGACGCTCGATCTCAAGCGTTTGGCTGCGGCTCGCCGTCTTCGGACCCAGGAAGTACAGCGCGGCGCCAAGTCCCAGCACCACGACAACAACGATTAAAAGTGTGCGTCCCACAGCGGCCATTTACGCCTGCCCTCCTTGAGCTTCTGCCCCCTCGGCGGCGCTTTCACTACCAAATCGGGTGGTATGACCAAACCGAAAATATGGAATGCTGGCTTGCAGCATGCCTTCCGAGAGCTTTTCCGCTGCGGCGCCACATGCTCTAAGCTCGTGATTCAAAGGAAGGAACGCCGGAAATGAGCAAGGGCGTCACATACGGCGACTATCTGCGTTTGCCGGAACTTTTGGCTGCGCAACGACCCCAAACCGGCGAACATGACGAACTTCTCTTCGTCATCCTGCACCAGACAATGGAACTCTGGATGAAGCAGGCCATCCACGAAATCGGCGCAGCGCAAAGCGAAGTCCGATCCGGCAACCTCGTTCCTGCGTACAAACACCTAGCGCGTGTCTCACGCATCCAAGCCGTGATGACGCAGACCTGGGACATCCTCGCGACGATGACGCCAGCGGACTACCTCAACTTCCGCAATTTGCTCGGCACGAGCTCAGGCTTTCAGTCCGCGCAGTTTCGCGTGCTCGAATACAAGCTCGGCATCAAGGACGACTCGTTCCTCAAATTTCACGACGCCGGCAGCGACGATCGCACGATGCTCGAAGACGCGCTCAACGCGCCGAGCCTCTATGACGATGCGCTGCGTCAGCTCGCCAAAGAATTCGACATTCCGAAGTCAGCCTACGAGCGCGCGGCAGGCGCGCCTTACATGCCGAGCGAGGTGGTCGAGGACGCGTGGCTCGCAGTCTATCGAGATACCACGAAATATTGGTCACTCTACCAGCTCGCCGAAAAACTCATCGATCTCGACGACGCGTTCCTCACCTGGCGGCACAAGCATGTGCTGACGGTCGAACGCATCATCGGCCGCAAACGCGGCACCGGCGGCACTGAAGGCGTCGGCTATCTGCAGCAAACGCTTACACGTCGCGCATTCCCTGAGATTTGGTCGCTCCGGACAAAACTATGAAAAGCTACAAACACCTCTTCTCGCGCGCGCTAGCGGCTTCGCCGGGCCGCATCCATTTCGCGGCACACTCGCACCACCTTTGGCCGGACGCCTCCTGCGAAGGCCACGTCGCGTCATGGGACGACGCTGCCCTGCTGGCCGATCGCAAGTGGGAGAAGGTGTTCGGAGAAGTGATCCCTGAATCGCAGCGTCACGTCGCTGACGAACTCCATCTTCCGGATCCGACAACGATCGCGTTTACGCCAAACACCCACGAGTTTCTGTCGCGCATCTTCACAAGCAAATGGAACAACAAGCCAATCGACGTGCTGACGACGGATGGAGAATTCCACGCTTTCCGCCGTCAAAGCGCACGCTGGGAAGAGCGCGGCCTTATCAAACGTCGCTTCGTGGCCTGTGAACCGTTCGGCACGTTCACGCAACGCTATCTCGCCGCCATGCGCGAGCAACCGGCCGAAATCGCCTTTCTCAGCCACGTCATGTTTCGCACAGGGTTGCGCTTCGACGGGGTCGAAGAACTCGCGA
Source organism: Caulobacteraceae bacterium (assembly GCA_016703335.1). Taxonomy (GTDB): domain Bacteria; phylum Pseudomonadota; class Alphaproteobacteria; order Caulobacterales; family Aquidulcibacteraceae; genus Vitreimonas. Next base: position 142,637 of record JADJCG010000004.1, on the reverse strand, counting down.
GCTACGCGTCGCCGGAAGGCACATGGGTCGCGCTGGACCTCTATCATTCGTTCATGGCGATGCCGTGCGACTTCTCAAAAGTCGCGGACCGCGTGTTCCTTATGGGCGGCGGCTACAAATATGCGATGGCCGGCGAAAACGCGGCTTACTTGCACGCCCCCAGGCTATGCGCCGCGCCCAGCCAGAACAGGTTGGTTCGCCGATTTCGGCGCGATGGAAGGCAAGCAAGGCGAAGTCGGTTATGGCAAGGATGGTTCGCGCTTCCTCGGCGCGACGTTCGATCCGACCGGGCTTTATCGTTTCAACGCTGTCCGGCGCATGTTGGCGCGAGAAGGCGTGGACACCGAGGCGATCAGCGAACGCTGCGAGGCGTTGCGCGCAATTGGTGAGCGCAATCGAAGCCGGCGAAGCCGGCGCGAAGTTGCGCAGCGCCGAGCTGCTGAAGCCCAATGCCACCGGCCCGCAATCGCGCTTCATCTCGTTGCGCCATCCCAACGCGGTGGAGTAAGACACTCGGCTAAATCACCAAGCGCCAAGCTCGACCAATTGCCGGCGCAGATGCTCAGGCAAATCAGCGCCGCCTTGCGCTTCGCCTAGATCGCTCGGCGCATCTTTCACGTCGAGATAGCGCCAGCCTTGGAACGCGCGTCTCGGTTGCGGGACGGTGCGATAGAGGTGGCCATCCAGATAGAGGCCGCAACGCTCGCCGTGATCGTCCGTCACGTCATCGATGGCGATGATCTTCTGGCGGACGCTGATCACGCCCTTGATGACCCAATAAAGCGAACCGCCCTTCAGCACGTCATCAACGCGCTTAGGCCACATGCGCGTACCGCACACCGGCGCGACGATCTTCCGCTTTTCCTTTTTGGCGCGCTTGATCTGGCCGATCTGCCACTCGGCCAAATCCTCGACGCTATCGGCGCCGACGCATAATTTTACGATATGAACCGTCACTAAGCGGCAAGTGCCTCAACCTTCCGCCGCAAGGCAAGCGTCACGCGCACGCCATCCAGAAGTCTTTGCTCTTCAGCCGCGACTTCCCCGTCCGCATTGGCGATCGCGACGAGATAATCATAGACACGTTGGCGCGCATCGTCCGACAGCACGTTCCGCAGCAACCCGGCGAGAATGTACGGATCGTCCGGAACTCGATTGCCTTTGACCACGCTTCGAATTCGGTCGGGTCGAAGCCCGGAATGAGTTCGCCGCCGAGACGCATAGCGGTTTCGATTTCGGCCGGATCGACCTTGCCGTCGGCGCGGATCATCGTCGCGGCGAGCGCGTAGCACGCCTTCAACACATCCACTTGGTCGCCGGGATCAGGGAATGCCGGCTTCCGCAAGAAGGTTGCGCACGCCAGTTGGGTTGGGAACACGAAAAGGCCGCGAATCAGGCCGTAGGTGATGAAGAGCGGATTGGCGACCAGCGCCACCGGGCTGAACCAGCCGACGAGCAGCGATAACCCTTGCTGCTTATAGATCTCACCGCGCACGCACTGGACCGCAGCCGACGAGGCGCTTTGCGCCCATAATGTAAGCGATGACCATGCCGCGCACGTACGGGCACGTTGGCGCGCGTTTGCAGATTGCGCCGATTGCAGTACGGGCATGGATAATCGATTTCGCCCTGCGTTGCGTAGCCCGCTTCGGCCATGGATCTCCCCCTCCTGTCCCTAGGGGAGTTTAGCTCGGCTTTTCCAGGGCGCTAGATCAATTGCCGTCTGGATCGTCGGCGACGGCGCGCGTTTCGCGCAAAAGCGCGGCCACTTCGTGAGCCATGGGCTCGCCGCCCGCCGCCATACCGCGCTCCACGCCGCGAAAATCAGCGTCGCTTTTGTTTTGCGACATTTTGCGTTTGGCTTCGACGCGCTCGGCCTTGAGCGTGACGCCAATAAAACCGCGCAGCAGCGCGTCGATGTAGGTTCGCGGCGCATCCTCGATGGTCCACGGTGCGGCGCGATCTTGCTCGTGCACGCGTGACAGTTCGGCGACAACGCCTTCGAGACGCGCCGCATCGTCAAACCATTCGACAGCGCCGGTGATATGGACTGCCTCGTAATTCCAGGTCGGCACGGTCTTTCCGTGCTCGGCCTTCGACGGATACCAAGCGGGCGTGACGTATGCCTCCGCGCCGCTGAGCACGATCAACCCTTTGCCGGGGCCCTGCTTCCATTGCGGATCGGCCCGCGCGATGTGCCCGGTGGCGACGCGCTTTCCGCGTCCCACAGGATCGGTATGTGCGCGCGACCGGCGCGCCATCCGCGTCCATCGTGATCAGCGCGCCGGACCAGCGCCGCGAGAGCCGCGCGATCAGCGCGTCCGCATCATCGGTCGCAAAATGTTCCGGGACGTACACGTTACTCCGCCGCGACCGCCGCCGATGCGGCGCTTCTTGCTGGCGCCGCCCACTCTGCTTTGATCGATGCGCTGGTTTTGCGCGAGCCATCCGGGCTCCAGCCCGGCGGACCAAACACATAGCCGAACACATCCTTGATCGACTTCGCGTGCGTTACGTCACGCCAGATGCCGGCCCATTCGTGGAAAGCGACGCGGAATGGATTGAAGGTGCCGAGCTGGCTGACAATGCCGTAGTGCGGTTTCTCTTTGGCATCCTCCGGCACAAACGTGCCGAACATGCGATCCCAAATGATGAGAACGCCGGCATAGTTTGCATCGAGATATTTCGCATTGGTCGCGTGATGGACGCGGTGATGCGACGGCGTGTTGAAAATCCACTCGAACGGCCCCATCCGATCGATCAACTCTGTATGTATCCAGAATTGATAGACAAGGCTGATCGACGAGAACATCAGCACCATCAATGGCGGGAAGCCGATATACAGCAGCGGAAGCCAGAAGATGAAGTTCAGCCCGAGCGTGCCCGTCCAAGTTTGGCGCAGCGCCGTCGTCAGATTGTAGTGCTGAGACGAGTGATGGACGATGTGGCTCGCCCAGAAGAAGCGGCGCTCGTGCGCGATGCGGTGAAACCAATAATACGCGAGGTCTTCTGCGAAGAAGCACGCGATCATTACCGGCCACGTCCAACCCAGATTGAACAGCCGGAATTGATAGACGCCGAAATACGCCAGCACCACCAGCCCGCCGATCGCGATGCCGAACACGCGATTGCCGAGACCCATAGCGAGGCTTGAGGCGCTATCGCGATATTCGTAGCGGCCCTTCTTGGTGAGCCGCACCGCAATCATTTCGATGATAATGAGCAGCACAAAGCCCGGCACCGCGTAGGTGATGATGGGTGGAAGCTCGAACGGCGCTGCTGGAGGCGTCACGCTTTATCTCCTCCACTGCTGAACTCTTTCAGCCAGGCGGGCGAGTCATCGAGACGCATCTTTAGCGGCGGGAACCCGGTGTCGGCAAACGTTGCGTTCAGACGGCGCGCATTGACGTTCAGCTTCACCGCGTTCGCAGGTGCGAAACGCGCGCTAACGTCGGCGCCCATCACCCGCGCCACCATCACCCGCCCGTCGCTCAACCGCGCGAACGCCGTGCGGCCATTTTGCGCGATCACGGCGCCATCGACGTGCACCCCTTCCGCTTCGGCAAGGCGGGTCAATTCGCCATCGTCGATCCGCGCCGACATACGAAAACCAAGCACCGCGGCGACGCCGATCATCAACAGCACCACGGCCGCCGAGCCGCCAAGCTCGATCAACTCTTCGATGCCAAAGGGATTTTCGAACTGCATCAGTTTCCCGCCAGCCCGAGAACAACAACCGTAACCAGGAATACGCACGCCACGATCAGCGCGAAGTTGAGCATGAAGAACGTCCGCCACGTCGCCGACCACCAGCCGAGCGCGTACGCGCCTTTCAAGTGAAACCACATGTGGACGGGCAACGCCAGCAGCAGCCACGCCGCCGCCCAGCTGATGAACGGGATCTCGCCCAAGCAGCACGGCGGTGGAAAACAGGATGGCCGCGAAGGCGAGCGCGTAGAGCGCGTAGGCCATGTGGTCGTAGAGCGTGATGCCGCGCTTCCAGAGGAAAAGCAGCGCGATGAACGGCAGCGACAGCGGCGCCAGCAGGAACGAGAATTTCGAGGCGGCGTCCTGGATTTGATAGAGCGCGAGATCCGGGTTCGCGAACTTGCGGCGGATGCGCTGGTTGAGCTCCTCGTCATGGCCCCGAACACGACGAAGTCGTCGCTCTGACCGATCTCGCGCACGCGATCCTGCCAGGTCTCGACGCCGTCATCGCTGTTCGTGGCTGGCGTTGTTGGCGTTACCGGAGTCGTGGTCGCTGCTGGCGTCGTTGGAGTGGTTGTCGTGGTGCGGGCTGTTTCGGCGGACGCGGGCGGCGCCGTCGGCGTCTCGTCACCGATGTCGATTTGAATGGGCGCTCCTGCGTTCGCAGCGGCCTGCCGCGCGCCCGCTCGTGCTCGCGCACTTGTGCTTGCGCGACCCGGCGTTCCATGCGCGCGACTTGCGCCTCCGCGAGCCGCACAGCCTGCTCGGCCAGCCGCACTTCAAGCCCGGCCGGTTGATCCGGATCAGGATGCGCGCGCGCATTCGCGAGCTCGGTCTCCGCTTGCGTCAGGTCGTTGCGCGCTTCGGTCAAATCCTCCTGTGACACCGCGACGTCATTGTCGCGAGTGTTCGTCGGCGCTTTGATCGTCGAAAGCGCGAAGAACATCACAAAGATCGCGAACAGGAACATCGTCAGGGGCGCGAGGTAGCGCGCGCGTTTGCCGTAGACATAATTGCGCGTCAGCGTGCCGGGGCGAACGATCAGCATCGGGATCGTGCGCCAAGCTTTGGTGTCGAAGTTCCAAAGCCCGTACAGGAACTCACCCATAACGCCCGTCAACTTGCGGTTCGGATGCGCGTGCTGGCCGCAATTGCTGCAGAAGCGGCCACTGATCGGGGCGTCACAGTTCGGGCAGTTGCCGCTGCCCGGCGCGCCGCCTTCACGGCCTTCAATAGCCGCACCCACCGCGCCTGCGGTCGCCAAGGCGCCGGCTGCTTCAAGTTCCCCTGTCATGGATCAGAGTCTCCCGCGCGCGGCGGACGGGATCAAGCCCGGGCGTCGCGCCGCGAGGGGCCTTCTGCGCCGGTTTCGCCGTCCAGGCGCGGCAGGAAGCCCAATTCCCCGCGTGCGACGGCTATTGGCTCGCGCCGGGGGGCTACCGCCGGGGCGCATTTCTTGGCGTCGCAGGTGAGCGCCTCCAGGCCCTCGCCCTCGACGGCCAGCGCGGCCAGGCCTTCGGCCTCCTCGATGGTGCGGGCCCAGACGTAGATTGGGGCGACTGCGGTCTCGAAACGCTTCGGCCAATTCTTTGCGCGACGGTCGAGACGGGCCTCTACTACCACGCGCCAAAACGGCATGTGCGCACGAGCGAGCTTCACGCGATAAAGGTAGGCCCAAATCCGACTGAGGCCGCGCTTTAGCTTCACGAATTCCACTCCGGCTTGCGCTTCTCTAGGAACGCTTTGAGCCCTTCACGCCCCTCCGATGATGCACGCCTTTTTGCAATTCGGCGAGCCGTTTCCTTCAGCAGATGATCGTCGATCGCATGTGCCGCGACGTGGCGCACGAGCGCTTTTGAGTCAGCGACGGCGCCGGCGCGGCCGCGAGCGCCAATTCTGACAAATGTTCCATCATCGAAGTCAAGCCGGCTTCGTTGTCGACCGTGTACTGCACCAGCCCGATTTTCTCAGCGTATGCGCCGTCGAAGCCCTCGGCGCTCGCGAACAGCGCGCGCGCCATGCGTGGTCCGATCGCTTCGATCACGTATGGTGAGATCGTTGCAGGCGTGAGGCCCAAGCGCACTTCGCTGAAGCGGAATTTCGCACCCTTCACCGAAACCGCAACATCGCACGCGGCAACGAGGCCGCCGCCGCCGCCCATCGCCGCGCCTTGCACGAGCGCGACCGTGAGCTGAGGCAAATCGTGCAGATGCTTCAGCATGCGCGCGAGATCCAGCGCATCGGCTTCATTGTCAGCTTCAGTGCGTTCGCCGCCGCGCCGCATCCAATCGATGTCCGCGCCCGCACAGAAGGTCTCGCCCGCGCCGCGGACGAACACGGCGCGAACGTGATCCGCGCCTTTCAACGTCTCAAAATGCTCGCTGAGCGCTGCGATCATCAGTTCGTCAAACGCATTGCGCTTGGCCGGCCGGTTGAGGGTAACGACAGCGATGCCCTCGCCAGAGATATCAAGCAGCGCCGGTTCTGGTTCGAGGCTCATGCGGCGGCTCCCAGCATGCGGACCAGCGCTTCCGAGCGCTCTTCTTCCGGCATGTCGTAAAGGTTTAGCGATTGCACGCTGGCGAAGAAATACTCGAAATCTTCCGGCGGCTCGGCGTGTTCAATGAACACGGGCACCAGCTTCTTCTTGTAGCGATCTGCCAGATAAATCTCGCGCTTCACATGATCGCTCTCAAACGCCGCCTGCGAGCACATCACAACCACGCCGCCGGCGCCGCGGATGGCGCGCACGATCTCGCCGGCCCAGCCGTCGCCGGCGCTGATGCCTTGCTGGTCCAACCAGAACTTGCGGCCCGCGCGCTTTGCCGCTTCAACCAGCGGCAGCACGGTCATGTCGTTGGCTCGGGCGTAGGATACGAACACGGCGTCCGCCGAGGCGTTGCGCCGGTGCGCGGGCCGCGTGCGCGCGGCTTCGGCGCGCTGCGCGTCGAGTCGCTCGCGGGCGTCGCTCTTCTTGACAAGCCAGCAACGATGAGCCCGATGACCGCGACGAACAGCGCGATCGAGAGCGCGAACAGCCACGGCGTGACGCCGCCTGGCAAACCGTAACGCACGCCAAAGCCATCGATGCCGGCGATCAGTTCGGGCCAACCACCCGGCGTCGGGCCGATGCGGTTGGCGAGCCAGATCGACGCGCTGGCCGCGATCGCGAGCAAGCCCGGCAGCAGCAGGATCGGAAAGAGCAGCGCCCCAAGCGCGCCGCCCCTCTTTGCCTGCACCCGCGCAGGTGGCGGCGGCGGCTGCGGCGCCCCTTCCGTGCATCGTCGTCCGACGCTTCAGGCTCAGGCGGTTTGCGCGCGATCTCCACCGCCGCCTCCGCAACTTCGTTCCACTTGAACTCACGCGCCGCTTCGAACGTCGCATCTATGGCTGGTAAATCGCGCAGGCCCACTGGCGCGATGCCGTGATCCAAGCTTCACGACCATCAGGCGCCCCTTGCGCCCACGCGTCGAGCGCTCGCTGTTCAAGCCGTAGGCGCGCGGTGGCGAAGGTCAGCGCTTGGGAGACCAGCAACACAAACGAGTCGCCATTGCCCACAGGCTTCAGCGCCGTCTGCCCGTCATCAAGTTCGCAGAACTGCCCGCGGCGCTCGATAACCTTCTCAAGCGCCTCCGCGGTTTGGCGGTCGGCGGGAGCGTGGGCGAGGAATACAGTCATTGGGGGTCTTTAGGCCCCCGCCGCCCTGGCCGCAAACCGGCCGCGGGCCGCCTCACCCACAGTTGTTCTCATTGCGCCTTAACAATCGGCCTATCCTTGGCGCTCAAACCATGAAGCCCAGTCTCGCCGAAGCCACCGACTTCACTGGCATCACGCCCGACGTCTGGGCGCGCTCGATGCCGTGGCGGAATGGTTCTCGGTCCCGGCGGGCTGGCCGCTGCTGGCGGCCGGCGAGCCGCCAGACGGCGTCTACTTCCTCGTGTCGGGCTCGCTCGCGGCGTTCAAGCCAGCCGAGCGCGGCGGTCATCAATTGCTTGGCTACATCCGCCCCGGCGAACCTGTCGGCGAAATGGCGATGATCGCGCGCGAGCCGCACTCATCCAGCGTGTTCGCGATGCGTGACAGCGAAGTGCTGAAACTGCCGCCGGGTGCGTTCGATCTTTTGGTACACGCGCACCCGGCGATGATGGAGCACATCGCGCGCATCATGCTGACGCGCGCACGCTCAAGCGGCAAATCCAGCCCGCGCTCCGATCCTAAAGTGTACGCGATGATCGCGACGTCGCCGACGATCGACATCGAATTGCGCGCACGCACATTGCAAGCTGCGCTGAAGCGCCTCGGCGCACGCGCTGTCGTCATCACCGAGGCCGACGTTCTCGCGATCTCAAGCGAAGGCATGAACAGCGCCTGGTTTGATGCGCTTGAGCAAAAGAACGACGCCGTGTTTCTCGTCTCGCCCATCGCAGACACGCGCTGGTTCCGCACCTGCATTCGCCAGGCCGACCGCATCTGGTTCTTCGCCCGTGCTGACGCGATGCCATCGACGCCACTGCTGCCGCCCGAGGAGCCCTCACCAGCACGGCAATTCCGCTTGGTCGATGTCATCTTGCTGCACCACGGCATGGACCGCAAAGCTGCGTCAACGAACGAATGGCGCCTCGCCTGCGATGCATCGCGGCTGTTTCATTGGCGCGGGCTTGAAGATGCGGACGCTGCGCGGCTTGCGCGCGTCATCGCGCGGCGCTCGATCGGGCTTGTGCTCTCCGGCGGCGGGCGCGCGCGCCTACGCGCATATCGGCGTTGTGCGCGCGTTGCGCGAAGCTGGCCTGCCGTTCGACGTTATCGGCGGCACCTCGATGGGCGCAGTCGTCGCTGCCTGCGTTGCGATGGGCTGGCCGAACGACGAAATCGAGCGGCGTATCCGCAAGGCGTTCGTCGAGACCAATCCACTGGGCGACTACGTGCTGCCGGTTGTCGGCCTGGTGCGCGGCAAGCGCGTCGACGATCGGTTGAGGAGAATTTCGGCGAGACGTTGATCGAGGATCTGGAAGTCCCGTTCTTTGCGGTCTCCACCGATCTCGTCTCTGGCACGGCGCGCATTCATCGCGGCGGCTTGTTGCGCAAGGCGCTACGCGCGTCGATTTCGCTACCTGGGATTTTGCCGCCGGTGTTGGACGGCGACAAAGGTTTGCTGGTTGACGGCGCGGTGTTGAAGAATTTCCCCGTCGATATTCTGCGCGATCTGCATCGCGGGCCGATCATCGGCGTTGATGTGGCGCGACGCGACGGGATCGATCCGGAAGATTTCCGCGATCCACCAGGCTTCTTCGGTTGGATCGCCGCACATGGGTTTCAATCGGCGCCGCCGATTGCGTCGCTGCTGATGCGCGCGGCCACGCTTACGATCGATCCGTGGGAAGGCCGCTCCGGCGCTGATGTTTTGATCGCACCGGAGATGCCGGACATCGACATGCGCGATTGGAAGCGCTTCGACGATGCTGTGACGGCAGGTTATGAAGCCGCTGTCGCTGCGTTGCAGCGCCCGCACGGATTGTTCCAACAGCCGGAAACCGACGCGATCGGTTCGCTTGCGGGTTGGTCCTCACTCGAAACCGCCGATTAGGCTGGCGCTGGCGCGCGCCGCTTTTGTATGGTCCGCCCGAATCCCAGGGGCGTTCCATGCGTATCCTTCTGCTTGCCGTCACGCTGGCGCTGAGCGCGTGCGGACCAGCCAACACTCCCGCACAAGCGCGTCTGCGTGCGCGCATCGCCACGCATGAGGTCGCGTGGACAACGAAGGCGCGCCGGACACGATCACGAGCGCGTCTGGCGGGCCGCATGCGCGCAGGCGGTGGTGACGTTCGTAGCGCGCAATTCCGCTGGCGATCCGCTGTGGACGTTTGCATCCACCTATTACGACATGACCACAGGCGGCATCCCGCCAGAGGACGCGCCAGCGGTCACAAACGAACAGATGGATACATTCCTCGCTGGTTGGGCGGATGTTACGATAAAGCGCTCCGGCGAATTGCCGGAATGGCGTGAAGGCGTCGACACGCTTTCATCCAGCGCACCGACATTCTCCTACAACACGCCGTTTGAGCGTGACACTTACGAGATGCTGCGCGCGCGCAATTTGCCGATGATTTGCTACGCGGCAGCCGTCGAGGCGACGCAGTGCTTGGTCATTGATCCTGCATCGAATGCGCCAACTATGATCGTGGCTTACGGGCCGTGATCCGCCTTCTCGCTCTCGGCGCGCTGTTCTTTGCAAGCGCATGTTCGCCGCACGTCGCGCGGTGTGATTTCACGCATACACGCGAGATCACGTTCACCGGCGGCGTCACAGCTGATCGCGTCACGGTGCGCACGTTTGGCGCGTCTTGCGATAAGGCGATCGGCATCTACGAGATCATCGATGGCGAAGGCTTCCCAATATGGGCGTGGGCGACACCGTTGCCGCGTGCTTTCGGCGATGTGTTCAAGGCCGAGGAACCCGAGCGCGTCGAGACGTTCCTCGAAGAATGGTCACAGCCGGCGATCATGACGACGCAGACCGCGCCCGAATGGGACCAGCTCGCGCCGGGACAAACAACATTGGACGAACTCACATATGCGGACATCCGCGCACGTGATCTGCCGATGTTATGCCACTTTTCAGGAACAGCACGGCAGACGTGCGTGTTTTGGGAGCCTGTCGCCGGCGGCGCAGGACATCTGTTTGATCGAGACGTCGAGGAGACGGTGGAATGATGCGAATTGGCGTGAGCTTGCTGGCACTGGGTCTGATGGCGTGTACACCGCCGGCGTCTGAGGCGCCTGCGACGACGACAACCGCTGAGATCCCGGCGGCGAGCACGTCCGGCCGCATGGGCTGCGACGCCAACGCGTCGCGCGATTGGTCAGCAGTCGGCAGCCAGTACTACATCATCGAAGCTGAAGCTCATGGCGCGACCTGCGCTGAGGCGGTGGCGACGATCCGCATTAAGTCGACCGAAGGCCAAGTGCTCTTCACGCACGATTATCCGACGCGCGACGTCTCGCTCGCTTTCAACCCGAACGGCGACCAGACGGGGCTGCGCGAAGAGATCGAGTCGTGGACACAGAACGCATCCGAGACCGGCACCGCGGCTGAGCTGCCTGCCTGGCCAGCTGGCGCGCAAGCGCCTCCAGGTTTCCAACCCGCTGTCGCGCGCAACGTCTACGAACAAGCGCGCGGCAATCAGAGCGCCCTCTTCTGCTATCCCGATGGCGGCGAGAGCAATGCGTGCATCGCGGTTGCCGGCACGCACGCGACGTTGTTGGGATCAAAGACGCCTGAACGGCCGTAAGCTAGTCGCCTAGCTTCTCGATCACCAGAAGCTCGACCGCGCGATCGGCGGTCAGGTGCGCCATGCAGGCTGCGTATTCAACCCGCGCGCCCGAGCCTTGCCCCCATCGGGCGACGCTATAGCTGCACTCGGCGTCCCAGTATTCGCGCCATTGCTGTTGCGCGCGTATCAGCGCGTCAGCGGCGTCGGGGTTGGAGGCGCTCAATCGCACTTGCGCCGCCTCCATGAGCGATACCCAGGCGTCACCTTCAGCGCTGAGGCACATGACCATGCCCATCGTCGATGCGCCGCCATCGGTCTCCATACACGGGCGAGAAGCGGCGCCTTGGCACGCATTGAGCAGAGCTTCGTCGCCCTCGGCCGCAGTCACGCATGCGACGACTCGCTCGGCGTAATTGATGTCCGTCTCATCGGCGCGCGCGTGCGGCGTGGCGCAAGCGGATACGACGAACGCAAGTGCGAAGAAGAACTGCCGCAATTTCGCCTCCTGTCATCAGCGTGCCACGCGTGTTCGCCTGATGCAGCAGGTATTAGCCATGGCGCTTGCGAGACGGCGCGAACCACTTATCTTGATAGTCCTCCAGCGACTTCCGCTGGTTTTGCAAGAAAGGAGGTGATCCATGTCTCATTGTCACTCTGTAGGGGCACTGTCGCAGGCTTGGACCACCTCGGGTGGGACCAGCGCTTAAGCTTTGCCCCGCACGGGACAGACAATGGAAGGGCCGCATCGGGATCCGATGCGGCCCTTTTTTTGTCTAACGCCGCGCTGCGCGGTGTCGGATCAATTATCTGCGCTTCTTCGCGGCGCGTTCCTTTGCAACTTTCTTCGGCGCTGACGTCTTCGCGGCGCTCTTGCGCTTCGCGGTATTCCTGGCGCGCGTCTTAGCCGCCTTCTTCGCGGCGCGCTTGCGGGCAGCCTTCTTCGCCGGGATCGGACTATCCGGCGTGTAGTTCGGTTTGCCTATGCGTTTCGTCGAAGCGAATTCGTCGAGCTGCTTTTCGCTCATTGAATCGTACATCTGCTTTGACGCCCCTTTGAGCGCTGAGCGTTTGGTATCGCCGCGCTTGGCTGAGAGCGCAGCGCCGGCGGCTTTCTGTTGGGCTTTGGACTTCGCGGGCATCGGACTTCTCCTTGTGGAGTAAATGCGCGCGGCGAATGCTGCGTTCCGAAAAAATGAGGGCGGGATCGCTCCCGCCCTCTGGCTCACCAGCCAAGAGAAAGTGATTAGGCTTCGACGCTGACCGGGATCGCGCGCGGCGCGCGCCAGAGGCCGAAGGCCGCCATCAGCGTCGCGGCCAAGCCCGGCGTGCCCAGAGCCGCAGCGCCGGCATAGTCAGCGACCTCGCCAACCCCGGTGACCAGCACCGAGACAGCGACTGCGATGAGGCCGAGGCCGAAGAGCATGAGAGCCAGGAGACCCAGTGTTTCGAAAGACGGCAGCTTCAGCACCGCGAGCTTGCGCATGTTGTGAAGGCGTTGATCGACGCCAGCGGCAGCTACCGGCTTGGCGCGGTTGAGCCAACCTTGCTTTTCCGGCTTCGGCTGTTCGCTGCGGCGCGGAGCAACGCGCGGCTCGAAATCGTAACGCGCGACTGGCTTGGCGTGCGCGGTGGTAATCTCGCCATCGTCTTCGACGGCTTCCGGCGGCGCGACTTGCGTTAGCAGCAGCGCTTCAGTGGCCGGTTCGCTCTTCAGGATTTCAACCAGACGCTCGGCCGGTTCCGGCTTGGCAGGCGCCGGCGCGATCGACCCGACTTCCGGCGTGGCCATATAGGTCACTGGGGCGCCGAGGATCGAGGCGGCGTGATCCAGTTGCGGACGGACGAAAACGGACGGCGCTGCAACTTGCGGCAGCTCTTTCAGGAAGAGCGCCTTCTCGGCCGTGCGGCGGCGCACGAGCGCGTCGATGATAACCAGTTCGCCGCTGACTTCGCTCTTGCGCCACGCGTCCATCGCGCAGGCGGCAGAGACGTAGTCGCTCGCATTGACGCGGCGCAGGACCTGGCTGCGACCGAAGGCTTCAGCGCCGACGGAGAACGCGAACGACACGAGCGCGTCGAACTGCGTTTGCGTGAGCGGCTGGGTAACCAGCGTGTTCACCAGATTTTCGAAGGCGGCGAGATCGCTGGTCAGGAGTTCGACAGCGTCGTTCTCGTTAACTGCTTCACCCGGCTCGTCGTCGCGGACGTGGCTGTAGCCAACGACCCAACCACCGGTCGGCAGCTGTTTCGGTTGGGCCTGAAAGCCTTCCAGCTCTTGGATAAGAGCGAGGCCGTTGGCGGAAATGACGTTGGTCATGAGCTTTGCCTTTGTAATTCTCATGCCGGCGTCCCGTTTTGGTGTTGGGAGACACGCGGCTTTCCCCTTTCAGGCAAGTGCGGCGCCAAAGCGCGTGTTGAGGAGTGAATTGGCGTTAGGGTTGAGAGCGTGGCTCCGCCCTTCGACAGGCTCAGGCTGACGCCAATCTCGCGCCTGCGCCTGCCCGCCGAGCGTGACGGTCGGCGCGACAGCCCGTCAGCTGAGCAAAATCAACGTCGCAAGACCCAGGAAGGCCATGAAGCCGACGACATCGGTGACGAAGGTGACAAACACCGAAGAGGAGACGGCGGGGTCGGCGCCGAAGCGGCGCAGCGTCAGCGGAACGAGAATGCCGGCAAGACCGGCGCAGGCAAAGTTGATCAGGATCGCGAGCGCGATGGCGAGCGCCAGCAGCGGTGTTTGCGGAAACCAGAACGAGACGACAATGCCGAGGACAGCGGCGAAGATCGCGCCGTTGGACATCGCCGTCATTGCTTCGCGTACAACGTAGCGCGGCGCGTTCGATTCAGTGAGATCGCGCGAAGCGATGGCGCGCACAGCGACGGCGAGCGTCTGCGTGCCGGCATTGCCGCCCATCGAGGCGACGATCGGCATCAGCACCGCCAGCGCGATCAGCTGGTTGATCGAGCCTTCGAAGTTCGAAATCACCCAGGAGGCGATGATCGCGGTGCCTAGGTTGACCAACAGCCACGGCGCGCGGGCGCGGACGGACTTGAACACGCTATCGGTTTGCGCGGCTTCACTAACGCCAGCGAGCTTCAGCAAGTCTTCTTCGGATTCTTCGGTGATGATGTCGACGATGTCGTCGACGGTGACCATGCCCTTGATGCGGCCAGCTTCGTCAACCACCGGCGCCGAGGCCATGTGATATTTCTGAAAGGTCTGCGCGACCTCTTCCTGATCCATGCCAGTGCGGATCAGGATGAGCGGCGCGCGCATGATATCAGCGAGCGGCGTGTCGCGGCTTGCGCGAATGAGGCTAGAGACACGCACGGCGCCGACCGGGCGCATCAACGCATCAACGACGTAGATCTCGAAGAATTCGTCGGGCAGTTCGGCATCGGCCCGCATCCGGTCGATGACATCGCCGACGGTGTCCCCTTCGGGCGCCGCGACGTACTCGCGCTGCATGAGACGGCCGGCCGTCTCTTCTTCGAACGAGAGCGCTTCTTCGACCGCGAGACGCGTGTCTTCGTCAGCGGCGGCGAGAACGCGGCCGAGTTGCTTCTCATCAATGTCGGCGGCGACCGAGGCGGCGTCGTCGGTATCGAGTTGGCCGAGCGCGCGGCCGATATAGTCGGCGGGCAGTTCGGGCAGGATTTCTTCGCGGCGCTCCCAAGAGAGATTGGCGAGGAATTCGGGCGGCAAATAGCGGCCGACCATCTTGGCGATGACGCGCGCCGTCTCGAGCGGCACGTGCTCGATGACGTCGGCGATGTCGGCCGGATCAAGATTGGCGAGCGCCCGCCGCAGCGCCGGGCCGTCATGGTCACCGGCTGATGCGATGATTCCGACGATGAAGTGGGCGTCTTCGGATGGCGCTTGGCGCACCTGTTCCGCCGCCGGTTCGTTTTCGATGCTCATCGGCGGGCCGCTTTGGCTCGGGGGTGGGAAGGATGGGTTCGCGCCCGCTAAACGCCGCGTTGCGCTTCGCGTCAACCCCGCGTGTCAACCTGGCGCTAGGAATTTCGGGCTCTTAGTGCATTTATGAAGCTTCGCACTCAGAACGAGGACGCCATGAAGGTATTGATCGCGGCGCCGGCCGCTTGGCTCATGCTCGCAGCGCCCGGATGGGCGCAGGAACACCAGCATCAGCATGAGCAGATGCCGCCAGCTGCAGAGCAGCCCGCGCCCGAACACGATCACAGCCAAATGCAACATGGCGACATGCAGATGGGCCATGGCGATCACGCCGCGATGGAGCGCGGTGCCGAGGCCGATGCGCACGCAGCGATGATGGCGAATATGCAGGGCCTCTACGGTCCCTACGTGATGGGGCGCGATGCATCTGGAACTGCTTGGCAGCCGGATGTCAGCAGCCACGGCGGCGTCCATCAGCATCGCGGCGAGTGGATGCTGATGACGCACGCCTTGCTCAATGGCGTCTATGCCTGGGCTGACGGCCCTCGCGGCGATGAGAAGGCTTATCTCGCTGGCATGGTGATGGCGTCGGCGCGGCGCGATGTTGGACCGCGGGGCACGCTGAACTTGCGTGCGATGCTGTCGCCCGATCCTTTCATGGGTGCAAATGGCTATCCGCTGCTGATGGCGGCGGGCGAAAGCGCTGACGGGGTTGAGCCGCTGGTGGATCGCCAACATCCGCACGATCTCTTTATGGAATTATCGGCGTCCTACTCGCACCGCATTGGAGAAGACTCCTCGGTGTTCATCTATGGCGGCCTGCCGGGCGAACCGGCATTCGGGCCGCCCGCCTTCATGCACCGCATGTCGGCAATGGATTCACCAGAGGCGCCGCTTACACACCACTGGTTCGATTCCACGCACATCACATTTGGCGTGCTGACCGCAGGCGTGACCCACGGCGACTGGAAGTTTGAAGGCTCGCGCTTCCGTGGACGCGAACCAGATGAAGATCGCTACGACATCGAGACAGGCGAGTTGGATTCCAGTTCGCTTCGCGTCAGTTGGAATCCGACAGCGAACTGGTCGTTTCAGGCATCGTGGGCGGACATTACATCCCCCGAAGCGCTTGAGCCGGGCGAGGACGAAGAGCGCTGGTCCGTGAGCGGCATCTACACACAACCGCTCCGGAATATGGGCTGGTGGTCAGCAACGATGGCGTTCGCCAACAAGGAGCGGAGCGATGGCATCTCGCTCGATGCGTGGCTGGCGGAAGCCGCTTGGCATCCGAACGACAACTGGACGCTCTTTGCGCGCGGCGAGGCGATCGAGACCGACGAACTAGGCGCGGTGCATCACGGCCCGGTCGAAGACGTGGCCCGCGTGAGTGCTGGCGTGATCCACGATTGGCGCATCAACGAGAACGCGGTGTTCGGCGTTGGCGCGCTGGTGCAGCAACACTTCGCCTCCGACATGCTGGAGCCGCTCTATGACGGTGATCCGCAAGGCGCGATGGGCTTTGTCCGGCTGAAGATCGGCTGAGCCAGCAAGAAAGTCTCTTGCCTTTGTCGGGACGCGCCGGGTTGGATCGTCCCTAGAGACAGAAGCGAGGAGACGATCCGATGAAAGCCAGTGCATCTGTTTGGGTTGGGCGCGTGCTGAGCGCGTTCTTTGTGCTGTTCATGCTGGGCGCCTCGGTCGCGCCGAAGCTCTTGGGCATGCCGATCACGACCGAGATCATGGATGGCCTGGGTTGGCCGCGCGGCTATGTGCTCGGCATCGGCATTCTCGAACTGACGCTGACCCTGCTCTACATCTACCGGCCGACGAGCATCCTGGCGGCGGTACTGTTCATGGGCCTCCTCGGTGGCGCGATGGCGACGAACATGCGCGCCGAGCAACCGCTCTTCAGCCACACGCTGTTCAGCATCTATCTCGGGTTGGTCATGTGGGGCGGCTTGTGGCTGCGCGATGAGAAGCTGCGGGCGCTGTTTCCGTGGCGGCGCAAGGACGCTTAGTCGGGGCGCATGTGCAGCGACGTCGGTCTGGGCTGGCGTTGTCGCTAGCGCTGATGAAGTCGGCGGGAAGTATTGCGAGGACTGCCACGTCGCGGCGCCGACGGATGCCGGGATGATGGATCTCAGCGCTGGCGTTCGCCCCTACGCACTCGATGCCGACCGCGCCAAGGCGCTTTGGGCCAAGAGTGAAGAGATGGTCGGCGAAAAGTTCTGACGGGCGCGGAACTGATCCCGCGTTCGCGCATTTACTCCTAACTTCTGAAACGAACCGCGCAATCGGAGAGGATCGGAAGGGAAAGAGGCTTCCGGCAACGGAGGCCTCTTTTTCGTTTTGGGGTTCCGTTGTTCAGGCGGCGCCGGGGGCCGCTGCTCATCCTTCGCGAAGCGAAGGATGGTGCGCTCGAGAGGACTCGAACCTCCACGATGTTACTCGCTGCCACCTCAAGGCAGTGCGTCTACCAATTCCGCCACGAGCGCATTTTTGTCAGGAGCTGACGCCCCTGCTTTGGTAAGGGCGGGGGGTTACCAGAGCCGCCCAGAATGAACAAGGCCCGGGGTTGCCCCCGGGCCTCGAACTTCAGCGTGACGCGAATCTTAGTTGCTGACCGCCTCAGAGATCGAGAGCACCGCCGGGGCATAGCCGCCACCATAGGTGCCGACCCAGATATCGTAGAGGCCGGATTGCGGGTTATCGATGCGCATGCCCGGATTCAGGCCGCCGAAGCCGCCATCGTCTTCGCAGAGCCACTGACCGCTCGGGGTGCGAACCACCAAGGTCGTATCCGTTTGCGAGTTGACGGAAATCACCAGCGGCCAGCCATTGTTGCCGGCTTGCCAGACGAGGTCGTAGTCCGGCGCGTTAGCGATGAAGCCTGGGCAGGCATTACCCAACGACGCGCGGGCATTGATTTCGCCGCCAGCGGTCATCGAAATGTTATGCGGGTCAGGCTGGAAGCCTGATGCCAACTGGATGTGCCCGTAGGTCGCCTGAGCTTGCCAGTTTTGGGCTGAGGCGACGCCGGCGCTGAAAACAACAGCGGCGGCCGCGACAGCGGCGAAAATGCGTGATTTCGTGATCATAGACTTCCCCGTCTGTGGCGCGCCGGACTCTAGCGCGCAGTATCAAGTTGGCGTCCCACGCCTGAGCCCAACATGAACGATGGAGAAAGATTCCGTCTAGCCCGAAAACGTAGGATCAATTACGCGCGGCGTTAAATTCGTGGACATCGGCGGACTCAGTTACCGTGATGCACAGGCGGTCGCCCTGGATGGTGATTTCCCCGCGCGCGATGGGATGACCCGCGGCGAGAATCCAGAGTTCATCACTCTCCTTGGTGTCGAGCGGAATCACCGCGCCGCGCCCCATGCGGAGGAGTTGTTGCATCGGCATCGAGCAGCGGCCGAGGACAACGGAGAGTTCGATATCGACATGATGGACTTGGCTTTTACCGGACACGCGACGACCCCATTTGATTCTGCTCTAGTTGAACCTGAAAGAGTTGCGGGCGTGTGAACGAATGATCGGCTGGGCTGTCTCTCCGGGGCTGACCGCGTACGAAACCGCTGTCGCGGCGATGGAAGCCCGCGCGGCGGCGATCGCGAACGGCGAAGCTGGCGAGCTTGTTTGGCTACTGGAACATCCTCCCCTCTACACCGCGGGCGTGAGTTCAAAGAGTCCGACTTGCTGGCGCCGGATCGGTTTCCAGTATTCCGGACGGGGCGCGGCGGGCAATTCACCTATCACGGGCCAGGGCAGCGCGTTGCTTATGTGATGCTCGACCTGCGTGAGCGCGGGCGCGACGTGACCAAGTTCGTGCAGAACCTTGAACACTGGATCATCGGCGCGCTCGCAGACTTCAACGTCAAAGGCGAAATCCGCGACGGGCGCGTCGGCGTATGGGTTGAGCGCAAAGGGCCGGGTTGGTCGCGCGAAGATAAGATCGCCGCGATCGGCGTGCGCTTGCGCAAGTGGGTGAGCTTTCACGGCATCGCGTTCAACGTCGAACCTGACTTAGAGCATTTCTCAGGTATTACGCCGTGCGGAATTTCTGCGCCGCAATTCGGCGTGACGAGCTTGGTTGATCTTGGGCTGCCGGTGACGATGGGTGACGCAGATGCCGCGCTACGCGCTTCGTTCGAACGCGTGTTCGGCTGTACGGAACTTTCGGAACCACTGGCATAGGCCGCCTGAGATAGTTGCATCCAAGCGCCTGCGCGATGACATCTCCGTAGCAAGACGACGGAGAGAAAAAGATGAGAGCGCCAGCAGACAGAACCGTCAAACGCATCAGCGTTCAGGAATGGTTCGCGCGCTACGACGCTCTCGATCTTCTCAAGCGCACACAGCAGCCGGCTCAGCCGCTGATGCACGCACCGGCGGATCGCATCGCGGTCCGCGCCTAGCGCGGGTTGCGACCACTCCTTGAAGTGCAAAATCTTCTGAAGGCGCGCCTCGCAAGCGCGCCTTTTTCTTTGCGATGACATCGGATGCGGTCTGACATCACACCTTGGCGCTGCGCGCGGTCACGTACGAGCAAGGAAGCGGTCTGTAAATTGACCGGATGACCATTGATTCTCTGCCGGACAAACTGCGCGCTCGAGCTTGGGGCGGCGCGCAATCTGTCGAAGAGGTCGTCGCGACGGTGCGCACTGCGCGCTGGATGCGCACCGGCTTTACACTACTGATGGCAGGGCTCTCTCTGGCGGTCATGCCGTTGTGGCTCGCCGCCGTGTGGTCCGCATTCATTGTGGTTTGGGAGATCTGGCTGCGGCCGCTTCTCGAAGACCAATTCGCATTACCGGCAGCGAAGCGATCACAAGACGCGGGTTTCGGCCGCCTAGCCGCGATCAACTTCGTCGGTGCGGTCGCGTTCACCGCCTACCCGGTCGCGATTTGGGTGACCGGTGTGCCTGTGGCGATGGTGCTCGCGACAGCATGGATTTGCGGCTCGGCCAACCACCTCTTCGTCTATTTCTCCGCCAATCGCTGGCTGTTGCTGTCATGCGTCACGCCACTCGCAGTGATGTCGCTCAGCGCGCCGTTCCTGACGAACGGGCTGACATTCGAAGCAGCGATTGGCGTGTCCACGCTGGCTGCATTGATGATCGCGGCCGGCATGTTCGGCCTCGACCGGCAGGTGCTACTCGGCAATCTCGCAAAACACGCCACAGCGCGCGTTGCGGCCGAGAACGCCAACGCAGCCAAGTCACAATTCCTGGCGACGATGAGCCATGAGCTCCGGACGCCGCTCAACGCCGTCATCGGCTACGCAGAGCTAATCGAAGAAGAAGCCGAGCGCGGGCCGGTTGCGGAAGACGCCACCAAAATCAGAACCTCCGCGCGCCAGCTCCTTGGCGTGATCGATGTTATCCTCGATTTGTCGCGCCTGGAGACGGGCTCGGTTGAGCTACGCCGCGAGCGCGGCTTGGTATCCGCCATCCTGCAGCAACTACGCGAAGCGGCGTTGCCGCTGGCGACTGCAAACAACAACACCGTGACCGTCTCTGACGCCGGCGCAGCGGCCGAAGTCGAAATCGATCACATGCGACTGCACCAATGTTTGATGCAACTCGTATCGAATGCAGCGAAGTTCACGCGCGACGGCGAGATACGCATTGCAGCACGCCGCGAAGCATTGGGGCCGCGCGACCGGCTGGTGTTTAGCGTCACCGACAATGGCCCGGGCATCTCGCCCGAGGATCAGGCGCGGATATTCGAACCGTTCGTCCAAGGCGAAAGCGCAACCTCGCGCCGGAGCGATGGCTCAGGATTGGGCCTCAGCCTCGTTCGCCGCCTAGCGCGGCTGATGGGCGGCGACGTGCGCTGCGAAAGCACCCCTGGAAAAGGCTCAACTTTTACGCTCTGGATCGACGCCGGCGCCGCCCGCTGAGTTTTTTCGATCGGCGGCTGCGTCCAAACCTGGAAGCTCGGGCATCTGTGTCAGCAATAGGGCGAACGCCCCTAGGCTATGGAGCTGACTCACATGGACGAAGGCATCTTCTTTTTCTTGGTTTTCTTCGGTTTTTTGGGCGCCATCATTCTGGTGCCCCAAATGGCAAAGGAGCGGACCAAGCGCTCGGCCCACGATCTCGTTTCGCAAGCGCTAGCGCGCGGCCAGACGCTCGATTCTGATCTGGTCCACCAGCTCACGCGCAACATGCTTGAAGAAGGCAATCGCGCCCGCAAAAGCCTTGGCAACGCGGTGGTTCTGCTGGCGCTGGCCGGTGGCTTCGTGGCGGCGGGCTTCGTGATGAACGGCCTCGATCAGGACGGCGACGCCATGCACGCCATGTGGATCCCGGCTGTCATCCTCGGTTCGGTCGGCGTGGCGTTCCTGCTGCTCTCGGTGGTCGACTACTTAACCCGGTCACGCGCTCCGAACTGACCCGACGCTCATATGCTAAACAATGGCCAGAGGCGTCCCCCGCCTCTGGCCATTTGCGTTTGGCAACCACCAAATCTCCGCATTTCCGCGCCGCTGCCGCCTTGGCGAGCGGCTTTGATTGCCTGAGGGTTGGTTGCGGCGGAGCGGTGATGGGCGGCTTGAAGGCATTGGTGGCGGTACTGGCTCTGGCGCTTGCTGGCTGCAGCGCCGCGCGCGCCGATGCGCCGGCCGAACCGCAGGGACAATGGGTGCAAGTAACGCCAGAGGCGGTGCGGCTTGATGGCCGGCTCTTTGAGGCGACCTGCTCACATGCGGCCGGCACAGATCCCGCTTATCGCTTTTGGTTTCGGCGCGGCACTGCCGACGGCGTCGTCGTGTTCTTCGATGGCGGCGGCGCGTGCTGGGATGACGTCACCTGCGCGATCCCGCGCCGGCGCGAAGCCGAGCGCGACGATGATGGGTTCTACAAGGCCGAACTCATCCCGACCGACAACCCCAACCGCTTCAACGGCATTTTCGATCTTAACAATCCGCGTAATCCAGTGCGCGATTGGAGCTTTGTGTATGTGCCGTACTGCACCGGCGATGTGCACTCGGGTTCGAACACCGCGCACTACACCGACCCCGACACCGGCGAGCCGCACACGATCGAACATCGCGGCGCGGACAATTTCCGGGTCGTGCTGAAATGGATGAAGGACAACTTTCCGCAGCCGTCGCAAATCTTGGTCGCGGGATCGAGCGCCGGCGCGTATGGCGCCTCGACGCACTATTCGCGCATTCGCGCCGCCTTCCCGCGTGGCCGCGCACTGATGCTTGGCGATGCCGGCCAAGGCGTGATGACGCAAACCTTCCTCGATCAACGCAACACCAGTTGGCGCTTTGCGCTGCCGCGTGAAGTGTTCGCGCGCAACACGCCGGTGACGCCGGAACTGGATATCGTTGGGCGCTTGGCGGCGCGTTATCCGAACGATCGCTTTGCGCAATACACGACGGCGCACGACATCACGCAGTCGAGCTTCTATGCGCTCATGGGCGCCGAGAACGCTTGCGTCGCCTGGACCGACGCGATGGTGGTCGGCCTCGAGCGGCGTCAGCACATTCCGAACTTCCGCTCCTACCTTGCTGCCGGCGAGACGCACGCGATCCTGCGGACGTCGCGGTTCTATACCGAGACAAGCGGCGGCGTGGCGTTGTCAGACTGGCTCATGGCCGCGCTGCGTCCCGATGGTACGGGTTGGGACAACGAGGCCTGCCAGAACTGCATGATCCGGCCGACGCGGTGCGTTTATTGAGACGACCGCGGTTCTCGCGCTTGCGCGCTAGAACACGGCTTCGGCTTCGCCGCCCATCATCTGCTGACGCACCAGCGGGATCGGCGGGCCGCCATAGCTTAGGAATTGGTCGTGGAAATCGTGCCAGCCTTCGCGGCCGCCACGTGTCGCTGTCCAATCTTCGCGCAGACGGCGGATGAGCAGCTTGCCCATCGTGTAGTTGAGGTACGCCGGATCGTAAGTGCCGCGCGCCGCTTGTTGGCGCGCATTGCCCTCGTCCTGGTAGCACTCGTTCACGAACATCTCGCGCGATTGATCCTGCGTCATGCGGCCGGTGTGCATGAGGATCGCCGAGAGGAAACGGCAATCGCGGCGCAAGGCGTTCGAGATTTGGCCGACATGGATTTCGGCGCTGCCGTCACCCAGACCCGCGTCCCACATCATCTCTTCGGTGTAGTGCGCCCATCCTTCGGCATAGGCGTAACCCACGAACACGCGGCCGAATTGGTTCTCGGAGCGATTGGCGTGCAAGAAGTTGAGGAAGTGGCCGGGCCAAACCTCGTGCACCGACACGAACAGCAACTCAGCTTCGCCCGGCACGAAATCGCGCTGGACTTGCGCAGGCCACGTCGGGTCCGGCGGCGCGATGTAATAGACCGACGGCAGGTTGGTCTCGTACGGGCCAGGAATGTCGATGTAGGCGAAGTTCTGCCGGTTGAACGGCGGCGATTCTTCAACTTGCGCCTCCTCCGTGCCTGGGATGGTCACGAGGTTATGGTCGGCAATGAATTGACGCAGGCCCGCGAGTTGCGCACGTGCGCCTGGTACGGCGCCGCCTTCGGGCTTGTGTGCGCCCATGCGCGACATGCACTGCGGCACTGTCGCGCCCGGCGCAAACTGCGCGCAGGCTTCACGCATCGCTTGCTGGTTGCGCGCAAGGTCTTCACGGCCAATGCGTTCCAATTCTTCGAGCGGGATGTCGACCATCTCGGTGTCGCGCAGCATTTGCGAGAAAAGTTCGGCGCCGAGCGCGAAATCGTTCGTTGCGGTCGGGCGCAGGCTCTCCAGCCAATTCGACAAATCCGTCATCGCGGTCGCCGCAGCGGCTGAGGCTTCGGTCAGCTGTGACTGCAGCTCCGCGTCATTCACTTCAGCAAACGCGGCTTTGCCGTCGCCGAGATAGTACTCAGCGAGGCCGCCGAAAGCGGAGCGGCCGTAGTTGATGAACGGCAGCGGCATGGGCGTACGGAGGTTGGCGCGGATTTGCTGTGCCGCGGTGGGAACGGCGCGCAGATATTGGATGTAGCCGCGCAGACGAACGTCAGCGGCCGCATACGGGCGTGCGACGTACATCGAGGGGCTGAGCGAACCCGAATAGAAAGCCGGGTTCGTGTGCGGCTGATCGGCCGCTTCAAGCCAGAAGAGATTGCGGCGCGCGACGGCGACGAGATAGTCGCGCTGATAGGTCTGCGCGGCATTGAGGCCGGTGAACGATTCGGCGTCAGTGATGCTGGTTTTTAGAAATTCGATCGCCGCCGTGAGCCCCGCTTCGCTCCAATCCGGGAGACGGCCGTCATATTCGTGCTTGCCTTGACCGGCGCCGAATGTCGGATCGAGCTCGAACGAGCGATTGATGAAATTATCCTGGAACGCGTTCCAGCGCGCGCCGGCGTCTTGGTTGCAGCCCGACAGCACAAGCATGGCGGCCGCCGCCAGTGCAAGAAATTTGGACATCACTATCCCCCTGTTGCCGGGAGATTGGAGGAAGCTGCCCCGCTGCGCCACCAAGAAATCGACGAGCGACGCTCGCCGCGGCGACGGTGTTCGCCAAACAGGTCCGGCGCTAGATCGTTGCGGGCCGGGCGGGACGCGCGCGGCCGGACGTAGGGCATGCCTATGCGCGCCAGCCCGCGGCTAGATCGGCGCTGTCCCAAATTAGCGCCTGCTCAATGTTGGAGGACACAAGCATCATTGAGAGCGATCCGACGTGATGCGCATCCGCGATCGCGGTCAAATCGCGTTCTGCGGCGTGCTGGCTCCTCGTGCGCGCAGCCGATAAGGAGTGCGAGCGCCGAGACCAAAACCCACTTGCGCACACGCCACCTCGCCCTGAGAGCGGAGATAATTTGCCCACACCGACCATCTTTGTCGACGCCGACGCCTGCCCGGTGAAGGATGAAGTCTATCGCGTCGCACGGCGCACGGGGTGCCCAGTGCAGGTGGTGGCGAATGCGTTCATGCGTGTGCCGCCGGACGTAACGCTCACCGTCGTCGACGCAGGGCCGGACGTGGCGGACGATTGGATCGCCGAGCGCGTACAGCCGGGCGACATTGTCATCACCAACGACATTCCGCTCGCCGATCGCGCCTTAAAAGCAGGCGGTGCCGCTTTGGGGGCGACGGGCAAGGCGTTCACGCCATCCTCTATCGGCGCGGCGTTGGCCCAGCGCGATTTGATGGAGCATCTGCGCTCGTTCGGTGAAGTTGGCGGCGGGCCGAAACCATTTTCGGCGCAAGATCGCTCGCGCTTCTTGTCGGCGCTTGACGCGGCAGTGATGAAGGCAAAGCGCGGCCAAATATCCGTCGCTCGTCTCGAAAGGCAAACCAGCGCGGGGATGTATTCGAGCGCATACCAGCCTCGTCAGCAACGCGCATGGCGATGACGGCGCGGACCGGGTGCGCCATCGGTGCGACCACGCCGTTTGCTGTTTCGAGCGTGAACTGCACGAGGCCATCCGAGTTGCAGATTGCAAAGCAAGCCACCGCGAGCACCAAGCACTCAATGATTGGACGCGGCCAAGAGATGTTACGCGCGGCGAATACAGCAGCGAGCAATAGAAGACCACCGCCGACAATCAGGCCGACAGCCGCGACCGCCGCGACGACTGCGATCGTGTTCCAGAACCCGGACGCTTGCGCCGGATCGACCCAAAGATTGAGCCCCGATAGCGTAGCGCCGAAGAAGAGAGACGCGACGATGCCCGAAAGCAACCACGCGCCGAGTGCGCGCCACGAAAAATGCCAATCGTTCATGCGAGTTCGATCATCACCTCATCGGCCGCGACCGAAGCGCCGGCGGCGATGTTGACTTTAGCGATGACGCCGTCGCGTTCGGCGCGGATGATGTTTTGCATCTTCATCGCTTCGACGACCGCGACGCCTTCGCCTGACTTCACTTCTTGGCCGGGCTTTACGTCGATCGAGATGACGAGACCGGGCATTGGCGAGACGATCAGTTTTGAGGTGTCGGCCTTCTGCTTTTCCGGGATCTTCTTGTGCAACTCGGCGCCGCGCGGGGTTGCAACTTGCGCAAGCACGGTGACGCCGCGGTGGCGGAGTTGATAGCCGCCGGGGGCGGTTTTGATCTTCACCGAGAACGGCTTGCCGTCGAACTTGCCGCTGATGATGCGCGCGCCGGGGCGCGCGACGGTGTCGAGGCGATGGGTCTTTGCCGTTGATGGCTGACGGTGGCGCCGGCATCGTCGAGGTCGACACTGGTGGGGTGGTGTTGCCTTGTCGAGGATGACGGTCCAATCGCGCGCCAGCCTTCGCGCCGCCGTTGAGGCCCGCTGGTGTGGCGGCGCGCGGGCGGTGAAGGCGCGCGCGATGGCGGCGGTGGCGATGAGGAGCTTTTCTTGCTCGTTCGTTGGCGGCACGCCTTCGAAGCCGTCGGGGAAATGCTGCTTGATGTAAGCGGTGGTGAAATCGCCTTTGCGGAAATCCGCCTCTTCCATCACCGCGCCGAGGAACGGGATGTTGTCGGCGATGCCTTCGATGAGGAAATTGTCGAGGGCGGCGGCTTGCGCGTCGATGGCGGCGATGCGCGTTGGCGCGTGGGTGATGAGCTTGGCGATCATCGGATCGTAGAACATCGAAATCTCGTCGCCCTCGCGGACGCCGGTTTCGTTGCGCAGCGTGACGTCGCCGGTCTTGCCTTCCGCCGGCGCTTGGTAGGCGCGCAGGCGGCCAATGCTCGGCAGAAAGTTGCGATACGGATCTTCGGCGTAGATGCGGCTCTCGATCGCCCAGCCTTTGATCTTGAGATCCTTCTGCTTGAACTTCAGCGGCTCGCCGGCGGCGACGCGGATCATTTGCTCGACGAGGTCGAGGCCGGTGATCATTTCCGAGACCGGGTGCTCAACCTGGAGACGCGTATTCATCTCAAGGAAGTAGAAGCTCTTGTCGGCGCCCGAGGCGACGAACTCGACCGTGCCGGCGCTGTCGTAGTTCACGGCGCGCGCGAGGGCGCAGGCCTGCTCGCCCATGGCTTTACGGGTCTTCTCATCGAGCAGCGCCGACGGCGCTTCCTCAATGACTTTCTGATTGCGGCGCTGGATCGAGCATTCGCGCTCGAACAGATACAGCACGTTGCCGTGCTTATCGCCCATCACTTGGATTTCGATGTGGCGCGGCGCGGTGACGAATTTCTCGATGAAGATGCGGTCATCGCCGAATGCGCCCTTGGCTTCGGCGCGCACAGCCGGGAATCCTTCTTCGACTTCCTTGCGACTATAGGCGACGCGTATGCCTTTGCCGCCGCCGCCGGCGCTGGCTTTGATCATCACCGGATACCCGATCTCCTCGGATATCTCCACGGCGTGTTCGACGCCGGAGATTTCACCGATGAAACCCGGCACGCACGAGACGCCCGCTTCCTGCGCGGACTTCTTGGACTCGATCTTGTCGCCCATGGCGCGGATCGCGTGCGCGTTGGGGCCGATGAAGACGAGCTTTTCGGCTTGGAGGCGGTCAGCGAACTCGGCCTTCTCGGAGAGGAAGCCGAAGCCTGGGTGGATGGCTTGCGCGCCGGTCTGTTTGGCGGCGTCGACGATCTTGTCGATGACGAGATAGCTCTGCGCCGCGGGTGCTGGGCCGATGAACACGGTCTCGTCGGCCATATCGACGGCGAGGCTGTCGCGGTCGGCTTCGGAATAGACCACCACCGTCTTGATGCCCAAGCGGCGGGCGGTGCGGATGATGCGGACGGCGACTTCGCCGCGGTTGGCAATCAGGATTTTATCGAACATTGGGGCGGTGTTAGCGGGGTTTCCCTGGTTCGTCACCGGGGTAAGCTCCCCTCATGAATCGCAGAGAGATCATCCTTGGCGGTGCGGCACTGGCGGCATGCTCGCCCGAAGCACAGAGCCAGGCTCCCGTCGCGCCCTTCCCAATGCGACGCGGCGTCAATCTCGGCAACGCGCTCGAAGCGCCGAACGAAGGCGATTGGGGTCCAACTGCATCTGGAGCCATGGGTGGGCACTGCCGTGCGGTGGACGCCCGGGACCCCGCCTTCTGGCGGCGTGATGAGATCGTGAGCATGCGCTGGGCTGGCCAGGTGCGCTCGACATGCACATTACGAGCGGCTGATCAGCGAGCCGCAGCGGACGCTTTGGCTGTGGGCGCATGGCGTCCTTCCGGCCCTTGTGAGCCGTTCAACGAACCGAACGGCACTGGGGCGGCGCTGTGTGCGCGCGATGTGTGAGGTGATCCGCGATGCGGCGCTGATCGGCTGGTGCTCGGGCCGGCATGGCAGAACATGACGCGCGCGCGGTGCGCCCCCCGGGGAGAACATCGCCACTGAGCCGCAGCGTTCACGCACCCAACGCGGAATGGGCGACGCGCCGAACTTGGGCGCATGGGGAACGGGAGGTCGCCCGGGCAGCCTGAGAGCGCTGTCGATTGGGGCGCGGCGCGGTTACGCGATTCAATGGGCGAGTTCGGTGAACGGCGCGCTGCCATCCAGCAACGCGCCAGTGGACCGCACGGTGCGGAGATTTGCGAGGCCAACGGCATGGCCTGGTGCGTCTGGGATTTCGCCGGCGCGTTTCCGATTTGGGATCGGGACTGGCGCTTTCATTCCGCTGATGCGGGATGCGTTGTTTGCCTAGTAATCGAACATCTTCTCGTCGCGCTCGGCGCGGCGTTTGGCTTGGGCGACGATGTGGGCGGCGAGTTCGTCGCGGGTGAGTGAAGGCGTGACGCCGCTGGGGTCTAGATTGTGTTCGGCGACGAGGGCGCGGAGGGCGCTTAGGTCGTGATCGGCGAGCGCCGCCGCGAGCCCCTCTTCGCCGCCTTTGCGGTAGAGGTTCATCGAACAAGCGATCGAGCGTTTTGTTGAGGCTCATAGAGTGGGCGCCACCTCGACCTTGCCCTGGAATTCTTCGCCGAGCTTTTTGATTGTGTTGGCCATCGAGCCGTATTTCTGCTCGAAGGTGCGGGGCGTTTCAGACCATTCCGCCGCTTTGGCAATATCGACGTTCTGCGGAATGCGCACATCGAACATCGCGTCGCCGAGATTGTCCTTCAGCAGCGATGCTTCCGAACGGTGCAGCGAGAAACCGTCTTCGTATTTGGTGGCGAGCACCATGAGCTGACTCGGGCCGCCGCGGCGTTCGTTGATGAGGCGCAACGCGCGCTTACGGAAGGTGATGAGGCCGAGGCGCGACACGTAATCCGGGATCGAGGGCACCAGGATCGTATCCGCCGCGATCAAGGCCGCTTCCGCGAAGAGCGAAATGCCAGGCGGGCAATCGATCAGGATGTAATCGTATTCGTTGACGACGTTCTTGATGCCGTTGGCAAAGCGCTCGCAAATCCATTTTTGGATCATGTCGATCTGGAAGCCGCGCTTGACGAAGCTTTCGATCATGTCGCGTTCGACGATGCGAAATTCCGGCGCCGAGGCGCAGAGCGCAACGTCGGGCTTGCCCTTGAGGTCACTCACGTTCTTTTCGATCAGCTGTTTGAACGGCTTCGGCTTTTGTTGGACGATGTAGCTCTCGAAATAGAAATCGAGCGTGCGCTCCGCTTCGCGCATGCTGTTCCACTTCTCAGGACCAGCCACCATGATCGAGGCGTTGGTCTGCGGATCGAGATCGATCACCAGCACGCGGCGGCGCTGGTGATGCGCAAGCGTTTCGGCGAGCGAGACAGTCGTCGTCGATTTACCGACGCCGCCCTTCATGTTGATCACCGAGATGATACGCGCGGGCATTCTTGCCCCTTTCTTTTCGTCCATAATGAGGAGCACCGGACGGTGTGCCCGGAGGGTTAGTTTCTGGTAAATTTGGGTCAAGCCATGGGCGCAGTGTTCCCCACTACAAACCGAACATGAATCTCAGTCAGGATTCAGCAACGCTGCGCCAATCTGTGTCTTGAGGACAGTTCAGACACAGAGACGACAAGGATCGTCTCGGGAGCGCAAAGTACCATGAAGACGAAGTTTTTTGCCGCAGCACTCGCGGCGCTGACGCTCGCGACAGCCGGCGCAGCTTCGGCCCAGGATTACCATCGTGACCGCATTTATCCGGGTTTTGCCCCCAGCCTCGAAATCACCATCCGCAAGGACGGCCGCACGATGCAATTCACGCGCGACGACCGGATTTTCTACCGGCTCATGGAGCGGCCCTACAATTTCGTGCCGGGCATGACCTATTCCTACACCGACCGTTGCAATCGCCAAGGCTGCGTAGCGTTCGTGTTCGATGGCCGTCACCGCCGCCCGGTTGACCGCATCTTCGCGCCTCACCTGCAGATGCGCGGTTACGCTTGGCGCGAAGCGCGCGACTTTGACCGCAACTACAACAGCTACGGCGACTACGACCGGGACGACCGCAATTGGAATAACGAAGATGACCGCAATTATCGCAATGGCCGTGACGGCCGCTTCGATGATCGCCGTGACGATCGCAACAGCCGCGATCGCGGTGATTGGCTGGAAGGCGGACCGACGCAACGCCGCTAAACGGCGGCGCTGATCTGGAGTGACGCGAGGCGTCCGCTTAGGCGGGCGCCTCGTTGTCGTGGCTGACGGCTTCGCCCATGAGCACCAGTTCTTCGGCGGCCGTAGGATGCACGGCGCAGGTTGCGTCCCATTGGGCTTTGGTGAGCTTGGCTTTCACGGCGACGGCGGCAACTTGGATGATTTCGGGCGCATCCGCGCCTGCAATGTGAACGCCGAGCACCTGATCGGTCTTGGTGTCCACAATCATCTTCATCAGCGTGCGCTGCTCGTTGCCGGCGAGGATGTGCTTCATCGGGCGGAAGGTGGAGCGATAAATCTTGAGCTTATGCCCCTTCTCGCGCGCACGCTCTTCGGTGAGACCGACAGCCCCTACGGGCGGACGCGAGAACACGGCGCTCGCGACATCGGCATGGTCAAACGCCGTTTGCGTCCTGAGGAATTCGGTGGCGACGTAGGCCATGGCCTCGCGAATGGCGACCGGCGTCAGGTTGACGCGATCGGTGACGTCACCGACCGCAGAGATGTGCGGCACGCTAGAGCGGGAATATTCATCAACGGCGATGGCGCCACGATCGGTTAGGCGCACGCCGGAAGCTTCGAGGCCCATGTTCATCGTGTTCGGCACGCGACCGACGGCCCAAAGCACTTGGTCAGCTTCGATGCGCATCGAGTTGGATAGCGTGACGAGCTTACGATCATCAGGCAGCGGCGAGATTTGATCGATGGTGGAGCCGCAGATGATATTCACGCCACTGCGCGCTAATTCGGACTGCACGTGAAAGCGCACGTCGTGATCGAAGCCACGCAAAATGCGCTCGCCGCGATAGACGATAGTGGTCTCGACGCCGAGACCGGAGAAAATCGTCGCGAACTCGCAAGCGATAAAGCCGCCGCCAGCGATGACGACGCGCGACGGCAGATCTTTCAGAAGAAACGCGTCTGTTGACGTAATGCCAAGCTCGTGGCCGGGGGTTTCTTCGGGGCGGTAGGTGTGGCCGCCTGTAGCGACGAGGATTTTGTCGGCAGAGAGGTAGCGCCCCTCGCGCACCAACCGCACCGTGTTTGCATCGGTGAGAACGGCGCGATCTTCGAAGAGCTCGACACCGGCGTTCTTCAGGTTTTCGAGATAGAGGCCGGAGAGCCGGTTCACTTCGGCCTGCACGGAATCGCGCAACGTCGCCCAATCGAACCGCGCCCAATCGACCGTCCAGCCGAACCCTTTCGCGTCACGAAACGCCTGCGAATACTCTGACGCGTAAACGAGCAGCTTCTTCGGCACGCAGCCGCGCAGCACACACGTGCCGCCGACTTGCACTTGCTCGGTGATCGCAACCTTCGCGCCGGTCTTCGCCGCCAGCCGCGCCGCGCGCACGCCGCCAGAGCCTGCGCCGATGACGATGAGATCGTAGTCGTGTTGGGGCATAGGCCCTCCGGGCGCTTAGTGCGCCTTCTTCATATAGGCGGGAAGCCAGCTTTCGTGAGCCTTGCGCAGGTCGTCGATGCTCACGCGATCGCGGGCGCCGCTTGCGCCGAGATAGCTGATCTCGCGCCCGCCGGCTTCGCCGACGACGAGGTAGCTGACACCCGCAGCGCGCGCGCGCTTATCGAGATCGCCGGCTTTGTTCGCAGGCACGGCGATCAAGTAACGGGCTTGATCTTCGGCGTAGAGGAATTGCGCGTCTGTGAGATCGCCTTGGTAACCGAGCGCAACCCCAACGTTGGAGCCGAGCGCCATTTCAGCGGCGGCGAGGCCGAGGCCGCCGTCGCTGAGATCATGCGCGGCGCGGACTGTGCCGTCGGCGATGAGTGAGCGAACGAAGTCGCCGTTCTTTCTCTCAACCGCGAGATCGATCTTCGGCGCAGCGCCGCCAAGCTTGAAGAGATCGCGCGCATAGACGGATTGGCCGAGATGACCAGCTGTATCGCCGATGAGAACGAGCGTGTCGCCTTGCTGCAGGCGATCGGCCGTCGCGCGGCGTTCAAGATTGTCGAGGATGCCGACGCCGCCGATTGCGGGTGTCGGCAAGATCGCTTGGCCGTTGGTCTCGTTGTAGAGCGAGACGTTGCCGGAGATGACCGGATAGTCGAGGACCTTGCAGGCTTCGCCGATGCCGTTGATGGCATCGACGATCTGGCCCATGATTTCGGGCTTCTGCGGATTGCCGAAGTTGAGGTTGTCGGTGACAGCAAGAGGCCGCGCGCCGGTGACTGTGAGATTGCGCCACGCTTCGGCAACAGCTTGCTTGCCGCCTTCGTAAGCGTCGGCCTCGACGTAGCGCGGCGTGACATCGCACGTCATCGCGAGTGCGCGTTGCGAGCCATAGAGACGGACGATGGCGGCGTCGCTGCCAGAATCTGCCAGCGTGTCGCCCATCACGTGGCGATCGTACTGCTCCCATATCCAGCGCTTCGACGCTTGGTCCGGTTGCGAGAGCAAAGTCGTGAGCGAGTTCACGAAGCCCGGATACTCCTCCGTCAGGCGCTTTTGCTCACCATCCGTCAGCGGGATCGCCTTCAGTGGCTGCACGTACGGGCGTTCATATTTCGGCGCTTCGTCGGCGAGCGGGCCGGGCGGGAGGTCGCACACGATCTGGCCGTGCCGGCGAAGCGTGAGATTGCCGGTGTCGGTGGTTTGTCCGATGACGGCAGCGTCCAGCCCCCACTTTTCGAAGATCGCTTTGGCCTCGGCCTCACGTCCTGGCTTCAGCGTCATCAACATGCGCTCTTGGCTTTCCGAGAGCATGAACTCGTACGGCGTCATGCCCTCTTCGCGCGCGGGCACGGCGTCGAGGTCGAGCAAGATGCCGGCTTCGCCCTTCGAGGCCATTTCGACCGAGGACGATGTAAGGCCGGCAGCGCCCATGTCTTGGATGCCGATGATCGCGTCGGTGGCCATCAGTTCGAGGCAGGCTTCGATCAGCAGCTTTTCGAGGAAGGGATCGCCGACCTGCACCGTCGGGCGCTGCGCATCCGAGTCATCATCAAACTCGGCGCTCGCCATGGTGGCGCCGTGGATGCCGTCGCGGCCCGTCTTGGCGCCGACGTACACGACTGGATTGTTTGCGCCCTTAGCAGCGCTGGTGAAAATCTTGTTCTTATCGGCGATGCCGAGGCAGAACACGTTGACGAGGATGTTGCCGTTGTAGCGCGCATCGAAGTTTGTCTCGCCGCCCACCGTCGGCACGCCAACGCAATTGCCGTAGAAGCTGATGCCCGACACCACGCCGTCTACGAGCTTGCGTGTCTTCGGGTGATCCGGCTCGCCAAAGCGCAGCGCGTTCATGATCGCCACCGGCCGTGCGCCCATCGTGAACACGTCGCGCAAGATGCCGCCGACGCCGGTCGCGGCGCCCTGGAACGGCTCGATGAAACTTGGGTGGTTGTGGCTTTCCATCTTGAAGATGGCGGCGAGCCCCTCGCCAATATCGATGGCGCCGGCGTTCTCGCCCGGGCCGTAAATGACGTGCGGCGCCTTGGTCGGGAATTTCGCAAGATGGACGCGGGTGGATTTGTACGAGCAGTGCTCGCTCCACATGACCGAGAAGATCCCAAGCTCGGTGGTGTTCGGCGTGCGGCCGAGCTTTTCCAGGACAAGGTCGTATTCGTCGCGGGAGAGGCCGAATTCTTCGGCGAGCGCGAGGGTGCCTGGCGCGAGCGGGTCTAGGGACATGGGCGCGAGATAGCGTGTGTCGCTTGGGGCGGCAATTGGCCGTCCTGGCCCATCGGCGCAGGGCTCCTGCCCGACGCGGAACGTGGCGGCAACTCGACAAGCGCCAGCCCCAGGACTACTCCCGAGGGAGGAGACTATTCATGCGCGAAATTCCGATTTCTGAAATCCAGACCCTGGTTGGCCAGGAGATCGGCGTGTCCGATTGGCTGGAGATCACCCAGGACCGGGTCAATCGTTTCGCGGACGCTACGGGCGACCATCAATGGATCCATGTCGACGTCGAACGCGCCACCAAAGAGCTCGGCGCGCCGATCGCGCACGGCTACCTAGTGCTTTCGCTGATCCCGTTCTTGGCCAAGAATATCGTGAGCTACACTGGCGTCTCGCGCGGCATCAATTACGGCTCGAACAAAGTCCGGTTCACCAACATGGTGCCGTTCGGCTCGCGGCTACGGATGCGCGCCAAGATGCTGAGCTGCGAGCCGCGCAGCGGCGGCTTCCAGGTGACGAACGAGTTCACCATCGAGATCGATGGCCAAGAACGCCCCGCGTGCGTGGCTGAAGTCGTGTCGCTGGTTTTCCCAGGCTGATGCTAACCTTCGTTGAGGCGATCTCCCTCGCCGGCGACCGCGCTAAGCAAAACGACGACACGCTGGGCTTTCAACAAAAGTCCGCGTGGGTGATCGACGGCGCGACGGACCTTGCTGAGACGCCGCTGACGAAGTCGGCATCGGATGCAAGCTGGATCGCGCAAGTTGCAAACACCAGCTTGAACGCCTGGACTTACGGCGATCTCCGCGAAGCGGTGCGAACTGCGAGCGAGACGGCTGCAAGCGCGTTCTCCTATTTGACACGCGGTCAGAATGTCGAACGTTGGCAATTGCCAACGGCTTCGCTGCTGATGGTCACAGAGAACGAGCGCGGCGCCATCGAAGGTATCGACCTTGGCGATTGCCGCGTCTTCGCGCTCGATAGCGATGGCGTGCAAGTCACTGGAGGTCACGATGGCCTCGATGACGAAGTGAAGCTGGCGGCGTCACAGCCCGAAGCAGACAAGCCCTTGCTGAAGCGCAAAGCCGCGATCGAAACGCTGCGCCGCAACCGCGCGGCGATCAATCAAGAAGGCGGCCGGTTTTGGACATTCGGCCTCCATCCCGCGTGCGCCGATCATGCGCGCGCTTGGACGCTGACGCTGAAGCGGCCGGCACATCTGTTGTTGATGACCGATGGCTTTGCCGCTCTCACCGATCGTTACAAGGCCTATGAGCCGGCGGCGCTGGTAAAAGCTGCGATCAATGTCGGCCTTCAAGAGCTCGGCCGCGAACTGCGGGCGATTGAGCTGGCGGACGCCGGCGGCTCGCGCCATCCGCGCTTCAAACAAAGCGATGACGCAACCGCGATCCTGTTGCGCCTGACCTGACCCGATTGACCCGACCCAGACATTCCTCGCAGAAGGCGATCTATGAACCGTCGTGAACTTCTCCAGGCCAGCGCTGCTCTGCCGGTCGCCGCCCTTCTTCCCGCTTGCGCCTCAACGGATGCTCCTATGCCTGAAGTTACGCTGCCGCTCGCGCCGCCTGTTGCGCGCATCGAACCAAAGACCATCACGCAGATCGGTCGCACGCGCGTCGACAATTACGCTTGGCTGAAGGACGACAATTGGCAAGAAGTCATGCGCGATCCGTCGCTGCTGAAAGCCGACATCCGCGCCTATCTCGACGAAGAGAACGCCTATCGCGAACAGCAGATGGCTTCGACCGCGGCGCTGCAAGAGCGCATCTATCAAGAAATGCGCGGACGCACGAAGGAAGATGATTCATCGGTGCCGTCGCCAGATGGCCCGTGGGAATATTACCGCCGCTTCGAAACCGGTGCGCAGCATCCGAAGTTCGCGCGCCAACCGCGTGGCGGCGGTGCCGAACAAGTGCTGATCGATGTCGATGCACAAGCGCAGGGCAAGACGTTCTACAAAGTCATCGCCGCCCAACATTCACCGGATCACGCGCTCTTCGCCTACGCTGTCGATGAGCAAGGCTCAGAGATTTACACGGTTTACGTGAAAGACCTCGCGAGCGGGCAAACGCTCGCTTCGCACGTCCGCGATTGCACCGGTGATTTCTGCTGGTCGCCCGACTCTCGCCATATCTTCTGGACTTTCCGTGACAACAACGGTCGCCCCGCGAAGATTTATCGCCGCCCCGCGCGCGGCGGCGAAGATGTGCTTGTATATGACGAGCCGGATGATGGCTTTTTCCTCAGCGTCGGCCCGACCGAGAGCGAAGAGTTCATTCTGATCAGCGCCGGCAACGGCAGCCAATCGGAATACTACACCATCCC
Organism: Caulobacteraceae bacterium; assembly: GCA_016703335.1. Taxonomy (GTDB): domain Bacteria; phylum Pseudomonadota; class Alphaproteobacteria; order Caulobacterales; family Aquidulcibacteraceae; genus Vitreimonas. The sequence continues at coordinate 106,308 of JADJCG010000004.1, read as the reverse complement.
AGGCTCGAACCCGACCGCGCAGCCCACGCTCTTCAGCGTGCGCGAGCCGGACATGCTCTACACGCCAACGCACTGGGATGGCCGCTGGTACATCGTCACCAACGCCGACGGCGCTGTCGACTTCAAGATCATGACGGCCGAGCCGGGCCGCACCGCGCGCGCGAGCTGGCGCGAGTTCATGGCCCACGAAGCGGGCCGCTACATTCTGGGGCTGCACGCGACGAAGGATTATCTCGTCCGCTCCGAGCGTGTGAACGCACTGCCGCGCATCGTCATCCGCCATCGCGGCGATGGCGCCGAGCACGACATTTCGCTGCTCGAACAGGCCTACAATATTGAAGTCAGCGGCGGCTACGAGTTCGACACCGCGACGCTTCGCTACGTCTATGAATCACCGACGACGCCGCTGAAGTGGTTCGATTACGACATGGGTACGAAGACGCAGGTGCTGCGCAAGACGCAGGAGATCCCGTCGGGCCACAACCCGGACGACTATCTCACCGGCCGCTTCTTCGCGACGGCGAGCGATGGCAAGCGCATTCCGATCACGGTGCTCTACAAGCGCGGCACGCCGCTCAACGGCACCGCGCCGCTCTATCTCTACGGCTACGGCTCGTACGGCATTTCGCTCGACGCGGATTTCTCGATCCGGCGCTTCAGCTTGGTCGACCGCGGCTGGATCTACGCGATGGCGCACGTGCGCGGCGGGTCCGAGATGGGCTTCGGCTGGTTTCAGGATGGTCGCCGCTTCAACAAGCGCAACACGTTCACCGATTTCGTGACTGTCGCGGAGGAACTGATTGGCGCGGGCTTTGGTCGCCCCGGCAACATCGTCTGCGAAGGCCGCTCCGCCGGCGGCTTGCTCATGGGTGCGATAAACAACATGCGGCCTGATCTCTGGGCCGGGGTGATAGGCGGCGTCCCATTCATCGATGTGATCAACACGATGAGCGACACCTCGCTGCCGTTGACCCCGCCGGAATGGCCCGAATGGGGCAACCCGCTCGAAGACGTCGCCGCGTACGACTACATGGCCTCGTACTGCCCCTACACGAACGTGAGTTCGAAAGCGTATCCCGCCGTGCTTTCGACCGGCGGCCTCACCGATCCGCGCGTGACCTATTGGGAGCCGGCGAAGTGGGTTGCAAAGCTTCGTCCGCACACGACCAGCGGCAAGCCGATCTTGTTGAAGATGAACATGGGCGCGGGTCACGCCGGCAGCGCGGGACGGTTCGAGTATCTGCGCGAACTCGCACACGACTACGCCTTCGCAATCAAAGCGATCGGCGCAGAAGAAGCCGGCGGGCCGTTCTAATTAGGCGTTCTTGATGCCGAACCAGCGCGCGCGGTGGAAGTCGCTGATGTTGTCTTCGTAGCCCGTGAGATCCGGGTGAACGAGGTTGGTCGAGTTGATGTAGACGCTGGTGCAGATCGGCGCTTCATCGAGCGCCAGCTGCTCCGCGCGCGCCATCATCGCGCCACGGCGCACAACATCGAGTTCGAAATCGCTCTCGCGCACCATGCGATCGAACTCGGCGTTTGAGTAACCCGGATAGTTCTGTTCGCGGGAGCGCGTTTCCAGCAAATAGAGATAATTCTTGGCGTCATTGAAATCCGCGGACCAGGCGCCGTCACCCACGTCAAAATTCTTCGCCTGCAGATTGGCGTAGTGAACTTGCGCTTCGACGCCGCGCAGCTCCACCGTCACCCACGGCGCAATCTGCCGCCAATTGTTCTGCACGATGACAGCGACGCGTGGGTTGTCGCTGGTATTGCGGTGCGAGAATTCGAAGCGGAGCGGATTGTCGGGACCAAAGCCGGCAGCGCTTAAAAGCCGCTGCGCTTCCTGCAGACGCCGCTCCATCGGCCAGTCAGCCCAACTATACCGCGCCGTTCCAGGATAATTCAAAATGCCCGGAGGCACGAGAGAGTATGCAGGATGCTCACCGGTGCGATAAATATTGGCGGCGACCCAATCGCGGTCATAGGCCATGGTGAGCGCTTGGCGCACACGCACGTCGTTGAACGGGGCTTTCGTCGTGTTGAACGAAAATAATTGCACGTGAGATACGGCGCGACACGCACATAGCCCGGATAACTTCACGCAGCTGTTCGACTTGGTTTGACGGAAAGCGCGTCGACCAGCCGGCCTCACCGCTTCGCACGCGCCGCGCCGAAGCATTCACGTCGGTCGACGGATAGAAGTACAAATTTTCCATCACGACGTTGGCCGCATCGAAGAAGTGCGGATTGCGCTGCAAGTGGACGATGTAGTTCGACCACCATTTGATCAGCGTGAAAGCGCCGTTGACCACGATGTTGTCCGGATGAACCCAATTGTCGCCGTGGCGCTCAACAACATGCTTGGGCACCGGATACGCCGTGTAGTGCATAAGTAATTGCGGCAGATAAGCCGCTGGGTGTTCGAGCTGAATTTCCAGCGTCAGATCGTCGAGCGCGGTGACGCCCGCGGTGTCCGGCGCCATGCGCCCCGCCACGATCGCCTCGGCGTTTTTGATCGGATAGAGCAGCGACGCGTAAACCGAGAGGTTCACCGGATCGAGAATGCGCCGGAGCGCGAACTCGAAATCGTGGGCGTCACACGCTTCGCCGTCGGACCACTGCGCCCGGCGCAAATGAAACGTCCAAGTGCGCCCGTCCTCGCTCGTCTCCCAGCTTTCAGCCATGCCAGGGATCGGCTCGCCTTTGGCATTTTCTGTCGTCAGGCCAACAAACATGTTCCCGATGATGTTGTTTTCCCACGTGCCGGTGGCCTTGTGGGGGTCGAGCGATAACGGTTCGCCTTGATTGCAGATATCGAGTGAGCGATTGGCCTTGTCGAAGCCGACGATCTCCCCGTTGGCGCAGGCGCCGAGCGAGGCGGCGGCCGTCAGCCCGCCCGCCCCTAGCAGGAGCCGCCGCCGATCGGTCCAGAACGCCGCCATATTTGTCTCCGCCGAGAGCCTGCTTACGCGGGCTGACAAAGTTCGTCCGCGAAGTCTAGGATGATCCGGCTTCCGACGGGAGGGGACTTTATGCGCATCATCTTGGCCGGCTTGGCCTTCATCGCTTTGACTGGATCGGTTGCGGCGCAGGAACAAACCCACCCGATGCGCTCGGTCGAGTCTATGCCTGCCGCAGCATCACTGACGAAGCGCAGCGCCTTGCCTGCTATGACGGCGCAGTTGGCAATCTTCAAACCGCGCAAAGCACCGGCAACCTCGTCGCTGTTGACCGCCAACACGCAGAACAAGTTGATCGCGAAGCCTTTGGCTTCTCGCTGCCGTCGCTCTCGCGCATTTTCGGCGACTCCAGATCGAGCAATCCGAGCGCGCCGCAATTCGAGCGCGTCGACAATCTTCAGCTGGAAGTCGCGAGTGTCGTGGCGCGCCGCAACATGCCGTCTGTGTTCCGCATGACCAACGGCCAAGTTTGGGTGCAAATCGATAACGAGGTCGCGCGCAACGTCCGCGAAGGCGGCAACGTCCGCATCGAGCGCGCTCGATGGGCAGCTATCTCATGCACGTCGAAGCCGGCGGCCCTGCGATCCGCGTGCGGCGCCAGCAATAGCTGGCGCTTAGCGCTCTTTCGGATCGAGCGCGTCGCGCAAGCCGTCGCCCAGGAAGTTGAGCGCCAGCAGCGTGATCAGCATCGTCGCCGCTGGCGCGATGAGCATCCACGGCGCGGTGGTCATCTGATCTTTGCCGTCGGACAGCAGGCTGCCCAGCGACGTCAGCGGCTCCTGCACGCCGAGGCCGATGAACGACAGGAAACTTTCGGCCAGGATGATCACCGGGATGTTTAACGTCGCGAACACGACGACCGGGCCAACAACGTTTGGCACCACGTGGCGAAGCACGATTTGAAGCGGTTTCGCTCCGGCCGCGCGGGCCGCTTCGACGAATTCCTTCTGGCGTAGCGAAAGCGTTTGCCCGCGCACGATCCGCGCCATGGTCAGCCATTCGACGGCGCCGATGGCACAGAAGATAAGCACCAGATTGAGCACCGGGTCGTCGAACTGCACCACCGTCATCAGCACGATGACGAAGAACACGAACGGGATGGCGTAGAGCACATCGACGAAGCGCATCATTGCGTCGTCCACCCAGCCGCCGATGAAGCCAGCAACGGCGCCCCAGAGCACGCCGATGGTCAGCGCAACAATTGTCGCGGCCAGACCAACCAGCATCGAAATGCCGAGCCCGAGAATGAGGCGCGCGACCATATCGCGCCCTTCGGTGTCGGTGCCGAGGATGTGCCAATCGGTCCACGTCGGCGCGATGGAGACGCTGTCGCGAAAGATGGTGTCGTACTTGTGGATCCAAAGTACCGGCCCGAACACGGCGATCAGTACGAGGATGGCGACGACATAGAGGCTCGTTACTGCCGCCGGATTGCGCATCAAGCGCCGGCGCGCGTCTTCCCAGAGTGAGCGCCCCTTGACGGCCAGCGGTCTGCGGCGTGTCGTCGATCAGGATGTCGCTCATACTGCGCGGCTCCGCGGATCGAGCATGCGGTAAGCGAGATCCGCCGCGAGGTTCAGAAGGATGATCAGGAACGAGTAGATCAGCACCACGCCCATCACGAGCGTGTAGTCGCGTTGCTGGGCCGCGAGCACGAATTGCTTACCGATGCCCGGCAGCGCGAACACCGTCTCGATGACAAACGAGCCAGCCATGACGCCGGCGAGCGCCGGTCCGGCATAAGAGACGATCGGCAGCATCGCGATCGGCAGCGCATGGCGCCAAATCACTTGTCGCTCAGGCAGCCCCTTCGCGCGCGCAGTGCGAATGGCGTTTGAGCGCAAAGCCTCGATCATCGAAGCGCGCATAAGCCGCGACACCACTGCGATGATCGGCAGCGACAGCGTGAACACCGGCAAGATCAAATAGCGCAGACCAAATTCGTCGCGGTGAAGCCCGCCGTCGGCAGCAAGTGCCACTGCACGCCGAAGAAAAGCTGCATGATTGGGCCCACGACCAAGCGGCGGCAAACACACGCCCGCAATGGCGAGCGCCATGATGAGATAATCTTGCGCCTTGTTTTGCCGCAGCGCGGCGATCACGCCGAGAAAGCTCCCCGATCACCAGCGCCAACGCCATCGCGCTCAGACCTAGAATGGCGCTCGTCGGCGCGCCTTCCGCGATGATGTCGCCGACGTTCTTGTCCTTGTAGGTCATCGACGGACCAAGATCGCCGCGAATGAGACCGCCGCCGCGTTCCTTGGTGCCAAAGAGATAGCGCAGCAATTGCTGCTCGACCGGAAGGTTGAGGCCGTACTCTGCTTCGAGGCGCCGTTCGATCTCGTGCGGCACTTGCCGCTCGCTTGTAAACGGACCACCAGGCGCCAAATGCATCAGCACAAACGCGGCGGCTATAATCGCAAACAGTGTAGGTATCGCGAGGAGCAGGCGCCGTACGGCATGGCTAGCATTCTCAGGTCCGTCCTGTGGCGCCGAAGCAGTGGCAAGGCGTGCGAAACCTTGCTTCCCCGGCAAGCCGTGTCAACGTGGCGATGTAGGGTGGTGCGATGAGCGAGTTCAAACGTGTAACGCCAGACTTCACCGTCGCGGCGCAGCTGGGAGCTGACGACATCGCGCGTGCTGCGGCTGAGGGGTACACCACCATCATCGTCAACCGAGCCCTGGCGCAGGCGCTGGTGGGGAGCCATACGCCTGACGAAATTATCGCCTTGGCTCAAAAGGCAGGTTACGACTTATCGGGGGCGCGGGGGGCGCTTGAGACGCTGGCGCCTAAGGCCTAACCGCCGAACGTTGGCAGCAAAAGTATCCACGCCGTCTTCAACAAGACGATCAGGGACAGGGCGAGCAGCACAGTGCGCACGCGATCTAAGGTAAACAGACAGACGGCGAATGCGCTTTGCATGGCGCGCCTCGCTGCAAGCGCGGCGCCGCGGAGCCTTTAACCTCGTGACAGATGCGACGCCCCGCGTATTCCAGACCTCTGGGTCTGTCTGGCTTAAGGACTTCGAGTTCGGGCTGACGGGTCTTACCGTGCGCAAGACCGGCGCGCGCGTGCCGTATTCACCAACCATCATCAGCCAAGTGACGGCTTGGTTCCGCTATTTCTTTGCGGCCAAAGCTATTGCGCCGCTGGAGCCGCGCTTCACCATCTTCTTCACGCCCGAGCGCGCGCGGCCTTGGTATCTGATTTTCTCAGTCTCGCGCGCGGCAGGCGCTAAGCTCGCCAAGGACGCCTCGCAAGCTGACGTCGTCATGCAGTTCGAGGACGCGACCTACAGCCCGAACGATCCGCCGGCGAAGGTAAAGCCCGGCGCAAAGTTGGTGAACTTCAATTGCCGCGATGTTTCGAAATCAAACGTGTCGCGCGCCTGTGCAGCGGCATTTGGCAATCCTCTGGCGGTCGATCCCGCGACGTTTACCGGCCTTGCCGTCGAGAAGTCAGAGATTAACGCCGCGCACGACGGTCACATCGTGCAGTGCCCGGCAACGCCGGTTCCCGGACGCGTTTATCAACGCGTCGTCGATAACCGTACGCACGCCGACCTCAATCTTGTGGAAGACCTCCGCACCTGCACGATCGGCGGCAAGCCGGTGTGCGTATTCATCAAACGGCGGGAAGTAACCAAGCGCTTCTTGAATACGAATACCGAAGTGCTGCTGCGGACGCCGGAAGAAGTCTTCAGCCGCGAAGAGATGGACCAGATCAGCGCCTTCACGCGCGAGATCGGCCTGGATTGGGGCGGTGTGGATGTTCTGCGCGATCGAAATGACGGTAAGCTCTACATCGTCGACGCCAACAAAACCGACATGGGACCGCCGATCGGACTCAACCTGCAAGATAAGATCAAGGCGACCTATATGTTGCGCGATGCGTTCCGTAAGTTCGTCCTCGGCTGAGATCCGCTAATGGCGGCGAAAATCCCGTTCGTCCGTGACATGGACTTTGAATACGAGAAGGCTCAGCAGGTCTCGCCGCTGATCCGCCGGCTTGTCGCCAACAATCCCGGCCCATTCACGTTCAAAGGCACCGGCGTCTACATTATCGGCCACGGCGAAGTGGCGATCATCGATCCTGGCCCAGACGATCAGGCGCACATTGATGCGCTATTGAAGGCTGTCGAAGGCGAGACGGTGACGCACATTCTCGTCACGCATCGGCACATGGATCACTCGCCTGCCGCCCATCCGCTGGCCGAGCGCACTGGGGCAAAAGTCTATGCGAGCGCCCTGCCTCCGAAGCCGAGCGATTGCGATGCGCTGCGCCTAGAGGCAAGCGACGACCACTACTTCACGCCCGACTTCAACGTCGAAGACGGCCAGCGCTTCAGTGGCCCAGGCTGGACGATCGAAGCTGTGTTCACGCCAGGCCACACCACCAACCACATGGCGTACGCACTGATCGAAGAGAACGCGCTCTTTCCCGGCGATCACATCATGGGCTGGTCAACCACGGTCATCGGGCCGCCCGATGGCAACATGACCGATTACTTCAACAGCCTCGAGAAAGTGCGCGATCGCGACTATGCGACACTGTGGCCGACGCACGGGCCGCCGGTGCACGACGTGCGTCCATTCGTGCAAGCGTTCATAGATCACCGCCTCGACCGCGAAGCGCAAATCCTAGCGCAAATGCAGGCCGGCCAGACCAGCATCAAAGACATGGTGTCGGTGATCTACGCCGACGTCGACAAGCGCCTCCACCCAGCGGCGTGCCACTCAGTGCTCGCGCACATGATTAGGCTCGTGCAGCTCGGCCGCGTAGTCAGCCTCGACCCGCCGTGCGTCGATACAGAGTACCGGCTCGCTTAGGTGAGCGTCAGGCCCGTGACGGTGACAAGGCGGTTAAGCGCGAACGCCATGCTGATCAGCACGGCAACGCCGAACACTCCGCCCAGCGCGCGCCAAAGCGCATTGGTGAGACGATTTTTGCTCATGGCTCCAATGTAGGGAGCCTGTGTATAAAAATTCGATATGGCTGCGAGCAAAATCGGCAACGCGCCGTTAAGCTCAGTGAACGGTCGGCGGCGGCTCGCTGAAGTCTTCGAGGGTGACGATGCAGCCTTCGTGGCGCAGATCGCGGATTTGAAAACCGGTTGCGCCCAGATCTTCGCGGACGCTCGCGCTCCAGATGATCGCTTGCAGACGCGCGGTGGCGAGTTCGACATCGAGCGGATCGCGCACCTGGCAGATGGCGTTCTCGCCCGTGGTTTCTCGAGATTCTATCCGGTAGCGCATCGTCGTCCGCCTCAGCCGTAGCGAAGCGGATCGTACGCCCGCGCGCGGCGGCTGCGAATTCTGGCTGGCGGGCTATGCCTTTCGGCCTATGGGCGCCGAGAAGCCCAGACACAGAAACGGCCCCGGTGGCCCGGAGCCGTTTCAATGGCGTCGATTGACCAAAGTCCAAAGGGGGCGGTCGTGGGGGTAGTGCCTTCAGCGCCGGTCTGGCGTGAGAACGCACTTCCCCGGCCCCGGTTCCGGCCCTACTCGGCGGCTTGTGTGGACGGCAATTTGTAGTCCTTGAACTGCTCCCGGAGCGCCAGTTTGTTGATCTTGCCGGTCGCCCCAAGCGGGATTGCTTCGACGAACTGAACATCGTCCGGCGTCCACCACTTGGCGATTTTGCCTTCAAGATATTTGAGCACGGCCTCTTTGGTTGGCTGCGCGCCCGGTTTGGGCTGGATGATCAGCAGCGGCCGCTCATCCCATTTCGGGTGCAGAACGCCGATCACCGCCGCGTTGGCGACGCCGTCGGCGCCCATGGCGATATTTTCGATATCGATCGAGCTGATCCATTCGCCGCCGGACTTGATGACGTCCTTGGCGCGGTCGGTGATCTGCATGATGCCGAGCGGATCGATGGTGGCGACGTCGCCGGTATCAAAATAGCCACAGGTCTCGAGGCACTCGCCGCGATCATTCTTGGCGCCGGCGTTTTTGAAGTACGCGCGCGCCACGGATGGTCCGCGCACCATGAGGCGTCCGAATATCTTGCCGTCGTGTGGCAGGTTCTTGCCTTCGTCGTCGACGATTTTCATTTCGACCGTGAACGGCACGCGCCCTTGCTTCATCTTGGTCTTGATCTGGGCCTCGTGATCCATCTTGTAGTGCTGAGGCAGCAATTTGCCGGTCGTGCCGATGGGGCTCATCTCGGTCATGCCCCAAGCGTGGATGACCTCGACGCCGTAATCTTCCTCGAACGCGCGCAGCACAGTTTCCGGAATGGCCGAGCCGCCAATGGCGACACGTCGCAATGTCGTCGGCTTCAGCTTGTTTTCGCGCAGGAAGCCCATGAGCCCCTGCCACACTGTCGGTACGGCCGCTGTGAACGTGACCTTCTCGCCTTCCAGCAATTCGTAGACGCTTTGCCCGTCGAGCTTTGCGCCCGGCATCACCAGCTTGGCGCCGCACATCGGCGCGACGAACGCAATCGCCCAGGCGTTGGCGTGGAACATCGGCACGATCGGCAGCACCGTATCGCTGGCGCCGCAGCCGAACACGTCCGTCTGGTTGGCCGCCATTGCGTGGATAACGTTCGAGCGGTGCGAGTAGAGCACGCCCTTCGGATTGCCGGTGGTGCCGGAGGTGTAGCAAAGGCCGCAGGCCGTGTTTTCGTCGAACCCACCCCAGCGCGCGTCAGTCGATTGCCCCGCGATGAAGTCCTCATACGCAACCATCGGCAGCGACGATCGGGGCAGGTGCGCCCGGTCGGTGAAAGCGACATAGAGCTGAACCGACTTCAGCAGCGGCGCGATCTTTTCAACGATCGCCGTGAACGTCGCGTCGAAGAAAATGATCTTGTCTTCGGCGTGATTGACGATCCACGCGATCTGCTCGGGAAAGAGACGCGGGTTCAGCGTGTGCAGCACTGCGCCCATGCCCATGGCGCCGTACCACGCTTCCAAATGGCGATCGGTATTCCAGGCGAGCGTCGCAATGCGATCGCCCATAGCGATCGAGCGCTCGCGCAGCGCGCTGGTGACCTGCTTGGCGCGCGCGTAAATGCTGGCGTAATTGACGCGCACCAGCTCGCCGCTCTCGATAGCGCGCGTCACAACTTCGCGCTCCGGGAAGGCGCTATTTGCGTGATCGAGCACTCGATCCACCGTCAACGGCCAATTCTGCATGAGCCCGAGCATCGCGTTCCGTCTCCCGTTATTTTCGTTGGGGCAATAAGGCGGCGCCGGGTGGTCCGGTGTCAAATGCTCCGGACTTGAATCGAAGTTTACGCGCCCGTCAGGGGTATAGCCGCGCCTTGCGCCACGCCTCGCCCGGCGCTTCGCGGGTGAACGTCAGCCGGTCGTGCAGGCGGAATGGGCGATCACGCCAGAACTCGAAGCTCAGGGGCGTCAGCTTGTAGCCGCGCCAATAGTCAGGCCGCGGCACCTCGCCGACGCCCGTACTTCAAGGCGTACTCGGCGATACGCTTCTCAAGCGCCAGCCGATCCTCCAGTGGCCTCGATTGCGCACTGGCCCAAGCGCCTAGCCGCGCGCCACGATCACGGCTCTTGAAGTACGTGTCCGCCTCAGCGTCAGAGACAAACGAGATCTCACCACGCGCACGGACCTGCCGGCGCAGCGATTTCCAATGGAAGACCACCGCCGCGCGCTGGTTTTCCCCGAGCTGCGTCCCCTTAGCGCTCTCGGCATTGGTGTAGAAAACGAAGCCGCCACCCTCGAAACTCTTCATCAGCACCATGCGCACATCGGGAAAGCCCGACGCGTCAGCCGTGGCCAACGCCATGCCGTTCGGATCGTTCGGCTCCTTTTCCTTGGCCTCCTTGAACCAGCGCTCGAACAGCGCGAACGGTTCGTTCTCGGCGAACAGCGCTGCATCGTCCGGCGGCGGCGTGGCCGTCGGATCGTATTTCGGTGATGGCGGTATGAGATCGTCGCCTGACATGGCTTCCCCGGCTATGGCATCGCTTCTAGCACGTAGGCCGGCGCATCCGAACCCGCGAACCGACGCATCTAGGAGGCAAACGGGGATCTCGATGAAGCACGTAGTTCTGGCACTCGCGGCGCTCTGGCTCAGCGCCGGCACAGCGGCCGCTCAGCACTATCAACTGACCGACCTCACCGGCGCTTTCACCGCCGCCTATGACCGCACGGAGGGCATGCCGATGCCGCTCCGCATCAAGGCCTTCAAAACAGACGTCGCTGACCGGTTTCCCGAATTCTACGGCCCCAGCGCTACCCGAGCATGTCGCAAGCCGACTACGACGCACGGATCGGGCGCGCGATCGAAGGCTTCGCCGCCATTCGTGAAGGCTATACCAGCAAGGCCTCACAGTTCGCCGCGCTGCTCGATCCAGCTTACGCCTCGTTCATCCGCGAATTCCCAGACATGGGCGAGGTCGGCCAGATTTACCTGATCCACAGCCTCGGTGAGATGGACGGCGGCACGCGCAACTTCACCGGGACTGAGAATGTGCTCATCTTCGGCGCCGACGTGATGGGTCGCGCCCACCCTTACACGGATGAAGAGCCGTTCTTTCATCACGAGCTCTTCCATGTGTATCACGCGCGCACGTTCGGTGGCTGCGAACAGGTGTGGTGCAGCCTCTGGACCGAAGGGCTCGCTGTATATGTCGCGAAGTCCCTGAACAGCGACGCTACACCAGAACAATTGCTGCTCACGGTGCCGGAAGACATTCCCGCCGCCGTCGACGCCAATCTGCGCGAAGCGGTGTGCACCGTGCGCGACCGCCTCGACTCCAGCGCCGCCGGCGACACTGCCGCGTTGTTTAGCTTTCAGCGCCAGACTGCGCACTTACCGCCGCGCTATGGCTACTACGTCGGCTATCTCGTCGCGCGTGAGGCCGGTAGGCGCCACACCATCCAGGAGCTGGCACACATGGATCAGGTGACTGCTCGGCCAATCATCGAAGCGTCGCTGGCGAGACTGGCTCGCTGCGAGTGAACCGATTTGCGGTGACTCATGGCCTGTGCCAGTTAGGGCGCACATGTCGCACAATACGTTCGGCCATCTCTTCCGCGTCACCACCTGGGGCGAAAGCCATGGGCCGGCGCTCGGCTGTGTCGTCGATGGGTGCCCGCCAGGCCTGCCGCTGACGATTGCCGACATTCAGTATTGGCTGAACCGCCGCGCGCCGGGCACGAGCCGCTTCGTCACGCAGCGGCGCGAACCCGATGAAGTGAAGATTCTGTCCGGTGTGTTCGAAGATGATCGCACTGGCGGCCAAGTCACCACCGGGACGCCGATCTCTCTGATGATCGAAAACGTCGATCAACGCGGCAAAGATTACGACGACATCCGCGATCTCTATCGCCCCGGCCATGCCGACTACGTCTACGACGCTAAGTACGGCCTGCGCGATTATCGCGGCGGCGGCCGCTCGTCCGCGCGCGAGACCGCAGCGCGCGTCGCCGCCGGCGCTGTCGCGCGTCGCATCTTGGGCGATGTCCAAATCCGCGCTGCCGTCGTGCAGATTGGCAAGATCGCGATCGACCGTGCGCGTTGGGATTGGGCAGAGACTGAGAACAACCCATTCTGGTGCCCGGACGCCGAAACTGCAAAGCGCTGGGAAGAACTGCTGGACGCCACACGCAAAGACGGCAACTCGGTCGGCGCCATCGTTGAAGTGGAAGCGACGGGCGTACCCGCAGGCTGGGGCGCGCCGGTTTACGGCAAGCTCGACGCCGAGATCGCAGGCGCGCTGATGAGCATCAACGCCGTCAAGGGCGTCGAGATTGGCGCTGGCTTCGGCGCGGCCCAACTCACCGGCATCGAGAACGCCGACGAAATGCGCGCCGGCAATGACGGCAAGCCGGTGTTTCTCTCGAACGCCGCAGGCGGCGTGCTCGGCGGCATCTCCACTGGGCAGCCGATCGTCGCGCGTCTGGCGATCAAGCCGACTTCATCAATCCTCACCCCGCGCCAGACCGTCACCCGCGACGGCCAGAACGCCGACATCTCAACCAAAGGCCGTCACGACCCGTGCGTCGGCATTCGCGGCGCGCCCGTCGCAGAAGCCATGCTCGCCTGCGTGCTGGCGGACGCGATGCTACGCCATCGCGGGCAAACTGGCCGTTGAGCTAGGCGCCGGCGCCGCCGCGTGCGCGCTCTCACGCACCGTCCGCGCGATATGATCGCCCACAGCCACGGCCACTTCGGGTTGATCGAAATACGTCGTGTGGATGAGGCTCTCCCACGTCATCGCATCGGTGGTCAGCGCAGTCAGCGACGCACTGGTATCGCCACCTACGGTGAACAGCGCCCAGCGATACTTGTCGATCAGCTTGCCAGCAGCGCCGTTGGCGCCCTCCTGCATACGCGTCGCGCACTCGCCGCCCAGCACCAGCTCCTGCGTCGTGTGCGTATGCGAGCGCGGTGAGACCCCATAGAGCACCTGATCGCCGTCGCGCCCCATGGCGACGCCGCGCATAACGCCGCCGACGAAACGGTTCATCGAGCCGCGCGTGCCAACTTCCTGCACCATGCCACCGACAAAGAAGCGGTACACAAGATACACCACGGTGAAGATCGCCGGCGCGAGCAGCAGGCTCATCATGGTCATCACAACGATGTTGCTCGCGATGTCTTCGTCAGCGATCCCATCCATCATGCCCAACAAATCGCCGCGGCCAAAGCTGTAAGCCAGCGGATTGAACAGGCCGATAATCAGCACAGCAAGCACGCCGAATGCAATCGCAGCGCCACGCGATCCTCGAAACAGGGCCCCACGCGGGAAAGGTTCAAGCTTCAATTCTTCGACCCGCTGCAGAAACGCGATAGCCTCGTCGTTCTGGTGCCAAAGACTAAAGATCGAGGTGCGCGTTCTGCCGCCTGTCTTGGGTCGAAGGATGCGGCGAATGCCTTGTCGCGACATGTGAAGCATGAACAACGTGCATGGCCCAACGATCAGGACGTAGATCCCTGCGGCCATGAGTTCGGCCTGTTGACTCTCCATCCCCATCAAGTTTTCACCGCTCAACGCGCCCCACACCAGGAGCGCCGCGATCAATGGGAACACCACCGCGCTCGCCCACGCGATGACCAAAAACAAGATTCCGGCAATGCGTTGCAGCGCGCCCGTGCGCACGTTGAAGAACGGCGTGCCGACCGTCGTCAGGCTATCGAACTTCTCTCGCGCAGCGTTGCGCCGGAGACCCCACTTCAACAACACCGCAGCATCGTTGGCGACGTTGCCGCCATGGCTATGACCGACGACGTGGATGGTGTCGTATTTGTTGTAGAGCCCACGGATGCGGTCAGCGAGCTTGTCGGCGCCGCGTTCGCGGTCGAATGCGCTGTTCGCGCCCGTCCACAGATGCGGGATGATTTCGCCGCTAATACCCTGGCTGCTCAGATGCTGGAGCAAGCGCTGACTGAACTCCGAGCCCCGCTGAAACCATTTTGCGCCGTCCGCGCTCTCTGCCGTGTCCCCGGTGCCGTGCACGGTGACGATGGCGACCTTGCCTTCTGACATGTCCCACTCCCCTTGGGCCGAGGTTACGGCGCTGAGAGGATTGGGGCAATCGGAGCCGCTAAGTTAGCAGCTCAGCCGCCGCGCGCGGCGCTCATCCGGTCCTTCAGCATGAGTTGAAAGATCGCATCATTCGTCAGTTTTCGGACAATTACGTCGGGTGAGCCTTCATCGACAAGATCGGCGCTAAGCGAGGCCCAATCGGTGTACCGGCCGGTGTCAGCAAGGGCGTAGGCGCGGGTCCGAAGTGCGGCTAGCGGATCGTCTTTGTCTGGCATTGTTTCGCGAACGCGCGTACAAAGCTCGACGTTCCTGTGGGGATCGGGAAATGTTACGGAAGCGAAAACAGATTCGACGCCGCCGCCGCGTTTCGTTCACGCAACGCGTTCGCGAGATTGGTCCGCGTTTGCACACCGCATTTCGCAAAGCGCGCGTCGCTCTATGGCGCTTCAAGCGCAGCCCCGAACAACAAGATCGCGCGGCGATGGTCGCGACGTTTGCGTTCATCAGCCTGTTCGCGATCGGCAGCGTCGACGCCATTATCACGGGCGGCGCCGACTTCGCACCTGGCTCGGCCTACGCGGCTGAGTACACGCCGGCGCGTGTCACGCCGGTCGCAGCGCCAGTTGTCGAACTGGCGGCCGTTGACGAGGCAGCGACGGATACGACCAAGACCGTTGGTGAGATTGATTACAGCGTCACCAATGAGATCCTGCTCGGTGGGCCAGAGGAAGAGCTGCTGGCGGTCGTTGAGGAACCAATCGAAGTCGAAGGCTTCGCGTTCGACACCGAAAAACTCCAGGCGATCGAACCGGTCGCCGGAACGCCGGACGCCGAACCGCTTCTCTAACTGAAATCGTAAGCAGCGCGCGGGAACTCAGCGCGCTTTCGGCTGTTTGTCGCGCGGAGGCCGATGGCCATGCTCGACGACAATCCCATTCTCAAAGAACGCCTGATGGGTCTCGGCGTCGGCCGCCCGCCGAACAGCCCAGCGCCTACGTCCGCGTGGTTGAGGCGGCCCAATACGTCAGCGGCCGCGCGCGTGAAGTCTCCTGGGACGAGCCGGTGTTCATCGGCAACGCCGAGGCCGCAACGCCTGAGCAGCTCACGGGCGAAAATGACGGCGCAGCGCCACTGAGCGAAGCTTCAGATGGATACCTGCATCAGCAGATCGCCGCGCTTTACGAGCGTCAGCAGGAACCCCAGACGGAGGATACTTATTACGAAGATGCGCCCGCTTATGACGACGGCGCAGAGCAAGCTTCGTATGCGGACGAGTATTCGCCTGATGCGGCGGAGAAGGTTATTTCCGCTTCCGAAAACGCGTCACCTTGGTGAGGAAGGCGAGTTCGGTTTCTTCGACCTCGAAGCCATGCTCGCCGAACAGCGCCGCGAAATCTTCCTTGAGGTAGGACGTGAAGTACGGCTCGTGAAAGCCAATCGGGAAGTATTCCAGCATCCGATCGAGATCGGCGGCGTCGCCGGTTTGAATTGAGTCCGCCAGCACCAGCGTCGCGCCGGGTTTCAGCACGCGCGCGATTTCCCGCGCCGCATCGCGGCGGACGCGCGGCGGCAATTCGTGGAAGAGATAAACACAGGTAGCGGCATCGAAGCTCGCGTCTTCGAACGGCGCCTGCTCGATCGCCCCATTGACGATCTCGACGTGCGGCCAAGCGCTGAGACGCTTGCGCGCCTCTTCGCAATAGGCCGGTGACAGATCGAGCCCGGTCGCCGGAATACGCGGATACGCGGCCAGCACTTGGCTCAAGACGCGCCCATTGCCTGAAGCGACATCCAGCAACTGGACCTTGCGTTGGTCAGTGCCGCGGATCGCGCGCGCCAATGATCCAAGCGTGATGCGCCGCATCGCGTCAGCTGCGCCGCCAAACAGAATTTCGACCTGCGTGTCATAGAGCTTGGCGCTGTCCTGGCTGAGCCAGCCGCCGGTTTGGTAGTGAAAGTTCTGCAGATAGTACGTCGGATAGCGCCCATCGCCCTTGGCTTGCTCGCGCACTTCGGTGCCATCGCGTTCGAGGCGGCGCTGATCGACCTTCGGCAGGTCGCGGAAGAAGTTGGCGGAGCTGCGGAGCGCTTCGATCGCGCGGGTTAAGCGGATGTCTTCCGGCGCGGGATAATAGCCGGCTTCGATATTGGCGCGGTCGCGCGCGAAGAGATCGAGGAACGCGGTACGGATGCTTTGCGCATCGCCTTCGGGCGCCTGCGGCTCAAACTTGGGTTCGCCGGGGCGATTGAACGGACCGGAAATGCGGCGCGCGAGCAGGTACTGGCTCATGTACCAGGCGACGCGCGCGCCCTGGGCGGCGGCGTAACGAGCGCGGCCGATATCGCGCAACAAACTCATGGACCGACTGTAGCGCGCCCCCGCCCGCGCCTCCACCCGCGCCAGCGTCGCACACGGGGCATTTCTGTGGCTTTCGCGCTCACGCGCCCAGCTTCGCCCGGATCAGCGGCGCGCATTTTTCGCGCAGCAGTTCGACCAATTCTGGGTCCATGAATTGGTACTCGTCGGGCACGTCTAGGACGTGAAGATCCTTGAAGCGTGTCTCTTCGCGGAAGTCGGCTTTGATGCGCGACTTGTGCTTTTCTTCCATCACCAAGATCAAATCGGCCCAGCGGAGATCGGCAACGGTCACGCGCCGGCGCGCGCTGCGGCTTGTCCCTGCCGAGCGCACGTGCACGCCCGCCTCCCCGCGCCAGACCTGCTCGCCTGTCGGGCTGCGCCACTGATTGCGGCTGCAGATGAAGAGGACGTTGACCGCGTTGGTTTCCGTCAAGAGCTTTGCCCACTCAGTACTGGGCCAAACCATGCCGAGCTGTTGCGCGCGGCGCAGTTTGACGCTTCGAAGATAGAGCAGCTTCCAAGATTTCTCGCGCTTGGCAGTTTGAGCCTTTGAGCGATGCTGCACATACTTGGCGCGCTGCAAGCGGCGCCAAGCCAACGTACGTTGGGACGACATAAGATTTTTCCTGTGTTCGCGGGGTCAGCAGCCGCGGCAACACAGAGGGATGGGTTGTTAGCGATGTACGCCCAACGACACAAGTCGCATGTGCGTCTAACGCTTCACACGCCTGCGCCGACGAAGCTGCGCGGGCGGTTTTTCCAACGGCGTTGGCCAGCGTGTGATGCGCTTGATGAGGCCGGGCATTTGTAAGCGGCCTTCCGGGCGCGTTTTGTTGCGCACTGAGGCTTTCGAGACGTGGACGCTCTCTTGGCTGCCGGAGATGAGCGGGTGCCACCAGAAGAGGTCTTTGCCTTCGGAGACGAGGCGATAGGCGCAGGTCTGCGGCAGCCAATCGAGTTTGGGCACGTTCTTCGGCGTGAGCTTGACGCAATCGGGCACGTATTTTTTGCGATTAGCGTAGTCGCTGCAGCCGCAGGTCTTGGTGTCGAAGAGTTTGCAGGACACGTCGGTGAGATAAAGCTGGCCGGTGTCAGCGTCTTCGATCGAGATGACGCAGCATTTGCTGCAGCGATCGCAGAGCGATTCCCACTCGCGCTCATTCATCTCGGTGAGGGTTTTGCGGCGCCAGTAGCCGTCTTCGAGCGGCGCAGCATCCGCCTTCGGATCGCGCTTGCGGCGCGAGCGTTCGTAGTCGAGGAGCGTGGTTTTGTTGCTCATCGCTCGAAGGCTCCCACGAGTTCGACGTGCGGGCTCCAGCGGAATTGATCGACCGTCGTGATCTTGGTCAGCGTGAAGCCGTGCTCGATCAGGACTTTGATGTCGCGCGCAAAGCTGGCCGGGTCGCATGAGACATAGGCAAGCTTGCGGATCGGCGCGCGGGCGATCTGTTCGGCTTGCTGTCTCGCGCCTGAACGCGGCGGGTCGATCACGGCGGCGTCGAACTTTTTCATCTCCAGCGTGGAGAGTGGCGTGCGCAACAGATCGCGGCGCAGGATGCTGATCTCTTTCAGAGCGCCGCCTGCCCCGTCAGAAGCCTTCTTCAACGCCGTCAGCATTTCGGTATCGCCTTCGGCGGCGAGGACTTCGGCGTGCTCGGCGATGCGCAGCGCGAAGGTGCCGATGCCGGAGAAAAGATCGACGACGCGCTTAGCGCCATGCACGGCTTCGAGCGTGAGGCGCGCCAGTGTTTCCTCGCCGAGCGCCGTGGGCTGCAAGAACGCGCCGGGCGGCGGACTGACGGTGGCTTTGCCCATGCGCAGTGTCGGTTTGGCGCGCTCGATGATGGTTTCGGCGTCGAAGGAAAGCCGCGCCAGATTGAGCGCGTTGGCTTCCGCGATCAGCTTTTCCAGTTGCGCACGATTGAGGAGATCGACGCGGCCGGCGCCTTTGATCGAAATGTCGACGCCGCTATCAGTCAGCAGACATTGCATCGTGATCTCGCCGCGTTGCGGCAGCGCGAGTTCCGCGAGCGGCGCGAGCTTCAGCACCGTTGTTTCGAGTTGCGGCGCGAGCACCGGGCATTGGCTGATCGGCGTCAGGCGCGCGCCGCCGCGTTCGATGAAGCCGATGCGGACTTGGTTGTTCTGGCGGGCGGCGTGGAGCGCGGCGCGGCGGCGGCCCTCGCCCCAAGCGGCGATCGTGGGCTCGACGTGGACGCCGCCGAAGCCGCGCTTGGTCAGCGCCTCGATCACCTGCTCGCGCTTCCAAGCGAGATACGGGTCATCCGACCAATGCTGCAGCTGGCAGCCGCCGCAGCGGCCGAAATGGCGGCAAGCCGGTTCTTGGCGCTCGGGGCTGGCGCGGAGGACTTCCAGCAGCTCAGCCCGGCCGCCGGTGACACGGGCGCGTACCTGCTCTCCCGGCAGCGCGTAGGGCGTGTAGATCGGCCCGGCTTCTCCCTCACTGGTTGAATCGCCCCGCGATCCGACAGCCGAAATCTCCAGCACTCGCTCCTCAGCGGCTGGAATATCGGCTTTCCCGGCCTGTTGGGGCCGGGAGCGGGAAAGGCGGTTCATACGCTTCATGTGCCGTTCAGACTGGATTTGCTTATCTCTGGCTCAAGTTAAAGGAGCCACCCCAATGCGCCGTCACCTTCTCACCGCAGCCGCTGTCGCGACCGCCCTGGTGGCGTTTGCCCAACCGGCGTCCGCTCAGCAATACCGCAGCTACCACGACGAGCATGTCTCCACGCAGCAACAATGTCAGACCTCGCGGAATAACCGCACGGCTGGCGGTGCTGTGATCGGCGGCGTGATCGGCGCGCTCCTGGGCCGCGAAGTCGCGGACCGTGGCGTTCGTGGTGAAGGCGCGGGCCTAGGCGCCGTTGTCGGCGCTGTCGCCGGTGGCGCAGTTGGCCGCTCAACCGCGCGCTGCGATCAAGTTCAAGGCCAGTACGACGAATTCGGCCGCCCGGTCGCTTACGGCCAACAGCCGTATTACGGCAACGAAGGCGGCTACCAAGACGACGACCTCTACGGCGGCCCGAACGACGACGGCTATTATCGCGGCGATGATCGCGGTGACTGCCGGATGGGCGAGCAAATCACGCGCGCGCCGAATGGCCGCGAGTATCGCGAAGACGTTCTGATGTGCCGCGGCGACGACGGCGAGTGGCGCCCCGAGTACCAGCGCTAAGTAATCTCCATAGGTGAACCCATACCTAGTACGCAGTGACTGAAACCCCGGCTTCGCAAGAAGCCGGGGTCTTTCTTTATGGTTAGCGCTTCAGGTGAACGAGGCGCTCAAGGTTGCCGTCGCCGCCGCGGATTGGCGGTCGATGCGTGCCGACAACGCGAAAGCGTTCAAGGCCGCGGAGCGCGTCGATCGCATTTTGCGCGGCGGCGCGAGCGGTGACCTCGTCAAGCACGCCCGCGCGCCCGGCTTTCGGGCCAGCTTCGAATTGCGGCTTGATCAGCACGACCGCATCAGCGCTGTCGGCAGCGAGCGCGAACGGCGTGCCGAGAACTTTGGCAGAGCCGATGAAGCTTGCGTCGCAGACGATGAGCGTCGGCGGTTCAGGGATTTGCGTACGGGTGAGAGTGCGGGCGTCGGTTTGTTCTAGACTCACAAGGCGGGGATCAGCGCGGAGCGACGCGTGGAGCTGATCGCGCCCAACATCGACCGCGTAGACGCGCGCAGCGCCGCGTGTGAGCAGGACGTGCGTAAAGCCGCCAGTGGAGGCGCCGACGTCCAGACAGATCTGATTGGCTGGATCGATTTGGAAAGCATCCAGCGCTGCCGCCAATTTCACCCCGCCGCGCGACACCCACGGATGCGGCGGCGTCACATCGAGCGCAGCGCCGTCATCGATCAGATCAGACGCTTTCATGACAGCGATGCCGTTCGCCAACACGCCGCCAGCGTCGATGGCCGCACGCGCTTTGGCACGGCTCTCAACGAGGCCGCGCGCAACCAGCAATAAATCGGCGCGCGTGCGGGACATTCCGCCTCCTCGCCCGCGCTTGACGCGAAGGCAAGGCTCTTTCCCCGCTTGCGAGTGTGGCAGCGCTTGCGCAAAGTTCCGTCCAAGGCCGCACGTCAAAGGCCAGGGGGAAATTCGATGTCCATTTCACGTCGCGGCCTGATGGCCAATGCCGTTGCGCTCGGCGCGCTCACGACCGCGGGCGCTTGCGATCAGCTGGGATTGGGCGGCGCATCGTCCGATGCTCTGGGCGATCTCGACGCGACCGGTGTCGCGGCGGCGGTGCGCGACGGGCACATCACTGCGGCGGAAGCGCTTGAAGCCGCTATCGCACGCAGTGAGCGTGTGAACCCTGAGCTGAACTTCATCGCCTCGCCGCTCTACGAGTATGGCCGTACGCGCGCCGCAGAAACACTGAGCGGTCCGTTCGCTGGCGTGCCGACTTTGATCAAAGATCTGATGCCGATGACCGGCCAGCCAACGAAGTACGGCAGTCGCGCATTTGCGAGCAACATCGCGCAAGAACAGCCGCCGTTCATGGATTCGCTGCTCGCGGCTGGCCTCGTGCCATTCGGCAAGTCGACGACGCCGGAGTTCGGCCTAACCGCAACGACCGAGACGTTGCTCGGCGGCGCGACCAAGAATCCATGGGATGTGACCAAGTCCAGCGGCGGCTCGTCCGGCGGCGCGGCCGTCGCGGTTGCAGCGCGCGTTGTGCCGATCGCGCATGCGAGCGACGGCGGCGGCTCAATCCGCATTCCTGCTTCATGCAACGGCCTCTTCGGCCTGAAGCCATCGCGCGGCCGTACCGTGATTTCCGCCGCGCCGGATCGTGGGCTTGAAATTTCGGTCAATGGCTGCGTCAGCCGCAGCGTGCGCGATACAGCAGCTTGGCTGGCGGCGACGGAAGCCAGCGGCGATGGCGCGGCGTTCGCGCCGGTCGGCGTTGTCAGCGCGCCGAACACGCAGCGTCTGCGCATCGCGCTGGATATTCCAAATGCGCTGGGTAACGAGCCGGATGCCGAAGTGCGCGCAGCGGTAGAAGCCGCAGCCGAGCTTTGCCGCTCGCTCGGCCATACCGTCACCGAGGCCAAGCCGACGATCGACGGCCCGCAATTCAGCGCCGACTTCATCCTCCTCTGGGCGTTCGGCGCAGCCGAAGTCGTGCAGCTGGCGCAGAGCCAAGCTGGCGCCAACGCACCGCTCGATCAGTTGCTGGAACCGCTGACGCTCGAACTGGCGCAGCACGCGCAGCAGCAAGGCCTGCCGGCGCTGCAAGCAGCGATCGGGCGCTTGCGCGCGGTTGAGGCGGCATACGCGGCGTTCTTCGAAACCACGGCGGACGTCTATCTGACGCCGGTCCTGGCCAAGCCGCCG
Source organism: Caulobacteraceae bacterium (assembly GCA_016703335.1). GTDB lineage: Bacteria > Pseudomonadota > Alphaproteobacteria > Caulobacterales > Aquidulcibacteraceae > Vitreimonas. Next base: position 84,155 of record JADJCG010000004.1, on the reverse strand, counting down.
GTGCCGCTCGGCACCATTGACGGCGCCAAGGGCATGGCTGTGTTCGCGACGCTGAACGACTACGTCGGCTACACGCCGCTGCAGAACGTCGCCGGCGCGCCGGCCATGAGTGTGCCGCTCGCCACGTCCGCAGGCGGACTGCCGATCGGCATCCACTTCTCGTCCGCCAACGGCCAGGAAAAGCGCCTCTTGGAACTTGCCTACGAGCTTGAACAGGCGCAGCCATGGGCCGATCGCAAGCCGGGGGTAAATGCGGGCTGAGCGGCCTGTTCCACACTCCCGCCCTGTTTGGGAGCTACCGGCACATCCATGAGATTGCGTACTTTGTTTTGCGCGGTGTTGATTGCGGCTGTCGCCTTGCCGGCGGCAGCGCAACAGCAGCCGCGCCGTCAGCCGCAACCACAGCGGCCCGCGCAAACCGAGCAACCGGCGGGCGGCGAGGAATGGTATCGCGGCCAGCTGGTCGAGCTCTCAGAAGTGCTCGGCGGCGCACACTATCTGCGCATCGTCTGCGACGGACGCGGCGATCAACGGTGGCGCACGTATATGCGCGGCGTGATCGAGCGTGAACCGCAATACAACGCGCTGCTCGTTGAAGGCTTCAACCGCGGCTATCGCCAAGAGGAAGCGCGCTTCCCGGTCTGCGACACCACTACGCGGCAGATGGAAGCCGAATTGCGGGCGCGCGGCCTGCGCATCTCGCAGGCGCTCCGCGCCCGGCATACGGGCCGCTAATGGCCGGCGAAGACCCGGAGAAGAAGGGCCGCGCGCTCCAGCTCATTCTCGATGCTTGGGATACGGCGCTGCAAGAGGGCGCCGAGCCCGAAGTGATTGCCTCGGTTGCGATCTATGCAGCGCTTGCAGATATGGTCGATCGCTACGGCGAGGACGCGGTGGCGGAATTCTGCTCAATGCTGCCAGAGCGCGCGCGGCGTGGTGAGTTCACACTGAGAGCCAACGAGCCTTAGCGGCTAGCCCAAGTCTCTTCCAACCATTGCTGCGATGGCGCGCCAGCTTCCGGCGCGTTTGCGCGCGCGAGGAAGAGATGACGCGCAATTTCCGCTTGGCACTCGATGTTGTAACCGCTGAGTTTTGGCGTTTTAGGTTTGTAAGCGTACGCGCCCCTGCCGAGCGCATTCAGCTTTGCGGCCACCAGCACCACGCCACGCGCCGCTTGCCAGACGTGCGTGAGCTCGTGGACGAACCAGCCCTGATCCCACAACGAAGCAGCGCTGAAATCATGCGCCGCACGCCATTTTGAGAAAACGATCGTCCGCCCGATCGGCACCATTGCGCCGAAACCCAGCGCCGGCGCTTGGCGAATTCGGATCTTCGACCACGGCGATTTCATCGCCGAAATACCGAGCGGCCAAGCGCGATCTCACCGGCGGCAAGCCTGCGGCTTTGGCCGGGGCTTCACGCGATCTTGTTTTTCCACGACGAGGCAATGTCGGGCGCGGGCCCGGACCCGGGCCCGGGGCCCCGCCCGCGGGGGCGCGGGCGCGCGTCGTCGGCCCGCCGGCCCCGTTTCCCCCCGACGGCCCCCGCCGGAAAATCAGTCGCTGGCGGGACAAGACGCACGCGGTGCGTCAGCAAAAGCTCGAGATGAGCGCGCCGTTTGAGATCATAGTGGGACGGATCGAGACCTTGGCGCTCGACGCCGTCGTGAACGCCGCAAATCGCCAGCTGATGCCAGGCAGCGGCGTCGACGGCGCGTTGCGCACCGCCGCTGGGCCGCGGCTCACGGAAGCGACCAATCGCATTCCCCCGATCCTCACTGGCGAAGCGGTGATCACCCCAGGCTTCGACGCGCCGATGAAGTTCATCATCCACACGGCAGCGCCCGTGTGGACAGATGAAGGCCCGCAAAGCGCGAAAGTGGCTGGCCTGGCGAAGTGCTACACATCGGCGATCAAGATGGCGGCCTCACGCGGGTTCGAGAGCATCGCGTTTCCGTGCCTCGGCACCGGAATCTATCGCTGGCCGCGCGGGTTTGCCTGCGGGATTGCCGTGGCGGCGTGCGAACAGGAATTGGTGAACGCGCCGAAGCTGAAACGCGTCGTGTTTTGCTGCTTCACCGAAGATGACGCGAAGATTTATCGCGATGGGTTGGGCGTGAGAATTTAGACCGTCGATGCAGTTTCTCGCCTGCTAGCCTGACTCACGGCATGGTTGGCGTCTGGGTGATACGTCGAGCGGCACCGCGCTGACGCGTTCGTGGGCGCATCCCACCCGGCCCTCGGCTACAGCAGTGTTTGAGAGCTCAGGCCCGCGTGGTGGACGCCGCCACCTGCTGGAAACTCACGAGTGCGCCGCGATCGGCGATCTTGGTCCTGACGCAGGGACGCGGTGCAATGCCTACGTCAGCCCTCGCACTAGTCCTCCTCTTCGTTGGCCTCGGTCACGGCGCCGCGCCCGCCAAGGGCCAGCCGAGTGAGGCGCCTGCATGGAAAGGCACGATCTCCGCGTCGCCGACGTTAATGCGAGCGGGGACCGATTGCGCCTCGCGCTCAAGCGTGATCCGCTCTTCGTTCAGAGGCAGCCCGTAAAAGCGCGGCCCGTTCTCCGATGCGAAGGCCTCGAAACGATCAGCGCGTTTTCTTCGTCGAAGACCTTCGCGTAGCTCTCAAGCGCGTGCGGCGCGCTGAAAACACCGGCGCAGCCGCAAGCGGCTTCCTTGGCGTGAACAGCGTGCGGCGCTGAATCGGTGCCGAGGAAGAACTTGGGCGATCCTGAGGTCGCCGCTTTGCGCAGCGCCAAGCGGTGATGTTCGCGCTTGGCGACGGGCAAGCAATACAAATGCGGACGGATGCCGCCTTCGAACATGGCGTTGCGATTGTAATCGAGGTGATGCGGCGTGATCGTCGCCGCGAGTGTGGCGGGGCCTTCCGCGACGAAGTTGGCCGCCTCTTCCGTGGTGATGTGCTCCAGCACGACCTTGAGCGCGGGAAAGTCGCCGATCAGCTTCGACAAGATGCGATCGATGAACACGGCTTCGCGGTCAAAGATGGTTCTTGATGTCCGTTACGCCGTGACTGGAATTGGTCGTCGCGTGCGCGGGGTAGAGCTTGCAGGCCGTGAATACGCCAGCCGCAAACCCGCGCTCAATCTCGCCAGCGTCGATGCTGTCGGTCAGATAGCAGGTCATCAGCGGCGTGAAGGAAAGCCCCGGCTCAAGCGCCGCCAATATACGTGATCTATAAGCCTCCGCCGCCGCAACCGTAGTGACCGGCGGCGCGAGGTTGGGCATGACAATGGCGCGTGCGAACTGGCGCGCGGTGAAGTTCACGACGCCCGCGAGCATCGCCCCGTCCCTGAGATGGACATGCCAATCATCCGGCCGGCGCATCGTGAACGAACTCATCTCAAGCCTCCGGCGTGCAGCAATTCGAGCGCAGCGGCCTCCACCGCGTCGATGCCGATGTCGTCCATTGCCGCGCCCTCGTCCAGGGTCGCATCCTCGAAACTCTTACCGCGCAGCGTGCGCACGCGGGGCCCGCGCGGGGCGCGGACGCGCTCGTCTGTTGGGCCAAAGAGCGTCAGCGTCGGCGCGCCCATGGCGGCGACGATGTGGGTGAGCGCGTTGTCGTTGCCGATGCAAAGCGTGGCGCGCTCGGCGAGCGCCGCGGCGGCGAGGAGGTCGAGACCGGCGCCGCTGGCGGGCACGCCATCGGCGTCCAAGCTTGAGGCGATGCGCGCCGCGATTTCATCATCGCGCGTCGCGGCGCTGAGCACGACGATGCGCGCGCCAGAGCGCGCTCCAGTGGCAAGCCGCCGCGCAACGGCGGCGAAGCGCTCGTGCGGCCAGCGCTTGGCGGCGTTGTTGCCGCCCGGCGCGATAAGCAGCACAGGTGCGGCGTCCGGGGTGATCGCGGCAGCGGCGGCGCGCGCGCGATCGTCCAGCCAGATCGTCGGCGCCAGCGTGCGCTCACTCCCAACCAGGTCGCTCAAATCTTCCGAGAAGTGCCGCAGCACTTCTGGCGCCGGCAAAATAAGCTTACGCTTCGCCGGCAGAACCATCGCTGCAGGCGTCCGCCGAATGTCGAGCATCAGCTCAAACCGGCGCGCGCGCCGGCTCCAGGCCAACTCGATGAAGCGGCCAACGTCGCTGATGCCCTCGACCGTGTAGAGCGCCTTCAGCCCTGGAACGCTGCGAAACAACGGCCAGCTCGACGGCGCGGGCCTGGTTTATTCGGCGCTCCTGACGCCGCAGGGCAAGGTCATTGCCGACATGTTTTTGTGGGGCGCAGCGCGACGATGGCGCGATTGCTCGATGCCGATCCGTCACGCGGCGGCAGACCTGCTCGCGCCGGCTCAATCTCTACAAACTGCGCGCGAAGGTTTCGTTAGAGGACGTCAGCGCGGCAAAGGATCGCGCTCTATTCGGAGAAGCCATTCCTCGGGGACGATCACGATCCTCGAAACGCGGATCTGGGCTGGCGCGCGATTTCGCGCTCAGCTTGTCTTTCAAGAGGACTCGCTGCCCGTTCGATGGAAGCAATCGCATCGCGCTAGGCGTACCCGATCTCGCGCGCGACGCCGCGCCAGAAGAAGTCTTCGCGGGCGAGGCACTACTCGAAGAACTGAATGGCGTTGCGTTCGACAAGGGCTGCTTCGTCGGCCAGGAGAACGTCAGCCGCATGAAGCGCCGCGCGACGACGCGGAAGAAATTTTGCCCAGTCGTATTCGACGGCGGGCCGATCGCGTTCGGCACGCCGGTGTTCGCGGGCGAAGCTGATATCGGCTCAGTCCGCACCGGCCTCGCGGGTCGCGCCATTGCGTTGTTGCGATTGGATCGCGCATTGGATGCCGTCTCTGGCGGCAAGTCGCTTACCGCCGCCGGCCGCGCAATTCGGCTCGATCCGCCGCCCTGGCTGATCCTGCCGCAACGCGAGGATGAAGTGTAATCGCCTGAGGTATGGGGTGGCGGATTGACGCCTTCGCCCCTGCGGGTTTAACGCCGTCATGCACGCTGGTTGCAGCGCAGCAAACGGGGACCCATCATTGACTGTCGCCATTTCCGCGACCGGCCTTTGGACGCCGTCGGATTCCATCACCAACGCTGAACTGGTCGCGTCGTTCAACACGTACGTCGAGCGCTTCAACGCCGAGCACGCCGCCGAGATCGCCGCCGGGACCAAAATGGCGCTGCAGCCATCCAGCGTTGAGTTCATCGAGAAAGCGTCGGGCATCAAGCATCGCTTCGTGATGGACAAGGCCGGTTCGCTCGACGTCGACCGCATGATGCCGCGCATTCCCGAGCGCCCGAACGCCGAGATTTCACTGATGGCGGAAGTCGCCCTGAATGCTGCCAAGCAAGCGCTGGAGCGTGCGGGCCGCGACGCGCGCGAGATCGGCGCCGTCATCTGCTCATGCTCTTCACTGCAGCGTCCCTATCCGGCGCTCGCGATCGAGGTCCAGAACGCCTCGGCGCAGGCGGCTTCGGCTACGACGAACGTCGCCTGTTCCTCGGCGACGTTCGCGATTCAAAACGCCATCGACATCGTCAACGCCGGGCACGCGCAATCGGTCCTGGTCGTGAACCGGGAGCTCACAACAGGCCACCTCAACTTCCGCGATCGCGACTCGGATTTCATCTTCGGCGATGCGGCGGTCGCCATCCTGGTCGAGAAGGCCGACATCGCGCCGAAGGGTGCGTGGACGATCCTCGGCTCGAAATTGAAGACGGTGTTCTCCAACAACATCCGCAACAATTTCGGCTTCCTCAATCGCGGCGACGAAGCCCATCGCGACGATCCCGACAAGCTGATCACGCAACAGGGCCGCAAGGTGTTCAAGGAAGTCGTGCCGCTAGTCTCAGAGATGATCCTTGAGCAGATGGCGGCGATGAACCTGAAGGCGTCCGATATGCGCCGCCTTTGGTTGCATCAAGCCAACTCAAACATGAACCGGCTTATCGCCGAACGCGTGCTGGGCCACGAAGCCTCGCAAGATGAAGCGCCCACCGTGCTCGATGTTTACGGCAACACCGCCGGCGCCGGCTCGATCATCGCTTTCCACAATCACAGCGACGATCTCAAAGCCGGCGACAAAGGCCTCATCTGCTCGTTCGGCACGGGCTACAGCGAAGGCTCGATTTTCGTGCAGAAGAGCGCCTAACCCCGTGTCGAACGAACGCAAACGCGACCTCGTCCGCGAGTACAAGGAGCGCAAGCAGCGGCGCGGCGTCTACGTCGTGCGCTGCACTGCGAGCGACCAAGTGTGGGCGTCAGCCTCACCCAATCTCGACGCCCAGCAAAACAGCCTTTGGTTTCAGCTGAAGCTCGGCAGCCACCCCAATCGCGTTCTTCAAAGCGCGTGGAATCAGCACCGCGAAGCCGCGTTGTCGTTCGAAGCCGTCGACGAACTCGACGATTCCGAACGCACGCCGTACGCGCTGAAGGCTGACCTCGCCGAACTTGAAGCGCTTTGGCGCGAAAAACTCGGCGCAGGCCGCGTGACTGGCTAACGCCTTATCCGGTGCCGATGATGAAGTCGGCGCTGGTTAGTGCAAGCCCCGGCGCCATCACAGCGAAAAGCACCTGCGCACCCGCGCCGTTTCCGTCGGCATCATAAAACAGCTGTCCAGTCGAGCTGTTGTAAACGATCCGATCGTCTGCGTCGGCAGCGGCTGCGCCGATAACGAACGCATTGGCGTCAAGCGCGCCGACGCTCATCGAGAACACTGACTGCGCCAACTCGATCGTATCGTCTGCGACCGAAAAACCCACGATCGTGTCGACGTTGCTTGGCCCCAATGAGGTGCTAAACGCAAACGTATCCGCGCCAGCTGCGCCGGTCAGCGTGTCCGTGCCGGATGAACCGTCGAGCACGTCATCACCATTGCCGCCGAACAAAAGATCATCGCCACCCTGGCCGTTCAGCTCATCCGCGCCATCGAAGCCATATAGGCTATTATTCGCGACATTGCCGACGAGGTTATTGTCGAGAACGTTACCGTAGCCGGTGATTGACCCGCCGCCTGTCAGCACCAAGTTCTCGATGTTCGCGGTAAGGTTGCGTGTAACGGATGTGAGCACAAGATCGGTGCCGCCGCCCGCGGACACTTCAATGAATACATCGCCCGCGTCGTCGACGACGTAGATGTCATTGCCATTGGCGCCAAACATCGTGTCGGCGCCTGCACCACCATCCAGCGTGTCGTTGCCATCAAAGCCATAAAGAGACTCGTGGGGGCTGCGCCCGGAGACCTGTTGAAGACCCCTCTGCGGCAGTGCCTGGGCTGGTTGAGCCATGCGACGCAGCGTAAGCGTTGAACGTTTCACGCGGGGTTCTGGTTCGTTGTGAAAACGAAGGGCGGGTGAGCACGACGCCTCAGAGTTTGCGTTACAGCGCCGTTACCAGCCGCAGGTGCGGCCGCGATTGCGCGTGCGCAGATCGTCCATCAATGGCTGGAAGTAGCGGACCATTGCGCCGCCATCCATTTGACGGGTGCCGGTGAAGGCTTCGAGTGCGTCCGGCCATGGGTGCGAGGCGCCCATTTCCAGCATGCGCTGGAAGCGTTCGCCGACTTCGCGATTTCCATAGACCGTGCAGCGATGAAGGGGGCCTTCCCAGCCGGCTTGGCGGCAGGCGGCTTCGTAGAACTGGAATTGCAGGACGTACGACAGGAAATAGCGGAGATACGGCACGTTGTTAGCGATGTGATACTTCGCGCCCGGATCAAAGAACTCTTCGCCACGCGCGTTCGGCGGACGAATGCCCTGATAGCGTTCACGCAGTTCCCACCAGGCGGCGTTGTAGCGCTCCGGCGTGATGCGGCCGTCAAACACCTGCCAGCGCCACTGATCGACCGTCAGCGCGAACGGCAGGAAGGATATCTTCTCCAGCGCGCGTTCGAGCAGTAGGTTTGTGTCGGCGGCGGCCGGCGGGATTTGGTTGCGGCGCAGCAGGTTGATGTCGACCAGGTACTGCGGCGTGATGTTCAGCGCGATAAAATCACCTATGGCTTCGTGGAAACCATCATGCGCGCCGTTTCTGTAGAGGAACGGCTGCTGATTGTAGGCGCGCTGATAGAAGTTGTGGCCGAGTTCGTGGTGGATGGTTTGGAAGTGCTCGGCATTGATCTGGATGCACTGCTTCACGCGGAGATCGTCGACATTGTCGATGTCCCAGGCTGACGCGTGGCAGACGACATCGCGATCACGCGGGCGCGTGAGCAGCGAGCGTTCCCAGAAGCTATCAGGCAATTCGGGGAAGCCGAGCGAGGTGTAGAAGCGCTCAGCGGTTTCGGCCATTTGCACCGGCGTGTAGTGCGCGCGGGTAAGCAATTGAGTGGTGTCGTAGGTGGCGCTGCCGCCAGCCGGGCGGACCAACGGCATCAGCGTTGACCAATCCTGCGCCCACATATTGCCGAGCAGATCGGCGCGGATCGGTTGATCCATCGGCACAACCGCATCGCCATAGCGATCGTTGAGACGCGCACGGACATAGCAATGGAGTTGCTCATAGAATGGCGAGAGCTGACCCCAGAGACGCTCGACTTCCGCTTCCATAGCGTCTGCCGGCATGTCGTAGTTCGACAGCCACATATTGCCGACGTCTTCGAAGCCGAGATCGCGTGCACCCTCGTTCGAAATCTCGACCATGCGCGCATAATCATCGCGCATCGGCGCGGCGACGGCGTGCCACTTGGTCCACATCTCTTCCAGGCGCGCAGGATTGCGCTCAGTGCCCATCAGGGTTTCGAGCTCATCGAGCGTAACTTCGCGGCCCTGATATTCGATGCGGCCGGTCGAGTAGGTCGACGCCAGACGCGTGGTGATCTCGGACAATTGGCCAGCTGCGCCTTCCCGTTGCGGCGCAGGCAGCGTGAGGCTCAGGCGCAGCAGATCGACCTTGCGGCGCGTATCGGCCGGCAATTCCGTATTGGCGTAGCGCCCCGCTTCCGACGCCAAGCGCACGCGCGCTTCGGTGCCTTCAGCATCGGACCGCTGCAGCAGCCATTCCGTATCGTAGGTGATGTTGGTGTTATAGACCCAGGCAACGCGACCCCTCGTATTCCGAGCGGCGCATCAGCTCTTCTTCGGCGGCTTGCACGAAGGCCGAGGCGGACTCAGTCGTCGCCGGTCCGTTGGCGTTGCTTGATGAACCTGTCGTGCCCGGCGTTGCACACGCCGTCGCTAGCGCCGCAATGGCGATCCAGGACACAGCTGTCCTGAGCAATGGTTTCGCGATCATAGTCTCTCCCTGTTCCAGCTCGAGCCGCGTCTTCGCGCGGCCTCCCCTAATTGCCTTCCGCAGCAAGCCATTCGATGCCGTCCGCCGACATCATGAACATCGCCGCCTCGCGCTTCTTGGCGCCGACGGCATTGAAGAATTTTTGCGCGACTTCGTTTTCGACGCCGGTGGTGATCGCCAACTCGCGCGCACCCAGCTCACGTGCACGGCGCGCGACCGCGCTCATCATCTTGCGCGCCAAACCACTGCGGCGCTGCTGGGGTGAAACATAGAGTTCGCAAAGTACGACGTTCGGCGCGCCGCGGCGCACGTCATAACCCTTGGTGATGATAGCGTGCGCAACAATCGGCGCGTTACTGCGCGCTTGCGCCACCCAAGCCTCGAACAGCGCATTGGAACCGAAGGCGTGCGACTTGATCCGGTCGGCTTCCAAGCTCGTCAGCGCGCCCTCCTCGCTCGCCGCGAGCGCGGAAAGCTTGGCGATCGCGTCAGCGTCGCGCGAGACCGCGCGGCGGATGGTGAGTTGCGGCTCCATAGTGCGCGCTCATGTAAGGCGCGGAAGCGCCCGAGACGCAAGCAAAAGCGAAGCGATGCCAGCGGTTTGCGACGCTTAATCGATCAGTGATCGACCCAAGGCCCCATCGGGCCGCCATCATCATGATCCCAGCCGCCGGAACGGCGGGTCATGTAGGCGCCAAGGATGGTCAGACCCACGACAACCGCGACCGCAACGAGAAACCAGAAGAACATTTTCGCTCCACGGTTGGCGGCCTTGGATCATCCGCCTGAGGCTTACGACACCTCCCCAACAGCTGGTGTGGATAAGGTAGACACGCTTTGGAGAGTTTTCGAGGGCAAACCTGTCCAGACGCGCAGAACGGGAACCCGGCGCCCCAAATCAAAGAAAAGCCAGTAGCCAAGCGCGGTCGCGCCTCCTGAACCGCAGTAAGATCAGCGCCCTGAAACCAACACCGCACCGTTCTAGGCACCGCCGCTATCGCGCGGTGCTAGCTTAGCCTTCCATCTCAGCACGGATCGACTTGCGTGCAAGCCAGAACAGGCCAGCTGCAATGAAGCCCGTGAGCGAGGCGACGATCAACGCCCAACGCACGCCCTCTCCTTCGCCCATGCCAAAATAGATCGCGAACACATCCGAAAGCGCGCCGACTGAGAGCGGACCCAAACCGAGACCAACCAAATTGATGATGAAGAGCAGAATCGCAGACGCTGTCGCGCGCATGTGCGGCGGCACGATCGTCTGCGCCGTCGCATAGACCGGCCCGTACCAAAGCGTGCCAATCACTGAGCCCAGAAAGAGGCTCAAGAGCGCCACCACCGCAGACTGCGACAACACACCGAACAAGAATATCGGCATGACCACCACGGAGGCGATGGCAGGCACGCTGACATAAGCTCGATAGTCGCGGCTGCCATAGCGGTCGGCGATCATGCCGCCCGCGTAGGAGCCGATTGCGCCGCCCACACCCACCATCAATCCAAGCGAAAGCCCAAGAAACCCGCCCGGCGCCATTCCAAACATCGCGCCCAGCGCGGTCACTTCCTCAAGGTGGTTACGATAGAAGAAAGACGCGGCAAACGGCGCCTGCCCGTAGCCGATGAACGCCTTGATCGCGGCGGCAAACGACACCAGCCAAAACGTCCGCTTCTTCCGCAGCGTCGCCAGCGCATCACGAAACGGTTTCGCATCGCGCATTTGCTGCGCGCGCTGTTTCAGTTCATCGGCAGTCAGACGAATCCGCGGCTCAATCAGCGTCAGCCCCGCCACCAGAGCCAGCACCAGCCCAGGCAATCCGCAAACGATAAAGGCCATCCTCCAACCGTATGCGTCCGCGATCAGCCCACCCAGCGCCATGCCAACCAACGCGCCAAGCGGCGTACCCATCGCGTAGAAGGCCAACGCCGACGCTCGCTTCTCCTTCGGCACATAATCCACGATCAGGGAGTGAGCCGGAGGCGTACACCCCGCTTCCCCAACACCAACGCCAATGCGCGCCAGCAAGAGCTGCGGGAACGTCTGCGCGAATCCGCAGAGCGCAGTGAACAACGACCAAAGCGCAAGCGCTCCCGAAATAATGAAAGGCCGATGTCCGCGCTCTGCCGCGCGCGCGATCGGCAAGCCAAGCACCGTGTAGAACAACGCGAAGGCGAGCCCGCTCATCGCGCCGACTTGCCAATCCAACAACCCGAGTTCGCGCTTGATCGGCTCAGCCAAGATGTTCACGACCTGGCGATCCACGAAGTTCATCACGTAGATCAGCAGCAACAGCCCCATCGCATAATTGCGATAGCCGGACGTCACCGCGCGCACGGCCGGCTGCGTTGACGCTTCGCTCAAACTGTTGTCCTCCCGAACTTTTTGTTTGACCTTAGGCCACTTTCGCGGCGGTGCCAGCGCTGCCGAAATGTTCCCAAGCGCGGGAAGTCGCTTATGGGACGGCGCGCGTTTCTCTACATTCGCGGCCAGACTGGAATCACATGGTTCGACCGACTCTCCCCGCAACACCAAAAGCCGCCGAGAAGCCACGCGCCTGGCAGCGTATGCTGTCAGGACGGCGGCTCGACTTGCTCGACCCCTCGGCGCTGGACATCGAGATCGAAGACATCGCGCATGGCCTCTCGCGCGTGGCGCGCTGGAATGGCCAGACGATTGGCAGGGCTTCACGGAAGCCGAAGCCAAACGCTATTTCGGCGCCCCGCCGCGTGGCATGAAGCTCAAATTGACGCCAAAACCCACCGGCGAGGTGCAGGAGGCGTTCCTCAAGCGCTTCCGGTCACTGCTCGATCCGGCGTAAACTGGCGGCACATGACCATTATCGTTTGCCCCTCTCCCGACGCGCCCGAAATCGCCGAACGCCGCAAACCGCCTCGCGTCGTCAGTCTGCTCGACCCGCGCTCGCCATTTCCCGAACTCGGCATGGGCGAGCGTCACCTGCAGCTCGACGTGCACGATATCAATCAAGAAGAGGAAGACATGGACGCGTGCTGCGACACGCGCATGGGCCGCATCATCGAATTCGTGCGCGGGTGGGATCGCAACGCGCCAATCCTGATCCATTGCTGGGCCGGCATCAGCCGCTCCACCGCAACGACCTACATCACGGCTTGCGTACACAATCCCGGCGCGGACGAGCGCGCAATCGCTGAAGCTCTGCGTGACGCTTCGCCAACCGCGACACCGAACCGCCGCTTCGTCGCGCTGGCTGACCAAGCGCTTGGACGCAACGGCCGCATGAGCGCCGCGATCGAGGCGATCGGTCCAGGTTATCCGCGTTGGCCGGACATCAAAGAAGCGGAGCCGTTTACGCTGCAATCTCGTTTCGCGGCATGAGCGAAGCGCGCGTCATCATCGGCCTTTCCGCCGTCGTCGTCGCGGTGACGGAGGACGCGCCCTATGTGGTCGTGACGCGCGACGGAGCCGACGCAGCGGGCTTGCCATTCGGTGAGTTCGATCCAGCCGGCGATAGAACGCTTGAACTCTCGCTTCGTGGCTGGGTGAAAGAGCAAACTGGCTTCGAGATCGGCTACGCCGAACAGCTCTACACCTTCGGCGATCGCGGCCGCGAAATGCCGATGGCGGAAAGCGCTGGCTCCGATCGCGTCATCTCCATCTCATACCTAGCGCTAACGCCATCGCGCGCTGTGCTCGATCGTGCGTCGGCCCGTTGGCGCACGTGGTATGATTTCTTCCCGTGGGAAGACTGGCGCGATGGCCGCCCCAGCGTGATCGACGAGATCATTGCACCTAAGCTGCGCAAATGGGCGCAAGCGGCGACGGAGTCCGACACAACGAACCAACGCCGCAATCGCGTGCGCCTAGCCTTCGCGCTCGACGGCGCAGTGTGGAACGAAGAACGCGCGCTCGAACGCTACGAACTTCTCTATGAAGCTGGCCTCGCGCCAGAGGCGGCGCGAGATGGCGCGCGCTTCGACGGAAAACCGGCGCCGGCAATGGAAAGCGCGCCCGGCCTCGGCGAACCAATGGCGTCAGATCACCGCCGCATCCTTGCCACCGCCATCGGGCGCCTCCGCGCCAAGATCAAATATCGCCCAGTCGTTTTCGAACTCGCACCGGAGCACTTCACGCTCCTCCATCTCCAACGCGTCGTTGAAGCCATCGCCGGGCTTGAACTGCACAAACAGAACTTCCGCCGCCTCCTCGATCGCACCGGCTTGGTCGAAGGCACCGGTCAGGTCGACACCAGCGCAGGCGGGCGCCCGGCCGAACTTTTCCGCGCGCGCCGCGACACGCTAAGCGACCGCCCCGTTGGCGGCGTGCACGTACCCGCCCCACGCGGCGAGTAGCGGGAACAAATTCGGACGCGGTGCATCCTTCGTGGCTGCATCAGGAGGTTCCTTTGACGTTCAAATTCAAGGCGGTGTTAGCCGCAGCGTTGGCGTGCGCTCTGGCCGCTTGCGGGGACCGCGACAATCAGGTCGGCGAATTCTCGAACGATCTGCTCGGCAACGAGATCATGATCGAGGCGCTGCCTGACCCTGACATCCCCGGCATCGTCTGCCACGTCGCGTACTTCGACCGCTCGATGCTCGACCGCATTCGCCAAGGCAATTGGTTCGAGAACCCGTCCAACTCAGCCGTATCGTGCCAACGCATCGGCGCGATCGATCTTGCCGGCATTTCGACGTCGCGCTCAGGCGAAGAAATCTTCAACCAACGCACCAGCCTGTTCTTCAAGAACACGGCGATCCGGCGCATCGTTGATCTCCAGAACCGCACGATTCTCTATATCTCGCACTCGCGCGAACTGGTTGAAGGATCGGCGAAGATGGACATTTCAAGCGTGCCGCTAACGGCTGCGGAAATCGCCACGGCGCGCTAAGGGCGGAGGCAACATGCGGATCTTTGCGGCGCTTTTCTCTGTGCTGTTGCTGGCCGCTTGCAACGCGCCAGCGCCGCAAGCCGCACCTGCCGGCGTGCCTGCGGCGCTGGAGACCGCCGCGCATGAATACGAAGAGGCGCAGATCGCCGGTGATGGCGAAACGCTCTCGCGCCTGATCGCAGACGATTACGTGCTCATCGGCAGCGATGGCGCACCGCAAAACAAAACCGAGCTGATCGCCTTCTGGACCGCCGACGGCTTCGATCCTTCGCCCGTCACAGTCACCGAGCCGATCGAGCGCGTCTGGACAGATGGTGCAGCCCTCGGCGGCACCGTGATCCTCTCATGGATGCAAGAGGGCCAACCTCAGGCGTCACGCTCCGCTACATTGACGTGTGGGCGCTTCGCGACGGCCAATGGCGCGTCGTCTATGGGCAATCGACGCGCGTGCCGTGAGCCTTAGCGCTGCCCGTCGGGGCGCGTCAGGTGAACCGGATCGGGATAGCTTTGCAGCGGCGCCTCAACCGGCGCCGCATCGATTGGCGCAGCAATGGGGGTCACCGGCGCAATTACCGGCGGCGGCGCGATCGGAATTGGCGCTTGATACGTCTGCGTCACCGGAGTCGTCACGAAGGGCTGCGGTGCACCGTAATTGATCGGATCGACGAGCAAGCCATCGACAACCACTTCATAGTGCAGATGCACGCCGGTCGCGTTGCCGGTCATGCCCATGCGACCAATGGCTTCGCCCGCCGTGACGCGGACGCCCGAGCGCAAGTTTGAATCAAACTCCGCCATGTGTCCGTAGCGCGTGCGCACGCCGTGACCGTGATCGATCTCGATGTAATTGCCGTAGCCGCTGCGATAATCGGCGCTGACGATCCAGCCATCGGCGGCCGCGTAGATCCAACCACCATCGTGGTTGGCCAGATCAGCGCCGCTATGCTGGCGTCCGCTGCCACCGATGTTTCGGTAACCAAAGCCTGACGAGAGGCACGCAATCTCTGTCGGATTGCGCAATAGCGGCCCAGCTGGCGTATCGATGTACGGTGTGTAGTTGGTCTCTTCGCCGCGACTGCCGATGAGGCCGAGGTTCGAGCCGTAGCTGTTGCACGCGAAGAGTTCGCTGTGCAGCGGCGCGCGTGGCGCACTCGTGTAAATATTCGGCACGTTCGAGAGCGCCGGCGCGATCGTCGTCGTCACCGGGCGCGGATATGGCGTGTTTGACGTAGCGCAGCCAGCCAAAGCAAAGACTGCCGCCAAACTAAAAGCGATCTGTCGCATGGCTCCGCCCATTGACCCGCGCGCCCCCGCGCCACCCTTGCAGCTGCACCTGAATGCTAGCTGAACGAGCATAGCCGAAAAACCGCTCTGTGCAGCTACCCGATGCGTGCACGCAGAAGCGCGGTGTCCGCGTGTGGCCGCGCGGAGATGCCGAGCGATGTCGAATGGCCGTAGCATTCGCCATGCGCCGTCGCAAAACCCGCTGAAATCTAGCGATCGCGCGGAATGCCTTCGCTCTAGGCGTAAGCGGAGTGGATGATTTCCGGATCGAAAGTTTCAAGAACTTCGTGTCCGGAGCTATCGAGAAAGCACACGTATTTCCAGCGCGCCTTCACGAGATCGGCGCGCCGCGCGGAGTTAGCGTCCACCAGCGCGCGGGTGCGTTCATGCGCTCGGCGGCGCGGCCAGCTTCCGAGCCCGAGCCGAAGAACACGTCGCCGCGCAGCGGGCCACGGCGAATGGCGCCGCCCGTGTCTTGCGCCACGAGCAGATGCCGGAATGGCTGGCTGTTGTATTCGCCGTCAACAAACACCACAGCGCCGTAGGGATGGAACGCCGGATCAACCGCGATCGAACCCATCGGCGTCAGCGGCACGCCAGCAGCGCCGCGCGGCCCTGCGCTCGGATCATCGATGCGCTCTTCTTGAAAGAACACATACGAAGGATCGGCATTCAGCGCGTGTTGGGTGGCCTCTGCGCCGTTGCGATCACTCCACGTGCGGAAGTTCGACCACGTCGCGCCGCCTTGCAGTTGACCACTGTCGCGCAACGCACCAAGCGCCGACCGCCAGCGATAGCCGTTCTGCGCCGCGAACGCAGCGCGCTCCTGCGTACCATCAGGAAACGCGATGCGGCCCGAGCCTTGGATCTGCAAATTGTAAACATCCACCGGGTGCGCCCACGCGAACGCTTGATCCGGCGATGGGTTGATGCTGTCGCGCTTGGGGTACGGCCGCACTTGCGTGCCGTTGATTTGTCCCGTCAACGCGCGCGGTGCGCCGCGCAGTGCTTCGTTGTCATACGCTTCGGCAAACGCCGCGACGTCCACAGTCACCATGTCGCCCGGCCTACGCACGAGCGGCGCGGAATAGACCGCATCCGGCACACGTCGCGCTTCAATGACCGGCTCGTAGTACGCAGTCAGCCGCGCTTCGCCTGTGCCGCGCACCATTTGCGGAATGAAGTTGGCTTCGAAGAAAGCGCGCTCGCCACCTGGCGCAACGCTCTGCGCGGCGTTGCATGCAGGCTGCCAATCCGCGACCGTGCCGCCGTAACGCCCGCTGCCTGGCAGCGACGCAGTCGGATCGCGCTGACGTCTGCCTTCGCAGGCACGGCGGAACGCCGTCAGCGCCGGCGCGAGATCGACACTCGTCCAATCTGGAATGTCTTCGAAGCGCGCCGGCTGTAGCGCGAACCCGCCGCAGGCGTTTCCGTTGTCGTGGTGGGCCCTGTGCTCGTGCGTTCGCCGCCAGTGCTTGCGCACGCCGACAACACGGACGCGGCGGCGATCAACGTCAGCACATGGCGCATGAATCTCTCCGGCAAAGCAGCCATCGCGTTTTATCGCGCTCGGCAGACGCTCGCAGCCTGGAACAGCGGTAACGACCGCCTGGTCGGCTTTTGCTTGCGTGACGCTTTTGTTGAGAGTAGCTTGCGCCTCGAGGTTATGCTCATTCGTAGCATAAGGGTGGGCCGAGGTACTTCTCGGCCAGTTTTCACACCCTATATATGCTCCAATTGAGCATAAGTCGCCCATTCCGGGCGCAGGAGGCCAAACATGGCCCGGATTATCGACCTACCCCTCACCGCCGGCGAAGGCAGCTGCGACCCGCGCGCCGTCCACGGCACATGGGGGGCGCTGGACGCCGCCCAGCGCCGGGGCCTTGCCTACACACCGGAAGTCGCGGCTGAGACCGCCCCGCTCTACGAGCGCGTGAAGCACGTCATCCCTGCGGTGGAGTGGCCCGCTTACGCGCCGCTGATCAGCGCCATCAACAAGATGAAGCGCGCCAAGAACGCCGTCATCCTCGCGCACAATTACATGACCTCGGAGATTTTCCACTGCGTCGGCGATTTCAAAGGCGACTCGCTCCAATTGGCGCGCGAAGCGGCAGAGACTGACGCGCAAGTGATCGTCCAAGCCGGCGTGCACTTCATGGCCGAGACCTCGAAGATCCTCGCGCCTGAAAAGAAGGTGCTGATCCCCGACACGCGCGCAGGCTGCTCGCTCGCCGCTTCGATCACCGGCGCCGACGTGCGCTTGATCAAGCAACGCTATCCCGGCGTGCCTGTCGTCACCTACGTAAACACTTCGGCTGACGTGAAAGCCGAAAGCGACATTTGCTGCACATCGTCAAACGCCGCCGCCGTGGTCGAATGGGCCGCGCGCGAATGGGACGTGGATCGCGTGATCCTGCTGCCGGACGAATATCTGGCCAAGAACGTCGCGGCACAAACCGGCATACACATCATTGCCTGGCATGGCCGCTGCGAAGTGCACGAGCGCTTCACGGTCGAAGACATCGCCGAACTTCGCCAAGCGCACCCCGGCGTCATCGTGCTCGCGCACCCCGAATGCCCGCCTGAAGTTATGGCCGCTGCGGATTTCGCCGGCTCAACGGCTGCGCTGCAAGACTACGTCGTCGAAAAGCAGCCGCGCAAAGTCGTGCTGCTGACCGAATGCTCGATGAGCGACAACGTCGCGCAAGCGGCGCCCGACGTCGACTTCGTCCGCCCCTGCAATCTGTGCCCGCACATGAAGCGCATCACGCTCGAAGGCATCTACGACGCGCTGGCGAACATGAAGCACGAAGTGACGATCCCCGAGGACGTCCGCGCGCGCGCCAAGCTCGCCATCCAGCGCATGCTCGACCTGCCGAAGGAAAAGCCGCGCGCTTTTGCGACGGGCCGCGCGCCTGTTGCGGTAGAACTCGTCTAACCCGCGCGAACCGCCAAATTGCCGCCCCTTTCGCCGCCCAACACGCTCCTCGAAACAGGAGCTGACTATGCGTGGATTTTTGATCGCGGCGGTGACTTTGGCTGCGTGCTCGGCGCCGGTCGCGCACGCGCAATCGAGCGATGCGTTCGAGGGCACGTGGACATTTCAAACCGCGTCCTACGGCAACGAGCAAGTCGGCGGCATCATGAGCGGCGCGGCGGTGATCACACGCGAAGCGCCGAACCGCTATGCAGTGCGCCTGATCGCCAACGAGCGTTTGGTCAACCGCGACACCGGTCAAGGCGCATTCCTCACGGCGCGCCAGAACTGCACAGGAGCCAACGACGAGGGCCAGTTCACGATCACCTGCCAAATGGCCGAACCGCTGGAAGGCTACGAGCCGGATACGTTCGTTCTGCAAGCGGGCGAGACGGATCAGCTCGTCGGCGTGCAGCGCTCGCAAACCTCGCCGCAAGTGACCTTCTCGCGCATGCGCTAGACGCGAGCGCGCTCGCATGAGCGCGCGCGGCGAAATTCTTATTGTCGGCGCCGGACTTGCCGGCCTCTTCCTCGCGCTGAAGCTCGCGCCGCGGCGCTGCGTGGTGTTGAGCCAGGCGCCGCTGGGCTGGCGTCTTCGTCCGCCTGGGCGCAAGGCGGGTTCGCGGCGGCGCTGGCGCCGGGCGATGATCCGAAGCTGCACGCGGAAGATACGGTCGCGGCCGGCGCGGGCTTGGTTGATCCCGCAATCGCCTCTCATCGCGCGCGAAGGCCCCGACCGCGTCCGCGATCTCATCGCGCTTGGCGTGCCCTTCGATCGCACACCTGACGGCGCGCTCGCGCAGAGTCTAGAGGCCGCGCACTCGCGTCCACGCGTCGTGCGCGTCTCCGGCGACCTCGCTGGCAAAGCTATCATGGACGCGCTGATCGCCGCCGCACGCGCCGCGCCGCACATCGACATCGTCGAACGCAAACGCGCCGCGCGCTGCTGCGCGACGCCAACGGGCGCGTGTGCGGTGTCCTTTGCGACGGCGACGAAACCTTCCTTGGCAGCGAAGTCATCCTCGCGACGGGCGGCGCAGGCGGGCTTTTCGCTGTCACCACAAATCCAACCGAAGCGCAAGGCCAAGGCTTTGCGATGGCCGCACGCGTCGGCGCACTCATCGCCGATCCCGAATTCGTGCAATTCCATCCAACCGCAATCGACATCGGCCGCGATCCCGCGCCACTCGCGACAGAAGCGTTACGCGGCGAAGGCGCGCACGTGGTCAACGGCAAAGGCAAGTCCTTCGTCGCAGACCTCGCACCGCGCGATGTCGTCGCGCGCGCCATCCACCTTGAACGCCAAGCTGGGCGCGGCGCATTCCTCGATGCGCGCGAGGCGGTAGGGTCGAAGTTCCCCGCCCACTTCCCCACAGTTTTCGCAGCCTGCATGAGCGCCGGCCTCGACCCGCGCATCGCGCCAATCCCGATCGCACCGGCGGCGCACTATCATATGGGCGGCGTCGCGACCGATATTTGGGGCCGCTCAAGCGTCGATGGCCTCTGGGCCGTCGGCGAATGCGCCTCAACCGGCGCGCATGGCGCCAATCGCCTGGCCTCCAACTCGTTGCTCGAAGCCGTGGTCTTCGCACACCGAATCGCGGCCAGACTGCGCGATGACGATCAGCAACTTCCCCTCTCGCCAGAACCAGCCACCGCGCCGCCAACACTCGCTGACGGACCTCGCGCTGAACTTCGCCGGCTTATGGAAGCGGACGCGAACGTCGTCAGAGACGGCGCCGGACTCAAACGCGCCCTCGCCCACGTTCACGCGCTCAGCGAAAGCCATGGCCAAGCCAATGCGCTTGTCGCAAGCCAACTCATACTCAGCGCCGCGCTCGCTCGACACGAGAGCCGCGGCGCGCACTTCAGGAGCGATTATCCCGATGTCGCGACACCGCAACGCACGTTCGTCTCAGGTGCGCCCGATGCTGCCGCCGCTTCCTGACGTCGTGCTCGAGCCGATCGTGAAGCTCGCGCTCGCCGAAGATCTCGGCGTCGCCGGCGATGTCACCACCGACGCGCTGATCGATCCCGAGACGCAAGGCCGCTGGGCGTTGCGCGCGCGCGAAGCTGGCGTTGTCGCTGGCTTGGACGCGGCAATCCTCGCCGGTGCAATGATCGATCCAGATTTGATCTTCACCATCCGCGCCCCCGACGGCGCCCGCGTAAAAACCGGCGACACGATCATGGAGATCGAAGGCGCCGCGCGCTCGATGCTGATGGCCGAACGCACAATGCTGAACTTCATCGGTCGCCTTAGCGGCATCGCGACTTTGACCAGCGTCTATGTCGACGCCGTCGAAGGCTCCAACGCCATCGTCGCCTCCACACGCAAGACCACGCCCGGCATGCGCGCGCTTGAAAAGCGTGCCGTGCGTCTCGGTGGCGGCGGCGCACATCGCTACGGCTTGGATGACGCGATGCTGATCAAGGACAATCACATCGCGGCTGCCGGCGGCGTTGGCATTGCGCTCGAACGCGCGCGCGATGCGGCGCCGCACCTCATGTGCATCGAGATTGAAGTCGATACGCTAGAACAACTCCGCGAAGCGCTGCCGTATGGGCCGAGCGCGATCCTGCTCGACAACTTTTCGCAAGCCGACATGCGAACGGCGGTGAAGATGGCGAATGGCTCGACGCTGCTGGAAGCGTCTGGCGGGATCACGATTGAGAATGTGGCGGCTGTGGCGGAAACCGGCGTCGACGTGATCAGCGTTGGCGCACTGACGCACTCGGCGCGCTCGTTGGATGTGGGTCTCGACGCTCTGTAAAGTCATTCCAGACGGCCGAAGGCCGATCTGGAATCCAGAGCCCCGCAGCTCTGAGCGCTTATCCTGGATTCCAGATCGCGCTTCGCGCGTCTGGAATGACTCGGACTAAACGCCAGTGTTGATAATCCCAAACAGCAAGTGATCGCGCCAGGCGCCGTTGATCTTGAGATAGGCGCGCGCAACGCCTTCGTGCGTGAAGCCGCACTTTTCCAGCACACGTCGCGACGGCACGTTGTCCGGCTGACACGCAGCTTCAACACGGTGCAGGTCCAAATCCTCAAACGCGTAACGCACCACAGCGCGCACAGCCGCGCTGATGTAGCCGTTGCCCGTGTGCATTTGCCCGGCCCAGTAGCCGAGCGAGGCCGTCTGCGCGACGCCGCGGCGAATGTTTGAAAGCGTCACGCCTCCGACAAGCGCGTCATCGCTTTCACGAAACACGAACAGCGCATGCGCTTTGTCATCGCGCGCATCTTCCGTATAGCGGCGCAACTTGTAGCGATACGAGCCACGCGAGGTTTCGTCCTGCGCCCAGGTCGGCTCCCACGGCGTCAGAAAATTGCGGCTGGCTTCGCGGACGTCGGCCCATTCCTGGAAATCGCGGAGTTCAGGCGCGCGCAGATACACGCCCTCCCCGTCGACACGGCGCAAGCCGTCATTGTCCTTCCGCATCAAAACCATAACGGAGCTATTTTGCCCCAAAAGCCTCAAGCGCGCCATGCCCCGCCTTGGGGCCAATCGCAGCGGCGCAGGCCGGACCTTCCAGCGCTTTGGCGGCGATGGCCTGGACTTGCTCACACGTGACGGCGTCCATGCGGGCGCGGAGTTCGGCGAAATCCGTAAGCTTGTCACGCAGGAAGAGCTGGCTGACGCGCGCCTCGGCGCGGGCGCTGGGCGCTTCAAGTCCCATCAACATGGACGAGCGCGTAACCGCCTTGGCGCGGTTGAGTTCAGCCTCCGTCGGACCTTTCGAAGCCATCAGCTCCAACTGCCCGCGCACCACTTCCGCGACCTCTGGCGGCATTCTCCGCCGAACAGCCGGCGTAGACACTGAGCCGTCCGTCGTCCTCAAGCGTGTCAGTCGCGGAATCGATCGCGTAGACGAGGCCGCGCGTTTCGCGCACTTCCTGGAAGAGCCGCGAAGACATGCCGCCGCCGAAAATCTCCGACATCAGCCGCGCCGCGTAGAGCTGATCGCTTCCCGATGGTGGAGACGGCCACGAAAACACAAGATGCGTTTGCTCCAGCTTACGCGTCTCGCTCGCATAGCCCGTTTGAGGCCGCGCGGCTTCTCGTTCTGGATCAGGCTTTGCCGAAAGCCCGCCAAAACGGCGCGTCGCTGTGTCAATGATGGCGTCGCGATCGAACGCACCGGCGATACTGATCACAACGCGTTCGGGCGTCATGTGCGCGGCGCGGAAATTGATTAGCGTTTCAACGCTGACGTTCTTCAGCGCCTCGTCCGTGCCGAGAATTGGCCGCCCCAGCGGTTGATCCTTGTAAAGCGCCGATTGGTGCAACTCGAAAACACGATCGTCCGGCGCATCGAACGCTTCACCGCGCTCCTGCGCGACGACACCCTTTTCTTTTTCCAAATCCTCCGGCGCCCAATGCGGCTCGAACAGGATGTCGGCGATCAGATCGAGCGCGAACGGCGCTTGCTCGGCGACCGTGCGTGCGTAGTACGCGGTGCGCTCATAGCCGGTGGCGGCGTTCATATTGGCGCCGGCGTTCTCAATCGCTTCGGCAAACTGGCGCGCATCGCGCGTGCCCGCGCCCTTGAACGCCATGTGCTCGAACAAGTGCGCCACGCCGTTCAGTTCAGCTGGCTCCCAACGTGCGCCAACGCGCTGCCAAACCCCAAGTGCAGCTGTAGCGAGCCCCGGCATGGGGTCGATCGCAATGCGCACCCCATTGGGTAAGCGGACAAGTTCTAAGTCCAAGCGCGGCTCCGTTCGCGGATATATTGCTTCACCGCTTCGGCGTCGGCGGGCAGAGAGTCAAATTTTTCACTGCGCTGAAAGAGATCGGCGCACTTGGCGGGGAGTTCGGGACGCACGCCGGTGGCGCGCTCCACCGTTTCCGGGAATTTCGCAGGGTGCGCTGTGGCGAGGACGCCGGGCAAATCCAGCAGGGCGATGTCGAACTCCATTGCCGGCGTCGGCGACCGACGGCGGTGTGCGGACACCAGAGGTCAGCTGTCCTCGTAGGTGCTCCCATGTTCGTCCCTGGTTCGTGCGTCATGACGCCAACCGGCAAAATGCTCACGCAGAATCTAGCGCCGCTCGGCGGGATGTCGAACCCGCCGGACTGCGCGAATTGCGAACAGCCGGCGAAAATGGTCGCCATCCCGATCCAGCGCTTCGAACAAGATGCGCTCGAAATTTGGCGCGACCTGAATGTCCATCGCCGGCGAAAGCGTCGCCTGCGAATGCGCGCACGCGCTCGTATCGCCCGGTGTTAAGCGCGCGACAAGAATATCGTTTGCGTTGGTCGCGAGCATAATGCGCCGATCGGCGCGCCCATTTGCTTAGCGACCCAACCCGGAGTAGGCGTCGCCAAAATTGCCCGTGGGCACGACAAACCTCACCGGCCCATGCGCGCACAAGATCTGCGATGCGACGTGGAAATAAACGGATTGCGCAACGATCCGCGCCCAATTGATCGAATTGACGCCCGACAAGCGCGCGCGCGCGGCAAAATCGGTGATCCGCGAACATCGCTTTGACGATCGCTTGGCAAGCGTCGAAATCACCGTCGATCTCGATGGCGTGGACATTTTGGGCGCCGGCCGCCGTCATAAAGCGGCGCTGAACCTCAGAAACGCGTCCCTTTGGCAACAGCACGACTAGATCGACGTGCTCGCTCTTCTTGAGCGCCTCAACTGCAGGCGCCGCCGGTATCCCCGAGTCGCGCAAACAGACGGTTCGCCGCCCCCTCTCGCTGCAAGCGCGAGGTCGTAGAGCGGCGCGATGAATTGCATCGCGACGTCTTTGAACGAGAGCGAGGGGCCGTGAAAAAGCTCGAGCATCCAATTGCCGGAACCCTGTTGAGCCAGGGGGTGACGCACGGCGCCAGCCGTCGGAAGGGGCAGACGTTGCGTGCGAGCCCCCATCGCGCGTCGATGCGCTCGTTGCTTCACCCGACAACGTCGAGCGCTTCGCCGGCGGCGAACCCTGCGCCGCGAGTTTGAAGGTCACTGCTCGCAACGTCCGTGCGCACGGTGGCCCGCAACCAGACCAGCGCCGGCCAGCTCTCCGGCACATAGAGCCCGCCATCGGGCGCCATGCCTGCGAGCGCAGCGTCGAGGAACGAAACAGCCGGCGCTTGGCCGCGGGTGGAGATGTAGCGCATCAGTCTTCGCGTTGGCGTGGCGGCTTAAGCGCAAGCCGCCCTACGCTGCCATGATACGCGAAATAGATCACGAGCAGCACCAGCGCGAGGCCGTACCAGGTGATCGCATAGCCCATGTGGCGCGCGGGCGGCAGCGCATCGGCGCCGGGGGCGAGCGCGAACGGGTTGGGCGTAGCGCGGCCGTCGGCGCCGACATAGGCGTTGGCGACGTAGTAATCGGCGACGTTCTCAAGGCCCGCGTTGCGGCCCATCGCCGGCAGATCGACGGCGAACCAGCGCCGCACCAATGGGCGCGGCGGCGAGATGAAGGGGCCGGGCGGTTCCGGGGCGAATCGAAGCGCCGATGATCGGCGCGCCGAAGCGCAGCGAGGCGGGAAGCGCACTTCGTCCGGGCTCGGCGGCTCCTCGCCGGCGAAGAAATCGCGATCGACGAAGAGGCGTTGTCGCCTTCTTGGACCGGCGCGAACACGCGCCAGCCCTGCTCGCGCGTGTCGGGCCGGACGCCATAGACGAACTGAATGCCGCCTTCGATCGGCTGGTAATCCTCCGATCGTCATTTGTGCGACCGGCTCTTCAGCGCAGCGCCATTTTGGTCTCGTACTTTTCCCATTGCCAACGGCCGAACGCGACCAAGATCGCGAACGCGATGATCGAGAACAACGACATCAGCGGCAGCGGGCGGAACTGGATCATTCCATGTCCTCGTGGGTGGCTTCGCGCGCCTTGTGTTTCCATTGAAGCGCAAACAGCGTCGCCTTGAACGGCGGCAGGAAGCGCCAAACACAGCACGACCGCGCACGATCGTGATGCCGAGCGCAAGCCTGCCCGGGAGTTCGAGCCCAAACTGCAGGATGATCAGCAGCGGCGCGACAATGGCGCCGACGATCAAGATCACGAACACGGCCGGCCCGTCGCCCGCGTCAGCGCTTTTGAAATCGGCGCCGCATGCCGCGCACAGTGTCGCGCAAACGCAGATAGCCGCTGAACACGCCCTGCCCGCATTGCGGCAAGCACGAGCCAGTAAAGGTTGGGCGCCGGCATTGGTTCGTCATTCCGGGATCGCGCGAGCCCCGCGGCCCAAGGAGCCGCGGCCCCTGGGTCCCGGTTCTGGCTCCAGCCCCGGGAGGGTCAATTCTGCATCGTGAGGTATGGCATCACGTAGACGAACGTGAAGAGGAAGAGCCACACCACGTCAACGAAGTGCCAGTACCAAGCCGCCGCTTCGAGACCGAAGTGCTTCTGCGGCGTGAACTGCCCACCCATCAGGCGCAGCAAACACACAGCGAGGAAGATGGTGCCGATGACGACGTGGAAGCCGTGGAAGCCCGTCGCCATGAAGAACGACGCGCCATAGACGGTGGCGTTGGTGACGTCGCCTTGATTGCCAAAGGCAAAGCCCGCTTCGGGATACTCAACGCCGAACTGGATGTAGCTGAACAGGATGCCCAGCAGCACGGTGAGGATGAGGCCGTTGCGTGCGCCGTTACGATCGCCGGTTTGCAGCGCGTGGTGCGCCCACGTGACCGTCGTGCCCGAGAGCAGCAGGATGAGCGTGTTGATCAGCGGCAGATGGAAAGGATCGAACGTATCGACGTGCGGCGGCGGCCAATTGGCCCAAGCGGCGGTGGTCGCTTCATCCCAAGTCGGCACGACCCAATCGGCGCGGTGGCCGTGATCGATCGCCAGTTCGAAGAACATCCAGAACCAAGCGACGAAGAACATCACTTCCGACGCGATGAAGAGGATCATCCCGTAGCGCAGGCCGATATCGACGACCGGCGTGTGATCGCCCTTGCGGCTTTCCTTGATCACGTCGCCCCACCAGCCGAAGCAGGTGAGGATGAGGGACCCGCATGCCGATGGCGAAGAGCTTCCAATGGCCTTTGCCGAAGAAGAAATCGCCTTCGTTCGCCGACAGCCCCTTCATCAGCACGACCGCGCCGACGGCCGCGACCAGCGCGCCGACCGAAGCCACGAACGGCCACGGGCTCGGATTGACCAAGTGATAGTCGTGTTTGACTTCGCCGTGCGCCATTTGATCCCTCATGCGCCTTTGCCTGCGCTTGCCGCCCGGCAC
Source organism: Caulobacteraceae bacterium (assembly GCA_016703335.1). Lineage (GTDB taxonomy): Bacteria > Pseudomonadota > Alphaproteobacteria > Caulobacterales > Aquidulcibacteraceae > Vitreimonas. The sequence continues at coordinate 57,629 of JADJCG010000004.1, read as the reverse complement.
AGCAATCCATTAGCCGCCAGGTGCTTCAGGCGAGGTAGAGCGGAAGAAGGTGTAAGATAAAGTTAGTGTGGTGATGTCGCGTGTATCCGGATCGTTGACGATTTCCGGATCCACAAAGAACACGACTGGAAGATCGGCTTCTGCGCCCGGCGCGATCACGCGGTCGGTGAAGCAGAAGCACTCGAGCTTCGCAAAATACTGGCCCGCGATATGCGGCGTGACGTTGTAGGTCGCGCGCGCCACCACCGGTTCATCCGACGTGTTGCGGACGCGGTAGAACGCAAGGCCGGTTTCGCCGATGCGCAGACGCTCCGACGATTGCTTCGGCGCGAACTCGACCGGCAGATCGGGCGAATGGTTGGCGTCGAAGCGCACTTCGATGCGGCGATCGAGAATTTGATTGGGCGCGGCTTGCGCTTCTTGCGTGGTGCCGCCGTAGCCGGTCATTTGGCAGAACGCGTCGTAGAGCGGCACGGCGGCGGAGGCCATGCCGGTCATGCCACGCACGACCGCGCCGGCGATGAGCGCCGTGCGCGTTTGGCGCTTGGGCTTTTCCGGCGCTCATGACGCACCTGCCACGATGCCGCTCTCGATCTTCACCATCGGTGATCAAGAACACGAGCACGATGAACGCGCCGATCGCGAGCGCAAGCCAAGATTGCGGCGGTTGCGCGCCTTCAGTTCTTCCGGCGTCAAGAGCTCTCGTTCATGCGAAGCCCTCGTTCGATGAGGATCGCGGCAAACAACGCGAAGAGATAAAGGATCGAGAAGCCGAAGAGATCGCGCGCGCGCTTATCTTCAGCCGGCACGCCCTCGCCCGCGCGCGACATCAGCACGCGGCCAGCGAGAAACACAAAGAACGCGCCGCCGAACACCGCGATCGAGCCATAGATCATGCCGCCGAGCCCAGTGAACACCGGCGCGACCGCAAGCGGCGCGAGCAACAACGAGTAGCCGAAAATCTGGATGCGGGTCGCCTTGGCGCCGTGCGTCACCGGCAGCATCGGCACGCGCGCGGCGGCGTAGTCGTTCTTCTGCAGCAGTGACAGCGCCCAGAAGTGCGGCGGCGTCCAGAAGAAGATGATGGCCACAAGCAGCACCGGATCGATGCCGAGCGACCCCGTCTTCGCCGCCCATGCGATCGCCGGCGGCAACGCGCCAGCGAGCCCCCCAATGACAATGTTCTGCGGCGTCGAGCGCTTCAGCCACATCGTATAAACGACGGCGTAGAAGAAGATCGTGAACGCGAGCAGCGCCGCCGCCAACACATTGGCCGCGAGCAGCATCGTCACGACGCTAAGCATCGAGAGCGTCAGCCCGAGCATCAGCGCTTCCTCGCGCGGCACCCGGCCGGCGGGGATTGGACGCATGCAGCGTGCGGCTCATCACAGCGTCGATATCGCTATCGAACCACATGTTCAGCGCGCCCGAAGCGCCAGCCGCGACCGCGATCGAGAGGATCGCGGCAAAGCCCAGCACGAAGTCGCCCAGGCCAGGCGCGGCCATGTAACCGACGAGCCCGGTGAACACGACCAACGACATCACGCGCGGCTTCAGCAGCGCGAGATAGTCGCTCGCGCTGGCTGTGCGTTCGTGCGTGAAGCTGACGTCGGCCACGTCACTCCTCTCAGTGATGTGTATCCGGCTTAATCACCGGGAGTTCGTTGAACTGGTGGAAGGGCGGCGGCGACGAGAGCGTCCATTCGAGCGTGGTCGCGCCCTCACCCCACGGATTGGCGCCGGCCTTACGGCGCACGATGAACATCTCAGCCAGCATGATCAGGAAGATCAGCACGCCGACAGCCGTTATCAGGTAGCCGATCGACGAAATCTGGTTCCAGTAGGTGAAGGCTTCCGGGTAATCGATGTAGCGGCGCGGCATGCCTTGGAGACCCAAGAAGTGCTGCGGGAAGAAGATCACGTTCACGCCGACGAACATCAGCCAGAAGTGCAAGCCGCCGAGGAAGCCGTTGTAGCGATAGCCGCTCATCTTCGGGATCCAATAGTAGAAGCCAGCGAAGATGCCGAACACGGCGCCGAGCGAGAGCACGTAGTGGAAGTGCGCGACCACGTAATACGTGTCGTGCAGCGCGGTATCGATGCCCGAGTTCGCGAGCACGACGCCAGTGACGCCGCCGACCGTGAACAGGAAGATGAAGCCGATCGCCCACAGCATCGGCACTTAAACTCGATCGAGCCGCCCCACATCGTGGCGATCCACGAGAATATCTTGATGCCCGTTGGCACCGCGATGACCATCGTGGCGGCGATGAAGTAGGCCTCAAGATCAAGCCCCATGCCCACCGTGTACATGTGGTGCGCCCACACGACGAAGCCGATCACACCGATGGAGACCATCGCGTAGGCCATGCCGAGATAGCCGAACACAGGCTTGCGGGAGAACGTCGAGACGATCTGCGAGATCATGCCGAAGCCCGGCAGAATGAGAATGTAAACTTCCGGGTGACCGAAGAACCAGAACAAGTGCTGGTACATGACGGGGTCGCCGCCGCCGGCCGGTTCGAAGAATTGCGTGCCGAAGTTGCGGTCGGTCAGCAGCATCGTCAGCGCGCCGGCGAGAACCGGCAGCGAAAGAACGAGCAGCCACACCGTGACCAGGATCGACCACACAAACAGCGGCATACGGTGCAGCGTCATGCCCGGCGCGCGCATGTTGAAGATCGTGGTGATGAAGTTGATGGCGCCCAGGATCGAGCTCGCGCCCGCGATGTGCAGCGAGAGGATCAGGAAGTCCATCGACGGGCCGCCGTGGTGCGCCATCGATGTTGAGAGCGGCGCATAAAGCGTCCAACCGCCGCCGAAGCCGGCCCATTCGCCGTTACCCGGCACCAACATCGAGATCAGCGCCAGCGTGAACGAAGCCGGCAGCAGCCAGAACGAGATGTTGTTCATGCGCGGGAACGCCATGTCCGGCGCACCGATCATGAAAGGCACGAACCAATTGCCGAAGCCGCCGATCATCGCGGGCATGACCATGAAGAAGATCATGATCAGGCCGTGCATGGTCACGACCACATTGTAGGAGTGGTTCGAGTCCATGCCGAGCATGTTGGCGAGGATCGAGCCCTCGGTGAACACCTGAACGCCCGGCTCGGCCAATTCCCAGCGGATGAAGCCGGAAAGTGCGCCACCGATGAGGCCCGCGATGATCGCGAAGATAAGGTACATCGTGCCGATGTCCTTGTGGTTGGTCGAATAGACCCAGCGCTTCCAATCATAGAGGCTGGGGCGGTGATCTTCGTGATGATCCGCGGCGTGAGCAGCTTCGCGCGTCATAGTTCCCTTGCTCCTCAGCGCGTCGTGGTCGACGGCGCAGCGGCCGTGTCGTTGTTCAGGCGGCGGCGTGGCCGGCGTTTCGCCCGCGGCAGGTGTCGCCGCCGGTTCGGCGGAAGCGATCGTGCCCGCCTTGCGCTGCGATCCATGGATTGAATTCTTCGCGGCTCACCGCGTGAATTTCGATCGGCATGTATGCGTGATTGATGCCGCAGAGTTCAGAGCACTGACCATAATAGATGCCAGGACGATCAACGTTGAACCACGTCTCGTTCACGCGGCCTTGGATCGCATCTTCCTTCACGCCGAACGCCGGCACCGCGAAGGCGTGGATCACGTCGTTCGACGTCACGAGCACGCGAACAGTGGTGTCGACAGGCACCAGCAGCGGCGCAGTCGTCGCCAAGAGATATGGACGGCCAGACGCGCGCGCATCCTCTTCAGGCAGCAAGTTCGCCGCAATCGTGACACCAGCGTCGGGATATTCGAAATTCCAGAACCAGGAATTGCCGGTGACCTTCAGTGTCAGTTCAGCTTGGTCTGGGATACGTTCTTCTCTGTAGATCAGCGGGAAGGACTTCCACGCGATGACCACCAGGATAAGAACGGGCACGACCGTCCAGATGACTTCCACCAAGCATGTTGTGCGTGAATTTTTCGGCGTCGGATTGGCGCGGCGGTTGTAGCGCACCATGACCCACAACAAGAGTGCGGCGACGAACACGGAGATCGCGACGATGATCCACAGGAGAAAATCGTGAAACGCAGTGATCTCACGCATAATTTCCGTAGCCGCAGGCTGCAGGTGCACAGCACCTGGAGTCGGCTGCCCCTCGCGCAGCGGTGTCGTCGCGTGTGCAGCGCCCGCAAATGACATCGCACCAGCGGCGATGCTTGCGATCCAAGCCCCTCGCTTCACGCAGTTCTCCTCCTCGAGATTCAGCGCCGGTATGGCGCGCGCCGAAGCTGACGCCTATACTCGCCGGGCGCGGCATTCGACCGCGCCTTGCTGCTTTGTAAGTCTCCAACCGGGTGGGGTGCTAGCATGAGCCGCGCTTGGCTTCCAAGGCGCTTCTCGTTGGCGATTCTGGCGCTCGCGGCTCTTCGCCGCGGCGCGCGTCATTTTCGCGCCCGCATGCTTCGCGCAACGCAGCGATCCCCGCGCCGTTACCGTCGTTGGGCGCGACGCGAATGCCCGCCGCTGCAGCGAAGCAGGTGGTGCGTGGCGATACCTCGGACCGAAACGATCAAGGATGCACCCAAGCGCTGAATTACCGCCACATCGACGCAGGCGACGGAAATCCAGCTGCTGATCAATCGCGGCGTCACCCATATGCGCCGCCAGCAGAACGAACCGGCGCTGGCCGACTTTCGACGCGGTCATTCGCCTCGACCGCCGCCACCCCGAGGCGCACCTGAATCGCGGCGCGGTGCTGGTGCAGCTGCGCCAGCTATGGCCCCGCCATCGCCGCCTTCACCGAAGCGCTCGGGCTCGGCGTGCAGGAGCCCTACAAGGCCTATTTCAACCGAGGCGCGGCGCGCGAGGCCTGGGCGACCTCCGGGGCGCCTACGAGGATTATAATACCGCCTTGGAGATCTAGCCCGATTGGGGCCCGGCCAACGCCGAACTCCAGCGTTTTGCCCGTCAGCGCCGCGATCATTTGGCGGCCGTCCAGACCGGCACCGACGCCAGTAAAATCAGCGACTTCAGCTTTCGACCGTTCCGGCTACGGCGCGGCCGCGACTCCAGGCCTATATAGACCGGACGTAATTCTCCCGGAGACGAACGCGACATGGCCGATGGGCTTCCGCAACCCCCGAACATGCCGCCGAAATGGATTGGGATGCCGCTGCGCGCATCCTCGCGGACGCCGCCAAGGGCGCCGATGACGGCGAAATCTTCGCTGAGGATACCCGGGCCGAGAGCTTCTATTGGGATGACGGCCGGCTGAAATCGGCCTCCTTCGACGCCACCCAAGGCTTCGGCCTGCGCGTCGTCGCCGGCGAGCGCGCCGGCTACGGCCACGCCAGCGTGCTGGAGACGGACGCCGTTTCACGCGCCGCCGAAGCGGCCGCCGCCGTGAAGATGGGACACTCGGGCACGCTCGACGTCAGCCCGGCCAAGGTGAACCGCCAACTCTACGCCGACTTCGACCCGATCGAAGCGCCCTCTTTCACCGACAAAACCAATCTCCTGGCCGAGATCGACGCCTATTGCCGGGCCAAAGACCCGCGCGTGGTTCAGGTCGCCGCGACGCTCGCCGGCGCGCGCCGGGGGCTCACCATTCTGCGCCCCGATGGGGCAAGGCTCACCGACCACCGCCCGCTGGTGCGCGTGAACGTCTCGATCACCGTCGAGCGCGATGGCCGCCGTGAATCTGGCTCGGCCGGCGCCGGCGGGCGCGAACCCTATGAGGTGTTCATTTCGCCCGAGCGGTGGAAAGCGTTGGCCGACGAAGCGCTGCGAATCGCGCTGGTCAATCTCGACGCCGAACCTGCGCCTGCCGGCGAGATGGATGTTGTGCTCGGCCCAGGTTGGCCCGGCGTGTTGCTGCACGAAGCGGTCGGCCACGGACTTGAAGGCGACTTCAACCGCAAAGGCACCAGCGCTTTTTCCGGCATGATCGGACAACGCGTCGCAGCGCCCGGTGTAACAGTTGTGGATGACGGCACGCTCGAAAATCGTCGCGGCTCGCTAACGATCGACGACGAAGGCACGCCGACTCAACGTACCGTTCTGATCGAAGACGGCATCCTCAAAGGCTATCTGCAGGATCGCTTGAACGCGCGACTCACTGGCGTTGCGCCGACCGGTTCGGGCCGCCGTGAAAGCTACGCGCACCGGCCGATGCCGCGCATGACCAACACCTTCATGACCGCCGGTGAACGCGACCCAGAAGAGATCCTGCGTTCGCTGAAGCGCGGCGTTTACGCGGTTAATTTCGGGGGCGGACAGGTCGACATCACCTCCGGCAAGTTCGTTTTCCAATGCACCGAGGCGTACTTTGTCGAAGACGGAAAGATCAAATATCCGATCAAAGGCGCGACGCTGATTGGCGATGGTCCGAGTGCGCTCACGCGCGTGACGATGATCGGCAACGATCTCAAACTCGACGAAGGAGTCGGCACCTGCGGCAAAGCCGGACAGAGCGTGCCAGTCGGCGTTGGACAACCAACACTCTACATCACCGGCTTGACCGTCGGCGGCGGCTAGTTCGTCCGCAGTCATTTACAATTTAGAGAATCGACGCAGAACTTTATGCATCCCAATGTTAGGGGAGGTTGATACTATGGCTGCGAAAAAGAAAACGGCGAAGGTTGCCAAGTCTGGCGCGAAAACCAAAGCCAAGGCGAAGAAGAAGAAGTAACTTTCTTCAACTTCCAAAACTACGGAGCGCCGTTGGGTTCACCCCCAGCGGCGCTTTCGCATTTCAGCCGTCGCGCACTGTGGCCGCTTCGTCGCAACCCGCTGCATTTGCCTCGAAAAAGTCCGCCCTAGTCGCCTCCAAGAAACACGCTGCAATCATCTTGAAACATGCAGCAGCGCTAGTGCGCGAAGCCGCACGCCGCGGGAGACGGCGACGGGAGGGGAGTAGAAATGCTTGGCCGTATGATGGTCTCGGCGCTGGCTTTGACCGGCGTCGCGTACGCGCAAGAAGCGCCGCCAACACCTACACCGACAAGCGAAAGAGCGGTTACGCCCACCTCCTCGCAAGCGGATCGCGTGATTTACGAGGCGGCGCAGTTCGCCCAGTTCAATCCGCAGACCGCGCTCGACATGGTCAGCCAGATCCCCGGATTTTCCCTTGATGGCGGCGAAGATCGCCGCGGATTTTCCGGCGCTGTCGGCAATGTGCTGATCGACGGCGTTCGCCCCAGCACCAAGAGCCAAGGTGTCGGCGGCATTCTTTCGCGCATTCCCGCGAGCCAAGTCGTGCGCCTCGAAATTTTGCGCGGCGCTGCAGTCGCCGGCGACGCATCGGGCCAGTCGACATTGCTCAACGTCGTGCGCACAGAATCTGCTGGCAGCGGCGTCTATTCCGGCGGCTTTGAACTCACATCGCGCGGCGTGCCTGCCCCGCGTGGCGAAGTCTCGTACAGCGGCCGCAATGGCAACGTCGAATACAGCATCGCTGGATCAATCTTCTCGCAATATCGCGATCTGCCGGGCTGGCGCTTATTCTACGATGAGCCGGGCGACGTTTACACCGGCCGCGCCGAAACGCCTTCGCCGCGCGATTTCCGCGAAGCTTCCATAACCGGCAGCCTCGCCTTTCCGCTCTGGGGCGGACGCCTCAGCGTCAATGGACAATTGAACGCAAATCGATTCAACGCCGACAACGATTATTATTTCTTCGATGCGCTCGATACCCCCGACAGCGCGCTGTTGCAGGATATTACCGAGCAAAACCGCGGCTACGAGTTCGGCGTCAACTACGACCGCGATGTCGGGCCATGGTCACTCGCGCTTATCGGCCTCATCAACCGCAGCAACTACGAGAGCGACGAGAACGATCTCTTCCTCAACGGCCTGGGCGCCTTCGACGGCGACTTCTTCCAGGACATTCGCCAGGAATCAGGCGAGTCCATCGCGCGCATCAGCCTGTCGCGCTCACTCGGCACACACCATCGCATTGAGTTCGGCGCTGAAGGCGCATTCAATTCGCTGGATCAGCGCTTGGATCTAGAGGGCTCGTTCGCACCGCCCACTTTCGACAACGCCAACGTGCTCGTTGAAGAAGAGCGCGCCGAATTGTTTGCCTCGCACACCTGGCGGCCAAACGACCAATGGTCAGTCGAGACCCGTCTGAACTGGGAAACCTCAACGCTGACCTTCACCGGCGACAGTAACCAGACCGTCGATCTCGCCTTCTGGAAGCCCTCCGTGCAGATCACGCGCACGTTCGCGGGCAACAACCAATTGCGCTTCCGCGTCTATCGCGATGTGAGCCAGCTCGATTTCGGTGATTTCGTCTCGGCTGCAGCGACGGCTGACGCCATCATCTCTGGCGGCAACCCCGATCTCGTGCCGCAAACGGATTGGCGCTACGAACTCGGCGCCGACTTGCACTTCCCTGGCGGCGCAGCGCTCGGCCTGACGCTGACGCAACACCAGATCAGCGACGTCACAGACGTCGTCTACATTCCTGCCGCCGGTTACGACGCGCCAGGCAATCTGGGTGACGGCGAAGCCACGAGCCTCGATGTGAACTTCTCGACGCCGGTCTCCTTCATCGAAGGCGGACGTCTGACGATCTCCGGCTATCTCTGGGACACCGAAGTCACCGATCCGCTGACCAATCAACCGCGCATCTTCTCCTACAGGCCGGAATCGCAGATCGAGGTGAACTTCCGCCAGGATCTGCCGGATCTGCAGATCGCCTGGAACATCAGCGTCTTCAAGGAAGGCGAAGTTCAGGCCTATCGTTTCAATGAGATCGACACGAGCGAAGAAGGCCCCTGGGTAGACCTCACCGTTGAAACGACCGCGCTGCCGCATGGGATGAAGCTCACCGCGATCGCCGCGAACCTCTTCGATGGCACCGTTTATCGCGACCGGCGCTTCTTCGACCAAGATGGAGACTTGGGCACGCCGGGACTTCAGTCGCTCGGCCGCAACGGCATCAACACCTCGCGCGACTATCGCCAGCGCGAGTTCGCCCAAGCGCCCTGGTTCATTCTCCAGCTCAGCGGCACGTTCTAACTCCGATATTCACGCCGGTGGCGTCGCCCTTCGACAAGCTCAGGGTGACGCGCCGTGCAGCGGGCTGACCAGCCACCAGCGTCAGCCTGAGCCTGTCGAAGGCGGGGAAACCAACGCCCCTCCAGTTTCGCAGGGCGGTCGTGCGCCGGCGCTCCAAAACCGCAGCAAATGTCGCACGCGGCTTCCTTGACCCTCGCGCGACCCCTGCTAGTTTCCGCGCGCGCGAACGGGGGGTGCTCAATATGAGTCGCCCCCCGTCCTCGATCTTTAGGGGGCGCGTGGACCGTTCAATGGCTGATAAAAAACCGCCCGAGGACGACCTTTCTAACCTGCGCCGGCGCGTAGCCAAAGCCAGGGGCGAAGGCGCCTCGAAAAACGCTCCGGCCCAGAGCCCGGCATCGCTCGCGATGCGGTTCGGCGGAGAGTTCGGCGCGGCGATTATTGTCGGGGCATTGCTCGGGTATGGGGCGGATTACTTTCTCCACAGCTCACCTGGTGGGGCTTAGGCATCGGCTTTAGGCTGGGGTTTGCGGCCGGCGTTGTGAACGTCGTGCGCGTGGCGCAGTCGTTCAACAAGGCCAATCCGCCGGACCCGAACGCGCCGTCCATCCCGGACGACGACGATTGAGGATTTGAGTTTTGTCGAACGACCCGATCCACCAGTTCCACGTCAACAACGTCAGCGACCCGCTCAACGGCGCGCTTGACGCGACCATCACGAACGCGACCATCTTCATGGCGGCTGGCGTGGTTCTCGCCGGTGGCTTCATGTGGGCGGCGATGCGTCCCGCCGCCGTAGTACCGGGCCGCGCGCAAGTCGTGGCTGAAGGCGCCTACAGCTTTATCCATTCGATGGTGAAGGACGCCGCCGGCGAGGAAGGCGTGAAGCGCTTCTTCCCGTTCGTGTTCACGCTCTTCCTCTTCATCTTCGCCGCGAACATGCTGGGCATGTTCCCGTACTTCTTCACCCCGACCAGCCAGATCATCATCACCGCGACGATGGCGCTGATGGTGTTCTTCACGGTCATCACCGTTGGTATCGCGAAGAACGGCTTCAAGTTCTTGAAGCTGTTCGTGCCGTCCGGCGTGCCTTGGTACGTTTTGTGGTTCGTCGTGATCCATCGAGATCATCTCGTTCTTCTCGCGTCCGCTTTCACACGCTGTTCGTCTGTGGGCGAACGTGCTTGCGGGCCACTTGGTCTGAAGGTGTTCGCCGGCTTCGTCCCGATGATGGCCGCCGCTGGCGGCATCTGGATCCTTGGTTCGGTTCTGCCGCTCACGATGACCGTGGCGCTCTACGCGCTCGAATTCCTGGTTGCGTTCCTGCAGGCGTACGTGTTTGCGCTGCTGACCTGCATCTACCTGAACGACGCCCTTCACCCTGGCCACTAAGCGGCCATCGCAAAGAGAAAACTGGAGAGAGACTTATGGACGTTGAAGCAGCGAAAATGATCGGGGCCGGTATTGCGGCTATTGGCATGGGCGGCGCCGGCATCGGCGTGGGCATCATCTTCGGTAACTTCCTGCAGGGCGCGCTGCGCAATCCGTCGGAAGCCCCGAAGCAATTCGGCAACCTGATCTTCGGCTTCGCCGTGACCGAAGCGCTCGGCATCTTCTCGCTGCTGATCGCGCTCCTGCTGATGTTCACCTAAGCCAAAGGCTAAACCAATGGCGGCGACGCCTCACGCAACTACTGTCGAACACGCAACGGAAGCAGCGCATGGCGCTGATGCCGCGGCAGCGCACGGCGGCGCCGAAGGCGGCGCCTTCCCGCCGTTCGACGCTACGATGTTCGCGAGCCAGCTCTTCTGGTTCGTCGTCACGTTCGCTGCGCTTTATTTGCGTTGTCGCGCGTTGTGCTGCCGCAGATCACTGCGGTGCTCGCCAAGCGCGCCGGCACGATCAAAAGCGATCTGGACGAAGCTGCGCAGAAAAGCGCGGCGGCCGAACAGGCGCGCGTCGACATGGAAAAGGCCGTCGCCAAGGCCCGTGCAGATGCACGGGCTCTGGTCGACGCTGCCCGCGCCGACGTCACTGCGAAGCTGACGGCGGAACAGGAAGCGGCGGAGCAACGCCTGACCAAGAAGATCGAAGAAGCGGAAGCCAAGGTCGATGCCGAGCGCAAGAAGGCGCTGGCGGAAGTGCCGGGCATCGCTGAAGCGCTCGCGCGCGACATCGCCGACAAGTTCGCGCCGGCGAACGCTAGCGCACCGCGTCAACGCGTTGCGGGAGAAGCGTGATGCACTTTGATGCTACGTTTTTCGCGTTCGTCGCGTTCTCGGCGTTCTTCATTCTGATGATCTGGCTGAAAGTTCCGGCGATGATCCTCGGCGCGCTCGACGCGCGTTCGAATGAGATCGCCAAGGAACTGCACGAGGCGCGTCGTCTCCGCGAGGAAGCTGAAAAGCTCCACGCGGACTACACCGCGAAGCAAGCGGCAGCCGAGGCCGAAGCCAAGGAAATCGTCGCGAACGCCAAGGAGCAAGCCGCACTGGTCGCTGAAGAAACCCGCGCTTCGATGCAAGCCGCTATGGCTCGCCGCGAACAGCAGGCCAACGACCGCATCGCAGCAGCCGGCACCAAGGCCGCGGACGAAGTCCGCGCCGCCGCTGCTGAAGCTGCAATCGCCGCCGCCGAGAAGATGATCCGCGACCGCATGAGCGACGCCGCTCAAGCGGGCTTGGTTCAAGACGGCGCGGCCGATCTGAAGCGCAAGTTCGGCTAGTCGCTCAACAGAGCGAAACTCATCGCGAGACAAGATTGACGGGCCGGAGCTAAGCTCCGGCCCGTTCTTCTTTTTGCACTTCAGCTTTTTGGTGCTGGAGATGTTTCTCTGGACCGGCACGATCGGCCAGCGCGTCTTCGCCATGACGCCGGAATACGCCGACCAGACTGCAGTGCTCGCGGCGAACCAAGGCCTCTACAACGGCTTCCTCGCGATCGGCCTGCTCTGGGGCGCGATCCGCGTCTCGCGCGACTTCATGATATTCTTCCTGCTCTGCGTGATCGCGGCCGGAATCTATGGCGGCCTCACCGCCAAGATCAGCATCATCTACATCCAAGCCGTGCCAGGTCTCATCGCGCTTATCGCGGTGATCGCCGCGCGCCGGAAAGCTACGGCCTGATGTTCAAGACGCATCGCTTCGCCGATCACCAACTCGACAGCATCCGCGAACTGCGAATGTCTCGCACGTTTGACGCGCATCGCGCTCAACCCTATGTAGCCTTCGTTCTCGGGGAGTAGCCGGCCGCAACGTTCAGCGGCGCCCGCGTCAACATACTTGCTGGCAACAGCATGGCGCAGGCGGCGGATCATACGATCCACTTGGCGAGACCGACGATGCAGCATCCAAGCGAGGGCCGCTTGGGCGCACGCGTCGTCGTGTCAAAGCAGGCCCCGGAAGTTCATCATGGAAGCGCTTTTCACCTCAGCCGGGCTCGTCGCGATCGCGGAGATCGGCGACAAGACCCAATTGCTCGCGATCGTGCTCGCCGCAAGATTTCGGGCGCCTGTCCCGATCATCCTCGGCATTCTCTGCGCGACGCTGCTCAACCACGCCGCCGCCGCAACACTCGGGTACTTCATCGCGCAATGGCTCACTGGCCAAACCTTCCAGCTCATCGTTGGCGCCGCATTCATCCTCATGGCTGCTTGGGCGCTTATTCCCGACAAGGAAGACGATCGCGCAGGTAGCACCAATGCCGGTGGCGTCTTCCTCACCACTCTGATCGCCTTCTTCTTCGTCGAGATCGGCGACAAGACGCAGATCGCGACCTCGCTTCTCGCGGCTCGCTTCCACGATATCGCTCTGGTTACCACCGGCACGACCATCGGCATGATGCTGGCGAACGTTCCAGCCGTGCTGCTCGGCGAAACGGCGACGCGATTTGTGCCGCTCTCCTATGTGCGTGCAAGCGCCGCTCTGCTTATGGCGGCGACCGGTGCAATCGTGATCGTGGCGGCGCTCAGCGCGAACGCCGGTTGATCACTCCGCCGCAACCTTCGCACCAGCATCATTCTGACCGCGCCGCCAGCGTAGTTTCGGCTGACGCGCTGCGCGTGTGTCGTCCAAGCGGCGCATTGGCGTCAGCTTCGGCGCTTGCTTGAAGAACTCGACTTCGCCGGCCTTCACGCGCTCCGCGAGCGCGATCATGACGTCGGCGAAGCGGTCGAGTTCGCGCTTGGGTTCGGTTTCCGTCGGCTCGATCAGCATCGCGCCATGGACGACCATCGGGAAGTACGTCGTGAACGGGTGATAGCCTTCATCGAGCAGCGCCTTGGCGACATCGATCGTCTCGACGCCCTTCGGCTTGATCGATGAATCGTCGAGCAGCACTTCGTGCATGCAGGGCCTGTCGCCGAACGGCGCGCTGAAATGCGGCTTGAGGCGCGCGAGGAGATAATTGGCGTTCAGCACCGCATCTTCGGCGACTTGCCGCAGGCCATCGCTGCCGTGGCTCATCATGTAGGCCAGCGCGCGTGAACATGCCCATCTGGCCGTGGAAGGCGCACATGCGGCCGAAGGCTTGCGTGCCAGCCATGTGTTCACGCAGTTCCCGCGTTTCGCCGCGCAACACGATGTGCGGCACTGGCGCGAATGGCGCGAGCGCGGCAGAGAGCACGGTCGGGCCCGCGCCAGGACCGCCGCCGCCGTGCGGGGTGGAGAATGTCTTGTGCAGGTTGATGTGCATCGCATCGACGCCGAGATCGCCCGGACGCACCTTGCCGACGATGGCGTTGTAGTTGGCGCCGTCGCAATAGAAGTACGCGCCGGCGCTGTGGATCGCGTCGGCGATGTTTTTGATCTCCGGCTCGAACAACCCGCACGTGTTCGGATTGGTGATCATAATCGCGGCCACGTCGGGCCCGAGCTTGGCCTTCACGTCATCGAGGTGAACGCGGCCATCGTCGCGCGCCGGGATTTCGTCGACGGTGAAACCAGCAGCAGCGGCAGTCGCCGGATTGGTGCCGTGCGCAGATGAAGGAACGAGCACGCGCTTGCGCTTGTCGCCTTCGCCGCGCGCTGCGAGCGCCGCCTTGATCGCCAGCATCCCGCACATTTCGCCGTGCGCGCCGGCCTTCGGCGAAAGCGCAACCGCCGGCATGCCGGTCAACGTACAAAGCCAATGGGCGAGCTCGTCCATCAGTTCGAGCGCGCCTTGGATCGTCGACGTCGGTTGCAGCGGATGCAGATCCGCAAAGCCCTCGAAGCGCGCCGCACGCTCGTTGAGGCGCGGATTGTGCTTCATCGTGCACGAGCCCAGCGGGAAGAGACCGAGGTCGATCGCGTAGTTGCGCTGCGATAGGCGCACGAAGTGGCGCATCGTCTCCGGCTCAGAGAGCCCCGGAAGATCGAGCGCCGCTTTGCGGCCGAGGCCGCCAAGCTTGTTCGGCGTGCCTTTCGGCGCAGGCAGATCGACGCCAGCGCCGGTGGCGTGGCCAGTTTCGAAAATCAGCGGCTCAGCTTGCAGAAGGCCGCGATTGCCGGAGGTGGTGTCGGTGATCATTGCAGCACGTCCTTCAGCGCCGCTGCATAAGCGGCGATGTCTTCGTCGGTGTTCATTTCGGTGGCGCAGGTGATGAGCACGTTGTCCATGCCCGCCTTCGGATTCAGGCGACTCATGGCGACACCGCCGATGACGCCCTTATCCGCGAGCTTATCGACAACTTCTTGCGCTGGTTTCTTCAGCAGCACCGCGATCTCGTTGAAGTAGCGCTTGGTCAGCACTTCGACGCCGGAGACTTTGTCGAGCGCATCCGCCAGCGCTATCGCCTTCTCGTGATTGAGCGTGGCGAGGTGGCGCAAGCCCTCTCGCCCAGCAGCGTCATGTGGATCGTCCACGCCAGCTGGCAGAGGCCCGAATTCGTGCAGATGTTCGACGTCGCCTTTTCGCGGCGGATGTGTTGCTCGCGCGTCGAGAGCGTCAGCACAAAGCCGCGCTTACCGTCGGCGTCCAACGTTTCACCCGCAACGCGCCCTGGCATCTGGCGGATGTACTTTTCTTTGACGGCGAAGAGACCAACGTACGGCCCGCCGAAGTTCAGCGCGTTTCCGATCGATTGGCCTTCGCCGCAGACGATGTCCGCCCCGTAAGCGCCAGCGGGCTCAATCAGGCCGAACGAGACGCACTCAGTAAACGTCGCCACCATCAGCGCGCCCGCGCCGTGCGCAGCTTCCCCGATCTTCGTGAGGTCGGTCACCGTGCCGAACACGTTCGGCGATTGCACGATCACCGCCGCGACATCGGCGCCGAGCTCTTTCGTCACCGCCGCTTCGTCATCGACCGCAGCAGGCAGCGCCACAATCTCAAGCCCGAGCGCTTCGCAAGCCGTGCGCGCCGTATCGACGTAGTGGGGATGCACGCCGCCGGAGAAGACGATCTTCTTCCGCTTCGTGACCCGCGCCGCCATCATCGCAGCTTCGGCGCAGCCGGTGGAGCCATCGTACATCGAGGCGTTGGCGACCTCCATGTCGAGCAATTGCGCGACTTGGCTTTGGAATTCGTAGAGCGCCTGCAGCGTACCCTGCGCGATTTCCGGCTGGTACGGCGTGTAGGCCGTCAGAAACTCACTGCGCTGGATCAAGTGATCAACGCTGGCGGGCACGTGGTGCCGATAAGCGCCCGCGCCCAGGAAGAACGCCGTGCGACCCGCTGGCGTGTTCTTTTCCGCCAGACGCTGCAGATGCCGATGCACCTCAATCTCGCCCTGCGCCTTCGGCAGCGGGACGAGGTCTTTCAGCAACGCGCCCTTCGGCACATCAACGAAAAGCTCGTCGATGGTCTTCGCGCCAATGACCTTGAGCATTTGCTCGCGGTCGACGTCAGTCAGTGGGAGGTAACGCATGATCTCGCCTCATCAAACTGTCCCCCCCCCCCTCGCCTCCGCGCTCCCCCCGGAGTCCCCCATCCCCCCCTCAGGCCCGCGCGAACCCGCCAGCGCCAAGAAATAACCCGATACGTAGAGGCCCTTCACGTAGTCGTCGTAGGCGGCCTGATCCATGAGGCTATCGAGTTCGCTCTTGTCGGCGATCTTCAGTTTCACGAACCAGCCACCGGCTTGCGGCGCGTCGTTGATGATCTGCCATTGCTCACTTTTGATCTCGGCATTGGCTTCGACCACTTCGCCCGAGATCGGCGCGTAAACGTCCGAAGCGGTCTTCGCGCTTTCGACGACGGCCATGTCGTCGCCTTGCTTGAAGCTTTTGCCGGCGTCCGGCAGCTCGGCGTAAACGACGTCGCCCAATTGCTCAGCGGCGTAGGTGCTGATGCCGACAGTGGCGATGTCACCGTTCAGCTCAACCCACTCGTGATCTTTGGTGTAGCGTTTGGTCATGGGCTTTTTCCCTCAAGCTTTCTTCGGGCGATAATATTGGTGCGGCACGAACGGCAGCGGCGTCACAGTTGCGGCGCGCGCTTGGCCGCGGATCATAAGCTCAACGCCGGTGCCGATTTCCGCGTGATCCGCTTCAACATAGCCGATGGAGATCGGCGCATTCAGGATCGGCGAAAAACCACCACTGGTGACGACGCCAATCTTCTTGCCGTCCTTGTAAATCTCGACGCCTTCGCGCGCCGGCGCACGATCGTTCGGGCGAATGCCGACGCGCTTACGCGCCGGGCCTAGATCGTATTCGCGCAGGATGCGCTTGGCGCCCGGAAAATCCTTCGCTTCGCGGCGGCGCTTCTGAATCGTCCATGCCAGATCAGCTTCGATCGGCGAGGTCGTCGGATCGAGATCATGCCCATAGAGGCAAAGCCCTGCTTCGAGCCGCAGCGAGTCCCGCGCACCCAAACCAATCGGCTTCACCTCAGGATGCGCAAGCAAAGCGTTCGTGAGTTCAGCCGCATTCTCGGCGCGCACCAAAATCTCATAGCCGTCTTCGCCCGTGTAGCCTGAGCGCGTCACCGTGATCCGGCCAAACGCGTCGTAGCGCTTCACAGTCATGAAATTCATCTGAGCAAGCGCCGGATCGATCACAGCCGCCGCAACCGCATGCGCCGTTGGCCCTTGCAGCGCCAGCAAGCAACGATCATCGGCGCGGACGAGATTAGCCTCGCCCTTCGTCGCCTCTTCGATCAGCGCCCAGTCTTGGTGCTTACAACCAGCGTTGACGACGATGTAGAGATCGCCCGCGGCGCCAGGCTCAGCTGGCCGCGCGATCATCAAATCATCGAGCACGCCGCCATCTTCGTTGGTGATCATCGTGTAGCGGACTTGGCCAGGCTTCAGACCCTGGATGTCCGCAGGCACCAAACGCTCAATCAGTGAGGCAACCTTCTTGTGCGCCTCATCGCCCTCAAGCCCGTGGCCCTTCGGCAACGCAAAGAAGCTCGGCCCCATGTGCGAGACGTCGAACAGGCCCGCATGCGCGCGCGTCCAATTGTGCTCGGGGATAAGGCCCTCGAACTGGAGCGGCATGTCGTAGCCGGCGAAATCGCCGAACTTGGACGTGCGCGCGCGCCAGATCGCATCGAGCGGCAGTTTCTTTGGTGATGATCCGGCTTCGGCCATGTTTGTCCCAGGTACGCGTGGCGCGTGCGAAATGGCACGCAGCCCCCGCTGTCCCTGGCGCCTGAGAGATTCACCGCGCGTACAGTTCGCGGCTTACTCCGTCGGCGGCGCGGTCCCTTGGTCCCGCGCACTTTCCAGCGTGTTCATCCCCCCGCGGTCCGGTTCCCTGAGAGTTTCCGGGGCGGTTGCTCCTTCGGGGGCGCATCTTTGGCGCTCTCTCCCACGGGGTTCGCTTGTCTAGCCGGATGGGCGCGACTCGCGTCGGGCGGCTCCGTTATGGGCACTCCTGACTGCCCCGCTTTGGAGAGTCAATCAGTCGAAGCTGATGAGCGCTTCGCCCCGCAAAATCGCTTCGGTTTCGGGCGCATATTGGGCCCCGGACGCATCGTGCAGCACCAATTCCGGACACAGCCGAAACGGCGCCCGCGAGCCCTTCCGGGCGCGCACCAAAACCCGCGCTGCAGGCTCGCCTTCGCGGGGCCGGATGGGGATAACTTCGGCCCCACCTAAGCGCCCATCGAGCGCCGCCAAAATCTCCGGCATTTTCGCCGCGCGATGGATCATCGTCAGCGCCGCACCACCCGTGAGGCGATCAGCGAGCGCTGCGATCCAGGTATCGAGCGACACATCAGAGACATGCGCGTAACGCCGCGACTCTGCGGGCGCGCGGCCTTCGCCTCCGTCCTCGAAAGGCGGGTTCACATACACACCGTCGAACACGCCCAATTGCAACGTGCGATCGAGTGCATCGCCTGTTACGATTTCGATGCGATGCATCATCGCGTTAGCGGCGACATTTTCGCGTGAGATCGATGCGATGTTCTGATCGCGTTCGACTCCGACCAATGTCACGTTCTCATTGCGTATCGCGATGCTGAGCAAACCAGCGCCGACTCCGGAGCCCGCTTCCATCAATCGCGCGCCGTCTTTTGTTTCAATCGCAGCTGCGAGAAGCAACGTATCGACGTTTGCACGATAGCCGCGCGCGGGCTGACGGATACGAATACGGCCATTCAGAAGCGCGTCTTCTGTCGTCTCGATTTCGGCCATAAAGCCCGTGCGACCCTTCCGCGCGACCGGTGGAACCTAGCTTGACCCGCGCGTCATGCCCCACCATCGTTTGACCATAACAGGAACGTCAAGCGGAGAGAGCCTGTTGGCACCGGCGGCCAAACCAGCCAAGACGAAGCCCGGCGCCCCCCATGCGGTGGACCGACTGGCGACGCTTTTGGCCGAAGATCTCGCCGCCGTTGACGCGATCATCCACCAATATCTCGCAAGCCCTGTTGGCACGATCCCGAACTTGGCTGCGCATCTCATTGACGCCGGCGGCAAACGCATTCGTCCGCTCATCACATTAGCCGCGGCGCGCCTCGTTGGCGGTGGCGGCGATGGTCCGCGCAAATTGGCGGCGGCGGTTGAATTCATTCACAGCGCCACGCTGCTGCACGATGACGTCGTCGATGTCTCGTCGATGCGCCGCGGCAAGAAGAGCGCCAACGTCGTCTGGGGAAATTCCGCCAGTGTGCTGGTCGGCGACTTCCTCTTCGCGCGCTCGTTCAACCTGATGGTTGAAACCGGCGACATCCAAGTCTTGGACATTCTTGCGCGCGCCGCCAGCGTCATCGCCGAAGGCGAAGTGATGCAACTCGCCGCCGCCAACGACGCCGAGACCACGCGCGAACGCTACATGGAAATCGTCGCGGCCAAAACGGCCGCGCTGTTTGCCGCCGCCGCTCGCTCAGGCGCAGTCGCCGCTGGCCGCGCGGGCCCCGAGGCAACAGCGCTCGAAACCTACGGCCGCGAACTCGGCCTCGCCTTCCAACTCGTCGACGATGCGCTCGATTACGGCGGCGCCAGCGACACCATGGGCAAGAACGCCGGCGATGACTTCCGTGAAGGCAAAGTCACGCTCCCCGTCATCTTCGCGCGCGACGCTGGCGATGAAAGCGAACGCACCTTCTGGCGCCGCGTCGTCGGCGGCGAACGCACGGATGACGACTTCCACCGCGCCGTCGCGCTCGTAAAGCGCCACAACGCCATCACCCTCACCATCGACGCCGCCCGCGCCCACTACGCCCTTCTCTTTAAGATCGGCGATCACCGCGTCCAGATCGCTCACCTCAAGCGCAATCATGCCGCCACCGCCGGGCTTCTGACCTGTGGCGTTGGTAAGCGCGAGGCAGCCGCCGCCTGGAAGATCGAACTCCATCCATCTGATCGAACCGTGCGCGCCATTGCTGCCGATCTTTAGCCCGAGCGTGTTCTCGTAAAAATCACGCGCCCGGTCCGCGTCTTCGATCGCGTACATCGTGAAGGCCACCTTCTCGAACATCACTTGTCTCCCTTGGCAAAGGCGCGCAGCGCGTCCTTGCCGTTCCACCGCTCCGTCGCATCATCTGAACTTGCGAGCTGCTCAGCCAACTCACGCGCCGCAGCGCGCAGCTTTGGGCTCTTCTTCCCGCCGATCGCTCGCAGAGCCCAATTTGCCGCCTTCTTCACGAAGTTACGCGGATCACTCGCCTCGCGCTTGATCAACTCAAGCCCGCGCAGCATTTGCTCGTCCGTGCCCTGCTTGTGCAGCGCGCAACTCGCCAGCAGCGCAAACGCCGCGCGCTTCACGAACTCGTCCTTCGACTTCGACCACTTCTCGATCTTGGCAAACGCGTGCGGTGAGCGATCCCAATAGTGAAAGCACGCCGTATCGACGATGCCCCAATTGTCCATGTCCTTGACCCAACGCTCCATCTGCGCCGGCGTCACGTCGGCGGGGTCATCCACCATCGTCGCGAGCATACGCGCGTCGTGAATGCCTGTGGCCCAAAGTTCTTCGGCTAGCACGTGATCGTATCCAATACGCTTGGCGATAGCGCGCAAGGTGCCAACGGCGACGCCAAGGACTGGCGCCTTCGTCACCATTCCAAAACGCGCTGACATATCCACCTTGTACGTCGGCGAGCCATGACGCTTCAGTTCCGCGACAAGCGCCTTCGCGTCCGCCAGCTTCGCCGCCTGCTTCGGCGCGGCTTTCTTCTTCGCAGCCATCAGAGCTGCTTGATCCAAGCCCGCACAATCGCCTCCAGCGCCTTGCGGTTTCCAGGAATATCGCGCCCGCTGCCAAGTGTTACCATCGCTCGATCCTTACCGAGCCACTTCATCAGCCCCTTCGGATCGGCCAGCCTAAACGCCTTCAAATCTGGCCGCGTCTTCGCGCCCAGATGAAACACCAATTGCACGCTATCGTGCGAGCGCACATTGAACGTCGCGAACCATTCCTTCTCAGTGCGAAAGCTCGGGACTTTCCACTTGATGCCTTCGCTGATCACCGGGCTCACGCCCAAAATGATCAGCCGCGCCGCCTCGATCTCTGTCTTCAGCGGATGCTTGAACGTTTTCAGATAAGCCGCGACCTCCCCGTCCGAAGCAGCAGCTTTCTTCGCGGCCTTCTTCGTCGTCTCAATCTCCGCCAACCGCGCCTTCACCAGCTTACGGATCAGCACAGCCGACGGCGGCTTCCCGATCGGAAACTTGAATCCGCCTTTGCTAACCTCATACTTCGCCAGCTCATATTCGAACTGCGCTGTGATCGTCCCGCTCATCGGAAAGTACGAGCAATGCGCCGCGCTCGCCGAGTATCCCGCAATGGGCTTGCCCTGAATGAAAGCCGGCATGCCGTAGCTCAGGTCCTCCTCCGCGTCCGGCGCCGCGGCGCGGATCGCCTTTCTCACCTTCTCCAACGTCGCGCGCTTCTCAGCGCTCAACTTGGCGAGATAGGCGTCCGCGTCCTTTGCTGACATCACGCCGCCTTCGCCAACATGTCGTCGATGCGGGCGTACCCGACTTCCATGCCATCCGTCATGCCAGTGGTGACCGCCTGATCGCGCGCCTCTTTCGACACAAACGTCATCGTCATTGCGAGCGTTGTCACGCCGTCAGCTTCGCTGAAGTCGAGCGCAATAAGGGTGGGATCGCCAACCGGCATACCGTAATCCATATCGCCAGGATCATAATATTGATCGTGCGCCAGCTTGACGGCGCTTTGACTTCGCTGAACGTGCCGAAGAAGCCGAACTCGCTGCCGTCCGCACCGTTTCTCCAGCGCCAGCGATATTTGCCGCCCTCGCGGACATCCATGTCGCAAATCGCCAAGCTCCAGCCTTCATAGCCGTAGCACCATTTCTGCATCAGCTCAGGCTTCGTATGCGCATCCCACACCAATTGGCGCGGCGCTTTGAAGGTGCGGACGACGCGAACTTCGCGGTCGCTCGGCTGCGTGACTTCGATAGGCATCTATCTCCTCCTCACGCCGCTTGCTTGAACATCTCATCGAGACGCGCGTAACCGATCTCCATGCCGTCGGTCATGCCGGTGCTGACAGCGGCGTCGCGAATTTCCTTCGACGCGAACAGCATCGTCAGCGTGAGCGTCGTGATCCCGTTTGCTTCTTCATAAAGCGTCGTAATGATCGCGGGTTCGCTCGACATCGGGCCGCCCATATCGCCCGGATCGAAATTCTCTTCGTGGACGATCTTGCTCGGCTCGTTCACCTCGATGAACTTGCCAAAGAAGCCGAACTCCTTGCCGCCCTCCTCGCTGCGCCAGCGCCAGCGATAAGCGCCACCAGCGCGTACATCCATTTCGCACACCGGCATTGTCCAGCCCGGAGGCCCAAGCATCCACTTGCTGACCAATTCCGGTTTGGTATGCGCGTCCCAAACCAACTGGCGCGGCGCTTTGAACGTGCGCACGACGCGAACTTCCCGATCGCTCGGCTGTGTGACTTCGGTGGGCATTTCTCTCTCCTTGGATTTTCTGTTGGGCCGCCCACTCAAGGAACGAGCGAGCGAAAGCATCGCCGACATGATGTCAGTCTTTTTTCTTTTTGCGTTTCGCGGGTTTGGCTTGCAGATCTTCAAGCAACGCATCGAGGCGCTGATAATTCTGCTCGAAGATTTCGCGGTAACGCTCAATCCACACCACAGCTTCCTCCAAACGTTTCACTTCCAACCGGCGCGGGCGTCGCTGCGCGTCGATGTCTACAGAGATCAGTCCCGCCCGCTCAAGCACCTTGAGGTGCTTGGAAATTGCCGGCTGGCTCATCTCGAACGGTTCGGCGAGTTCCTGAACCGACGCTTCGCCTGTCGCCAAGCGCGCCAAAATCGCGCGCCGTGTCGGATCGGCGAGCGCCGCAAACGTGAGATCCAAACGCTCAGTTGCTTGCATAACCACTCGTTTCCATAACTCTTAGGTTATATATAACCACGTAGTTATGCAGTCAATGGCCGATCTTGCGATTTTTACGGCTTGAGGATCCCGGCTGCTTCGGCCCGGCGGCGAACGACGCGATCGAGGATCAGCGCACACACGATCATCACGGCCAGTGCCACAGCCGGCGCGGCCTGCGTCTCATCGCGGTTCACGAACCAGGCGATTAGTCCGCACACCGCCATCGCGACCCAATACGTGATCCCGATCCACGCATGGCTCCAGCCTGAGACAATGGCGAGCTGATAGATGTGCTCCGCATGCCCAACCAGCAACGAGCGCCCACGCCGTGCGCGAAACCACAAGGTCAGCAGCGCATCAGCCAGCAGCGGAAAGAACAGGATCGGCGCAATCAGCGGCGACATATCTGTCCTCGCGATAACGATAAGACAGCCGAAGGCGGCAAGCGCGCCTGCGAACAGCGCCCCCGAATCGCCAGCAAACAAACGCCCGTTCGGAAAATTCCAAACCAGAAAGCCGCCAATCGCGCCCGCTCCGCATAGCGCGATCGCCGCGCCACCAATCGAATGCCCCTCAAGCGCAATGATGCTCAGTACGCACAGTCCGACCGCGACCGATCCCATCGCCATGCCGTTCGCGCCGTCCATGAAGTTGACGACGTTGAGCAGCGTGAACACCCAAAGCGCCGTGCCCGCGAGCGCGATCACGAAAGGCAAGTTCACCACGAAGTCGCCGATGCGCACGTGATCGACAACCCCCATCAACCACGCCGCCGCCAAAGCCAGCAACGAATAGATAACGAACTTGAACTCAGCGCTGAGGCGCCGCGCATCGTCGATGAAGCCAATCAGCAGCAGCGGATACCCGAACAACGCCGAAACCCACAACATCGCCACGCCTTGCGGGCTGATCAAATGCCGCCACTCGATCGAGAAGATGCTGAGCACCAGCATTGCCGCGCCGAAGCCTGCGCCAATGCCAATGCCGCCGCTCGTCGGCGTCGGCGCGCGATGTTGTTTGCGTTCTTCGTTCGGCGCATCAACCGGCCCGATCCAGATCATCGCGCGACAAACGATAAGGCTGGTCAGAAAGGCGACGGTGACGACGACTGTTAGGTCAAGAAACACGCGTCCACCTCTAAGCGTCGCGGGCTACCGCGAGCAGCGCGTGCCGGTCAAGCGCCGAGCATGGCTTCCTGAACCCAACAATCTGCATGCGTCGCAATCAGCGCATCGGCCAACGCTTCCGCACTGTTCCAATCGCTCACAATCGCGAACACCGTGCCGCCGCTGCCGGAGAGCGCAGCATGGCGAACCCCGGCCCGCGCTCTGAGATCAGTCAGCAAATCCTCGATCACCGGCGCAATCACCACAGCAGGCGCTTCGAGGTCATTGCCAGCGCCCATGCCTTCGATCGCATCGTCCTCGGCTGACCAATCCGGCGCCGCCTCGCCGCGCAGAGTTGAACCCAAGCCCATCGCGTCGAACTGACGGTACACCGCCGGCGTCGGCACCGGCTGCAACGGATTGATCAACACGGCAGGCAACGGAGCCATCCGCATCGGCACGCACACCTCGCCGACACCGCTCATGTGGGCCGCGCCTGCACCGAGAAAAACACCGGCACGTCAGCGCCAATGCCTTTGCCGATCTCAGCGAGCCGCTGTGCCGGCCAATTCAGATTCCACAATTGGTTGAGCGCCGTAAGCGCCGCTGCCGCATCAGACGATCCGCCGCCGATGCCAGACGCGATTGGAAGATTTTTCTTCCAACACCAGCCGCGCTGCGCCGGCGCGCCAGCTCCAGCCAACGCGCCGCACGCAGCACGAGATTATCCGCGCCAGCTGAAGCCCTTCCGCGAAAACGGCCCGTTGATGGAGAGCGAAAGATCGTCGCCCGCCTCGGCTTCAATCGATGTCGCCCTCATCCGCAAAAGCGACGACGCTCTCAAGCGGGTGATAGCCGTCCGCGCGCGGTCGCGCGATCTTCAGCGTGAGGTTGATCTTCGCCGGAGCGAAGATGCGCACGCTCATCGGTTGGCCGATTGCGGCTGCGGCACATCCGGCAACCCATTCTCGACTTTCAAGCGGATAGGCTCAGCGTCATCTGGCTCGAGCGTCATCGCCCGTTGCCATTGAAAGCGCGCCTCGATGCGCCGGCCCATGCGCCAGTACGCATCGCCCAAGTGATCGTTGAGCGTCGGATCGGCTGGCTCAAGCCGCACCGCCGCTTCGAGCCAGTCGACGGCCTGCGCGTAGTCGCCAAGCCGATAATACGCCCAGCCCAAACTATCGATGATCGCGCCCGACATCGGCCGGATATCCGCCGCACGACGGATCATCGCGAGCCCTTCCTGCAAACGCTCGCCGCGATCGACCCAGCTATAGCCGAGATAGTTCAGCACATCCGGCTGCTCCGGCGCGAGCTGCAGCGCGTGCTGAAAGTCCGCTTCCGCTTCGGGCCAGCGGCCCAAACGCTCGCGCGCGGCGCCGCGTGAGAAATACGAGCGCCACTCATTCGGCTGTGCTGCAATCAATTCAGTATAGAGCGGCTCCGCTTCAGCGAACCGGCTCGAGCCGCGATACATATCCGCAAGCGTCCGGCGCGCGCGAAGATCGCCCGTCTCGGCAATTGTCCGCGCCAGCGCGATGCCGCCGTCTTTGTCTCCGCTATCGAACACCATCCAAGCTTCGAGCACGCGCGCACTCGCCGCATACGGCGACGAGGCATGAATCTCGCCGAGCGCGCGGCGCGCCAGATCGATGTGACCCAACTCGGATTGCTGCTGCGCCAACGCCAAGCGCGCGCCGTCGAACGTCGGATCGAGCATCAACGCCAGCGTCAGCGCCGCCAGACTATTCGTCGTGTCGTGCTCCTGGCGGAAGATCGCACTCATGCCGTAAACAGCACTTGCAGCGCCGCGCGCCGGCGTCAGCCGCTCCATCGTTCCTGGCCGCCCGGCCGACACTTGCTCCAACATCGCGACAAGCGCCGGATTGGCCGCATTGCCTTCCGCGCCTAGCAAAGCCACGGCTTGATCGCGCGCGCCGGTGCGCAACAAAAGATCGGCGTGACGCGCAACGCCAGTCGGCAACCACAACCCGCCCCGCGCCGCGACATCATACGCCGCCAACGCTTCAGTTTGCTGACCAGCAAAATCCAGCACCATCGCCTGTTGGTACGCAAACAAACCGCCATACGGACGAATCGACGCCAGCGGCGCGAGATCAGCGGCGATATCGCCGCTTCGCCCTTCGCCCGCATTCGCCCAATTCGCGATCATGCGCGCGAGCAGCTCTTCCGCAGCCGTGCCCTGCGCGTGCTGCAATTCGGCATCGGCCTGCGAGTAGCGTTGCGCGATCAAAGCGTCCGCCGCGCGCACCATGTGCGCATACGCCGACGCATCATCGCCCGTCGCCATGCGCGCCGCACGCCGTGAGCGTTCAACATCACCTGACGCAAGCGACGCGAGCAACGCGCCTTCTGCCAGCGTCTCGTCGCCAGGATTGCGCGCCAGCGCCGCGAAGTAGCGATCGGCGGCGGCAGCATGATCGGAACGCGCGTTTGCGACGCGCCCGATCAGGAAGTCCGCATACGCACGCGAATCCTGCGCCGGCGCGCCAGGCGTCGTGGCGCACGCGGCCAAACAAATCCCGGCCGCGAGCGCAGCAAGGCGGCGCATTTAGAGTTCGTCCCGCTGCGCCGGACCATCCGGCAGCGACACTTGTGGCAGCGGCCGTTCACGCGGCGCCGGAGCGGTCAGACCACGCGCCAGCTTCTGCTCGATATCGCGACGGCGGATTGCGTCAGGGCGATGCTCGAGCGCTTGACGCCACCGCGTACGCGCATCGTCGCGGCGATTGAGACGCCAATAGATGTCGCCAAGGTGATCGAGCACTTCCGCGTTCGGGTCGTTCGACGAAAGATCGTTGGCGCGTTCAATCAGCGCCCGCGCCTGGTCGAAGTGGCCGAAGAGATAATAGGCCCAGCCCAAGCTATCGATGACCGAATAATCGGTCTGTCCGTAGTTGAAGCCACGCCACAGCAGGCGGTAGCCCTCTTCCAAACCTTCCGGCCGCTGGATCAGGGCATAACCCAGTGCATTGAGACGCAACACCGAGTCCGGTTGCTCAGCGAACAACGAACGCGCCATTGCGATGCCGTCATTCCAAGCCGCCGGATCGTCCATCAGGATCGACACATAGAGGAGCCGCGTGTCAACGCTCGGATCAGCTTCATACGCCGCGCGCATATCCGCCGTGGCCGCAGGGAGATTGCCGGCAAAACGGTTGGCGTAAGCGCGCCAGCCCAGCACGTCGGCGCGATCCTTCGCATCCGACGTCATCGTCAGCGCGCGATTGAACGCCGGGATCGCACGATCTGGGTGACCAATGCGGCGATAGATGTCGCCCACCGAAGCGATGATCGACCAACGCGAACCGGCAATCACCAGCGCGCGCTCGGCCGCAGCGGCAGCAGCTTCATCGTTACCGCGCTCCACCTGGATCGAGGCGCGCACAACTTCTGCATCCGGCGCGAACGGACTCGCCGCCGGAATCTGATCGATGATGCGCTGGGCGCCATCGAGCCCGCCCGCGTCCAGCGTTTGCTGCGCCGCATAGAGCCGCCAATCATCTGAATCGCTTGCGAGCAGCGTGCCGATCTGCAGGAATGCCGCGCCCGAGGTCGATGCGTAGCCTTGCTCTGGATCACGCTGCGCGATCAGCGCCGATATCGTCTCGGCTTGGGTCAAGAATTCCGAGACAAACAACATCCAGCGGCCGGTCGCGCCCACCGCATTGAGCGGCGCTTCGAACGGCGGCTGACCGGCAGCGAGACGCTGCAAGTTCGCCTGCGCATCGATCGCGCGCGGCTGATAGCTCAGCACGATATTGTAATAGCGGCGCGCTTCCTCGGTGCGGCCAAGGCGATGCGAAACCAAAGCCGCACGGTACGCAGCGTGGCTGATCCGCGCCGCGCTCAGCATGCGATCAAACTCTTCGCTCGTCTGCGGTTCGGCGTCGCTCGGCGGCGTCGTGTCGAGCCGTTCTATCATCTGCGAATAAACAGCCGCCGCTTCCGGCAAGCGGCCAGCCGATTCAAACAACAGCGCGCGCGCGACCTCAGGCAACGGCTGCGGAAGATTGTCACCGCCCGCATCAACGCGCTCAACCGCACGATCGACGTTGCCTTCAGCCGCGATCAAGAATGGCTCAAGCATGTCAGCGAACGGACCACTCAGCCCGCCTGGTCCGCCGCGCAGCACGTTGCGCGCTTCGGTGTAGCGGCCAGCCGCAAGATCATCAGCGAACGCCGCTGCATACCAAAGCGCGTCCTGCTCATTGCGCCCAACGGCGCGATGGCCTTCGCGCACGATGTAATCGATGTCCGCTTCGAGCAACGCCGCGTTCGGCGTTTCGTACGTGCGCGTCGGCGATGCATTCGGCGGCGATGTCATGCGCAGCGCCGCCACCGGCGTGACGCTCGCTGTCGCTTCACCGCCGCTGCCGCCCTGCTGCGCCACCGCAGGCTCGCGCTTTACTTCCTGCGCCGAAGATACATTCGCCGTGATCGCAGCAACCGCAGCACTCGCCGCCAGTAAAGCCCAACGCATTCTTTCGTCCCTTTCTCCCGCGTTTGCGGGATGCAGCTCACATGTTGGCGTAGTTCGGCCCGCCGCCGCCTTCGGGCGTCACCCAATTTATATTCTGGCTCGGGTCTTTAATATCGCAGGTTTTACAGTGAACGCAGTTTTGAGCGTTGATCTGGAACCGCGGATTACTCCCTGCCTCGTCGTAAAGCACTTCGTACACGCCAGCTGGGCAATATCGTGTCGCCGGCTCGGCGTATTCGGGGAGGTTCACCCGGATCGGGATCGTCGGGTCCTTCAAAGTTAAGTGAGCTGGCTGATCTTCTTCGTGGTTAGTGTTCGACAGATAGACCGAACTTAGCTTGTCGAAGGTCAGCACGCCGTCCGGCTTCGGATACGCGATCGGCTTGAAGTCCTTGGCTTTGCCCGTAGACGCCGCATCCGTTTTGCCATGCTTCAGCGTGCCAAAAAACGAGAAGCCACCAAGCAAAGTCGTCGTCCACATGTCCATCATGCCGACAACGCCGCCCCAGAACGTCCCGAAGCGCGAGAGCATCGGCTTGGCGTTACGCACGCCGAGCAGATCCTTGCGGATCGAGCTGGTGCGATAGCTTTCCTCGTACACCTCTAGCGTGTCGCGCTGACGGCCATGTGCAAGCGCGTCAAAGGCCGCTTCCGCCGCGAGCATGCCTGACTTCATCGCATTGTGGCTGCCCTTGATGCGCGGCACGTTCACGAACCCAGCCGAGCACCCAATCAACGCACCGCCCGGGAACGCCAAACGCGGCACCGACTGGAATCCGCCTTCGGTGATCGCGCGCGCGCCATAAGCAATGCGCTTGCCGCCTTCGATGTGCGTCCGAATTTCCGGATGCAGCTTGTGCTGTTGGAACACATCGAACGGCGAAATGTATGGGTTCTTGTAGTTCAGGTGAACGACATAGCCGACGTACACTTGGCGATCGCCGAAGTGATACATGAACGAGCCGCCGCCGGTTTTGTCGTCGAGCGGCCAGCCGACCGTGTGCAGCACCAAGCCCGGCTTGTGCTGCTCTTTCGGCACTTCCCAAAGTTCTTTAATGCCGATGCCAAACTTCTGCGGCTGCGATTTGTCCGCGAGCCCGTACTTCGCCTGGATCACTTTCGCGAGCGAGCCGCGCACGCCTTCAGCAATGAACACGTACTTGCCGTGCAATTCCATCCCTGGCTGGTAATCGGGCTTTTTGTGGCCATCCTTGGCGATACCGAACACGCCAGCGACAACGCCCTTCAGCGCGCCGCCTTTATCAAACACCGGCTCTGACGCAGCCATGCCCGGATAAATTTCAACGCCAAGCTCTTCAGCTTGCGCCGCCAGCCACTTGGTCACGTTCGACAATGAGGCGATGTAATTGCCGTGATTGCTGAACAACGGCGGCATCAAGAACATCGGCAACGATGCAGCGCCTGCCGGCCCAAGAATTTTGAACTGGTCGTCGGTCACCGGCGTATCGAGCGGCGCGCCCTTTTCCTTCCAGTCCGGAATGAGTTCATTCAGCGCGCAAGGATCGATCACCGCGCCGGAGAGAATATGCGCGCCAACTTCCGCGCCCTTCTCCAGCACCGCGACACTCACTTCGCTTCCAGCAGCGGCGGCGAGT
Source organism: Caulobacteraceae bacterium (assembly GCA_016703335.1). GTDB lineage: Bacteria > Pseudomonadota > Alphaproteobacteria > Caulobacterales > Aquidulcibacteraceae > Vitreimonas. Next base: position 27,661 of record JADJCG010000004.1, on the reverse strand, counting down.
TGCTTCAGCCGTATCGCAGCGGACAGGCCAGCAGGCCCCGCACCAACGATAACGACATCGTATTCCATCGCTTCGCGCTGAGGGGCTTCTTCGGCCATTTCCATCCCTTCACGTTGTTCATGTCGTTTATCAAAGCGGTTGCGATGAGGTGCAAGCTGCCCGCGTCGCTTTGATGATTCGAGCGAGTCCGTTCATAACAGAGCGATGGAGACCGCCGCCCCGCAGGATGCCGCACGCGCGCTGCTCGCCTTCTGGCGCGCGGCTGGCGTCGACATGGACGAGGCAGAAGCGGTGTTCGCGGCAAAGGCCGCCAGCGCTTCACCGGCGCGCAGCGCCGCCGCGCCCTCGCCGCTGGCGCGCGAACCGTTCCAGATCCAGCCGCCAACGCCGAAGCCCAAGCCAAAGGCCAAGCTCCAGCCCGCTGATGACGCCGTAAACACCGCAAGGGCCCTCGCGGCAGGCGCTTCCTCCATCGCCGAACTCCGCGCCGCTGTGGATAAGTTCAACGGCTGCGCCCTCAAAGCGACAGCTCGTAATACCGTGTTCGCAGACGGCATCGACGCCGCCCCGGTCCTGATCCTGGGCGAAGCCCCCGGTAAGGACGAGGACGAGCAGGGCAAGCCTTTCGTTGGCCGCCCGGGTCAGATGCTCGACAAAATGCTGGCCGCGATCGGCCTCGACCGGCAATCTAACGTACTGATTTCAAACACGATATACTGGCGCCCACCGGGCAACCGCGATCCAACGGACGGCGAGACCCTATCGTGCCTCCCATTCGTCGAGCGCCTGATCGAGCTGTCGAGGCCAAAGCTCCTGATCCTGACTGGCAAAGCCGCGGCTCAAACCGTCCTCAAGCGCGATGATGGGGTCATGAAGCTCCGGGGCCGGAAGCTCCAATACACGCTTGAGGGGATAAAGGCGCCCGTCAACGCCATGGTCATGCTTCATCCCGCATATCTCCTGCGTCAGCCGCAGCAGAAGCGGTTGGCGTGGGCGGATCTGCTGCTTGCCGAAGCTTGGCTCGAAGAGTTGGGCGTGGCGCGAGGGGCTCATCCCTAACCAGGTCTAAAGAAGAGCTCCGATGACGTTCCGCTACGCCCTCGCCGCTTTCACTATCGCCGCCGTTGTCGCCCCTGTGGCGCAAGCCGAGCCGCGCATCCTCGTTCTGAGCGAGCAAGACGAAGCCGCCTATCGCGACGCGTTCGCAGCCATCGATTCCGGCAATTGGCGCGGCGTCGGCACAGCCCTCTCACGCGCGAACGATGACGTGCTCGACGGCGCCGTCCGCGGCCGCATGCTGCTCTCACGCTCATACCGCGCCGGCTGGAGCGACTACACCAGCTGGCTCAATCGCTACGGCGACTACGGCATGGCGTCGGCCGTTTACGATCGCGCTATGGATTCCCGCTCCCGCCGCGCCCGCCGCAATGGCACGCACGCGCCAGAGCCAACGGCAGGCCGCGGCCGCCGCCTGCCTGGCACGCCGCCCGCGATCTCTGGCGATAGCGCTTCCGCCCGCGTCGCCATCGAGCGCGTCCACGAACGCATCGGCCAAGGCGACTTTGAAGGCGCACGCGAACTTGCCTACGCACAAGTCGGCGGCCCACGCAGCGGCCAAGCGCAATGGCAACTCGGTCTCATCGCGTATCGCATGCAGGACTACGCCGAAGCGGTTCGCCAATTCGAAGCTTCAGCACAATGGCCGAACCACGGTGGTTGGGCCCGCGCCGGCGTCCACTATTGGGCCGCGCGCTCGCGTCTTGCCGCAGGAGAAACTCAAGGCGTCGCGCAACATCTTGAAGCCGCGGCAGAGCGCCCGTGGACCTTCTACGGCCAGCTCGCAGAAGCCCAACTCGGCCGCGACAGCTCACTCGAATTCGCCGCGCCGGAAATCACCGACGATTCAATCACGCGCTTCATCGAACGCTACCCAGCTGCACGCCGCGCCGCTGCGCTCGCGCAACTCGGCCGTCTCTCCGAGGTCGAATCCGAAATGCGCCGTCTGCATGCCGATCTCGATCCGGCCGACGATCGCACCTTCCTCGCGCTCGCCATCTCGCTGCAAGCGCCCGCCGCGCAACTCCGCGCCGCCGAATACGGTGGCCGCGACACCGCCGCCGGCTTCTGCCCAACAACATCGTTCGAACCAGAGAACGGCTTCTCTCTCGATCGCGCGCTGCTCTACGCAATCGTGCGCCAAGAGAGCTATTACAACCCGAAAGCCGTCAGCGTTTCGAACGCGCGCGGCCTGATGCAATTGCTGCCCTCAACGGCGCGCGACATGGATCGCAGTCACAATTATCGCCGCACGCCCGCGCCACTCTTCGAGCCAGGCCTCAATATGCGTCTCGGCCAAGACTACGTGACGTGGCTCATGACCGAGTTTCACAACGACGGCGACCTCGGCCGCGTCTTCGCCGCGTACAATGGCGGCCCAGGCTGGCTCTCGCGTTGGCTCGCGACGCAGCCGTCGGATCTCGATCCGCTCCTCGTGCTTGAAATGATGCCGCGCGCTGAAAGCCGCGACTATGCCGAGCGCTCGCTCTCGCACCTGACGCTCTGCCGCAAACGCTACGGCCAACCAACGCCAGAGATGGATCGCCTTGCCGCGGGCGGCCCCGCACTTTACAGCCCGCTGGATGGTCGCGTCGCGCAGCGCTAATCAGCGCTTCGCCAGCTCGACCGGATCTGCACCCAGGAAATAACGCGCCATCATGCCGACGCTCGCGGCAGGCCCTGCAGCGCGGCGATACGTGTCCGCGCTCGTGACCGCTTCAGTTTCGAGAAACACCAAACGCTTGCCGCCGATGCGGCGCACGAGATCGATGTCTTCGTGCGCAACGTCGCGATAGCCGTTGATGCCGTCATAAAGAAAGCGCGACACCAGCAATCCTTGATCGCCATGCGGCAGCTTCATCACGTGCGCCCGCAACCGCGCCCAGAAGAGCGTCGTCTTCGCAGACTTGTCATCGAACGCGAGTTTGAACGTTGCTGCCCGCTTGCGCGCTTCGTTGAACTGCAGAAAGAGTCCGACCTCTTCCGTCCACCCGCGCGCCAGCGAGGTTTGCGGATGCAGGATCAAAAGCCATTTGCCCTTCGCCCGCGCGATGCCGTTAAGCAATTGCTTGGCTCGCCCCGGCTCACCCGAAATGAGCGTGCACCCGGCAGCGTCGGCAATCTCAAGCGTCTCATCACGCGACCCGCCATCACTGACGATGACTTCGCGGATGAGGCTCTCCTGCATCCCATCAACCAAAGGCGCGAGCGCACGCGGCAAATGCCGCGCGCTATCCAGCGTCGGGATGATTACAGAAATGGGAGCCGCCATGCGCGCCAATCACGCCAAGTCTCGCGCGTTATGTAAAGCAGGAACAACGGTCGCGCGGTTTTTTGCGCGCTAACCTTAAGCGCCGGCCGCCGTCTGCGGGCGATTGGTGGGCGCCGTCGCCTGTGGCGCTGGCGCTTGTCCAACCGGCGGCGTTGTCGGCGCTGGCGTGTTGGCAGGCGGATGGTTCGCCGCCGTTTGCGCCGCTTGCTCGGTCATGCGCGTGCGCATGCGATCGATGAAGCGCCCCAGCAGATCGGTCCGCGCCACTGCGCGCGCCACATCGCGTATCGCAGCGCTATCGGCATTGATGCCCGCCGCCACGATCTCGAATGCATCCGCTCCCGGCGTGTTGGCCATATCGCCCGCATAGTCGCGATAGAGCGTGCGAACGCCTGCCTCATCGCCCGCCAGCGTCAGCGCAACGCCCGTGCGCAACACAACTTGGCGGCCATGCTCATCGAGCGGCTGTGAACGGTTACGCGCATTGAGTAGCGTCCGCAGCTCAACAGCCGCGCGTTGCCAATCGCGCGCACGCCACGCCGCCTCAGCCCGCACCCGTTGCGCATCTTCGCCGCGATCGCGCTCGACCATCTCGCTCGCCGCGTCGAGACGGCCAAGATCAAGCAACGCGCGCTTCCAAAATACGGCGATCGGCCTGCAGCGTTTGCGGAATATTCGGCTGACGCGAACCGGCGAGCGCAACCAGTGCACGATCCGGCTTGCGATCCATCAGATAGATCGCCGCGAGGTCAGCCGCGACTTGCGCTTTGCCAACACCCTGCACGCGCTCATCGACTTGGTGCTGCAGCAATTGCGCCGCCTGCTCCAAGAGATCGACATGCACCAACCGCCCCGCGAGCAAGCGCACGATGCGATCACCATTCGGACCAACAGGCGTCAAATCGCTAAACTCATAGAAGAGTCCAAGCGCCTGGATCGGCTCCAGCTGATCGGCTTCGCCATCGAGGAACAGCCGCTCGAACAACGTCGACATATCCGCACGCAATTGCCGCGCTGCAGGGTCCGTCGGGAAGCGATCCGCCGCGATGCGCATCGTCGCTAGCGCTTCACGCCAACGGCCCAATTCCGAATACGCGTCGCCAAGCATGCCGACGACCAACAACTCAGTCGAATTGCCACGCCACCGGAAGCGCAGCGCCTCCAGCGGCTCGATCACGTCGACAGCGCGCATGACGCCGGTCGAGCGGCGAAGCCGGATAGCTTCGACTTGCGCGCGAACCGCCGTCTCTTCGTCATTGGTGCGCGAGAGTTCATCCAGCATCGTCAGCGCGCGTGTCGGATCTCCGCGCGCCGCGACGATACGCGCCTCAATCAATCGCGCCTGCAAACGCAGCGCTTGATCCGGCGCCTCGGCCATCGCCGCCCGCGCCGCCGCTTCCGCTGCAGCGTAGTCATTGAGTTGAATTGCCGATTCAGCGAGCGCGACTTGGAAGCGCGCGCGCCAAGCCGGCGGGTGTTCTTCAAGGCCACCCGCGCCGCGCTCCAACTCGCGCCGCGCATCAGCCCAATTCTGCTGCAAGGACGCCGCATAGCCACGCCAGAGCGCCGCTGACGGATTGTTCACCAGCGCCGAGGCCGTGAGATCAGCTTGCGCCGCACTCGTACGGCCCATCATCACATTCGCCGCGCCGCGCAACAGACGATACTCGGGATCGATCTCGGCCAGTTCGCCTTGATTGATCGCCACGATGCGCAGCGCGCCAAGCGTTTCGGCGGCAAATTCGTTTTCGAGCAGGTAGCGCGCCAAAGCCATACGCGCTTCAACCGGCGCACCTTCTTGCACGCCCTCGTCAGCAGCGCGGCGCGTCAGCTCGTCAATGCGCTCACGCACCTGCACCAGATTGCTGGCGGCCTCACTGTGCAGCGGCGTACCGCCAAGATCGTCCTGCATCATCGCAGCACTGACATCAGCCGCGAGTTGCGATTGCTCCGGCGCGGACGCTGAGATCAGCCCTTCGCCGCGCGACACGGTAAGCACGCCATCGGCAAAAGTTGCCGACACATCGTCTGCACGCGGCTCAATCACCGCGCCATGCGCTGCAGGCAAAATGGCCGCTTCAAGCGTCGCGCGCCGCGTATCGACGCCACGCGCCGGCCCGCCCAACAGCGCCACCGCGATGCGGTCGCCGATTTCCGGATCGTTGATCCAGCGCACAATGCCTTCGCGCCCGAAGCGCACCGTCATGCGTCCACGCCCTTCGGCGTTTACTTCACGCGTCAGCGGTGCGGCTGCCGGCGCTGTCGCATGCGAGGCCAGCGTGAACGTCCAAGAATTGTCCTCAGCGCTTGCGGACACCTGAACATCCGGTGGCGCTGGAATGCGCAGGCCGATAATGCCTTGCCCCTGCACGACCTGAATATCTTGGTGACGGCGGCCGACACGGCTGACGCCGGTCAAGTCGATCCGGCCACTCGCATCGAACACCAGCCACAGCGCTTCACCGCGTCGGAACGCAGCCGCGCGCGCAGCCGCCGGCCACGTGATCGTCACGCGCGTATCATTCGCGCCTTCGACAAGCTGAACCCGACCCGTACCCGCGACAGGCGGACGCGCCGGCGCTGGCGCATTGGTGCGCTCGCCATTTGCGGCGGTCGTTTGCTCAACGCCACCTTCGGGTGGCAAGAGATCGACAACGACGCGATCGCCATCAACGAAATGGCGCTGACGCACGCCAGCATCCAACGTCAGTTGCAAACGCACCGGCGCACCAGCGGCGCTGACACGGCGGATCTCACGCACGAAGCGCGGCGGCGAAGCGCGCAGCTCCGCAATGTCGATATCCGCCGCACGCGAGAAACGCAGATCGAGCGGTTGCCCTGCTGCAGCGGCGTCACCGTCGTCGCTCCCGCGAACCGAAACGCAAGCCGCGTGTATTCTTGCTGCACACCAACCGTCACGGTCGCATCTGGCACGGTGATCACGCGCGCGGGCGGCGGCGGTGGTGGTGGAGGCGCTGGCGGTGACTGCGCAACCGGCGGCGGTGGCGGCGGCGCTGCAGGTGGCGGCGGTGGTGGCGACGGCGGCGCTGAGAGCGCAAGATCAATGCTGCTCGGCAGCGGCCCGCTCGGGCCACGCAAGTCCGCACTGTCGCCTGTCGGTTGCCGCTTGCGTTGTCGCTGGAGTCTGGGTTGCGGCAGGCGCTGGCGCAGGCGGCGCGGCTTGCGCTTCCGCCGGCTCTGTCGTGTGCGCCGGCGGCGTAAGCGACATCGGCTGCGCCACCGCGGGTGGCGCAGCGATCATCGCGGCAGCGGCGATAGCCAACGGGGAGCGCAAGGACTTCATGCGTTAAGCGTGCTTTAATTCTCTCCGAGCGCGGTTAAGCGGTGGTTTAGGGCGCTGCCGAAGCATTGCCGCGCGAGCGATCCAAGAGATTGCCGCCGCTCGTCGGCGGACGCGCCCGATCGGCCAGCATTTGCGTAAGCTCACGCGCCCGTGCCGGCTCCATCTTGCCCATGACTTCAGCCAGATTGGCTTCGCGCATGCGGCTGGCGACCTGCACCAACACATCATTGTCGAGGCCATCGAACACCGCAGCCGCATCCTTCGAACGCATCCGCGTGTAAACGTCGACGAGGCTGCGCAGCCGTTGCTCTTGCACCTCGTCGAGCTGACCCAAAAGGTCGTTGACGTGCGTCTCAAGCGTCCGCAGCTCCGCCAAGCGCTCATTCAAACGCTGCTCGGCAGCGAGCATCAGCCCGTCCTGAGTTTCCAGCGACTCTCCGCGCGCATCGAGTTCAGCGCGGCGCGTGCCCAACGCTTGCAGCACCTGCACTTCGGCCTGACTCAAACCAGCCATATCCGCGAGAGATGGGTTGCCGCATTGCGCGGTGTTCGTCGTCCCGACAGCCGCCGTCTGTGCGGCCGCCGCACCAGCTGGCGCGGTCGTTTCAGCGTGACCGGCATCCGCCACGGTGTCCGCCACGCCTTCGGCCATAGCCACAGCTTTCAAGCCGAGCACAGCCGCGACAGTGACCATCACCGCCGGAATGAGCCGTACTGATGAGGCAGGCTTCTTTGCTGGTTGCTTGTTGGTCATTAGACCCTGCCGCGCGTTGCACCAGCGTCCGCAACCGAGCGCATCCGCCCAGCGCCAAGACCCAAACGATCAGCGGTGGCGCGCGCATCATTGATGCGCGCTTGCAGATCGCGTCCTGCGTCTTGCGCGGTCGCACGCATCGCTCGCACCGCAGCTTCGGCCTGCGCCGTTGCCTGTCCGAGTTCAGCGGCCGCGCGCAGCGCGCCGTCTTGGCCAGTGCGTCAGTGCCTGCAGCTTCTGATCGAGACGCCAGAAATAGAACAGGCACACCGCGAGCATGATTGCGAGCAGACCTTCGATCACGAGAGTGATGGGGCTCATTTGCCGCCTCCTAGTTTCATCACGGCCTGTTGCATGGCCACGCTAATTGGTTTTTCGACGCGCACCGCAAGGCTATGACCCATGCGGCCCACGCGTCCGACACTGAGATCAACCGCGCCGCACTTCAGCGCGACCGGCGAATCCGGCGCCGCATCAAGCATGAGCGTGTCGCCGACTTTGAGATCCAGAATTTTGCTGAGCGGCTCTTTGTGCTCATCAAGCACTGCGCGCACTTCAAGCTTCGTCGCCCAAAGCTCGCTCGCCAAGTGGCCTTCCCAAATATTGTCGCGACCGAACTTCTCACCCATGAATTGCTGCAGCAGCATCTTCCGGATCGGTTCAAGCGTTGCGTACGGCAACACCAATTCGAGCTTGCCGCCACGATCTTCCATGTCGATACGCAACTTCACTATGATCGCCGCATTCGGCGGACGCGCAATCGCTGCGAAACGCGGATTGGTCTCGATACGGTCGAGCGTGAAATCCACTTGCGTCAGCGGCGCGAACGCTTGGCGCGCATCATTCAGCACCACTTCGATCATGCGCGTGACCAGCGTGCGCTCGATCGTCGTATAAGGGCGCCCTTCAACGCGCGTAGCAGCGGCGCCGCGACGACCACCCAGCAGCACATCGACGATCGAATAGATCAGCGCCGAGTCGACCGTCGCCAAACCGAAGTTGTCGAGTTGCTGTGCGCGGAACACGGCAATAATTGCCGGCAGCGGAATTGAGTTCAGATAATCGCCGAAGCGCACCGAACTGATTTGATCCAAGCTGACTTCGACGTTGTCGCTGGTGAAGTTGCGCAAGCTCGTCGTCATCAACCGCACCAGGCGGTCAAACACGATTTCGAGCATCGGCAGGCGCTCGTAAGACACCAGCGCCGAATTGATGATCGCGCGCACGCCGGTGCGGCTCGCATTGTCCTCTTCGCGCCCAGACCAAAGCCCAGGAGGCTATCGATCTCGTCTTGATTGAGGGATGCGCTCGTTCGCTTCAGCACCACCACCGCCGCCGCCATCATTGGCAGCGTCGCCGGTCGCCCATTCCTTGTCTTCGGCTTCAACCGGTTCGGCGCTCATTACTGCACCAGCATCTCTTCGATGAGCACAGCGTTCACCTGCATCGGCGCAATCACGAGGTTCACACGCCGCAGCAGCTCAAGCCGCAAACGATACGCGCCCGCAGAACCCGCGAGGTCATCCGTGCGCATTTCGCGCAAGAAGCCGTTGAATTGATCCGTGACACGCGGAATGTGCTCACCCAGCGCTGCAACCGTTTCATCGTCCGGCGCTTCAAGCGTGAGCTTCAGCTTCAGATACGCAGGGCGCCCCTCCGGGCCTTGGATATTGACCAGCATTTCCGGCAGCGTGACGAACACAACGTCATCACCATGCATGATGGTCGTGCCGTTCGGCCCAGGCACCGCTTCGCCCGCGCCTTCCTCTTCGCCATGACCGCCCTTGGCTTTGCCGTGACCGTCTTCTTCAGCGTGTTGTTCGCCGCCCGGCTTCAGCAGCAGAAACGCTGCAGCGCCGCCGCCGCCCAGGACCAAGATCGCAGGCAAGATAATAAAGAGGACGAGCATCTTGCCCGACATCTTCTTCTTGGCAGGCGGACCGCCCTCCGCGCCTTCAGCGCCCTCAGCGCCCTCAGCGCCTTCCGGCGGCGTCGCACCTTCGGCTTCTTCAGCCTCCGGCTTGTCGCCCTTCTTCTTTTTGCCTTTGCCGAACATACGTGAATCGCTCGCGCGTTAACCCACGTCCTTCGTGGGCTGACGTGGTTAAGAAGCTCTCAATGACCGGCAAAACTTGCCGCCTGCCCGGCAAGAACGGGCGCGGCATTCACCATGCCGCCGGGCTACGCGCCTTGAAAATCAAGCGATTAAGCATTGGCACGGGGCTTGCGTGGTTAACGGCTATGGATAACGCACTCATGCTCGGCCTGCAGACGCAACGCGTCTTGCAACGCAGAATGGACGTTGCCGCCAACAATCTCGCCAACCTCTCGACCAACGGTTTCAAGGCTGACGGCCTGCTGCTCGAAGAAGCAGATCAGACCACCGCCCACGCGGACGACGATCCGCGCGAAATCCGCTTCGTCCGTGACATCGGCATCGTCCACTACATGGAGCAAGGCCCGATCGAGATGACGGGCAATCCGCTCGACGTCGCGCTCGAAGGCGACGGCTTCTTTATGGTTCAGGGCCCTGGCGGGTCCACAATGTACACGCGCGATGGCGCGTTCACGTTATCGGGGGATGGCCGACTGATGACCAGCGATGGTCACGCAGTCCTTTCCTCCGGGGGGGCGCCGATTGTGCTCGACCCGCAGGGGGATACCCCTTCGATCGGTCGCGACGGCGCAATACGCGTGGCCGGTGTCGAAGCCGGCCGCATCGGTGTGGCGTCTTTCGCCGCACCAGGCGCGCTCTCAAAGGTCGGGGACAACCTTTGGGACGCGTCAGGTCAAACACCGGGTGAATTTGGAGGCGTGGTGCTGCAAGGCGCCATCGAAGGCTCCAACGTTCGCCCGGTGGTTGAGCTCACAAGGCTCATGGAAATTTCGCGCGCGTATCAATCCGCAGCCAAAATGGTTGCGGGCGCCGACGAGCTTCGTCAGCGCGCGATCCAACAACTTGGCCGATAGGAAATAGTCCCACATGCGCGCACTATCGATCGCCGCTAGCGGCATGCAGGCGCAACAGCTCAACGTCGACGTCATTTCGCACAACATCGCGAACATGAACACGACGGCGTACAAGCGTCAGCGCGCCGAATTCCAAGACATGCTCTACCAAAACATGGAGCGGCCAGGCGCAACCTCCTCCGCTTCGGGCGGCGTGTTGCCACTTGGCATTCAGCTCGGTGTTGGTGTTCGCGCCGATGCGGTGGGACGCATCACTGAACAAGGCGGCATCTCCGCCACCGGCAACCCGTACGACCTCGCCATCAACGGCCGTGGCTATTTCCAAATCACGATGCCGTCCGGCCAAACCGGTTACACACGCGCCGGCAACCTCGCCGTCAACGCTGACGGGCAGATGGTCACCGCCGACGGCTATCCGATCGAGCCATCGATCACGGTGCCTGCTGAAGCGACCGCGATCCAGATCACGCGCGACGGCATCGTCGAAGTCACGCTCGCCGGCCAGACCGATCCCCAACAGATCGGCCAACTCGAGATCGCCAGCTTCATCAATCCGGCGGGTCTCGAAGGTATCGGCGACAACTTGTTCTTGGAAACACCTGCCTCCGGCACGGCGACCACAGCGACGCCAGGCTCACCAGGGCTCGGCACCCTGATGCAAGGCTATCTCGAAAACTCGAACGTCAACGCGGTCGAAGAAATCTCGTCGCTCATCGTCGCGCAGCGTGCTTACGAAATGAACGCGCGCGTGATCACCGCCGCCGACGAGATGCTCCAAGCCACCACGCAACTGCGCTGAGGGAGATAGACCATGCTGCTTCGTCTCTGCATCGCGATCTGCCTCTACTTCGTTGTCTCCGCCGGCATGGCGCACGCACAAACCGTCACGCTGCGCCCGCGCATCGAAGCCAACGGCCCAGCCGTCACGATGGGCGACGTGTTCGACGGCGTGCCGAGCGCCATCGCCGGCCGCGCGCTCTCGCCTGCGCCGCAACCCGGCCAAGTCGGTTCGCTGCAAATCTCGGTTTTGTCCGCAGCGGCCTCCGCAGCTGGCCTCGACTTCACGGCCCCGCCCGGCGTTCGCGCAGTGCAAATGATCCGGCCTGGCGGCGCCCGCGCCACCATTCCTGCAACAGCAGACGCTCGCACGCTCTCTGACGCTGCCGTGCACCGCGGCGACATGGTCAATCTCGTCTACGAAATGCCAGGCATGTCGCTCACCATGCGCGCACGCGCGCTTGAAGATGGCGCCGTAGGCCAAGGCATTCGCCTCATCAACACGTCCTCGAACCGCACCATAGACGCCACAGTCACTGGCGCCGGCGCCGCACGAGCCAATCCGTGAGCAAGGAAAACTACATGCGCACTCTCGCTCTCCTCGCTCTCGCTGCCGGCGCCACAAGCTGCGCCAGCATCGACACGGCGGACATTTCGCACGACGCCCTCGCCGCTCCAGGTGTTGCGTATCAAGCAGCGCGCCGTGGTTTGGCCGCGCCGCAATTGCAAGCAGTCGGCACGCCAGCCGCGCTCACCGGCGGCCAGCAACAAACAATGCCGCAGCCCGAACCTGCGGTGTACGAAGCCGGTCAACCGAACTCGCTCTGGCGCACAGGCTCGCGTAGCTTCTTCAACGATCAGCGCGCTTCACGCATCGGCGACATCATCACCGTCGAGATCGAGATCGACGACAGCGCCGAGCTCAGCAACTCATCGAACCGTCAGCGCTCAGCATCCACCTCAGCCGGCGTCAGCAACTTCTTCGGTCTGGAAACGGCGGTCGGTCAGGTGCTCAACAACGCCTTCGATCCGTCGAACATGATCAGCGCCGATGCTGACAGCAGCCACAACGGCCAAGGCGCGATCAACCGCGAAGAAAAGATCGAGCTCACCGTCGCGGCCGTGATCGTGGATCGCCTGCCCAACGGCAATCTCGTGCTCGCCGGTCGCCAAGAGGTGCGCATCAATGGCGAACTGCGCGAACTCACCGTGAGCGGCATCATCCGTCCGGAAGACGTGACGGCCAACAACCGCATCAATCACACGCAGATCGCCGAAGCGCGCATCTCGTACGGTGGCCGCGGTTCAATCAGCGCCGTGCAACGCCCCAACTGGGGCCAGCGCATCGGCGACGCCATCACGCCCTGGTAATTGCGCTTAAGCGGTCGCGCGTAGCGGCTCGGCAGTAGCCTTCGCCACATCGTTGGCGATGCCGGGCTTGCGCGCGCGAAGCTCAAGACCATTGCCGCCGACTTGAATGTGCACGTCGGTCAGCCCAGCCTCTTTCGCCCAGCGCAGCATCGTGCCCCGGCTCTTCGGCTGATCGTATTGCGGCGCCAGCATGTCGAACGTGTCGAGGATGCTGTACTCAACCAGCTGCTCTTCGGTGAAGCCCGGGCGCGCGCCGCGATAATCCTTCACCGGGAAGAAAATCTGATTGTAGGGATGCAGCGGCGGCATGACCTTCATGTAGGCCGGCACGATCTTGCGGCACCAATCCAAGAGCTTCTCTTGGTTCATGTGCTTGGTGAACCAGCGCACGCGATAGCGCGAATGAAAGATCCACTTCCACGCATCGTACACATCGACGGCAATGTAGCCGCCCGGCTTCACCATGCTGACGAGATTGAAGAATGACTTCTTCACGTCCGGCGTGTGCTGAATGACGCCGTAGCAGAACACACGATCAAACGATTCCGGCTGGAACGGCATCTCATAGATGCTCGCTTGCGAAACTGTCGCGCCGTTCTTGGCGAACGAGTCGTTCGTGACGTCAGCGGCGACGCTGTAGTCGAACGAGATAACGCGCGCGCCAGTGCCGAGCATGATCTCGGTGAAACGGCCTGAGCCGCAACCGGCTTCAAGGATGGTCTCGCCTTCCATGCGCTCCGGCCAACCGGTGCCGTTGAAAAAGCGATCGCGCGATTCCGTGTTGCCGGTCGCGCTATCGACTTGCGTCTTCCGGAACTCAGCCCACTGCTTGCCGAAATTGCTGGTGTAGCCTTCGTCCACCACGAAGCGCGGAATGCCATCGACGCGATACGTATGCCCGCTCGCGCAAGTCAGCATGCCGCGCGGTCGATCGCCGATCTCTTCATCGGCACGATACGTGAATGCGCTCCGGCATTGCGGGCACGCGTACAGCTCAAGGTTTGTCAGTGTGTTCTGCACATCCGTCCCCGGCGTGGTCATCGAATGTCCTGCCCGATGAGCATAACGCTATTATAATAGGCCCGCAGTAATATGCGTTGCGGGCGTGCGGAAAACGCATTTCTCCCACCGCACGCATAAACTCAGAGTTAGGGTTGATGCGCGCTCGGCAACCACACGACGTTATCAACGCCATGTGACAACCAACTGAAATCGGCGCTTCAGTTCACGCGCCGATCTTTACCAACCCAGTACGGTTCACGCAGTTCGCGGCGCAGAATTTTACCGCTCGCGCTGCGCGGCAACGGTGTCGTCAAAAATTCCACGCTACGCGGCGGCTGAAATGCGCGATGCGAGACCGCGCGAACGCGATGATATCTGCAGCATCCGGCGTCACGCCAGGCTTCGGCACGACAATAGCCTTAACGCTCTCGCCCCACGTTTCATCCGGCACGCCGATCACCGCGACTTCAGCAACATGCGGATGGCCATGCACCGCATTCTCGACTTCCGCCGGATAGACGTTCTCACCACCGGTGATGATCATGTCCTTGATGCGGTCTTGAATGAAAATGTAGCCGTCCTGATCGATGTAGCCGGCGTCACCCGTGCGCAACCAACCATCGCCATCGATCGTCGTCGCCGTCGCTTCGTCCGTGCGCCAATACCCCTTCATATTCGCAGCTGAGCGCGTCGCGATCTCGCCGGTTTCATTCGGCCCCAGCCGTTTACCTTGCGCATCAAGGATTGCCATCTCCACGCCCGGCATCGGCAGACCCGCAGAGCGCATGCGGTCATTGCCTTTTGGGTCGTGATCTTCCGGCGGCAGATACGTCACCGTGCCGGTCGTTTCCGTCATGCCGTATTGCTGCACGAACCCGCAGCCGAACACGTCCATGCACTCACGCAGCAAATCCACCGGCATTGGCGATGCGCCATAGAGAATGTGCGTCAGGCTCGAATAGTCGATTTCACGCGCCCGCGGCGTGCGTATGACGAATTGCAGCGCCGCCGGCACCATAAACATCTTCGCGACGCGCTCGCGCTGAATAACCTCCAGCGCCCCCATCGGATTGAAATCACGCGCGACAACGTTCTTCACGCCGTTCACCAAACCAACGAGACACCAACCCGTCCCGCCAATATGCGCGACAGGCATCGCGCAATAGCTGACCTCGCCTTGCTTCCATTCATTCCAGCCCATCGAGGCTTCAGCCAGCTTGCGGCGTGAGCGCAAAATATTCGCGCTCGTCAGCATCACGCCCTTTGGCCGCCCCGTCGTGCCGGACGTGTAAAGGATAAGCGCCGTCGCTTCTGGCGCGACAGCAACGTTAAGATCCTCTGCCGGGTGCGCATCGCGCCAAGCCTCAAACACCGGATGAGCGTGCGCGCCCGATTCCATCACAATGATCGCCGGCCGCGATGCACTCTGCGCCGCCGCAGCTTCGGCAACTTCAACGCACTCGGCACCAACGAACAACAACCCGCATTGCGCGTCGTCGATGATGTACGCCACCTCTTCCGCAGATAGCCGCCAACCGATCGGCGCGATCACCGCGCCAAGCTTCATCACCGCAAACAACAGCTCGAAATAATGATCGCTGTTCTTGCCAAAATAGCAGACCCGATCGCCCGCCTTCACGCCCGCGGCAGTCAACGCCGCGCTAGTGCGGTTCGAATTCGCGTCGAGCGCCGCGAACGTCGTCTCGCGCCCCTCAAAACTCAGCGCGACCTTGTCGCCCCGCGTGCGCGCGTGATGGCGCGGCACATCGCCCAAGCTCGTCATCAGATCGAACTCTTCCGGCTGCAGCGACGCTGTCATGCCCATCTCCCGCGTATTCTTTTGGGAGACCTTATCCGAGGCGGAAGGAATGTGGAGCGATTAGCTCCCGATGCCGCGCGCCATCAGCGCCGCAAACAGCGCCAGCAGCGCCAGCAGGTGCACCTCGATCATCACAAAGCGGCGGATACGCTTCACCTCCGCATAGGTCGGCGCAAAGGCGACATCCTTGCCGGCCTGCTTGACCCAGTTAATGAACGCCCGCGTCGGCAAAATTGAGATCAGTCCAATGACCGCAAACGTCGCCATCTTGGCCCAGAAGAACGGTTGCGCGCCGTAGTAGTCCGCGCCCTTCGCGCCCCAGAACACCCGCGCGACGCCCGCAGCGATCACCCCGACAGCGCTGATCCCGTAGAACAAATCAGCCCGCAGCAGCAGGCGCGCCACGCGGCCCTCGACCGGCAAGCGGAGGATGAACGCCTCCGCCACCAGCGCACCGACCAAAATCAGCGCGAACGTAAAATGGAGAAAGGAAAGCGCGGCCTCGTGCAGGAGCATAAGCTCCCCTTACGTCGCCGCGCGTCTCTGTTCCAGAAGCTTAGTTAGCGCCCGAGCGCGAACGCGCACGATCCAGCGCATCCCACTCAGCTTGCGTGCGGCAGATCCGCTGGCGCGAACGCAGACGGCTTTCCGAACGCGGACCAGCGCGGCAGACCTGCTCTTCGCTCGGTGCTGCACCTGCTTCCGTCGCGGTCTCGGTGGTCACCGGGGCCTGCGTTTCCTCTGTCGCCGGAGCGGTCGTTTCCCGGAGCCGTCGGCTCGGTAACAACCTCAGGAGCCGGGGTCTCAGTCTGCGCAAGCGCCATCGGCGCCGCCATCATCATCGCCGCAAGAACCAAAGCCGCTACGCGCATACTGCTCTCCGCTCCACAAGGAGCGCGGAAATTAACGACGTAAAGCGGAGTGTAAAGATAGCTACTGCTGAAGGGCTTAATCGTCGCGATGAACGCGCTCGCGGCGCTCGTGCCGTTCCTGTGCCTCTAGGGAAAGCGTCGCAATCGGGCGTGCTTCGAGACGCGAAAGCGCGATCGGCTCGCCGGTTTCTTCGCAATAACCATAGGAGCCATCGTCCAGACGGCGCAGCGCTTCATCGATCTTGGAGATGAGTTTGCGTTGGCGATCACGCGTACGAAGTTCCAAAGCGCGGTCGGTTTCGCTCGTCGCGCGATCTGCAATATCGGCTTCGTTGACCGTATCTTGCTGCAGCGTCGCAATGGTGCCGCGCGACTCCTCGAGGATCTCGTCTTTCCAGGCCAGCAGCTTCGCGCGGAAGAACTCCCGCTGCCGGTCATTCATGAACGGCTCGTCGTCGCTGGGGCGATAGTCTTTCGTCGAGGTCGCCATTCCGGAACTCCAGGCGCCTTAAGGGAGGCGCGCGCCTTATAACTACGCTCCCAATCGGCGTCCATTGAGCAAGTCGGGCGCCAAAGTCTCGTAATTTCTGCACGTTGCAGTGCAGCAATCACAGTTTTCCAGAGATACGTTCAAGCTTGGCGGCTTCTACGGCCAACCTCACGTCAATCTCGTGAAGGACAGCGTCCAAACCGTCGTCCCCGGTCTTCTCGGAACGGCCGTGGAGCGCCTCGAGCCGGCCCTGCAGACCGCCTGACGCCCGGCCCAAAACCAGGCCGCGCTCCAATTCCTCCAAAGTATCAAGCGCCTCCTGCCCGCGCCGGCGCTGTCTGGCCCGGCGTTGCATCGGGTCTTCCGCCCCTTGAGGGCCAGAATCGAGTCGAGGGATGTCACCGCGCCGGTCGGCGTTGCGGCGGCTGCCCGTTGAGGAGCTTCCGCGGCCGGCGCGAAGCCCGGCGCAGCCGTCTTCCCCGCCTTCCCGGCGGTTGAGGATGAGCCAACGTTGCGACCGGATTCGATCTTCATCGGCGCAGACACTCCGCTGCTGCTGTTTCCGATCTCTTAACGTTTCAAGCTTGAACCGGTCGTTAACCGAACTGCTCGCCTATCGCTCGGATGGGATTTGCATCACGTGCGGCGCGGTCAGCGCTGCTTGCCGTCTGCTCCGTCGCCGCCATGACCGCACCGATCGCGGCTCCAATGGCGTACGCGGGCACCCGCATCAAAGACATCACCGACTTCGAAGGCGTCCGCGAGAACCAACTCGTCGGCTACGGCCTCGTCGTTGGTCTCGCCGGCACCGGTGACTCGCTCCGGAACTCCGCGTTCACGCGCCAGAGCTTGGAAGCGATGCTCGAACGCCTTGGCGTCGCCGCCGCCGGCGCCAACCTCAACACGCGCAACGTCGCCGCCGTCATGGTGACGGCAAACTTGCCGCCCTTCGCATCGCAAGGCTCGCGCATCGACGTCACTGTGTCTGCACTCGGCGACGCACGCAGCCTCGCTGGCGGTCAATTGCTCGTCACCCCCGCTCATGGGCGCGGATCAACAAGTTTATGCCGTCGCCCAAGGCCCGCTTGCCATCGGCGGTTTCGCAGCTTCCGGCCAATCCGGCTCATCCGTCACGCGCGGTGTTCCGACCGCTGGCCGCATCGCGTCCGGCGCACTGGTTGAACGCGAAATCCACTTCGACATCGCCGCGCAACAAGAGCTGCGCCTGGCGCTCCGCAATCCTGATTTTACAACGGCGCAACGCGTTGCCGGCGCGATCAATCATCTGATCGGTTCGCCTGTTGCGCGCGCCGCGAACCCAGGTTCGGTCGTTCTGACGCGCCCCGCTGACTATTCGGGGGACATGGTTGCGCTCATCGGTCAGATCGAAAACCTGGAAGTTGAAGTCGACACCGCCGCACGCATCGTCATCGACGAAAGCTCCGGCATCGTTGTCATGGGCGAGAACGTGAAGGTTTCCACCGTCGCGATCGCGCAAGGCAATCTCACTATCTCGATCCAAGAAGACCCGTTCGTCAGCCAACCCTCGCCGCTCTCGCGCGGCGAAACCGTTGTGGCGCCGTCGACCAACGTGAACGTCGACGAAGAAGCAGGCGGCCTCGTTGTTGTGCCGGGCGGCGTGCCGCTTCGCCAACTCGTCAACGGCTTGAACGCGCTCGGCGTCACCCCGCGCGACATGATCTCGATCCTGCAAGCGCTGAAGGCCGCTGGCGCGATCCAAGCCGAAATCGAAGTGATGTAATGACCGGCCCGATCGCCCTTCCCGGCGCGCCGCTGCCGATGAGCACGAGCATCGCACGCCGCGCCGCAACAGACCAAACAGGAAACGGCGCTGCGCCGCGCCGCCCAGGAGTTCGAGTCCGTCTTCCTCTCGGAAATGCTCGCGCCAATGTTCGAAGGCCTCGACACCGAAGGTCTCGGCGGCGGCGGCATGGGCGAACAAATCTTCCGCCCCATGCTGGTCGAGCGCTACGCCGAATCCATCGGCCGCGCCGGCGGCGTCGGCATCGCCGATAGCGTCGTGCGCGAGTTCATGCGCATGCAAGGCTCGCAAGTCCCACCCGATGCAGCGCCCGCTCCAATCCCAACGGAGGACGCCGATGGCGCTCATCGCTGACGACGCGGCCCACCGCGTCGAACAATTGCTGCTAATGACCGAGCGCCTGGCCGCGCTCGCAGCCGACGACACCCGCCGCATCCAAGACCGCCAACCCCTCCCCGAGAACGAGGAGAAGAACCGGCTGGCAAACGCCTATCGCCTCGAACTCGCGCGCATCAAACAGGATGCCGCCCTTATCCAGGACGCCCCGCCAGCGCTGTTGGCTGAGCTCCGCCGCAGCACTGTTGCACTGCACGAACCCCTCGCCGCCCACGAGCGCGCTCAACGCGGTGAAGGTCATCTCCGAAGGGCTGGTGCATGCGATGGCCGAAGAGGTCGTTCGCCAACGCGGTAGCGGCGCCAATTACTCCGCCAAAGGCGCGCTCGATATGCACGGCGCGCCGAGCCCGACAGTGCTCGATCGGAACGCTTAACGCGCGCCGCGGATAAACCCTGATCCGGCGACAACTTCGCCTTTCCTGTAATTCATCTTGCTCTGTGACTTTCCTGCCGGTTTTGTAGGGAGGCAGGCGGTCTTTGGGCGGAGCAGTTGAAGCACGCGAAACCAACACGTGCGTGGCGTCCCGTCCGGGCTCACGCGCATCACGAATACAGGCGACGTCCGCCACGCCCTCTGGGCGTGTGGACCGGGCTTGTCTTCAATCTCTGCCTCTTCCTCCTGCCGCTCGCCGCCGCGACCGGCATCTTCGTGATCAACCGCGACCACCTCTATGCGTATGAATCCAGCGAAGCGAACGCGCGCGCGATCGTGGATCGCGTCGAGAAGCTCAACGCCAGCCTGATCCAGGTCGACTTCGACCGTCAGCGCCAATGGGACAACATGGTCGCCATGGAGCTGATGGCGAATGACTCGTCCGCCGCGCGCGGCTTCCTGCTGTCCGGCGCCGAGATGCTGCCGGCGCGCAGCGCCGAAGTGCTGCGCCGCGCCGCTGCCGATGGCGCCGGCGATGCGGCGATCGAAGTCGCCGCACTGCAACTTCTCCTGCCCGGCACGCGCGAGCGGTATCAGGCGAACGTCCAACTGCTTTCACTTCGCCCAACCACCCCCGCCCTCCAGCCAGTCCACAGCAACGCTTGGCGATCCGCGTGATTTTGAGTTGATGGCGCGCGCGCTGCTCGCCGATCCCGAAACCGATCCGCTGCAGTTCGTACTTACCGGCTTCAGCCTCGGCCTCGCTGGCGACATGTCGGCGCGCATGAACGAAGGCGCTGCCGCCCTCGTCGCCGCCACGCGCCGCGAAGATTTCCCCGAAGATCTCTCCGCCGAGCTGCACGCGCTTTTGGCGCAAGCCATGCCGATCGAGAACTTCCGCACAGCTGCGCGCGTCAGCGCCGAAGAACGCGGCTCGCCTAGCGACTTCGACAACGCCTCGGTCGCGTTTGCTGCGAGCATCAATCCAGAAGTTGCCGCGCGCACGCGCGCCTTGCTGGCCGAAATCGGCGACATCAGCGCCGCCACCTCAGCAGCTGGCGCTGCGACGCTGCTCACCCACGCATCGACCACCGGCGACTTCGCGCGTCTGCGCCTCTTTGCGCAAACCGCCGGCGATCGCGCCGCCGCGGCCGCCAAGCGCTTGCCCCGGCGATGGCCGCCTGCTACCTCGCTGCCCGGGGCGAACTTGTCTTCAATCGCTGACCTAACGCTCGCCGTCGCCGCCATGGCTCGCCATCGCTGGACTACTGCTTGGTCATCTTGTTCAAGATCTTTCAAGCCACGCGCGACGGCGTCCGTCGTCTCAATCACGAGGACGACGACGACGGTTACGAAGACAGCGAACTCTTAGAGATCAGCACCAACAACTGGCGCCCGCTTTAGGCGCGGAAGAGCGAAAGCACCGCTTGCGGTTCGGCGTTCGCAATACTCACCGTGCCAGCAGCCTCAAGCCCCTGACGAACCTGCAGCGCCAACAAGCGCGCGCCATCAGCGTCAAAGTCACCGCGCGCGCCAGCTTCAGCTGCGCCTAGGAAACCTTGATGAGCTTCCAGCGCACGCGCTGAGTCCACCAAGCGGCCCATCGCCGCCTGGAGATTTTCCATCGACTTCTGCGCGGCCTGCAGCGTCACATCGTCAGCGTTCGCGTCGGCAGACACCAACAGCGTCTCGCCGCCGAGCCGCAGATCCACGCCGGCGATCGTCGTCTCGTTCGCGCCGGGCTCGGCTTGCACGCCGACATCTTGTCCCGCGAGCACAACCGCGCCGCGGCCAATGGCCGAATCAACGCGCTGCGCAAAAGCCGAAAGCAAATCCGAGACGCCGGCCTGGTCGCCGCTCTTGGCCAGCGTCTGCAGCTTTACCAACATCGATTGCGCGTCATGACCCGCAGCCAGCGCCTCATGCACCTGCGCCATCGCTGAGCGAACAGATTCACGCGCGCCTGAGATGGCGGCGCTGCTCAGCTCAACTTTATCGCCAGTGGTCGCATCGTCGCGCCGTTGCGGCTGCGCAGTGCGACTAAAACGAGTGTCCACACCGAGCGTAGAGGTGTTGTTCGCGCCGGGGACGATGCTCGAAACCATGATGTGCTTGCTCCTTCGGATCGCGCGCGCAGAGAAAGCGCGCGGCGCGCTTCGCCGCAGGCGTGAAGGAACAGTAAATGCGTTAACGAAACGTTAACGCAAACGCATCCGAAACAAATAAATTTACGTTCTGTTTACTTCGCGATCTGTGCGCGGAGGTAAGCCATCACGGCGCGTGAGTACGCAAGCTGTGACTCGCTTGGATATTTTCGCAACATCTCTGCTGTGCTCGTGTCGGTCAAGGTTGAGATGAAACGTTGGCTCTCTTGATCGAGAGCGACAGCGACCTTGTGAGGCGTAAGTTCGCTGCGTTGCGCGGCCGCATGTTCGGCGATCGCACGTTTGGCCGCTTCAGCGGCCGGACCGGGCTCTGACGGCACTCGAAGCGAGAGTGACTCTGGCGCCGGCTGGGGAGGAGTGATGGAGGCCATGACTCATGCCCGCTCGAAATCGGCGGGGAGCACGAAGCTCCCCGCCTCTTTCGTGTTCCGTTATTAGCGGAAGAAGGACAGCACGATCGACGGCGCCGAGTTGGCGATCGACAAGGCTTGCGCGCCGAGTTGCTGCTTAACTTGCAGAGCTTGCAGGCGGGCCGATTCCTTCGGCGAGGTCAGCGTCGACGAGGTTGCCGATACCAGCTTCGATCGAGTCGGACAGCTTGCCCAAGAAGCTCTTTTGCACGTCGACCGCTTTCGATTGCGCACCGAGCGTGGCGAGGTCCTTGTTGAGCGCGGTCAGCGCGGTGTCGATGGCAGTCGAGGCCGTTTCAGCCGATGCGGCCGAGCTCAGGCTCAGCGAGTTGGTGACGCCCGCGAGAGCTTGACCAGAAACGCCAAGACGGAAGTCGAAGCCCGAAACCGTCAGTTGGTTCGCGCCGCCGCCGCCGCCGCCAGGAGACGCCGTCATGGTGGCGCCCGTGTCGTCGGTCGTCTTGTCGAAGAAGCCGTCTTCGTCAACGCCGTCGCCGGCGCTGTCGACCATCAGCACTTTGAACGCTTCAGAAGCGCTGTAGCTGATGACGCCCGTCGTGTCGTCGTACGACGCGGTGACGCGGCCGTTCGATTGCGATGCAACGCTATCGACGAATTCGGAGATCGTGTCAGTGCCGGCCATGTCGACCGTGAAGGTCGTGGTTTCGTTGCCAGCCGTGATTTCGAACTGGAGCTTCGAACCAGCAGCGATCGTGAGGCCAGTGGCGTCGTCCAACGTCGCGGACGCTGAGAACGGGCCGTTGGTCGCGAACGCAGCGCCAGCCATCGTGTACGTGCCGCCAGCGGTGCCGGCGCCGTCCGTGGTCATCACAGTGAATTCGTTCGACGTACCGGTCTTGTTGGTGCCGTTGACGAGGTTCGAGCCGTTGAACGTGGCGGCGTTGACGATCTGGTCGACTTGGTTGCGCAGCGCGTCGAAGTCGGCCTGCAGCGCATCGCGCTGGTCGGTCGAGAGGTCGGTCGCTTGAGCGGCGACGGACTTTTCCTTCAGTTGCTTCAGAATGTCGCCGACAGCTTCACCGGCCGACAGACCCACGTCGATAACCGACGAGGCGCGATCCATGCCGTCCATGACAGCGCCAAGCGAAGCAACGCGAGAGCGTTGGCCTTCAGCGATAGCAAACACAGCGCCGTTGTCCTTCGCGGAAGCGACCTTCAGGCCGGTGTTCACGCGGTTCTGGACTTGGCCCAGTTCCATGGTGGTTTGGTTGAGCGATTGGAGCGCAACGAGGGCGCCGTAGTTCGTGTTGACGCTAGTCATTTCAGTGTCCTTCTGGACTTGAGTGAACCGGCCATTTTGGCCAGCTGGACGTTGCCGTCCGGTGCCGCACGGAAGTTCCGCACGCCCTTCCCCGCCTAAGGGTCAGACGCTTTGCGTTGCGAGTGTTTTAGGGAACCTGGGTTAACAACGCGTCAGCGCCGAAATGATTCTACAGAGGCAAAAATTGCCTAGCTCAGCGCGCGCCCAGGCCTTCCATCATCGTGCGATTGATGTCGATCAACGGCTCAACGTCCGCGCCTTCGCGCAACACTTCACCGGAATAGCGCGCCACCCACATAGCAAGCGAGATGATCTGCCCGCGCAGCGTGATCGGCAGTTTATTCTCAGGTGCGGCGCAATCGGCCGATAGCACGTTCCAAAGACGACGATTGGCGTCGAGCGCTTCGAGCACGACGGCCAAAGGTGGTTTATCTTCTTTAACGCGCACCAGGCCGGCCGTGACTTGGCCAAACGCCCGGTACTCGAGATCACGCGGTGGTTCAGCCTGCGTGGCCGCGCGCTGGTAGGCTTGTATCGACATCGTGCCCCAGTCCCAAGCGCTCGGCCTCATAAGTGATGAGTTTCCGGCAGCGCATCAACGCTCGGTAGTATTCGCCGCCCATTACTTCTTTGGAAACGCCTATGCATTCAGCCAGCACGGCTGGATCTCTTACAGCGCCCATGAATTCGGCCAATCGCGAGGCAAACTCAGCGTAAGCCTTTTCCCTGCCCATCTCGTCCAAGTACATGAGCATGATCGGAAAATAGATGCGCTTGGCCGGCGTATCGGCCTCGTCATGCTGCATGATGTCTTTCTCACGCAGCACTGACGCCTTGTTCTGCAGAACGAGCGCAGCGCGGCGGTCACCGTTTTGTACAACGGCGCCGTTCACGACAAACTTCTCGCCCGGCCGCAAAGAGAGTTTCAGCGGCATATGCCCTCCTCCCGCTTCTGGGAGTCCATCGAGTTAACCCTCGCCGCAGATGGTTAACGGGATGTTGCAAATTGTCCGCGCAAGCGTGTCGTTTCGGTTGCGTTTCGCAGCGCGTGCACGCTCAGCGCGATGATCGTGTTGGTTGGGCCTCAGTCACTCACATTCAACTCCCGCTCGATTGAACGCTCGGCGACAGAAACGTAAATGATTGGTCACCGCTCGGCTGGGGGCAGTCGGAGACGCGGGGAGCAGCAATTCGGAAGTCGGAGCCCTGAGGCTCCGCGTGCGGGCGCGTAAAAATGCGCTCCCGCGCGCACGGGAGAACCACGTCTGATGCAATTTTGAACTCGCTTCGGCGGGAAAGGAGGAGCTTTTGCCAAACGTCCTCGACATCGGCCCGGTCAACGCGCTCGCAGCGCGGACCAGCCGGCCGATCACGAACCCAACGGTCGCCAAGCGCTACACTAAACTCGCTAGCGAACGCATCTTGTGCAATCCGCGCTGCTTTCGGCCCGCCACCGAAGCCGAACTAAGCGCTGCGCCCGTGTGGGTCGAAGCTGCGCTCAAACGCGGCGAAACCATCAGCGTCTATCAGCGCAACCCCGCCATGGCCGCGCGGCTCTATTCAGTCGCGCGCCGCATCAATGACGTCGAACGGCTCTCGGCGATGGACGAAACCGCCAAGCCGGAGCGCACCGCCACCATCAAGGAGGCCCGCCGCTTCCTATCAAAGATCGCCAACGCAAACTTCGACGACACCGCGCGCAAGGCGTTGCAACTCTCCGACATCCTCGCCGTCTGGGAAGGCGTCGCCGACACCACCGAGATGTGTGACGACCAGTCGATCGTCCTGCTCAGCGGCCGCATCTGGCGGCGCGTCACATCGCTCACCGCACTGCGCGCCGTCGGGCGCGAATTCAACAACTGCCTCGCGCGCACATCACGCGCCGGCGGCTACGGCGCGATGTTGTTCGGCGGTACCGCCCAGTTTTGGGTATTGCGCGATCTCGAAGGCGTTGGTCACGTCGTCGCGTGCGCGTCAGCGCCGCTCGCGAGGCGCTTCATCGAAGTCAAAGGCCCGCGCAACGCGCATGTTCCGAACGATCATCCCGACTTGCTGCAACTCGGTACGCTGCTTGGCGTGCGCCCCGCGCCGCCGCGTCCGCCATCGCGTCCACCCCTCCCGCTCGCCCCGCGCTACGGGGAGATTCCGGTAATTATGCGCGAGATGCTCGAGCAATTGCAGCAACCGTGTCGCTGCTCGCTCTGCCAGCCGCGCGCACCACGTCCGACGTTGAGCGAGCGCTTGCGCCGGGGCGGTGCAACGCATTAACTGCCGCCCGACGCAAGGAGCGCGCATGCGGTTTGACGGCACAAAAGACTATGTCGCTACGGAAGACCTGAAGGTCGCCGTCAATGCAGCAATCACGCTTGAGCGGCCGCTCCTGGTCAAAGGCGAACCCGGCACCGGCAAGACGATGCTGGCGATCGAAGTCGCCAAGGCCATCGGCGCGCCCTTGATTGAGTGGCACATCAAGTCGACGACGAAGGCCGTGCAAGGCCTCTACGAGTATGACGCCGTCATGCGTCTGCGCGACTCTCAGCTCGGCGACGCGCGCGCCAGTGATATCGCCAACTACATCAAGCGCGGCAAACTCTGGGAAGCGTTCGAAAGCGAACAGCGCCCAATCCTGCTCATCGACGAGATCGACAAAGCCGACATCGAATTCCCGAACGACCTCCTCCAAGAACTCGATCGGATGGAATTCTACGTCTACGAACTCGATCGCACCATCAAAGCCAAAGTGCGCCCGATCATTCTCATCACCTCGAACAACGAGAAGGAATTGCCCGACGCATTCCTCCGCCGTTGCTTCTTTCACTACATCCGCTTCCCGACGAAGACGTGATGCGCGCCATCGTCGAGAGCCACTATCCCGGCGTCAAAACCCGCCTCGTCAACGAAGCCCTCAAAATCTTCTACGACATGCGCAAAGTGCCCGGCCTGAAGAAGAAGCCCAGCACCAGCGAACTCATCGACTGGCTAAAGCTTCTGCTCACCGACGACATCGATCCGGAAACGCTCAAACAGCGCGACCCAAGCAAACTCATCCCACCCCTCGCCGGCGCGCTCCTCAAAAACGAAGCCGACGTCATGCTCTTCGAACGCTTGGCGTTCCTGGCAAGACGCGAACAGCGCGGTGGGACAAGCTAACGCGCCCCGGCTAATCGCGGCGCTTGCTTGCCTCGCATTCAGCACGCCCGACGCCAATGCTCTGACAGCGATCGACACGACGGGAAAGACCGCCACCGAGATCATTCAAATCTCCGAAGCGGCCGGCGCTTTTGCGCCGGCCGAGCCGAGCACCTCTGCCGAACTCGCCTTTCGCCATGAACTGACAGGCGTGGTGTGCCGCGTCCCGGTCGGCAGTCGGATGTGGCTCTATGTTGGCGAACATGATCGCCGCGGCGATTCATCTTCCTGTTTCTACACGGACGACTTTCGTAACACGACCGGTGTTTCGCGAAGCGTCGGGAATACGCCGACGAGCAGATTAAAGTCGCGGCGACATCTGCCTCGCCCCTGCGCCGACCATCTCGCTGACAACTTCTGGGCGGCGGTCACCGCCTAGCGCCGCAAGTCACGACATCCGCTACCGCGAGATCTAGGCGAAGGCCCTTCTTCTGCGCTGAGCGTAGCTGAGATCGACGGCTGACTTTATTTATGGCTACCGCGCGCGTCTATCAGAGGAGGAAGCGGCGCGCTGGGACCAAGACGCACTCCAACGCTGGCGCGCCACGCTTCGGGAATTGAACGAAGCGCGCGATTGACGCGTCACCGAAGCCGATCCCCTGTTTCAGCGCCTCGACAGCTCACTCGCCGCGCCGTAATTTCCCGCTCGGGAGGACGCACTTGATGCGCCGGTTGCTGCTTTCGCTTGCGTTCGCATTGAGCGCCCCGCCCGCGTTCGCGCAGGGCACGGAAGAAGAACCCCAAGCCGCCCCCGGCTCCATCGCCATTGGCATGATCGAACAGGTAGACGGCGACGGCATCTTCGATCTCGTCCACGACGGCGCCGTCACCGTACGCCACACCCGCAGCGGCCTCATCTGCCGCTTCCTGCGTAACGGCGATGGCGGGCGCCTCATCATCTTCAACCCGCCAACCGATCCGGCGCATTCCGCCGAAATCACCATTCCGCGCGGCGACGACGTCGCCTGCGAGATGGAAGAAGGCGGCGCGCACATTCGGTACTTCGCCACGCGCTACCCGTTCGGCTCAACCTTGGACGAACAAATCGCAGGCGTTGAAGCCGCCATCCGCGGCCGAAACGCCAATGCCACGCGCTACCCAGGCGAGAGCACGCGTAACACCGAAGATGGTCTCCCCTTGCGTCGCACCACGCGCTTCATCATCACCCAACAAGGCGTGCGCACCTACACACGCGCCAGCGTCGCACGCGTCGGCGATTGGATCCTAAAGCTACGCTATTCCGCGCCCGCGCCCGATGACGCCGCCGCCGCGCACGCCGACCAAGCTGCCGATAGGCTATTCGACGGCGCACTCGACGAGATCATCAACCCGCGAACTCAATAGCTCGCAGCACGCATGGCGTGGCTGACAAAGCG
>JADJCG010000003.1 GCA_016703335.1 Caulobacteraceae bacterium | reverse complement strand
GCTGCCTGGGAAGGCTAACGCTCGCGCGCTGAACTCGTTCTGAGCATATGTTTCGCAAGCGCGCGAGCATGGCGCCGTTCGGCGCCAGAACCGCGATCTGGCACACGCTGACACAACTATTTTCGTTATTATCAGTGACGGAACTTCGCACTCCCTCATGCGTTTGCACAGGCCCCGAGCTGCACGGGAAAAGGTTGTCGGATGTCTGGGACGACGCTCGACTTCGCGGTGCGCGACATCATCAGGAGTAGTGGTGCTGCAGAAAAACGAGACAACACGACTTGCGCCGCCACCACCGCTCGATGTTGGCGGCCATGCGCTCTTTCTTGATCTTGACGGCACCTTAGTGAATTTCGCGGCGCACCCCCAACAGGTGGTTGCGAGCGAAGAGCTGCGTCTGTTGTTAGTATCTCGCGCGCGAGATGCACGGCGCAGTGGCTTTGCGTCACTGGCCGCACCATTGCGAGCGCCGACGCCGTTCTGGATGGCGCGCTGGTGCATGTTGCCGGCATCCACGGCCTGGAACGCCGCGATGGACAATCCGTCGAGCGCGCACTCGATGATCGCGCGCCGATCGAGGCCGCCTTGACCGACGCGCGCGTCCTCATCGCAAAACACGCACTGCAAGCCGACATCGAAGACAAGGGCCTTGCTCTGGCCCTGCACTATCGGCGCGCACCAGAGTTCGCCGACGCCACGCGCCGCGCCGCCGCTGACATCGCTCATCGCCACGGCCTCAGCATCCTGGAAGGCAAGATGGTCGTCGAACTGAAACTTGGTCAGCGCACCAAGGCCGACGCCGTTGCGGACTTCATGGCCTCACCGCCTTTTGCGAACCGTAAACCGATCGCGATCGGCGATGACATCACCGACGAAGATGCCTTCCGCGCCGTCGCCAATCTAGGCGGTCACTCCGTTCTCGTCGGCGAGGAACGCCAAACAGCAGCGCGGTTTCACCTGCCCGATACACGCGCCGTGTTCGCCTGGCTTGAAGCGGGACTAATATCATGAGCGGCTACGGCGACCTCGATCTCGCGCCGATCGGCAATTGCGCCGCCAGCGCCCTCATTGACCGAAACGGCGCCTTCGTCTGGGCCTGCGTGCCGCGCGTCGATGGCGACCCAATGTTCTGCGGCCTGCTCAGCGGCGAAGATCCAGCGGACCTCAAGCGCGGCGTCTGGGCCATTGATCTGATCGATCAGGTTTCAGCCACCCAAAGCTACGAACGCAACACGCCAATCTTGATCACGACGCTGACGGACGCAAACGGCAGCTCAATCGAGATCGTCGATTTCTGTCCCCGCTTCCGTCGCCATCACCGTCCCTATCGTCCTAACGCTTTCATCCGCACGGTGCGCCCGCTCAGCGGCTCGCCGCGCATTCGCGTGCGCCTCTTGCCCGCCACCGATTGGGGTGCGCACGACGCCGAAATCACCACCGGCTCCAATCACATCCGCTACCGCGTGCCCGGCATGATGCGCCTGACGACAACCGCGCCGGTCTCAAACGTCCTAAACCAACGCGTCTTCCGCCTCGAAGAAGAACACATCTTCTTCCTAGGCCCTGACGAACCCTTCGACGGCAATCTTCGCGAAGTCGCGCGCATGATGCGTGACAACACAGAACTCTATTGGCGCAACTGGGTGCGCATGCTGGCGACGCCGCTCGAATGGCAAGCCGATGTCATTCGCGCCGCCATCACGCTGAAGCTCTGCGTCCACGAAGAAACCGGCGCGATCGTCGCCGCCATGACAACGTCCATCCCCGAAGCGCCGAACAGCGGGCGGAACTGGGATTATCGCTATTGCTGGCTTCGCGACGCCTACTACACGGTCCAAGCGCTCAACCGCCTCGGCGCCGCTGACATTCTCGAAGGCTATCTCGGGTATTTGCGCAACATCATCGACGCGACACCTACGGGTCGCATCCAGCCGCTCTACGGCGTCGGTATGGAGCCCATCCTCGCTGAAGCGGAAGTCAACGCGCTTTCCGGCTATCGCGGCATGGGCCCAATCCGCGTCGGCAATCAAGCACACGAACATCACCAGCATGACGTCTTACGGCCAGATCGTGCTTTCTACGAGTCAGCCTTCTATGACGCGCGCCTCTTCCGCCCCTCAGGCGAAGCTGACTTCCGCGCGATCGAGAGCGTCGGAGATCGCGCCTACGCGGCGTACTCCAAGCCCGACGGTGGCCTCTGGGAATTTCGTACGCGCGAAGCCACGCACACCTATTCGGCTGTTATGTGCTGGGCGGCCTGTGATCGCTTAGCCAATGCCGCGCAGCGCCTCGGCCTCGGCGACCGCGCCCTGCACTGGCGCGCCCGCGCCGATGAAATGCGCGCCACTATCGAGACTCAAGGCTGGAACGCTGAGCTAGGCCGCTACGCCGCAACGTTCGGCGGCAAAGAGATGGACGCCAGCCTTCTGCAAATGGTCGACACGCGCTTCCTTGCCGCTGACGACCCACGCTTCTTGGCGACGCTGAAAGACCTCGAAAGAGATCTCCGGCGCGGCGACGTTGTCCTGCGCTACGCAGACAAAGACGATTTCGGCCTGCCCGAGACCGCTTTCAACTTCTGCACCTTCTGGCTGATCGAAGCGCTCTATCTCGTTGGGCGCCGTGAAGAAGCGCGCACGCTCTTCGACCAAATGCTCAGCCGCCGCACACGCGCAGGGCTTCTCTCCGAAGACTGCGATCTCTCCACCGGCGCGCCGTGGGGCAATTATCCGCAAACCTATTCGCTCGCCGGCCTGATCAATTGCGCCGTGCTGCTGTCCAACCCCTGGAGCAGTGTCCGATGAGCCGCCTTATCGTTGTCTCCAATCGCGTCACGCCGCCCGCCCCCGAAGGCGCCGCGAGCCAAGGCGGCCTCGCGATGGCGATCGCCGCCGCGCTACGCGAATATTCCGGCATTTGGTTTGGCTGGAGCGGTCAATCGACGCCCGAATTCACCGGCGAGCTCCACACGCAAACCGTCAACGGCGTCACCGTCGCAACGATGGATCTCGAAGAACAGGACATCGAAGAATATTATAACGGCTACGCCAACCGCACGCTCTGGCCGCTCTTCCACTATCGCATCGACCTCACACAGTACGAGCGCTCGTTCGGCCAAGGCTACGAGCGCGTCAACGCGCGCTTCGCTGACATGCTCGCTCCGCTCATTGAGCCCGACGATGTGATCTGGGTGCAGGATTATCACCTCATCCCGCTCGGCCGCGAACTACGTGCGCGGGGCCTAAAAAACGCGATGGGCTTCTTCCTCCACATTCCCTGGCCCGCGCGCGAACTCATCCTCACGCTGCCGCGCCATCGCCAACTCGTGGAATCGCTCTTTCATTACGACGTCGTCGGCTTCCAAAGCGAGGAGTGGAAGAATGCCTTCCTCTCGTACGTGCTCTTCGATGCCGGCGGCATGGCGCTCTCCGATGGCCGCGCTACCGCGTTCGGCCGAACGGTGCTGCCAAAGGCATTTCCGATCGGCATCGACGCCAAAAGTTTCGCTGCCCTCGCCGCCGCGCCGGAGGCGCAGGAGAACTACCAGCGCATGGTTGAGAGCAAAGCCGGGCGCAAAATGCTGCTCGGCGTCGATCGTCTCGATTATTCCAAGGGCATCGATGAGCGCATGCTCGCGTACGAGCGGTTGTTGAATGAAAGCCCTGAGCTCAAGCGCGAAATCTTCCTGCTTCAGATTTCGACGTACACACGCAGCGAGGTCGAAGCCTACCAAGACATGATTGCGCGTTTGGATTCACTCTCCGGTCGCATCAACGGCGCCCACGCCGAAATGGATTGGATCCCAATCCGCAACGTTCACCGCCTCCACGGTCGCGACGAACTCGCCGGCATTTACCGCGCCGCCGACGTCGCACTCCGTCACGCCACTCCGCGATGGTATGAACCTGGTCGCCAAGGAATTCGTCGCCGCCCAAGACGAAGCAGATCCCGGCGTGCTCATTCTCTCGCGCTTCGCCGGCGCTTCGGCGCAAATGCATGAAGCGTTGATCGTAAACCCTTTCAGCCAAGAAGACGTCGCCGACGCGATGCGCCGCGCGCTGGCCATGCCGCCCGAAGAACGCCGCCGCCGCTGGCGCGCATTGATGGACGGTGTCGAGACGGACGACGTGATGGCCTGGCGCGACAATTTCGTCGCCGCCCTCAAAGAGGCTCACGCCGGCGCGGGCAAACGCCGCAGCCGCTCAACAGACGACAAGAACAGGCGCTTAAGAAAAATTGGTCGGAGCGGCGGGATTCGAACCCACGACCCCTAGTCCCCCAGACTAGTGCGCTAACCGGGCTGCGCCACGCTCCGACCGGCCGCGAGGCTTGCCTCGCGGGAACGCGTCTTTAGCCCCCTCGCCGCGGCGCGGCAATCCACAGTGTCCTGTGAACTGCCGCTTTCGCCTTACGGAGCGTGCGATGCCGCGATGATGCGGGCGCGATTGCGGACCGGCACGTCCAGGCCTTCCGCCGTCACTGCGCCCCGTGCGCCGGTTGCGAGCAACTCAAAGCGCGAGCGCGGCCAGCTGGCGCGCGTCGCCAAGTACTCGGCCAGAACTTCAGCGCGGCGCACTGAGAGCTGGCGCGACGATTCCTGATTGCCTTCGTCCTGGTCGGACAAACCAATGATGCGCACGCTGTCGATCGTGCAGCCGTGAATGTCGCGCGCTTGCAGATCGATGATGCGGCGCGCTTCGTCGGTTAGCTCGGCTTGGCCTTCGTCGAAATAGATGACGAAGTCTTTTTCAACACACGCAGCGGCGTTGAACGCCGGGGCCGGTGCATTCTCTTCGCCACCCGTGAGCGTTGAGCACGCGCCGAGAGCCAGAAGCGCCGCGGCGCCGATCAGTGATACGAATCTCATCCCACCCTCCGAGAAAGTCAGCGGGCAGAACATAACGTCACGATGAAAAGATCAAGCGCTCGCGCGCTTCAGGTTTTGGCGCGCCCGCGGCCGCCCTTTTCCACAAACTCGCGCAGCATCTGCGAGGGGCGGAACGTTACCACCCGGCGCGGCGTGATCGGCACTTCTTCACCGGTCTTGGGATTGCGGCCGATACGCTGGCGCTTCGCACGAACGTTAAAGTTCCCGAATCGCGAAAGCTTCACAGTTTCGCCGTCAACGAGCGAGTCCTGCATCATCTCAAGCATGCGCGTGAGCAAGCGGTTTGCATCCGCGCGCTGCATGTTTGCGCGCTTCGCCAATGCTTCGACGAGATCGGCGCGTGTAACGGTCTTACCAGTCACCGGAGCCCCCTCCGCGCGCACACCCTATGCGCCCGGAAAAGCTAGTCGTCCCTGTAGGTTAGGTCAATTGTTGCGGGGCCGTCATACGCGCAGAAGCGCGGCGCCCCAGGTGAGCCCGCCGCCCAGGGCCTCCATCAGCACCAGATCACCCTTTTTGATGCGTCCATCGCGTGTTGCGACGTCGAGCGCGAGGGGCACCGAAGCGGCCGAGGTATTTCCGTGCAGCGCGACGGTAGAGACAACTTTATCCACGTCGATGCCAAGCTTCCGGGCGACCCCATCCAAAATGCGCTGGTTAGCCTGGTGCGGCACGAACCAGTCCACGTCGTCGATACTGACACCGGCGCGCGAGCACGCCTCCAGCATCGCGCCCGAGATGTGCTCGACGGCATGCCGGAAGACGGCATTGCCCACCATGCGCACCTTCCCCACCGATTGCGTCCGCGACGGCCCGCCATCGACGTAAAGCAGATCGTGCATCCGCCCGTCAGTGCGCAGGAAGGTCGAGATCACGCCGCGACCGCCGTGGTCTTCCTGAGCTTCAAGCACAACTGCGCCGGCGCCATCGCCGAACAGCACGCACGTGCCACGATCTTCCCAATCCATGATCCGCGAAAACGTCTCCGCACCGATCACGAGCGCCGTCTTGGCCTGACCGCGCGCTAGGAAATTGTCGGCCGTCGCCAACGCGAACACAAAACCTGAGCACACCGCCTGCAAGTCAAATGCGATGCCTTGATTGGCGCCGAGCTCAGCCTGAACGCGCGCCGCTGTCGCCGGGAAACGTCAGATCCGGCGTTGTTGTCGCGACGATGATAAGATCAACGTCTGTTGCTTCACGCCCCGCCGCTTTCAACGCGTTCACGGAAGCGGCGCATGCCAAATCCGACGTCCACTCGCCGTCGGCCGCAATGTGACGTTCGCGAATGCCGGTGCGTTCAACGATCCATTCATCACTAGTGTCGACGCGCTTGGCGAGTTCTGCGTTGGTGAGCACGCGCTCGGGCAAATACGAGCCGACACCCGTCAGAACGGAGCGCAATGCCATTACTTCGCGTCTCCAGCCGCAGCACTCGCCGCCGCTGCCGCGCTCGCATTCGCCTGCGAAAGTCGCTGAATGTTTGAAACAACTTCGTCGCGGTAGTGACTACGCGCGAGCTTCTCAGCAACACCGATCGCCGCCGCATAACCACGCCCGTTCGCGCTGCCGTGACTTTTCACCACCAGCCCGTTCAAACCGAGGAACAATGCGCCGTTAAACGTGCCCGGATCCATGCGCGTGCGAAGCTTTCGTAAAGCAGGATACGCAATCAACGCACCAAGCTGCGCCAAAGGTCCGCTGGTTAGCGCCTCGCGCAGCAATTGCCCGACGAGACGCGCAGTGCCTTCGCCAGTTTTGAGCGCGATATTGCCGGTAAAACCGTCGGTTACGACGACATCGACGGTGCCCTTGGCGATATCGTCGCCCTCAACGAAGCCCTGAAAATTAATGTCCACGTCGGTTTCGCGAATGAGCTTCGCGGCCGATCGGATTTCTTCGTGGCCCTTCTGATCTTCAGCGCCGACATTGAGCAGCGCCACTTTCGGACGCGGCTCATCAGAAACCGCGCGCGAACGCCTCACCCATGATGGCGAATTCAACCAGTTGCTCGGCGTCCGCTTCCACGTTCGCGCCGACATCGAGCATGATCGTGTAGCCACCCTTCATCGTCGGCCAGCGTGTCGCGAGCGCCGGGCGATGAACGCCTTGCATCGTTCGCAATCTAAACATCGCGATCGCCATGTAGGCGCCGGTGTTGCCTGCAGAGACCACGGCGTGCGCATTGCCAAGCTCAACCGCCTGCACAGCATTCCAAAGGCTCGAGCCCTTGCCCTGACGCAGCGCTTGGCTCGCCTTCACTTCCATGCCGATCATCTTCTCGGCCGCCGGACCATAGTCCCGCCCCAACGGAAAGCCAAACGCTGCGGGGCTAAAGCGCAGGCCAGCCCTCTTCGGAGAACATGGCCGAAATCGGGGCGTTCGCTTGCGCGGCAGCGGTGCTTGCGACGTACGCCGCGAGCGCACCTGCGAACGCGTGTGACTCCAGACGCCAGACATTGCGCGCCATCGCATACTCAAGCGCAGGCGGATCGCTCAGCGCAGCGCCATAGGCGTCTAAGCGGCCGTAAAAGTCGCCGGCCAGCTGGTGCATGCGCTTAGCACCGTGGTGTCCCCGGTCCCGGCCTCGCGGAGGCCCGCATCAAAGAAGCTGAAGAGCCTATCCGCGAACGGTTGCGCAAGGGGTTGAGCGCTGGATCGGCTCTGCAGGCGCAACATGGCCAAAACGCCATGAACGGTCATTAGCTCGAACCGCCCCTCCATCGTGTCCGGCACCCGCTCCGGGCCATAAAAGACGAGCCGCCGGCTGGCGGCCGTAACGGCTGAAACCAGCGCTTCGGCGTCCACCTCTGCCCTTGATCGGTGAAAAGGCCAGATCGGCATGTCTTGCCCTGTGCTCCCCTCTTGCCCGTGCGCCCGGCACGCCGTAACCCCGTTTCCAAGCGGGCATAGCGCCCAAAAGGGTGACGGATGAAGCGCGGACTTATGCGTCTTTCGGCTGCGGCTCTCGTTGCTGCGGTTGCAGCGACATCGGCGTGCGCGCCGACGCACCAGTACAATGGCTTTCTGCCGGACCGCAACAACGCGGAAATTCCTGATCCGCAAGTCGGCGTCGATACGCGCGACACGGTCATTCAACGCTTCGGCTCACCGTCCACGACCGCGGTCTTCGATCAGACCTCGTGGTATTACGTCAGCCAAGTTCAAGAGAGCGTCGCCTTCTACACGCCGCGCATTACTGAGCGCCGCGTCATGGTCATCCGCTTTGATGGCGACACCGTTGCGGCCGTCGAGAAATACGGCCTCGAGCGTGGCCGTCTCGTTGCCTATGACGATCACATCACGCCGACACGCGGACGCGAACTTGGTGTGCTTGAGCAATTGCTCGGCAACGTCGGCCGCACGCCGCCGATTCAAATGCAAGACGATCGCGGCGGCCGCCCGAACCAACGCAACTAGTTTTCACGAGCGACGGACAAAGAAAAACGCCCCGGCATCACTGCCGGGGCGTTTGCTTTTTGAGCGTGGTGTTCGCTCTTAGCCAGAGTGCGCCAACACCGCGAGCAGCAAGAGCGCCACGATGTTGGTGATCTTGATCATCGGGTTCACGGCCGGGCCTGCGGTGTCCTTGTAGGGATCGCCGACAGTGTCGCCCGTGACAGCGGCCTTGTGAGCATCAGAGCCCTTACCACCGTAATTGCCTTCTTCGATTAGTTTCTTGGCGTTGTCCCAAGCGCCACCGCCCGAGGTCATCGAGATGGCGACGAACAAGCCCGTCACGATCACGCCGACCAGCAGCGCGCCCAGAGCCGCGAGCGCATTGGCTACGCCAGCGATCGCATAGACCAGGAAGAAGAGCGCGATCGGCGCCAACACCGGAAGCATCGACGGGATGATCATCTCCTTGATCGCCGCTTGCGTCAGGATGTCGACGGCGCGGCCATAGTCCGGCTTCGCCGTGCGTTCCATGATGCCCGGGATTTCCCTGAACTGACGGCGGACTTCTTCAACCACCGCCTGCGCAGCGCGGCCCACTGCCGTCATCGACCAGCCACCGAAGAGATACGGGAGCATGCCGCCGACGAAGAGACCGACGATCACGTAGGGATTGCTGAGCGCGAAGAAGCTATCCAGATCGCCAAGCTGCAAGCTTGCGAAGAACGGAAACTCGCTCGGGTTGCTCGCGTAATACTTGATGTCCTCAAAGTACGCCGCAAACAGAACGAGTGCGCCGAGACCGGCAGAACCGATCGCGTAGCCCTTGGTGACTGCCTTCGTCGTGTTGCCAACCGCGTCGAGCGCGTCGGTCGTAACGCGAACTTCCTTCGGCAGTTCGGCCATTTCCGCGATGCCGCCGGCGTTGTCCGTAACCGGACCAAACGCGTCGAGCGCGACAACGATGCCTGCAACTGAAAGCATGGTCGTGACGGCGATGGCAATGCCGAACAAACCAGCGAGCGTGAAGCAAGCAATGATGCCCGCGACGATGGTAAGCGCCGGCAGAGCCGTCGATCCCATCGAGACCGCGAGACCCTGGATCACGTTCGTGCCGTGACCCGACTTGAGGCCTCAGCAACGCTCTTCACAGGACGGAAGCCCGTGCCGGTGTAGTATTCCGTGATCCAGACGATCGCGCCGGTCACCAGCAGACCGATGATGCCGCAGAAGAACAGATCTTGGCCCGTGATGCTCGTAAGCGTCTCAGGCGCCGAAGCGTCCGTAATGAGCGGACCCCAGCCGATGATCTGATTGATCGCGAGCGCCAAGCCACCAGCCGAAAGAACGCCAGCAGCGATGAGGCCCTTATAAAGCGCGCCCATGATGTTGTTGGACGGGCCCAAGCGAACGAAGAAAGTGCCGATGATCGACGCGAAGATCGCCAGACCGCCAATAGCCAGCGGCAGCAGCATCACGTTTTCAACGACGCCCGAATATTCGCGGAACATGATCGAAGCCAACACCATCGTCGCGACGGCCGTCACGGCGTAGGTTTCGAACAAGTCAGCGGCCATACCGGCGCAGTCACCAACGTTGTCGCCGACGTTGTCGGCGATCGTCGCCGGGTTGCGCGGATCGTCTTCCGGGATGCCGGCTTCAACCTTGCCGACCATGTCGCCGCCGACGTCCGCACCCTTGGTGAAGATGCCGCCGCCGAGACGGGCGAAGATCGAAATCAGCGAAGCGCCGAAGCCCAAGGCAACCAGCGAGTCCACGACTTCGCGGCTGGTCGGATCGAGGCCG
Organism: Caulobacteraceae bacterium; assembly: GCA_016703335.1. GTDB lineage: Bacteria > Pseudomonadota > Alphaproteobacteria > Caulobacterales > Aquidulcibacteraceae > Vitreimonas. Next base: position 180,817 of record JADJCG010000003.1, on the reverse strand, counting down.
AGAACTTGCGTCAGGATGGCGTAATAGAACGCAACGCCGAACAGCGCGCCGCCGGCGACGAGCATACCCGTCACTGCGCCAGCTTTGAACGCCATCTTGAGGCCGCCGGCGAGCGAGGTGCGCGAAGCTTCCGCCGTACGCACGTTCGCTTGCACCGACACGTTCATGCCGATGAAGCCAGCTGCGCCCGAAAGCACAGCGCCGATGATAAAGCCGACCGGGATTTCCCAGGTGCGGAAAAGGACGGCCAGAACGACGACAACGCCCACACCGACGATCGCGATGGTGCGGTATTGGCGGTTTAGATAGGCGCGCGCGCCTTCTTGAATCGCGGCAGCGATTTCTTTCATCCGGTCAGTACCGGCGCTGGCCTTGGAGATCGTTTGTGTTTCGAGGAAGCCGTAGATCGCGGCTACAATGCCTGCAGCGACTACCAGCCAAAGGATGACTTCGTTGGTCATTTTTTGCGGTCCTGGGCGCGCGCTTTTCAAGACGGCGCCGGGTTGGGGAATTGGGTTGGCCGCTCCGCGACAGTCCGTCTGCGGAAACGCTTCCCCCTCAGGTGCGCGGCTATCTGCCAAAAGCCGTTAGATTCCGCAATGGCGGGGCAGCCCTGCGGTTGCGCTAAATGCCAGAACCCTGGCTCGAATAGGTCGCGACAATGGTGATCGGCCCCACCGCGTTCGCCCCCAGCGCTTGAATCGCCGCCGCGCGATACACCTCGATCGCGCGTGCTTGGTTCAAAGCGTTGGAATCGTTGGGGTCAACCAGATCGTTGGCATGGCTGGCGCGAACCAGCGCATCACGGAGGAAGTGCGCCTTCTCGCGCGTTCGCCAAAGGTCCACACCTTGCGCAATCTCGACGCGGATCGAAACGAAGAGGTAGTTCACGAGTTCGCCGTTCCGAACCACCGGCACCGCCAGATACGGCGCGTCCATAGTCCGGCCCGAGGCCGCGCCGCCCTCACCGGCCTCGCCCTTTTCCTCGCTCTTGGCGGCCGGACCGGACGCGTTGGCCAGCCCTGCAAGCAGCGTCGACGCGATCATGGCCGCAGCGATCGCGCGTGCGACGGCGTGTTGTTTCTTCATGAGCCGAAGGTCCGCCGCATTGGTTAGCGAGACCTTAATGCCCCAGCTTGTGGGAATATCCCGCGTCCGGAATGGCGATCGCCTGTCCTTTCGCGTCGACGACGGTCACGCCCTGCCCAGGCTCGACCATGCCAATCCGCGCCAACCGCAAAGCCTGGCTACCTTCTGACGCCTCGATCGCGCCGCGCAGCTCTGACGGCGCCGTGAACAGCACCACATAATCATCGCCGCCAGTGATCAGCTTCCGAACATCGCCGCCCGTGAACGCCCAACGCTCAGCGGGAATAGCGAATGGCACCGCGTTGATCTCGATCCTGAGCCCAACACCTGACGCCTCAGCCAGCTTGCCCGCATCAACGACGAGCCCATCAGACACGTCCATGGACGCGGACGCGAACTTCGAGACGATCGAAGCGCATTCCGGCCGCACGAACGGCGCCAAATACGCCGTCATCAGCCACGCGGCTTCCGCGTCGAAGTCTTCCTGCGGAAGCTTCAGATAGTCCGGCATCGTCTGCGCAAGCGCACGCGACTCCATCTGCGCCTGCATCTCATCGCGGCCCTCACGCAGCCGCGCGAGGCTAAGTTCGCCCTTGCGCAAGTGCAGCCCAAGCCAAGCCGAGCCAATTTCGCCGCCGATCAGCCAAACATCTTCGCCGACTTGCGCATCCGCCCGCGCGGGCACACGCGCGCCGAGCGGCTTACCAATAAGCGTAACGGAGATCGTCAGCGGCCCCGGTGTCGACGTCGTGTCTCCACCGATGAGATCGACGCCAAAGAATTTGAGGTCGCGCCCGAACGCCTCGGCGAACGTCGCGATCTCAGCCGACGCCCGCGCATCGCTCCACACCAAGTTCAGCAACGCCGCAACGGGCCGCGCGCCCTTCGCGACAATGTCGGAAACGTTGACCCGCAACGCTTTCATCGCGACGGTTTCGATCGGATCGCTCGCGAGGAAGTGCACGCCTTCGACGATCGTATCTGTCGTTATGACAACCTTGCCCTGTGTTTCCAACACAGCCGCATCATCACGCAACGCACGTGCGCCGGCACTCGTGGCGTGCGGCGCAAACAAATCTCGAATCACAGCGAATTCGTCGGCGGACATAGCGCCCGCTTATGCGCCTTGTTCCGTTTGACGCAAGTCGCGTGCTGCAGCATCCAATGTCGCGTTGATGAAGCCCGGCTCCGGCCCATCGAAGAACGCTTTGGCAATTTCGACGTATTCGTCGATGACGACCGCGACTGGGATATCAGTCCGCTGCTCCAACTCCGCCGCGCCTGCGCGAAGAATTGCGCGCGCAACGGCGTCAAGGCGCTCCAGCCGCCAACCTTTGCTCAGGTGCCTCGCGATCGCGCGATCGTAAGTCGCCTGCCGGTCGACCGCCTTCTCAACGAGTAATTTGAACAATTCGAGGTCACCCTCAACGTCGGTGTAAGACGCTTCGGTAGGACGCGGCAGTTTACCCGCAGTAAAGTCGGCCAGGACATCAGCGGTCGTCGCGCCGGATACTTCCATTTGATAGAGCGCCTGCACCGCCGCTAAGCGCGCAACACTGCGCGATAGATTGTTGGTCGCGCTCATTGGGTCGCACCTGCAAAGCGCCGCTTGATCGCGACCATCGCGAGCGCCGCTTTCGTCGCCTCGCCGCCTTTATCGCCGCGCGCGGGATCGGCACGCACCTCGGCCTGTTCCAGGTTTTCGACCGTCAGCACGCCATAACCAATCGCCAGGCCGTCAAACGTAAGAAGGTTCATCAACCCGCGCGCGCTCTCGCCGCAGACATAGTCATAGTGGCTCGTCTCACCGCGAATGACGCAACCAAGCGCCACGAAGCCATCATAGATGTTCGCCTTCGACGCGTGCGCGATCGCTGCTGGCAACTCAAACGTGCCCGGCACAAAAATGCGATCCAAAGTCGCTTCCGCCTGTTCAGCCACAGCCTCTGCGCCGCGCTGCATCATGTCAGCGACGCCGCGATAGTAGGGCGAGACCACCATCAGGATCTTAGCGCCCGGCACTTTCGGCATAGGCGATTTGTCACCGAGGTCTTTCACGACATGAACTCGCGCCAGCCTTCAATCGTCAGCCCGTAGCCATCGAGGCCGGCAATCTTCTGCGGCGCGCCAAGCACATTCATCCGCCCCACGCCCAGCTCACGCAAAATCTGCGACCCCAATCCAATTACGCGACGAATGTCGTCTTCTTCAAATTCCAAAGGCTCGCCGCTCAAGCGGCGCGACACCACGTCCGGCACCAGGTCGCGCAGCAGCACAACCACGCCCGCGCCTTCAGCATCAATCTCCGCAACAGCGCGATCGATCAAACCTGCGCGCGCTCCGTAGCCGCCCATTACGTCAGCAGCGAAATCGATCCGGTGCACGCGACTAAGGTCGGCTTGTCCGTGCTGATCGCGCCCTTCACCAACGCCACGTGCTCAACGCCATCAAGCTTGTTGCGGAACACCACAACCTTGAAGCCCGAGCCAGCACGCGTCTCGAACGGCGCCTCAGCAACCTTTTCCACCAGGCGCTCGTGCACGCGCCGCCATGCGATCAACTCATCGATCGCACCAATCTTCAAATTGTGAAACTGCGCGAACGCGATGAGCTCCGGCAAGCGGGCCATGGTGCCGTCATCGTTCATGATCTCGCAAATCACCGCCGACGGATTGAGCCCCGCCGCGCGCGAAATATCGACGCTCGCTTCCGTATGCCCGGCACGCACCAACGTGCCGCCATCGCGCGCCGTCAGGGGAAACACATGTCCCGGCGAGACGATATCACGGCGATCTTTCGTCGGATCGATCGCAGTCGCGATCGTCAGCGCACGGTCATGCGCGGAGATGCCTGTCGAGACACCCTCACGCGCCTCAATCGAAACCGTAAACGCCGTGCCCATCCGCGTCTGATTGCGCGGCGTCATTGGATCCAGGCCCAACGCTTCCGTCCGCTCCGGCGTCAGCGTCAAGCAAATCAGGCCGCGCCCGTAGCGCGCCATGAAGTTGACCTTCTCCGGCGTCGCGAACTGGGCCGGGATGACGAGATCGCCCTCGTTCTCGCGATCTTCCTCATCGATGAGGATGAACATGCGCCCTTCGCGTGCTTCCTCGATAATCTCAGCGATCGGCGAGATAGCGCGCTTCAGTTCTTCGAGAGGGGACGGCGTGGCCGCCATTATTGATTTCTCCGCGCTTCTACGAGCCGCGCGGCATAGCGCGCCATCATGTCGGCTTCCAGGTTCACCTTATCGCCCGCGCGCAATTTAGACAGCGTGGTAACCGCCCACGTGTGCGGAATGATGAGAACCCCAAAGCCCTCGTCGTCCACCTCGTTCACCGTCAGCGACACGCCGGCGATGGCAATGGAGCCCTTCTGCGCAATCAAATGCGAAATCTCGTGAGGCGGCTTCACCCGGATGCGACAGCCCTCGCCGTCCTGCCATATCGACAGCACTTCGCCCAGCCCATCGACGTGCCCCTGGACAATATGACCGCCGAGCTCATCGCCGACCTTCAGCGAGCGCTCCAGATTCACGCGATCACCAGCTTTGAGATCGCCCATCGTCGTCAGCGCCAAACTCTCCGGCGCCACTTCCACGACGTAGCGCATGCCGCTCTGATGCGTCTCAGTCTCCACCACAGTGAGACACACGCCATCGTGCGAAATGCTCGCGCCGATATCTGCACCAGCATAGGGCGCGGAGATCGTTAGGCGCGTCAGCCCAGGCAGCGTCTCCACTGCCTTCACCTCACCCAGCGCCGTGACAATGCCAGTAAACATCAGGAGACCCGCTCGTAACTTTCCCAGATGTCGGGGCCAACATCGCGCAATGCAACGCGGTTAAAGCGCGGCGCATCCGCAAGGCTGCTCAACGCCAGTGCCGCGACACCTGGCCGCCCTTCGCCGCCCAACACGATCGGCGCACGAAACCATTCCAACCGATCGACAACTTCCGCAGCGATAAGCGAAGCCGCGAGTTGCCCGCCGCCCTCACACAGCACGCGCTCCACACCATGCTCTACCATCGCCGCTAACGCCGCGTCCGCATCAACTCCAAGCGGCCCACGCGCCACGACCGCGGTCCGCGCGCCCGCATCCTCGAGGGCTTTGCGCCGCGCCTCATCACCATCGCCCGCACCAATCACGAGCAACGTCGCGCGATCCAGCGTTGCAAAAAGCCGCCCCAGTGGCGCGAGCGAAAACTCGGTATCCAACACCACGCGCACAGGCTGACGCAGCGGCGGGGGAGTGGTGCGCGCGAGCAATTCGGGATCATCCGCCCGCGCCGTACCAGCGCCGATCAACACCGCATCATGCGCCGCGCGCAACTTTTGGACTTCAGCGCGCGCAGCCTCACCCGTAATCCAACGGCTCTCACCCGCGCCGGTCGCAATGCGCCCGTCAAGCGAAGTCGCGAGTTTCAATGTGACCTGAGGCCGTTTCATGCGGACTTATTGCGCGCTCGAGCGCTCCCGGTCCAGCACGCTCGCCTGTCGTTAGCCACGCTTCCCGGACTTGTCAGACTCTTCGATAAAGTCGGCGAAATCGCTCGCTTCCGAGAAATCCTTATAGACTGACGCGTAGCGGACATACGCCACGGAATCCAAGTTCCGCAGCGCCTCCATCACCATCTCGCCAATCGTCTCCGACGTAATCTCGCTCTCGCCCGAACTCTCGAGCTTACGCACGATGCCAGAGATCATCTGCTCGATCTGATCCGGCTCAATCGGCCGCTTACGCAGCGCAATCGCCAGCGAGCGCGCCAGCTTATCGCGATCGAACGGCACGCGCCGTCCCGAGCGCTTCAGCACCACAAGATCGCGCAACTGCACCCGCTCAAACGTCGTGAAGCGCGAGCCGCACTTGTCGCACTGACGGCGACGGCGGATCGCAGCGCCGTCCTCCGTCGGACGGCTGTCTTTCACTTGGGTGTCTTCGTTCTGACAAAACGGGCAGCGCATTCGGCGAACTCCCTGCGGAACGCCGAATCAGCGCCGCCGCACGTTCAATTGTATATGGGAAAGCGTGCTGTCAGCGCTTCGACCTTTGCGGCTACTGCAGCTTCCGTTGCCGAATTATCTCCGTTCGACTTCGCATAGCCGTCCAACACCTCGCAGATCAGGTCGGCCACCTGGCGGAATTCCGCCGGACCAAAGCCCCGCGTCGTGCAGGCCGGCGAGCCCAGACGAATGCCGGACGTCACCATCGGCTTCTCGGGATCGAACGGAATACCGTTTTTGTTGGTCGTGATTAGCGCGCGCTCGAGCGTTTGCTCGCCGGCTTTGCCCGTGACCTTCTTCGGTCGGAGATCCACCAGCATCAAATGGCTATCCGTGCCACCCGAAACGACTGCCAAGCCGTTCTCAACCAAACGCGAAGCCAGCGCCCGTGCGTTATCCAGCGTGCGTTGCGCGTAAAGCTTAAACTCAGGCTGCAGCGCTTCACCGCAGCTCACAGCCTTCGCCGCGATGACATGCATGAGCGGGCCGCCCTGGAGACCGGGGAAGACGGCGGAGTTAATCTTCTTACCGATGTCCTCATCGTTCGAGAGGATCATGCCGCCGCGCGGGCCGCGCAGCGTCTTGTGCGTCGTCGTCGTCACCACATGCGCATGGGGCAGCGGTGATTGATAGACGCCGCCGGCCACCAGGCCCGCGTAGTGCGCCATATCCACCATCAACAGCGCACCGACTTCATCAGCGATCTCACGGAAGCGCTTGAAATCGATCTGCCGCGAATAGGCGCTCGCGCCTGCCAAAATCAGCTTCGGCTTCTCGCGGCGCGCGATCGTCGCGACCTCATCCATGTCGATGAGGTGATTGTCCTCGCGCACGCCGTACGCGACCGGATTGAACCACTTGCCCGAGATGTTCACCGGCGAGCCGTGCGTGAGGTGACCACCGCACGCGAGGTCCATGCCCAAGAACTTGTCGCCCGGCTGCAACAGCGCGAAGAACACGGCTTGGTTAGCGTTGGCGCCCGAGTGGGGCTGCACGTTCGCGAACTTGCAGTCGAACAAACGCTTGGCGCGATCGATCGCGAGACGCTCGACCTCATCAACGAATTCGCAGCCGCCGTAATAGCGGCGCCCCGGATACCCTTCGGCATACTTGTTCGTCAGCACCGAACCCTGCGCCTGCAGCACAGCCTTCGAGACGATGTTCTCCGACGCGATCAACTCGATCTGCTTCTTCTGGCGTCCAAGTTCATCTGCAATCGACGCCGCGATATCCGGATCGGCCCGCTCCAAAGTGGCTTCGAAAAAACGGTCGCGTTCAGCGGCGTTGCCGGCTGCTTGGGTCATCTAGTTGGGTCCACAACTTCAGGTGCTGGAATCTGCGGCAACCATAGTTGGCTCGCCGCGCGTAAGCAAAATTACTGCTCTGCTCGCGTAATCAGGAGCAAAAACTGTAGAAAATCGCCCCTAGGCCAATAGTTATACTTGCTGGAGCAGTGATCGGACGCTTATACGCCGAGAAGACCCTTGTATTCGCTTAGAAAACGGCACTTGGATGCGTGATGATGATGAGCACGAGGTCGCCGAAAAAGGTGACGCGATGCGCATGACCACCGACATCGTTGCGTCGTTTGTGACCAACAACAAGGTGTCGCCGGACGAGCTGACGGAGCTGATTCGCTCCGTTCACCGTACTTTGGCTGGTCTTTCCAACGGTGCAGCCGCACCTCCTCAGGAACGCCCGAAGCCCGCCGCCCCCATCAATAAATCGGTCCAGCACGATTACATCATCTGCTTGGAAGACGGCAAAAAACTCAAAATGCTCAAGCGTTACTTGCGCTCGACTTACAGCATGTCGCCGGACGACTATCGCAAGCGCTGGGGCCTGCCGCCCGACTACCCGATGGTGGTGCCCGCTTACGCCGCGCGCCGCTCCGAGTTCGCCAAGAAGATCGGCCTAGGCAAAGGCGTCCGCCGTAAAGACAGCTAAATCAGCTTCCCCGGCCGGCCATCGCCGCCGCCGGCATCGCTTTCACCCTCACCGCCACGCAACGCCCGCTGCAACTTCCGAAGCGCCAGCGCCCGCACGTCCGCCAACGCCGCATTCGCCGGCGCCTGCACGACAACCTCGATCCCGGTGGCAACATCGACAGCCGCGACGCGTTGAGCGTCCCCGATACGGGTGATTTCGAAAATGACGTCGCGCTCTTCGCCGCTCACGCGGTCAGATGCACTGGACACATCGCCCAAACAGCTTTGAGCGAAGCGACGAGGCGGTCCATCAGTTCGTCATCATGGAATGGGCTTGGTGTAATGCGCAGGCGTTCAGTGCCGCGCGGCACCGTCGGATAATTGATCGGCTGCACATAGATGCCGTGCTGCTCGAGCAGAATGTCCGAGATCTTCTTGCAGCGCGCAGCATCGCCCACCAGCACTGGCACGATGTGCGTCGTGCTCTCAACCATCACCGGCAAGCCAGCCTCACGCAGCAACGCCTTCAAGCGCTCCGAACGATCCTGCAAACGATCGCGCAAATGCGGGCATTCCTTCACGATCCGCACGCTTTCCAGCGCCGCCGCCGCCACTGACGGCGCAAGCGAGGTTGTGAAGATAAAGCCCGAAGCCGAAGAGCGGATCGCGTCGATCGCGACAGCAGGGCCGGTCACATAACCGCCCATCGTGCCGAACGCCTTGGCCAGCGTGCCTTCAATGAAATCTACGCGATGCATCACGCCATCACGTTCCGCGACGCCGCCGCCAGTTGGCCCGTAAAGGCCAACACCGTGCACTTCATCAAGATACGTCATCGCGCCGTAAGCTTCGGCGAGTTCGCAGATCGCTTCGATCGGCGCGGTGTCGCCGTCCATCGAATAGACGCTCTCGAACGCGATCAGCTTCGGCGCATCGGCCGGCGCTTCATTCATGAGCGCTTCGAGATGCTGAATGTCATTATGCCGGAACACCCGCCGCTCGCACTTCGCGCGCTTGATGCCCTCAATCATCGAGGCATGGTTCTGCGCGTCCGAGAAAATCCAGAGGTTCGGGAAGAGCTTCGCCAACGTTGAAAGCGTCGCGTCATTCGACACATAGCCCGACGTGAAGAGCAGTGCACCTTCCTTGCCGTGCAGCGACGCAAGCTCAGCTTCGAGATCGACGTGATAACTCGTGGTGCCGGAAATATTGCGCGTACCGCCCGCGCCCGCGCCGACTTTGTCCAAAGCCGCATGCGCCGCGTCGATCACTTCCGGGCTTTGGCCTTGGCCGAGATAATCGTTCGAGCACCACACCACGATATCGCGCGTCGTGCCGTCCTCACGCCGCACCGTCGCGTGGGGGAAACGCCCGCGCTCACGCATAATGTCCGCGAACACGCGATAACGACCCTCATCGCGAATACTCGCGACGGCGGTCTCGAATACTTCTTTGTCGGCGTCTCTCACGGTTCGGCCTTTCAACGCGGGCAGCGCCCGCGCGCATCGGACTTATAGGATGTTTCAAGCGAACAGGGTAACTGAGGCGCTAACGCGCATGTAAAGCGCCTCAGTTGCGAACGGTTCGCATGAAAAGCTACTCCGGAAGATATCCCGCCGCGCGACCACGCCGTTTGCGCCAAAACAATTGGGTGCGACGCCTAACACGCGAAACGCAGTTGAGCGTCGATGATCTTATCTGGGCGATGGTCGTCCACGAGGGGAGTGAAGCCGAAATCCCGGTCGCTGCGATGCCGGGCACGGTGCGATTCTCCATCCGCGCCGCCGCCAATGCAGCCAAGCGCGCCCAAGACCTCGGCATCCCCGCGATCGCGGTCTTCCCGTTCATTGACGGCGCCAAGAAAGACCCTAGCGGCAAAGAAGCGCTCAACGACAGAGGCCTTGTCTGCAACGCCGTTCGCGCGATGAAGGACGCAGCGCCAGACGTCGGCATCATGGTCGACGTCGCGCTTGATCCGTTCACCGATCACGGCCACGACGGCCTCCTCAAAGATGGCCGCATCATCAACGACGACACGGTCAAAGTTCTCGTCGAACAAGCCATCGTGCAAACCCGCGCCGGCGCCGACATCGTCGCGCCCTCCGACATGATGGACGGCCGCGTCGGCGCCATCCGCGCGAGCCTCGACAGCGCCGGCTTCCAAGACACGATGATCATGTCCTACGCCGCCAAATACGCATCCGCCTTCTACGGCCCATACCGCGAAGCCATCGGCTCCGGAAAACTTGGCTCTGGCGCCGTCGCCAATCCCGGCGACAAACGCACCTACCAAATGGACTTCGCCAATACCGATGAAGCCCTCCGCGAAGTCGCCATGGATATCGCCGAAGGCGCCGACATGGTGATGGTGAAGCCGGGCATGCCGTATCTCGACATCGTCGCCCGCGTGAAAGCCGAGTTCGGCGTGCCGACCTACGCGTTCCAAGTCAGCGGCGAATACGCGATGATCAAAGCCGCCACACAAAACGGTTGGCTCGACGAAGATCGCGCCATCCTCGAAAGCCTCACCGCTTTCAAACGCGCCGGCGCTGATGGCATCATCACATACTTCGCCCCGAAGGCCGCCGAGCTTCTCGGCGCCTAGGTGCGCTACGTCCTAGAAGCCGCACGTCCGATCCTGATCGACCTCCTGTCGACGATCGTCTTCTTCATTCTGCTCTGGACGACGCACGATTTCATTCTCGCAACCGCGCTCGGCATCGCCGCAGGCGCAATCGAAGTCACCATCCGTCTCATTCGCCGCAAACCGATCGGCGTCATCACCTGGATGAGCCTCGGTCTCGTGGTCATCATGGGTAGCGCCAGCATCCTCACGCACCAACCGCTGTTCGTGATGCTAAAGCCCACCATCGCCTATACGCTCGTCGGCGCTGCGATGCTGAAGCGTGGCTGGATGCATGATTATCTGCCGGAGATCGCGAAGCCCTATCTCACGCCCGATGACCTGGCGCCCTGGGGCTATGCGTGGTCAGGCCTCATGTTCTTCAGCGCCGCGCTCAATATCGCGCTCGCGCTCACGCTCGGTCCAAACGCTTGGAGCACCACGCTTTCCATCTTTGGATTGGCGAGCAAGTGGTGCTCTTCGCGATCACCTACGTCGCGATCCGCGCGCATGTCATCCGTGTCCGCAACGCAACACCGCCAACAGACGCCGTGCCTACGCCGCCCGCTGCATAGAAGCTTTACCGACCGCCTGACGCACGCCTTCAGCGATCTCTTCGCGGCGCGCCGCTTGATCGGCCCCAAGCGACACCAACTTCACTACGCCGTTCACGCAAACTTCCAGCGAAGCGCGCACGGCCTCGACCCGCAGACGCTTCGCCGATGAGAGCTGCAGCGCAAACGCCGCGCATGCCCGCATCAGCGGCCCGTCGCCGGAGTTCACCGCGTAAGCCTGCACGTGGCGCAGCGCCAATTCGCAGCCTTCAAGTTTGTTCGCATCCACCGCGTACGCTGCGGCCGCGGCAACGAGGCCTTCGACCACCGTCTGCAACGTCTTTGCGTCAAGCGGCTGGCTGGCGGATTCATCAACCTTGCGGCGCTTCTTCGGCGCGCCAGCGGTCACGATGCCGGCGCGGCGGCATGGGCCAACGTAGCCTTCCGCATCGATGAACTCGCGCGGCTTGCTCAGCACCTTAGTGATCGTCGCCAGCACACTTCGCCGAGATCGGCTTGCCTATGAGCGCATTGGCGCCCGCGTGACGGCATTGCTCAGCCATCGCGAGCGAAAATGCGCCCGAGGTAATGAAGATCGCCTGCCGACGGCCTGGCAGCTTGTGATTGCGGCGATACCCGCGCGTCCAGCCGGCGCCATCGAGCGGTCCCATTTCAAACGACGCGATCACGACGTTAGCGTTGTACACTTCCAGCAAGTCGGTCGCAGCGGCCTGATCGGTCACAACCTTGACCTTGTCGACGCCAGCATTGCGAAGCAGATCAAGAATGATCTGCCCTTCATATTTGTTGGGCTCGACGACGAGTACTGTCCAGTTTCTGACGTCCACAGTCCAGCGCTCCAACAGGCGAAGCGCGCAAACTACACGACAGCCTTTAAAAGACATTGAAGCGCGCACGCAGCGTCAATTCCGAATTCAGCCCCGCGTTAACCCCGCGCTCACCATGCGCGCGCCCGCGTCAGCTTTTGGGCTTCTCCAAGCGCGCGATCAGGCTCGATGTGTCCCAGCGTTTGCCGCCCATGTTCTGCACGTCGGCGTAATAGCTATCGACGAGTTCAGTCAGCTCAAGCTTCGCTCCGTTGCGCTCAGCTTCATCGAGCACTAGTCCCAGATCCTTGCGCATCCAATCGACGGCGAAGCCGAAGTCGAAGCGGCCCTCGTTCATCGTCTTCCAGCGATTTTCCATCTGCCAGCTTTGCGCCGCGCCCTTGGAGATCGCTGCGATGACCTTCTCAACATCGAGGTCAGCGCGTTTGGCGAAGTGCAGTCCCTCGGCGAGCCCTTGCACCACGCCCGCGATACAGATTTGGTTCACCATCTTCGCCAGCTGCCCCGAACCGGCAGGGCCGATCAGCGTCATGTTCGCTGCATAGGCGGCCATAATCGGCTGCGCTTCGGCGAACCACGAAGGCTCGCCGCCCGCCATCACTGTGAGCTTGCCCGCTTCCGCGCCGGCTTGTCCGCCCGACACCGGCGCATCGAGAAAGCCCAGCCCGCGCTCTTCCGCCTTTGCCGCAAGCTCGCGCGCAATCTCAGCTGACGCCGTCGTGTGATCGACGAAGATCGCACCCTTGCGCATCGTCGAAGTCGCCGCGTCGAACACTTCGCGCAAATCGCGGTCATTTCCGACGCACGAGAACACGATGTCGACGCCCTCTGCCGCCTTCGCGACCGAGCTATACGTGCGCCCCGTATGCTTCTGCGCCCAATCGCGCGCCTTCTCTTCGGTGCGATTGTAAACGGCAACGTCGTGACCGGCGCGCGCGAGGTGGCCAGCCATTGGCCCGCCCATCACGCCCAATCCGATAAAGGCAGTCTTCGCCATATGTCTTAGCTCCCGAGTTTGTCGGCGGGGCCGACGATCGAGCCGTAACCTCCGCGGAAAAAGGTCAGCGCCGCGCCATCGCGGACGCGCACGTCCAGCACTTCGCCAATAATGATCAGATGATCGCCTGCGCGCTTCCTATCGTGGGTACGGCACGCCACTTGCGCCAGCCCCTCACGCAGAACGCTGACCCCAGCAAGCTGCTCTGCATCTTCCCCGCGCAGGTCCTGCGTCGCTGACTGCGCAAAGCGGCGCGCCGCAGCTTCCCCGTCATCGCCCAGCACCGTCACACCCCAGGTCTCTGCTTCAGCAAAGGGCGCGAACCGCGCGGAGCGATCACCTAAGCACCAGAGCAACAGACGCGGCGCAAGCGACACCGAAGTCAGCGAATTCACGGTCATCCCCGACCAGGCGCCCTTGGCGTCAGCGGCTGTCACCACCGTCACGCCGGTGGCGAACGCGCCCATGACGCGCCGGTAGGCCTGTTCCGGATCGATCTCCACACGCACTCCGATTTGTTCAACGTGATCTTAACGCTGTTCAGCCAATGGTTCGCCCTCTCCGCCAAACGGACGGACAATGACTGCTGCGACCAATCAACGCCCTATCATCATTAAGAAGATAAAGAAGGTCGTAGGTGGGGGCCACCACGGCGGCGCGTGGAAGGTCGCCTACGCCGACTTCGTGACCGCGATGATGGCGTTCTTCCTGCTCATGTGGCTCATCAACACCACAAGCCCTGAACAACGAAGGGGTATTGCTGAGTTCTTCGCACCAGCCAGCGTCAGCCGCGTGTCGTCAGGCGCCGGCGGTTTGCTTGAAGGCACCAGCTTCGCCGAGGAAGGCGTCCGTCACGGCCACTCAGCGCCGGTCGCTGCAGCTTCGGAGCCGCAATACACTTCTAACGCCGACGACCAGAACGAAGCGGAGTCCAGCACCGCAGCCGGCGGCGAAAACAATCCGAACCAGGACAGCCTCTCGCGCGCCCGCACGCTGCGCGAAACGGCAGATTCTCACGCGCCGAAGTCGCGATCCGTCAGGCCATGCAGGACATGCCCGACGTCGCCGAACTCTCCCGCAACGTCATTGTCGAGCAAACGCCCGAGGGTCTGCGCATCCAGATCGTCGATCAGGAAGGCCGCTCGATGTTCAACCCGGGCGATGCACAACCGAACGATCGCGCGCGCCGCTTGCTCGTCGCTATCTCCACCGTCATCGCGCAACTGCCAAACCGGCTGACCATCTCGGGCCACACTGATGGCTCCCAACCCGGCGGCCGCTACGCTTCGAACTTTGAGCTTTCTGCAGCGCGCGCCAACGAAGCGCGCCGCATTCTACAAGCTCAAGGCATCCCCGTGGACCGCATTTACGAAGTCGCCGGCCGCGCCGACAGCGAACCGATGTTCGCCGACGACCCAACGCTGCCTGGCAACCGCCGCATCGCCATCACGCTGCTACGCGAAGCCCCGCCGCTCCCGGTCGACCACGATCTCTAACCGCCAGAGTGGCGAGAAATTCGGCTGCCGCGCGTTCGGCCTCGCCTGAAGGCGCGCTCATCACCTTCGTGCTCGCGCTTTCGCTCACCACCGGCGGCATCGTGCTGATGGTGCCTTACTTCGCTTACGTCTTCTGGTTTCTCGAGCCGCAAAACCTGATCGACCGCATTCGCCGCGGCGCTCTCGAAGTCGCCGGCAAAGGCGCCTTGGAAACCGAGCCGCTTCAATCTGGCGAAGCGCAGGCGCAGATCATCGACGCCCTCGAAGAGCTGACAGACATCACCAGCAATTCGATTTCAGGCAAAGACAAGATCATCGCCAGCGCCGCGGTCGACGCGCTGCGCGACATGGCGATTGAGTACATTCGCGTGAAACCGCAGGCAGCGCCGATCTGGTTCACGGTGGGGCCGAACATCCGCCTCAACCCGGATTTCGTCGCGATGGATCCAGAATCGCTGCGCGATCTTGAGCAGCGTCACACTTGGGTCGAATGGAAGGTGCTGCGCCAATACCTCAGCATCTACAATGAAGCGCTCGGGCCAATGCGCGACATCAACTATTTGATCGCGATCGACACCCGCTACATCGCCGAAGCCGCCGCGAAGGCCAACGACGAGCAACTGATCCAGCTCACACTACGCTTCTTGAACTCCTTCGTGCGCGCCACGCTGAACGCACGCGACGTTCGCACCGTCTACAATGTGCTCAACCAGTACCGGAAGCTCGGCGAGTTCATGCTACTCGAAGGACACCACGACGCCGCGCTCGAGTGCGTGCGCCACATAAAGTATTACGGCCTCGTCGCCTTCGACATGGATCTGCACTTCGTCACCGAGACAGTAGCGCACGACATGTCGACGCTCGCACAGCTTGCCAATCAGGTCGGCTCACCAGCTGAGCCCAACATCCTCGCCGACTTCCTCGAACTCGACCGACCACCCTTCGTGCGGGCGCAAGACAAAGCGCTAATGGGCGTGCGCAAAGCGCAGGTGAAGCTCGCCGCCTACTACATCCTCACCGAACAAGAAGAATGCGCCCGTTCGATCGCGAACGACATGCGCGGCGAGCCGATCGATCGGCTAAAGCTCATCCGTCGCCAACTCGAAAACGTCGCCAACAAGGACTTCTGGGAAATCACCGACCGTGGCCGCAACTTCGAGTACATGCCGCCCAACCAGCGCGCGTGCCTCGCCACCTATTTCGAGTGGCTAGACGTCGAGGCGCCCCCGCCGGAACCCAAGCCCGAGACCGATCCAGCCCCTGAAGAGCCCTCGCTCTCGAAGCAAAAATAATCGTCCCGCTACCGCCCTTGCTCTTCTTGACAACCTTGGTACGCGCCTATACCTTTTTATCACAAGGTAGCTTTATGCCAGTCGCTGACGAGCAATTTGCCGGCCTACGGAAAGGCCTTCTGGAGTTCGCGATCCTGACGTTCGTGTCAGGCCGGACCAGCGCCTACGTGGGCGACATCCTGGAAGCGCTCGCCCCTACGCCCTTCGCCACGCAAGAAGGCACCCTCTACCCGCTCCTCTCCAAGCTCCGGCGCGAAGAGTTCGTCGACTACCAATGGGTCGAGAGCGGCCAAGGCCCGCCCCGCAAATACTACCAGCTCACCGACAAAGGCTCCGGCCGGCTTGGCGAACTGGTCGCCTATTGGCGTCACCTCACCTCCACACTCGAAAACCTGGGGCGATAGAAGCTCATGGAACGCGTCGTTACGATCAATCTGAACGGCAATTCGTACCAGCTGGAAGAACCGGCCTACGACGCCCTGCGCTCTTACATGACGCGCGCAGAAGCCGCTCTTGGCGCTAACCCCGACAAAGCCGAGATCGTCCGCGATCTTGAGCAAGCCATCGCCGACAAATGCTCCGCGCATCTCTCGCCCGGCAAGTCAGTCGTCTCCGCAACCGAGATGACGCGCATCCTGGAAGAGATGGGCCCCGTCGAAGGCGAAGCCGAAGCAGGCGCGCAGCAACAGCAAAGCGGCGCTGCGCCTCAGCACGAACCGTGGCGTCCTGCGCGTCGCCTCTATCGCATCTACGACAATGGCGCCTGGACTGGCGTCAGCGCCGGCATGGCCGCCTACGCAGGCATCGATGTCGCTTGGGTGCGCATCTTTTGGATCGTCAGCGGCCTCTTCACCGGCGGCTTCACCTGCTTGGTCTATCTGGTGATGATCTTCGCGGTGCCTGTTGCTTCAACCAGCGAAGAACTCGCCGCCGCACATGGCGCGCCCTTCAACGCGCAAGAAGTCATCGACCGCGCACGCCGCGAAGCCGGCCGCTTTGCCGAAACAAGCAGCGCTAGCTGGCGCCGCGAAGAACGACGCTGGCGCCGATCGTGGCGCCGCCAAGAGCGCAATTGGGATGCCGGATGGGCGGCGGGCGCAACTCAAGCCGCGGCGGCGCCCGCTCACTCTGTCGGCTACGTCGAACGCATGTTCGCCGGTCTGTTTGCCTTCGTTTTTTCGATCATCACCGCAGCTTTGCTGATCGCTTTCCTGATCGCGTTCTTCTCGATCCTGAGCAACGGCTCGGTGATGGGCTGGGTCCCGCCCAGCGACGTGCCGACCTGGCTCGTGCTGGTCGTGCTCGCCATCGCCTACGCCGCGATCTCCTCGCCGTTCAGCGCTCTGCAACGCACCTCGTATGCAACGTTGAGCGGCCGTCGCACCGGCGGCGCCACCGATGGACTCGCAACACTCGCGATCGTCGTAATCGTCGGCGTCTTCGCCTGGACCTACTCGGACGAAGCCCGCGCCTTCATCGAACAAGGCTACGTCGTGATCCGCGACTTCGTCACCTACTGGAGCAGCCAAGGCTGATCCATTCACAAGCTCCATAGCCTAGGGCGCGACTTTCCAAGGTCGCGCCCAATTTTTTAAACGCGGCGCTTCCACTCAAATTTCTATGGCGCTCGCCGCGCCTCGATGCGAACGCCGCCCCATTCGGTGCTCGTCACTCTCGGTGCCTGAGCGCTGGAATACTGAAGAACGAGCGTTGTCTCGCCGTCCCAGATTAAATCCTCACCAACGCCAGCCGCTGTGAAATCGTTCGCCACAACGGTCCCCGGCGGCGTCTCGTCAACGCGCGCCAACCTCAGCGCCGACCGATCACGCAGCATCACGACGCTCCGCGACCCACTGATCCCGCAACTCGCGCTGTAGATCTCGGCCACATATCGATCGCTCGGCGAAACACGTTCACGCATCAGCGTGTACTCACACGGACTGAACAGAAACGCGCTCGCGATCCAGCCGACCGCAAGCACGCCAAGCGCCGAGACGATCGCGGCAGTCACTAGAAACCGGCGAAGAACCGGCTTCACCCCCAGGGCCCGCGCTTGTTCGGCGCCGCAGCCGGTGCAGGCGCCGGCGCTGGCGGCATGGGCACGCGTCCACCCGCAAACTTCGCGAGCGCCTCAATGCGTTTCGCAATCGGCGGGTGCGTCGCAAAGATACCTGCGAAATCGGAGTGCGGGTTTTCAATGAACATCTCGCGCACTTCAGAAGGCGCGCTGGCGACCACCGGATTGCCCGAAATCTTCTGCAGCGCCGTGATCATGGCGTCCGGGTTCTTCGTCAACTCAACGGCGCCCGCGTCCGCCAGATACTCCCGCCGCCGCGACAGCGCAAAACGAATCACGATCGCCAATGCGTACGCGATACCGATGATCACCAAAGCCACGATGATTGCAATCACCGCGCCGCCACCGCTGTCACGGCTGCTGGACGAACGGCGCGACGAGCCACCGCCCATGCCGCCAAACCGCAAACTACGGAAGGTCATTTCACCGACAAAAGAGAAGATGCCGACAAAGATCACAGCGATGATCAACAACCGTACATCCGCATTGCGAATGTGCGTCAGTTCGTGCGCGAGCACGGCCTCCAACTCGTCGTCGTTCAGCGTGTTCATCAGTCCACGTGTCACCGTGACCGAGTAATTGCCTTTGTGGAGCCCGGTCGCGAACGCGTTCAGTGCATCGGTTTCCATGATGCGGAGCGCCGGCATGGTCAGGCCGCGCGAGATACAGAGGTTCTCGAGCAGGTTGTAGAGCTTCGGCTCCGCCATCCGCTCGACCTTCTTAGCGCCGGTCGCCGCGTCGATGATGTTTTGGTAGAACGCGTAAGCGATGCCGAACCACAAAATCGCGCCTGCAATCGCAAACGGCCAAGCGCCGGCCAGCGCATCGCCTGCCCAGATAAAATATCCGGTCATGGGATCGTTGCCGTAATACGTGCCGGTCAGCCCCGCATAGCCCAGGAACAGGCCGTACATCAGCAACAACAACAGAACTGGAAAACCGGCCATGAGCAGCACGGTCTTCCAGTTGTTGTTCCAGATATGTGTCTGAAGCCCGTAGGCGCCGCCCACGTCAGCCTCGCCTAGTTGAACTTAACCTGCGGAGGCGCCGCATCCATCGAGGCGCGGCTGTCTTCGCCGACATCGAAGAACACGCGCGGACCGAAGCCGAACATGCCGGCGAACATGACCGCCGGGAATTGCTCACGCGCGGTGTTATATTCGCCGACAGCGTTGTTGAAGAACCGGCGCGCCGCGGCGAGCTTGTTCTCGATATCCGTCAGCTCAGCTTGAAGCTGTTGGAAGTTCGTGTTGGCCTTCAGGTCCGGATACGCTTCCGACAGCGCGATCAATCGGCCGAGCGCTGCACCCAGCACGCCTTCGGCGGCGCCCATGGCTTTCGGATCGCCCGTCTTCTCGGCGCTCACCGCCGCATTGCGCGCCTGGATCACCGCTTCGAGCGTGCCTTTTTCGTGCGCGGCATAGCCCTTCACGGTCTCGACCAGGTTCGGATGAGGTCGTGACGTTGCTTCAGCTGCACGTCGATATCGGCGAACGCTTGGTTGGTGTTCTGACGAAGCGCGACGAGGCGATTGTAAATCCCCATCAGCAACACCGCCAAAACGGCGATGACGATCAGGACAATAATCAAAGTCATGGAAACCCTTTCCCGGACGAACACCCTCTATGTAGCGGATGCTTGGGGGTTTCGCTATCCAATCACGTCGCTGAACCGGCCAGAGCGCGAGAAGCCCTTCGGCGCGACCTTGCCGGCGCCGCCGCGCTTGCCGCGGAACTCCTTCCACTCGGCCACCTGACGCACGCGCCCGGCGCCATCCTCCCAAGTGAGCCCCTCGGCCTTGTCGAACACCTTCACATCGGCCAGCCCGCGGTCGTGATAGCTCTGCAGCTTCACGCCCTTGCCACGGTTCATCTCCGGCATCTCGCTCAGCGCAAAGATCAAGAGCTTCTTGCGCTCGCCAATCACCGCCACCTGATCGCCGATAACCTTCGCGGCCTGCATGGCGCGCCCGTTCAGCACCTGCTTGCCCGACCGTTTCGTCGCCAGCATCTCGCTCTCGGGCACAACGAAGCCGTAACCCTCCTGGCTCGCCACCAAGCGCTTGGATCCCTCTTCGTAAACGAAGAGCGCCACCGCCTGATCGATGTCGGCCATGTCGACGCTCAAGCGCACCGGTTCGCCGTGTCCGCGGCCGCCGGGGAGCTTGTGCGCATCCAGCGTGAACGCGCGCCCGTCCGATGCGAACAGCAACAGCTTGTCTGTCGTCTGGCACTGAATGATGTGCTCGGGCCCGTCGCCGTCTTTGTATTTGATCTCGCTCATGTCGGCGACGTGGCCTCTGAGCGCTCGTATCCAGCCCTTCTCAGAGAGGACCACAGTCACCGGCTCACGCGCGACAAACGCCTCGATATCGACATCCGCCGAAACAGCCGCCGCTTCGCCCAACTCCGTGCGGCGCTTGCCGAACGGCGTGCCGGGCCCAAACAGCTTGCGCGTTTCCTTCAATTCACCGGAGACCTTGCGCCATTGCTTGCGCGTATCTTCCAGCAAGCCTTGCAACTCGGCCTGCTCTTCGCGCAACGCTGCATCTTCGCGGCGAATTTCCATTTCCTCGAGCTTACGCAGCTGGCGCAGGCGCGTGTTGAGGATAGCTTCGGCTTGCGTCTCGTTCAGCTTGAAACGCTGAATCAACTTCGCCTTCGGATCATCCTCATTGCGGATGATCCGGATCACTTCATCCAAGTTGAGGAAGACAATCAGCAGGCCGGCCAAGACGTCCAAGCGCGCAGCGATCTTCTCAAGCCGGAACGCCGTCCGGCGTTGCAACACGTCGCGGCGGTGGTCGAGGAAGGCGCGCAGCACCTCCTTCAAACTCATCACCCGCGGCGCGCCAGTCGCGTCGAGCACGTTCATGTTAAGTGAAATCCGGCTCTCAAGCGCGGTGAGCTTGAACAAGCTCTCCATCAGGATTTCTGGCTCCACGGTGCGCGATTTGGGTTCGAGCACCAAGCGCATGTCTTCAGCACTTTCGTCGCGCACATCGGCGAGAAGCGGCGCTTTCTTGTTCTCGATGACAGCCGCCAGCGCCTCGACCAACTTCGACTTCTGCACCAAGTGCGGAATCTCAGTGACGACGATGCGCCACATCCCGCGACCGAGATCTTCCGTATGCCAGCGCGCCCGCACGCGGAAACCGCCGCGGCCAGTTTCGTACGCTTCGCGGATGGTCTCGGGCGCTTCAACGACAATGCCGCCCGTCGGGAAGTCGGGGCCAGGAATGACCTTGAGCAAATCCTCAGTCGTCGCTTTCGAGTTCTCGATCAACAGCAGGCAGCCATCAATCAGCTCAGCTAGATTGTGCGGCGGAATACTTGTCGCCATGCCGACAGCAATACCGGACGAACCGTTCGCAAGCAGGTTCGGAAATGCTGCCGGCAACACGGCGGGCTCTTCTTTCGAACCGTCATAGCTCGGACGAAAATCGACAGAGTCTTCGTCGATGCCCTCTAGCAAAGCCTCAGCGGCCTTGGTCATGCGGCTTTCGGTGTAGCGCATCGCGGCGGGGCTATCGCCGTCGATGTTGCCGAAATTGCCTTGGCCATCGATCAGCGGGTAACGCGAGTTGAAATCTTGCGCGAGGCGCACGAGCGCGTCGTAAATCGATTGGTCGCCGTGCGGGTGATAATCGCCCATCACGTCGCCGACGACCTTCGCGCTCTTCCGGAACGCGGCGTCAGCCGTGAGGTTCAGCCGCTTCATCGCGTAGAGCACGCGGCGGTGCACCGGCTTCAAGCCATCGCGCACGTCCGGCAGCGCGCGGCTCGTGATCGTAGAAAGCGCATAGGCAAGATAGCGCTTCGACAGCG
The DNA here is from genome assembly GCA_016703335.1 of Caulobacteraceae bacterium. Taxonomy (GTDB): domain Bacteria; phylum Pseudomonadota; class Alphaproteobacteria; order Caulobacterales; family Aquidulcibacteraceae; genus Vitreimonas. The sequence continues at coordinate 159,083 of JADJCG010000003.1, read as the reverse complement.
CTTCGCCGATCGGCTCATCTACAATGCGCCCGCCTTCTTCTGGCGAGCGGGTAATGTCGTCAGCCATTCTTGGCTCCACTCCGAAACGACCGCGTACTTTCCTCGTACGCTTAAATCAGAGTCGTCCCGCAAATCCTAAACGCTCGATCAGTCTGCGCCGTTGTTCGGGCATACCTTCGCCGCGCTGGTCAAAGACGCGCCGCTCAAGGAAATATCCGGCCAGCGCAAACGCATCGGCGACATCTCCAGAGTTTAGTTCCGCTTCCCGGATCAACCAGGAATGGCGGCAACCTGAGGAGAACATCGGCGTGGGCGCGCCAGCTTCCGCCGTCGCCGCTCGCCCCGTGCGCGGGCTTACCCACGCCAGGCCCTCGGTTTCCCCTGTCACCGCACAGCGCGTCAGATCGAGCCCGTAACCCATCGCCGACAGCAAACCCAACTCGAATCGCGTGTAGAGCGCCGGCCAAACATCTGTGTGCGGCATCGCTTCGATCAGCACGATCATCGCATCATAAAGCTGCGGATACGCTTGCCGCTCCGGAGTCGCAGCGCGGATCAACGTCACGGCCGAAGATAAACCCGCAAGCGCGATCGGATCATCCAGCAAACGCGTCGCGTGCGGCTCAGCGAGTTCAAGCGGCGAGTAGAAACCCAGCTGCTCCGAAAGCCGCGCCTTCCAGCCAACGTGAACGAGATTGCCGGCTTGTAAAATTGGCTGCGACTTCCGTCCCGCATGCACGACACCGCCGTAGCGCCCGTGCTCACGCGAAAACACTTCCGCGACCAGCTTGCCTTCGCCGAACGGACGCGCGCCTAAGACGATCGCGTCATCAACCCATTCCATCAGGCTTCGTAATCCAGCCCGAGCCGCTTGAAGACACCCCGATGCTCGGTCCAATTCTCATCGAGCTTCACATGCAAGAAGAGGTGGATGCGGCGCCCGAACGCCTCTTCCATTTCCTTGCGCGCCAACTCGCCGATGACCTTGATCGTTTGGCCCTTAGCGCCGATCGCGATTTTGCGCTGACTCTCACGCGCCACGAAAATCGTCTGATCGATCTTGGCCGAGCCGTCTTTGCGCTCTTCCCAGGTCTCGGTCTCGACGATCAGCTCGTACGGCAGCTCTTCATGCAGACGCAGAAACGCCTTCTCGCGCGTGATCTCCGCCGCCAGCACACGCGCCGGCGCATCCATCGTCTGATCTTCAGGAAAGAGCCACGGGCCTTCAGGCGCGCGCTCGGCCAACGTGCGCTTCACGTCTTCAACGCCATCGCCCTTACGCGCAGCGATCATGAAAACGTCGGTGTAGAGGCCTTCTTCGACCAGCTTTGTCGTGACCTCCAACAAAGCCGGACGCGGCACCGCATCGACTTTGTTGAGCACAAGAATGGACGCCAATTCCATCTGCTTCAGCTTGCCAGCGATGGCCGCCGTATCCGAGACGGCATGAGCATCCGCGCCTCTCTCACCGGACACATGAGCGGCAGCATCGACAACGTGAACAATCGCGTCCGCACCCTCAAGCGCACTCCAAGCGGCCGACACCATCGCCCGATCCAAGCGCCGCTTCGGCGTAAACACGCCGGGCGTATCGATCAAAATCAGCTGCACTTCATCGCGCATCGCGATGCCGCGCACCAAAGCGCGCGTGGTCTGCACCTTCTGCGTCACCGCCGCGACCTTCGAGCCGACGAGGGTATTCACCAGCGTAGACTTGCCCGCGTTCGGCGCACCAAGTACCGCGACGACGGCGCAACGTTGCTCAGCCACGTTCGCCTCGTGCTTTCAAAAACGCTTCGGCTGCTGCCCGCTGCGCGTCGCGCTTGGAGCTGCCTTCGCCACGAACCGGCTCAAAACCTTCCACGTGTGCCTCGATAATAAAATGCGGTGCGTGTTCCGGCCCAGATTGGCCGATCTCAACATAGCGCAAATGCTTCTTCCTCGCCGCCGCCCATTCCTGCAACGCCGTCTTCGCGTCCTGCAGCACGCCTTTGGCGTCATCGAACGCCGTGCCCCAAAAGCGCGTGATGAACGCGCGCGCGGTTTCCAGATCTGCGTCCAAATAAAGCGCGGCGATCACGGACTCGCAGATGTCGCCAAGAATAGCTTCCTTCTGGCGCCCGCCATGCGCTTCTTCCGCTGGCGAAAGCACCAGCGCGTCACCTGCCTGCTGCGCGCGCAGCGGCAGCGCAGGCATGACGGTTCACCAGTGCATTGTAGCGGGGCGCGAGTTCGCCCCTCCTGCTCAGTTTGATGATCAGCCAGCAAGCGCTCGGCAACGCAAAGCCCAAGCACGCGATCGCCCAGAAACTCCAAGCGATCATAGTCGCGGTTGCGCCTTTGACCTTCGTGCACGCTGCCATGCGTCAGCGCTTCACGCAGCAAAGCGCGGTTCTTGAAGCTGTAGCCGATGCGCTGTTCGAGCGCGGCGAGCTTGGCGTCGTGGTCTGCGGCCGGCCCTTTCATGGGCCGCGTCTCAATTGACTGACTTTAAGAAACGCTCGCCACGGAAGCCGGTGAACAGCGTCCACGGCTGGAAGATCGACGTTCTGTTGTTGAACGACACAACCACAAACTGCGCCGGGCCGACGAGATTGTCGTACGGCACAAAGCCAACCACGGACGGCACGCGGCTGTCAGCGGAGTTGTCGCGATCGTCGCCCATCATGAAGTAATTGCCCTCCGGCACTTCATAGACGCGCGTGTTGTCGAGTTCGAACGTGCCTCGGTCAAAGGTCGTGTAGCTGACGCCATTCGGCAGCGTTTCGCGATACGTCTCGATCGGCTCGATCTCGCCGTGCTCGTTCTCAAAATTCGTGATGCCCAGCGATTCACGCTGCACCGGTTCGCCGTTGATATTGAGCACGCCATCGATGACTTGAATGCGATCGCCCGGCATACCGATCAAGCGCTTGATGAAGTCGCGATCCTGCTCCGGCGGCGGGCGGAACACGACGACATCGCCGCGCTGAGGCTGGCTACCGAACAGACGGCCGTGCGGCAGCAATCCTTCGAGCGGTGCGAACGAGAAGCGGCCGTAACCATACGACCACTTCGTCACGACGATGTAATCGCCAACTTCCAAAGTCGGCTGCATCGAGCCCGACGGAATGCGGAACGGCTGAGCGATCGTGAAACGCAGCACCATAGCGAGCGCCAGCGCGTAGAGGATCGTCTTCACGTTGTCCCAGAAGACATCCATCGCCGGTGTCGAAGAACCACTCGTCGTCGTCATGCTCATGCGTTTCTCGCTAGTGACCCTTCGGTCGCCCTGCCTGTAGTGACTGGGCCGCCCCCGGCGCGGCCATGGATTTCCCCACTAAAGAGGATCATTCGCCGGACCCGGGCTGAATCGGCGCCAACTCCGCCGAAATAATGACGAAACCGACAGCCAGCGGGTAGTCGTCCGTAAGGCTTACGTGGATGTGTGCGACATGGCCTGGAGGCGTCAATTGCTCCAGACGCCGCGCCGCGCCGCCGGTTAGTACCATAGTGGGCTGGCCGCTGGACAGATTGGCGACCCCCATGTCCCGCCAAAATACGCCTTGTTTCAAGCCTGTACCGAGCGCCTTGGAGGTCGCTTCTTTGGCGGCGAAGCGCTTGGCGTAGGTGGCGGCCCGCTGCTCCGGGCGCCGTTCGGCGCGCACGCGTTCCTTCTCGGTGTAAATGCGATTGGTGAAGCGCTCCCCGAACCGGGCCAGCGTCTCCTCGATGCGCCGGATGTCGATAATGTCCGAGCCGATGCCGATAATCATGAGGCGGTTCTAGGCGCCCGCACGCGCCGCGTCGATGCGGCGGCGCATTTCAACGACGGCGGGCCCGAGCCCAATGAAGATCGCCTCGCCCACGAGGAAGTGGCCAATGTTGAGTTCCGCAACTTCGGGGATCGCGGCGATCGGCGCGACCGTCTCGTAGTCGATGCCGTGGCCTGCGTGCACTTCGAGCCCAAGCGAAGCCGCCTGTGTCGCTGCCGCCTTCAGCGCAACGAGCACCTTTGCAGTTTCTTCAGCTTCGCCGTCCTGCGCCGCATCGCAATAGGCGCCAGTGTGAAGCTCCACCACCTGCGGCGCCAGTGCGGCTCGCCGCTTCGATCTGCAGCGGGTCCGCGCCGATGAAAAGCGATACACGGCTGCCGTTGGCGCTGAGCTTCTCAACAAACGGCGTGATCCAGTTGTGCCCACCGGCAACATCAAGCCCGCCTTCCGTCGTCCGCTCCTCGCGCCGCTCCGGCACGAGACACACGGCATGCGGCCGATGATGCAGCGCAATCGACAGCATCTCGCTCGTCACCGCCATCTCAAGATTGAGCGGCCGGCCACGCTCGCGCAGCATCGCGGCGAGATGATCGATATCGGCGTCCGAGATATGCCGCCGATCTTCGCGCAAATGCGCCGTGATCCCATCAGCGCCCGCTTCCAACGCAACAACAGCCGCACGCGCCGGGTCAGGATAAGCAACCCCGCGTGCGTTACGGATCGTCGCGACGTGATCGATGTTTACCCCAAGCCGCACGCGCGTTGTCATGCCGCCAATCCGCGTGACCCTGGCTTAATCGCCGGCAACGCAGCAAGCTCAGGCGGTAACTGATCCGCCGGATAAGCTGGCGCACTCACACTCGCGAGCGACACAAGCTTTGCGCCAATGTCCGCCTTGCCGCCCGAGCGATCGATCAAGCATGCTGCGCCGACAAGTTCGCCCGGATGACCGCGAATAGCGTCAAGGCACTCGCGCGACGACAAGCCAGTGGTGACAACGTCCTCCACCATGAGCACGCGCTCGCCCGGCTTGATTTCAAACCCACGGCGCAACTGAAACTCGCCCTTATCGCGCTCAACAAACATCGCGCGCGCGCCAAGGTGACGCGCCGTCTCGTAGCCAGGAATGATCGCGCCAACCGCCGGTGAAACCACCGCATCAATCTTTCCAAACGCGGCCTGCGCTTTCTCGGCCAACGCCTTGCACAAACGCTCTGTCCGCGCCGGATCCATGAACACCGCGTTCTTCTGAAAGAACACAGGCGAATGAAGCCCAGAGGAGAGGATAAAGTGCCCCTCCAGCAAAGCGCCGGCGGCGCGGAATTCGTCGAGAACTTGATCCTGATTCATGCGCGCTTCTTAGCGTGACGGAGCCGGCGCGTCATCCGCTGCACGCGGCGCCGGCCAATCGTTTACGCCGTATTCGGGCGTAACCGCCACCCGCCGTCCGTCGATGACCAGATCGCCTATCAACGCCGGCACAACCTGCACATCGCCCGAACGTATCGCCTCGGCCAATTCAGGTGTTGGGCCGTCGCGGAACTGCACCGTCCCCACCTGGCGCCACTCATCGCCGGAACGCGCGTAAATCCACATCACATATTCGGACCCAACCAGCGCCTCATCAACGCCGTCGCCGTTCACGTCACGCAACAAGACGCTGCACGGCCGTTCCTCCGTGCACATCCCGACCGTAACTCGGTTAAGCACATCTGCGAGCCCCTCAGGCATCGGCGTTGTCTCAGGCCGCATCGCGAGAAACGCCCGTGGCTCGGCGCCATTGAAATCTGGCGCCAGTTCATAGGGCGCATGCGCAGCAAGCGCTGTTTCGACCCGTGCGCTCAACGCCCGCGCTTGCTCCGTCGATTGGTCTGCCGCTAGCGCACGCAGCGCCTCTCGCCCGTAGCGCGCGCCTTCAAAGCGCAAGAACGTAAGATCGAGCTGTTCCGGCGATGTGATGCCAGCGCGGAAGCGGCGCATCTGGTCGTTCACCGAAAGCCGCGCCGGATCAGCGATCGGCGAAAACAACGCCAGCGCGACCAGGATCACCGCAAACGCCGAAGCAATGTTACCCGCCTCGAGCGGCTTCATCCAACGCGGCGAGAACGCACCGATCGCGTACGAGATGGCGTAGCAGATGCCGATAGTCAGCACCGCGGTTGCATAGATTCGATCTGGCGTCAGACCATATTGATCGATGCGCAGGTAAAGCGCGTACGCCGCCAAAGCCGCGAGCGGCGTCATCAGCACCGCAGCCACACGCGCCGACCAGCGCAAAATGCCACCCGGCGTGTGCACGCCGTCCTGGTACGCGGCGTTGATCAGCACCACGAGCACGCCCGCCGCGCTGAGCAAGATAGTCGTCGCCGCGCGCGTCGCCCAAAGCGGCTCAAGCCCAGCGAACGGCAACGCCACAAAAAACGCCGCCGCAAGCCCCGCCATCGCTGGCAACAGCCATGAGAGCAGAACCAAACCCAAAGCACGCGCGCCGCGCACAAGGCCCGAGCGCAAATCAGTCAGATGAATGGCCGCCGCGAACACACCGCACGTCGCCGGCATCGCGAACCAGCCCTTCTGGATCAACTCCATCAGGAAAGTGATGCCAATGAGATTGAACAGCGATGCGCCAAGACCGAGCACCGCCCAGAACGCGCCCGTGAACAAAATGGCGAGCAACAATTGCGCGCCGTGTCGCCAACCTAGATCGAAATAGCGTTCGTACGGCGAGAACCAGCGCCGCGCTTCGTCCGCTGCTTGGACGAGGTGATGCCCAACGAACAAAAGCACCGGAACAACGAAATAAACCGCCTGCGGCCCACCGCTGTAGCGGTTCTCGCCGCCGAGGCGCGAGACTTCGTACCAGCTCAATCCCGCTGCGATCAGCGTCGCAACCGCGATCCACGCACCAGCGTGGTCAACCGAAACGCACCAAGTCCACCGACTACCAGCACCGGCACAAAAACGATCGTCGTCAGCAACGCCGTCCTAACGTCGTCGCTAAATACGTCCTGATGATCCGTGATCAGGTAGAACGCCAAGCCCTGCGCCAAACCAATCGCCAGCCGCACCCAGCCCAGCCAAGCCGGCAGCGCTTCTTGGTCAGTCGTTGTGGTCGTTGTCGTCGTCGTCATGCCGCTCCCCCAATTGGCTGACTAACCCTTGACGCGTTCGGCCTCTTTCACCGATTTGCTCGCGCGCATCGCCGCGAGAATGTTCACGAGGTGGCGCGCGTCGGCGACTTCGATGTCGAAGATCATGTCGAAGAAATCGACCGTGCGCGTCGCCAAACGCAAATTGAGAATGTCGCCCTGGTTTTCGGCGATGATGCTGCACAGCTCCGCTAGAACACCGCGCTTGTTCTCAACCGTCGCAACGATGCGGCCAACGGCGAGCGTTTTGTTCAACGCAGTCGGCGTCCATGCGAGGTCAATCCACTCGCCGCCGCTGTCTTCAAGAGAAGCCAGCGTTTCGCAATCGATGGTGTGGATGACGATGCCTTTGCCCGGCGTCTGCACGCCGATAATGCGATCGCCCGGAATGGGGGTGCAGCACTCAGCAAAATGCAACGCCACACCAGGCGTCAGATCGCTGCCGCGCACGTAGAGCTTGGCTTTCTCCAGCTCCATCGGCCGGCGGCCTTCATCCTTGCGGACTTTTTCTTTGAGCCCAGGGAACGCCGCAACCGCAACCGCGCTGGCTTTGATCAGGCCTTCGCCAACGGCGATGAAAAGCTCTTCCTCATCGTGCTTGCCCAGAGTTTCCGCCGCTTGCTTCAACGCCGTTTCCGCAAGTTGATGGCCGTAACGGTGCAGCGCATGTGCCACGAGATCGCGGCCCAAGCGCTCGAATTCATCGCGTTTTGCATGACGATCGAGACGGCGCTGAGCGGCCTTCGCGCGGCCCGTCTTCGTCAACGCTTCGTAGCCCGGCACAGGCGCCACGCGATCGCCGGTCAGAATCTCAACGACGTCGCCATTGCGCAGCACCGTCCGAAGCGGCTTCTCAACGCCGTTGATCTTCGCGCCCGTACAACGATCGCCAACGCCCGAGTGAACCGCGTACGCAAAATCCAACGGCGTCGCGCCTTGCGGCAGCGGGATCAGCGTGCCCTTCGGCGTGAAGGCAAACACGTGATCGGAATACATTTCGAGCTTCGCGTGCTCGAGGAATTCGCCCGCTTCGCCGCCATGCTCCGCAATCTCAAGCAATGAGCGTGTCGCTTCGCGCGCATCGAGACCAGCATTCGCTGCCGTCTCTTCGTCAAAGCCGTAGGACTCGTTCTTGTAGCGCCAGTGCGCGGCAACACCGTTCTCGGCGATCCGATCCATATCTTCAGTACGGATTTGAATCTCAACGCGCACATTGCCCGGTCCGATCACCGTGGTGTGGATCGAGCGATAGCCGTTGGGCTTTGGGTTGGAGATAAAATCTTCGAGCTGATCCGGCACACAGCGCCAGGTTTGGTGCACCAGTCCAAGCGCGCGATAGCAATCATCCGGATTGTTCACGATCACGCGGAACGCATAGACGTCAGCAAGATCGTGAGAACTCGATGCTCTTGCGCTGCAGCTTGCGCCAGATCGAATAGACCTGCTTTTCACGGCCATAGACGCGCGCATCAATGCCCGCGAACTCGAACACTTCCATGATCGTCTGAACAATAATCGCGACGTTCGCGCCCTTTTCAACGCGCAGCGTGGCTAGGCGGGCGTTGATCGTCGCTTCCATGTCCGGAAACGCTTCGTGGAAGGAGAGCCCTTCCAATTCGCGCGCCATTTTCTCCATGCCGATGCGGCGTGCGAGCGGGCCGTAGATTTCGAGCGTTTCCAGCGCGATGCGGCGGCGCTTCTCGGGCTTTGGGATGTGACTGAGCGTGCGCATGTTGTGCAGCCGGTCCGCCAGCTTCACGATCAGCACGCGCACGTCTTTCGACATCGCGAGAATGAACTTCTGCAGGTTCTGCGCCTGCTTGTTCTCTTCGCTTTGAATTTCGAGTTGCGAAAGCTTCGTCACGCCTTCGACGAGATCGGCGATCGGTTCACCAAAGAGCTTCACGATCTCATCGCGTGTCGCATCCGTATCTTCGATCGTGTCGTGCAGCAGCCCCGCCACGATCGTCGCCGCGTCGAGTTTGTACTCGGTGAGAATGCCGGCGACTTGGATCGGGTGCGCGAAATACGGATCGCCTGAATGACGCTTCTGGCCGCCGTGCTTAGCCGTTGCGTACACGTACGCGCGGTTGATCAGGTTCTCATCGACTGACGGATCATAGTCGCGCACGCGCTCCACCAGTTCGAACTGGCGGAGATAGTTTTTGCGTGGGGTCGCGCCCGTGCCTGCCGCTATTTGGCTGGCCGGGTCTTTGGCGGCGACTCCGTCACCGCCTGACATGGGATCAGTACCGCTCGTCGCGTTGAGCCTCAGCCTCTTGCTGAAGCGCACGCAGAACGTCGTCTTCGCTGGTGTCGACCGGGGCGGCGATCGCCAGGCGATCCTGCTCTTCTTCGGCAGCAGCAGCCGGCTGCACGTCCTGGTAGAGCATCACGTAGCTGTCGCGGAGCTCTTCCGGGGTGATCGCGCCATCGCCGATCTCGCGAAGAGAGACGACCGGATCCTTATCGCGATCGCGATCGACCAGGGGTTCCGCACCCGAAGAAATGTTGCGCGCGCGGTGCGCGGCCAGGAGCACCAGCGAGAACCGGTTTGGAATTTTTTCTACGCAATCTTCGACGGTTACGCGAGCCAAGGGCGTGCTTCCTCAGGGTCAAAAAGGGTCGGAACGAGACCCAACCTAGTGGGGCTCGCGGTATTTCGCAATGCGGCAAGGGTGTTAGCCGACCGCCGAAGCCGAGGAAAGATCACCAATGCGGCGATAGCCATAATCCTCCGGTAGCGTCGCCAGCATCTCAGCCGCCGTCCCCCCGCTGTCCGGATGGCGCCAGTCGGGAGCAATTTCAGCCAGCGGGGCCAGGACAAAGGCCCGCTCGTGCATGCGCGGATGCGGCAGGGCGATGCCGTCGAACTCTCCGCTCAGCCCTTCCACATCGAGAATGTCGAGATCAAGCGTCCGCGACGCCCAGCGCTCACGCCGCTCACGACCGAAGCGGCGCTCGATTTCCACCAACAGCTCGAAAAGTTGAGGCGGGGTTCGCCCGCCCGCGTCCACTGCCACAACCGCATTGAAATAGTCCGGCTGCTCGGTCCCACGCGGCCACGCCTCGGTCTGCCAGACACCCGACAGCGCGAGCGGGGCCAACCCCGCATCTCCCAACGCAGCAACGGCCTTCGCCAATAGCTCAGGCCCCTGCACGCCTTCGAACGGCATGTTGGCGCCCAGAGCCACAAACGCGCGCGTCATTCGCCCAAATCCTCGCCATGCGTTATGGACCGGCGCTGATCCCTAGCAGACGAAGACGAAAACAGGTGAGCAAAACTCCGCCCGAAGCGCCGAAGGACTGCCCGCTCTGTCCACGCCTCGTCGCCTATCGCGAAGACAACAAGCGCGCCGAGCCCACCTGGTTCAACGGCGCTGCGCCCTCGTTCGGCGACGCCAAAGCGCGCCTCCTCATCATCGGCCTCGCGCCCGGCCGCATGGGCGCGAACCGCACCGGCCGCCCGTTCACCGGCGATTACGCCGGCGACCTCCTCTACGGCACGCTGAAGAACTCGGCCTCGCGGAAGGGGAGTACCGCGCCGACCCCAAAGATGGCTTCACCTTGAAGGGCGCGATGATCACCAACGCCGTGCGTTGCGCGCCGCCTGAAAACAAACCGACACCCGCCGAGATCGCGACCTGCCGCCCGTTTCTCGTCCCGCATCGAAGCGCTGCCGACGATGCGCGCAATGCTGGCGCTTGGTTCAATCGCGCACGAAAGCGTGCTGCGGGCGCACGGCCTGAAGCCAACCTTCTCGAAATTCGGTCACGCGGTCGAAACCCAATTGCCCGACGGGCGCATGCTCGTCTCAAGCTATCATTGCTCGCGCTACAACACGCAGACGCGGCGTCTCACGACTGAGATGTTCGAAACCGTCATGGCGCGCGCGAAAGACCTCGCCTTCGCTTAAACGCGCGCTAGTCCGCGGATGGCGTTTCCGTCTCGGGCTTGGCTGGTTCGGACTGGGCTTGCGCCTCGCTCTCGGCCCCCGGCATCGTGATATTGTACTCGCGATATTGCCGCGTCACGCCTGGCTCCAACTGTTCTGCACGCGCCAAATCAGCGTTGCCCTCAGCAGTTTGACCCAAACCTAGACGCGCGAGCCCGCGTCCATACAGGAAATGCCCGCGTTCCGGCTCGATGCGCACTGCCGTCTCGTAGTCCGCCAACGATGCCGTGTAGTCGCCGCGCTTAAAGTACGTAAGCCCTCGGCTATCGTGCACGTTCGCATCATTCGGCGTAACGACGAGCGACTGATTGCAATCCGCCAGCGCCGCATCCAAATCTTCATTGTTCACGGTACGCAGCCAGCACCGCTCGTTCAGCAAATTCGCATCACGCGGCGCGCGCGTCAGCCGATCGTTTAGAAACTGCAATTGCTGTCGGAACGCCGTGACGCGGCCATCGAGCGCTTCAGCGCGCAGTTGCAATGCCGATTGCAGGCCAGGCTGCAACGCCAACGCGCGGTCGAAATCGCGCACCGCAATCTCATAGGCGCCTTGCGCTTGGTGCACGATGCCGCGCTCAACATAGATTTGTGCGTTGTCCGCATCGAGCCGCAGCGCACGGCCCAAGTCCGCCAACGCGCGCGCATACTCACCCTGAGTAGATCGGATCGAACCGCGAATAATCAGCGCCGAGGCACGCCGCTCAGGTGTCGTGCCTGCGAAACGAAATCACCTGCGAGCATTGGCTCAAACGATAGTCCGGCGCCTGCCCCGCAGCGCTCGCACGCAAGGTCTACACTGTCCGCCGTCACCGGCGGGATGCACGCGCCTAGGCATGCGGTCAGAGCAATCGCGATAAGAGCTCTCATCCCTTGTCCCGCAACAACCTGCCTTGCTGACGCTTCCAATCACGATCCTTCGAGGCTTCGCGTTTGTCATGCGCCTTCTTGCCCTTGGCGAGGGCGATCTTGATCTTAGCAATGCCGCGGTCGTCGAAATAGAGCTCCAACGGCGCAAGCGTGCGGCCTTCACGCTCCACCGCGCTCGCCAGCTTTTTCAATTCCTTAGCGCACCAACAGCTTCGCGGCCGGCGCGGCTCGTGATTGAACTGCCCGGCCGGCGGGTATTCCGGGATCGTCGCATTGATCAGCCAAAGCTCGCCCTTGTCCGTACTGGCGTAGCTCTCCGCGATATTCGCGCGTCCTCCGCGCAGCGATTTCACCTCAGTGCCGACAAGGATGATGCCGGCCTCCAGCGTATCCTCGATCATGTAATCGAAGCGGGCGCGGCGGTTCTCAGCAATGAGCTTGCGCGAAGGATCTGCTTTCTTTGCCATGGCGCTTAGATAAGCCCTGCGTGCGTCATTGCAGAGCGGATCTGCGCTTTGGCCGCATCGCTGCACGGCACGATCGGCAACCGCACCTCATCCGTGCACAGCCCAAGCAGCGAGCAGGCGTACTTCGCCGGCGCTGGCGACGGTTCACAGAACATCGCCTTGTGCAGCGGCCAGAGCTTGTCATCGATCGCACGCGCGGCGTCGAAAGCGCCCTGCAGCGTCGCCTCCTGCAATTGCGCACAACTTCGGCGCCACGTTCGCCGTCACCGAAATGCAACCGCGCCCGCCATGCGCATTGAAGCCAATCGCGTTCGGATCATCGCCGGACAGCTGAATGAACGTCTCACCCGCAAGCGCACGATGCTTGGCGATGCGCGCAAGATCGTTCGACGCATCCTTGATGCCGACCACATTCTTCAGCTGCGCCAAACGCCCAACCGTTTCCGCCGACATGTCGATCACTGTGCGCCCCGGCACGTTGTAGAGATAAATCGGAATATCGACGGCATCGTTGATCGCCTTGAAGTGCGCGAACAATCCCGTCTGGGCTCGGCTTGTTATAGTATGGCGCAACTACAAGCACCGCGTCGGCGCCCACGCGCTTCGCATGCTGCGCCAATTCGATCGCATGAGCGGTATTATTTGATCCCGCACCCGCAATGACCGGTACTTTGCCCGCCGCCACCTCAACGCACATTTCCACAACTCGGACGTGCTCTTGGGTGCTCAGCGTGACGCTTTCGCCGGTCGTGCCGCAGGGAACCAGGCCATGTGTACCTTCGGCAATCTGGTGCGCCACCAGCGCCTGAAAGGCCTGTTCATCAACGATTCCGTGGCGAAATGGCGTAATCAGCGCCGGAATCGAGCCATGTACCATCGGCATAACAACCTTTGAGGTGGAGTTGGCGCGATTCCTGCCACACTGTCAGGCGAGGTTAAATAGCGGCCCGCCGAACTCCGGTTTTGCGGGCTGCGTGCTGTTTTGTTTTGAGGCGGGTGGATGGACCGATCCAAATTGATCCGTATTGGCGCGGTGGTTGCGGCCGTCGGGGTGATTGCCGTTGCGGGTGTCATGGGCCCCCGCGTGGTCGCGCCGGCCCCAGCCAGCGCCCAGGAAATCGCGCCGATGCCGTCGGCGGCCGAACGCATGCGCCTGCGCGACGGCATGGCCGCCGCCGAGAACCGCGACTGGGGCACGGTCGCCTCGTTGCGCGACAGCGCCACCGATCCGCTGATCCGTCACATGCTGCAATGGCGCTGGGCCGCCGCCCCGGAAGCGCCGCTCTATTTCAACGACATCAAGCAGGCCCTCGATGAACTGCAAGGCTGGCCGGGGCGCACCTCCATGCGCCAGCGGGCCGAGCAGGCCATCTTTGAAAGCACCCTTTCACCGGCCGACCGCATTGCCTTCCTGCGCCAAGACAATGGCCCGATCACCGGCGACGGCCGCATCGCGCTCGCGATCGCGCTCCGCGACGCCGGCCAACGCTCCGAAGCCAATGAGATGGCGCGCGCGGCTTGGCGCGACGATGCACTGACCACCGCCACCGAAGACCGCGCGCTGCAAGAGTTCAGCTCGGCGCTAACGCAAGACGACCACGCCGCACGCGTAGCGGGCCTGCTCTGGCGCGACCAACGCACCGCCGCGCAGCGTCTTTACTCCCGCATCTCACCGGCCGATCGCGCCCTCGCTCAAGCGCGCATCGCCGTCCAAACCCGTCAACGCCGCGGCCTGCAGGCTGCGATCGATGCGGTGCCGGCTTCGCGCCAAGACGATCCGGGCCTACTGTTCGACCGCGCCCAATATCGCCGCCGTACCGATCAGCCAGTCGACGCCATGCAGATGGCCGCGCGCATAGACCCGCGCGCAGCGCCGCTCGCCGCGCGATCAGACATCTTCAAGGAACGCCGCCTCTACGTGCCGCGCGCCATGCGCGCCGGCAATTACCAGCTGGCATACCAACTGGTCTCCAACCACGGCCTGACCAGCGGCGAATCCTTCGCCGACGCCGAGTGGCTCTCGGGCTGGATCAGCCTCCGCTATCTCAGCAATCCGCAACGCGCCGCCGAACACTTCTCGCACTTGGCTGACAACGTCTCGTCGCCGGTTTCGCTCTCTCGCGCGCTCTATTGGCGCGCCGAAGCGCAGCGGGCGCTCGGCAACAACGCGAGTCCGAGCGGCTCTTCAACGAAGCCGCCCGCTTTAACTTCACCTATTACGGCCAACTCGCCGCCACGCGCGGCAACCGCACGGCAGAGCTGTCGCTTCCCGAGACCGCGCAAGTCAGCGACGCCGCACGCACCCGCTTCAACAACCGCGAACTCGTGCGCGCTCCGCGTCATGGCCGGAGTCGGCGCCAGCGCGACTTTGAGTCGATCGCGTTCTATCTCGACGACACCCTCGACGATCCGATGGAAATGGAGCTGCTGTCGCAGCTGGCGCGCGAGCAGAGCTATCACCGCACGGCGCTGCGCAGCGCCAAAGCAGGGCTCTTCCGCAACGTCGTCGCTGTGAGTTCGGCCTACCCGCTGATCGATCTGCCGCCGACGGTGCAGTCGCAAGGCCGCATCGAGCCAGCTCTGGTGCTCGCGATCATCCGTCAAGAAAGCGAATTCGACGCGGGCGCTATCTCCAACGCCAACGCACGCGGCCTGATGAAACTCATTCCGTCAACGGCGCACCTTCAAGCGCGCCGCGAGGGGATGACGTATGAGCGCGCCGCGCTCACCACCGATCCGCAATACAACATGACGCTCGGCTCGGCGCACCTCGCTGACCTAGTCAACAACTTCAACGGCTCGTACGTGCTGGCGATCGCGTCCTACAACGCCGGCTCAAGTCGCGCGAACGAGTGGATCGCCGATTGGGGTGACCCGCGTTCGCCGAACGTCGATGTCGTGGATTGGATCGAGCTCATCCCGTTCTCTGAAACGCGCAACTACGTGCAACGCGTCACCGAGAACCTGCAGGTCTATCGCTATCGCCTGGCCGGCCACCCAACGCCGATCACACTTGAGCAAGATCTGAAGCGGGGCGGCTAAGCCGCCAGCGCCCGCTCAAACGTCTCGACGTCCACGTTGCCGCCGCTGGCGATGATCGCCACTGTCTGCTCACTCACATCCGCGCCACCCTCAAGTAGCGCCGCCAGCGAGGCCGCACCCGATGGCTCGAGCACCAGCTTCAAACGCTGGAACGCAAACTTCATCGCCCGCAGCACCGCCTCGTTCGACACCGCAAACACACGCTCAAACCGCTCACGCGCGATCGCATAGGGGATCTCGCCCATCTGCTCGGTGAGCAGGCCATCGCAAATCGAACGAATGCCCGGCGCGTTGCGCTTGATCGAGCCTGACTCCAGCGTCTGCTGAATATCGTTATGCCCCTCCGGCTCCACCGCAAACACGCGCGCCTTCGGCAACGCCAACGCCGTGCCGGTCGCCAGCCCACCGCCACTCGCCGGCACGAACACGATGTCCGGCGAAATCAGCTCCGCGATTTCCAAACCGGCGGTCCCCTGCCCCGCCAACACAAACGGATCGTCGAAAGGTTTGATTAAGGAGAGACCTCCCTCGGCCGCGAGCCGCGCGCCAATCTCTTCACGGCTCTCGCCAACGCGATCGTACGTCACCACCGTCGCGCCCAAGCTGCGCGTGGTGTCGAGTTTGATCTTCGGCGCATCCGCCGGCATCACGATCGTCGCCTTGATGCCGAAGATTTTCGACGCCGTCGCTACCGCGATCGCATGATTGCCCGACGAAAACGCGATCACGCCCTTGGCGCGCACCTCAGGCGCCAGCGCCGAAATCGCATTCGTCGCGCCGCGCATCTTGAAAGCGCCGCCGCGCTGCAAGTTCTCAGCTTTCACCCAAACCTTCGCGCCGGTGATCTCATCCAACACGTCGTTACGAATGAGCGGCGTCTTCACCGCAATGCCCTCGATCCGCTTGGCGGCGGCCTTCACGTCTTCAATCGTCGGGATCATCAGGAGCCTCTTGGTTTGGCGCGCCGTGTCGGCGGCGCACTCAGCGGATCGTCGGGCCAGGGGTGCTTCGGATAGCGCCCGCGCATCTCACTACGCACCGCCGCATACGAGCCGCGCCAGAACCCTGGCAAGTCTTTCGTGGTCTGCACCGGCCGATGCGCCGGTGAAAGCAGGCGCAAGCTCAGCGGCGTGCGACCATTGGCAATCATCGGATGCTTAGCCTCGCCGAACATCTCCTGCAGCCGCACATCCAACGCTGGCCCGCCATCGCTGTCATAGTCGATCGACAGCGAAGACCCCGCCGGCGTCTCAAACTTTGGCGGCGCCTCAGCGTCGAGCCTGCGCCGCTGCTCGTGGTCCAGCGACATCAGCAACGCCCGCGAGACATCGACGCTCTTCAACGACGACACGCCATCCAAAGCAGGCGCCAGCCAATCGTTCAAAGTCTCCTAACAGCGCTTCATCACTCCAATCCGGCCAAGCATCGCCATCGAGCGAGCGCATGAACTGAACGCGCCCACGCGTCTGCCGCGCCGCGTCATCCCAATCGAGCAGCCCAAGCCCGGTCTCAGCGACAACATCAAGCAACGCCTGCGAAAGTTCAGCTCCCGACAACCTCTCAAGCGGCGCCTCCGAAAGCACGAGCTTCCCCAACCGCCGCACCTTGCGCCCTCGCAGCGCGCCGCTCGCCGGATCAATCGTCGCCGAAGCACGCGTTTCAATCTGCGCCCCGAACATCGCTTCGATATCAGCAAACTCAATCGGCGCACCAAGGATCACCTGCGCGCGCCCCGCCGCGCCCGCCATGTCCGCAATCACCGCGTACGGGCTCTTCAGCAGCGGAGATGCTTCATCAACAATCGCCGCACGCCCGTTCGCCAAGCTGAATCCACCCTGGCGCGCCTTCGCAACGCGATCCGGATACGCGATCGCCAAGCTGCGCCCCGCGTGCTCCTCATTCGCGTCACCGCGCGCACCCCCAGCCATCCGCGCAATCCGATCTGCCAGCCCACGCGCACTGTCCGCACGCTGCCCACGCTCCGACGCAAACTTGTGCAAACGATCGCGCAGATCGGCGCTCCGTCCACCCACGCCTTGCTCTGTCAACACCATCGCAATCCGCGCCGCCAGCAACGCCTCGCCATCACGCGCAGCCGTGATCACCATGTGCGCCAAGCGCGCCGGCAGTGGCAGCTTCGCCACCGCCTCGCCATGCGCCGTAAGCCGTCCATCGCCATCCAGCGCACCAATCCGCTTCAACAGCGCCATCGCTTCGTTCCAAGCCGGCGCAGGCGGCGGATCGAGCCAAGCCAATGTCGTCGGATCGGCGACACCCCATGCCGCCAGATCGAGCGCCAAGCCGCTCAAGTCCGCGTCCATAATCTCCGGCCGATCAAACTGCGGCAGCGCCCGCGTTTCGCCTTCGCTCCACAAGCGCCACGCAACACCCGGCTCCAAACGCCCCGCGCGTCCCGCACGCTGCGTGATCGAAGCCTGGCTCGCGCGCACCGTCTCAAGCCGCGTCAACCCAAGCGCCGGCTCATACCTCGGCCGCCGCGCCAACCCGCTATCGACAACGATCCGCACGCCCTCAATCGTCAAACTCGTCTCAGCAATCGACGTCGCCAGCACAACCTTGCGACGCCCCGCCGGCGCCGCTGAAATCGCCGCGTCCTGATCACCCGGACTCATCGCCCCATAGAGCGGGCGGATATCAACGTTCGGATCATGCACCGTGGCGCGCAATTGCTCCGCCGTGCGCTCGATCTCCCGCACACCCGGCAAGAACACCAGCGCCGACCCAGCATCCGCCGCCAACGCCGCACGCGTCGCTGCCGCGACTTCGTCCTCGATCCGCGCCCGCGCATCCCGCGGCCGATAGACATGGCGCACCGGAAACATCCGGCCTTCGCTCACAACCACCGGCGCATCGCCAAGCAGCGAAGCCACGCGTGCCGCATCAAGCGTCGCCGACATCACGACGATCCGCAGATCCGGCCGCAACGCACTTTGCGCATCCCGCGCCAGCGCCAGCCCGAGATCGCCTTCGAGACTGCGTTCGTGAAATTCGTCGAACACCACAGCCGCAACGCCGTGCAGCTCCGGGTCATCAAGGATCATGCGCGTGAACACGCCCTCGGTAACAACCTCGATCCGCGTCGCGCGGCTGAGCTTGGAATCCAGCCGCACGCGATAGCCCACAGTGCCGCCGACCGGCTCACCGCGCTCGAACGCCATCCGCGCCGCAGAGGCCCGCGCCGCAATCCGGCGCGGCGAGAGCAGGATGATCTTGCCTCCCTTGATCCACCCAGCACTCAGCAGCGCCGGCGCCACGCGGGTGGTCTTGCCCGCGCCCGGCGGCGCGACCAGCACGGCCTCGCCGCGCGCCTCAAGCGCCGCAACGAGCTGGGGCAGAACTTCCTCAACCGGGAGCATGAGCGGGGCTTAACCCAAGGACCATGTCCATGTCTCTGCCGCATTGGCGCGGCAGGTAGGCAGCGGTATAGGCTGGCGGCCTTCGAGCCGGGAGAGCTGGACAATGCGCTTTGAGACTGTGGGGAAATTCGCTGTGGTTTTGGCCGCATGCGTGAGCATTGTGAGCTGCTCAACCGGACGCACCGCCGACACACGCCGCGGCGTTTCGGGCGCGGCCTCGATCCCACTCCGCGATATCGGCCTCGTGCGCCCGGAAATTCCGCTGCTGCTGCGCAATCTCCAATACCCTTACTCGACTGCCTCGCTCACCAACTGCGCCGCCGTCACACATGAGATCAGCCAACTCGACTCCGTGCTCGGCCCTGAGAGTTATCAGCCTGGTCCAAACCGCAATGTGTGGGATCGCAGTGGCGACTTCGTTGAAGAGCAAGCGATCCAGGCGGCGGAAAACACTGCGGAGGATTTGATCCCGTTCCGCTCATGGGTGCGCCGGATCAGCGGCGCCAACCGCGCCGAGCGCGATGCATTGCGTGCGGTCGCCAATGGCCAACAACGCCGCACATTCCTGCGCGGCTACGGCGCCTCGCTCGGCTGCCCGAGCATTATTCCGCCGCCGCCTCCGGCTGCGCGTCAGCGGACGAACTAAGCGCTTTGAACGCCGCCACGAACTGCGCGAGGCGGCCTTCGCTGATCGCTTCGCGCAGCCGCGCCATCAGGAACTGGTAGTACGCGATGTTGTGCCAAGAGAGCAGCACTTGTCCGAGCAGTTCGCCTGTCTTGAACAGATGATGCAGATACGCCTTCGAATAATCGCGGCTCGCCGGGCAATCGATGCGCGGATCGAGCGGCGTTAAGTCCTCGGCAAAACGCGCGTTCGTAATGTTGAGCGGCCCAGTGTCCAGCCAAGCCTGACCATGACGGCCCGACCGCGTCGGCAGCACGCAATCGAACATGTCGACACCGCGCGCCACGCTCTCCACGATATCGAGCGGCTTGCCGACGCCCATCAAATAGCGGGGCCGATCCTGCGGCAGCAGCGGCGTCGTGACATCGAGCGTCGCCAACATCGCCTCGTGACCTTCGCCAACGGCAAGCCCGCCGATCGCGTAACCATCAAAGCCTTCGGCGACCAACGCCTCAGCCGAGATACGGCGCAGCTCCGGATCAACGCCGCCTTGCACGATCGCGAACAAATTCTGCGCCTCGCGGGTGCCAAACGCCGTCTTGCACCGCTTCGCCCACGCCAGCGAAAGCCGCATCGCCTTTTCGACATCCTCGCGCGGCGCCGGCAGAGCCGGGCACTCATCGAGCTGCATCACGATATCCGCGCCGATTTGATCGGCCTGGATTTCCATCGCGATCTCCGGCGTCAACCGATGCTGACCACCATCGACATGACTGCGAAACGTCACCCCATCCGCATCAAGCTTGCGCAGCTGTGACAGCGACATGACTTGATAGCCGCCGCTATCCGTCAGGATCGGCTTGTCCCAGCGCATAAACGAATGCAGCCCGCCGAGCCGCGCCATGCGCTCGCCGCCAGGCCGCAGCATCAAGTGATACGTATTGCCGAGAATGATGTCGGCGCCGGCCGAAGCCACTTGATCGACCGTTAGCCCCTTTACCGTCCCCGCCGTACCAACCGGCATAAACGCCGGCGTGCGAATATCGCCGCGCGTCGTGCGCAAAACACCGGTGCGCGCCGCGCCGTCGCGCGCCTTGATCTCAAACGGAAAGCTCATTCGGCCCGCCATAACAGGCTGGCGTCGCCATAGGAATAGAAGCGGTACCCGTTCGCGATCGCGTGCGCATACACTGCCTGCATGCGCTCAAGCCCCGCAAATGCTGAGACCAGCATAAACAGCGTCGAGCGCGGCAAATGGAAGTTCGTCCACAACCCATCGACCACACGAAAGCGATAGCCAGGAGTGATAAAGATATCGGTGCCGCCCGCCTCGGCGCGCACGCTGCCATCCTCATTCGCCGCGGACTCGAGCGAACGCAAAGCCGTCGTGCCGATAGCGATGACCCGGCGTCCTTCTGCCTTCGCGCGATTGATCGCCGTCGCGGTCGCCGCAGAAATTTCGCGCCACTCCGAATGCATCACATGCGTGGACGTATCCTCGACCTTCACGGGCAGAAACGTGCCTGCTCCCACGTGCAGTGTGACACGCGCCCGCTCGACACCCATCGCATCGAAGCGCGCCATCAGACCCTCGGTGAAGTGCAGTCCGGCAGTCGGCGCAGCAATGGCGCCATCCTTGGCCGCGTAAATAGTCTGATAGTCCACGCGATCTTCGGCATCCGGCGCACGCTTGCCCGCGATGTACGGTGGCAACGGCGGCGCACCTATCTTCGCAATCGCCTCATCGAGCGCAGCGCCCGCTCGATCGAACCGCAGCGTCAGATCACCCTCTTCGCCCTTCGCTTCAATCGTCGCGAACAAGCCGTCATCGAAAAAGAGCCCGTCGCCCTCCTTCAAGCGCTTGCCCGGCTTGCCCAGCGCGCGCCACCGATCGGCGCCAAGACGCTCAATCAAATTCAGCGAAACCGCACCACCGGCCCTTGCGGATCACGGCTCGGCCGCACCGCTTTCAAGGCAGCTGGAATGACACGCGTGTCGTTGAACACCAGCAGATCGCCAGCGCGAAAGAGCCTCGGCGCGTCTCTTGCGATCAAATCCTCGAACCTGCCCGACTCCGGCACGTGCAACAGCCGCGCACTATCGCGCGGACGCGCGGGACGCAGCGCGATCAAGTCTTCCGGCAGCTCGAAATCGAACAGATCGACGCGCATCAGTGTTTGACCATGCGTCCCTTGCGCATCTCTTCCAACTCCCAGGCCATATTCGCACGAGCGGTTTCACCGAGTTCGCTCTCGTAGAGCTCTGTGCGGAAGGCGCGCGCGTGCTCAAGCTGCTTCGCCAGAAACGCGCCCGCCCGGCCGCGAACGCCGGATCACGATGGCGATACTGGGCGAATGCCCGCTGCATGGCGCAATACGTCTCCCGGCGCCAGGATCGCGATGTCCATGTCGAGAAACAGCGCTGCATCACCGTCCGCCTCGCCTCGGCGTGGTTCTTGGTCATCTCAATCACGTGCGCCACGCGCGCGCCAATTCCGGCTCGCGCCAGCGCGTCCGCGCCCAGTCGCGCTCAACGTTCTTGTCCGGCCCCTGGTTCGCACCGCGTCATGAAACCAGATCGCGTAGCCCACGAACGCCCGATCGCGGATCAGCGCCGCGCGCCGATCCGCTTCATCCAGCAGCCAAATGAGATGCGATTGATCGTGGTAACCGCTGCGGCTCATCCCAGCCGGATGAGCGCCTCGCCCAGCGCGTCGGCGCCTTCTCCAGCCAGCGAGCGCCAGCGTTGGAGAAGGCTCCCGCTCACTCCGCTTTCGCGGATACGATCTTGCCTGGATTGCGCGGCGGCTCGCCCTTCGGCAGCGCGTCGACGCTCTCCATGCCTTCAACGACCTCGCCCCAGACCGTGTATTGCTTGTCCAGGAAGCGCGCGTCGTCGAGGCAGATGAAGAACTGGCTGTTGGCCGAGTTCGGATCGTTCGTGCGCGCCATCGAGCACACGCCACGCGCGTGTGGTTCGGCGCTGAACTCTTGCTTCAGGTTCGGCTTCGTAGAGCCGCCGGTGCCGTTGCGCTTACCGCCGTCGCCACCTTGGGCCATGAACCCATCGATCACGCGGTGAAACGGGACATCATTGTAGAAGCCCTCGTTCGCGAGTTCGCCAATACGCGCGACATGGTTTGGCGCGAGGTCCGGGCGGAACTTGATCTTCACCGTGCCGGTGTCGAGTTCGAGCGTCAGGGAATGAAAGGAATTATCGACCACCAGCTTCTCTCTGTTCCGGATTGCGCGGCACGCGCGCAGGGATTTGAACGTCACAGACCGAGAAGTCGGCGCGGCGTTGGCGGCGCGTATCCTCGATCAGATCACGAAATTGCGGACCATCGGTGCGCAGCACGTAAATTGGCGCGCGCTCAGTCTCAGGCAAGTCTGCCGCCACGCGCACAGCAATCATGCGATCTGGCGTAGGCGGCGGATTGCCAACCGCGATCTGCATCACCGCTTCTTGCCCCCAGACAACGCGGCCGAAGATCGTGTAGCGCTTGTCGAGCGCTGAATTCGGCTGGCGCATGATGAAGAACTGGCTGTTGGCCGAGTTCGGCGCATCCGAACGCGCCATCGAGACGACGCCCTGGCAGTGCAGCGCGTTCGCCGAGACGCGGCCGTCGCTTGTCACCGACATTTGCGCATCGGGCTGGCTCTCAATCGGCAGCGCTTTGTAAAAGCCGAGACGTGCGCGGCTTTGCTCTGCAGCTTGGATGAACGGCATCTCCGGCCCGCGCCGGAACATAAATTCTTCGCGCAGATCCGGCAGCGACGATGCGCCTTCACCGGTACCGAGCGGATCCCCCGTCTGCGCCATGAAATCATCGATGACGCGGTGGAACATCAGCCCGTCATAGAAGCCAAGACGCGTCAGCGCCTTGATGCGCTCAACGTGGCGCGGCGCGATCTCAGGATAAAGCTCGATCACAATGCGGCCGTGGACCGTATCGATGTAGAGCGTGTTTTCCGGATCGACCTGGCGCCAGTTGCGCGGATCGGGCGTCTGGGCGGACGCCGTATCGAACATGCCCACGAGACCAAGGGCGAGAACCGCCGCGGCCACAAAACTTCCAAAGCGCAGCATTTACGACACCCCGAACTTCGCCTTCAGTCGTCCTTCTACTTCTTTGGGCACGAAGTGCGCGACGCTTCCTTGCAGTCGCGCGATTTCTTTCACCAGCCGGCTCGCGATCGCTTGGTGCGTCGGATCGGCCATGAGAAAAACCGTTTCGATGGCGGGATTTAGCTTTTGGTTCATCCCAACCATAGCGAATTCGTACTCAAAGTCGGCGACTGCTCGAAGTCCCCGGACGATGATTTGCGCCCCTACGCTTTCCGCGAATGACATCAGCAATGTGTCAAAAGGTTGGATGACGATCTCGGCGCCGTCTTTGATCTTGGCGCACTGCTCCCGGACCATCTCCACCCGCTCTTCCAAACTGAAGAGCGGTCCTTTGTCCTGATTGATGGCGACGCCGATGACCAGCTTGTCGACCAGAGTGGCGGCGCGGGTGATGATATCCACATGGCCGTTGGTAGGGGGATCGAATGTCCCCGGATAAAGGCCAACGCGGACTCGTTTGGTCACTTCCCGCTCCCCTCGCCCTCTGGCTCAGCATCGCCAGCCTCAGCCGCATCGCCGCCTAGCGCTTCGAGGCGCTCGGCCGCAACAACATGCTCGTCATCTGCGACATTGATCAAGATAACACCTTGGGTCGCACGGCCCGCGATCCGGATCTGATCGATCCCGGTGCGGATGAGCTGCCCCTTGTCGGTGACCAGCAGCAGCTCTTCCTGATCGAGCACGGGGAAGGACGCCACGATCCGCGCTTCGCCCGTGAGCTTGTGCGCGATGAGGCCCTTACCGCCTCGGTTGGTGACTCGGTATTCGTAAGCCGAAGCGCGCTTGCCGAGACCAACCGTCGTCATGGTCAGGATGAATTGCTCTTGCGTCTTCAGCCAAGCCAAGCGCTCGAACGGTGTCGGCGGCGCTTCGCCCTCAGCCGCGGCAGTCTCTTCCTGCTCAACTTCGACATCGCCGCGCGATTGCGCATCCCACTTGAAGAAGTCGGACACTTCCTTCGACGTGACATCGACATGCTTCAAAACGGCCATGCCAATGACGCTGTCGCCATCCCTCAGATCGACGCCGCGCACACCGGTTGAGTCTCGGCCCTTGAACACGCGCACATCCGTGGTGCGGAAGCGCACGCACTGACCGTTCGCGGTGGTCAGCAGCACATCGTCTTCTTCAGAGCAAATCTGCACGCCAATGATGCCGTCACCTTCGTCCGGCTTCATGGCGATCTTGCCGTTGCGGTTCACTTGCGTGAAGTCGCTGAGCTTATTGCGGCGCACGCCACCGGACTTGGTGGCGAACATCACATCAAGCTTATCCCAATCGCGCTCATCCTCCGGCAGCGCCATCACCGAGGTGATGGTTTCGCCCTGTCCAAGCGGCAGCAGGTTCACCAGCGCGCGACCCTTGGTGCGCGGATCGCCCGCCGGAATGCGCCAGGCCTTCATCTTGTAGGCCATGCCCGACGACGAGAAGAACAGGATCGGCGCGTGCGTGGAGGCCACGAACACGCGCGTGACGAAATCCTCGTCCTTCATCGACATGCCGGCGCGGCCTTTGCCGCCACGGCGTTGCGTGCGGTAAGCCGCAAGCGGCGTGCGCTTCACGTAACCACCGTGCGTGACGGTCACGACCATCTCTTCACGCGGGATCAGCGCTTCGTCGTCGATGTCGCCTTCAGATTCCGAGAACGCGGTGCGGCGCGGAATGCCGAACGCTGCTTTCACGTCCGTCAGTTCACCGCGAATGATATCGAGGATGCGTTCGCGCGAGCCGAGGATCGAGAGCAATTCCTTGATCTCTTCGGCGATCTCGTTGGCGGCCTTGGCGATGTCGTCGCGGCCGAGGCCCGTGAGGCGAGAGCGTCAACGCCAGGATCGCGCGCGCCTGCTCGTCCGAAAGCCGCACCTTGTCGCCATCGGTGACAACAGTACGCGGGTCCGCGATCAGCGAAATCAGCGGCATCATATCGCCAGCTGACCAGTCGCGCGCCAACAAGCGCTCGCGCGCCACGCCCGGATCGGGGCTCTCACGGATCAACTTGATCACGTCATCGATGTTCGCGACCGCGATGGCCAAACCAACCGTCTCGTGACCCCGCTTACGCGCCTTCGCCAGACGGAACTTCGTCCGGCGCGTCACAACCTGTTCGCGGAACGATAGGAAGATTTGCAGGATCTTCTGCAAACCCATCTGCTCAGGCTTGCCCTGGTTCAGCGCCAGCATGTTGACGCCGAACGATGTCTGCAGCTGCGAGTAGCGATAGAGCTGGTTCAGCACCACGTCCGGCACCGCGTCGCGCTTCAGCTCGATCACGAGCCGCACGCCCAGCCGGTTCGATTCATCGCGCACTTCCGCGATGCCTTCGATGCGCTTTTCACGCACCTGCTCGCCGATCTTCTCGACCATCTCCGACTTGTTCACCTGATACGGAATCTCGGTGAACACGAGCGCTTCACGTCCGCGGATGGTTTCGTTGTGATGCTTGGCGCGGATCGCGACAGAGCCACGGCCCGTCATCAGCGCCAAACGCGCGCCAGCGCGACCCAAGATTTCGCCGCCGGTCGGAAAATCCGGACCAGGCACGATATCCAGCAAGTCGAGTTCCGAGATGTTCGGGTTGTCGATCATCGCCACCGTGGCGTCGATCACTTCCGACAAATTGTGCGGCGGGATGTTCGTCGCCATGCCGACCGCGATGCCGCCGCCGCCATTGACCAACAAGTTCGGAAACCGCGCCGGCAGAACCGTTGGCTCTTGCACCGTGCCGTCATAGTTATCTTGGAAATCGACGGTGCCTTCGTCGATGTCGTCGAGCAGCGCGCGCGCCGCCTTCGTCAAACGCGCTTCGGTGTAACGCATCGAAGCCGGCATATCGCCGTCGATCGAGCCGAAATTGCCTTGGCCATCGACGAGCGGCAGGCCCATCGAGAAGTCTTGCGCCAAGCGCACGAGCGTCATGTAGATCGCCTGGTCGCCGTGCGGGTGGTAGTTACCCATCACTTCGCCGACGGACTTCGCGCTCTTGCGGTACGACTTGTCGTGCGTGTTCCCGGCTTCATCCATCGCGTAGAGGATGCGCCGGTGCACAGGCTTCAAACCGTCGCGCGCATCAGGCAGAGCACGCGAGACGATGACGCTCATCGCATAGTCGAGATACGAGCGCTTCAGCTCGTCTTCGACGCTGATGAGCTGTACGCCCTTCGGGAGTGTTGGTCCGCCGTTCTCGGCGGGATCGGACGTGTCTGACACGGGACCCGGTCTAATTTCTAAACGCTCGGATTGAGCAGTTGTGGGAAGCAGAAAAGGCTAGAAAAAACTGGCCTCGATTCCACCGGAAACTAACATTGTGACGCCCCAGTCGCAAACCAAGGACCACCCAATGCGCCCTCTCGCCGCCCTCGTTTTTGCAGCGCTGCTGACCGCCTGCGCCAGCACGCCGAATAGCGCTGAACTTGCGCGCGATATGCAGCCGCGCACGGTCTGGATCGTGGGAACCGACGGCCAAGCCGTCGGCCAAGCCACCTTCACCGAAGCGCCCACCGGCGTATTGATTCATTTAGAGTTTTTGGATCGCCGCTTGCCACCTGGCTGGCATGGCCTCCACCTCCACGCCCGCGGCGACTGCAGCGATTTCGCCAGCGGCTTCCAGGCCTCCGGCGCGCACGTCACGCTGAACCATCACGTCCAGCACGGGCTCCTCAACCGCCGCGGCCCTGAAGCCGGCGATCTCCCCAACATCTTTTCGGCCCCGACCGGCATCTACGGCGCAGAGGTCTTTTCGCCGTACGTGACGCTCCACAGCGCCCGTATCGGCAACCGGTTGCCGCTGTTGGATGAAGATGGCGCCGCACTCCTGATCCACGCCAATGCCGACGATCAGTCGACGCAACCCATTGGCAATGCCGGCCCGCGGCTCGCCTGTGCTGCCCTCACGCCACTGCCTTAAAGCGCCGTTCGGCGATCGCCACGAGCAACACGCCGCCGATCGTGAGGGCCGCACCCAACATGATCTGCGGCGTGATCTGATTGTGCAGGATCACGGCGGCGAGCGTGAACGAGACCACAGGCGTCATCAGCAAGTACGGCGTCGTGCGCGACACCTCATATTTCTGCACTAGCCGAACAAGAAACGCGTTGGCGACGATCGAGGAAACCAAGCCGCCGAAAATCAGCGCTGCCCACACAACCAGCGGCGCATGGACCAACGCATCGATTTGATCGGTCTCGAACAAAAGTGACGCCGACAGCATCGTCGGCACAATCGCCAGCGCGATCCACGCTTGCGTGGCCCACACATCCATGCCCGCGATTTTCCGCACCATCACAGTGCCAAGGCCGTACGAGACAGACGCCAACGACACCAGGAAAAGTGCGCCGCCTTGCGCAAAAACCGCGGGATCGAAATTCATCGACGCTGTGCCAAAAAACGCGACGATCACGCCCGCCCACCGCAACGGCGAGACGTTCTCCTTCAGCAGCAGCGCCGCAAACACAACTGAAGCGGGCGCCCACAACTGCATCGCCACGACCATCGGCGCGATGTCGGTCGCCAACTTGAGGCCCGTGTACTGAATCCCAAAGTGCAGCGGTCCGACAAAAATCAGCATCAACACGAACGGCTGCCACATCGCTTTCGCCGGCACGCGGATGAACCAGATCAACACCGCCAGCACGAACGCAAAGCGCACGGCCACCGTCAGCATCGCCGGCAACGCATCGACCGCAATCTTCGCCAGGATGTTGTTGACGCCCCAAATCACCGCGATCGAGACGAGCTGGATCATGTCCAGCGGAGCCAAGGCGCGTGATGGATGGGACACCCCGCGCTCTTAGGCGGATTCCAGAGCAATGCGAGATCCAAGTGCTTGCCGAGCATTCGTCCAGCGGTTCTGGCGCAAAGCGAGCACGCTGATCGATCTGACACTTCGGCAATGACCTCGGCCGAACGGCTGTCACGCATCCGTTACCCACAGCCCCGCGAACTTCTGCCGAAGCGCACAAATAAACGACGAGTGTAACTTGCCTTACAGACCGGGGCAGCCCAGATCGTTTTCACCCGCGTAGCCGGAATTACATGACCGCCCCCAGCCAACGGACTGATCGTACGCGGCCAACCGTACTGAACGCTACGATGACAGCGAACAAGGTGCTGTTCAGACCGACGAGGTTCCCCGTGCTCGCCCAAACCGTCGCCGCACCCCCCTGGCCCCGCCTCACCTTCTGGCCCCAGCCGTCCCGGCGGAGACGCGCAAACAAGTTGTCTTTCTCGAAGAACGCTTCCTCGGTCACGCGCAACAATCCCCCCCCATCTCGGTCGCTCGTTTGCTCAACGCCGACATCGACACCGGTCCGGCGCACTTCATCTTCCACACCGCGTTCTGCTGCTCGACTCTGATGACCCGTGCGCTCGATTTACCAAGCGTCGCTGCAGGACTTAAAGAACCTGGAGTGCTCATCAGTTTCGCCGAGCACTGGTCGAATGCGCGTCAAACCCCCGGCGCGCTGAATGCGTTGAACATCACGCTCGATCTATTGTCCCGCCCCACCGCGCCTGGCGAAACGCAAATCATCAAAGCGACCACCGCCGCCAATCACCTGCTGCCTGAGATCTTGCATCTGCGCCCTGATGTAAAGGTGCTCGTGATGTATTCGGGGCTCGATGCTTTTCTTGAATCGGTGACGCGACGCGACTTTGGCGGCCGCTCCTTTGCGCGCCAAATGCACCAGACGTTCACGGATGCCATTCCGCTCGACATCTCGTTCACGCAACAGGAACAGATGCTACATACCGACACGCAAATCGCCGCGTTGGTTTGGCTCATGCAGACGGCCTTTTTCGCACAAATTCAGCGTTATTACGGCGCCGACCGCGTTCGCACGCTCAGCAGCGCTCGCTTCCTCGCGGCCCCGGCGAACGCACTCGCCAATGCCGGCGCATTCTTCGAGTTGGACGCCTCGCCAGAACAATGGGCTGAAGTCGCAGATGGGCCGGTGTTTCGCGAACACGCCAAAGAACGCGGCCGCCCGTTCACCACCGCCACGCACAATGCTCAACTCGCGCACGCCCGCAACGCGCACACACGCGAATTGCAGGTCACAGAAGACTGGGCCCAGCAAATAGCGGCGCGTTGTGGCGCACCACTATCGCTTGGCGGATACCTTGATGTCGCCCGATACCTAAGTGTCAGAACGGAATCTCGTCGTCGAGATCCTGATTTGAAGCTTTCACGCAGGCGTAGCTGACGCGCTTCTTGCCGCTCGATGAGCCGAAGCTCTCGCGCGCTCGGTCTCCGCCCTTAGGCGATGCCACACGCCTTGGCCGTGATCTCGTAAGCGCGCACCCGCGCCGCGTGATCATAGATGTGCGAAGCGAGGATCAGCTCGTCCGCGCCAGTCCGCGCGATGAACGCATCGATGCTGCGCTTCACTGTTTCGGGCGAACCGATCGCCGAACAGTGCAACACCTGCTCCAGCTGCGCCCGCTCCATGTCGTTGAGACTCGCCTCGAACGCCGGATCCGGTGGCTGTAGCCGCCGCGGTTCACCGCGCCGCAAGCTCGCAAACGCTTGCATTAGGGGAGGTCGCCAGCAAGCGCCCTTCCTCATCTGTCGGCGCGGCGAAGATGTTGAAACCCAGCATCACGTACGGCTTCTGCAATTGCTCCGACGGCCGGAACGTCGTGCGATAAATCTCAATCGCGTTCATCATCTGCTGCGGCGCAAAGTGCGACGCGAACGCAAACGGCAACCCAAGCGCCGCCGCGAGCTGCGCGCCAAACGTCGAAGACCCCAAAATCCAAAGCGGCGTGTTCGACCCCTCGCCAGGCACCACGCGCAAACGCTGCCCCGGCTCACTCGGCCCAAGCATCGCCTGCAACTCCAGCACATCCTGCGGAAAGCGATCCTCACCGCCGATCAGCGTCCGCCGCAACGCTCGCGCCGTAAGCCCGTCGCCGCCCGGCGCGCGGCCAAGCCCCAAATCAATGCGCCCAGGAAAGAGCGCCTCAAGCGTCCCGAACTGCTCGGCAATGATGATTGGCGCGTGGTTCGGCAACATGATCCCGCCGGCGCCGACGCGAATGCGCTTTGTAGAAGCCGCCGCATTCATGATCGTCAGCGCCGTTGCCGCGCTCGCGATCCCCGGCATCGCGTGATGCTCAGCCAACCAAAACCGGT
Source organism: Caulobacteraceae bacterium (assembly GCA_016703335.1). Taxonomy (GTDB): domain Bacteria; phylum Pseudomonadota; class Alphaproteobacteria; order Caulobacterales; family Aquidulcibacteraceae; genus Vitreimonas. The sequence goes on along the minus strand of JADJCG010000003.1, from coordinate 128,585 downwards.
TGTACCCAAGTCGCTCCGCATTCACCGCCAGATCACGGCTATTCGTCAAAGCCTGCGCGACATCTCCACCTTCAACGATGGGCGCGAGATCGAGAACGGAAAACGGAATCATGTTCACGCATATAAGCCGTCCCTTCTCCACCGCGAGGGAGAAGGTGGCCGAAGGCCGGATGAGGGGGCGTCCCTCAGAATTGAGCGCAAACGAAAAGGCGTGCCTCGCCCTGAAGCACGCCCCTCCTGACCCGTTTGCGTTGCAATCGACCTCTCCCCCTCGCGGGGGAGAGGCGACGTAAACGTTAGAACGGGATCTCGTCGTCCAAATCCTGATTGAAGCTCTCGCGCGGGCCGTCGCTGACGCGCTTGCTGCCTGACTTCGCGCCGAAGCTGTCGCCGCCGCCGGCATCGTCATACGAACGGCCACCGCCGTCGCCCTTGCCGCCAAGCATCGTCAGTTCGCCGCGATATTTCTGCAGCACGACTTCGGTCGTGTACTTCTCAACGCCGTTCTGTTCGTACTTACGCGTCTGCAGCGAGCCTTCGATGTAAACCGTCGAGCCCTTCTTCAGGTATTGCTCGGCCACCTTCGCGATGTTCTCGTTGAAGATCACGACACGGTGCCATTCGGTCTTTTCCTTGCGCTCACCGCTCTGCTTGTCGCGCCACGTCTCAGACGTCGCGACCGAGAGGTTCACGACCGGATCGCCGTTATTCAAACGGCGGATTTCAGGGTCTTTGCCCAGGTTGCCGACCAAAATTACTTTGTTGACGCTGCCAGCCATCGCCGACCTCCTGTTTCCTTCGCTTTACTCGATGGTGAGGCATCCGCCGGCTTGAGGGTCCGGACAAATGTTCTCTCTATGTTCTATAATGCGACTCGCCCAATAGGTAAAGCCTCATTAACGGATCGAACCGGTGAGGCGAGCGGCCAACACCGGAACAATCCGGCCTTTTCCACATCCCACGCGACTGCACCGAAAATGTTGTTCGCCAATTGTTCTTGATGTGCGCGCGACTCCGGCTACTAAATATGGTGTCCGCCGGGCTCCTGGCGGTCCCCGAAGAAAGACTTGATGACCACCAGAGCGCCCGCCCTGTTCGTCGGCCATGGTTCGCCGATGAACGCGATCGAAGACACGCCCTCCGCGCGCGGCTGGGCGGAGATCGCGCAGCGCTTCGAAAAGCCCAACGCCATCGTCATGGTCTCGGCTCATTGGGTGACCGAAGGCGTAAAGGTCACCTCGAACGCCCACCCGCGCACGATCCACGATTTCGGCCGCGGCTTCCCGCAAGCACTGTTCGACGTCCAATACCCGGCGCCCGGCGATCCCGATCTCGCGCGCGCCCTCGTCGAAAAGCTGACAGCCTTTGGCGCAGAGCTCGACGATACGTGGGGCCTCGATCACGGCACGTGGAGTGTCGTGAAGCACATGTATCCGGACGCAGACGTGCCGATCGTTCAAGTCAGCCTCGACATCCGCCGCCCAGCCTCAGAGCACTACGCCATCGCGCACACACTCGCCGATCTCCGCGAAGACAACATCCTCGTCATCGGCTCCGGCAACATCGTCCACAATCTGCCCGCCTTCTTCCGCGCGCCCTCGCCTGATCCGCAAGCCTGGGTCGCGACGTATGACGAGCTCATCGTCAGCGGCGTCGCCAACGATCACACCAAGGTCGTGAACTACATCGCACAACCCGATGCCGCGATCGCCGCGCCAGATTGGGAACACTTCACGCCCGTCATCTACGCGCTCGGCGCGCGACACGACGGCGAGACGCCCTATTTCTTCAATCGCCACTACTATCCCGGGATTTCGATGACCGCTTTTGCTTATGGTCTGCCGCAATGAAGGACGGCCTGACCCATATCCGCATCCGCGGCGCCCGAGAGCACAACTTCAAGGGCGTCAACGTCGATATTCCGCGCAACGAGCTCGTGGTGATTACCGGCCTCAGCGGCAGCGGCAAGTCTTCGCTCGCGTTCGATACGATCTACGCCGAAGGCCAGCGCCGCTACGTAGAGTCGCTCTCCGCCTACGCGCGTCAGTTCCTCGAGCTGATGCAAAAGCCGGACGTCGACTCCATCGAAGGCCTCTCGCCCGCGATCTCGATCGAGCAGAAAACCACCTCCCGCAATCCGCGCTCGACTGTCGGCACCGTCACCGAAATCTACGACTACATGCGCCTGCTCTGGGCGCGCGTCGGCATTCCGTATTCACCCGCCACCGGCCAACCCATCGCGGCGATGCAAGTCAGCGAAATGGTCGATCGGATCATGGCGCTGAAAGAAGGCACGCGCCTCTATTTGCTCGCGCCGGTCGTGCGCGACCGCAAAGGCGAATACAAAAAGGAAATGGCTGAGTACCTGAAGAAGGGCTACCAGCGCGCCAAGATCGACGGCGAGTTCTACGAACTGAGCGAGCCGCCGACTCTCGACAAGAAATTCAAGCACGACATCGACATCGTCGTTGATCGCATCGCCGTCAAAGCCGGCATCGAAACGCGGCTCGCGGACTCGCTCGAACAAGCGCTGAAGCTCGCCGAAGGCATCGCCTTCGCCGAAATCGCAACCAGCACGACCGAAGACGCCACCGGCAAGGCGACGCTGAAGAACAAGGCCGCCAAGCCAGAGCGCCTGATCTTCAGCCAGAAATTCGCCTGCCCCGTCTCCGGCTTCACCATTGCCGAAATCGAGCCGCGGCTTTTCTCCTTCAACAATCCCGCCGGCGCGTGCCCCGCGTGCGACGGCCTCGGCGTGCAACTCAAGTTCGACGCCGACATGGTCGTGCCCGATCACGACAAAACGCTGAAGGACGGCGCCGTCGCGCCTTGGGCCAAAGGCCCGTCGCCGCTCTACGCGCAAACCCTCGAAGCGCTCGCCAAGCACTTCAAAGCCAAGATCACCGCACCGTGGAAAGAGCTGCCGAAGGAGCTGCGCACCGCGATCCTTCACGGCACCAAGGACCCGATCAAGTTCGTCTATGACGACGGCGTCCGCCGCTACGAAACGACGAAGAATTTCGAAGGCGTCCTTCCGAACCTTGAGCGCCGCTGGAAAGAAACCGACAGCGCCTGGGTGCGCGAAGACCTCGAAAAGTACCAAAGCGAAGCGCCGTGCCCAACATGCGAAGGCAAGCGTCTGAAGCCTGAAGCGCTCGCCGTGAAAGTCGCGATGACCGACATCGCGACGGCCTCCACCATGTCGATCCGCAACGCCCGCGATTGGTTCGCGGCGCTTAACGATCAGCTGACGCCAAAACAAAAAGAAATCGCCGTCCGCATCCTCAAAGAGATCAACGATCGCCTGCGCTTCCTCGTCGATGTCGGCCTCGATTATCTCTCCCTCGGCCGCAACTCCGGCACCTTGAGCGGCGGCGAAAGCCAGCGCATCCGTCTCGCCTCACAAATCGGCTCCGGCCTCACCGGCGTGCTCTACGTTCTCGATGAACCCAGCATCGGTCTGCACCAGCGCGATAACACGCGCCTGCTCGAAACCCTGATCCGCCTGCGCGATCTCGGCAACTCGGTGTTGGTGGTTGAGCACGACGAAGAAGCCATCCTCACCGCCGACCACGTCATCGACATGGGGCCGGCCGCGGGCATTCACGGCGGCAACATCATCGCCGAAGGCACGCCGGATCAGATTCAGAAAAACAAAAATTCGATCACCGGCGACTATCTCACCGGCCGCCGCGAAATCCCGATCCCGGAAAAACGCCGCCGCATCACCAAACGCGTCATCGGCGTGCGCGGGGCGCGCGGCAACAATCTGCAGAACATCGACGCCGACATTCCCATCGGCGTGTTCACCTGCGTCACCGGCGTCAGCGGCGGCGGTAAGTCCACGCTCGTGGTCGAGACGCTCTACAAAGCCGTCGCCCGCAATTGGCATGGGGCCGGCGATCTCCCGGCCGAGCACGACAAAATCGAAGGCCTCGAGCACATCGATAAGATCATCGACATCGATCAGTCGCCGATCGGCCGCACGCCGCGCTCAAACCCCGCCACGTATACCGGCGCCTTCACGCCGATCCGCGATTGGTACGCCGGCCTTCCAGAGTCCAAAGCGCGTGGCTACGGCCCCGGCCGCTTTTCATTCAACGTCAAAGGCGGCCGCTGCGAAGCGTGCCAAGGCGACGGCGTCATCAAGATCGAGATGCACTTCCTGCCGGACGTCTACGTCACCTGCGATACCTGCAAAGGCAAACGCTACAATCGCGAGACGCTGGAAATCCTCTACAAGGGCAAGTCGATCTCCGACGTGCTCGACATGACCGTCGAAGAAGGCGCCAACCTCTTCAACGCGGTGCCGAGCATTCGCGACAAACTAGAAACCCTAAAGCGCGTCGGCCTCGGCTACGTGCACATCGGCCAACAAGCGACGACGCTCTCGGGCGGCGAAGCGCAACGCGTGAAGCTCTCCAAAGAGCTCAGCAAACGCGCCACCGGCCGCACGCTTTACATCCTCGATGAGCCGACCACCGGCTTGCACTTCCAAGACACCAAGAAGCTCCTCGAAGTGCTTCACGAGCTGGTCGACAACGGCAACACCGTGCTCGTCATCGAGCACAATCTCGACGTCATCAAAACCGCTGACTGGATCTTGGATCTCGGTCCCGAAGGCGGCGATGGCGGCGGCAAGATGGTCGCGGTCGGCACGCCTGAAGATGTGGCCAAAGTCAAAGCCAGCCACACCGGGCGCTACTTGGCCGAAGCCCTCAAGCGCCACGGCGAACGCGGCGCCGCGCAAAAGCCAAAGCTCAAAGCCGCCGCGGCGGAAGCAAGCGCGCCCAAAGCGACAAAGCGCAACGCCAAGAAAACGGCTACGGGCTAGCCGCGGCGCCGATCCGCCCTTCGGCCAGCGCCAAGCGCGCGACGCGCGCGTTGACGCCATAGATCAGAACCATAAAGACCAACGACACCACAAGCGTCGCCGCCGAGATGATCCAGTACACCTGCATGGCGCCCGGCGAGTTCATCGCCCCAGCCATTGCCGAATTATAGGCCGTGTACGCCGACATCGGATCACTCGCACTCTCGAAGTACTGAGCGACATCTCCACGCAGCGCCCAAAGCATCCAGACCACTGGCCAACCTGAATTCAGCAGCCATTGCACGCCGAACAGAAGTGCATACGAACCCAACAACGAACCAAAATGATCCTCCGTTGCCTGCGCCGCATCGCCAAACACCAGACGGCGTTCGGCAATCGACACCGCTGACGCTGGCGCGAGCGCTGCCGCTGCTACCAAGATCAACAGGCCGTAGATCGCCCACCCAACCCAGATCACGATCTGATTGTCGGAGAACAACCGCGACAACAGACCGTTCAAAATAAAGAAGCCGATCCACGCGACGGCGTAACAAAGCAGCCATATCCAATAGATGCCGTAAACACGCCAAGTATCTTCATCGAGCGTCATGCCGAATAGACCAGGCCGCTCACCACGGATCATCCAGCGCAAGCAGGCTGCCTCGAATGAGGCGGTCAGGACGCAGTAAGCAAACGTCCAGACCAACGCGACCGGCACGATCCATAACGCAGTCGTTGGATTCGGTGGCGTCTGGGCCGTCGCGCCGAGATTGCCAAAGTCGAAGCCGAACGCTGGAAGCATAAGCGCAAGCAGTCCGCCCAGCAGAACGGCGCTCATCAGCACGAAACAGACAAAGGCGCCCAGCAGTACACCGCCACGCTCGCGCTTTTGCAGCGCGAACAACGTCGCTTTTAGCGGCTCGCTCACGACGCCGCGCGCTCCACGTCGCCAGCTTCCGCCGCGGCCGCAAACGCGCGCGCGTTCACGCCGAACAGGAGGTCGGAGCCTGCTCAGGTGGCGGCGTCTCCAATGCCTGCGCACGTTCAGTGATCGGCGCTGCTGCGGTCGCCAGACCTTGCGGGGCCGGCGGTGATTGCTCAGGAGGCGGAGCACCCTGCGGCCCTGGAGCCGCGTTCACCGCATCGGCCTCTCCGCTCGCCGCGACTGCATAGGCGTTCACGCCGAACCACGCCAATCGCACCAGGGCCGACAGGACAATCGTCAGAACGACGTAAGCACTGAGTACCGCGGCAATGAGCGGCGAAGCAAAGACCTCACCGAACCGAGACATGATGCTTGCGAAATCCGCGTCGTGCATTGCCTGCGTCATCACCGGATAGATCGCCTGCATCAGCGGCACGCGCACGAGCGCTTGCGCAATAGCGCTAACCGCGATGTAGACGGCGAGGATAATGAAAAACGCGCCGAGCAAGTCCCAAAATTTTTCGCGCGTCGCGCCCCACGCCGAGAAGAACGCAAACTTGCGGCGTGCCACGCTCATCGCCGCTGCAGGTGAAAGGCGTGTGGCGACCCAAAGCAACAGCGCAATAAGACCAAGCGGCGCCAACGCACCAACGATGATCATCACGGTCCGCAGCGCCGGCACGGATGCGTTGACCGCAATCAAGCCGGCGTAAAACGCACCCACGCCGGTCAGGAACGCCAGCAACATCACAAACCAAAGCAGGTACGTGAAAAACACCCTAACGGTGTCGCTGTTCAAGGACAGACCAAGCACTCCGCCCGTCTCGCCACGCACCATCCAGCGCAGGCAAGCCGCTTCATACACAGCCGTCCAAATCAGCGTCAAAAGAACGAAGCCGCCGTACCATGGCGCGACGGCGCGAAACATATCCAAAGACGGGTCTGGAGGCGTTGATCCGTTCTGAGCGGCGTGGAAAACGCTACCATACCAACTGATCAATTCCGAAAGCGCCGGCCACGCGGCCGCGACGAACGCCGCACCGATGAGACACGAGCCGATGAGATAACCGAAAGTGGCGCCGGTCAGCACAAAGTGGCGCTCGCGGCGTCGAAACGCGTTGAGCCCCGCTTGAACAGCGGAGAACTCGCTCATTTGCCACTGCTTCCTGTGATTTTGCCTTCTTCAAGCGCCAATGCTGCGGCGCGCGCATTCACGCCGAATAGAGCGACGTAGAACATCATTGACGCGACGCTCATCGCCAGGATGATTGCGATGACCCCGGCCATGTACTGAGGTGTCGCGAATGCACGGAACGCCTCTTCTGCGCTCTGCGGCTCGGCATGGCCGATATTGCCCATGGCGCTCATACCGACCATGACGACGAACGCCACCTCCACGGCGATGACGAACACGAAGAACATCAAGAACAGCAGCACGAACGCGCCCAACAAGCCCCAGAAACGACCCTTGGAAACGGTCCACGCATCGAAGAATGCAAACTTCTTTCGAGCAATCGACGTCGCTGCTGCAGGCGCAAAGCGAACGCCGAAATAAATCAGCGCGCACAACATGAGGAACCCGGCGATGAGCGGCACGATCACCGTGCTTGCCGAGGGCTCTGCTCCGCCTTGCATGCCAATCACCACAGAGGCTACCGCACCGCCCGCAACAATCGCGCAGACGATGTAGAAGACGATGAGGAGCAACAGCCAAATCCAGTAGCTGAAATACACGCGCCAGGTATCGGCGCCGAGCGTGAGCCCGAATAGCCCGCCGGTCTCCCCGTGGATCATCCAACGCAGGCATGCTGCTTCGTACGACGCGAGAAGGATGTAATAGCCAAGCAGCAACAGGAGATAGGCCGGCCCAATCGCCATCACGCTTTGCGGCGGCATCATCGCATCCATAGAGGGCGGGGTCCCGTTTGCGGCCGCCGTCGCGTTCGACGCACTGACACTAGCCGCCCAGTTCATGTAATCGACGAACGCTTGCCAGTTCAGGGCCGTGAAGCCCACGAACATCCCTATCGCAAGCACCGCGAAGACGAGCGTTGCCGGTAACAGCACCGCTTTCTCGCGTTTGCGAAAAGCGAAAAATGTGGCGTTGAGAGCTTGTTTGTCGGCCATGTCGTGTCCCCCGTCGTGGCTAGGGAACAAGCATGACCCGCGGACATGACAAGATCAATCGCGCTTCGGGCTCGGCTGGACCATCAGGGTGGGGACACCGCCCGTTTTATCGCGCACCGTGAAAACGCGCGTACCGGGCTTCATGCCCGTGCGTACCTCAGAGACATTCCATCTTGCATTTGCGAGCCGTTCGCGAGCCACATCGGCATCAGCAACGCGCCACGAGAGCCCCCAGAGCCTGTCTCGCCGATCCGCCAGCGTGTCGTCGCGAATGATCTCCACAATCGCGTCGCCACAGCGAAAGAACATCAGCCGCCGGCCCATGACCTCCCGATCGAGCCGCATGTCGAGCCCGAGCCGTGCGCCATAAAGCGCCGCGGCGCGCTCTGCATCAGGTGTGCGAATGACGATGTGATCCAACCCAGACACCGCGCCGCTCTCACGCGCGAGCGACTCATCACGTTGCATCAGAAAAATTCGCGCCCCGTGCGTCCGCTCCGTGCTCGCACGAAAGCTTCGCGCGCCATCGCGCTCAACGATCGCTTCCGGCGCCAACGCCACGCGCTCGCAGCGCGTACGCATCCGCTCCAAATCCGGCGTCGCGAACACCAGACTCTTCAACCCCTCGCCACCATCATCAAGCGCAGCGCGCAGACGCTCGGCGCCCGGCCCCACTGGCGCCATCAGCTCAACGAGAAGATTCGAGGTTGAGAAAATCGCCGTCGCAACATCGTCACGTGTCGCAACCGGCCCCGCTTTGCGTCCTAACAAAGTCTCATACGCCGCCACGCCATCCGCGATGTCGCGCACAGCGATGACGACATGATCAAAGCCGCTGATCAATCGCAGCCGTCCCGATTGCCTTGGAAGATCAATTGCTCGGGCCCATCGCCGACAACAGCAATCCGCAGACGCTCGCCATGCGCATCGATGAACACGCGCCCACCGTCGAGCGTGCCGCCTTCACCGCGCGCTACGCGCCAACACTCGGTGGCCGCCCCATCGGCGCCGAGTTCGCACATCGAATGGCCTTCGTCCGATGGCTCAAGCGTGTAGCGCGTTGAAACCGGCGGCCCAGATTGGCGATAGACCAAGCGCGCACCGGCCAGCACATCCGGCCGCGACCGGTCCGGCAGCCAGCGCATCGTCGTCGCGCCAACGTCGCGGTTGATCCAGCAACCACGCAGCTGCTGGTCCGGCGGCGTTTCCGAAGCTCCCGTGGCGCAGGCGGTCACGAACAGCAGGCTGGCGACGGCGTGTCTCATGCGGCGGGCAATTCCCCGGTGGATTCGAGTTCGATCGGCCCCGTCATAAGTACGCGATCGTCGCCAGCGCGCCATTCAATCTCAAGTGAACCGCCATCGGCGAGGATTTCAACCTTACGCCCGGTGCGGCCCTGCCGGTGCGCCGCGACCACTGCCGCGCAAGCGCCAGTCCCGCACGCCTTAGTCAGCCCCGTCCCGCGCTCCCAGACACGCAGACGGATCTGCTCAGGCGAACGCACCTCCGCAAAACCGACATTCACACGCTGCGGGAACAACGGATCATGCTCGACCTTTGGCCCCAGCGTGTCGATCGGCACCGCGCGCACGTCGTTCACAAAGAACACCACGTGTGGGTTGCCCATGTTCGCCGCGCCGGGCCCGCTCAAGCCGCCCGCTTCAAAATCGAGCTGCGCCGTGTCCATCGCTTTCGAGATTGGAATCTCTTCCCAGCGCAGCAGCGGCGAACCCATGTCGACAGTGATGAGTTTTTCAGCGCGCCGCTCAGCGTAGAGAATCCCCGCCGGCGTTTCGATCCGGCGCGTCGCGGCGCCGCCTTCTTCCATCAACAGCCACGCCACGCAGCGCGTTGCGTTCCCGCACGCCTCCACTTCGCCGCCGCTCGAATTCCAAATGCGCATGTACGCATCGCCGCGAATAGACCGCTCCACCGCGATCACTTGATCGCATCCAAGCCCCGTATCGCGATCGGCGATCGCCTGCGCTTGCGCCGGTGACAACGGCAGCGACCCGCGTGACCGTGCATCGATGATGACAAAGTCGTTGCCGCAGCCGTTCATTTTGAAATAGCGCATCGGCGCTCAGTGTAAGGTGTTTCGCCTCGCCGCGCCATGGCGTCGCCAAGCGTCGCGAAAGCCTTTCCCGGCCCGTCACAATCTGCTTGGTTGCGCGTCAAACCGGGGATTGAGGGACCTATCCATGCGTTTAGCCATTCTCGCCGCCACCGCCCTGGCGCTCGCGCTTGCCGCCTGCGCCAGCGCCTCCAGCACCACAACCGCCACCACGGAGACGACGCCCGCCATGAATGCCGAAGATCCGTATCTGTGGCTGGAAGACGTCGAAGGCGAGCGGGCGCTGACATGGGTGCGCGGGCAAAACGCGCGCTCGCTGCCGCAACTCGAAAACGATCCGCGCTTCCCGCAATTGCTGGCCGACGCCACCGCCCTCGCCAACAGCCGCGATCGTCTGCCGCTCGGCGGCATCTTCGACGGCTACTATTACAATTTCTGGCAAGACGAAGCGCACGTCCGCGGCATCTATCGCCGCGCGCGCCTCACCGACTTCGCGCGCAACGGCAACCCCACTTGGGAAACCGTGCTCGACATCGATGCCATCGCCACGGCCGAAAACGCCAACTGGGTCTTCAAAGGCATCGACTGCCTCGAAGACACAACGCTCTGCCTCGTCGCGCTCTCCGATGGCGGCAAGGACGCGACCACTTATCGCGAATACGACATGGCCACGCGCCGCTTCGTCGCCAACGGCTTCGTCCTGCCCGAAGCCAAGTCCGGCGTGACCTGGCTGGATCGCAACACGCTGCTCGTCGCCACCGATTGGGGCCCCGGCACGATGACGGAAAGCGGCTACCCGTTCGTCGTGAAGCGCTGGACGCGCGGCACGCCGCTCGCTTCTGCCACTGAGCTCACGCGCGGACAATCGAGCGACGTCGGCATGTTCGCCGGCGTTCTGCAGGACACCGACGGCACGCGCGTCCCGATCGCGGTGCGCGCAACCACCTTCTTCGAATCCACCAACTTCCGTCTCGACGGCGCACAGCCGCAGCAGATCAACCTGCCGCCGAAATCGTCCATCGCTGGCGTCTATCAGGGCTATCTCATTGCCACGTTGCAGGAAGCCTGGCGCGGCCATCCGCAGGGCGCGCTGATCGCCTATCCGCTCAGCGAAAGCGGCATCGAGAACCCGAACGTGACCGTGCTTTTCGCACCAAACCCGCGCCAATCCATCGAAGGCGTTTCAATCACGCACGACGCCATCATCGTCGCCGGCTACGAAAACGTCCGCGGCCGCCTCCTGCGCATCGCCCGCAACGGCAATGCCTGGGCCACCACCAACATCGCGCTCCCTGAAAACGGCTCCGTCAGCATGGCCGGCTCATCGCCGACCGAAAGCCAAGCCTTCGCCGTCTTCGACGACTACCTGACGCCCGATACACTCTACGCACTCGACCAACGCGCGACCCGCGCGCGCTCATTGCGCTCACTCCCAGCGCAATTCGATTCATCGCCCTACATCTCCGAGCAATTTGAAGCCGTCAGCGCCGACGGCACGCGCGTGCCGTACTTCGTGTTGCATCGCCGCGACATGCCGCTCAACGGCCAGAATCCAACTCTGCTCTACGCGTATGGCGGCTTCCAAGTCTCCAACACGCCAGCCTACTCGCCCAACGTCGGCAAACTCTGGCTCGATCGCGGCGGCGTCTACGTCATGGCCAACATCCGCGGCGGCGGGGAGTTCGGCCCCGCGTGGCACCAAGCTGGCCTGCGCACCCATCGCCAAGTCATCTACGATGACTTCTACGCCGTCGAACGCGATCTCGTTGAACGCCGCATCACCAGCGCGCGCCGTCTCGGCATCATGGGCGGCTCGAACGGCGGCTTGCTGATGGGCGTCATGCTCAATCAACATCCCGAGATGATCAACGCCGCTGTCGTGCAAGTGCCGCTGCTCGACATGCTGCGCTACGACCAACTCCTCGCCGGCGCCTCATGGGTCGACGAATACGGCTCGCCCTCGAACCCAGAAGAGCGCGCCTTCCTGGAGACCATCTCGCCGTACCAAAACCTGCGCCGCCGCGATGATTTCCCAATGCCGCTCGTCGTCACCTCAACCAAAGACGACCGCGTCCATCCCGGCCACGCGCGCAAATACGTCGCCCGCATGCTCGAACTCGGCATGCCGGTCCTCTATTACGAAAACATCGACGGCGGCCACGCCGCCGCCGCCAACCTCAACGAAGCCGCAAGGCGCCGCTCCCTCGAGTACACGTACCTGATGCAACGCCTAATGGACTAAGCCCATCGATTCCCCCTCTCCCTCGCGGAGAGGGGGTTAGGGGCGTTCAGCCAGCGCGCTCTTCCAAAACTAAACGCAACCAAACCTGCAAACACCGCACGCGCATCTCCGCCCCTCATCCCCCGCCCCCTTCTCCGCAAGGGAGAAGGGGCGTAAACTCCGCCCATGAGCGACGCTGTCGGCCCCGGCGATCTGGTTCTGTGCGTCAACGCCGCGCCCAATCATTTGACCGGCGAAGAAGTCCCGCTGGTCGCCGGCGAGACCTACATCGTCGGCGCGGTCATGGAATTCGCCTGCCCCTGCGGCCGCTCCGACGCCTTGCTCGACATCGGCATCGACTTCGCCTGGTGCCAATCCCGCTTCCGCCTCCTGCCCAAGCCAAAGTTCAAGTCAGAGCCAAAAGCACAAGAAATCTCCAAGCCGAAGGAGACGGTGCGCTGAGAACTGACGACAGTTCGCGCGAAGGTCTGCAATTGGCCCGAAGTTGCCGTTGGATGCATGCCCAGCAGTCTCGGAGTTTCCTGGGCACGCCGCACGGGAGCCACTCGGCTTGACGCGGCCCCCCCCCCCCCTCCCGCCCCCCCCCGCGGCCCCCCCCGCGGCAGCCCGGGGCGGGGGCCGGGCCGGCGCGCCGGGCAGCCCGGCGAGGGCCGGGGGCGCGGGGGCCGGCCCCCCCCCCCCGGGGGCCCCCCCCCGCGGGCGCCCCCCCCGGCGGGGGCGGGGGGGCCCCCCCCCCCCCCGGCCCCAACCGCCCCTTCCCCCCCGGGGCCCCCGGCGGCCGCGACGATCTGCGGCGTGCCCGGCGCGTGGCGATGCCAAGCCAGCGCGCGGCCGGCACCCGCCGCGCGGCGGGGGGCGGGGCGGGGGGGGGGGGGCGGGGGGGCGGGGGCGCGCGCCGCGAGGGCGGGCGGGCCGCCAACTGGGTGGGTGCGCCCGGCGCTGGGCGCCCCAAAGCCCGCCGGAACGCGCTCGGTCTGGCCCGCTGCCGGTGGAGGGCAAAGGCGGCCCTCAAGGCGAAGGCGCAACGTGTCCTGGCCTCCCGATCTCCGAGAGTCGTGGAAATCCGAGGCAATCCCGGCATGTCCAGGCTGGCTTGAATGCGAGCAAGGCGCGTGAGCCCCAGGCGCCTCCTGTGCGCCTCGCCGGCTCCCGTGACGCCGCCCACATAACCGCATGGCCTTTGGGAGCCCGCCCGCAGGCAAGAATGGGCGCAGCGCCCGACTGGCAATAGCCGTCGTGGCCAAAAGGCGACACGCGCCAAGGCGGTTGGCACGAGCGGGGCGGCCCCCCGCCCCGCCGCCGGGGGAAAGGGGGGGGCCCCCCGGGGACGGGGCCGCGGCCCGGGGCCTGTGCGTGCCTGCTGGGGGCCCGGGCGCGGACGGGCCCCCCCCCCCCCCCCCCCCCCCCCCCCCCGGCCCCCCCCCCCCCGCCCCCCCCCCGCCCCCCCCCCCCCCCCCTCCCCGCCCGGGAGGACGCTGGAGCGCCCCCCCCAAGCCCCCGGGAAAAGCGGACATCCAACTAATCCGGGGATAACCGCCGCCTCTATCCAACACATTTTCCAGCCAACCCGCTGAAAACAAACACCACAGCCCCTAGTCAATCCAACAGCTTCACAACGGCCCTAAACTGGCCGCGCCTTGAAGCATCTACCGCCCCTCCTCAATGAAACCCGTGTCGAAGCGTACAGCGCTTCGGCGCTGCGTTTTGTGTGCTGGCTGTTCGGCGTGCTCGCACGCTGGGGCTTCAGCGGCCGCAGCCAAAAACTGCGCGACACGCTGCGCTATGCCGAGCGCGCCGTGGAATTCACGCTCTTCCTGCACGCCGTCGCGCGCCTCGGCCCACTGCCAAACAAAACGCGCCGCCCCGCCGCCGCGCCGCCTGGCTTTCGCGTCGCGCTCTCGCGCGGCCACCTCTTCTACAAACGCGCCAACATCCGCGCCCGCAAAGCCAGCGCCCTCGATCGCGTCTTCGCGCTCCTCGACGCGCTGCAAAACCCCGAGCGCGCCATCGCCTATTTCCTAAGGCGCATCCGCAAAGGCCTGCGCCCCGGCGCCTCGTCATCGTCGCGCCAGTGGCGGATCTGCTCTTCTCTGCGCACACGCCGGTTCAGCCCGCGTTCGACAGCTCGTAAGCGCCGCTAAATCCGAAGCACCGGATAGCGCATATAGTGCGCATCCCAAGACACGTGCCGGCGCAGGAAAAACTCAAGCCGCGCATCAGCACTCGCAGCGAACGCCGCATCCTCAGCCAAGCGCCGATTGAACTCCGTCCGCGCCTCCAAATCGTTCGCCAAGATATCGCGCGCGATCACTTCGGCTACGTATGGCTCAACCGCTTCCTTCTGCTCAAAGCACGCGTTGAAGAAGCCCCACGACAGCAACGAATCCGGCGCCTGCGGTTCGAGCAACGCCATCACCAAACGCGACAGCGGCTGCGTGATCGGCACGATCAACGATCCAGCGCCCAGCTCAGCCGCTTCCTCGCCCCAGGCGCCATCCACCGTCGCTTGCATGCGTCCTTCAAACGGCCCCGCCGAGAAGCGCACATGCGTCGCGCGAAACGCTTCAGCCCGCTCAAACCGCCGGGCATCCTCCAGCGCACTGAACGTCACCCCATGATGCTCAAGCTTGGCGCCAATGATCTCCGCCCAACCAGCAGGAATCGCATACCCACCACGCGGCGCCGGCACGACCAGTGAGGCCTTCACCTTATTGCGATACGGCACAGTCCAGATCTGCGGCGTCGAAGGATCATAAATCGTCGCCAACGCGCCTGAGATGTCTGACGTCTCGCGCATGTAAGCGTATCCGCGAAAATCAATCATCTCCGCTTCGGACGTCTCATCGACTTCCGTCACCTCCGCACCCGCCGTCGGCTCCCGCCACGACGACGCATAGGCCAAAATCATCTCCGCGCCATTCAACGCAGCCGCCGCCGCATCCGCACCGCGCGCCGCGCCCAACCAAGCCGCTCCATTGCTCGCGATCAACTTGATCAAACCAGTGATCGTATTCTGCGTAACCCGAACTCGTGTCGCATACGGCTTCCAAGAATGCGTCTCGACCAGCACCAGTCCAGCGATTGCGCTGCGGGAAATATCCCGTCGAAAACCGCGGCGAATACACCGTCAGCACAAAACCGGACGCGGGATTATCCGTCTCAACGAGATCAGGATAAAACGCCAAAGGGATCGACCCTTTCGCTTCCAGATCGTCAATCAGCGCTGTCCGCAGCTCGACGCCGATCTTGCAAAGCTGCGCGTCGCCTTGGTTCACCGGCTCCACTTGCAGCGAAATGTCCGGCTCGAAGTCAGCGCCATCCGTAACGTGCAAATCCGCGCACACCAGCGGATCCCACTCATTCAACAGCCGTAGCATCGCCTGCATCTCCGGCGCCTCGGCTTTCATGTAATCGCGGTTGAGATTGAGGTTCTGCGCGGTCGCACGCCACCCCGTTTCCTCCGGCCCGACTTGGTTCGGACGATTCCAACGCCCGACGCGTTCATGCCCATCCGTGTTGAACGCCGGCACGAACAGCACCGCGATGTCATTCAACAAAGTCGAAGCAGGGTCGCTCAACAAATCGCGCAGCACCATGAAGCCCGCGTCCTTGCCGTCGCTCTCGCCCGGATGGATGCCCGCTTGCAGCATCAGCACCGGCACGCTGCGCGCCTTCAACTCCGCTGCATTCAGAGAACGGCACCGCGACACGAGCATCGCACGCATAGGCCGGCCTTCCGCCGAACGGCCGTACTCAAATGACCGCACCGCATCGGGCCAGCGCTTTTCAAATTCCGCGCACAGCGTCTCGACCTCATCGGTCCGTCCGGTCAGCCGAAAGTCAGAACGCTCGGCGATGGTGAGAAGATCGGTCATGGATGCTCCAGGTCGTGAGGGCGGCGTATAGCTGCTCCATAAACGCCTGTGAGGCCACGCCGTTTTTGCCGCCGCCGCAGGAACCGCCAGGCAACCCGCGTTCAGCAGTGCGATTAACGCGGCGCCTCGCCTTGATTTTGCGCCCCCGCCCGGAGACAAGCGCCGGAGAGGTAGCTCATGAACGTACTGCGCGCAGTGATCGGCATTCTTGGCCTGGCCCTGTTGGGTCTGGTCATCTGGGCTGCCGTCGCCATGCAGGACTTGCACGGCTCATTCATCGATCAACTCAGCGTGGTCGTGACATTGCCGTGGGGCATCGCCAGCTTGGCCGATCTCTATGTTGGCTTCGTCTTCTTCAGCGTGATCGTGTTCTTGACCGAACGCTCCTGGGTCGTCGCCGCTTTGTGGGCTGTGCCGATCTTCATCGTCGGCAACATCTGGTCGGCGGTGTGGCTCGTCATTCGCCTGCCGCATCTCGCCAAGCAGCTCTCCAAGCCCGACTGGCCAACCTCCTAAAAGAGTTCGCGCAGCACGTCCGCCAGCATCCGCGCTTCTCCCTCGCGCTGACCACCCTCGCGCCAAGCAACGCCAAGCGTGCGTCCAACGATCGGCTCCGCAAACTGGCGCACCGCCACGTGCGCGCCCGCCGCCGCACCTGCCTCAGCCGCGATCTTCGGCAACAACGTCACGCCCATGCCACCGCCGACCATCTGCACCAATGTATGCAAGCTGGTCGCGCCGAAATCCGTGGATCTTTTGTTGCTCGGCAATTTGCACGCCGCCAGCGCATGATCGCGCAAACAATGCCCATCCTCCAGCAGCAGCACGTCTTCCGTTTTCAGATGCTCCGGTGAAAGATCATTCCGCTTAGCCAGCGGATGATCTTCAGGGCACAGAAAGAGAAACTCATCATCTGCAATCGGCGCGCTCACGATCCCATGCGCCGCATACGGCAACGCGATCAAAGCCGCGTCGATCGTCCGCGCCCGAAGCGCTTCAACCAAGCGCCCGGTCAAATCTTCGCGAAGCTGCAGTCGCAACTTCGGAAACTTCTTCTTCAGCAGCGGCAACGCACGCGGCAGCAAGAACGGCGCGATCGTCGGGATGGCGCCCAAGCGAAATACGCCAGAGAAGGGCTCACCCGCCGCCTGCACCGCGCGAACCAGTTCCTCGACCTCACTCAGCGCCCGGCTCGCGCGCTCCGCCGCCTCTTCACCGGCCGGCGTCAGCACCGCCCCCAGCCGCCCGCGCTCGACCAGCAAAGCGCCGAGGGTCACCTCCAAATCCTTAATCCCTGCAGACAGAGTAGGCTGCGTCACCCCCACCGCCTCGGCGGCGGCGACGAAGCTCCCCTCGGCCCGCAACGCCGTCAAAAACTGCAATTGCCGCAAAGTCGGCATCGAGGAAGCTGGCAGGCGCTCTTCCATAGACGGTCCCTATTCAGTTGAGACCTCCATATTGGCTGCGGGCGGATTGTCGCAAGGCCGGAACGGGCGCGGCATGTCGACGTTCATCCCGCGAGCCCCGCAGCGCCGGACCCTCCCCCCGCATACGGCGCAACTCCTCTGCCCCTCATTCGAGAGGGGAGAGGGCGGGGCGATTTTCTTCAAATATTTAGGCCGCGGCGCGCTCAGCGCTGACATGCGCCAGTTTCATCGGCACGCGCACAACGAAGGTCGACCCGACGCCGCGCTCGCTCGTCACGGTCACGGCCCCACCGAGCGTCTGCGCCATGCGCTGCGCGATCGAGAGACCTAGGCCCATGCCGCCTTTCTCGCGCGTCGCCGTAGCGTCGAGCTGTGTGAACGCCTTGAAGAGCTTCTGCATGTCTTCAGCAGCAATGCCAACGCCTGTGTCCGAGACTGACAAGATCAATATTTCCTGATCGAGATTTTCACGCTCAGCGCTAATCGCGATCAACCCGTTCGATGTGAATTTCACTGCGTTGGACAACAACGCCGCCAAGCACACCGCGAGCTTCGCGCCATCGGTATAGGCACGCTCCGCATCAGCAGCGACGCGCAGCGACATGCGATTGCCGGCCGCGCGCGCATCGTCCTGCACAGCGTTCACAGCTTCTTCCAGCAACTTGCGAACCTCAACGTCGCGCGGCGCAACGCTGTCGACGCCCGCATCCATGCTCGACAAGTTCAATATCTGATCGATGAGCCCCAGCAGGTGCCGCGCGGAGGTGCTGATACGCGCCGCATCGTCCGATAATTCCTTGCGGCCCTCTGCCTCGAGATCTTCTTGGATGATCTCAGAATAGCCAATCACCGCATTCAGCGGCGTACGCAATTCATGTGTCATTACGGCCAAAAACTCGGACTTCGCGCGGTTAGCCTCCTCGGCCTCCGCGCGCTTCACTTCCGCTTCAAGCTGGCGCTCCTTCGCGGCCTGGTGCGCTGCCTTCCAGCCAATCACCATCGCGGAATTGTTGAGAGCCGAGCGCGTGACGTACGCGAGAAACCCAATAACACCGCAGCCCACACCAAGAGATGCCTGCGTTGCGGTCAGCCCTGCCGCATCGAACGGAATGAGCGGCATCGCCATCATTGCGATCGTCGGCGGCACTGCGGCCAAATACATGAAGCGCGGCGCCTGGAACGTGAACATCATCACGCTCACCAGCGAGCTTGCGGCAATGAGAACGCCAAGCACCCGGCCCGGCCCACCACCCATCGCGGCAAGCGCCACCGGCATCGCGGCGTAAATGGCAACGCTAAACAGCGTGCCCCAAACGAACAGCACGCCCGCGGTCTTGCGATCCGCTTGGCCGCGTTGTTCGAGATAGGAATTGCCGAGCATGTAGTCGAAGCACATCGACAACGCGAGCACGAGGTACCAGCCGAAGCCAGCCGACGCGCTCTCCAGCACCAACGCCGCGCCAATCGCGAAGATCGCACCGACAGCCAGCCGCCAACGCAGGCTCTTCACCTGGCCTCTGGCAGCCGCCAGCATCGACGGGTCTTGCAGATTGATCACTTGCGCTCCGCCCAACGAGACTCGCTCGTGTGCGAAAAATGCGGGAAATACGATTAACCGTTGGTTTGCGTTGGTCCCATTTTCGCA
This sequence comes from Caulobacteraceae bacterium, assembly GCA_016703335.1. GTDB lineage: Bacteria > Pseudomonadota > Alphaproteobacteria > Caulobacterales > Aquidulcibacteraceae > Vitreimonas. The sequence goes on along the minus strand of JADJCG010000003.1, from coordinate 109,457 downwards.
AACGTTATTCAGCTTTAAGACTTGTGCGTTATCAGGTGCGTCATGAGCGATTTTGATGCGGTTGTGGTCGGTGCAGGCGCCGTTGGCCTAGCTTGTGGCTTTCAGCTGGCAAAAGCCGGCAATAGCGTCCTCGTTTTGGAAAGCGCCAACCGCATTGGCTCTGGCGTTTCATCGCGCAACTCCGAAGTCGTCCACGCCGGCTTTTATTATCCGAGCGGCTCGCTGAAGGCGAAGTTCTGCGTCGAAGGCCGGCGCGCCATGTACCAGTTCTTGCGCGAGCACAGCGTCAATTACGAGAAGTGCGGCAAGCTCTTCGTCGCCACCGAAGAGAGCGACATCGCCGCGATCGAAAAATACTACAAGCAAGGCGAGATCAACGGCGTCGAGAACGCCCGCTGGATCACCGGCGCTGAAGCCATCGCGCTTGAGCCGCACCTTCGCGCCGTTGCCGCCGTCGAATATCTCGAAAGCGGCGTCATGGACGCGCACGGCTACATGGACGCGCTCGAAGGCGAGATCGAAGCGATGGGCGGGTCGGTCGTCCTGAACTCGCCCTTCCTCGGCGCGACGCCAAGCGCAGAAGGCTACGACATCCGCGTTGGCGGCGAGAGCCCCACCACGATCACAGCGAAGAAGCTCCTGATCTCCTCGGGCCTCAATGCGCAAAAATGTGCGCACACCATCGAAGGCTTCCCGAAAGAACGCATCCCGACGCAATACCTGGCTAAGGGCAATTACTTCTCGCTCAGCATGAAAGCGCCGTTTCAGCGCCTGATCTATCCGCCGCCGGTGCCAGGCGCGCTCGGCACGCACTATAGGCGCGATCTCGGCGGCATCGCCCGCTTCGGCCCCGACATCGAGTGGATCACAGAAGAAAACTACGTCGTCGACCCAAAACGCGGCGACAGCTTCTATGAAGCGATCCGCACCTTCTGGCCCGGCCTCCCTGACGGCGCGCTCACAGCCGACTACGCCGGCATCCGCCCGAAGATCCACGCGCAGAACCAACCACAGCCCGACTTCGTGCTCGACAGCCCGAACGATCACGGCATGGACGGCTTGATCTGCTTGTTTGGCATCGAAAGCCCAGGTCTCACATCATCGCTCGCGATCGGCGCTGAAGTGACAAAGCGTCTTAGCTAAGATCGAAGTCGACAGTGCCGGGCGTTGCGTTGCCGTCGAACGCTTCGCTTCGATACGGGCCAGCTTCATCCACCCAGTGCAAGAACATGTGCGCCGACCAGCGATTTGGGTTCGGCGTCACGCGGCCATGACGATACGAGACGCCCTGATAAAGGATGGCGTCGCCCACAGCCATGTCGACGGAGCTATAAGCGTCTTGCTCAAACGTCGTCTCTACTGGCCGCACCTGCGTCAGCCGATCGCTGCCAATCTCGAACGGCCAATACTTGCCGTCGCTATAGCCAAGCGTCAGCGATAAGGAGTGCTCACACGCAAACCGATCCGAGTGCACCCAGCAAACATCGCCTTCACGATAGATACGGAAATAGGAATAGGTGGGCAGTAGCGCGCGCTGCGTCAGCTGACTCATCACCGGCGTTAGCCCCCAAAGGAACGCCAACATCGGCTTATACTGCTGCGCATAGACCTCAAGCGCCGGGCGCTTCAGCATCTGCGCGTCGCGGAAAAACGTCTGCAACGGCGCCTTTGAATCATCCAGGCTCGCCTTCAGTTGCGCGAGGAATTCATGCGCGACCGGGCGCGGGATCAACCCCTCGATATGAGCGTAGCCGTTTCCGTAATAGTCGCCGTGGACCTTCATCGCGCCATTTTATTCGATCATGCACCACACTGCCACCCAGTTGACGCCCGCTGACGCGATGCGCAGGTTCGTACTCCCGTGACGAACGAACTCGCGCCGCCATAGAAGCAGCCCATGCCCAGCGTTGGGCGGAAGCGCTCGATTTGGCCGAGCGCGCCGCCGCCGCCGGTAACGCAGCGGCCACCGCCCAACTCGCCACGCTCGCAGGCGCGCCTGATGAAACCGACGCAGCGAAACTCCGTGCAGCAATTGATCCCGTCGCTCTTGTCACGCCACCTCCCTTGGAGCGGCTTTCGAACGATGCAGGCATCGCCTGCTCGCGCGGCTTCGCGACGCCAGAGATGTGCGCCTGGATGATCACACGCGCGCAGTCGCGGCTCGAACCGTCAATGGTCAACGACGCCAGCACAGGTGAAATGCGCCAACACCCGATGCGCACAGCCTACACCTGCGCATTTGGCCCGCCTGACCGCGACTTGGTGCTCGCCGCGCTTCAAGCGCGCGCCGCAAACCTCACACGGGTGCCGGTCGTCATGCATGAGGCGCCTAATGTCATTTCATATGAACCGGGCCAACAGTTCGGGATGCACGTCGATTTCATCGATCCGCAGAACCCGCACTTCGCGCGCGAACTGGAAGTGCTGGGCCAGCGCGCGACAACCATCGTCACCTACCTCAACGACGACTTCGATGATGCGCCGACACATTTTCCGCTGCTGAAGCTCAACGTCCGCGGCGGCATCGGCGACGCGATCGCCTGGTCCCACGTGCGCCCTGACGGCACACCGGACACCAACACCGTCCATGCGGGCATGCCCCCGACCCGCGGCCGCAAATGGGTTCTCTCCCAATGGCTACGCAACAAGCCGCTGCCGTATAACCTTTGACCCCAGCGCCTTCCGCCGCTAAACACCCGCGCATGCGCCAGCTCTAGAGCTGCGTTTCGACCGGCACAGGGCCCATATTTGGGTTTGGAGGCAGGCGAGGCACCCCGCCCGACGTGATCGTCCGGCGGGGTAAAACTGCTTTTGGCGCACGGAGATACGATGTTTGAGGCCCTAACCGACCGCCTATCAGGCGTTTTCGACAAGCTCACCGGGCGCGGCGCGCTGAGTGAAGCCGACGTCGAAGCGGCGCTGCGCGAAGTGCGCGTGGCGCTGTTGGAAGCCGACGTCGCGCTGCCGGTGGTCAAGGACTTCATCGCCAAGGTGAAGATCGAGGCCGTCGGCGAAAGCGTCATCAAGGCGGTGAAGCCGGGCCAGCAAGTCATCAAGATCGTCCACGACCAGCTGGTCGCGACGCTTGGCGGCGATGGCCCGCCCGAACCGCTCCGCATCGCGGGCGAGCCGCCGAACGTCATCATGATGGCCGGCCTTCAAGGCTCGGGCAAAACCACCACCACCGCCAAGATCGCGAACCGGCTGACGAAGACCGATCGCAAGCGCGTGCTGATGGCCTCGCTCGACACGCGCCGTCCGGCGGCGATGGAGCAGCTGGCGACGCTCGGGAAATCCATCGGCGTCGACGTGCTGCCGATCGTTGCCGGTCAAAGCCCGCAAGACATCGCCAAGCGCGCGATGAGCCAAGCGCGTCTCACCGGCCATGACGTTCTCATCCTCGACACCGCCGGCCGCACCACGCTCGACGACGAGATGATGGATGAAGCCGCGTCGATCGCGCAGATCGCCAAGCCCGGCGAAGTTCTGCTCGTCGCCGACAGCCTCACCGGCCAGGACGCCGTCGAAACCGCCAAACGCTTCCACGAACGCCTGCCGCTCACGGGCCTTGTGCTTACCCGCGCTGATGGCGACGGCCGCGGCGGCGCAGCCCTCTCGATGCGCGCGGTCACTGGCCTACCGATTAAGTTCCTCGGCGCCGGCGAACGCCCCGACGCGCTTGAGGTATTCGACGCCCGCCGGATCGCCGGCCGCATCCTGGGCCAAGGCGACATCGTCGGCCTCGTTGAGAAAGCGGTCGAGAACGTCGATCGCGCCGAAGCCGAGAAGATCGCGGCGAAGATGGCCAAGGGCCGCTTCGATTTCGACGACCTCGAAAAGCAGCTCGGCCAAGTGCTTCAGATCGGTGGCCTCAAGGGCGTCATGGGCATGCTGCCCGGCGTCCAGAAGATGAAAAACCAGATCAGCGAGTCCCAGCTGGATGATCGCCAGATCCACCGCCAGATCGGCATCATCCGCTCGATGACCAAGGCCGAGCGGGCCAAGCCGGACCTGATCAACGGCCGCCGCCGCGCCCGCATCGCCAAGGGCTCGGGCGTCGAAGTCGTGGAGGTTAATCGCCTCCTGAAGATGCATCGGAACATGGCCGACATGGCGAAGGCCCTGGGCAAGGGCAAAATGCCGTTTGGCAGGCCTGGGCGGCGGGGCCCCAGCCCTGAAACGCTAAGACAACTCGGTTCCGGTAAGCCGTTGCCGGGCCTTAACCCTCATTCTGCGCTTCCAGGGCTTCCTGGGGGCCTTCCGGGGCTTCCCGGAAGCAACAAAAAAAGCTAAGAGTTCAAAGGAGAAGCTTAGAAAATGTCCCTGAAAATCCGTCTGGCCCGTGGCGGCGCGAAGAAGCGTCCGTTCTACTCCATTGTTGTGGCCGACAGCCGTAGCCCTCGTGATGGGCGTTTCATCGAGAAAGTCGGAACGTATAACCCTATCCTGAAGTCCGATGACCCGAACCGGGTTCTCCTCAAGCTGGAGCGGATTCAAGACTGGATGACCAAGGGCGCGCTGCCGACCGATCGGGTCGCGCGGTTCCTTGATCAGGCTGGCGTTTTCAAGCGCGAAGCCAAGAGCAACCCAAATAAAGCTAAGCCTGGCAAGAAGATGACCGAGCGCGCCGAAGCTGAGGCCGCCGCGTCTGCTGCTCCTGCCGAGGCCGCTCCGGAGGCATAAGGAACACCTGTGGCCGAGAAGAAGTCCGCGCTGAGCAAACCTAAAGCTGCCGCCAAGGCAGCGCCGGCCGCCGCCAAGAAGGCAGCGCCGGCCCCCCGCCGTGGCGAACCCGCCCCGAAGAAGGCGGTAGCCGCCCCGCCGCCCCCAAAAGCGGCGGCGAAGGCTGCCAAGCCCGACCCGAAGGCAAAAGCCCCAGCGCCCGCGCCAAAGGCCGCAGCGAAAGCTGCGCCCGCTCCGAAGGCGGCTCCAGCCGCCAAGGCGCCGCCAGCCAAGCCGGCACCAGCCGCGAAAGCTGCTCCGAAGGCCGCAGCGAAACCTGAGAAGAAGGCGGACGTGAAGGCTGCGGCCAAGCCGGCGCCTGCGCCGAAAGCTGCACCAGCGAAAGCTGCAAAGCCTGATCCGAAGGCCAAAGCGGCCCCGCCGCCCAAGGCCCCTGCCAAGGCCGCCAAGCCTGCGCCGGAACCGAAGAAGCCTGCCGCGAAAGCCGCAAAGCCCGCGCCCGAGCCGAAGCCGGCGAAGGTTGCTCCGGTCAAAAGCTGAAAAGCCGCCGAAACCGCCCAAGCCACCGAAGCCCGAGAAAGCTCCGAAACCGCCGAAGCTCGCACCGGTCGCTGCTGCGTTGGCCAAGCCAATGCCGGCAAAGCCGATGGCAGTAGCCGCCGGCCGCGCGCAACCGATCACCCGCGCGCCGCTGCCGACCCCCGTGCGCATGGCCCCGAAGCCGCTCGCGGCTCCGAAGCCTGTCGCGAATGAGCCGGAAGTTGCTGGCGATCTCAAAGACGTGCCGGCGTTCAAAGGCAAAGGCACGTCTGCCAAGGGCATGATCATGGTCGGCGCCATTGGCGGCGCCTTCGGTGTGAAGGGCGAAGTGCGTCTGCGCGCTTTCACCGAAAAGAAGGACGGCGTCATCGCCTACGGCCCGCTTTATGACGAAGCCGGCAAGGTCCTGCTGAAGCCGAAGAGCTGGCGTGAACTGAAAGACGGCGTGGCCGTTGTTGCTCCTGAAGTGAAAACCAAAGAGCAAGCCGACGCCATGAAGGGCCAAAAGGTCTTCGTACCGCGCGCCAATCTTCCGGGCACGGCGAAGGACGAATTCTACGTCGTCGACTTGCTCGGTTCGCGCGCGGAAGCGCTCGACGGCACCGTGCTCGGCGACATCGTCGCGGTCTGGAATTTCGGCGCTGGCGACATCCTCGAATACAAGCCGCCGAACGGTGGGCCGAACGTGCGCGTCATCTTCACGAAAGAAGCCGTCCCGCACGTCGATCTCGCTGCCAAGCGCGTCGTCCTTGATCCCCCGGCGCCTGAGCCTATCGAGAAGTAACGCTTCAGGTTACGAAGCGAGGCGATGTTCAAAGCCTCGATCATCACCCTCTTCCCGGAAGCGTTTCCGGGCGTGCTTGGCGTTTCGCTGATCGGCAAAGCGCTGCGCGATGGTTTGTGGGCGCTTGAAACCACGCAGCTGCGCGACTTCGGCCAAGGCCCACACAAGAACGTCGATGACACGCCAGCGGGCGGCGGCGCTGGGATGGTGCTGCGCGCAGATGTGGCGGCGGCCGCTATCGACAGCATCGAAAGCAACGATCGTCCGGTGATCTACCTCTCACCGCGCGGCAAACAGCTCAGCCAAAAGATGGTTCAGGAATGGGCCGCCGGGCCTGGCGTCATCCTCTTCTGCGGCCGCTTTGAAGGCTTGGACGAACGCGTCATCGAAGCGCGCGGCATGCAGGAAGTCGCGGTCGGCGAAGCTGTGCTCGCGGGCGGCGAAGCAGCGGCGATGGTGTTGCTCGAAGCGTGCGTGCGGCTCATCCCGGGCGTGCTCGGCAACGAGACATCCACCGTCGAAGAAAGCTTCAGCGACGGTTTGCTCGAGCACGGCCAATACACGCGCCCACGCGAGTGGGAAGGCCGCACCATCCCTGACGTGCTCACCTCAGGCGATCACGCAAAGGTCGAAGCTTGGCGCAAAGCCGAGCGCGAGCGCATCACGCGCGCACGCCGCAAAGATTAAGGCGCGACGCGATAGCCGTCGTTTGCGCCAACCCAGATCACGCGCTGCGTTTGTTGCGGCTGAGGCACGCCATTCATTGTGGTTGAGGCGCGAAAGCCATCACCATCGGACGTGAGTGTCAGGCAGCTCTCGTGACCGAACAGTTGCGAGCTGTTGCGTCAGGCTCGAACGAATTTCGGTCGTGTCGCTCTCACTCGCCGGCGCGCCATCGACCGTAAACGTCGCGCGCGCGATATCAGCCGCCGTCAGCGGGCCGCAGATCGCACCATTGCGCACGGTTACCGGGTTTGAAATCCGCATCACAATCGCGGGTGACGGGCTGATCAAAACCTGCGCCGGGTTATCGATCACGCCGTTCGCTTGAAAGGTATAACCGCCGAGGCTCTGGCAGGTCTTCGCCGTTACGTTGGGCTCGAAACACTGGAGCTGCCCTGCGCGCGCCGGCGCAAGCACATCCGCCGTTTGGGCCGCCGCTGGCGCAGCCAACAATCCCAGCGCCAAGGCAATGCCACCCAACACCCGAAGCAACATGATCGTCTCCTGTCCTGGTCCGGCCCTTAGCCGCAAACGGCGTCGCCCCGCTACCTCGGTGCGCACCGCCGCAAGACCGCCCGAATTGCGAGGCAACGGAACCTCCATGCGCAGCACTCTGATTGCCTTCTACTTCTGCATGGTCGCCATGCCCGCCGCCGCCCAGCAAACCGTGGCGACGCCGGAGCTGACCCGCGCCACCGGCGCCATTGGCGCGATGTGGCGGCCGATCGATGGCCCGATCACCGCCGAGAGCATCACCGCCGCCTGCGCCGGAGCTGAACAAGAAATGCAGGCGTTGGACGCCGCGATGCCTGCGGAGCTCGACGATGCATCCGCGGCCCGCGTGCGTGGTCTGCGCGGCCTCCACGTGGTCCCGATCGCCCACACGCCTGGCGCCGCTTATTTCTTTCCACCGCTCTCCATGCCCTGGTTCAACAGCGGCTTGGGCGGATTTTCGGTGATCAGCGAGGCCGAGGGCATCATTGGCGTTCGCGACTCGCAGGGCCAAGATCTGGGCTTCCAGATCGGCCGCGCCGGGACGCGCCCGATGCTGCGCATCCGCCGCCCCACGAATGAGATCATCACCCTGGTGGGCTGCCAGCCGATCGCTCCCTTGGAGTAGCCCCCTACCCCCTCGACAGGTGCGTTTCCTTCCCTTATACGCCCCGCTTTCCGGTTTTCTGGAGGAGGGCGCGAGCTGTCGCGGCCCCCTGGTGCGTCTATGAATTTGATCGATACGCTCGAAAAAGAAGAAATCGCCCGCGTTACCAAGGGCAAGACCGTCCCCTCTTTCGATCCGGGCGACACGCTGCGCGTCAACGTGAAGATCAAAGAAGGCGACCGTGAGCGCGTGCAAGCCTATGAAGGCATCTGCATCGCCCGCGCGGGTGGCGGCCTCAATGCGAACTTCACGGTCCGCAAGATTTCGTTCGGCGAAGGCGTAGAGCGCGTGTTTCCGCTGTTCTCGCCGACGGTCGATTCAATCGAAGTCGTGCGCCGCGGCGCAGTGCGTCGTGCGAAGCTTTACTATCTGCGTGATCGCCGCGGTAAGTCGGCCCGCATCACCGAACGCGCCGGCGGCGCCCGCGAAGAGGATTTCGTCGGTGAAGCCAACGACGCTGCTGAGTAGTCGCTCCGCGCTAGCAAAGTTCAAAAGCCCCGCGAGCGATCGCGGGGCTTTTCATTTGTCGCGCTTGACCTCTGCACGCCACACGCTCACCTGACCAAAGCACAATGAACGCGCCTTCGAAGCCACCGCGCGCGGATGTCGAGATCTTGACGCTCGGCTGCCGCCTCAACGCTTACGAGAGCGAAGCCATGCGCGCGCTTACGAGCGAAGCGGCGCTTTCAAACGCGGTGATCGTCAACACCTGCGCCGTGACTGGCGAAGCTGTGCGTCAAGCGCGCCAGCCATCCGCCGCGCGCGCCGCGAACGTCCGGACGCGGAAATCATCGTTACCGGTTGCGCCGCGCAGATTGATCCGCAGAGTTTTGCGGCGATGCCTGAAGTCAGCCGCGTCATCGGCAACGCCGAGAAGATGCGCGCAGAGAGCTTCGCGCCGACGCACGAACGCGTTGCCGTCGCCGACATCATGTCCGTGCGCGAAACCGCTTCGCACTTGATCGACGGATTCAGCGAACGCACACGCGTTTATGTCAAGTGCAGAACGGCTGCGACCACCGCTGCACGTTTTGCATCATCCCCTACGGCCGCGGAAACTCGCGCTCGTCCCCGCGGGCGAAGTCGTCGAACAAATCCGCCGCCTCGCCGCCAATGGCGTGCCGGAGGTTGTGCTCACCGGCGTCGATCTCACGTCGTGGGGCGCTGACCTTCCGGGTCAGCCGCAGCTTGGCGCCCTGGTCGCTCGCATTCTAAGGCTCGTCCCCGATCTGCCGATGCTGCGTCTCTCGTCGCTCGATGCAATCGAGATGGACGATCAGTTGTTTGAACTCGTTACCCAGAGCGATCGCGTTGCGCCCTATCTGCACCTCTCGCTGCAACACGGCGACGACATGATCCTGAAGCGCATGAAGCGCCGCCACTCGCGCGCGCAAGCGATCGAGCTTTGCCAACGGGTGAAGGAAGCGCGCCCAGAGATTGCCCTCGGCGCCGATCTCATTGCAGGCTTCCCGACCGAGACCGAAGAGCACTTCGCGAACCTGCTCTCCATCGTCGATGAGTGCGATCTGGCCTTCGTCCACGCTTTCCCGTTCAGCCCGCGCGAAGGCACGCCCGCTGCGCGCATGCCGCAACTTGAGCGCCGTCTCATCAAGGAACGCGCGGCGCGCCTGCGCGAAGTCGGCGCCGCCGCGCTGAACCGCCACCTCGCGGCCTGGATCGGCCGCGAAGAAACCGGCGTCATTGAGCGCGATGGCTTTGCCCGCCTGCCCGACTTCACGCCGGTCCACTTCAACGGCAGCGGCGAGGGCTTTCAGCGCCTCCGCTTCACATCACACGACGGCCAACACCTGATCGGCGCTGCCGCATGATCTGGGGTCTATTCGGCAAGAAAGATAAGCCGGGCCAGCAGCAACAGCCTGAACAAGCCAAGGGCTTGTTCGATGGTCTGCGCAAATCTTCGAACAAGCTTGCCGAAAGCATCACCTCGGTCTTCACCAAGGAAAGCTCGACGCGGGCGACATTGCTGAACTCGAAGAAACGCTGATCGCGTCCGACATGGGCGCGTCGCTGCCGCGCGCATCAGCGCCGCGCTCGCAGATCAGCGCTTCAGCAAAGAGAACAGCGCGACCGAAGCACGCGAAGCGCTCGCCGCCGAAATCGTGCGCATCCTCAAACCGCGCGAAGCGCACCTCGATCTCACCGACGGCGTGAAGCCGCGCATCGTCCTGGTGATCGGCGTCAACGGCTCCGGCAAAACCACGACCATCGGCAAGATGGCTAAGAACCTCACCGACGCCGGTGCTAAGGTCGTCATCGGCGCAGCTGACACCTTCCGCGCGGCGGCAATCGAACAGCTCAAAGTCTGGTCCGACCGCTCTGGCGCCACCTTCGTCGCCTCAACCCAAGGCGCCGACGCCGCCGGCGTCGCGTTCGAGACAGTGAAGCGCGCCAAGGAAGAAAACGCCGACGTCGCGCTGATCGACACCGCTGGCCGCCTTCAGAACAAGTCCGAACTGATGGCCGAGTTGGCCAAGATCATACGCGTCATGCGCAAGATCGATGAAGACGCCCCCCCCCGACCGCACGAAACCGCTTCTCGTCGCCGTCGCTTGACGCCACGCCGGCGTCGGCCAAAACGCGCTTGCAAAAGTTCGAGAACTTCCGCCTGGTCAGGTCAATGCCTGATACGATCACCGGCCTTGCGCGTCTTCGCTGACCTGACGCAGCCCCCGACGGCACAGCCAAAGGCGGCGTCCTCGTCGCCGTCGCGCAACGCCACGCCATCCCGATCCACTTCATCGGCGTCGGCGAAAAGGCGGAAGACTTGCAGCCATTCGATCACAACGCTGCAAGCTTCTCCCGCGCGCTCGTGGGCTTGAACTAGCTCCGCACGCGCACCGGCAGTGGCACGTTGCAGAGATTGATATGGCCGACTGGATCTAAGAACCAGCTTTCACGACGGAAGCGGCGGCTGTCGATCACATCGCGGAACGTCGCGCTATCGGTGCGCAGCGCTTCGAGATTCACCCGCTCACTTGCAGGCAGCTCCGAGCCCAAACGCACTGACGTAATCGTCGTGCGCTCAGCTGGCGTTTCGTAGAAGCCAAGCGCGCCCGTACCGCGCGGCATCGTCGAAAGCAGCTCCATGCCCTGCAGCACGCGGCCGACGGTTGCAATGTTGCGATCGAGGTGACGCGGCGCGTGCCCGATCACGACATAGAGTTCTGCCCCGCTACCGCTATCGGCGGTGTCACCGCGCCCCGCGCCAACCATGCCATGGCAATGCGCCATCCACGTTTCGCGACCATTGCTCGCGACGGGAAAGCCATTCGCGAAGCCAACTTCGCGCGCGTATGAGTCCGGATCAGGCAGTCGCGTGATCTGGACACCGCCGCGTGGACGATCGAACTCCGCAGCAAGCGTGGGCGTCCCTGCACCCGTCGGACGCGGATCGCCTTCATCGCGCCCCCACTGCACGACGTAATTTTCCTGGCTGCGCACGATGGCGGCGCCGTCCCAGTAATGCGCGCGCGCCAGCGCTTGGATATTCGCGGTGTGGAGCGGCGTGTAGTCAGCCGCCAGTTCGATGATCACCCGGCCTTGCGGCAGTTGCATGTAGAGCAGGTTGTTCTGATCAACAGTGTGCCAGTCAGCGGCAGGCGATTGTTCCAAGATTTCGCCGAGCGAGCGCACCGCTGCCTGGTCAGCGACCGCAACAGGCGCCTCAGCACTGGCGCAGGCCGCCAACAAACCCAACGCCATCAAGCCAAAAAGCCGCATCGTCCCCTCCGAATGTCACGGCATCTGGACAGGGATCGCCCCTCAAGGCAATCCGCTTCCGATGACCGACGAGACCCCTGCCCGCACCAGCCCAACCGGCCCGCACCAGCTGCTGATCGATTTCGGGCCAGTCGGCTTGTTCGTTGTCTCGAGCAACATCCTGAACCGGTTTCCCGAGACCAAGGAAAACTCGATCTTCATCGCCACCGCGATCTTCATCGTCGCGACGTTGATCGCTATCGCCTATTGCCGCTGGAAGACTGGTCGCATTCCGCCGGCGCTCATTGATTGGGTGAACTACCACTTCCCGGTGCTGTACATCCCGACCATCATCTTCGCGCTTGCGAACACGCCTTTCATCTTGAAGCACAACATCGAGACGGCGCCCGAAACGACGCCAGAGGCACAGCCCGGCGCCTGATTGCGCCGCTTTCGGTCTGAATTTCGCCTCGCTGGCGAACAATCCTCGAACGCATGATTGATCGCGCTGATCGCGCCGTTAATCTCCGCTGGCGTTTGGGGCGGCACAGAATGGCGCGGTCGACACCGGATTCTGGTGAGTCCGACCAGTTTAAGCTGGCGGCTTCGCCAAGCCACTTGCTGCATCGCGCCGAGCAGCTCGCGTCAGAGCGTTTCAGCCATCTGGTCGGCGACACGATCACGCTCCGCCAATTCATCATCCTCGCAGCGATCAACGAACAACCGGGTTTGAGCCAAAGCGACCTTGGCCGCATCGCCGGCGTTGATCGCTCCACGCTCGGCGACACGATGGGCAAGATGGAGCGCGCGGCTGGATCGTGCGCACACCGTCGACCTCCGATGGGCGGGCCTATTCGGTCCTGCTCGGCCAAGCGGGCGGCGCGATGCTCAGCGACGACCCAACACGCGCGCGCAGCGGACGCCGCCATCCTCGACTTGCTTCCCAAATCGAAAGGCCGCAGCTTCATCAGCACGCTCACCAAGCTCGCAAACCTCGCGGGACCAAGCGGCAGCCAAGGCCGAGCGACGAACGAGCAAAAGAAACTGGCGAAGCGCAAAGCCCGCGAGAAGGCTGCCGAAAAGACGGCAAAATCGCGCGGTCGCGCGCAAGCAGCGGACCCAGCGCAGCGCCGGCAAATGACGTCGCGCACCGCGTCTTCCGTCAGCGGCCCGCGATAGGCCGCGCGGATCGTGCCGTCCGGGGCCGATCACGAAGGTCTCCGGCACGCCGGTGATGCCGAGCTCCAGACCAAAGCGCCCTCGGGATCGACGCGACGTCCGCGAACGGATCGCCCAGCTCGTTCAGAAAACGCCGCGATGCTTCAGGCCGGTCCTTGTAAGCGATGCCGACGATGTCGACGCCTTGCGCGCGCAGCGCCATCAGTTGCGGATGCTCGGCGCGGCACGGCGTGCACCAGGACGCGAAGAGATTGATGACGTAGGCGCGCCCACGCCGCTCATCGTTTGTCAGCACCGGTCCATCGTCGAGACGGGCTAGCGCATAAGCTGGCGCGGGTTGCCCGACCATGCCTTCTGTGAACCGCTCGCGCTCACCTTCGCGCGTCAGCAGGAAAACGCTGACCCCCACGAGCGCAAGCAGCGCCACCAACGGCACAAAGGCGATCAGCCTCACGATTGCTTGTCCAACTCTCGCGCACGCCGCGCCCACGTGCGCAAACGCGCCACGACAACGACAATCAGAACGCCGAGCCCGCCAAGCGCCACCGCGTAAGCCGGCCAAACGAATGCCCACCCGCCCTCGATCATGATTGCGCCTTCCGGAGTTCAGCGCTTTGAACGCGGCGGCGGAAAATCGCGGCGCGCATGTTCATCAACGTCAACGCCCCGAAGAGCAGCAGGTATGCGCCGCCCATAGTGAGCAGTGGTCCGAGCATCTCGCCATTAATCGCAGAGCCGCCTGAACGCATGATGCTCGCCGGTTGGTGCAGCGTGCTCCACCAATCGACGGAGAACTTCACGATCGGCAAATTGATCGCGCCGACGAGGCAAAGAATGGCCGCGAGCCGCGCTGCGCGTTCTTCGTCCTCGATGGCGTTCCAGAGCGCGATGTAGCCGAGATAGGTGATGAACAGCACGAGCATCGACGTCATGCGCCCGTCCCATTCCCACCACGTGCCCCATGTCGGCGCGCCCCAGAGCGAGCCAGTGATGAGGCAGATCGCGGCGAACAAGGCGCCCACCGGCGCAGCGGCGCGCGCGGCGACATCCGCGAGCACGTGACGCCAAACCAAGCTGACGAAGCTCGCGCCCGCGAGAAACGCGTAAGCGCCCATCGACCACCAAGCCGCAGGCACGTGCACGTACATGATGCGGACCGTGTCGCCCATTTGGTAATCCGGCGGCGAATAGAAGAGCGCCCACGGAATACCGGTCGCAAACAGGATCAGCGCGCCAGCAAACAAAATCGGCGCAGCCCAAGCCGAAAATGCCATGAAGCGCGCAGGATTGGCGAGAAAAGCAAACATCGCGGCGCTACCAATCCCGGTTCGGAGGCAAAGGCAATGCGGTCATTCGGCCTGCAACCTGAGCGCCGCGGCGGCCGCAATCGGCCCGAGCGCTATTGCCGCCAAGGCGCAGCCGGCCAAGATGGAAAGCGCCGCGCCGACATCCTCTCCGGAGGCGACGGAAGCGCCGAAAATGATAGGCGGCGCGAACATCGGCAGCACGATCAGCGCCAGCAAGACACCGCCGCGCTTCACACTCGCGGTCACCGCCGCGCCGATAACGCCGACGCCGGTGAATGCCGCCGTGCCGAGCGCCAAACTCAGAACGATGAGCGGAACGCGCTCCACCGGCGCTTGCAGCGCAATCGCCACCGGCGCGCCCGCTAGCGCCAACGGCAGACCAATCGCAACCCAAAGCGCAAGCCCTTCGCGAGGACGATCCGTTCCAGCGGTGCCGGCGAGAGCAGCATTTGATCGAGCGAACCATCTTCCAGGTCAGCTTGAAAAAGCCGTTCCAACATTGCGAGCATCGCGAGCGCTGCCGCGATCCACACGAGCGGCGGACCAGCCGCCTGCAGCAAGCGCGCGGTCCGGCCCCATCGCCAGGGGCACGAGCATGGTCGCGCCAAAGAAATAGCCGAGCGGCGCGAGCGCACCGCCGCCCGCCCACATCAGCGCAAGCTCGCGCTTGAAGGTGACGCAAGCGCGTTCATCGCGGCACGCGGATTGTCTGCGATGGTGGCGGCCCAGTGGCTCGCACCCAGGCGGCAACGATGCCGCCGCTGGCGCGGTGAGAGCCGATCAGCTCGTTCAGCGCCGCCTTACCCGCATCATCAAGCGCGGCGGCAGGTTCATCGAGTAGCCAGATCGGCCGCGGCGCTATGATCAAGCGCGACAAGGCGAGCCGCCTGCTTGACCCTGACTCAGCGCACGCACCGGCAAGGACATCACGCGCGTGAGATCAAGTGCCTGACCGACGACCTGTTCTCTTGCGCCACCTTCGAAGAGCCCGGCCCAATAACGCAAATGATCGCGCACGCTCGCTTCGCGCTTCAGTGCATTGGCGTGGCCAACATAGTGCAGCGCCAGCGCCGGCTCTTCGACGCCGTCGAAGGCAATCTCGCCTGCCTTCGGCGTCAGCAATCCAGCCATCGCACGTAGCAAGCTCGTCTTGCCCGAGCCGTTCGAGCCTTGCACTTCGACATAGGCGCCCGAAGCGGCTGCAAAACTCAGCTCCTCGAACAGCACGCGCCCGCCACGCGAAAGCGACAGCGCTTCGACGCGGATCCGACTTGTGGGGTTTGTCTTGGAAAGGACCGCGGGCGCTCATAATGCGGCCCCGGTTCTAGAAAGGGTTGCGCGATCCGCCAAGCACGCGCTTGGTGGACGCGAGGGAGGTGCGGCTATGCGTCGTTTTTGGGTGGGATTTGTGCTGGCTGCGGCCTTGGCCGCGTGCGGGCAAGCAGACCAAAGCGCCGGCCGCGACAGAGGCGCCAGCCGGCGGCGAAGCCTATGGCGGCATGGCCGATATGGACCGCCCCAGAGCCGCGCCGAGTCCACCGAAGAAGCCAGCCCCTGCCGCCGCACCGGCGCCACAGCCGCCAACTGACGCGTTGGCAAACACAGGCACAACAACATCGCCTGCGCCGAGCCAACCGGCTGGACCAGCGCCCGTCCTCTTCCTCGCTTATTCGTATGCAATGAATCTCGAGATCCCGAGCGAGCGGCTCGCGGGCGTGATGGATCGTCATGTGCAAGCGTGCCAGGCCGCAGGCCCACGCGTCTGCCAACTGATCGGATCAAGCCGCACCGGCGATCCAGAGAGCCAGATGCAAGGCTACCTCTCGCTGCGCGCCGAGCCGAACTGGCTCAACACATTCAAAAGCGGAATGGCGCAACAAGCTGACGAAGCTGGCGGGCGGATGGTGGGCGAAACCACCAATTCAGAAGACCTGACGCGCCAGATGGTCGACACCGAAGCGCGGCTGCGGGCGCAAACGGAGTTGCGCAATCGCTTGCAAGAATTGCTGCGCACCAGCCGTGGGCGGTTATCGGATCTGCTTGAAGTCGAGCGCGAGTTGGCGCGCGTTCAATCCGAGATCGATTCCGTGCAGTCGCAGCTCGCCGTGATGCGCACGCGCGTCGCGATGTCGGAGTTCACGGTTCAGTATAGCTCTGCGCCGCGCTCAGTCGGCAGCGACACGTTCCGGCCGTTGCGAGACGCTTTCGCCAGCTTCCTCGGCATCATTGTTGGCGGCTTTGCAGCCATCATCGTCATCATCGCTGGATTGATCCCATTCGCGGTCGTGCTGATCCCAGCGATTTGGCTTCTGCTCCGTTGGCGCAGAAGCCGTGGCGGACGGTTCTTCAATCGCCGCGCGGCTGCGCCGACGCCGCCTGCCGAGAGCTAACGTTCCGCCTTCGACAGGCTCAGGCTGACGCCACGAGTGCAACCAGCACTCCATCGCAGCGTCACACTGAGCCTGTCGAAGCGCGACGCTCGAACAGTTGCGAGCCATTCGCAAACATCGCTGTAAACACGCACAGCCATTAATTGCGCCTTCGCAAATCGGCGCTACATAAGCCTTGCCGCGCGACCGGTTTGATTCCGGATTTGGGGCGCTCCCCAACGCGTTTGCATCTCTGAAGCTCTACCAAGCCGGATGCACAAACATGCCATCTCTGAACTCATTTAGCGCCCGCACCACACTCAGCGCGGGCGGCAAGACCTTCACGTATTTCGATCTCAAAGCCGCTGCCGCGAATGGACTGGGCGATATCTCGCGCCTGCCGATCTCGCTGAAAGTGCTGCTCGAAAACCTGCTGCGCACCGAGGACGGCGTCGCGGTGAAGAAGGCCGACATCCTGGCCATGACCTCGTGGCTGGTGAACAAGGGCAAGAACGAAGTCGAAATCGCCTTCAGCCCCGCGCGCGTGCTGATGCAGGATTTCACCGGCGTGCCGGCGGTGGTTGACCTCGCCGCCATGCGTGATGCCGCCGCCAAGCTCGGCGCCAATCCTGAGAAGATCAATCCACTCGTGCCGGTCGATCTTGTCATCGATCACTCAGTGATGGTCGATCACTTCGGCGCCGCTGGCGCGTTCAAGCAGAACGTCGAGCTCGAATACGAACGCAACGTCGAGCGCTACCAATTCCTGCGCTGGGGCCAGCAAGCGTTCCAAGACTTCCGCGTCGTCCCGCCCGGCACCGGCATCTGCCACCAGGTGAACCTCGAATATCTCGGCCAATCGGTTTGGGTGCGCGACATCGACGGCGAAACTTACGCCTACCCGGACACGGTCGTCGGCACAGACTCGCACACGACGATGATCAACGGTATTGGCGTTCTGGGTTGGGGC
This sequence comes from Caulobacteraceae bacterium, assembly GCA_016703335.1. Taxonomy (GTDB): domain Bacteria; phylum Pseudomonadota; class Alphaproteobacteria; order Caulobacterales; family Aquidulcibacteraceae; genus Vitreimonas. The sequence continues at coordinate 92,023 of JADJCG010000003.1, read as the reverse complement.
GTTGGCGGCATCGAAGCGGAAGCCGCGATGCTCGGCCAATCGATCTCGATGCTGATCCCGGAAGTCATTGGCTTCCGTTTGACCGGCAAATTGCAAGAAGGCGCAACCGCCACCGACCTCGTGCTCACGGTTACGCAGATGCTGCGTAAGAAGGGCGTTGTCGGCAAGTTCGTGGAATTCTACGGCCCTGGCCTCGACACGATGAGCGTCGCCGACCGCGCGACCATCGCCAACATGGCCCCGGAATACGGCGCGACTTGCGGCTTCTTCCCGGTCGATGCCAAGACCATCGACTACCTCAAGGCCACGGGTCGCGATCCGGCGCGCGTTGCGCTGGTGGAGGCCTACTGCAAGCAACAGGGTCTCTGGCGCACCGAAGTGGAGCCGGAATTCACCGACACACTCGAACTCTCGCTCGCCGACGTGCGCCCGTCACTCGCCGGCCCGAAGCGTCCGCAGGACCGCGTCCTGCTCGGTGCGCTTTCCGAAGGCTTCACGAAGGTGATGACCGAGGAGTTCCGCAAAGGCGGCGAACTGAAGAAGCGCGCGCCCGTGGCGGATGCAAACCACGACATCGGCCATGGCGACGTCGTCATCGCCGCGATCACATCATGCACCAACACATCGAACCCAAGCGTCATGCTCGCCGCCGGTCTTGTCGCGCGAAACGCCCGCAAGAAGGGCCTCAACGTAAAGCCGTGGGTGAAGACCTCGCTCGCACCGGGCAGCCAAGTCGTGACCGACTATCTACGCCGCTCGGGCCTCGACACCGATCTCGACGCGCTTGGCTTCAACCTCGTCGGCTACGGCTGCACCACCTGCATCGGCAACTCGGGCCCGCTGCCTGCGCCGATTTCAGCAACTGTCGCTGAACAAGATCTCGTCGTTGCGTCGGTGCTTTCGGGCAATCGCAACTTCGAAGGCCGCGTGAACCAAGATGTGCGCGCCAACTATCTGGCGTCGCCGCCGCTCGTCGTCGCGTACGCGTTGGCGGGCTCGGTTTACACGAACCTCGAAACCGAACCACTCGGCAATGGCAGCGACGGCCAACCTGTCTATCTGCGCGATATCTGGCCATCGAACGCCGAGATTGAAGAAACCGTACGCGCGTCCGTGACGCCGCAAATGTTCGCGGATCGCTACGGCAACGTCTTCGCTGGCGATCAGCACTGGCAGGGCATCAAGATCACCGCCGGCCGCACCTATGCTTGGGACAACAATTCCACCTACGTGCAGAACCCGCCCTATTTTGAAGGCATGAGCATGAACCCAAAGCCGCCGACGGACATCGTCTCAGCGCGCGTGCTGGGCTTGTTCGGCGACTCGATCACCACCGACCACATCAGCCCCGCAGGCTCGATCAAGAAGGTCTCGCCGGCTGGCGTCTACCTCACCGAGCACGGCGTGCCGCAGGCGGATTTCAATTCCTACGGCGCCCGGCGCGGCAACCACGAAGTCATGATGCGCGGCACCTTCGCCAACATCCGCATCAAGAACCAGATGGTCAAGAACGACGACGGCTCCGTCGTCGAAGGCGGCTTCACTATCCATCACCCGTCGGGTGAGCGGATGTTCATCTACGACGCCGCCATGCGCTATAAACAAGAAGGCCGCGAACTCATCATCTTCGCCGGCAAAGAATACGGCACCGGCTCATCGCGCGACTGGGCCGCCAAGGGCACCACCCTCCTTGGCGTCCGCGCCGTCGTGGCCGAGAGCTTCGAGCGCATCCACCGCTCCAACCTCATCGGCATGGGCGTGCTGCCCCTCCAATTCCTGCAAGGCCAAAGCTGGGCGAACCTTGGGCTCACCGGCGAGGAGACGGTTTCCATCTCCGGCGTCGCCGATTTGGGCCCCCGCCAGAAGGTGATCCTCAAAATCACCCGTGCGAACGGCAAAACCGAGGACCTTGAGGTCCATTGCCGGATCGACACGGAAAACGAGGTGGAATACCTCCGTAACGGGGGAATTCTCCACTATGTGCTGCGTGGATTGGCCAAAGGCTGACCTTAACCGGCCCCGTCACAACGGTTTGATTCGAACCGGGGCGGCGGGGCCTGCATGGTCATGCGCATGATCGTCCGGTTCCTCGCCGCTCTGGCTGTCGCCATTGTGGCGTTAGCAACCCCTGCGCTCGCCCAAACTCAGGGCCGCCGCGCCGCGATGGTGGTGGAGCTTTACACCAGCCAGGGCTGCACTCAGTGCCCGCGGGCAAACCGGCTATTGGGCATCTTCTCACGCGAAGACGACGTGCTGGCGCTGACCTTCCCGGTCGGCATCTGGGACTATCTCGGCTGGCAAGACACCTTCGCGCAGCCCGAGTTCGCCGAGCGCCAACGCGCGTACTCGCAAACGCTGCGTGTGCGCGGCCGCTTCACGCCGCAACTCGTCGTCAACGGCGCACGCACCATCAGCGCGTCTGACTGGGACGAGGCACGCGCGATCTACGACGACCAGCAGCGTGCAGGCTGGCCATCGACCGCACCCGACGTTTCACTGACACTGTTTCGCAACGGACGCGCACGCGCCACCATCGGCGCTGGCCCTGCAGGCTCGAACGCCGAGATCTGGATGTTGGCGTATGATCCAGGCCCGGTGACGGTCGTCATCACCGGCGGCGTCAACCGCAACCGCTCCATCCCACACTACAACCTGGTGAATTGGATCGAACGCGTTGGCGCATGGAACGGCGCGGGCGTCTGGCATGAGCGCCCACGTTGTCAGCCGGAATGCGCGGTGATCGTGCAAGAACCGAACGGCGGGCGCATCCTAGCCGCGTCCTACACACATCGCCCCGCGTTACTGATTACTCAGCGCCAGGGATAAGCCGGCTCAGCGCCGGCGCGAGCGCCTCTGCTTCCTGATCACTCAGCGCATAGGCCCAATCCGACGCCGGCGTGTTGAGCGCCACCGCGGCGCTCTCTTGCTCTGGCGCATCCGCGCGCGCGACCATCTTCACCCACAGGCGATTGTCGCTCGGGATGATTTCCGCGTCGATGATGATGCCGTCGAAGGTCTGCGCGCGCACGCCGGGCGCGCGGCGCGCCTGGATCGCCGGCGCCGTGCGCACATCAACCGGCGCAAGCTGCGTAAGGTGCTCGGCGGTCGCGGTCACGGTCGATTGCGCCAGCGACGCCAGCGCCGGCGATGCGATGCGCCAAGGCTGATCCGCAGCATCTCGCGCCAAAATATACGTGCGGCCTTCGGCGGGCATGATCTCGACGCGCGCCAAACGATCGGCGGCCAAAGTCATCGGCCGCAGTTCAAGCCACGCCGCAGGATCGCGCAGCGGCGGCAGATCGCCTTGAACGGCCCAAGTCTGATCTTCGTCCGGCGCGCGAACATAGGTGCCGCCCGTCTCGACGCCCAGAATGAGGTTCACGAACGGCGCGCCGTTGCTGTCTTCGATCTGGAGAAGGATACCGCGTCCGTTCTGACGCGGATCGGTGACGCCAAGCCGTTCGTGCTTCGACGCATCGTTCGACATCCGCCGCACATAGCGCAGCGCTTCCAGGCCTTCTGTCAGTTGCGCCAAGCGCGCTGACGAACTGGATAGTCGTCGCGATCGCGCAGCGCCCAACCGCGCTCGGTGCGCTCGATACGATAGGTCGCCTCGGCGCTTGTTACCGTAATGCGCTGCGCTCGGCCGATCGACTCTTCGAGGTTCGGCAATACCGGCCCCTGCACGGTCGATGGGCTCGTACTCCGCGCTTCGATCCCGATCGTGACCGCTGCCGTCGCGACCAGCGCGCCTGCGATCAAAAACAGCGTGAGCGAACGCGCCCTGCGGCGTTCAGCTAAACCCGAACTCATCGCGCCGCACCCCCACGCCGACGGCGCCAGAACAAAAACAGCCCCGCCACCGCAATGAGCAGCGGCGCCAGCCAAACGTTGATGAAGATCACGAGCGCCTGCAGGCGATCGATGTCGCCGCGCAGGTCGCGCACGAGGCCACGCAACTCAGTGCGGATCTCGCCTTCACGCGCCTGATAGCGATCGACTTCCGCCTGCTCTTCCGGCGTCAGCTCTGCGCCAAGGTCGCCGGCAAAGAAGCCTGACCCACGGCCCCGCGCTTGCAATTCGTCGAGACGCGTCCGCGTTTCTTGAAGATCGGCCTCAAGCTCACGTTGACGGCTTTCGATGCGCCGTTGGGCATCGCGCTCCATATCGGTCAGCAACTTCATCGCTCGCTCGGACGGCGCGCGTGAGCGCAGCGACACGAGCGCGTCTGAACCGCCCAGCACATCGATCGCATTGAGAGCGAACGAAGCGTTGTCAGCCGCCGTCCCACCGCTTTGCGGATCGACGTAGAAATCGTCGGCCAGGAAGTCGGTGTCCGCGACAATCACGATTTGCGCGGGCGTCGTTGAGGTCCGCAGCGCCGCGGCTTGTTCGGTTGGCGCGGGCGCCGGCGCTGCCGGTTGTTCACCAGCAGGCGTCTCAGGGGTCGCTGCAGCGTCCACTGGCGGCGCGCCATTTGGAAACGCAGTCGTCAGATTGCCAGAGACGCGAACAGCAATGTTCTCAACGCGACCGCCGCTCGCCGGCCACATATTGTAGATGTCCATCGGCGACGGACGCATCAGCGCCTGCTCGGCCGGAAGCCGCATCGTATGACCGCTCGTGCGGATGAGCGGTTGGAACGTGACGCCCTCGATTTCGCGACGGCGCGTGATGCCGCCTGAGAGACCGAAATTGATGCCGCGACGCAGCCAAGCCGTCATCAGGTCTTCGCGATCGAGACGTCTCGGCCGGGACCTGGAAGAAGAGCGGTTGCGGCGCCTGGCCAGTCTGACCGGTCTGTTGGATCCTGCACGGACACCGGCAGCGCGCCTTCCTGATCGAGCACAACGGTCGGCGCCATCGCGACGCCCCACGCGCCAGAGCAAGGCTCGAACGTCGAGGCCGTTGAGGCGCCGGCAACGACGGGCTGAACGGATCGTAGCTCGACGCGCTCATAGCCGCTTGCATCGAAGCAGGATCGAGCGCCACGAACGCGCGGCCACGGCGAAGAACGAATTGATCGATCGCGTAAAGCTGCGTCGCCGTTAGCGCACCCGGATGGATGATCGCCAGCACATCCGTGTTCGCCGGAATCTCCGTAAAATTCGGCGCAAGCTTCGTCACGTCGAGCACGCGGCCCATCTCGGACGCGAACACCGATTGGCTACCGGCCTGGAATGTCGGATCGGCCGCGGCAGCCGGGTCAATCGGCAATGACGTGATCAGCGCGACATGCGTGCGATCCGGATTTTCCAGCTCGTAGATCAGCCGCGTCAGTTCGTATTCGAGGAACGACTCCCGTTGCGGATCGAACAGCGGAATAACGCGCGTGTCATCGATGGCGTTGGCGCCGACGAGGCCGAAATAGATTGGGTCCGCGCCTTCGTACGGCCGCACCGCTTGGATGCCCGCTTCCGACGCCTGATCTTCGGCCTCGGTGAATGGTTCGACGTTCACTTCCGTGAAGCGCACGCGCCCGTGCGAGCGCGCTTGGAAGGTTTGCAGCATTTCGCGTACGCGCGAGGCGTAGGCCTGCAGCTGCGGCGCTGGCTGCGCGGCGTTGCGCGAGTAATAGAGCGTCAGCTGCACCGGCTCGGTGAGTTCGTTCAGCGTTTGCTGGGTGCCGGAGCTGATCGAGTAGAGATGGTTCTCGGTCAGGTCCAAGCGCCAGGAGCGAAACCAGGAATTGGCGATCACGTTCGACGCGATAAACGCTATGAGCAGCGCCAGGGCGGCAAAGAGAGCGTAACGGCGTGCGCTCATGGCTCAGCCTCCCCGCCGCGCGTCCACCGCGAGCGCGGTGAAGCCCAAACAGAGCGCGATCAGCGATACGAAGTAGAACACCGAGCGGAACTCCACGACGCCGCGCTGAGCGGCGTCGAAATGGTGCAGGATCGAGAAGCGCGCGATGCCTTCGGCCACGCCGCCGCTGACAAATCCCGGAGAAGAAGTCGAGCACCAGCGGCAAGCCGAGCGCGGTCAGCAGGAACGACACCAGCACCGCCAGCACGAACGCCACGATCTGCGCCTGCGTCAGCGCTGACATCACCGAGCCGATGGCGATGTAAGCGCCAGCCATAAGGAAGCTCGCGAGATAAGCGGTGAAGATCGCCGCGTTATCGGGTGAGCCAAGGATGTTGACCGTCGCCCAGAGCGGCAGCGTCAGCAGCAGCGCCGCGGCCGCCACGGTCCAAGCCGCCAAGAACTTGCCGAGCACCAGCGACCAGGTGGGCGCGGGCAGCGTCATCAGCAATTCGATGGAGGCCGGGGCGCTTCTTCATACGCGCTCCTCCCCGCGCGTCAGCGCCGCGAACGCGCGTTCAAGGCTGCCGTGCTCTTCCTTGAGCGCGTCCGGCGACTTGTCGGCCACGATGCGCCCCTGATCGATGATGATCGCGCGCGTGCAGACCGCTTCGACCTCTTCCAAGCTGTGCGTCGAAATAATGAGCCCCCGCTCTTCGCCCAGGCGCTTGATCAGATCGCGCACGGCGTGGCGTTGGTTCGGATCAAGCCCGTCCGTAGGTTCGTCCAGGATCAGTAGCATCGGATCGTGCAATAGCGCCGCTGCAAAGCCCACACGGCGGCGATAGCCTTTGGAAAGCGTGTCGATCGGGCGATCGATAGAATCGCCCAGGCGCGCGTCCTGCGCCGCGCGGCGCACAGCGTGGCGCGCGGCTTCGCGGCTCATGCCGCGCGTCTCGGCCACAAAGCGCAAGAAGCTCCACGGCGTCATCTCGCCGTAGAGCGGCGCGCCTTCCGGAAGATATCCCACGCGCTCCTGCGCACGGCGGCGATCCTGCGCAACGTCGATGTTGAATATCTTCGCGACGCCTTCGTCGGGCTCAAGATAACCCGCGATCATCCGCATTGTGGTCGTCTTGCCGGCCCCGTTCGGGCCAAGGAAGCCGACGATTTCCCCGACGTCGAGCGCAAAGCCAATGCCATCCACAGCAACGCGGCGGCCAAAGGTTTTGCGCAGACCATCGACCTGCAGCAGCATGTGGATTGGATCCCTGTCCGAAATTTGAGCGCCGCTCTTAGGGGCGATTTGGTCAAAAGACCACTGCTTCTTATCCACAGAGCGGACGAATCACCCGAGGCGATTCCGCGCGGTTCTTTCGCTTAAGTTAAACCTCGAAGGACGAGTTGCCCCGCCCACGCGACGAGTGACTTTCCGACGGTTCGAACATGCCTTCAGCATCGCGCACAAGGCGCTGTACAACGCCGCGCGCCGCTATTTTAAAGGCTTTTCTAGACCCCAGATGCAACAAAGCCCGCGATGATCGCGGGCCTTGTAAGAAACTGTGTGGTCGGTCGAAGCGCGCACCCCGGGGGGCTGGGGGGGCTGATGGATACCGGAGTACGAGCCTTTCTCCGACCGACCACAATGCTAAAGTCGCGCTCCAATGCGGCGAGGGCAAGCACAAAATCTGTCCAAATGCGGACGTGGCAGAGTTTTTAGATTGCAAGCCCAGTACGTCCCTGAAAACCAAGCGTTGTGAATAACATGAGGTCATGTGCATGAGCGGGCGCACAATTTTCTTCGAGCGTCCGGAATTAGATCGCTTGTTCCGCTTCTATGGCAAGATGGTCGCCGCTGGCGAATGGCGCGACTACGCGCTCGACGCCCTCCCCGATCGCGCATTGTTCAGTGTCTACCGAAGAACAAGCGAAGCGCCACTTTATCAAATCGAGAAGCGTCCAGACGAAGCGCGCAAGAACGGCGCTTACAGCGTGCGTGCAGTCGATGGGCGGATTTTGCGCCGCGGCCACGAATTGGAGCGCGTCCTCGCTGTTCTCGAGCCCAAGCGCATGCGCGTTGTCGGCGACTAAAACAAAACGCCCCGGCTGTGAGGCCGGGGCGTTCAAAGTCCATCCGTGACGCGACGCCCTTAGTTACGCGGCGACATCAGGCTAAGGATGAATTGGAAGAGGTTGATGAAGTTAATGTAGAGGCTAAGCGCGCCGAACGTCGTCGCAACCGACATCGCTCGCTCGTTGCCGCCCAGTTGATAGTACATGTTCTTCAAGCGTTGCGTGTCGAACGCCACCAGGCCCGCGAACACCAGCACGCCGATGACCGAGATCACGAAGCTCATCATGCTGCTTTGCAGGAACATGTTCACGATCGACGCGATCACCAAACCGATGACACCCATGATTAGGAAGGTGCCGAAACCGGTCAGATCGCGCTTCGTCGTGTAGCCCCAAAGGCTCAGGCCGCCGAACGCCGCGGCCGTCGTCAGAAACGCCTTGGCCATGAGCAACATGCCATCGCCGATGTCGCGCGTAAACGAGTTGGCCGAGCGCACCCAGACGACCACCGATCAGCGTTACCACGCTCCAGTAGACGAGGTTGGCGGCCGTCGGGGACGGATTGCGCATGAAGAAGCTTGAAGCCAAGCAGCATCGCCAGCGGACCGTACATGACGATGTAGACTTGCGGGCCGAGAAGATCGAATTGGGCATCGCCGCCGGCGTCGTCCCGATGACGTAAGCCAAGCGCCGCCGTCAGCGCCAGGCCCAATGCCATTTTCTTGTAAATTCCGAGCATGAAAGGCCGCAGGCCGGCATCGACCGCCATGTCCGTCTGGCCCGATCGGGACCGATCGTCCCTGGGCGTGGTAATCGCTCATGAAACCTCCTTAGCGCACGGGGATCCCGCGCGCTCTGTTTCAGCAAAATATGGAGGCGTCCTCCCCAGGAGCAAGAAAAAGCCACCGCCTCAGACCGTTGCGTGTTGTCGCGCGGAAGCCCAGAATTGGGCCGGAAAGTGGCCAGGGAACCTTTTCCCGACCAATACGCGTTTCACGTCTGCGGACCGCGCTCTGCCGCCCCTCGGCGGCGCCGCGGTCGAATCGCGCTACCAGCGAGCGCGGAGGGTGAGCCGGGGTGGCTGACGAGAACGATCCAGACCGGCCGGAAGACGATCTTCCGGTAAGTCCGCCCAGCGAGGGCGAAAACGCGGCTAGGCCTGTAGAGGCGACGGCCAGCGAACCCGCGCCTATCGACGATCCCCACCGCGAGGAATTGTTTGAGGAAACAGCGGCTGCGGACGAGACGCCCGCGCCACCGCCTCCAGAATCGCTTCCGCCTATTCCCGACGATTTGCCAATCTCCGCCGCCGCTCGGTCCAAGAGGAGGAATCGCGCCTGAACTGCCGCCGCCTCCAAGCCCGAAAGGTGATCTGCCGCCGCAATACTTCCGCGCCGCGGGTGATCCTGAGGAAGCGCAAGAAGAACCGCCAGCGTCCCTGCTCGGCCGCATCGAGCAACGCATTACAGGCACCGCGCGCGATGCGTGGCGCGTCATCGAACCGAAATGGGTTGCATTCGCCGGCGGCGCGCGTGCGTTCAGCGGCGAAATGTGGCGCCGCATTCGCGGCATCAAACACCCGCGCAACGTGCGCGAAGCTGCCGTCTGGAGTGGCTGGGCTGCGGCCGGCGTCGTCGCCCTGATCGTCGCTTTCTTCGTGATGATCACTTGGGATCTGCCGTCGACGGACGATCTCTGGGAAGCGCGCGGCGGCCAGTCGATCACCTTCCTCGATCGCAACGGCCACGTGATCTTGCGCGAAGGCGCGCAGAACGCACCGCCTGTGGATCTCGCTTCACTGCCGCCCTACGTGGCGCAAGCCTTCGTCGCGATCGAAGATCGTCGCTTCTATGAGCACTTCGGCGTTGATGTCGGCGGCATGCTGCGCGCGGGCGCAGAAAACTTGCGCGCTGGCCGCGTTGTTCAAGGCGGCTCGACGCTCACGCAGCAACTGGCGAAGAACCTCTTCCTCACCAATGACCGCACGTGGCGCCGGAAATTCCAGGAAATCGCCATGGCGATTTGGCTGGAAGGCCGTTTCACCAAAGACGAAATTCTCGCGCTCTATCTCTCGCGCGTTTACTTCGGTGCCGGCGCTTATGGCATCGAAGCGGCGTCAGAGCGCTATTTTGATCGCCCCGCGCGTGAACTCACGTTGCTGCAAGCGGCGATGATCGCCGGCCTGGTGAAAGCGCCCTCGCGCCTCAATCCAGCCCGTCAGGATATCGAAGCCGCACGCGATCGCGCCACCACCGTTCTCAACGAGATGGTGAACATGGGCTATATCAGCGCCGCCGAACGCGAAGCGGCGCTGCAGGACGAACTTGTGATCAGCCGCCGCAATCCGGCGGGCGTGCTCTCTTACTATCGCGACTGGATCGACCCGATGTTGAACGACATCATCGGCCAGCAGCGCGATGACTTCGTGGTCGAGACCACGATCGACATCGCCGCGCAGCGCGCGGGCGATGAAGCCCTCAACGCCGTGTTGGGTGATCAAGGCGAAGCACGTCGCGTCAGCCAAGGCGCGCTCATTGCCATGGATGACGAAGGCGGCGTGCGCGCCCTCGTCGGCGGCCGCGATTACGATCAGAGCCAGTTCAACCGCGCCACCCAGGCGCGTCGCCAACCGGGCTCTTCGTTCAAATACTTCATCTATCTCGCTGCGATGGAAAACGGCCTGACGCCGTGGAGCGTGCGCGAAGACACACCGATCACCATCAATATTCCCGGCCAACCGTCATGGACCCCGGGCAACTACACCAACGAATTCCACGGCCCGACCGAACTCACGCGTGCGTTCGCGCTCTCGTACAACATGGTCGCGATCCGCGTGGCGAACGAAGTCGGCGGCCAGAATGTGATTGATGTCGCGCGCCGCCTCGGCGTCACCTCACCGCTGTTCAACTACCATTCGCTGGCGCTCGGAGCGCAGGAGATCACGCTGCTTGAGATGACGCAGGCGTACGGCGCGATGGCGTCCGAGGGTTACAATCTCGAAGCGCACGGCATCAGCCGCATTCGCCGCGCCAGCAGCAACGAGACCGTGTGGGCGTTCCGTCAAGAGAACCGCCAGCGCGTCATCGAAGAGCGCCCGATGCGCTACATGAACTACATGATGCGCCGTGTGGTCGACGCCGGCACTGGCACCATCGCACGCATCAACGGCCGCCAAGTCGGCGGTAAAACCGGCACCGGCAACGACTACCGCGATGCCTGGTTCATCGGCTTTGTCCCTGGCATGGTCGCCGGCGTTTGGGTCGGCAACGACAACTTCACCGAAACCGGCCGCGTCACCGGCGGCTCCCTGCCGACTGAGATCTGGGCCCGCTTCATGCCGACGGCCCTGCGCAACACGCCTGTTCGCGAACTCCAGCTCCCGCGCGAAGAAGACTACGACGTCGGCGTCTCCGATCCGGAATCCCCGGAATTGACCGTCGTCGGCGCTCCGATCGGCGCGGTGATCGGCACGCCCCCCTCGGCGCCGCCCGACACCGAGGACCGTTCGCTGGATTTCGGCCCAGAAGGCTGACCGCCGGGTGCAGAGACCCGCTGACAAGCCGGTTGCAGCAGGGTAATCCGAAACCTGCAGGCGACCGTAAACACGGCGTTTTGGGGTTCTTCATGCAACGGATATTGTTCGTCTTGTTGGCGGCTGTGAGCGCCTTTGTGCTTCCAGCTTCCGCGCAGCAGCAGGCGCAACGCGCGCCGCTGGATTGGTTCTTGGGCTACGACCAATTCCGTGGCGCCACGCTCTCACCAGATGGCCGCCACCTCGCCGTGATCCGCCGCGATGAAGCCGGCGACACCCTTCTCGTCGTGGATCTAGAAACGCGCCGCCCCGCCGCAGTGCAGCGCGCTCGCGCCGATCAGAGCCTCGAACTTGGACAAGTGACGTTCGCGAACAATAACCGCATCGCGTTCCGCTTGTTGCAGCACAACCGTGTCATCGCCGACACCTTCGGCAGCGCGCGCCGCACGCGCACCGTCGACGACGGCTTCGAAACCAACTCGCGCATCTATGCCGTCAATCTCGACGGCACGAACCTGACGCAACTTTACGATCCGTCCGCGCTCGGCGTGACCTACATCGACGCTGGCGTCGTCAGCGATTTGCCGCGCGATGAAGACCACATTCTGCTCATCGTGCCGACTTTCGGCGGCGCTGAGCTGCGCAAGGTGAACATCAACACCGCTCAAGCTGAGCGCGTCGAAAGCGGCACGCTCTTCACCTACACTTTTGTCGTCGACGTCAACGGGACGCCGGTGCTGCGCCAGGATGGCGTCGAGAACGGACGCGGTTTCAGCTGGTCACGCCGTGGCCCCGGCCAACGCGGCTGGACTGAGATCGCGCGTTATCGCGGCGCAGCGGCTGCCAACCTCCGGACCTGACTTCCAACCGATCGGCGCGGCGACGCAACCAGGCCAAATCTTCGTGCTCGCGCGCCGCGAAGGTAGCGACACTAGCGGTCTCTACATCTACGACACGGCCACAGGCCAATACACGGAGACGGTCCAAACCAACGCGCAGTTCGATGTTACCGACGCCGAACTAGACACGGCCAACAACACGCTGCAGGCCGCGTGCTGGTGGGGTTATCGCTGGACATGCGAGGCGAAGGATCCTGCCTTCGCCGCACGCTGGAACGCGATCAACCAAGTTCTCGGCGATCAAGTGAACGTGCGGCTGATCGATCGCTCCGACGATGGCAATTCCTGGCTAATCTCCTCAGACGGCCCGCAAGATCTCGGCACCTACTATCTCTACAATCACCAAGCCCATTCACTGAACTCGATCATCTCTCAACGCAGCGGCATCAATCCGGCGATGCTGCCGACGCAGCACGTCGTGAACTACACGACCTCTGATGGCCAACAGCAATGGGGCTATCTGTGGCTGCCGCCGGGCGTGAGCCGCGAGCAAGCGCGCAGCTTGCCGACGATCGTCGTCCCGCACGGCGGTCCGGAAGGGCGCGACGTCTGGGGCTATGATCCGTTCGCGATCACCTTCTCCAGCCAAGGCTACGCGGTCTTCCAACCGAACTTCCGCGGCGGCGGCGGCTTTGGCCGTTCGTTCGTTGAGGCAGGTCACGGACAATGGGGCGGGCGCATGCAAGCCGACATGGCCGATGGCGCGCGCTATCTCATCCAATCTGGCATCACCGATCCAAATCGCATCTGCATCACCGGCTGGTCGTACGGCGGCTACGTGGCGATGACGGCTTCGTTCATGAACGCCGACATCTTCAAATGCTCAGTCGCCGGCGCGGGCGTCTCCGACCTGCGCGCGATGTTGCGCTGGGTGCGAAGCGGCGATCGCGGCGACGTCCAAGACGGCGGTGGCGGCGGTGGCGCCAACTCCACGACCTACCAATACTGGACGGACGCCATGGGCAGCCGCGGTGAAGCGGATATCGATGCTGTCTCTGCCGCGCAAAACGCCAACCGCGTGGGCATGCCGCTTCTGCTGATCCACGGCGACGAAGACGTCACCGTGCCGATCTCCCAAAGCGAGTTGATGGTTTCGGCCATGCAGCGCGCCGGCAAACCGGTACGGCTCATCACGCTCCACGACGTCGACCACTACGCCTCACCGCGCAACGGCGACGCGTGGCGGACGGTGATCACGGAATCGCTGGCCTTCTTTAATCAGAACATCGGTCCTGGCGTGCCGCCGCCAGGCGCACCGGCGCAGCAGTAAGAGAACCCCGGCCCCGTTTGCATCCAGCAGCGGGGCCGGTCTTTATAGAGGAGCCGAGCGCCGTAGCGCGGGGCTTGCCCTGGGCCCGAGCGCGGCCATCATGTCGGGCGACTATCAACGGGGGCGGCGCGATGCAGTGGATCAATTCCAAGAGCGGCTATGGGTGGCTCTCGATCGCACTCCATTGGCTCGCAGCCATCGCCGTGATCGTCATGCTCGTAACCGGTTTCCAAGCGGCCTTCGCAGGTGACGCCGGCGACCGCGCCACTCGCTCGGCGCTCATGGGGCTGCACATTTCATTCGGCGCTTCAGTTGCGCTCATTCTGCTGGCGCGCGTCATTTCGAGCTATGCGCAACCGCGCCCCGCGCCGCCCGAGCAAGCGCCGTTTCTCAAATTCCTTTCCAACGCCACCCACCAAGTGCTGCTGCTCGCCATTCTCATTCAGGTGACCTCCGGACCACTTGCTGTCTGGTCCGGCGGCCGCGCCATCAATGTGTTCAACCTCTTCCTCGCTGCTTCGCCTTTTCACCGCGCGCGCAATCAAGGCGTGCACGAATTCGCGGAGCTATTGCACGCCATTGGGCGGTGGGCGCTCATTGGCGCGATTTCGCTTCATGTCTTGGGTGCGCTGAAGCACGTCATGATCGATCGCGACGGTGTGCTGAAACGGATGCTCGCGCCGGCGAAGCCTTAGCGCGCCATGCCCACGGCGTGCAGCTTGCAGCCATATTCGTGCAGCCAATCGCGGCCGGCCTCGTAGTCCGGCATGCACTTGGCAACGAGCGCCCAGAAGCGGCGCGAGTGGTTCATCTCACGCAAGTGCGCGACTTCGTGCGCCGCGAGATAATCGAGCACAAACGGCGGCGCCATCACCACGCGCCACGAGAATGACAACACGCCATCGACGGAGCATGAGCCCCAGCGCGAGCGCAGTTCTTTCACTTGGATGCGCTCTGGCTTCACACCGAGTGCGACAGAATGCGTAGCAACGCGATCGATGAGGTCCGTCCGCGCCTGATCCTTCAGATAACGCAGCACACGGCCTTCGAAGAGCGCAACATCTGGCGCCTGTACGACCAGGCGCGGCAGTAGATCCTCTTCGATCCAAGCGGGCTTGCGGCCGTGTTTGTAAACCAGCTCATGCTCGACGCCGCGCAGCGGCACGAACGAACCCGGCGACAGCGAGACACCGCGGGGCAACCGCGACAATTCCTGCGCGATCCAGCTCGCGCGCTCCGTCGCAAACTGCGCCGCATGTTTCAAATGCCGCTTCGACGGAGCCGTGGCGATCGCTTGGCGCCGCGTCGGATCGATCCGCACGGAGATGTGGCGCGCGCGCGGGTTCACGATCAGCTTCACCGGCACGCGGCGGCCATCGATCGTTTCGATCTCGGTTTGACCCGGCTCGACCTTCTGTCGCGAATCGGAGCGCATGCGCAAGAATCTCACGTCGGGCTGATTCACGCGACCCGCCTGCGCTGCTAGGCTGCGCAGGAAGGTGAGAACATGCCTCTCTATCGTGGATCGTGTCACTGCGGCGGCGTCCAATTCCAAATCGATGCCGAAATCACCGATGTTTATACGTGCGATTGCTCACTGTGCGCCAAGAAAAACGCGCTGATGACGACCGTGGCTGAGGACAAGTTCACACTCAACGCGGGCGAGGACAAGCTCACGCTGTATCAGTGGAACACAAAAGTTGCGCGCCACTATTTCTGCAGCGTCTGCGGCATCTATCCATTTCACCGGAAACGCTCGATGCCCGATCACTACGGCATCAACGTGCGCTGCCTCACCGACTTCGACGCCGACGCAATTCCCGTCCGCCGCGCGGAGGAAAGACGATGACGCTCGCGGAAGAAAATCCAGCTGGCGGCTGGAGCGGACCGAAGGCTTAACCTTCGCTCACCAACTTCAAGTTCGCGCGCTTCGCATTGCGCGACGCGTTCGAGTGGAAATTGCGCTGAACTCGCGCACGCGCGGATAAATTTCCGTGCGGAAGCGGCGGCCCGAGAACACGCCGTAGTGGCCAACGCCCGGTTGGATGTAGTCGCGGCGCATTTGCTCTGGGATGTTCCCGCAAATGTCGTGCGCGGCTTGGGTTTGGCCGATGCCGGAAATGTCGTCGTTCTCGCCTTCAACCGTCAGCAGCGCCGTCTTGGTGATCTTGCTCGGATCAACCTTGCGGCCGCGATGCGTCATCGTCCCGTTGGGCAGGCGATATTCCTGGAACACTTCGATCAGCGTCTGGATGTAGAACTCTTCCGAGAGATCCATCACCGCGAGATATTCATCGTAGAATTCGCGGTGCTTCTCGCGGGCTCGCCGTCGCCCTTCACAAGGTTCTCGAAGTAGCCTCTGTGCGCATCCACGTGGCTCGAGAGGTTCATGCCCATGAAGCTCGCGAGCTGCACGAAGCCTGGGTACACGCGCCTGAAGGCGCCTGGATAAATCGCTGGCACCGTGTGGATCATGTTCGTCTTGAACCAACCGATGTCGCGCTGCTCGGCGAGCAGGTTTGGCGCTGTCGGCGATTTGCGCGCATCGATCGGCGAACCCATAATCGTCATCGTCGCCGGCGTGCACGGATCATCTTCTTCCGCCATCAGCGAAACCGCGGCGAGCACGGCAGGACCCGGCTGACACACAGCAACGACATGCGTCTGCGGGCCAAGCGCGCGCAGCATCCCCATGACGTGATCGATGTAATCGTTGAGGTCGAAGCGGCCGGCGATCACTGGAACCATGCGCGCATCGGCCCAATCGGTGATGTAAACTTCGTGATCCGGCAGAAACGCGCTCACCGTATCGCGGAGCAAAGTCGCGTAGTGGCCAGACATCGGCGCAACGATGAGCACCGTCGGATCGCTCTTGTCGCCGCGCGCTTGCTTCAACGCATCAGCGTCGCGCTCGAAGTGGATCATGTTCGCCCACGGTGACGACCAAGCGCTGACCGGAGTCACGCCGACGTCCACGCCGTTAATCGTCGTCGTCGGCAGCTGCCAATCAGGTTTTTTGTAGCGGCGCGTCATGGACTCAAAGAGGTCCGCCGCGGCTGCGGCCGTGCGGCCCGCCTCGGTGTCACCCAGTGGATTGAGTGGTGAGCGCAGCATCGACGACTGCATCAAGGCCGCGATGCGCAAAGGCGCTACCGACATATGGCCGAGTTCATAAAGTGAATAGAGCATGCAAGCCCTTCTGCTGCGGTGCAGCAACCCAATTGGATACTGCGCGTCGCCCTGTTTCCAACAAGCTAAGACAACTGGACAGGCGAGCCTTTCGCATTGCAGCGCCAGGCTGGCGACTACACCTTAAGTCTTAACCGGCTCCCCCAGGCCAGGTTCCTAGACCCAGCCGCTTTCCGTGGCTTGAATGTAATGGGACCGCTGGCGGACGCAATGAGGTCCGCTTCACATAATCAGGAGCTGCGCGCCCGCTCCAGCCCTGCCGCGATGCACTGGGCGATGTTTTCAGGCGCCACCGGTACGAGCGGGCTCGCCGGGTCGAGCGGATCGGCCCTGTTCATGGTCTGGATGATCGAGACCGTCCGCCAATTGCGATCGACCACGTAGAGCAGCGATGAGTGATCGACATTATAGACGTCATCCGGCGAACCAGGGATCGGCGAGCGCGAATGATGCACTTGGAATGCTGCCGCCGCCGCATCAATCTGCGCGCGCGTACCGCTTAGCCCAATGAGGCCTGGCGGAAAGCCGTCAGTGTGCGTGTATTCGCCCATGCGCTGCGGCGTATCGCGTTCCGGATCGACAGTGATCAGGATCGGTTGCACGTCATAGCCGCCTGGCGCCGCAAGCGCTTCAGCCAGCGTGTACATTGTCGTCGGACAGACATCCGGGCAGTGCGTGAAGCCGAAATAGATGACGGCCGGCTGGCCAGCAAAATCCGCTTGCGTCACGCGCGCGCCATTTGCGTCAACAAGGCCAATCGGCCCACCCACGGCGTCGACATTTTGCTGGATGCAATCACGCGTTGCGACGGTCTGTTTGGCGCCGTCATGGTTCGTGCCGACGAGCAACATTGCGCCAAGCGCCGCCAGCCCCGCCACCGCCACCGCGGGTATGACAGCGCCCGTCAAATTCCGGCGCGGCGTTTCGACAGGTTCTGCCATATTATTAGCTAACTCCCCTGAGGCGCACGCCTATCAACGTGGCGCGAGGGCACAGGGGGCGCAATGCCGCAGGCAAAGCTTGAGCAAAGCCGCGAATTTGCGCATGTGGCGTTTGGATGAAGCTGCCGCGCACGCCCCTCATCGCGATCGCGACCATTGTCGGCCTGCTCGCCGCGATTGGCCTTTTCGTTCTGCCGCGCATGCAAGCGCACGATGCGCCTTGCGTGACGCGTGAGTTTGAAGGTTCGCGCTTTGTTGTGTGCACGTACGACGCGCGGCGTCAGGACATGCGCTTCTATTCGCGCGCGCCCGGCGGCGGCTATTACCGCAGCTTTGACGCCGTGCAGCACGAACTCGGCGACAACACGCGTCACGTGCGCTTCGCGATGAACGCCGGCATGTTCAACGATGCCGGCGCGCCGATCGGGCTCTACGTTGAAAATGGCGATGAACAAAAATCCATCGCGCTCAGCGATGGCCCCGGCAATTTTCATCTGAAGCCGAACGGCGTCTTCTGGCAGGGCCAGGACGGACAGCTGCACATCGAAGTGTCGGAAGATTACGCCGCTGCTGCGCGCGAACCGCGCTGGGCGACGCAATCAGGTCCGATGTTGCTCATCAACGGCGCAATGCATCCGCGCATTGCCGAGGACGGCACATCACGCCTCATCCGCAACGGCGTTGGCTTGCGCGATGCGCACACGGCCTATTTCGTAATCAGCTCGGGCTTTGTGTCGTTCGGCCGCTTCGCACGCTTCTTCCGCGACGAACTGCATTGCCGCGACGCGCTCTTTCTCGACGGCACCGTCTCAAGCGTCTGGGCGCCCGGCATCGGGCGTTATGACGACAACCATGACCTTGGGCCGATGGTCGTCGTCATGGATCGCGACTAGGCGTTCTGGTTGGTCGCCTGCGTGATCGCGGTTTGCGCCTCGCCGAGCGCTGGCGCGGTTTGATTTCAGCTGAGTGAATACGGTCCGCGAGACCCATCAAGGTCGGGCCCGTCACCGCGCCGTTTTGTGCTTCTTCCTCGACCCACACACCGCGGCGGCGAACAATCGTGTCGTCCCACGCTTGGCGCACGCCGCTCCAATAATCAGCGGTGTCATGCCAATAGGAGTCAGCGGCGGCGACTTCGTAGCCGTTGAAGTGCTCGTACGTGTTGTAACCATCCTCGTGCACGATCGCGACGAGCTGACCATCGCGCGTGCCGAGCTTTTCGTTGTCCTGCTCGTGCACCCAACCGGCCGGCGTCAGTGCATGGCGGTTTATCGAGTTGTAGCGCTCGTACGGCGGATTGCGGATTGCATCACGACGCGCAAGCGGACGTGCGGTCGGGCCACTCGTCCACGATGCGCGGCCGTTCGAGTAGTCCCATCGACCGACGCCGCCGTAACGCGGTGAGTCATCCGTCTGCCAGACGGTTTGAGACCACGCGCCGCGGCGTTCGCTGCTGGAGACATTCTGCAGCGCCCAATAGTTACGACGCTCATACGTCAGCAACGTACGCGGCTGATACGTCCAGTCTTGGCGCCAGTGCTTAATCACGAAGGTTTGGCCTTCGGCGCTCGCCACCAGCATGTGCTGGAGCGAGATAAAGTCGCCCTCATCTTTGATCACGCGAACGCTCTCGTGACCGCCGCTGGTTGACGGTTCGCGCGGCGTGTAATCGCCGACGAACGCAACCGTTTCGTTGAAGTCGAAGCGCACGCGATAGTCGCCAGCCATCGCAAGGATGGAGTGGCGATCGCGCTCGACCGCCGACTGCCGCCCGGTTTGAGCGAATGCAGGGCTCGCCGCCGCAACGCCGGCGCCAGCAAGCGCCAGAATTGAACCACGACGCGTGATCGGTAGCTTCATCTATGCTTCTCCTTAGAACCGGTAGGCGACAGAAACGCTAAAGTTGCGACCAGGTTGACTGAACCCGTCAATCGACGCGCCTGGAGCCACACCTCGGGCATCGCTCCACCACCAGTAAGTTTCGTCGGTGGCGTTGAACAAACCGGCGCGCAATGTCGCCGCATCTGTAAGATTCCAGTACGCCGTCAGATCCAGGATCGCGAACGCATCAGGGCGGAATGCTTGCGCCGTATCAGACTCATCCTTTTGAGTAACGTACGTGACGATCGCCTGACCACCGAAGCGACCATCCGGATCGTTGTAGGAAAGGCCTGTCACAAGCTTCAGGGGATCGATAGTTTCGAGCGGCGAATGCACGCCCGTCACAGGATCGATCTCTTCGCCTTCCGCGTACGCGGTCGAGACAGTCAACCCAAAGCCATTGTCCCAAGTGAGATCGGCGCGGCCTTCAAGACCCCAGATTTCCACTTCGCCGAGGTTGACCCACTGGAAGATTGCAGGATCGCCAAAATTTCCGAACTGGACTTGATCGATGAAGTCTTCGTATTGCGCCATGAACGCATTGCCCTGCGCGCGCAGATCGGCGCCGAACAGCGTCGTGTCGCGCGAGCGCAGGCCAAGTTCCAGACCTCGCTGGTTTCCGGTTGCAAATCCGGGTTCGGGATCGACGTATAACCCGACGCTAGGTTCGAGAAGGCGTTGTTCACTTGGCTCGGCGATGGCGCCAAAACCCTGCGCGTAGTTGAAAAATGCACCGAGATGCTCGGTCGGCCACGCGACCACGCCGAAGCGCGGCGTCACCCTTGAGTCGCTTTGATCTGCGATCGGGATCGAGAGCGGATAGAGCGCTTCTCGCTCGGCTTTGATCTCAAACGAGTCGTAGCGCAACGACGGGAAGAACGTGACGCGCCCGTCGAGGAAGCTGATCTCGTCCTGAATGAAGAGGCCCGCCAACGTGAAGTCGGTATTTGGGAACGGACGTGTCGGGAAGGTTTCGCCAAACGGCGGCGTGGCGCCGTCGCGCAGGCCTTCTTGGTGTGTGACCGAGTAGTCGCCGCCGTACGTGACCAAATGCGTCGCCGCGCCAGTGACGAACTCGCTCGAGGCTTGGCCCGAGATGCCCCAGACGTCGTTGTCGAAGTGGTTTAGACGCGAACGATCAGCCGCCGGGTTGCGGTCTTCGAACGTGAACTGTTCGATGCTCGATCTTTGATAGTAGATCGCCGCGAACGCATTATCGACGAGGCCTCCGCCTTCGTAAGTGTAGTCGAATGCTACGCGCTGACGCTCAGTTGCGTCATCGCCGAAGAGGTCCAGCGTCGTCGTGCCATTGATCGCCGTCAACGCACGCGTGAACACGGTGCGGTTGCCGTAGTCGACCGTCAGACGGAAACGGTGTGCGTCGCTCGGCTGGAAGACCAAACGCGCCATGGCCGAATCCGACTCGATATCTGACGGGTTGGCTTCGGTGCGGAGTGCGCCATTGCCGCCAACATCGCCGTTGGTCTCTTGCTCGTGGCCATCGCGGTGGCTGTACGTCGCGAGCAACGACCAATCGCCCCAACTTCCAGCCGCTGAGAGGCCGCTGGCGAGGCTGTCGTCGGCGCTTGAATACGCAACGCGCGCACGCGCGGCGAATTGTTCGCCTTCACGCAAGGAGTCGGACGGATCCTTGGTGGTGAAGCTGACAACACCGGCGACTCCGTCGCTGCCATAAAGGGCCGAGCCCGGGCCGCGCAGAATTTCGACCGATTGCAAGAGGTCGAGATCAACATAGTCGCCGCGGCCGAACAGGATCGGGCCGAAGTCGAAGGTGTCAGGCACGCGCACGCCATCGACCTGGAACAGCACGCGGTTGCCACCGAGACCACGGATCGTGAAGCCCGCATTGCCGTCACGGCCAGTCGCCGCGAGCGCCGTGTTGAAACGCGCCGGGCTATTTTGCACCGAGACGCCAGGTTCAAAACGAACGAGGTCTTTGATGTCGGTGACGAGGTTTTCTTCGATTTCTTCGGCCGTAATCACGCTGACGGCATTCGGCACGTCGAACGTGTTCTGAGCCGTGCGTGTGGCGGTCACGGTGATTTCGCTTTCCGCCACCAGTTCGGCCTCCTGGGCAGCGGCTGTACCGGCCACCCCCAGGCCCAAGGCGAGCGCCGAAATCCCCCAAAGCCCACACATACTTGCAAATCCCTCGCAAACTCAGAAACAGGTGCTATTGCGAACGCTTCGCAGGATCAATATCAAAAAGTCGAGGGTTTTGTCGCAGCCCCGTCGCACCTGCTCTTGAGTGGCGACGCTGCCACAGCGATGAGAGAGGCCAATGGCCGTCACCGAGCCCCGCCCACCTGCGCCCGTGCCCAGTTTCTGGAGTGCGACCAGCCGCGTCCGCATCCGCACGCTGGTTCTGCTGCGCTGGCTGGCGATCCTCGGTCAGACCTTCGCCGTCCTCTTCGTCCGCTACGTGCTGAACGTCGATTTCCCGCTCGATTGGGCGCTCGCGGCGATTGGCGTGTCGATCATCGTGAACCTTGCTCTCACCCGTCGAAGCCAGGACCTGGCGCGCGAGTGGGAGGCGGCAGCACAACTCGGCTACGACGCCGTGCAACTCGCGGTTCTGCTTGCTCTAACAGGCGGCCTGCAAAATCCATTCGTGTTTCTCTTCATCGCGCCTGTTGCAGTGAGCGCCACGGTGCTGCGCCCGCAAGTCACCGCAATGCTGGCGGCGCTGACCTTCATCTGCGTCGGCGCGATTTCTGTTTGGCGTCTGCCGCTGCCGTGGCCCGACGGCGCAACGTTTATAATGCCGCCCCTCTACCAAATGGGCATCGCCGCCGCCGTTCTCGTCGGTCTCGGCTTTACCAGCGTTTATGCGTGGCGCGTCGCAGCTGAAGAAGAACGCCTCAACATCGCGCTCGCCGCTGTGCAAGCCGTGCTCTCACGCGAACAACCTCTCTCCGCGCTCGGGGGGCTCGCTGCTGCCGCCGCGCACGAGCTCGGCACGCCGCTCGCCACCATCCACTTGGTCGCCAAGGAAATGGCGCGCGAGCTCAAACCTGACGATCCACGGTACGAAGATCTGCAACTCCTCGTCACCCAAAGCGAACGCTGCCGCGCCATTCTCGGCCAACTCTCCGCCAACCGCGAACGCGGCGACGTCATGATCCAACGTGCGCCGATAAGAGTGCTGCTCGAAGAAGTCACCGCCGGACACGAAGGGTTAGGCGCTGATATCTTCATCGACGCTCAGGGCGACGGCCCGCTCGAACTGCGCCGCATGCCCGAGATTGTCCACGCTCTCGGCGGCTTCATAGAAAACGCCGTCGGCTTTGCCCGCACGCGCGTCGACATCGAAGCGCGCTGGACCGCCGACACCATCGAGATCGCCGTGCGCGACGATGGCCCCGGCTTCGCACCCGCCATCCTTAACCGTCTCGGCGAACCCTATCTCACCGAGCGCGACGAAGAGGGCATCGCCGGCGGTCTTGGCCTTGGCTTTTTCATTTCCAAGACGCTCCTCGAACGCAGCGGCGCTAAACTCGAAGTCCGCAACCGGCGTCCACCCCAACACGGCGCATTGGTGAAAGCGGTCTGGCCACGTGCGGCAATTGAAGCGCCTGCGCTTTGAAAACCGCAAAAAATCGCTAAATAGAGCGCAACTGGAGCTTGAAGGCTGATGACCACCGAAGCGCCCCTCGAAGGCGAAAAAACTCTCCTCATTCTTGATGACGACGCCGCGTTTCGCACGCGGTTGGCGCGTGCGCTTGAAACGCGCGGCTTTGAGGTCACCGCCGTCGCCTCGGTCGCCGAGGCCAACGAGATCGCCAACAAGACCCCGCCCGCCTACGCCGTGCTCGATCTTCGCTTGGAAGACGGGTCAGGGCTTGCGGTTGTTGAGGCGCTCAATCGCAGCCGCCCGGACTGCCGCGTCGTGATGCTGACCGGCTATGGCGCGATCGCCACCGCCGTCGCTGCGGTCAAAGCTGGCGCACTCGACTATCTGGCCAAGCCCGCCGACCCCGAAGACATCGTCAAAGCCCTGCTCGCATCGCCTGATGAAAAGCCTGAGCCGCCGGAAAATCCGATGTCCGCCGATCGTATCCGCTGGGAGCACATCCAGCGCGTTTACGAGCTTTGCGGTCATAACGTCAGCGAAACCGCCCGCCGCCTGAACATGCACCGCCGGACTTTGCAGCGTATCTTGGCCAAGCGCGCACCGCGCTGATCCTCTCTCGCGCATTGGGCGGGAACCGCGTAATTCCCTGAGCGTTACCAGCGCGGCAGGGGCAGATGACGTCCAGCGATGAACCGGCAGACCTGAGCGCTGAACAGCGCCTGCTCGAAAGCGAGCAGCGCTACGCCACGCTCTTCAACGCCATCGATGAAGGCTTTTGCATCATCGAGTTCTTCGACGGCCCGCATGGCCCGCTAAGCGATTACATCCACGTTGAAGCCAATCCCGCCTACACCACTCATGCCGGTATCCCGAACGTAGTCGGCAAGAAGGTGCGTGAAATGGTCGGCGCCGAAAGCCGCCGACTGGGTTAAGCTCTCCAAAGGCGTCCTCGAGACCGGCACACCGATCCGTTTCGAACGAGAACTTGAGGCGCCCGGACGCTGGGTCGAACTCTCGGCGTATCGCATCGAACCGGCGAGCCGCAAACAAGTAGCGGTGCTCTTCCAAGATCACACCGACCGGAAGTTCGCCGAACTGGCTCTGCGAGCGAACGAAGAATTTTCCGCACGCTTGCGCGGGCCATGCCCAATCAAGCTTGGACCGCGCTGCCGAATGGGAACCTCGATTGGTTCAACGAGCAAGTTTATAATTACAGCGGATACGCCGAGGGTTCGCTCGATGGAGCCGGCTGGGCGGCCATGGTGCACGAAGACGACATCACAACGGCGGCCGCGCGTTGGGCAGCAGCACTTAAGCGCGACGAAACCTACGAAAACGAATTCCGCCTGCGCCGCGCCGACGGCGTCTATCGCTGGCACCTCGCACGCGCAGTCCCGATCAAGGACGAACAAGACAACGTTACGCGCTGGATTGGCACCAACACGGACATTCACGATCAAAAAGAAGCGGCCGAAGCGCTCGAACAGCGTGTCCAGGAGCGCACGCGTCAGCTGATGCAGGCGGAAGAAGCGCTCCGCCAATCGCAGAAGATGGAAGCGGTCGGCCAACTCACGGGCGGCCTGGCGCACGACTTCAACAATCTGCTCGCCGGCATTTCCGGAAGCCTTGAGCTTCTCGCCAAGCGCCTGGCCGAAGGCCGCACCACTGGCCTCGAACGCTATTTGTCAGGCGCTCAAGAAAATGCACGGCGCGCCGCCGCGCTCACACAACGCTTGCTGGCCTTCTCGCGCCGCCAAACACTCGACCCGCGGCCCCTGAACCTCAACAAACTCGTCGCCGGCATGGAAGACCTCATTCGCCGCAGTGTGGGGCCGGATGTTCAAGTCGAGGTCGTGCAAGCCGGCGGGCTTTGGACGACAAAGGTCGACGATTCACAGCTTGAAAACGCGCTGCTCAACCTCTGCATCAATGCGCGCGACGCAATGGCGCCCAATGGCGGACGCCTCACCATCGAGACCGCCAACAAATGGCTCGATGAGCGCGCCGCGCGTGAACGCGATTTGCCGCCGGGCCAATACATTTCGCTCTGCGTCACTGACACCGGCGCCGGCATGACGCCGGAGGTGATCGAGCGCGCCTTCGATCCCTTCTTTACAACCAAACCGCTCGGCCAAGGCACAGGGCTCGGCCTCTCCATGGTCTATGGCTTCGCGCGCCAATCAGGCGGCCAAGTCCGGATCTATTCGGAAGTCGGGGCCGGCACGACGATGTGCCTCTACTTTCCCCGTCATCACGGCGAAGCCGATGAGCGCGACGAGACCATCGCCAGCGACGAAATCGAACATGGCCACGGCGAAGTCGTGCTCGTCGTCGATGACGAAGTCGTTCTGCGCATGCTGATGCTCGATGTGCTGCAAGAAAGCGGCTACCGCGCGCTTGAAGCGATGAACGGTCCAAGCGCGCTCAAAATCTTGGAGTCCGATCAGCGGATCGATCTCTTGGTGACCGACGTCGGCCTACCGGGCGGCATGAACGGCCGTCAGATCGCCGACGCCGCGCGCCGCACGCGGCCAGATCTCAAAGTGCTCTTCATCACCGGCTATGCGGAGAACGCTGTCGTCGGCAACGGCCACCTTGGGCCCGGTATGGAAGTGCTCACCAAGCCGTTTGAGATCGCAGTCTTCGGACACAAGGTGCGCGACATGATCGATCGCGGGACCTGGTTAGGGCGCATTGGCGCGATCGTTCCGATAAGATAACGACTTTGAGCGCCGGTTTGCGCGACGACATTAGGTGAGGGACATGTCCAATTGGTTTGCTGATAAGCTCGGCCCCGCGCCGCGCCCTGGCCCCGGCGTGCCGAAGTCCGCGCAACAACCGCCGCCGCAACGCGCGCCTGCACAGCCTGCCCCGCAGCAAGCCGCAGCGCCGCCACAAGCGCGCGCGCCTGAGCCACCGCGCCAGCAAGCAGCCGCGCCGCCGCCGAAGGCTGCAGCGCCCGCTCCCGCGCCAAAGGTTGAAGAGCCGCCGAAGAAGAAAAAGGGCTGGTTCTAACTAGTCTTTCGCTTCGGCAGTCTGATGCGCTCTAGCGGCGCAAACAGCAGCCCGAGTGCGATCGTCAGCGCGATCGCGACGATCCAAATGACATAGATGTTGAGCCCAAGCGCGCCGCCGAAATACGCGGCGAGCGAGTAGCCGACGCCTTGCCAAAGATAGATCGAATAGCCCGCACTCATGAACGGCCGCACCAGCGGCGAGCGCGCGAGCGCTTCACTTTGCGTCGATGTCACCAAGCGCGCGCCAATCAAGAGCGCCGCAGTCCAGACGCATGAGAACAGGAAGAAGATCGCGTTTGGCGGAAATTTGTTGTGCTGCATATCAGGCGTCACGCTCGTCGGCTGCAACATAGCCGCGCCGATCATCCCGGCGAGCGCCAGCACCAACACAAGCGCGTAGTCACCGACACTCCAGCGCTTTGGCATCGCCGCCAGCATGAAGCCGAACGAGGCCCAGAACGTATAGAAGATCGTGTTCTTGATCAGTTGATCATCCACCGGCGCCGGAAACATCACCTGCCCGAGCGCCAACACAACCAAGCCCGCAATCGAAGCCAGCATCCACGGCTTCACAAAGCCTGGCACGCGTCGTGTCGTGATCAGCGGCATCAGCGCGGTAACGATCAGGAACGGCGCAACGAACCAAAGATGCCAGCTCAGCATCTTCCACGTGTGTCCCGCTCCGCGCGTGACCGGATTGAGCCAGGACCAAGCGCGCGCGCCGATCTCGCCAAGCGTGAGCGGCCCGTCCCACTTTACCACCGTCACGATCACCGCGGCAGCGAACACATAGACAAGGTACGGCACGTAAATCCGCACGCCGCGCCGCAACAGAAAATCAAAATAGTTCGCAGGCGCTAAGCGCCCTTGCTTCGAACCTTCACCCAAAAAATACGCCGCGCCCGTGATCACAAAGATCGGCGGCATCTCAAACAAGAGCCATGACCCAGGCCCCGCCGGAATGACGCCTAACCAGAACGTCCCGTGGATCACGATCACGATCCACGCCATCAGCAAGCCGCGGCCTAGATCGAGTCCGACATCGGCTAGCTGCAGGCGGAGGCGTTGCGGCTTCGCTCAATATATCAAATGCTTTGCGCGCTCGGCGATCCACGCCTGCTCGTCCGGGACGGTGAGCGCATCAAGATCGCTTGCGATGGGTCGGCGTCGTCGACCCACTCACGCAACAGCGACGAGCCGTTGATCACATCGAGAGCGAGCTTATCGAACACGTATTCATACGAGAACTCGCGCCACAATTCGTAGTCGGGATAGAGGCGCCGGATCGCCTTGAACGCCAGCGTCTGCACGCGCCACGGCTTGAACGCTCCATGATTGTAGTACGCCGGATCTTCGCAATGGATCTGCACGCCGTGGCAAAGCTCGCCTTCCCATTTGTGGAATGTCGGCTCAAACCAGATTTCGCGTAACTTGCAGCCAGCGAGCCATTGCGGCGCAAACCGCTCCATCTCGTTCAACACATCGCGCGCGTTGATATCCGCTGCGCCAAAACCTCGAGCGGCCGCGTTGTGCCGCGCCCTTCGGAAAACGTCGCGCCTTCCACCATGACCAGTGCCGGCGTACGCCCGCGCCATCCACAAATTCGGCGCGTTCGGCGACAGGTTCACCCAAGTGCGATCACCGAGCGGCCAGCCGTAGCCCGGCGCTTCGTCAGGCCGATAGCCTTCCATCTCGACACGCGATAGGCGACGTTGAGCTTATAGTGCTCGATGAACCAATGACCGAGTTCGCCGAGCGTAAGCCCGTGACGCATCGGCATCGGGCCCGCGCCAACGAAGCTCTCCCAACCCGGCCGCAAAGTCAGCCCTTCAACAGGACGCCCTGCGGGATTGGGGCGATCCAACACCCAAACCTCTTTGCCGTCCTTCGCGCAGGCTTCGATCATGTAAAGCAGTGTCGTGATGAACGTGTAGATGCGGCAGCCGAGATCCTGCAGGTCGATGAGCACGACGTCGAACGTCGACATCATCTGCCCCGTTGGCCGGCGCTGATCTCCATAGAGGCTGAACACAGGAACGCCGTGCAGGATCGGTGTAGTCGCGCGACTCCACCATATTGTCCTGTTTATCGCCCCTTCATGCCGTGCTGTGGGCCGAACGCGCGCCGTGATGCGCACGTCATCGAGCGTCATCAGCGCATCGAGCGAGTGCGTAAGATCGCGTCACAGATGCAGGGTGCGCCACCAGCGCCACGCGCTTGCCTTTGAGCGCCGCACGCAGCGACGCATCTTCCACAACCGATCAATGCCGACGCGCGGCGCGGGAGCGGGCGGGGGGCCCGGGCCGGCGGGGCGCCGGGGGCCCGGGGGCGGGGCGGGGCCCGGGCGCGCCGCCGCCGGCCGGTGCCCGCGCCGTGTTGTCCCCTGGTTGGGGTCGCTGTGTTCTTGTGGTGGGTCGCCGTGCGCCGCTGCCGAACGGGACGCCAGCCACCCACCTGGTTAACCTGTCGTGGCGGGAAACCAAGCGCTTCGATGGCGGCTCCACCACAAATCCATCAGCCAGCATGAAAGTCAGGTTTGCCTGGCGCGTGCTTCAGCGCCCAGTACGACTTCACGCCGTTCGTTTCTTCGATCACAGCCGTTAGCGCCAACTGCCAAGGCTCATCGTTGGCCGGCAGATAGATCAGCGCGTCGACATCGACATGCGTGGCGTTGGCGCCAGTGATGATCGCCGGCGGCGACAACTCGGCGAGCGCCATGCCTTCGCGATAGTCTGTAAAATGATACGCCGCCCATTTGCTCGACGGCGACAGATTGAACTCGTAATAGCCCGCACCGGGTGCAGCTTCGACAAACGCTTCAAAGCACGTCGTCCGCCACAGATCATCGGTGCGCAACGGATCGCTCGGCGGCGCCAGACTGATGCTCGCGATCCGGCCACTGACAGTGTAGCGCAGCGCCAGAATGCCCGGCTCCGGCCGCGCGATCGCAACGTCGATCCGGTCAACGGCGGCGCTTGGCGTATCCGGGTGGCAAATCAGTTCGTGCAGCACGTGCCCCGCCTAGCACACCAAGAGTTTAAGAACGGAGTAACGCCTGCAGACAGCGCAACAAATGCGTCCTGATCTATTGATCCGCCTTGGCGCCCCGCGGCGCCAACAGCCAGAACGCGGCTGCGCCAAACGGCGTCGACGCGCTAAAAACCCAGCCGTCGAAGGCTGACCCACTCCAGGTTGCGCCAGCTGCGAAAAGCTGAACCGAGATCGGCAAGAACGAGAGCGCGTCCGAGGCCGTGTCCGCATAGATGGTCCCGACGCCAGCGCGATCGCGATCAGCCACGCCCATCTCGGCTTCAGTCCCGGCCAGAAAAAGCGCAATCAAGAAGGTGATCAGCGTGAACAGCGGTAACGCCACGGCAGCGACGATCACCCCCTGCACGCCCGGCGGCTCCGACATGAAATTGAACGTCCGCGACGCCAAGTCCTCGCGCGCCAGAACGTTCACGTGAAAGCCCGAGACCTTCCACGGTTCACTCGAAGTAGCGCGATACAACGTCGTCTCCGAGCGCACGACATGGCCCGCATACTCATATTCGCGCACACCCCAGAGCTGATTGCCTTCCGTGCCCGTGCTGGCGCGAAACGTCGTCAGCCGTGACGATGTTGGCTGGCCAGGCGGCAACAGCGCTTGAATGCGATCTATCTCGCGTTGCGTGCTCGCGTTGTTCTCAATGAGCAGCGCCATCAGCTCAGCGTCGCGCCCCTGCGAGACATCATCATAAGGCGCGGCGAGCGCCGCCATGTCTTGCGCGCTCACACCCGGCACGCTGCTAAAATCGGGCCGCCAAACGCGGGCGCCCATAACGCCAATGCTCGCCATGCCGCCAATGACGAACAGCGTCGTCACGATAGCGAGAATGGAACGTCCCCACGGCATTCAACTCCCCCTTCGTTTTGCGACGAGTATTCAGAAGCACGACGCAACGACAAGCCCCGCATGGGGTAAGTGCATGAGCTTGACGTCAATCTCCGCAGCGGCGTAGCACCGCTCCATGTCGACCTCGCTCGCCCTCGTCCAAAGCTATTACCGCCCGCTCAATTAGCGGGCCGCGACAGCACGCCCGCCTCAAAAGGCCGGGATGTGCGCTCGACAAAGACACAGCTCCGGCCCCAAAAGTCCGCCAGGAGTTTACCCCCGTGACCACCGAAGCCACCGTCCAATCTCAGTTTCTCCGTGACGCCGTTGCGCGCGGTCAGTTCCACCAGTGCACCGATCTTGACGGCTTGGACAAAGCCGCGCTCGCGGGCGTCACTGGCTATATCGGCTTCGACATGACGGCCCCGTCGCTGCACGTCGGCAACCTCACGCAGATCATGTACCTGCGCCGCCTCCAGCAAGCCGGCGGCAAGCCGATTGTTCTCCTCGGCGGGGGCACGACGCGCGTCGGCGATCCCTCCGGCAAGGAGGAGATGCGTCAGCTCCTGAGCGAAGAGCAGATCGTCAAGAACACAAACTCGATCCGCTCAACGTTCGACAAATTTCTGAAGTTCGGCGATGGCCCGAGCGACGCCATCCTCGTCGACAATTCCGAGTGGCTGTTAAAGCTCAACTACCTCGACTTCCTGCGCACGGTCGGCCGCCACATGAGCGTCAATCGCATGCTCTCAATGGACAGCGTGAAGCTGCGCCTCGAGCGCGAGCAGCCGATGAGCTTCATAGAGTTCAACTACATGATCCTGCAGGCCTACGATTTCGTGGAATTGAAGAAACGCTACAATTGTGATCTGCAAATGGGCGGCTCGGACCAGTGGGGCAACATCATAAATGGCGTAGAGCTAGGCCGCCGCATGGAGAGCTTTAGCCTCTACGGACTCACGCAACCGCTGATCACGACTGCTTCCGGCGCCAAGATGGGCAAGACCGCTGACGGCGCCGTCTGGCTCAACGCCGACATGAAGAGCCCATACGAATACTGGCAATACTGGCGCAATGCAGAAGACGCGGACGTCGGCCGCTTCCTCAAGATATTCACCGATCTCTCGCTCGATGAAATCGCACGCCTCGAAGCACTGCAAGGCGCCGAGATCAACGACGCGAAGAAGACGCTCGCCACCGAAGCGACGGCGCTCCTGCACGGCCGTGAGGAAGCGAACAAGGCTGCCCAAGCGGCGCACGATACGTTCGTCAAGGGCGTGACCTCGGAGAACCTGCCGACGTTCGACGTCACCAATGAAGAGCTTGCGGCCGGCCTCCGGATCGGCCCCGCCTTCGTCCGCGCCGGGCTCGTTGCTTCAAACGGCGAAGCCAAGCGCCACATCACCGCGGGCGCGCTGCGCGTAAACGATCAAGCCGTCACCGATGAAGGCGCAATGATCACCGCCGCCGATCTGGTCGATGGCGCGGTCAAGCTTTCTCTGGGCAAGAAGAAGCACGCGCTGCTTCGCGTAGCCTAAGGCGAAGCTACGGCGACTTCCGCGCTAGCGGGCGCGACTGGATCTGGCGCAACCGGTGTCGACCCTGACGGATCGAACATGTTGATGCCGTTTGTGTCGCGCGTCGTCGTCGGCGTTTCGCGCTGCGGCACTGGTTCGAAGATGCGACGCAGGATACCCGGCGTCAGCGCCGACACTGGGTTCACGCCAACGCGCGGTTCGCCCGCGTGGCCGTTGATCGAATACGTCATCCCGAACACGCCTTCGCCGCGGCGCGAAACCAAGAGATCGCCAATCACCGGAATGCTGCCGAGCATCGAAAGGTTCAACATCGGCGACGGCGCAACCACGCCATCGATATCGAGATTGTCGTCGCGAATATCGTAGCTGCCCGACCCCGTGAGCCCGAGCGACGGGCCGGCCATACGGCCTTCAGTGAATTGCAGGCGATCGTTCGCGTAGGTCATCTCAGCATCTAGCGCATTGAAGCCGATGCCATCGCCGTTGAGCATTTCGACCATGCCGGTCAGCGAGCCCGCCGACGACAAGAGCCGCGCCATCGCCGGCAAGCGCACGACTTGGAAGTCGCGCATCTGCACGTTGAACCGCGCCTGACTCTGCGCACCGCCGCGCCAATCGCCATCCGCTGAAGCTGAGCCGCCAACCACATTCTCGGCCCCGGTCAGCGCGCGCACCGCAAAGCCCGCGTCGCCCGCACGAAAGCGCACCCGGCTGCGTGCATCGCCCGCACGCGCGCCAAGCGTCAACGAGAACGCCTCGCCGCCCGGCGAACGCCCTTCCGCGGTCAGTGTCATCAATCCATTGCGAACCGTCGCGACATGCACGTTCGCGTTCGCAAGCGTCGCGCCACCGCGCATCTTTAAGCGATCCACGATGACGCTGGCGCGCATTGCACCGGAATCGTTCGAAGCAGTCGCCCGCGCGGATGTCGGCGTCGCCTGCGCACGTGCGTCGGGCGACGTTTCCGAACCCATAAACGGCGCCGCATCGAACAACGCTCCGCGCACATTCACCTCAAGCGCACCATCCTGCGCCCGCACCGCATTCACGCGCGCATCAGAGCTGCCTTCGATGACGAGCCGCGGCAGATCCACCTCCAACAGCGTGTTGTCGCGGCCTAGTCGCGCACGGCCCTGCGTAAACAACCCCGCGCCCCGCGCGTCGATATCGTTGAAAGCCAAGCCGCCATCGCTCAAGCGTTGCACAACAAAGCGCGCCGACGCTGCCTGACCGGCCCGCTTCGTCCAGAACCCGCGCGGCAATTCCACCACAGCGTTGCGCAGATCGAGATCGATGCGCGCATTGTCGACATCAAAGCCGCGACCCTGACCCGTCACCGTCACACCGATACGGCCCTGAGCGTAACGCGCCACTGGATAGCCAAGCCGCTCAAGGTCGTTGGCGTCGAAATCGCCGGAAATTTGATACTCAGACGAACTCGCCGCGTTCGGCCCTGTGCGGCCGATATGCTCAGTCCAGCGCACGTTCGGAATCACGGAATCGCCGGCGCGGATCGGCCCACTCACTGTCACCGCGCGCTGATCGCCGTGCACCGTGAGTTGTCCCTGGCTCAGCGCGACGCGCCGCGTCGACATGTTGCCGGCAAAGTCTCGGATCGTCCCATCAACATTGAAGCGCCAAGCTTCGAACGGCGCTTCGCGCACCATTGGCCGCTGGATGCGGATGTTGACGCTGCCGCGCCCCGCCGCCGTCGCGGCATCGATCGGCAAGCGATCACTCAGTGAAATCGGCTCCATC
Source organism: Caulobacteraceae bacterium (assembly GCA_016703335.1). Taxonomy (GTDB): domain Bacteria; phylum Pseudomonadota; class Alphaproteobacteria; order Caulobacterales; family Aquidulcibacteraceae; genus Vitreimonas. The sequence continues at coordinate 58,711 of JADJCG010000003.1, read as the reverse complement.
GCCAACACTTCGAGGATCTGACGCGCCTCCCCATCAGCGCGCGCCGAAATCGTCAGCATGGCGCCGCGCGGCTTGAATTGCGGCGCCTCGATGCGGCCGTTGGTGATCGTCATGCCGTGGAAGCGCGCTTCCGGGATTGTCATGTCGAAGCGGTTGCCGCGCAGCACGCCGGAGCCGCGCGCGTTCGTGACCGGCGACATCGTCTCGATGAATTGCATCGCGGCATTGGTAATGTTGAATCGCACATCGACGGCGTCATCGGTCAAAACACCATCGGCGATGTCCGCCGGCGTGATGTTGATCCGCACCGTGCCGTCGGTGACGCGGCCACTCGTGATCGTGCGCGCCAGGTATTCGCGTGCGCTCTCGCCCAGACCGACCGGCCACATGTGGAGCACGTCGCGTGCTTCGAGCGCGCCATCGACAGCGCCATTGAGCTGCAGTCCCACATGCGAGTGACCGGCGACATCCGCCCAATAAACGCGGCCGGTGCCGTTGAACGTCCCTTCGCCGGTATGCGCGGTCAATTCGGTGAAGTTGATTGTCCGGTCCGCCGAAACGATCGAACCCACCACGCGCACGTTCGAAAACGCCAACGGCTCAGCAAAAGTGCCCGGCACATCGAGACGCATGGACGGCAGCGAGATGTTGAACGCCGCCGGCTCATTCGGCGCAGCGCGCATGATCGCCGAAACGTCGCGCACGCGAATGTCGCCGCCGACGCGCGTGCGATCACCTGCCAACGAGATCTGATCGATGATCAGCTCGTCGCTCTGAATGTCGTAGCGGCCGTGCAACCGCCCGCCGCTGAGGCGAAGGCGCTCGTCGCCGATATCGGCCGAGCCGCCGCCGATCGTGACATCGCCCTCAAAGCGATTGACGCCGGCTTCGCGATCCAAACCGACGGAAATGTTCATCGTCACCGGCGCGTCGAGCGCGGCGAACGGCCCAAGCGCTGCTGGCGAGAACAGCGCGCGTGGCCGCGCATTCTCGGCGCCGAATTCAATCACCGCGCTTTGGAAGTGTGTGTCCGTAGTGATGCGCAACGTCGCCGGCGCAACGCCTTCGGCGCCCTCAAGCGCCGCATCCGCTGAAAGCGTGAGCGAACGCCCGCGCCGCGCCAGTTCGAGGTTCGCGGCATCCGCCGTCCAGCGACCGCCGCCAGCTTCATCAATGAGCGTCAGCGCCGCGCCTTGGACCGAAACCTCGCGCAAGCGTCCGCCCGCGCCGACGGGCTTGAACGCGTCGGCCATGCTGTCGAGCACGCGAACGACGCGGTTTTCCAGCGACTCATTCCGCGATGGCGGCTGGATGATAATGTCTGGCGGCGCGCCCTCTGGGCCAAAGGCGATATACATCGCCCCGTTGGGCCGACGTGTGAACGTCAGCGCTCCGCCAACGAATTCCGCGCGCGACACCGAAATGCGTCCAATCAGCAGCGGCAACACGTCGAGCGATATCCGCGCTTCGTCCGAGCGCGACAGCACCCCCCCACGACCGTCCTCAACCGTCACGCCAACCGCGCGCAACTCCAGTCCGCCCCGGCGACTCAAACCCAGTTCGACGCGCTCAATGCCGACCGGCCGCCCTGAGCGCGCCTGGCTCAGTTCGGTTTTGATCTGATCGCGCATGGCGTTGAGTTCGATGGGGCCCTGGCTGAGACGCCACCAAGCGACCCCGAGGCCGATCGCGAGCGCCGCGACCAGTCCAAGCAGTACCTCGACAGCAATCAGCGTCGAGCGGCGGATCATCATCCGGCGAGCTCCAACGCCCCTCGCAAGCATCTAGCGCGATTTAGGTTTTTGACGCAAAGCAAAGCCCCAGCCCCGTCGCAGTCAGCGACGGGCGCAACGGCCAATAGGCCGCGAGCCGGAGGGCTCCCGATGGCTAAGACAGCGCTCAAACCTGGCGACCCGCGCCCCCTTTGATCTGCCAACGGCCGGGGGCGGGCACGTCAGCTTGGCTAGCCTTAAAGGCAAACGCGTCATCCTCTACTTTTACCCAAAGGACGACACACCCGGTTGTACCCTGGAAGCCCTAAACTTCACTGAAAAGGCGAAGGCTTTCGCGAAGGCCAAGACCGTGATCCTCGGCGTCTCCCGCGACAGCGTTGTTAAGCACGATAAATTCGCGGCGAAACATGGGCTCAAGGTGCAATTGGGGGCCGACGAAGGGGGTGTGGTCACAGAGGCCTATGGCGTCTGGGGCGAGAAGACCCTCTACGGACGCAAATTCATGGGGATAGAACGGGCCACTTTCCTCATTGATGCCAAGGGCAAGATCGCTCACGTCTGGCGCAAGGTTCGCGTGCCAGGACATGTGGAAGACGTCTTGAAAGTGGTTAACGCGCTAGACGCGAAATAGCGGCGTCTTTTACTGTGATTACACAGTTTTGGCGCGCTTCTGGCAGATGAAAGTTAAACAAGCTGAAATTCCTGTAAACGACAGCCGTGCTGTGTTGCATTTCGGGAGGCTTTCAGGTGTAGATGAAATCTGGCGGGGCAAACGGAACAGTTTGCATTTAGGTTAGTGGGTGGCGGCGGACCATGAGCCAATTTGGATCGCGGGCACGATCGTTGTTCGATCGCATGTTCCCGGAACGGCAGATTTATCATCGTAGCGGCGGTACGGTCCGCTACGTCTCTTTGTCTCCTGGCAAGCAAGCCCTGCTGGCGATGACTGCTGTCGGCCTCGCGGGCTGGTGCGTCTATGCGACCACCAACACCCTGCTCGAAGGCCCGCAAGCAACCGCCTCAAACGCCGAAGTCGAGCGTGAGCGCGCCAAGTATGATCGCTGGCTCAACGAAAGCCGCGCCCAAGCCGCTGCTTCGTAAGCTCTTCTCGAAGAACGCACCCGCCAATTCGATCGCACGACCCAAGATCTCGAAGGCCGTCACGAAGTTCTTCGTTCGCTGCTGGAATACGCAGGCGGCTCAACGCTGCAGCTCGCCGCCAACCGCCCGATCGAGCGCGATGGCGCCCGCATCATCATGGCGGCCTCGATTGACGAAGCCGAACCGCGCCAGTCGCGCGCCCTCGTCTCCGAGCCTTATCAAGTTACGACCGTCGGCTTCCGCGCCCGTCCGGATCACCTCGAGACCGAGCAGGAAGAGTTCCTATCAGAAATCGAAGACCGCGTCGTTGAGTCGAGCGAACAGACCCGTGGCGTCCTGCGCCTCACCGGCGTCTCCACCGCTTCACTCACCGATGACGAAGCTGTCGGCGGCCCGCTCGTCCCGCAAGACTTCGTCGCCTATCTGCGCGACAGCGGCCTGAACCCAGCTTTTGCTGAGCGCGTTGCGCAGGTCGCCGCCCGCGTCAGCGAGTCCCGCCGTCTCGACGGCATCGCGCAATCAACGCCGCTGGCCGCGCCTGTCGCAGTCGACTACCGCGAGACGTCTGGCTACGGTCAGCGCATCGATCCGTTCACGGGTCGTCCGACATTCCACTCTGGTCTCGACATGGCCGCCTTCGAGCGCGCGCCGGTTGTCGCGACCTCACCGGGCACTGTGGTTTATGCTGGCACTCGGTCAGGATATGGCTACACGGTCGAGATCGATCACGGTCACGGCTTCAAGACCCGTTACGCTCACTTGCGCGATATCCAAGTCCAACGCGGCGACACTGTCGCGATTGGTCAGCGCGTAGGCTCAATGGGTTCAACAGGCCGCAGCACGGCCACCCACCTTCACTATGAAGTGTGGTTCCGGGGCCGGTCGGTGGATCCGGTCAATTTCTTGAGGGCAGGACGGCATGTTCACGAACAAGGGTAACGCACGTACGGACTCGAACTTGCCAGCTTTGCCAGAACCTGCACAACAACGTCGCCAACCTGTCGGCCGAGCCGGCATCGCTTCCATCATTGCCAATGGTGTGAAGATCACCGGCACGATCGACGCGAACGGCGCCGAGCTTCAAGTTGATGGTGAGATCGAAGGCAACGTAGTCGGCGGTTCGCTGACCGTCGGCGACACCGGCATGGTGCGCGGCGACGTCGTTTCCGAAAGCGTCACGGTCCATGGCCGGGTCGAAGGTTCGGTTCGCGCGCGTAAGGTCATGCTAGCCCGCAACGCCCACGTCCTCGGCGACATCGTCCACCAATCTCTTTCGGTTGAGATGGGCGCGGTGTTCGAAGGTCAGTGCCGTTATCTGCAAGACCCGCTCTCGCAGTCCGGCCCAGGCGCTCCGGCGCAGCCGCAAGTCGTCCAACCGCAAGAGCGCGCCAATGCCTTCGGCGGCGGCAATTCGGTCTTCGGCGAACCCTCGAACGATGACCGCATGGTCTCGGGCGTGATCGTCACCGGCTCGAACTAAGTTTGAGTCCGAACGGACAAACGAAGGCCCGGCGAAAGCCGGGCCTTTTGTTTTGCGCGCGAGAGCAACAGTGCGCGCATCAGCGCCACGTACCCAAAATCAAACCAATGAGCGTGAATTGCACCGTGTGATAGCCACCGTTGATCAGCCAAAGCGCTAAGGGCCGCCGCTCAAACAAATACGAAATCCCATAAGACGCCGCGACCCAGCACAGGCCCGCGCATAGGCCGTACAGCGTACCAGTCGTCGCATTCACATCCGGTCCCAAGAACATCGCGAACGTCGCTGCAGCGATCAGCGAGAGCACGAACGTGCCGCCAAACATCAACGCTTTGTTGCCGCCCATGGCGTGCTCACGCGTCAGCCCCGCCGCTTTCAGCCATGCATTGCCAAACAGCGCGCCGTACCAGACGCCGCCCAAGACAAGCGAACTCACTGCCGCGGTGACCACCGCGAGCCAATTGATTGCCATTGTCGTTCCTCCCATTTGCGCCGCTACGCTGGCGCTTTCGCCGCCTTTTCCAGTAGTTCGAAATGCGCGCGCAGCTGCTCCACCGCGCGATCGAAATACGAGACATCGAGGTGCGTCCGTGACTGCATCACGCCACCTTCCATCGCTGTCAGCACAAACTGCGCGAGCGCCTTCTTGTCGGTCCCACGCGGCACCCGTTTGCCCGCCGCATCGAGGCAACCTTCGATCGCCTGCGTCCAATTTCGAAAATTCTCGGCCAGCAGCTCACGCACGCGCGGATCTGGCTCATGCAGCTCAAGCGCCAGCGACCCGATCGGGCAGCCGTAAGTGCAATCGGTCTCGACGATCATCGTGCGGTACCGATTGAGCAGCGCGAATATCTTCTCAATCGGATCAGCGACCTCGCCCCACGCCGGCTCCAACAGCATCTGCTCGATGCCATCGCGATACGCTTCCAACACGCCGATCAGCACGTCCTGCTTCGACGGAAACACGTGATACAGGCTGCCGGAATTGAGCTGCGTGCGCGAAAGAAGATCCGCAATCGACGTCGAATTGTAGCCCTTCAGCCAAAACAGCTCCATCGCCGCCTGGATGATCTTTTCGCGCGCGCTGCTCATTCGCCGTCCTCGGCCCACTGGAACGGGCCGTTCGTTATGCGTTCGCCAAGCTTCCGAAGCGTCCAGCTGTTGCCAGCCGCAAAGAACGCATAGAGCTCGTCGAAAGCTTGCCCTTCGCGATAACCGGCCATCGACACACGCACGCGCGTCGCGTGCTCACCGGCTGGCGCAAACTCAATCACAGTCACCAACTCACGCACCTCGACAGGGTGCGGAAAACCAGGCGGTGCACGCTCAACTTGAAGCGACAGCGAGTGCATTGGATCAACGGCGACGACGCGGTTCAAAATGTTGTTCGGATCGCCGATGTGGCCCGACACATCATACGCCGCTTCCATCATCCCGCCGGGCCGCAGATCAATCGTCGCGACCGGCGCCATCCAAGTGGAGAGTTGCTCTGGATCGCTCCACAGCGCCCACAAACGCGCAGGCTCAGCCGGAAAATCGGCCTCACGGCACAGCGTCCTCACGCCAGCGCTATCAACGCTTGAGCAATCGGAGACGTCCTGTGCCTCAGCTGCCGAAACGCTGAGCGCCAACGCCGCCAGCGCGCCAATGAACTTGAACATTCCTCTTGAATGAACGTTCAATCAAGTGCCGTCAAGCCCCGATCCCGACGCGCTCAGGTCTCGGCCGGCACGATCTCCGCGTATTCGGCTTCAGTCAGCGACAGCGAGCCAACCGGCAGCCCGCCATCTGGCGTCAATAGCGCACTGAGATAGCGCTTAAAGAAGCGTCCTTCGCGATAGAACACAGCGGCGCGCGTCCCCTTATCCGTCTCGGCACGATACACAAACGCGCTCACGTCTGGCCCATCAGGCCACACCGCGCGCATTGGCCCAAAGCCCATCGAACGGAAGTTCGTGATCGTCAGCCCCGACATGTCGCAAAGCGCTTTCACAGCGCGGAACGACGGCAATGCGCGCAACGTCTCGGCGCGTACGCGATCACCCTCCATCTTGCGGCGCGCGAACAACTTATTGATCTGCGCGACGCGTTGCAGATGGCCCGTCATCTCCGCGTCAGGCGCGAACTTCACTTTGCGGAGGCTCTTCAGCCACGTCTTGTGGCGCGCGGTCAGCGGCTCTTTGTTTTCAAGTTCTGCAAAGCGCCTGTCCAAATCCTTCAGCGCGGCCTTTGCAGAGCGATAATCGTGCTCGGCCGCAATCTTGCGCGCCTGCGCGGGCTTTGCGCGCTTCAAGCGCACCAGCAAATTAAACAGCTGAAGATGCGGGTCCGCGAGCATGCTCTTCAAGCCCGCGCCGGCGCTGCGCAGCGCAATCTCATCGCCACCACGATTGGCGAAATATTGCGCATGCCCGCCCTCGCTCACCTGCGTGAGATAATCGCGCGCATAGAAACTCCAGAGCGCTTCCTGCGCGAACTCACCCGGCAAGAAGTGAGCCTGGTTCGTCAGCGCATCGACCCACGCATCGGTGGCTAAAACTAATTGCGCTGGATCGACGTTATCGGCAGCGCTTTGCGGCAGCACGATCTCATCGCAGATCAAACCTTGGAATGTCGTCATCGGCGACGCGCCAGAACACTGCGCGCGCTGATACTGCACGATCCAAGGGACCGGCTGTTCAATCGCCTCAATCGGCGGCGGTTCTGTCGCTTCCAAACTCATGGGCCCCCGCCCAATTAGCCCCAACTTAGTCGATGTCTTCGACCTGCTTGTCGCTCGCCCCACTCACGCGCGCCGCCAGCGACGCTGCCATGAACTGATCGAGATCGCCATCGAGCACGCCTTGCGTGTCGGAGGTTTCAACGCCGGTGCGCAGGTCTTTGACCATCTGATACGGCTGCAAGACGTAAGACCGGATCTGGCGGCCCCAGCCGATTTCGGTTTTGCTGTCTTCGAGGTGCTGGGCCGCCGCTTCGCGCTTTTGCAATTCGGCCTCGTAAATCCGCGCGCGCAGCATGTCCCATGCGGCCGCACGGTTCTTGTGCTGTGAGCGCTCCGCTTGGCAGGCAACGACGATGCCCGTCGGCATGTGCGTCAAACGCACCGCCGAGTCCGTCTTGTTGACGTGCTGACCGCCAGCGCCCGAGGCGCGATAGGTGTCTGTGCGCACGTCCTTGTCGAGGATTTCAATTTCGATCGAGTCATCGATCTTCGGATAGACCCACGCGCTCGCGAACGAGGTGTGGCGGCGCGCGTTTGGATCATACGGACTGATGCGCACCAGGCGGTGCGCCCGCCTTCGGTCTTCAGCCAGCCATAAGCGTTTTCGCCATTGACCAGCACCGTCGCCGATTTGATGCCGGCCGTATCGCCGCCTTGCTCTTCCAGCAAATCTGCTTTGAACCCGCGCGCATTCGCCCAGCGCAAGTACATGCGCAGCAGCATCGACGCCCAATCCTGGCTCTCGGTGCCGCCGGCGCCGGAATTGATTTCGATGTAGGCGTCGTTGCTATCGGCTTCGCCGGAGAGCAGCGCTTCCAGTTCCGCCTTCGCCGGCGCGACTTTGCACCGTTTTCAGCGTCGCTGCAGCTTCCTCGATCAGGGATGCGTCGCCCTCCGCTTCGGCCATCTCGGCGAGCTCGACGCTGTCCTTCAGATCGCGCTCGAGCGACAGGATGGCGTTCATGCCCGTTCTCGAGCTTGTTGCGCTCGCGCATCAGCTTTTGCGCTTTCTCCGGATCGTTCCAAAAATCTGGGCGCTCGGAGAGCGCGTTCAATTCATCGAGTCTGACTTGGGACGGTTCCCAGTCAAAGACGCCTCCGGAGCAAGCCCACGGCGGTTTCGATTTGATCGGCCAAAGCGACGATGTCGGCGCGCATGATGGAAGCCCCTCTGAATCTGAAGGGCTTAGATAGGCGAAGGCGGCTGCAGATAAGCGGGCGGACTTAGTAGAGGCCGCCCAGATCCTCGTCCTGTTGCTGCTGCGGCTGGATCCACCGTTGGCGTGTCGGTGCCGCCAGGCCCGCAAGACGCGCGGATCGATCGGATCGGTGCCGCCGAACATGAACGGCGACGACGTCACGTCGCGCGTCGGCTCGGTGCCCGGGCGGAACGCCTCCAGGATCGTCGTGGTCGTCGTTGCGTTCGGCAGACCGCCCGTCAAATAGTCGATGCGCACAAGACGCGCACCGGCCGGAATACGGAACGGCGTTGGCGATGAATTGCGCAGCGCTTCACGCATGAAGTCGCGGAAGATCGGCGCCGAGATACGGCCACCGGTCTCGCCTTCACCCATGTCGCGCGGCGTATCGAAGCCTGCCCAGACACCGACGACAAGGTCCGGCGAGAAGCCGATAAACCAGGCGTCCTTGTAATCGTTGGTCGTGCCGGTCTTGCCGCCGAGGGGAAAGCCAAGGGCTGCGATGCTGGTCGCCGTACCGCGCAACACCACGCCTTCAGACATTGAGACGATCTGATAGGCCGTGACCGGATCGAGCACTTGCTCGCGATTGTCCGCCAAGGTCGGCGCGCGCTGGCGCGCCCATTCGGCGTTGCAATTCGGGCATTCGCGTTGATCGCGGCGGAACACCGAACGACCAGTGCGATCTTGAATACGGTCGATGACGATCGGCTGGATGCGACGCCCGCCGTTCACGAACATGCCGTAGGCCGTCGTCATCCGCAGCAACGTGGTTTCGCCGGCGCCGAGCGCCAAAGCAAACACGGCCTGCGTGCGATCGCCGTAGACACCCATGCGGCGCCCGTAATCGAGAATGCGCTCAGGGCCCATTTCGTAAGCCACGCGCGCGGTCATCGCGTTCCGTGACAATTCCAGACCACGACGCAAAGTCGTCGGGCCGTAGAATTCACGCGTGTAGTTTTCAGGCGACCAGTTCGAACCGTCACCCGCCGAGATCGACAGCGGCGCGTCATCGACAAGCGTTGCCGGCGTCAAGCCGTAATCCAGCGCCGCCGCGTACACGATCGGCTTGAACGACGAACCAGGCTGGCGCTGCGCTTGCGTCGCGCGATTGAGGCCGTTGGCGTCGTTGAAGGAATAGCCGCCGACCATCGCCAACACGCGGCCAGTGTGCGGATCCATCGCGACGAGCGCGCCCTGGATTTGCGGCACTTGCTTCAGGGTGTAGCGGCCGTTCGAAGCGCGCGTCGCATAGACAATCGCGCCCGCCGTCAGCGCCCGCGCGTTCGCGGCGCGCGCCTTGCGCGGCCCATTGCGCGTCATTGTCGCCCAAGCGGCCGGTCTGGCCGTTTTCGTCCGTGACCGTAATCGCGCCGTTGCCGGTCGCGGTGACCATTGCGCGCCGCCAGTCCGAAAGCTGCGGCGCTGCGTCGGCTTCCGCCAGTTGCGCGCGCACATCGCCGCTCGGATCACCCGACCGATCGGGCCGCGCCATTCATGACGGCGATCATATTCTTCCAAGCCACGGCGCAGCGATTGTGCGGCCGCGAGTTGCAGGCGCGTATCGATGGTCGAGCGGATCGAGAGACCGCCATCATAGAGCGCGCGCTCGCCGTACTGATCTTGCACCTGACGGCGCACTTCTTCGACGAAGTGCGAAGCGGCGATGTATTGATCGCCCGCCAAGCGGTTGTGTACCTCAAGATCAGCCGCGCGCGCTTCTTCAGCTTGCGCTTCGGTGATGTAGCCGCGCTCCAGCATCCGGCTGATTGCGTAGTTGCGGCGATCGATGGCGCGTTCGCGGTTGCGCGGCAGCTGATAGTTCGCCGGACCCTTCGGCAGAATGGCGAGATACGCAGCTTCCGAAACGCTGAGTTCAGAGAGCGGCTTGTCGAAATAATTGAGCGCCGCCGCCGCCACGCCATAGGCGCGGTTACCGAGATAAATCTGGTTCAGATAAAGCTCGAGAACCCGGTCCTTATCGAGCACGCGCTCGATACGTTGCGCTACCAAACCTTCACGCAGCTTCGTCCAAACGCGCGAACTCGGCGACCAACGCGCCGTCGCCCGCGTGGACGCGGCTCGTGACCGGCGGCTGATAATCTTGCAGATCGGCCAGGCTGGGCAGGCCCTGCAGCGCCGCGATCAAAAGATGATGACCGCGAGCAGCCCAGACGCCAGGCGATCCCAAGGCCAATCAAAGCTCTTGCGCCACGGCAACCGCCGCCGCCGCCACCGCCCCGGGGCTCGCGATAGTCGCGACGATCATAGTCATCGTCGTCGTACTCTTCGTCGTCCCAACCGCGGTCGTAAGAACTTGTTCGCGACATTGCGCCCCGCTTCTGCGCGCCTATGGAATATGCCGCCCGGCCTCGCCTCGTAATGAGGCGCGATTAAGGCCAGGACGGACTGTAGGCATAGCCGATTTAGCTTAAGATCTGCGCCAAATTTAGTCAGCCGCCGCATACATTGCGGCCGGCGCAAAATAGGCGTCCACCGCCTGGGCCATGGCGTCGGCCATCGGTTCGCGGGCGCGCGGGTCGGCAACCTGCGCAAATTGGGCTGAGCGGTTGGTCGTGTCGCGTTGCGCCAGATCGACCAGGATGTCGCGCGCCAACGAGTTACGAGTGTCGCCGAGATCGAGATCCCAGTTCTGCGACGCCATCATATTTTGGGCCCGGTTCGCGCCGCTGTCCGACAGCGTGTAAACTGAGGCGCCGGTCGTATCGTGGTTGGGGCTCGCGTCCGCGTGGACCGAAATGAAAAGGTCCGCGTGCTGCGCGCGCGCGAACCGGACGCGGTCTGCATGCTCAACGAAATTGTCCGCGTCGCGCGTCAAAGCAACGCGATAGCGCACGGTGTTCCAGCGCGTCGCGCGCCTTCAGCGCCAGTCCAGCACGACGTCTTTCTCGCGCGTGCCGGTGACGCCGACCGCGCCCGGATCGCGCCCGCCGTGGCCGGGATCGATCACGATGGTGCGGCGGCGCTGGTTGCGGCCGGCGCGCTGCATGGGGCGGGCGCTGGCGCGGGCGTTGGCGCGCGATATCAAAGCTCAGCGCCGCATTGCGGCGGCCGCCGGTTTCCTGACGCACAAGCTGCGCCGGCGCTTCAAGATCGAGCACGATCCGCGAAATGCCGTTCGCTTGCGGCGCATAGCGATAGCGGCGCACGACGCCCGCACCCGGCCCCTGGCCGCTCGCGCCGCCCGGCAGTGCGAGCTGCGCATTGGCGATATCGATCACGAACCGCGACGGTTCACTGAGGAAAAACGTCCGCGCCTGCGCCGGGCGATCGAGCGCCAGCGTCACGCGGCAGGCAGCACCAGCATCCTGTACGAGCACGCCATGGATCGACGACGGGACGTCCGCGAATGCGCGGCCGCCCATCGCAACACTGCCCACGGCAGTCGCGCCAAAGAAGGCGAAGGCTCGACGAGTAACGTCCATGAATATTGTGAAAGTACCCGATCGGGCTTGCTATCGAGTTGAAAAGGAAGGTGAATGACCGGTAACCACACGCTCATCGCGGTGGCGGCCGCCAACGCCGCCTGCGCGGTGGGTGGCGTGTTCACCGGCGGTACGCGCGCGCCCGCCTGCCGTGCCCGGTTGGCCGTTACCGGAGACGCCACGGCCGGTCAGCTGGCTCGCCAGCCCAGGCTTCGGGCCCCCGCCGGCCGTCTGGCGCCGCGCGCCGCCGCAGCCCGGCCGCGCCAGCCGGCCGCCCCCCCCGCCGCGCTCCGCGCGCCCCCGGCCCGGTCGCCCGGCGACCGCTCGCCCCTGGGCGCCCGCCGACCTCTGGTCGGCCCATTGCCGGCGCGCGCTGTCAAGCTCGCGCGCCGCGAGCGCTTGGCGGCCCCGGCCGCCCCGCCGGCGCCCAGCCAGGTCACGCCGTTGAAGGCTGAGTTATCGGTCTTGCTCGGGGGGGGCCCGGACCCCCTCCCGCGCCGCCCCGGCCCCCCGGGGGGCGGCCCCGCCCTACCGCGGGGGCGCCGCTCCGCCCCCCGCCCAACCCCCGCGCTTCCACTCCCCGACAAATCATGCATATGTAATGTCCATCGCCGTGTGCGCCGCCGGGACTTATCCCCAGGCCGCCCGGCGCGCTCCCGCCCTGCGGATCGGCGAAATCAGGCCCTGTGGCGCTGCGTTAGCTGCCACGTTCGGACCTTGAGCCCCCGTACCCAGGAAGGAAGCGTGAGCCGGCGCCCTGTTTAGGCGCGTCAATTGGAGCCCACTTATGATCCGCAAAGCGATCGATCTAGCGCCAGAGGCCCATCGGGTCCGGGCCGCGATCGCGCAGGATCACCCTCAATGACTTTGCGTCGCCTCGCCGCCTCTGCCCCGGTTCGTTCCGGAAGTTCGGATGCCCGTGCGCGCGACGCCTACGGAGCCCTTAATGGCCAAGAAAATGCTGATCGACGCCGCCCACCCGGAAGAAACCCGGGTTGCGGTGCTCGACGGAAGCCGCGTTGAAGATTTCGATTTCGAGGTAGCCAGCAGAAAACAACTCAGAGGCAATATCTATCTCGCCAAGGTGACGCGCGTTGAGCCGTCGCTGCAGGCTGCCTTTGTGGAGTACGGCGGTAACCGCCACGGCTTCCTCGCCTTCTCGGAAATCCACCCCGACTATTACGCGATCCCGCACGCCGATCAGGAATCGATCAAAGCGGAACTCGCCAAGGCGGAAGCGGAAAGCGAAGGCGAAGAAGAAGATGATGACGCGCTCGACGAGCGCCGCCGCCGCATTCTGACGCGCCGCTACAAGATCCAAGAGGTCATTCGCCGCCGCCAGATCATGCTGATCCAGGTGGTGAAGGAAGAACGCGGCAACAAAGGCGCTGCGCTCACGACCTACCTCTCGCTCGCCGGCCGCTATTGCGTGTTAATGCCGAACACAGGTCGTGGCGGCGGCATCTCGCGTAAGATCACGCAAGCGACGGACCGCAAGCGCCTGAAGAAGATCGCCACCGATCTTGAGGTGCCGCAAGGCCAAGGCCTGATCATCCGCACCGCTGGCGCCAAGCGCACGAAGACGGAGATCAAGCGCGATTACGAATATCTCTCGCGCGCCTGGGAAACCATTCGCGACGAGACGTTGAAGTCGATCGCGCCGGCTTTGATCTATGAAGAAAGCTCGCTGGTGAAGCGCGCGATCCGCGACCTCTACGACAAAGACGTCGATGAAATTCACGTCGAAGGCGATGCAGCTTACAAGGAAGCCAAAGACTTCATCCGGATGCTGATGCCGAGCCACGCCAAGCGCGTGCAGCTCTGGAAAGATTCAACGCCGATCTTCGCCAAGCTCGGCGTCGAAAAGCAACTTGAATCGATCTATTCGCCGATCGTGACGCTGAAGAGCGGCGGCTATATCGTCATCAACCAGGCCGAAGCGCTCGTCGCCATCGACGTGAACTCCGGCCGCGCCACGCGCGAACGCAACATCGAGCAAACCGCGTTCAAGACCAACCTGGAAGCCGCCGACGAGGCCGCGCGCCAAATGCGCCTGCGGGATCTCGCCGGCCTTGTCGTGATCGACTTCATCGACATGGAGGAGTCGAAGAACGATCGCGTTGTCGAAAAGCGGATGAAGGACGCGCTCCGCTTCGATCGCGCCCGCGTGCAAATGGGCAAGATTAGCGGCTTTGGCCTGCTCGAACTTTCCCGCCAGCGGCGCCGCACCGGCGTGCTGGAAGGCACGAGCCACGTTTGCGATCATTGCCAAGGCTCTGGGCGCGTCCGCTCAGTGGAAAGCGCTTCGCTCTCCCTGCTGCGCGCGCTCGATGAAGCCGCTGCCAAAAAGAAGAACCGCCTGATCGAAGCGCGCACCGCGTCCGATACGGCGATCTACCTGCTCAACGAGAAGCGCGACGCTCTGGCGACAATCGAAGAGAACAACCACGTTCGCGTTCGCATCGGCGCCTCGCCGCGAACTTCATTCGGGTGATTTCGAAATTGCAATATCGACAGCGGCTTCGACGAGGAAGCCGAAGAGGCCGAGGTCGCCGCGCCGCCAGCCCGTGGCCGTAGCCGCCAACAACAACGCCGCGATGTCGAGATTGAAGCCGAAGAAGCGGATGCCGCGCCGCCGTCGATGTTGACGAAGAAGCCGAAGACGAGGAGGTCGAAGCTGAAGCGAAGTTGAAACCACGCCGCGTGTCGTTGCCAGAGACAACGGCGAAGGCGATGGCGACGACCGCAAACGCCGCCGCCGCCGTGGCCGCCGTGGCGGCAAGCGCCGCGCGAAGGCGAAGAAGCGATCGCCGAAGCGAGGAAGCCCCGAGAAGGCGAACCACCGAAGCCCGCCGCGCAGCGCGAAGATCGCAACGGCCGCAACGGCAACCGGCGCCGCCGCCGTGGCCGCGGTCGTGGCCGCCGTGTCTATGAAGTCGATGGCGGCGAATGGCTGGATTTCGTCAGCGCCGATCTGAAGCATCTGACGCCGCGCCCGGAACGCCCCGCCCGCAATGGCGATACGCGCCGCGCCGAGCCCGAAGCCGTCCGCGGACGCAGCAACGCCAAGCAGGCCGAGCGCGCCCGCGCCGGAGGCTGAGATCTTCGTCCATCCGGCAGCGGAGCCGGTGACGGAAAGCTTCAGCGAAGCCGTCAGCGCCGCAGCCGAGGCAGAACCCGCACCGGCGTCGGCGGTCGCCGCCGATGCCCCTACCTACGAGCCGGACCAGGAACGTCGCGACAAATTCTTCTCGCGTCTCTCGCGCTGGTCGAAGAAAAACTGACGAACTGCTAAGGCGTAAGGCCTTGTTCCCGCCCCAAACCGGCGTTTCAACCGGTCTGGGGGCGGGCAACGCGATCAAGGAGCGGGCATGGCCGCGTCTCTTATCACTACGCTTCGCCAGAGCGCCGTTGCGCCGTTGCCGCTTTCAGCGCGTTCGCGATGATGGCGGCGCAAACTGCATCGGCGCAAGCGCTCATCCGCGATGCCGAGATCGAAGATACGCTGCGCCAATATACGAACCCGTTGCTCGACGCTGCGGGTCTGCGCCGTGAAGACGTGCGCATCTACATCGTCAACGAAGACAACGTGAACGCCTTCGTCGCACAGGGCCAAAACATCTTCATCAATACCGGTCTCATCATGCGCGCGGACCGGCCGAACGAAGTCATCGGCGTGCTCGCACACGAGACCGGCCACATCGCTGGCGGCCACCTTTCGCGTTCGCGCGAAGCCATGAACCAATCCGTGGGCCCGATGTTGATCTCGATCGGCCTTGGCGTACTCGCGATCGCCGCCGGCGCACCGGATGCCGGCGCAGCCCTTATCGCCGGCTCGCAAGGTTTTGCGATGGCGAACTTCGTGCGCTTCACGCAAGTCCAAGAAAGCGCCGCCGACCAGGCCGGCGCTACTTCCTCGAACAGTCCGGTCAATCAGGCCGCGGCCTCATCTCATTCTTCGACAGCCAAATTCGTCCGTTCGAATGGCAGACCCGCCGCGCGCCACCATGGATGATGACGCACCCGTTCTCGTCCGACCGCGTCGAGGCGCTGCGCCGGCGCGTCGAACAGGCTCGACACCGCGAGGCCGTGGATACGCCCGACAACGTTCGCCGCTTCCAGTTCATGCAAGCCAAGCTCATCGGCTTCATTCGCTCAGAGGGCCAAGTCTCGCGCGCTACCCGCGCCGTGATACCTCCGCGCCAGCCCGTTACGCCCGCGCAATCGCCTATTATCGGCAAGCCAAGCTGCCGGAAGCGCGCGCCGAACTCGACGCGTTGATCGCCGAAGATCCGCGTAATCCCTACTTCCAGGAATTGATGGGTCAGATCCTGTTCGAAAACGGCCACGCTGCGGAATCCATTCCGTATCACCGCCGCTCCCTCGAATACGCACCCGGTCAGCCGCTGTTGCAAGTCAACCTCGCGCGCGCGCTCGTTGCCGCCAACGGCCGCGAAGGCACCGAAGAAGCGATCCGTCTCTTGAACGAAGCCGTGCGTAAAGAGCCCGACAACGGCTTTGCCTGGCGCGAGATGGCCTCGGCGCGCTTCGAGCGCGGCGAGCCAGGCTTGGCGCAACTCGCCTCGGCCGAAGCCAGCTTCACCGTCGGCGATTATCCCAGCGCGCTCAGTTTCGCCGAACGGGCGAGACGCGCACTGCCGCGCAACACGACTGATTATCGCCGCGCCGACGACATCGTGAACTTCGCCGGCAACGAGGTGCGTGAACGCATGCAACGCACTGCAGGCCGTCGCGGCTGAACTTGCCCGCTAGATCAAAAGCGGCCATGTCAGCCCGGATTGAGCTGGAGCTTGCCGTGGTCGCGCGTCTTTTCGCCTTTGTCTGCCTTGCCTTGTTCGCCGCGCCGCTCGCGTCCGCGCAGACGTTCAATGCCCAGGAGCAAGCCGAAATCCGCGCCATCGTGCGCGAGTATCTGGTCAGCAATCCCGACGTGCTGAGCGAAGCGCTCGACGCTTTGGCCGAGCGCGTCACCGCTGAACGCTGGCAGACCATCAAAAGCGATCCGCGCGACTTCGCCGTCGGCCCGGCCGATGCCGCCGTGACCATCGTCGAGTTCTACGATTATCGCTGCACGTACTGTCACCACGCCATGCAATGGGTGCTCGATATCGCCCGCACGCGCCGCGACATCCGCATTGTGTTCAAAGAACTGCCGATCCTCAGCGACGCTTCGATGGAGGCCGCGCGCGCAGCGCTGGCCGCGCGCCCGCAAGGCCGCTACCTGCAATTCCACCAAGGGCTAATGAGCCACCCGCTCGACCGCGACCTCACCTCGCCGGACATCGACAGCATCGCGCGCCGCGCCGGCGTCGACGTCACGCGCATGCGCCGCGCCATGGATGATCCGCAGATCATGGAACGCTGCAGCAAAACCGCGCGCACGCGATCGACTACAACATCACCGGCACGCCAGGTTTCGTCATCAACGGCGAACTCATCCCTGGCTTCGATCAGCCGCGTCTGGAAGCCCGCATCCGCGAAGCCGCCCGCGAACGGCGCACCGCACAGCGCTAAACGCGCTCGGTCGCCGATGCAGCAATGAGTGTAAACTGACGCAAGAAAAGCGGACGTTCGCCGCGCCGCTGCTCAATCGCTTTCAGATAGCCCGGCACAAGCGCGAGATAGCCAAACGCTGGGAATGCCTCATGCGGAAGCTCCGCCGCTAAAACGCGGGCCTCATCATACGCGCGGCTCGCGCGCTGACGCATTTCAGCGACATCACCGCCATCCTTCGGCAGCGCCGATCGCCCGCGCGCTCGCCAATACTCCGCTGCACGCAGCAACCCCGTGTAACCCCACGCACGCCCTGCGGCTGTCACGAACCCATCCGGCACATGCTTCGGCGCGTCGCCCTGCTCAATGCAGACGCGCATTACCAAACCCGCCGTCGCATCCAGATAGTCGTCAACGTCCGCCCAAGCCGCAAACGGCTGCGCATCGAAGTCGACCGCTCGCGCGGCAACGATCTGCTGCAACTGCGCCGCAGCGCTTCGATCTGGCAGCCCGCGCTTCAGCGCTTCCAGAGCCGGCTGAACACGCAGCGCCTTACCTTCAGCAATTTCTTCCAACGCCTCGCGCCACCATTCGAGCCGGATGGCGCCCAGCCCTGCTTCACGCACAGTCTCCGCCGTGCGCGCGATCTCATAATTCACCGCGTAAATCGCAATCAGCCGCTCACGCACTAGCGGCGGCGCGAAGCGAGCCGCCAACCAGCGGTCCTCATCAACGCGACGCACCAAGGTGTCGAGATCATCCACGCCTCGGACTTAGGCGTCGATCAGCCGCTTGCAATAGAAAAGGGCGCGAGCCCAAAAGCCCGCGCCCAAATCTCTAGTCCGAGAACCTAATCCCTAGAACAGCGTGCTCGCGCCCGTCATCGCCACCAGCATCGGCACCGAGAGGAACGTGTTGGTCCGCGAGAACAGCATCGCCGTCTTGCCCGCCGCGGCTTTCGCCGGCGCTTCGAGATCGGGATACTTGTTGTCGATGTTCAGCGCCTTCTGCTGGTTCGGCCAGATGATGAACCAGACGTTGAACCACATGATCGTGGCCAGCCACATGCCGATGCCGATCAGCGTATGCTTCGGCACGCCATCGAGCAGGCCGAGCGAGAAGGCCTCGAGCAAATAGCCCTGGTTCCACGCGAGCAGAACGCCAGTCACCAGCGTCGCCATCGCACCCCAGCGAAACCAGTAGAGCGCCGCCGGCGCGATCACCTTGGTGACCGCCGGTTTCTGCTCATCGGGAATCTTCGGCATGTTCGGGATCTGCGTGAAGTTGAAATAATAGAGGTGGCCGATCCACATGATGCCGACCAGCACGTGGCCCCAGCGCAGCGCCGCTTCCCAGAACGCGCTATCGCTGAACGCGTAGCCCGCCACGCCCATCGCGAAATAAACCAGCAGCAGCGCCGCTACGACTAACCCGGTCCACGCGACGTAACGAAGATTGCTCAGAAACCAGGCCATTTGCCCTCCCCTATTCCGAGGCGCTGCCCCGCGCCATCAAACCGGACTTAGGCTTTGTCGGCCGGCCCGGACGTTCACCCACCAACGGCAGTGCAGGCGCCGCGATGTAGATCGATGAATACGTGGCGACCACGGTTCCGAACAACATGCAAATTGCGAATGCTCGCATCGTTTCGCCGCCCCAAATATAAAGAGCGGCTGAAGCGATGAGCACGGTGCCGATCGTCATCAGCGTACGCGAGAGCGTTTCGTTGATGGAAAGATCGATGACCTCCGGCGGCGGCATGGTTTTGTACTTGCGGAAATTTTCGCGCATCCGGTCGAACACCACGACCGTGTCGTTCATCGAGTAACCGATGACTGTCAGCAGCGCGGCGATAACCGGCAGCGTGAACTCGATCCGGAAGAACGAAAAGACGCCGAGCGTTAGGATCGCGTCGTGGAAGAGCGAAAGGATCGCGCCGACGCCGAACTGAAAGTCAAAACGCAGCCAAATGTACCCCATGACGAGAATCATCGCGAGGCCGAGCGAGATGAGCGCAGATGAAGAGCTCGCCCGAGACTTTCGGGCCAACCGCTTCGGATGGCGCGCCCCCCGGCACAGCGCCCAAATGGCGCGCGCGCTCGACCGTATCGATGACGTCGCCTTCTCGATATTCATGCGGCGAAGGCGCACCATCGCGTTATGCGGATCCTGGAAGCCCTGCACCTGAATCTCGCGCGTATCGAGCGGATGCAGCGCGTCACGCAGATGCTCGATATCGATCGGGTCCGGCGCATGGATTTCCAGATCGAGTGCCGCCGCGTAAAGTCGATGCCGAGATTAAACCCTTGGTTCAGGACAGCGCCCACGCGTTCGAGCGGCGCACCTGTCGCTTGTTCATAAAGCGTGACCGGACTCTGGCGATAGCCAGCGGAGATCATCGAGCCGAACGACGCCAGCACGAGCGCGATGGACACGAACGAAGCAAAGCACGCGAAACTCACAAAGGTGAAGTTCGTCTTCTTGGGGATGAACCGTTTGAGGGGCCGCCAAGCCATTGAGTCAGGTCTCCGTCAAATCGGCAGCTTTTTGGGCCGCACGAGGCGGAACCAAATCGCGATAAAGAATTGAGTGACGAGCGTTGCGCTGAATCACCGACGTGACGACGCCGATTGAAAGCGTCCAGGCAAAGCCGCGAACCGGCCCGTGACCGAACCAGAACAGGATAAGCGCGACCCCGATCTGCGTGACGTGCGAGTCGATGATGGTCACCAATGCGCGCGCAAAGCCCGCATCGATCGCCAGCGCCGGCCCTCGCCCGTTCGCCTGCTCTTCGCGCATCCGCTCGTAGATCAGGACGTTGGCGTCGACCGCCATGGCCATGGTGAGGATGAGGCCCGCGATACCTGGCAAAGTCAACGCCGCGCCGGTGAGCGACATGCGCCCCGATCAAGGCGATGTTGATCGACCAGCGCCAAGCAGGCGAGCACGCCGAACAGGCCGTAAGCAAGCACCATGAACGCGACGACGCCGATGCCGATGAAGCGTCGCTTGCGTGCCGGCATTGATCGCGTCCTGGCCCAAGTTCGGCGTCGACGGTGCGTTCATCGATCACCGTCAGCGGCGCCGGCAGCGCGCCCGCCCGTAGCATCACGGCGAGTTCATTGGCCGGCTGCGCCGTAAAGCTGCCGCTGATCTGGCCAGGACCACCGCAGATCGGCTCGTTGATCTTCGGCGCGGTCAGAACCTGGTTGTCGAGCAGAATCGCAAAGCGCTTGCCGGTGTTCTCGCGCGTGATCTGGCAGAACAGGCTGGTGCCTTGGCCATCGAGCGCAAGCGCAGCACGAACTCGCCGGTCTGGCTGTCGGTGGACGCATTCGCGCGAATGAGCCGCTCGCCCGTGAAGCGCGCGCGCCGTTCGACAACTTCTGGGCCGGCCACCGCTGCCCGGATAGGGCTGCACCAGCATCGTCCCGGCGGGCAACGCACCGCTTCCATTCTTCCGGGCTGAGCTCGCGCACCATATGGAAGGTCATCAATGCCGTCTGGCCGATCCGCTGCTTCAGCTCTCAGGATCCCTGACGCCTGGCGCCTGCACGACGATGCGATTATCGCCTTGGCGCACCGGTTGATTTTCATTCGTGCCGGTCGGGTCGATGCGGCGGCGGATGACTTCGATTGATTGTTGCGCCGCCTGGCGGCTCAGCTCGCGCAAGTGACGCGTCAGTCATGCGCGCTTCGATCAGGCCGTCTTCGCCCTCGGTGAAAGTCGTGATTTCGGTGCCGTCGTGGTCGAAGTCCCAAGCGGGCGCAGCACGCCGCGCGCGGGTTCCATATGTTCCGCGTTGCACCAAACGCATGCGCGCGTCGCCAACAACCCCGCGCCCCGTAAAGCGGATCGCCGGTTCTGCGTCGCGCAACGCCGTCGCCATCTGGTCGGCGACATTGTCCAGCTGCTGGCGCTGCAGCGCCGTGCGATCGATCTCCAGCAGGAGCTGCGAGCCGCCTTGCAGGTCGAGACCGAGATTGATCGCTTGTCGCGGGAGCCATTGGCATGCTGTCGCGCACGCTGCGGGGAAGAAATTGGGCAATGCAGAACGCAATGCCCAACACGGTCACCATGGCGACCAGGATGATGCGCCAGCGCGCGACTTTCAGCATGTTGCTTATTCCGGCTGGTTTGATCGTTCGCCGGCGCGGGATCGGTCTTGGCGCGCACTTCGGCGATCGTGCCGCGCACGACGCGCACATCGACGTTCGGCGCGAGTTCAACGCGCAGCTCATCGTCAGCGACCGATTTCACTTTGCCGATCATGCCGCCCGATGTGACGACGATGTCGTTCTTCTTCAGATTGCCGCAATCATGTCCATGAGCTGCTTGCGCGCTTGTTGCTGGGGACGGATCAGCAGGAAATAGAACACCACCACGATCAGAACCAGTGGAACGACAGCTGCCGATCAGGCCTTGGTCGGATCTGCTCCGGCGGCTGTTTGCGCGAATGCGGAAGAGATGAACATTGATCCTCGCTAGGAGCGGCCAGCAGCCGCTCGGACGATTGTATAGAGATGCGGGGCGCCGCCCCCGAGGTCGGCCGGGACTATATCGGGAGGCGGCGCCTTTTCAATCAGGCGTAGGCGCCACGACGCGCCGTTTCGCCGCAGGGTTAGCGTTGAGCGCTCATCATCGGCGCCGGATCTAGCGCTTCGTTGCCCCGGCGCACCTGAAACAGCAGCCGCGCATGCCCATCCGGGCGCGCGCCAACCTCGCCAATCGCCTCTCCGGCGCGCACGCGCTGGCCTTCGCGCACCAAAGCCCGGCGATTGTAGCCGTAAGCGGTCACGTAATTATCGGCATGGCGAATGAGGATCAGCGTTCCCAAACCTTCGATATCGGCGCCGGCATAGATCACGTCGCCATCGGCGGCAGCCGACACCCGATCGCCTTCCCGCCCCGCGATCTCGATCCCGTCAAGCCGCGTGCCGCCCGCCTGCGCGCCAAACCGCGCCACCACGTCGCCGCGCAACGGCCAGGCAAACCGACCCGCAGCCTTGCGGCAGCGGGCGCCGCTGCAGCGGGCCGCGGGCGCGGTTCCGGCGCCGGCACTCCCGCGCCAACGCCGGCAAATAAATGCGGTCGCCTGTACGAACACGATCGTCCGCATTCCTGCGGTTCAGCAGCGCCAGCGAACGCAGATCGACATTGTAGCGCTGCGCGATGTCAGTGAGGCTTTCGCCGCGCCGCACAACGTGAAAACGCGGCGGCGGCAGATCAAGCACCCGCCCGTCTCCCAAAGCATACGGCGGCTCCAGCTGGTTCTGATCAATCAGCGCCCGCAGCGGCAGCTGATAGCGCGTGGCGATGTCATAGAGATTCATCACCGCTCACCCGATGCGTGCGCGGCAAGTTTGCTGGATCAAACGTCTGCTCCGGCTGCAGCGCGTAAGCCGAAAGCGGCGTGCCTTCACCATCAGCCCAGTTCGGTTGCTCTTGCACCGCCGGCGCGCGCTGTTCGATCGGCGCTGGCGCTTCCGCCTGTGGTTGCTCGCGCTGTCCACCGCGCTGTTCGATCGGCGCACGTCCGCGCCGCTCAACACGTTGCGGCGCTGCGCCCTGCTCGGCACGCGCACCAACGCTATCGCCATACGAGATCGGCGCTGGGCCTGACGAGGCGCAGGCCCCAGTCAGCAGCGCAAGCAAAAGCGCAACGCGCGTCATCTCGTGAGTTTCCGTTAGAATCAGCGCGCGGCTCAAGCGGCTGGCGGCGCTTCGCCCAGTCCGCGTTCCAGCGGCGCCATCTTCATCGGCCCCAAATCCTCGCGCTCGCCACCATTGCGATAGCGGATCAAACGCTGACTCTGCGCATCGCCCAACGGCGCAACGATCACGCCGCCCGGCTTCAGCTGCTCAAGCAGCGGCGACGGGAAATCGCCCAGCGACGCATTGATAATGATGCGGTCATACGGCCCCTCATCGGTCCAGCCGTCAAAACCATCGCCGGTGAACGCGTATGTGCGCATCAAGCGCGCCGTCCCAAACCGGCCGCGCGCCGCGATCACCAGATCATTCCAGCGATCAACGGTGATGACCTTGTTCGCCACCGATGAAATCGCCGCCGCCTGAAAGCCGGAGCCAGTGCCAATCTCAAGCACCACATCGCCCGCTTGCGGCTCCAGCGCCGAGACCATGCGCCCAATCATCGACGGTTTGGTCATCGTCTGCGCGTGCGCCAGTGGTAGGCCGACATCATCAAGCGCCAAGCCTTCGAGATGCTCCGGCGCGTAGTGCGTGCGCGGCGTGCGTTCGAGCGCTGACAGCGCACGCGCGTCGGTCACGCCAGCTTGGCGCATCTCCAACACGAACCGCATGAGCCGCGCTGCCTCCACGCGTCACCCAGCCTTCGGCGGCGCGCCGCCAAGCACGCCCTTGAGCTTGTGAACCGTTTCACCGTGCGTGAGATCAACGTGTAGCGGCGTTACTGAAATGCGCCCGTCATAGACCGCGCGAATGTCGGTGCCTTGCGGCGGGTTCGACAGCTTTCCGCGAAACCCCAGCCAATAATACGTACCACCCCGCGGGTCGGTACGCTTATCCGCATAGACGATGTGATGATCCCGCCGCCCTTGGCTCGTGACTTCGACTTCTTTGACGTCTTCAGGCAGCACGTCCGGAAAATTGACGTTCATCAGTACGTCCTTCGGCCAGCCGTGCTTCAGCAATTGTCCGACAACACCCGGCCCGAACGCCTCCGCCGTCTCCCACGGGATCTTCGCCTCTTCGCCGCGAAAGCCGCGCGCTTGGCTAAGCGCAATCGCCGGAATACCAAGCTGCATCCCTTGCATCGCGCCAGCGATCGTGCCGGAGAACGTCACGTCCTCAGCCATGTTCTGTCCGCGATTGACGCCAGACAAAACCAAATCCGGCGCGCCGCCCTCGATCAAATGCTCAACACCAAGCAGCACACAATCCGTTGGCGTGCCCGATACCGCGAAACGCTTTTCATCCGCCTTCCGCACCCGGATCGGCGCCGTCAGCGTCAGCGCGCGCGACGCGCCCGATTGCTCGCTCTCCGGCGCAATCACCCAGACATCGTCGCTGAACGTGCGCGCGATCTTCTCCAGAACAGCGAGCCCGGTCGCGTGAATGCCGTCATCGTTCGTGCAAAGAATACGCATGACCGCCCGATTAGCCCGAAACGGCCATGCGAGTCACGAAAGCCCTACTTCCAGGCGGCAAGAATGCCGCCAGCGATGGCGTAACAAACGACGTAATGGCCGAGATTCACGGCCAAAAACGTCTCCGTGTTCGAGCCATAGACGAACCCATAAAGGCTTGCCGCGAAAGCAAAGAAGATCGCCATCCAGACGCCCGTCATCGCGCCGCCCATGAAGCCCGGCACATTGCGCCACTTCACCGCGAGCGATAGCCCGATTGCCGCGAGAATGGGCGGCAAAATGCCGAACAGCATGCGCTCGGGATGGAGCTGATCCGCCGTCACGCCGATCATCGTTTGATATTGCTCGGCGGAGATAATCACCGCGAACAACACGAATTCGAGAAGATAAATTGCAATCGCCGCGACTAGGATTGCGAGCAGATTATGCCCGTTGAAGCGCATGGTTCGTTCCTCCCGGAGGCGAACCTAGGCCGAGTCCATGCGCGTACAGATGGGAATAACGATCCACGCACGGAACGTTAGCGGCAGTCGATCGCCCAGATGTCGTACGTGGGGTGATCGAGACCGTTCAGGCCGGGGCTCGAGGCGTACATGAAGCCGTGAAAGACCTCGCGGCGTTCGCTCTCTTCACCTTCGCGCGCTGCCGGGTGATCGAAGATCTCGAGATAGATCGAAACTTCCGGCGTCTCTTCCGGCGCTGACTTGGCGCACGAGCGCGCAATCACTTCGAGCGAGCCAACGCGCGCCGGGCGGCCCAGCGTCAGCGTATAATCGCGCGCATGGCCCGTAATCTTATCGAGCCCGCGCACGACAGCGCGCTGCGCGAATGCGGGGCTCACGCTGGCGGCGAACATCACTGCAGCAAGGGCGAGAGTACGGATCATGGGGTTGCTTCCTCTGAATTCCCAGAGTTCCCCGAGCCCTGAGCGAAACTTGCAAACAATGTCAGCAGATCGACAGAACCTTGCGTGTTCGGAATCTCTGCGCCTGCCGCCAACGGATCCATCCCCGCCGGCTCAATCGAAACATAAGCGCCGCCGAGCAAACCATCGGTGGCGATGCGCGCGGTCGATTCATCCAACACATGCACGCCGTTGTTCACGGTCAACGTCAGCACCGCGTCGTAAGTCGATGGATCGAGCGTAATCGAGCGCACAACGCCGACCTTCACGCCAGAAATGCGCACGTCCGCCCCAACGCCAACGCCATCAACGCGCTGAAAGCTCGCGTGCAAATCGTAACCCGCGCCAGTCGTGTTCTGCCCAGCTTGCGCCGCTGCGAAAGCAAAGAAGCCGACTGCAACCACGGCGACCACAGCGCCAAGGATGGTTTCGCCCCAGCGTTCGAAATTGAACTTCACTTGGTCTCTCCCGAATCCGGAGACCAAGCCTCGTAGTCAGCAGTTGACGTCTGCCTAACGCCGCCGCGCGCCAGCGAGCCCTTCGGGCGATACGCTTTCACGGTGCCGGTCAGATTCGGCTGGTGCGGTTTTTCCCAAACCTGGCGCTTCAGCGGCGCAACCGTCGGCGGCTCAGCGATCGTGTGATGCATCCAGCCGTGCCAATCGGGCGACACGCGCGAGGCTTCCGCGAGACCGTTGTAAATCACATAGCGCCGCTTGCGCCCTTCAATCGAAGGACGCCGTTCCTCGTAGTATTTGTTGCCTTGTTCGTCCTGGCCCACAAAAACCCCGCGCCGACCGATATCAAACCGCGCACCCAGGGTGGCGCCGTTCCACCAGGAAAAAATCGCTTTCAGCATGGGCTTTTGTTTGTCTCCGCCTGGCCGGGATTGCGACTCTCAGCGTGCAGGCGGCGGGAATATGACGAGCGCCGCCTTCCCCGTCCAGTACATGCCCGAAACAACATCCTGTGGTTATCCCAAGCCGCTACATACTAAATGTTGATTGCGAGCCCGGATCAAAGGTAGAGTCGGCCTCTGGCTTAGGGAGGCCAACCATGGCGCACGACCACGACGACGATATCCGCCCCGCAGCGGAAGCCCCGGAGGCATGGACCGACTCCATGGTTCAAGCAGCCCTCGAAGCAGGCATCGCCATCGAAACCCCGGCCGGCCCCAGCGTCTCCAAGGCCCTCAAGCGCGCCGCTGAACGCATTGGCGCCTGGGCCGATGAGCCTGCGCTCGGCAAGGACATCCTGAAGCTACTCGAAAGCGGCGCCATCGCGCTCGACGCGCCTTTGATGCGCGCCACGCTCTCGCCCGGCGCCGAACTCGCCGTCTCCGCCGCGCTGCTGCACTGGCCAGCGCAACGCAGCGACGAACTCGCAGCCATCGCGCGTGCGCAAACCTTGCTCGCCGCTGGCGCCAAGATCGGCATCGCCGGCGCACCGTCACCCGCAGCGCTCGACGCGCTCGATGCCGCCGCGCGTCTCGCCGATCCGATCGGCCGCGACGGCGCATCGATCCTCATCCGCCCAACCGGCGACGCTGCTAGTGAGATCATCGCGTCCACCATAGCCCGCGCCCGCGCAGGCGCAGCGCTCGCGGCAGGCGCACGTGCACTCGATGCCGTGCTCGCCGATCTCGCCATCGAAGCCATGCGCAACGGCCTCAACGCCGAACACGGCGGCGTGCAACTGAAAGCCACCAGCGCGCGCCTTACCGGCGCGCCGGACGCAGACATCATCGCCGCGCTCTCCGGCGCCGTCGCGCGCGGCGCCTACACCGCGTCGCTCGACGCAGGCGCAGACCCAACACACCGCCGCATCGCTATCGCTGCGCCCGAAGCTGGCGGTCATGCCCTCACCGCCTTCGCCAACGGCGCCATCGATCCAACCGGTGCCATCAGCTCTGATGCAGAAGGTACGACTATTGGTGCCAGCATCGCGCTGCCGCGCTTCATGGGCGCACGCACGTTCGACATCACTGCGTTCGAAACCGCGATCCGCACCCTCGTTCGCGCACTCGACGCCGCACATGGCGGCGCAGGTTCACCGCGCCGCTCGATCCTCATCCGCCTCGAAGGCCTCGCCGCGCTGCTGATGCGCTCCGGCCTCGCCTACGACAGCGACGAGGGCCGCGCACTCGCCGCCAACACAGCGGCGCTCGCGCACGCAGCCGCGATCTCCGAAAGCGCCGCGCTCGCCGCTGCAAAGAGCGCCTACCCCGAATGGTCGCGCGTGAAGCGCCAAGAAGAAGCCGCCGTCAAAGTCTCGCGCGACGCTGCCGCCACACTGAAAGGCGACATCGCCGAGCACGCGCAATCGATCTACGCCGCGCTGCCAGGCCCGAAAAACGCCGGCCTGCGCTGCGCCATCTCCGTCGCCTTCGCCAACGACCCTGCCTCCGCGCGCGCCATCGGCGTCACCGCGCCTGGCCTCGCGCCAGCGCAAAACATCGCCATCTACGGCCAACGCGACGACGGCGGCTTCGGCCGCTTGTTGAGCGACGATGTTCGCAATGCGCTCGCCGCACTTGGCTACGAAGGCGAAGAGATCGCCGCGATCGCCCAACACATCGAAGGCCGCCGCACCCTGCGCGGCGCCCCCGGCGTTAGCCTTGAGCGCCTCGAAAAACTCGGCCTCACAGAACCCGCGCTCGACGCCATCGAAGACGCCGCCGCCGATGCGTTCAACATTCGCGCTGTCGTCCACCCGCTCGTGATCGGCCCTGAGCTGTGCGAAGAAGTCCTGAAGCTGCCGCCAGACGTCGCCGCCGGCAAACGCGGCGATCTCCTGATGACGCTCGGCTTCAGAGAAGACGAGATCGCACAAGCCGAAGCCTATTGCCTCGGCGCCACCGATCTCATCGGCGCACCGGGCCTCAAGCTCACGCACGCGCCCATCTTCGCGCGCGACATCGACGCTGGCGCACAGATCGCCATGGCCGCAGCGCTCGCGCCCTTCGCCAACACTGCGCTCGACATCTCGCTCGATCTCAAGAATGTCGCGCGCCGCGCCGCGGTGCTCGACGCCGCGCAAGCGGCCGGCATCGCGCTCATCAACATCGGCGCCGAAGCGCCGCCAATCACGCTGACGCTCTCGTCGATCGACGACGATGCCGACGCCGAACCCGCGCCAACGCCGATCCCGGCCGCGGCCACGTCACCCGTGCAAGAAGCGCCCGCGCACCACGAGCGCCGCCGCTTGCCTGAACGCCGCAAAGGCTACATCCAAAAATCGATCGTCGGCGGCCACAAAGTCTATCTGCACACCGGCGAGTACGATGACGGCGAACTCGGCGAAATCTTCATCGACCTGCACAAGGAAGGCGCCGCCTTCCGCTCGCTGATGAACAATTTCGCGATCTCAATCTCGATCGGCCTGCAATACGGCGTGCCGCTGGAAGAATACGTCGACGCCTTCCTCTTCACGCGCTTCGAACCCGCGGGCGAGGTCAAAGGCAACGACACCATCCGTCACGCCACCTCGATCCTCGATTACATCTTCCGCGAACTCGCCGTGTCCTATCTCGGCCGTACGGACCTCGCGCAAGTCGATCCGTTCGACGCACGCGGCGACGGCCTCTCCAAACGCGCCACCGACGCCGAAAGCGCGGCACGCCTCATCTCACGCGGCTTCGCGCGCGGCGCCTCGCCGGACAATCTGGTGATGCTGCGCCCACGCTCTGTCGTCGAAAACATCCGCGACCGCAAAGACGCGCCAGTAGCGCCGCCAAAGCCCGTCGCCACCGGCTATCGCAACGACCCGTGCTCAGCCTGCGGCCACTTCACCGTCGAACAAACCGGCAAATGCGCCGCCTGCGGCGCAACCGGCGAAGCCAGCGGCGGCTAGCGCGGAACAATGTGGACCGCCGGCGTCTGGCGCCACGCCATGGCGATCGGCGTTGCGGCGTGGCAGCCGCGCCATAACCCAAGCGCGGTCTCGCGCGTCCGCGCTTGCTATGCCCGCCCGCCGCGTCCAACCTCACCCGGCTCGGCGATCGCCGTGCTGCGCCCAGCTCCTGCGGTGTGCTTGTTCACTTCATAGACTGAGCGATCCGGCGGGAATTGCTCGCTTGCGTCGAAGCAACCCACGGCGACGCCGATCCGGTTTGGATCGCGCGACCCGTACCAATACAAGCTCGTCGCACAGGTCGGGCAGAAGAAATTCGTGAACGTATTCCCGCTCTCGGTCGATCGCGTATACTCGCGCGCTTCGCCGATGAACGCCACCTGATCGCGCTTGTAATAGACGCCCATGCCAAACGGGCCGCCGCTCCTGCGCCTGCAATCGGTGCAAGCACACGCCACCACCGCCTCGCGCTCGCCCTCAACCTGCACACGCAACGCGCCGCAGCCACATCGTGCTTCTTTCATAGAGCCGAGATAACGCCGCGCCTGCGTCGTCACAACTCACATCGACGCGTAGCCGTACCAAAGCACCAATAGCACCAGCCGCGCGGCAAACGACGAGCCCGTCAGCGTCGACAACACGATCGCCACCGTCGCCGCGATCGCGCCAGACGCGGCCGCCAGCGGCAGTACATCCAGCGCCACGGCGGGCGCAGCAGCGGGCAAAGCCAGCAACGTCGTCCAAAGCGCGCCAGCGATCACGAACGCCACGCGCCGCATCATCGGTGCAAACGGCGCGACCTTCGTCAGCGCCACAAGTCCGCGCGCTTCGCTCCGCCCCGCATGCGCCGACAACGCAAACAGCAACAGCAACAAAGCCGCCGGACTCGCGGCATGGCGAAAATCTGTAAACGCGGACATCACGGCGACAGCCGCGGCCAAGATCAAGAACACGCGACCCGAGCTAATCAGCCTGAACTCGGAGACCACCAAGCCATCGGCCATCGCGCGCTTCGCCGCCGGCGCATTCACCACCACACGCGGTGGCGGCCCCGCATTCAGCAAGGCGCCCAAGCGCCCCGCGAGCACAGCCTTCTTCTTCGCCTTATGCGGCGCATAGATCAGCCCAGCCACCACGACCAAAGCCACCGCAACACCAACCCACGCCAAACGCGATTCCAAATAGCCAGGCGACATCAGCCCCGCCATGACATCAAGATTGATCGTTCCGGTCGCCAGAAAGCCGCCACCGATCGAGAAATCATCCGCCGGGCCCGGCGCGCCGTATGTGAGCGGGCGCACGAAGCCAGCGAAGTCATGCATGTTGGAAGCGAAGCTGGGCGCGGACTTGGAGGTCACGATCGGTGCGATCAGCGAGCCCATCCACGTGCAAAAGTAGCCAAAGTCGCCAAAGCCGGATCGCAACAGCGGCCGCGCGTCAAACAGAATGCGCAAAGCTGCGACGCCGATCACGGCTGGTCCCGCCACCACCCACATCGCGAAGCTCAACTCGGCGATATTCAGCGCATCGCCGCGCAGCATGAATGTCGCAAGATAGAGTCCCGCCACGTTCAACGCCGCGAGCACGCCCAACAGCACCAGCGCATCAGCGCCGAAGCGTC
The DNA here is from genome assembly GCA_016703335.1 of Caulobacteraceae bacterium. Lineage (GTDB taxonomy): Bacteria > Pseudomonadota > Alphaproteobacteria > Caulobacterales > Aquidulcibacteraceae > Vitreimonas. The sequence goes on along the minus strand of JADJCG010000003.1, from coordinate 28,008 downwards.
CCAGCGCAATCGCTACTCGGGAGCCGATCGTCACTTCTTCCACTTGCCATGGCTGGCGCCGTGTCGTGTTCGACCGAAGAAACAGCCACGCGATCGGCAAAACCAAAGTCGAAACGATGATTCCAAGCGACACGCCCAGAAACGGTGACGTCATCACCGGCAACGCATCGCCAACGGCAATACGCACCCCGCCGCCATCCTCAAACGGCAACATGTAACGCGCGCCCAAAGGCGCGACGAGCAACATCAACCACAGCGCGCGGCTCCGCCCATAGCGCAGCAGCGACGTCGTCAGCGACGAGGCAGAGATAACAGCCGCGTTCAAGTCACGCTCTCCGGCGCACGCGCCACGGGCGGCGCAACCTGCCCGTTCTCAACCCGCAGTACGGCCCGCGCGCTCGGCGCCAACTCATCCGCCAAGTGCGTCGTCATCACCACGATCGCGCCGGCCTTGGCGCGCCCCACGATCAGAGCGCCTAACTTCCGCGCCGTCTCGCCATCCAACTCCGCCGTCGGTTCATCCAGCGCCAACAATTGCGGCTCGCCCAGCATCGCCTGCGCAAAAATCAAACGCCGCCGCATGCCGCCGGAAAAACTCGCGATCCGATTGTTGATATCCGCGTGCAGACCGATCGCATCCGTGATCGCGCCAAACTGCTTATCCGCTTGGCCGAGGTTCAAACCCTTCAGCGCCGCGATATGCATCGCGAACTCACGCGCGGTCAGGTCTTCCGGCAGGTCCACCGCTTGCGGCGCATAGCCCAACGTCTTGCGCAACGCGCCACGCCCACCGCTGCCGTTCCAAAGAATCGAACCCTTGTTGGGCCGCTCCGCCGTCGCGATCAAACGCAGCAGCGTCGACTTACCCGCACCGCTAGGCCCAACCAGCAGCGTCAGCCCTGGTTCAAACGTCAGCGAAATGTCCTGAAGCACGCGTTTGCGGCCGTAGGCTTTGCCCACGCCCTTTAACTCTAGCGACGCCATCCCCGTCCTCCGGCCCTCCGAGTGGGCCTTGCAGAGAAGATGCACACGCCTTCGCGCTTGGATGCAACGGGATTCAGCCACCGTTAAGCGCCGCCATGCCCCCGCGTCTCCAGCGCGTCACCTGCGGAAAGTGCACGCTGAAATTCCCGTTCAAACACGGCTCAGGTGACGCACGCCATTGTCGCAACTGTTCAAGCGTTGGCGAGGGACCGCTGTCACTTGGACCGGGAGCTACAGAGTTATGAAACGTCTTTTGACCGCAGTCGCCGCCGCCGCTCTTCTCGCCAGCATGGGCGCGCCCGCTGCATACGCACAAAACCGCACCGTCGTGAATCAATCGGGTTACTCGAACGCCGCTGGCGCCGTGCAAACCGGCAACCGCAACGGCGCTGTCACCAACCAACGCGGCAACCGCAACTACGCACGCGGCGTGCAAGAAGGTTACAACAACTTCCTGCGCATGGATCAGTACGGCACGCGTAACCACGCCACGACGACGCAAGTCGGCACCGATAACTTCGCCGCTACGGGCCAAGAGGGCCGCAACCTCAGCTCGAACGTCATCCAGACGGGTCGTGGCAACGTGGCCGGCGTCGCGCAGATCGGCAACAACAGCCGCGCAGTCACGGACCAGGACGGCCGCAACAACACCTCTGGCATCATCCAGATCGGCAACGGCCAAGACGTCGAAGTCCGCCAACGCGGCGAAGGCAACATCTCGGTCGTCGTCCAAAGCGGCTACAACTAAGCGTATCAGCGGGAAGGCCCATTCCGCCTTCCCGCCCCGCCTCCTCTTTCGAGTGGGAGCACTCCAATGTTGAAAAGTACAGTTTCCCTTATCGCGCTCGCAGCGCTTCTCACCACGGCCTGCTCTGCAGCCGCGGCGACCAACACCGCTATCACCACGCAAGCTCCGCTGGCGTCCGTCGCAATGGTGGAGCCTGCGATGGTCGAGCCCGCGCGCCCGCGCAAGCGGCAACCTTCATGCCCGCCACTTACGACGACGCGCCGCTCACCTGCGAAGTCCGCTCGCGCCGCACGTCAAACGGCGTGCTCATCCAAGCGCGCGCCTTCGCCGATCGCGACATCGACGCCTCATACGACCTGCGCATCGTCAAATCCGGCGGCGGCAACTCATCTGAGATCAGCCAATCCGGCGACTTCTCGCTCGACGCCGGTTCGTCCGCCGTCCTCGGCGAAAACGAAATGAGCTTCGAACGCGGCTCGCACTTGCGCGCTTATCTCACCATCAGCGACGCCGACGGCGAACTCTGCCAACGCACCTTCCGGCTTTGAAAGATACTGACATGACCAAGCTTGCTTCTTTCTCACGCATCGCACTCGCCGTGCTCGCCATGAGCGCCGTGCTTGCCGAACCCGCCAGCGCGCAACGCTGGCGCCGTGGGCCGCAAAACGTGGCCGTGACAACGCAAGTCGGTCAAGCCAACGGCGCAGGCATCGCCCAAACCGGTCAAAGCAACGTTGCCGGGGTCGCGCAGTTCGGCTCGAACAACACCGGCACGGTCCAGCAGAATGGCAACGCCAACACCGGCTGCGTGATCCAGTTCGGCCGAAACAATGACGCGGCGCTCAACCAAACCGGCGACGCCAACAGCGCTGCCGTCATCCAAGGCCGCGGTCAAACCCGCATCATGTCCGGCGACGTTTGCACACGCGGCTTCATGGGCATCCGAGTCATTCGCTAACACAAACGACGAAAGGCCGCTTCGAAAGGAGCGGCCTTACTCATGCGCCTCAGGCGGGTACACACCCGCCAGCACCTCCTCGAAATGCGCCTGTACCGCGCTGTTGCAATCACACTGACGCGCTTTCAGCGCATAGAAGTTCAGCACTTCAAGCGTGCCGCGATTCCACTTCAGCACGCCTTCCATCTGCCACTTGCGCACCACGCGGTTGATGTAACTGCGCCCCACGCCGAGCATCCCGGCGAGTTGCTCTTGCGTGAGCGGCACGCGGTGATCGCCCGTCCGATCCATCGCGGCAATCAACCACTTGGCCGTCCGCTGCTCGATGTTATGCGTGGCATTGCACGCCGTTGCCTGAAAGATCTGGGCCAGCAGACAGTCGGCGTAACGCGCAAACAAGTGGCGCACCAACAGCGAGCGATCTTTCGCCTGTTCCAAACGCGCCGTCTCAATGCGCACAAACTCGCCCGGGTGCTGGACGACGGCCCGCGCAAACGCTGGCGCGCGCCCCTGGCTGACAATGCCCCCGACAGCGCCCTCGCGCCCGATCAGCGCCGTCTCAACGCTATCGCCATTCGCAAAGAGGATGCGGAACGAGGCCAACGTCGCTCCGCACGGAAAATAGGTGTGCTCAACAGTTTGTCCCGGCTCGTAGAGGACGGCGCCCACCTCACCCTTCCACGTGACAAGCGTGGGCCGCAAAATCTCCAGTTCCGCAGGGCGCAAGTGCTTCAGGAGATTGTTTTCAGCCAATGGCGCACAGCCGGCCTCGGTTGTGGTGGTCACGCTCAGCTCCGATCGAACCAAGCAACAACGCACGACGGCGCGAAGTGTTCAGTAGTGGACAGACGACCCCGGCTTCTGTGTCTACCAGAGCGCTTAAGGCGCTGGGCCGAAGCTCATCACACGGAGGCCGCCTTGCGCTTCAAGGTTGAACTCCTCAGCGACCACGCTGATTAAACAAGCGTCGTCCAAGTTTCCTACGGGCGGTCGCTTGATCACGCCAAAGCCGAGGCCCTCGCGCTCCAAGACGCCGCCGAAGACGTCAACGGCTTCCAAATCCGCGACCTGGACCACAGCGCCCGCATCGTCTGGACCGAGAAGCGCTATCGCTGAGAACGATGAACGCGCCGCTACCGGCGACGCCAATAGTACGTGGATCCATCATGGATTCCCGCTGCTGAACTGCGCACTCGCCGCGCGAAAGATCTCGAACGTGGCGGGGCCGCGCTGCAAAAAGCCGAAGCGGCGATCGAGGCCACCTATCAGTTAATGCGCCAAGGCCAATGCGCTGGCCCGCCTCCTGCGACGGAGCTGGAAACAGTTTCTGGAGTTGCGCCATTATGAAACGCGCCGCGCTTATCGCTTGCCTCTTGGCGTTCACAACGCCCGCTTTCGCGCAAGCGCCGTCCGCCACGGGCGGCCCGATTACCAACCAAGCCGAGCGTGACGCGATCGCGTCGCGCGTGCGTGGCGGCGCCAGCTGCGCCAATTGCGATCTCTTTCAGATCAGCCTCGCTTACCAAGCCATTCCGGGCCGCAACTTCTCTGGCGCGCGCATTCGCCAAGCCGACCTTTCACTCGCCACCGCCGACCGCGCCCGCTTTCACGGCGCGAACATGTCCCTGACCAATTTCTTCGGCGCGCGCCTTTCCGGCGCTGATTTTAGCGACACCAATCTCGAAGGCACGACCTTCGTCGGCGCTTACCTCGGCGGAGCACACATGAACGGCGCGGTGCTCACCGGTGCAAATCTTTCAGGCGCTGAACTCGCGGATGCGGTCGGTATTACACAAGCGCAATTGAATACTGCGTGCGGCGATACAACGACCACGCTCCCCGCCGGAATGACTGTTCCCGCCTGCGGTAACAACCAGTAACAATTCTCGCTTACTGCAAGTTCATTAGCTGCTTAACTTGAACGCGCCTAACCCGGCGCCGTGCTGACACAATTGCGCCTCGCCGTTTTTGCGGCGGTCGCCCTCGGGGCGATCTCGGCGAGCCAGGCCGCTTCGGCGTTCTGGCCGTTTGACGCCGGCGCGCGCCTCGAAGCTCAGCCCGCATACGGCGGCGTATGCGAGGACTGCGATCTCTCCGGCCGCATCCTCACCGGCGCGCGCATGACGCACTCGAACTTCAGCCGCAGCGATTTCTCGAACGCTGTGCTGACCCGCGCCGACGCCTCGCACTCCGAATTCACCGGCGCCGATTTCACGCAGGCCGATCTCACGCGCGCCCGCCTCATCGACGCCTCGTGCCCACACGCCCGCTTCGACCGCGCTCAACTCTCACAAGCCGACGCCCGCGGGGCCGACTTCACCCGCGCCAATTTCGGCGCCGCCGACGTCACGCGCATGAACTTAGAAAACGCCAACCTCAGCGGCGCCGACCTACGCCACACACGCGGCCTCACCCAAGCGCAGCTTGACCGCGCCTGCGGCAGCGCACGAACGCGGCTTCCACGCGGCATGCAAGTCCAAACCTGCGGCTAATTGATTTCGATCAAGATTGAAGCGTCAAAGGCTCGTCACCCTCAAACGGGGAGACGATATGAGGTACACGATCTCGGCGAGGGGTAAGGCAAACGAAGTTCCTATTCTCGCCTTCCTCGCCCGCAATTTTTCGACCGTGCCCATCGCCGAGATCGACAGCGTTTTCGGCTTCGTCGAACACACAAAACTCTACGGCGGTCGCGTATTCACTCGCCCCGAGCTGACGCCCTACGACGTCAACGAGATGTATTACGCAAACATCGGCGTCCGCTTGCCCCTGACAAACCACTACGTCAGCGCCGAAGAATACGACGAAACCAAACCGCTGCTGGAGAAGTACCACCGCGAGGGCAACGCGGCGATCGTTACCAACGATAACCTCGCCGAATGGATTCGACGCGATTTCCCGCGCTATCGCATTGAAGCCAGTGTGATCAAAAACCTCAACAGCTACGCACGCGTAAGCTCCGCGTTGGCACTTTACGACACCATCGTCCTACCTATGGAGCTGAACGGCGAAACCGAATTCCTATCCGGACTCCCCTGGAAGGATCGGATCACGCTCTTCGCAAACGCCGGGTGCGCACTCACCTGTCCGTCGAAAATCTGCTACGTCTCAATCTCCAAATACAACAAGACCGGCTCTGGTGAGTTCAAATGCTCACAACCGCTGAAACAACGAGACATGCTCGGGATGATCGACTTCGACCTCGCACCGTTGCAGGCGCTAGGCTTCCATCGTTTCAAACTCCTGCGCTCTCGCCCTGGCGGTCAAACCGGATACTGATCCGACGAAGACTTTAGCTCTTCGGAACTTCCGCGATGCGGATGTGCAGCTCTTTCAGCTGCTTCGGAGTCACTTCGCCCGGCGCATTCATCATCAAGTCTTGCGCTTGCTGGTTGAACGGGAAGACGATGACTTCGCGGATGTTGTCGACGCCGGCGAGCAGCATGACGATGCGGTCGACGCCCGGCGCAGAACCACCGTGCGGCGGCGCGCCGAAGCGGAACGCGTTCAGCATGCCGCCGAACTTTTCCTCGACGACTTCGCGGCCATAGCCCGCGATTTCGAAGGCCTTGATCATGATCTCAGGCTTGTGGTTCCGAATAGCGCCCGACGAAAGCTCCACGCCATTGCAGACGATGTCGTACTGGAACGCGGTGATCTTCTCGATCGTCGCACGGTCGTTCACGTCGAGTTTCAAGAACGCCTCGTGGTCGAAGTTCGGCATCGAGAACGGGTTGTGCGAGAAGTCGATCCGCTTCTCTTCCTCGCTCCACTCGTACATCGGGAAATCGACGATCCAGCAGAATTTGAACTGGTCCTTGTCGGCCAGGTTCAGTTCATCGGCGACCTTGTTGCGCGCAAGACCCGCGAACTTGTAAAACACCGCCGGATCGCCAGCCACGAAGAAGGCCGCATCGCCAACCTTCAGCCCAAGTTGATCGCGAATGGCATTGGCCTTCTCCGGTCCAATGTTCTTCGCAATCGGACCAGCGCCGCCCTCTTCGCCTTCGCGCCAGAAGATGTAGCCAAGGCCGGGCTGACCCTCGCCTTGCGCCCAACTGTTCATCTTATCGCAGAACGCGCGCGAACCGCCGTTCGGCGCCGGCACCGCCCACACAGCTTGACCTGGCTTCTCAAGGAAGCGTGCGAACAGGCCGAAGCCGCCGCCACGGAAGTGCTCGCTGACGTCTTGCAGCACCAGCGGATTGCGCAAGTCCGGCTTGTCCGAGCCATACTTTGAAATGGCTTCCGCATACGGAATGCGCGGGAATTCGTTGGCAGGCGTCACGCGTTTGCCATGGCCGAATTCCTCGAACACGCCGGCGAGCACCGGGCCGATGGCGTTGAATACGTCTTCCTGCGTGACGAAGCTCATCTCGAAATCGAGCTGATAGAATTCGCCCGGCGAACGATCCGCGCGTGCGTCTTCATCGCGAAAGCAGGGCGCGATCTGGAAGTAGCGATCGAAGCCCGCCACCATCAGCAGCTGCTTGAATTGCTGCGGCGCCTGCGGCAGCGCGTAGAACTTGCCCGGATGCAAACGCGACGGCACGAGGAAGTCGCGCGCGCCTTCCGGCGAGGACGCCGTCAGGATCGGCGTTTGAAATTCCGTGAAGCCCTGATCGATCATGCGGCGGCGAAGCGACGCGATCACCTGCGACCGCAGCAAGATCGACTTGTGCAGCTTGTCGCGGCGTAGATCGAGAAAGCGATACTTCAGACGCGTCTCTTCCGGATAATCCGGGGCGCCAAACACCGGCAGCGGCAGCTCTTCGGCTGTGCCGAGAACTTCCGCGTCCTCAACCCGCACTTCGATCTCACCCGTCGCCAGATCAGCGTTCACAGTGTCCTTGGCGCGCTCAACCACCTTACCATCAATCCGCACCACCGTTTCAGCACGCACGCGCTCGAACAATGCAAACGCCGCCGAGCCCGGATTGATGACCAGCTGCGTGATGCCGTAATGGTCGCGCAGGTCGACGAACAGCAGCCCGCCCAAATCGCGCTTGCGGTGCACCCAGCCGCCCAAACGCACGTCCTTGCCAGCATCCGCCGGTCGGAGAGCGCCGCAAGTATGGGAACGGTAGGCGTGCATCAGAAACTCCGGGCGATTCGGCGGGATTGTCGCAATTTCCGCGTAAGGCGCATGGGGGCCCCGGCCTTGTCAAGGCAATGGGGTATGCAGCTGCAGGCGCTGGGTGTTAGGTTTCGGTCGGGGGACAAAAATGCAGAAACTTCGTTTGGCGTTCAGCGTAATCGTGATCATCGCGATCGCGGGCTTCATGGCCTATTCGACCGGCCCATCCCTCCTGCGCGATTGGCGCCTGCGCGGCGTCGAAACCGTCGAAGTCGCCTCCCGCCTCGATGACGGCAGCTGCCGCGTCTACCTGTTCGCGATCAATTTCTGCAACCTGAAGCTCACCACCGAGCACACAGCGCTCGACGACACGCTCCTCTTTTTCGATATGGGCCATTCCGAGGGCTACGACGTCGTCGTCCGCGCCGACCCGAACGACCCAACCCAAGTGACGACCACTGTCGGCCTGGAGATGTTCTGGGACCGTGTCATCACGCTTGCCGTGTTCCTTGGCCTGTTCGTGATCGGCATCTTCAGCAGCATCGTGCAGCTCTTGAAGCGAGACCCACAACCCGCAAACTAAGCGGGGTGTGCAACCTCTATTCAATGACCAAATCGCGCGAAGCGGCGACGGCGTACATCCGCGCCATGCGCGACCGCACAGCCAATCAGCCGCCACTACCCGCGATCTTCCCCGATCAACTCGCGCCCGTTGGTGCAACGTCTAAGGAAGGCATGCGCGAGATGGTGATGATGCGCTGGGGCTTTCCGCCCGCCGGCGGCGGCAAGCGCCCGGTCACCAACGTACGCAATCTGAAATCGAACTATTGGCGCACCTGGCTTGAGAACCCGCGCTTCCGCTGCGTCGTGCCCGCGACGAGCTTCGTTGAGTACTCAGACTCCACGCCAAAGGTCGCGCATTGGTTCGGTCTCGGCGGCGATCGCCCACTCTTTTGCTTCGCCGGCATCTGGCGTCCGTGGAGCGGTATTCGCGGCAAAGAAGACGGCACGCACCTACTGTTTTCCATCCTCACCACCGAGCCGAACGAACTCACCAAGCCCATTCACGCAGAGGCAATGCCGGTGATGCTCACAGGTCATGAGATCGATGTTTGGCTCGAAGGCTCGACCGAAGACGCTTTGGCGCTAGCCAAACCGTTCCCAGCAGACAGAATGAAGATCGTACTATCGGGGCCGCGCGAAGACGTGGTGGGGGAAACGCTATGAAATGGCTGGCCGGGATCGTCATCGTACTTGCGGCGTTGGGCGCGTTTTTCTGGTGGGCTGCGCTTGATGCGGCTGCGCCTGCTGATGCCGATGGCGTTGTCGATATCGCCGCCTATCGCGCACTCGTCGCCGATGATGCGCCGGAAACGCTGCCGACAGCCGTGAACGTTGAGTTCGTCGGCGAAAGCAAAGCGCCGAGCTTTGCGGTTGAATCCGGCGCCTTCGATGGCCAGCGCACGCGCTCCTACAACTCATTCCAGATCGTCGCGCCAAGTGGCGACACGATCATCGACGGCGCTGTTGATCGCGACACGCTTGAGCAGATGTCGCAAGGCAAAGGCAGCTTCAACGAGCAAACATACGACGATGTGCTCGCTGCCATGACCCGCGCCCAACGCGTGATGATCACGCACGAACACCTCGATCACGTCATGGCGATCGCGCGCCACCCCGAGCCCGCAGCGATCGCGCCGCATCTCAACCTCACGGCTGAGCAGCTAAACGGCCTGCCCGAACACGCGCCCGGCGGCCAACTCGCGCCGGAGATCGCGAGCATCACCACGTCAGACTTCGCGCATCCGCAACGCATCGCGCCTGGCGTCGTTGCCGTTGCAATGCCGGGCCACTCGCCTGGCACCATCCTCATCTACGCCAGGACGACAACGCGGGAGTATCTCTTCATCGGCGACATCGCTTGGGTCATCGGCAGCGTTGAGCACCTGCGCGGACGCCCGCGCTTCATCACCTGGCTGATGCCAGGCGTCGATCCGGGCCGCCCCAATGTGCTGCGCCAATTGCGCGCCCTGCATGATGTCTCGGAAGCGAACCCAGACCTCGTTCTGCTACCGGCTCATGACGATGCCTATCTGCGAGGCCTCGTTTCAAGCGGCGTTCTCAGCGAAGGCTTCACCCAACCTGCCGCCGCTACCGCGCCGATACCGGAATAATACCGCATGGGAACCGCTCCGCGCTTGACCCGAGGCGCGGCGCGGATCAACCAGCCCTGATGCGCGTGATCACTACGACCTCGGATTTGGAGGCAGTGTGCCAGGAAATGGCGCAGCAGCCCTTTGTCGCGGTCGACACAGAGTTCATGCGCGAGACCACCTACTGGCCGAAACTCTGCCTCATCCAGGCCGCTGCGCCTGGCGTCGAGGCGGTGATCGATCCGCTCGCCGAGGGCCTCGCGCTCGCGCCGTTCATGGGGTTGATGGCCAACGAGAAGGTGCTGAAGGTCTTTCATGCCTCGCGCCAAGACCTCGAAATCTTTCTCAAGATCGCCGGTAAGCTGCCGCATCCTGTGTTCGACACCCAGATCGCAGCGATGGCCTGCGGCTATGGCGATACGGTCGCGTATGATGCGCTCGTGCAACAAATCCTGAAGCGTCGCTTGGACAAATCCTCGCGCTTCACCGATTGGAGCCGCCGCCCGCTCTCGGAAAACCAGCTCACCTACGCGCTCGCCGACGTCACGCACCTGCGCGACATCTATCCAAAGATGTACTCAAAGCTCGAAAGCGAAGGGCGCCTTTCGTGGCTCGATGAGGAGCACGACTATCTGCTCGACCCGGAAGATCTACGACACGACGCCGGAAAATTCCTGGAACCGCCTGAAGCTGCGCAAGACGACCGCCGACTACGTGCTCGGCCTGCAAGTCGCTGCCGCATGGCGCGAACGCCAAGCGCAACAACGGGATGTGCCGCGCGGGCGCATCGTGAAAGACGAAGCGCTCTACGAAATCGCCGAGCAGCGTCCGAAAAACGCCGCTGACTTTGACCGCATGCGCGCCGTACCGCGCGGCTTCGGCAATTCGCGCGCTGCCGGCGAACTCATTCAGGCGTTGGACCGTGCCTTCAGCGATCCGAACCGGCCGGTGTTCAAATACGACCGTCCGCCGCCGCTGCCATCAGGTCTCGGCCCAACGGTCGAACTGCTGAAGGTGCTACTGCGCTACGAAGCCGAGCGCCACAACGTCGCGCCCCGCCTCATCGCATCAGCGCCAGAAGTTGAATCCATCGCAGCTGACGACAACGCCGACGTGCCCGCACTCAAAGGCTGGCGGCGCGAAGTGTTCGGCGAACGCGCATTGGCGTTGAAGCACGGCAAACTGGCGATGAAGCTGAAGGACGGCAAAGTCAGCGTCGATAACGTCTGATCTATTCGTCCTCGATGCGCAGGCCGGCGAGCAGGCCTGCGTGCCACGTGAACAAGAGATAGCTCGTCTCGCCGTCGATCACCGATTTGTAGATGTCGCGCGTGTATTCGCCGTCTGGCGGGTCTGAGCGCAGGAAGACAACTTGGTCCGCGTGCTCCGCATGCAGCCGCAACGGCGCAAGCACCGATCTCATTTGCGGATCAGTCGCGGCAGCGCGAACGTCTGGCGCGAGCAAATCTAGCGGCTGTTCGACCAACGCAATCTGACGCAGCGCGCGGCGCGTCGCGGCAGTGCGCTGCGGATCGGGATCGGTGGGCACAGGCAAACGGTCATAACTGAGATCAGGCAAGACTTGCGCTTCGAGCCCTCGGACCACGCCGCCGAAGCGCGAGCCGTATGAGTTTGCGAACACGATCATCGAAACATCGCGATCCGGGAAGTGCTCGTAATTGGCGCTGAAGCCTTGGGTTTGCCCGCTGTGATCAAGGCGCGGCAAGCCGCGATACTCGGTGCGGAACATGCCGAAGGCGTAGCCAGTGTCTGAACCATCGGCGAGATGCTGCGTCGTGAACAGCACCTCCATCGCGCGCAATGAGAGGATGTGGCCACCGTGCAGCGCCTCATCCCACAGCGCCCAATCTGCGAGCGTAGAAGATATCCCGCCCGCGCCGAACGTGCTGGCTTCAGTGATCGGGCGCACATCGACGCGCGGCGCGTCTGGCGCGTCGCCGGGCTTGCAGCCTTGCGCGAGCGTCGCGCCCTCAGGCGCGTAGCCGCCCATGAAGGTGTGATGCATGCCCAACGGTCCGAACAGGTGTTCGCGCAGATAGTCGCCGAACCGCTCACCGCTGACTCGTTGCACGACAAGGCTCAACAGGAAGTAGCCGGTGTTCGAATAGGACCAACGCGTCCCAGGCTCGAAGTCGAGCGGCCGAGCGCTGACAATGGCAAAAACCTGAGCAGGCGTCGGCGACGTTTCATAGACGCCATAACCGCCCGCTTCCTCGTAATCCGGCACGCCGCTCGTGTGCGTAAGCAGCTGGCGCAAAGTCACGCGCCGCCACGCCTCCGGAATGTCGTCGAGATAAGTCCCCACCGTCGCGTCCAGATCGACGCGATTGCGTTCCCACAATTGGAGCAAGGCAACTGCAGTGATGTGCTTGGAGATCGAGCCGATTTCGTAGGACGCATTTATGTCCGCGGCGCCGGATCCATCGCAGGCCATGCCGCCCCACGCATAGGCTTGCACCACGCGACCATCGCGAATGATCGCGGCGACTATTCCGGGCGCGCGACTGCGTTCGGCTGCGCCAATCAGGTTTGCGGGCAGCGGTTGCGCCACCGGCACGGGCTCCGACACTGGCGTTTGGCAGGCCGCCAACACCACCAATGCTCCGACTATCAACCCGCGCATGATCTGCTCCCTTATGCGCCTGTGAGCAGTGTGCGTTGCGCCCGTATTTCAAACGGCCTGAAATGCGACGAACTCCGCAAACCGTGCGGCGCCCGCCTAGGCGCTAATCGCCTCGGTGCAGGCGGTTCTGAAGTCATACGCCGCCTCGGTCGCGCAGTCCGGCCACTTCTTGGTCTCGACCCAGTATTGAGCTAGCCCAAGGCGCGCACAGAGAGCGGGGAAACGCGGATTTTTCCAGAGCGGCTCGCCGGTTGCGCCAACGAAGAGCTGAAGCGGCGAGTGCGCGCGCGCCATGCCAAAGGCTTCGTGATTGTCCGGCCGTAACTGACGGCCGGCATCCAACGCAGCGTTGATGGCGTCGAAAGCTTGATCGCCCGCACCGTGAGCCGCCGCAAACATAAACGTCGAAATGCAGAACGGCGTGTCGCCCTGCGCGGCCTCAAGCATCACACGCTCGCTTACGTCACGCTGTTGCGACGGCGACAACCGCAGCAAGCCAACATAATTGCGCAACACCTCGACATCGCCCGCCGTCACAGCGCGGCGCGGCACGAACTCCGGCCGCGCCAACGCCTCAGCTTCATCAAGCGCGCCAGCAACACAAAGCGTCGTCCACATCAGATACCAGATGAAAGGCGAATCCGGCCACCGCATCCATGCCGCGTGCACGATATCACGCGCCGTGTCGGTATCGCCACGCGCAGTCAGCATGCTGGCGCGCAGGCCCTCTACGGCGGGGCCAAGCGGCTCAAGCAAGCTCGCTATCTCGAGCGCGCGTGCCGCGTCGCGCAGCCGGCCAACGCTATAGAGCCAAGCGGCGCGGGCGACGTGCAGCGAAGGATCGTTCGGGGTGTGCTTCAGCGCTTGGTTCACAAGCGCGAGCTTGTCAGCGTACGCGCCGAAAGCCGGCTTCAGCAGCGAGAGCGCCGCAAAGCCCTGCGCACAATCTGGATCAAGCTCTAGCGCTCGATTGGCGGCATCGAGCGCGGCGTCATGCGCCGGCGTGCCGATCACGTCGCGGTCGCGCGGCAGCAGCAGCGCGCGCACGCTGGCCAGTACCGCCCACGCATCCGCAAAATCCGGCGCGATAGCCACGCAGCGCTCAAGCAGAACGGCAGCTTGATCTTCCTCGATATCGCTCATCATCAGCCAGATTTGGCGGGCGCGAAGGAAGAGGTCGTAGGCGGCAGGATCGATTGGGTTCGAGGCGCGGTCGGATTGCGCAAGCGATCGGCGCAACGAGCCCGCAACCTTGGCGGCGATCTCATCTTCAAGCGCAAACGCGTTGTTGCGATCGCCGTCATAGCGCTCGCTCCAAAGCGCCACCCCGGTCGCGGCCTCGATCAATTGCACACTGACGCGCATACGGTCGCCACTCAGGCGAACCGAGCCATCCAACACGTGGCTCGCCTTCAGTTCGGCTGCCGCTTGATGCTTGCGTTCACCACGGAACTGGAACGCGGAAATGCGTCCGATGACCTTGATCTTCGATTGGCGCAGCAGCGTTGAGATGATCTCGTCGGCGACGCCATCGGAGAAATAGTTCATCTCCGCTGCGTAGCTCTCGTTATCGAACGGCAGCACCGCCAGCACGGCTTCCGGTTTGCGGTTACGCGTCCGTGCGGCGGCGATGGCTTCAAGCGTGAAGATGTCGATCGTCTCGCTCATCTTGTCCAAGTGCACTGCGCCTGCCGGATGGAGCCGTTGCGCAAGCTTGCCGCGCACGGCCCGTCGCACATCCATCGAGACGACGACCGCGCCCGGATTGGCCAGTTGCTGCAGACGTGCAGCGACGTTGACACTGTGGCCGAGCAGATCGCCGCTCTTGGTGATCATCACGTCGCCGACATGGACGCCGACGCGCACACGCTGGCGCTCGACGCCGCCCCACAACAATTCAGCTGCTGATAGCGCTCCGGCGGCGGACGCAAACTCCAGCATGAAGCCATCGCCGGCCGTGTTGAACACGCGCCCGCCGTGGCTTTGCACAATCGCGTCGATGACGGCGCGCACGCGCGTCACCAGCGCGAGCGCTTCGGTCTCATCGACTTCGGACATGGCCGAATAGCCAGCGACGTCGATCGACATGATCGCCGCGAGCTTCCGGGGTCCGAGCTCCTCGGTCACTTGGTTCTTGCCATGGCGGGGCGGCTCATAGCACGGAAGCGGCCCGCGCGGCGCCTCTTACGCTTCCGATCAGCCCTCCTTGGGGAGATCCTCGAAATAGGGCTCGACCTTGCCCGTGTACTTGATTGTGAGCTGCTTGCCCTTGCGGTCCAGCGTCTTGCCGACAGCTAGGCGCACCCAGCCCTCGCTCACGCAATATTCCTCGCAATTGGTCTTCTCGTTGCCGTTGAACCGCATGCCGATGCCTCGCGCGAGCAGCGCCTCATCGTAAAACGGGCTGTCAGGATCGACTGAGAGGCGGTCAGGCGGGGTATCGCTCATAGAACTTTAGTCTCCGGTATGAGGGCTAAGACAGCGGCAGCGAAGTCCAATCGCCGCTGCACCGTCTCGGTAATGAGGTGAGCCATCTTCTTCTTGACCCGAAGCACCAGCCTGCCGTCAACCGCCTCGATCTCTACTGCGGCCAAAAGCGGCTCAGATCGCCCAGAAAGATCGGCGCCGAGGCGCAAAGCTGCGCCCAATGCGGCGGCGGCGAGTTGGCGCTCGTCACTGAGCAGCCGCATGTACGCCTCGGCGTGGCGGGGCGGCGCTTTGGTGTAGCGGTGATGGATGGCGGCCGCGAGGAAGGCGCGTTCCTCGTGGCTGATGGCTGCAAGCGGCGCGCGCAGGATCAGATCGAACATCACCTCAACGCGCTGATCCGGATGCAGCGGCCCGCCAACATCGGCGAGGCGCGCGGCAGCGCCGCGCAGCACTTCCTCGCGTTTCTTCGGAAACACGTTGGGCTGCCCGACGAACATCGGGGTAATCCATTCTTCGAGCGCCTGCCCAAACGCGCGCGTGCGCGACCACCGGCCTGCAAGCGCTTCGGCCGCCGCGATAAGCGGATGCACCGCGAGCGTCTCTTCGCTCATGCGCTCAAGCAACACGCCTTCGCGCAGACCGAGCGCGGACAGGATGACGCGATCGAATTGCCCCGCCTGCATCACGTGCTCAAGCACGACAGCGGCATACGGCAGCGTCTCGGCGCGCTTCGCTGCGGCCTCTTCAAGCTTTTCAAGCGAGCGCTTGCTCTGCTTGCGCACGGCATCGACGACTTTGAGCACTTCGGTGCGGCTCATCTCGTGATGGTGCAACACGCCGAGCGGGTGGTTGGTGAGCGCGATATCAATGCGTCCGAGCGCACGCCACGCGCCGCCAACCGCATAGAAATCACCGCCGCGCTTGTTGAGCAGCTTGGTGCGTTCCAGCGCCTGCTCGACCTGTTTGCTGATCTTGCCATAGTCGAGATCGCCGCCATCCATGAGCGTGAGCGGGCCAACCGGGAACGTCTCACCGCGGCCAACGCCTTTGGGGCTGATCTCGATCAATTCGAGGCTGGCGCCACCGAGGTCGCCGACAATGCCCTTGGCATCCGGCGCGCCGGCCATGACGCCCAGCGCGGATAAACGCGCTTCGTCTTCGCCGCTCAAAATCCGCAGCTTGATGCCGCTTTCAGCTTCCATACGCGCGGCGAACGCTTTGCCGTCCTTCGCTTCGCGCACAGCCGCTGTGCCGACGGCGAAAACCTCGTCGATCTGCAGCGCGTCGATCAATGTCGCGAAACGGCGGAGCGCGCGGATCGCTTGCTCAACGCCATCCTTGGAAAGCTCGCCTGTTTTCGCGCCGCCACGGCCGAGGCCGGCCATAACCTTCTCATTGAGGATCGGCGTCATCGCGCGGCCGTCGATGCGATAGACGACAAGACGCACGGAGTTGGAGCCGACGTCAATGACGGCGGCTTCCTGGCCATCGCGGAGCGTCCGCGACGTCATTGCTCAGAACTCAGCTTACGAAGTGCGCGCGCCGACGTGATCGAAAGCAGCCGGCGCATCGCCTTTGCCCGCGCGCCCGCGGCCCGAGAGGCTCGGGTTGCGCATGAAGTAATGGTGCGCATTGAAGGGCTCGTCTGGCAGCTTCGAAACATCAACCCGAGTGAATACCCCATCCTGGTCCATGTACCAGGACTGCGCCTCATCATTGAGGTTCGCGACCATGATCTGGTCGAGAATTTGCTGATGTACGGTAGGATTTTCAACCGGACACAGGACTTCGACCCGGCGTTCCAGGTTCCGCGGCATCCAATCGGCCGAGGAAATGAAGACCTTCGCACGCGGGTTCGGCAGCTTCGAACCGTTGCCGAAACAGACGATGCGGGCGTGTTCAAGGAACCGGCCCACGATCGATTTGACGCGGATGTTCTCGCTCATGCCGGGCACGCCTGGACGCAGGCAGCAGATGCCGCGCACCACGAGTTCGATTTTCACGCCTTCGTTCGAGGCGCGATAGAGCGCGTCGATGATTTCCGGATGCACGAGCGCGTTGAGTTTGGCCCAGATCGAGCCGCCGCGACCGGCGCGTGCGTGTTCGATCTCGTCTTCGATCAGTTGAAGAATCGTCGCCTTCGAATTGATCGGCGACATCGAGATCTTTTCAAGTTCAGCCGGGCGCGCGTAGCCGGTCACGAAATTGAACAAGCGATTGGCGTCGCGGCCAAGCGCGGGATCGCACGTGAAGAGCGAGAGGTCGGTATATATCTTCGCTGTGACCGGATGATAGTTGCCAGTCCCAAAGTGCGTGTAGCTACGCAGGCCCTCAGTTTCGCGGCGAACGACGAGACTCACCTTGGCGTGGGTCTTAAAGTCGATGAAGCCATAAACCACCGAGGCGCCAGAGGCCTCGAGCTTGCGCGCGACATGGAGGTTGGTTTCTTCGTCAAAGCGGGCTTTGAGTTCGATCAGCGCGGTGACGTTCTTTCCCGCTTCTGCGGCCGCAACCAGCGCGGCAACGATCGGTGAATCGCGCGAGGTGCGATACAGCGTTTGCTTGATGGCGACGACAGCGGGATCAGCTGCGGCTTGACGCACGAACTGAACGACGGAGTCGAACGATTCAAACGGGTGGTGGACAAGAATGTCCTTTGCGCGAATGGCTGCGAAAGTATCGCCGCCAAAATCCTTGATCCGATCCGGAAAGCGCGGCTCGAAGCGCGGGAATTTGAGTTCCGGGCGGTCTTCGCTGACCAGCGCCGAAAGCGATACCAGGCCCAGCATGCCCTCGACGATGATCACGTCGCGCGCGTCAGCTTCAGTCTCGCGCACGATGAACGCGCGGAGATCTTCCGGCATCGACGCTTCGACTTTCAGGCGCACGATATCGCCCAAGCGACGCTCTTTCAGGCGCGCCTCGAACTCGCGCACGAGATCTTCGGCCTCTTCCTGAATTTCGATGTCGCTGTCGCGGACGACGCGGAACGCGCCCTTTGCGCTCGACCGTGTAACCAGGGAAGAGTTCGTCCAAGAACAGCGGGATGGTGTTCTCGAGCGTCAGGAAGCGGCGATGCGGCCGCTCACCCGGACCGAGATCGGGCTGGGGATGCGCGAGCGTCACATCGATGAAGCGCGCGACCTGGCTTGGCACCGGGATGAGCGCGTTCAACGGACGCCCGTCGCCCTTGCGCTTCAACTTCAGCGCGATGGCGAAGCCGAGGTTCGGGATGAAGGGGAACGGGTGCGCGGGATCGACCGCGAGCGGCGTCAGCAGCGGAAACACTTCCGCCATGAAGAGCGGCTTCAGGAACTTGCGCTCATCCTCGGTCAACTCTTCGGGTTCAAGGACTGAGATGCCGGCGCCGCAGGCAGGCGCGCAGTGTCCGCCAGCGCTCTTGCTGGCGATCGATGAGCGCGATTGCGGCGGCGTGGACGCGCGTCATCTGCTCACTCGGCGTCAGGCCATCGTTGCTGACAAACGTCACGCCCGCCTTCACTTGCTCATGCAAGCCGGCGACGCGGACCATGTAGAATTCATCGAGGTTGGACGCGGAGATCGAGAGAAAGCGTAATTGCTCCAGCAACGGATGCTTCGGGTTCTCAGCTTCCTCCAGCACGCGCGTATTGAACGCGAGCCACGAAAGCTCGCGGTTGATGAACCGTTTGGGATCATTCAGCGGCGGCGTGTTCTGCGCCGCGACGCGCGCCTTCTTGCGCGATTTCGCCATCTGTTAACCGTCTCCACCAACCCAGCGCGCCTGCATCTTTTCCAGCGCTCGCTTCGCGATCACCGCCGTCACAGGCTTTGCCCCGCGCACCAGCTCCTCGTCCAATGCCGCCGCCCAAGCTTGAGCCGCAGCGAAGGTTCGAGGGAGCCGCCGCACGAGGTACTTGGCGGCATCATCGCTCAATTGAATGAATTTCTCGCGACAGATACGGCGCAAAACCACATCCATCAGCGCTTCATCCGGCTCGCCAAGCTTAGCGACCGGTAAAGATGCGAGCCTCGAGCGTAGATCTGGGGTCTCGACGGCCCAGGTTGAAGGCGGGGCGGCGCCGACCAAGAGCACCGCGCCGCGCTCGGCGCGCGCCAGATCGAGGACCCGCCAAAGCATTGGCTCGTCCCGTTTGCCGTCCGCGTCATCGATCAGGAGCCGGCCTTCGGCCTCGCGGAACGCCGCGGCGCCGTCCTCGGCGCTGGTCGCCGCTGAGATCTGGCGCGCGCCAACTTCCAGAGCCCAGGCCAAGGCGAGGTGCGTTTTACCCGAGCCCGGCGGTCCGGAGATCGCCAGCGCGCCATGCGGCCAAGCGCGCCAATCGGTCAGCAGCTTTGCCGCGTCGCGGTTTGCTTCGGCCACCACCAGTTTGTCGGGCGAGCGATCGCCCATCTGGAACTCAAACAGGCGTGGCTGTTCGCTCACCGGTGGATGCTACCTCGCAGCGGCGACGCGCAGGGTTGGCCCCTGTGCAGTATCGGTGAGCGCAACCCCGCGGCGCTGCAGTTCGGCGGCAAGTTGCGTGTGATCGCCAACGAACGAGAAGGAGACAAGCGCGCCCTGCCGGCCGACGGCTTCGATGCGGATCTCAGAGATGAGCGTCTGCGCCGCGCCTTCGAGCGCATCCTTGATTTGCTCCCACTGCGCTTGGCTGGTGTAGAGCGCCGAGGCGTTGACGCGTCCGCGCTGGCCACCGCCGGTGGCGACGCGCGACTTCCAATCGTTCTGAATGCGGTTGCTCGCTTGCTCGGCGAGCGAGGAAAGCGCGGCGCGCAGAGCGGTGGGGTCTTCACTCGCGATGCGCGCAGTCACTTCGCCGCGTTGCTGCGTCGCCGTAGAAGTCACCTCGACGAGGGTCGCGGTGGCCGTTGAACCCTGCACGCGCAGCGTTGCGTAGAGCGCCGACGCGGCGGCCGAAGCTTGCGCGAACGGTTGCGCGGTTTGCCAAGCGGGCGCGCCTTGGAGGGTTGCCGGCGCCACAGCAAGTGGCACGAGTTCATCGCTGAAGCCGCCATTAGCCCATGCTTCGCTCCAAGCCGTCCCCGTTTCCTCCGGCGTGCCGTCGACAACGAGCGGCGCGACGAGCACAGGCGCGGTCCGGGTGTCGACGACGGTGAGATTGAATTGGCGCAGCAGCGTGCGCACGCCCGAAGGATCGAAGCGCACGGTGAGGCGGCCGATGTAGCGTGTGCCGGAGCGGCGTTCCTCTTCGACATCCACGCTAGAGACCAAGCGCTCAAGCGTCGATGGCTCTACCTGCGGCACGCCGCGCGCGGCGAGTTCGTCAGGAATGGTGAGGCGGCGGACGAGGCGCTCGAACCCTGCCCGCTGCGCCGCCGCGAACCCGGCTTGTTGCGCAGCCGCAGCATTTGCGGCGGTTTCATCCACACGCACGCCGCCAACGACGTAAACATTGTCGCGCCCTTGGGCGCTTGCCGCACCCGGCGCGAACGCGCACAAGGCGGCAAGGAAAACAGCGGCGAGCGCTGCCAAAGGCGTGAACTTCATTACTAAACCTCGGTGTCGGGAGACCCTACCCGGCGCGGAATCGCCTATCAATGTGGCGGCTTCTGGACTCATCACGTGACCAATACCCCGGGAACTAACGGCCTTACCTATCGCGACGCAGGTGTGGATATCGACGAAGGCGAACGCCTGGTCGAACTCATCAAGCCGGCTGCGAAATCCACAGCCCGCCCTGGCGCGGACGGGTCTTTGGGCGGATTCGCGGGCGCCTTCGACCCGAAAGCGGCTGGCTTCAAGGATCCGATCATCCTGACGACCACCGATGGGGTCGGCACCAAGCTGAAGATCGCCATCGAAAGCGGCCGTCACGAGACGGTCGGCATCGACCTCGTCGCCATGTGCGTGAACGACCTTTCGGCCCAAGGCGCCGAACCGCTGATGTTCCTCGACTATTACGCCACCGGCAAACTCAACGCCGATGAAGCCGCGCTCGTGGTGCAAGGCATCGCTGAAGGCTGCCGCCAGGCTGGCGCCGCGCTCGCCGGCGGTGAAACAGCCGAAATGCCGGGTATGTATGGCAAGGGCGATTACGACCTCGCCGGCTTCTCGGTCGGCGCGGCAGAGCGCGGAACGCTGCTCCCGAAGACGGAAGACATGCAGCCTGGCGATGTGATCGTCGGCATCGCCTCAAGTGGCCCACACTCGAACGGCTATTCGCTGGTGCGCAAGATTGTCGAGCGCTCGGGCCTCGCTTGGGATGCGCCTGCGCCGTTCGCGTCTGGCAAGTCGCTGGCTGAAGCGCTGCTGACGCCGACGCGCATTTACGCAAAAGCGCTGAAGCCAATCTTCGAAGCAAAGCTCGCCAAAGGCGCCGCGCACATCACCGGTGGCGGCTTGGTCGAAAACACACCGCGCGCGCTGCCCGACCACCTGGAAGCCGATTTCGACTGGAACGCTTGGAAGCGGCCTGCCGTGTTCGAGTGGCTGCAATCCACCGGCGGCGTGCCGGAAGCCGACATGCGCCGCACATTTAATCTCGGCATCGGCATGATCCTCGTGGTTGACCCGGCGAAGGCTGACGAAGTAATCGCCAAGCTTGGCGCCGGCGGCGAAAATGCCTCCAAGATCGGCGTGCTCAAGGCCGTATGAGTAAGAAGCGCGTTGCAGTCCTGATCTCGGGACGCGGCTCCAACCTGCAGGCGCTGCTCGATGCGCGACAGGACGCGTACGAGATCGTGCTCGTCATTTCCAATGTGCCTGACGTCGAAGGCTTGAAGCGCGCGCACGCTGCTGGCGTTGAGACGCTAGTCGTCGACCACAAGCCGTTCGGCAAAGACCGCGAAGCGTTCGAGCGTGAACTCGATATGGAGCTCGGGGCGCGCGCGATTGAAATCGTCGCGCTTGCCGGCTTCATGCGCGTGCTGACACCGTTCTTTGTGCGCGCCTGGGCAGGCCACCTCGTCAACATCCACCCGTCGCTACTGCCGAAATATCCCGGCGTGAACACGCATGCCCGCGCGCTTGAAGCGGGCGATCACGAGCACGGCGCGACGGTGCATCTGGTGGTCGAAGAGGTCGATGCCGGCGAAATTATCGGCCAAGCGGCGATGCCGATCCTACCCGGCGACACACCGGAGACATTGGCGCAGCGGCTGCTTGCTGTTGAGCACGCGCTCTATCCGGAGTGCGTCGCAAAACTGGCGCGACAGCTCAGTTAGTCGGCGGCTTCCGGCTTCGGCAAGTGCGTGACAATGGTGGCGAGCGCAGCTGTCAGCGCGGCGAGATCGTCGCTGTAGCCGAGTACGGGAATGAAATCGGCGACGACGTCGGTCGGCACGATCAGGTAGCCGAGCACGGCCACGCAAAGTCCCTTCACCCAGATCGGCGTTTGCGGGTCGCGTAGCAGCGCGTGGATCTGCTTGGCCGCGTCGATCAGCTTATCGAGACCGGCAATGTTGGTGAGCTTGGCTTTGAAGGCGCGTTCCGAGTAGGCGCCCGAATGATCCGTCATGGGAGACTCTCCAGCTGAGCCTCTCAATAAGACGTCAGGCGCCGCGCTGCATCCAGCGAACGCAGTTAGCCCGCCTTTGCTGCGGTCCGAGGATCAAGCTCTTCTTCAACCAAGCGCGCCATGTCCTGCAGCATGCGTATCTGCGCCGGCGTTAGCGTCCTCGGCTTGCTATCAACGATGCAGAACGCGCCCACACGCGCGCCATCGGCGGCGTGGAGCGGGATGCCTGCGTAGAAGCGCACATGCGGATCGCCGATGACAACGGGGTTTTCGGCAAACCGATCATCGCGCAGCGTATCTGCCACGATCAGCGGGTCGTCGCCGAGAATAGCGTGCGAGCAGAAGCCCATGTCGCGCGACGTTTCGCTGAAGTCGAAACCGTGGTGTGCCTTGTACCATTGACGCTCGCGATCAATCAGGCTCACCAGCGCGATCGGCGCATCGAACGCGGCGGCAGCGATGCGCGTATGGCGATCGAAGCGCTCTTCGGCGTCCGTATCGAGCAGCCCGAGACGATAGACGGCGGCGAGGCGCGCTTCTTCGTCGTTCGGCAGCGCGGCCTTCCGCCAGCGCAGCATCGAGCGCATCAGCCAAGCGCGCATGCGCGAGCGCGCGTATTGCAAGCTGAACGGTCGCGTCAGCCAATCTGTAACGCCCGCGGTCTCACCTTTGTCCTCAGGCACCTTGTCCTGATCGGTGACGATAATGATCGGCAGGTCGCCGGCGTTTTCGCTCGGCAGTGCGCGGATTTCAGCGCAGAGCGCGATCGGGTCGATGCCGGTCAGCGCATCGCCCAAGAAGACGAGCGATGGGTGACCGCCCTGCACTGCTTCCTTCAATTGCTCGATCAACACTTCGGAAACACTTGGCACACCGTCCGCCTTCGCGGCGGACGTCAGTAAGGCGCGGTCATTCGCCGAGACGCCGGCGATCAGAATGAGTTCTGCGGAGATGTCCGTCGGCGGTTGCACGAGGCTCGATGGCAGAAACGGCGTTGTGCGCGCTGCGTTGGCGGGGCCGCGCAGTTCAATCGTGCTGCCCTCGGCCGCGCCGACGACGTTCAGTTCGCTGCCAGCGGCGACAACGCGAGCGCGCGCCACCGCAATCAGCTTGTCCACGGCGTCATCGCCGCGCCCCGGATCGTGGTGATAGAGCGCGAGCGTTTTGACGTTCGCTGCCATCGCGACATCGACAGCATATTCGATCGTGCTGTGACCCCAACCGACTTTGGTTGGATATTCTTCGGCCGTGTACTGCGCGTCGTGAATGACGAGGTCGGCGTCGCGGATGAATTCGATGTGCGCCGCATCGCCGCCATCACTGGCCTCAGCGTGACCTTCGCCCGCGTGCCGATCGTGCGGTTCATGATCGGAGGCATAGACGACGCTGCCGCCATCGGCTTCGAGCCGATAGCCTACCGTCAGCGCCGGGTGATTGAGATATTGCGTCGCGATCCAGACGTCATCGATCGAGAAGCCGCCCTCGACGATCTCATGGTAATGAACCTGCGCCGCGAACGCATTCAGTGTCACCGGGAAGTATGCATAGTCCATCTGCGCGGCGAGCACGTCGCGAAGCGATTGGCCGATGCCGCGCGGACCATAGATGTGCCATTCGGCGCCAGCGACAAAGAGCGGCGCGAAGAAGGGCAGACCTTGGATGTGGTCCCAATGCGTGTGCGAGATGAGAATGTGCCCACTCATGGCGCGACCTTGCTCGACCAACGCTTTGCCGAGCGCGTTCGCGCCGGTGCCTGCATCGATGAGAATGGTTGTGCCCGCATCTGAGGCGATCTCGACGCACGAGGTGTTGCCGCCATAGCGAAGCGTCGCGCCGCCTGGCGTTGCGATCGATCCCCGCGTTCCCCAGAAGCGCACTTTCATCCTGGCCATTATGCGCCGCTTGCCCGGATCGGCAAGACAAGTCCGACGAAGCGCCTATATCACTCTCGAGGAGACGCTTCATGGCTGAACGCGACTACGTGCTCGGTACGCACGATGACGAGATTTACCGCTTAGGCTTTCAGCACCGCGTTTGGCGCCCGCGTGCTTTGGATGCATGGGCCCGTGCGCGCATCGGTGATGGCTGCAAGGTGATCGATTTCGGCGCAGGACCAGGCTTCGCGACAATGGATCTGGCGGAGATGGTTGGCCCCACCGGTCAAGTGCACGCGCTAGAACGTTCACGACGGTTTATTGACACTCTGGAAGCGCAAGCAAAGGCGCGCGGCTTCACGCAAGTGAACGCACATGAAGTTGACGTCGTCGCCGATCCTATTCCGGTGAGCGGCGCGGATGCAGCCTGGGCGCGCTGGATCTTCGCTTTCTTGCCGCGCCCTAAGGAGGCACTGCAGAAACTCGTCGACGCGTTGAAGCCGGGCGGTGCGCTCGTCTTCCACGAATATCTCGACTACGAGACCTGGAAGCTCGCGCCCCCTGCGCCGAACTTCGAAAAATTCGTGAACGAGGTTTCGGCCAATTGGCGCGGCTCCGGCGGAGAGCCTGACATCGCGCCACCTCCGTCCTGGCTCACCGAGATGGGGCTGAAGATCGAGAGCCTGAAGCCTTACGTCGATGTCGTCTCCAAGGACGACAACACCTGGCGCTGGCCGATTGGCTTCTTCGACATTCACATTGACCGCCTACTCGAACTCGATCGCATCACCCCGCAAATGGCCAAGGACATGCGCGACGAATTTGCCCGCGTCAGCGCCTTGCCTGGCACGTTGATGGTCACGCCTCTGGTGCTCGAAATTATCGCGCGCAAGTAGCTAGCGCTGCCGCGAACGGCGTCCTAGCTCTTAGGGGCGCAACTCAAGGAGCGTGCAGATGGCAGACAAGAAGGTGGGCGATAAATCCGCCCCGCAAGAAAAGCCCGGCAAGGCCGCGCCTCCTGGACAAGTCGGTCAAGCCGCAACGCCGCTCAACCCGAACAATCCGGGCAAGAACAAAAAGTAGAAAAAAAGAGCGGCGCCCAAAAGCGCCGCTCTTTGATTTTGAAGCCGAGTTGCGGCTTAGCCGACGATCTCTTGATCGTTGAAGAAGAACTCGATTTCGCGCGCGGCGTTCTCGGCGCTGTCCGACCCGTGAACCGAGTTGGCTTCGATCGACTCAGCGAATTCCTTGCGGATCGTGCCCGGCGCGGCGTTAGCCGGGTTGGTGGCGCCCATCACATCGCGATACTTCGCGACGGCGTTGTCGCCTTCGAGCGCTTGCACGACGACCGGGCCCGAGATCATGAAGCTCACGAGGTCGTTGAAGAACGGACGCTCTTTGTGAACCGCGTAGAAGCCCTGCGCTTGGCCTTCCGAGAGCCAGATGCGCTTTTGCGCGATGATGCGCAGGCCAGACTTTTCGATGACCGCGTTGATCGCGCCCGTCAGGTTACGCTTGGTGGCGTCCGGCTTGATAATGGACAGGGTGCGTTCGGTGGCCATGGCTCGGCGGACTCCGGGTTGAATTTGGAGCCGGGTCTATAGCTGCACCGCAGCATGACGCCAAGTGCGTCAGAAACACCCGATTGCGGCCGTTGTGACAATTGGGCGAACGGGCGCGTGACCGTGCACGCGCCCGGGGGAATATCGCCCTATCAATAGCACTCAAGCGAAGTGATCACGCCGTTGGCGTCGGTCACGACGTTCAAGCGCTGAGCCGAGAAATCCTGCGTCACCGGTTGGTTCGGCATGATGATGCGGATGTTGCCATCGGCAGGGAACGTCGCCGCCGCGATGTTCGTGCCGATCATCGCGCTATATTGCGATGCGCCGCACGTATCTTGTGCGGTGGCCTCAGCTGCGGTTAGCGGCGCAGCGGTGGTGGCCGGCGTCTCCGTCTCGTCGCCAGCGTTTCAGTCGTGTCTGGCCGCACAACGAGCGCGAGCGCGGCAAAGGCGTCGTAGAACGCGCAGTCGCCCCCCTGCAGCTGAGGAGCCGTGCCCCGTGCCCGATGTTCAGACGCGGCAAACGCGACCCACGTCAGCCCGAGATTGCGCGTTGCCGGCTGACCAACCAGCGATTGGAATGCAGCCGCGCCGCACGTGTCTGCGCTGTCGCGTCAGCAGCGTTGGTTGGACCAGTGGTCGTGGCCGCTACTTCGGCCGGCGTCTCCGTCGTGGTCGCCGGCGTCGTCGTCTGACCGCACGCGGCGAGCGCCACAAGGCTCGCTGCCGCTACAAAAAACTTACGCATGTAATTCTCCCATCAGCCGCAATGCAGGCCGCTCACTTTGCCATCCGCGCCGAGATCGACGTTCAGACGATCACTGCGGAAGTCCATCGTCACCGCGCAATCGTGGCAAATGACGCGCGCACCTGCGGGTAACTCGGTGCGATCGATTTCGGCGCCAACGGTCCCGACCAAATGTGTGTATTGCGCCATCTGGCAGGTGTCTGGCGCAGGGCGATGCACCTGCTCATCCGTCGACTGGCGCGCGATCCGGTCCATCTCACGATACGTGAGGTCGCGCTGATAGCCGCCACTGCAGGCCGCGAGCCCGACCACAACAATTCCCGCCAAAATCCAGCGCTTCATTGCTGCTTCTCCCAACGCCCCGCGGCGCTCTCTTTCCAATACGACGCGGTAATGCCGCCATCTTTCGCTTGTTTCCAGCGCGATCGGGCCGATTCCAAGGCAGCCGGATCGCGCCCATCAAAGAGGAGGCATGCGCGTTCGAAGCTGGCGAGATCGCCCGGTTCAGCGTCATCCACGAGAAAGAGCGCCTGCGCGCCGTTGGGATTGCCACCCTCAACCGTCAGCCACACCGGTTGCTTCGCGGGATCGCCGTCGCGCGCATGCGGCACAAAGCTATCGTCACGAAACGACCAGATCGCGGTGTCGAGCTGCTCGACACGCTCCGGAGACCCGGCGCGGACTAGCGCGCGCCAACCGCGCTGCAGGCACTTCTCTAAGAGTGGCGGCAGCGCGCGCTCTAAGTCGCTCTTCTCAAGATGGTAGAACCAGAGTTCAGCCATTACTCTTCATAGCGATTTTGGATCAGCCGATTCAGCAAACGCACGCCGTAGCCCGTCGCCCACGCCGGTGAAAGCGGATCTTCGTAAGGGCCCGACTTCCACGCCGTGCCCGCGATATCGAGGTGCGCCCACGGCAAGCCATCCTTGATAAACCGCTTCACGAATTGCGCGCCGACGATCGAGCCCGCCACCGGCTTGCCGGCGATGTTTTTCATGTCGGCGTTCGGCGTGTCGATCAGCTTGTCATACGCGGCGCTGAGCGGCAGGCGCCACACCGGCTCGCCTTCGGTTTGACCCGCAGCGCTGATCGCATGCGCGAGGTCTTCATCGTTGGAGAACATGCCTGCATTTTCGTTGCCGAGCGCAATGATCACCGCACCCGTAAGCGTGGCGAGATCAATGAGGGCTGACGGCTCGAACTTGTCCTGCGCGTACCAAACGGCGTCCGCGAGGATAAGGCGGCCCTCTGCATCAGTGTTCAGCACTTCGATGGTTTGGCCCGACATGGTGTTGACGATGTCGCCCGGACGCTGCGCGTTCGAGCCAGGCATGTTTTTCGACCAGCGCC
>JADJCG010000002.1 GCA_016703335.1 Caulobacteraceae bacterium | reverse complement strand
GACAAACAGATAGATCTGCCAGAAGCGGCCGAGATCCAGATACTCGTAGCCTTGATGCCCGAACCAGAAATTGGTGGTGAGATCGGTGATGACGCGGTTGATCGCGAGCCACTCGCCGGCGAACGAGCCGACCACAATCACCAACAGGCTCACCAACAGAAGCCAAACGCCAGCCGTTCAGTTTCGGATCGCGCCCGCGGAGTAGCGGCGCGATAAAAGCCGGTCGCGAAGCCACGCCGCCGCGATCCAGAGTACCGCGAGCTGGGTGTGCCAGGTGCGGGTGACCGAATAGGGAAAATAGTCCGAGAGCGGCAAGCCGTAGAGGCCCTGCCCTTCAACTGCATAGTGCGCGGTGACGACGCCCAAACCCACCTGGGCGACAAACATCGCCACCACCACCAGGAAATACCAACGTGTCACCTGCATCGATGGGGTGAACGTCACAAGATCCATGAAGTCGCGCTTGGCGAAACCCTCTTCGGCTCGGCGTCTGACGCCAGACATCGAAACTCCTTGGCGTAGTACCAAACCAAAGCACCGATCCCGGCGAGCAATACGAAAATCGAAATGGAGGCTCCACATGAACACGGCCGCGGTCGGCGTGTTGGCGACCAACGGTTCAGCGGCCAGTTGCTGGTGTAGGTGATCTCTCGCCAGGCCGGGTTGGTGCTGGCGGCCCATGCCGTCCAGAAGAAGAATGCATTGACCGCTTCGGCTTCTTCCAGGAAGAAGGTCGCCTCAACCGGAAACGCATATTGCTCGCGGAGCTCTTTGACGCTTCCGGCGTCGTCGCTCGAAGAGGTCGCGGAAGTGCACGCCAACGGCTGCCATCGCCTGTGCGCGGGTATCGCCACGACGATTGCGCCAGTGGCTTCCTCATAAGTGTTAGGTGCGCATGTCGTGCTGCAGCACCGCGCGCGCGCGCCTGATCGGGCCGGCGACAGCGCGCATAGGCCGCGCCGCTTTCCGCTTCCGCGCGCAGCTCCAGCGACGCCAAGGCTTCGCGGTGTAGCCAGTCAGCGCTCCAGTCCGGGGCGACGTAAGCACCGTGTCCCCAGATGGAGCCCTGCTGCATGCCGCCCATAGACCGCCAGAGATTCGCCGGCGCTCGATCTCGCGCGCTAAACAACATCTCTGACCGACGCGCTCGTCTCGACTGCAGGGATCGGCGGTTGGCGATTGGCCAAATCTGGCCGCCGTAATAAAACAGCATGCCGAACATCACCACCATTGAGACGGGCGAAGATGTGATCCAAAGGCGGCGACCGAGAATTGCGACTGGTAGCGGCCAACTTGGCTTCCGTCGAAAACGACGGCGCTGGCGGCGTTACGCCTTCTCGCACCTTCCCCGTCAAGCGCCGGTGGGTCCAGCGCGCCTAAACACGGCTCTTGTCTTGAGGAATCGATGCGAGCAGGTGCGAGGCGCCGATAAGGTTGTCGGATGGAGGTGTCGTAGATGTGAGACCCTCAGCTGTCCGGCTCTACCGGGATACGTCTGGCGTTGTCTCCGCCGCGCCGCGTCCAATAGCGTGACGAAATTGCGGATCCGCGTGCAGGCGCGCGGATGCCGTCGGCGGCGATCAGGCGCCCTAATTCAACGTCGATCGGAAAACGATAGCTGCAGATCACGCGGTTGTTCAAAAGACCGCGCTGCAGGAGGCTGGTGCAACCGCGACTTCAAAAAGCGCAGTCTTAGCCCGCCCATCACGATGCGCGGCGCGCCAGGACGAGCGCCAGCGGGCGCAAACCCGACATTGTACACCTCATCGGTCAGATTGGTCGCCGTCGCGAACAGTGCGGCGTTCTCTGTCAAATCGAACTCCCCCGCGAGATCGACGAGTACGCGATCATCGACGAGCTGACCCGCGGCGATGGCGCCTTGGCCGGCCTCCCCGCGCGTTTCGCTCACATAATTGAGCGAGAGATTGGTGCGCCAGCGTTCAGCTTCGAGGCCGGCATTGAGCGTGAGCTGGTGTTCAGGCAAATATGGCAGCTCGTCCCCGGCCGTCACACTTCCCCACGGGCCGAAACTTGACGCAAAGTTGGTCTGAAACTCGCCATGCGAGTACGTAGACAAGCGAGAGCGGCACAGCGATCGACCAGCCGAACACGTCGCTGGCGTCATACGAGGCCATGGCTTCAACGCCGTGAATATCGACCTCGCCGCCATCGAATTGATCACCGATCGTGCAGCCCCCGCCTGTCGAAGCCGTGCATGTGCCGACGAGATTTTCGTAGTCGGCAAAAAAGGCGGTGGCCTCGATGGCAAGCCCGTCCGCATCGTAGCGCACGCCCGCCTCGTAATTCCATGACGTTTCCGGATCGATGCTGGAGCCCGGCCCGGGGCTGGAAAAGCCGCGATGCGCGCCAGCGAACACCCGCCATGCATCATTGATGCGATAGGTCGCGGCAAGGCCCGGGATCCAGATATCGACGGTGCGCTCGCTGACGGCGCCCGCGCCGGTGCGGGTTGGATTGGCGGTGCCGTAATTGGTCTGCGTCAAGTCGATGGTCTCGTACCGGAGGCCCGGCACCAACGTCCAATCACCCCACTCAATGGTGTCGCGCGCGAAGAACGCCCAGGCTTCGGCCTCGCCAATCCGATTGTCCTGGCTGCCAGGGGCGCCGGGCGTTGTCAGCACCATGGCGCCGTTCACCATCGCAAAGCGGTCATCCTGCTGGAAGCGATCTTCTTCGTCCTGGTGATAGCGCGCCGAGAGCTGCAGCTCGTGCGACAGTGACCCGGTGTCGAATTCAAGCCCGAGCACGCTCTGAATGCCTTGCGCATAATAAGCGCGGCTATTGTTGCGCACGCGGAGATCGCCGCCGGCGCTGATCACTGGCGTCGCCAGCGGATCGCCAACCAGGATCGCGTACTGGGTGGCGAAGGTTGTTGGATCGTCGAGCACGGCGCTGATGCCGACCCAGCCGGTATTGGCGCTGTTGCGCACATCGTTGAGTTTGTACCAAACCCGGCTGGTCTCGGTGCGATAGGCGATAGTGGTCAGATCGATGTTGGGCGTGAAGTCGATTCTGTGGGTGAGCTGATAGGTGTCGTGCTCGACGTCCATGAGATCGGCTTGGCTGCCGCGATAGCGGCGCAGCGGATTGGCGTTGAAGTCGCCGAGTGTCAGGCCAAGATAGGTTTCGTCGGAAACTTCTTCCGAATGCTGCAGCTTGAATTCGAGCGATTGCGCCAGCGCGGCGCCGGGCGCGGTCCGAAGCCCAAACCGCAGTACGACGTCGTCGATCTCGAAGCCGGTATCGCCGCCTGAGTCTAGTTCCTTGAATCCGTCAGAACGCTCGCGCAGAAGCTCGACCATGGCGCCAAGTTGGAGACTGTCTCCGACGTCAAACCAGCCGCCGCCGACCGCATGGCCGCGGAAGCCGCCGTAGTCGCCACCGAGCAAATCGACGCGCGCATTCGCGTCACCGCGATCCGGGATCGGCGTGGAGAAGAGATTGAGCGCACCGCCCGTGGTCAGCGGGCCATACATGATCGCAGCCGGGCCTTTGGACAGTTCAACGCCGCTGATGCGCGCCATGCGCGGGAAATAATAGGCGGCCGGCGCCGCATAAGGCGCGGGCGCGATGAGGACGCCGTCTTCCATAACGGTGATGCGGCTGTTTCGGTCATTGCCCGAACCGCGAATGCCGATATTGGGCCGCAGACCGAAGCCCTCCTCCTCCTGCAGATAGACGCCTGGCGTCTGACGCAGGATGCGGTTCACGTCGCTATAGGAAAATGTCTCGAGCGCTTCCTCGTCGAGATATTGTACTGAACCGCCGACATCAGCGATCTGCCGCGGGGCAGTCACGATAATGACCCGCTCGAGGTTTGCGAATTCGGCTTCGTCCCCCGACGCTTGGGCGTGGGCGTCTCCAGCGGAGACTGCTCCTGCCAGGAGCGCCAGCGCTCCCACGCCGACGCGCCAATCGTGCTTGCCCATAGTAGCCCCGCCGCTCTTGCAACTTATTCGCAAATAGTCACATTCACGCTCACTTTATGCAAGTGCTTCGCAATGTCAGGGTGTCGCAGGCCCCTCTGTTGGCGTCACTCCGCGTCTGCGAGCTCCAGCGCATTGACGCGGATGAGCTCGGCCAAGCCGGCATGCAGAACGGCTCGCTCGGCGATGGGATAGGATTGGCGACGCTAGAGCCTATGCAGAGGCACGGTGGGTTTGGCTTGCGTCATTGGTGAGAAGCGTCTCGTCGAGCTCGATGCGGATGATGTCGGCGATGTTTATGACGGGAAAGTCGAGGGCTTCGTCTGGATAGAGATCGGACATGGGGTGGATGATGAAATCAGATAGCGCTTGAAAGATAGAGTGCGCGTTATTCCGGAGGTTTCCGCGTTATGCGGATGGCGCGTTTGGGCGTCGCCGCGCGTTGCGCGCGGGCCGCGCTCTTGCGCTTCGCGCCGAGCCGCGCAGGAAGCGAGAAAAATGCGCGTCTCGGCCCTGCGGGCTGCGATCGCTGACGCGGGAGCGGCGCGAATGTCTAGTGCGTCGCGGCGTCAGCTAAAGAAGTTTCTGACGGTTCTTGAGGTCGTCAACCCAATCACGCACCGCTTCGATATCGGCAAAAATGTCCGCGGGCGGCGGCGGCTCGGCGTCCCTGCCCCGCGACGGATCATGCGCTTCGATCTCGTCGCAGCACTTCTTGTATCGCGCGGAAAGCGCATCGCAGTCGACCCCCGTCAGCGCCGACACTTTGCGCAGGTTTTTAGTGTCGACGTAGTCGCGGTGACGCATGATTACGTGGCTGAAGGCGACATCCTCGACGGCGCGCTCCCATGTACTGCGAAGTGCGCCGTAAATCTTGTGCACTGCGTCGCGGTAGCCGGCCTCATCTTGAGCGTCGTAGAGAAGCTGCGCGGTTCGCGCGTCCTTTTCTAATGAATCGACCCGGTCGAGGACACTCTTGCCTTTCCACGGCAGACCCTCGCTGACGACCCCCGCCCCGCCGACACCGCGGTCGAGACTGACGGTTGAGACGGGCGAAGACGCCTGATCGGAAAGCGTGCGCAGGTCGTTCAAGAACACCAGGTCGTGCGTGAACACGATGATTTGGCGCACCGCCGCTTCTTTCACCAGACGCTCGGCCACCTTCTTGCGCCACTTGTGATCAAGCGACGTGATCGGATCGTCAAACACTAACGTCGAGTGCGTCGAAGCGGTCGCCAGCTCAGTCAAGAAGGCTGCCAACGCCACGCAGGTCTGCTCGCCCTCCGAAAGCACGTTCGTCACCGGCGCGTCTGCGTTCTTAAAGAAGCGTATTCTGATAGTGGGGCGTCCTGTACTTGCCGCTGGATCGCACAACCTTCACACGGACGATGCTCAGCCGCGAGCTGCACGATTTCTTCCTGGAAACGGTCTTCCAGGTGCGGCGTGATGACGGTGTCAGCGATGCTGTTGCCGAGATGCGTGATCGCCGTGGTCGAAGTCTCAGCGAGGCAGCTCGCGAGGCGTTTCAACGCGCTGAGACGCGCGACCTCCGCTTCGGCGATAGGCAGCAGGCTGTCGAGTGCGAGCCGATCGGTAAGATCGCGCTGTTCCGCCGCCAACTTGGCGCGCGCCTCACCCTTGGCGGCGTCGCCGATTTCCCGCGCGTTGTCACGCAACTGGCGTTCGTGATCACGCAAGCCCTGGACTGGGGACGCTGGCAGAGCGGTCAACGTCAGCGGGGCGCCGCTGTGAGCGGCTTGCTTACATTGACGCGCGCGCAGACGCACAGCAGCCAGGAAACGCAGAACGTCCGCAGCGAGCACGGGATTGCCCAACAATAGCCGCTGGCGACCATCTTTGACCACAGCGGTCCGGATTTCGGCCTTTGCGAAGGCCTGCCGCGCCGCATCGAACGTCTGCTCAGCCTTCACCGCCGCCGTCTCGATATCGTCGGCGACGAACGCCGCGAACGAGGCCACACGCGCCGCGGCCTGAGCAGAGAGATCTTGCTGACAGAGAACGCATGGCGCGCCTGGTTCGGACGCGACAAAGCCCCTGCCGGCAGGGCCCGCTCCCAACGCGAACTTCTGTGCTGCATCCCAGAGCGCGCGCCAAGCGGCGTTGCCGACGCCTTCGAGTGGCACGCCCGCGAACGCGGCCGCTGCGGGCTGCGGTGGCGGCCGCCCGCAATTCACGTGCTTCGGCTGCCGATTGGACATAGTCGGCCAGCGCGGCGTCGCTATGGTTCTCTGCTGCGCGTTCTATGATCGCAACGAACTGTCTGACTACATCGGCATTGAGCCGATGTTCAGCTGCGGCAACAATGGGATCGCGCGCCAGATCAGCCGTAGTGCGCGTGCCGTTGCTGTTGCTCGGTCTCAGTCAAAACGGCGAGTGCGCGCAACTGGGTGAGATCAACGTCGGCCTTGAGCGCACTCATGACGCTCCCGACGCGTGAGCCGGCGTCCCACGACGGCTTTGTGAAGAGCGGCGAGCGCGCCGCTTCGAGCGCCTTCTTTTCCCGGTTGAGCGCGTCTTTGACGGCGGTACAGGCGCTCGCCAGTTCATCCGGGATATCGAGCCCAAACGGTCGGTAAGCGACTTCGTTCTCATCACGTAAATGGACAGCGGCGCTTTCACGATCAAACACACTAACGGCGGACAGCACTGGGTGAGGACCGTCCGACAATGCGTCCATCCAAGTGACGGGTGGTTGCGTGGCGCCGCCGCGCTGGTAGTGCACGCTCGCCGCAGCGGGCGGGGGCGTCGCGTCGCTAAACGCGTCGGGCATGATTTGACCGGGAAAGCGCGCACGGCAGATCTTCTTCAGAATGCGTGCGTAGCCT
Organism: Caulobacteraceae bacterium; assembly: GCA_016703335.1. Classification (GTDB taxonomy): domain Bacteria; phylum Pseudomonadota; class Alphaproteobacteria; order Caulobacterales; family Aquidulcibacteraceae; genus Vitreimonas. Next base: position 312,226 of record JADJCG010000002.1, on the reverse strand, counting down.
GACTTGCCGGCGCCGTTTGAGCCGTAGACGATGGTCATGCCCGAGGCGGCGAACGGGAGCGTTTGCTTAGCCGCGAGCTGGTTCACGCCCACAACGTCGGTGATCGAGGTGAGCGTGATGGCGTCACTGCCCGACGCGGGTGCCGGCAGATGGTTCGCGGCCAATGGTTCGGGGCGCAACGAAAGTGTCGTCGCCGTGTGCGCGCTTGGCGAGTTGCACCAATTGATCGGTGTCCATCGGCGACAAGGCGCCCTTCTCCACAATGCGGCGCATCGCGTCGCGCTGCCATTCCGGCCTGCCATCCGCAGCCGACCATTCGAGCAGCATTTCGAGAGGCGATTTCTTCGCCGCGATTGGCTTCTTGGCTGACACGTCGTTTGCCTGTTGACTGGCGGCGCACAAATCACACCGAATCGCTGATTTTACCCCTCCCCGCTCTGCGCGGTAAGGCACGAGCTGACTCAATTCGAACGACGACAATCAGCAACGAAGCGTTGACGTGCGCGGCGCAACCCCGCGACGCCGAACTAGTCGCACGCGGTCGTGCGCGCGCAAGGGCCAAGCCTTCGGGCGCTTAATGCGCGCCCTTGCGCCCGCCCTCTTCCCGCGTGCGCTCGGGGCAAGCGTCGCGGGGACAGCTCGCGGCGCGCCGCCGGCGCATCCCGGCTGGGCTCGTTCCGATGCTCTCGTTTTCCGTTACCGGCACGATCGGTTGCGTGCTGACAACTGCGCCCGACGAACTGACGCTTGCGATTTCTTCCGTTCTAACCCGTGACAATGAAGCGCCACGCGTGGCCTGGGTCTTGTGCGTCGCGCGCGAACCAGCGCTTAGAGCGAGGATCCTGCAGCATTTGCGCGAAGGTGATGTCGTCCGCGTAGAAGGCGAGATCGAACAGCGGCGGCGCCAAGTCGGCGAACTGGCGTTTCATAGCGTCGGTTTCGTCGCGCACTTGATCGAGCGGCTCCCTTCTCCTTCCGATGGAGCCGCGCCGTGAACCGGCTCTATCTCACACAACGCGCTGAAGCCCGGCAAGCCCGATCAGCTTATGTGCGTGCCCTGCCACAAGGTGAAGACGCTTCGGGACGTCAAAGCGATCGCGAAGGTGAAGCGGCTCAATGGTAAGACCATAAGCCAGCATGAAAGGCGGAAGAAGTTTGGATCACGCTTGAAAGGACGCGGGTTCGACAAGCGTGGATGATCTGGAGCCGAGACGTTGGCCGCCGTTCTGGGTCTCAATCATTCCCACAAGCGGCTGATCACCCTCATCGTTCGAAAAGCGGACGTCAACGCGAGCGACGGCTGCAGCGCTCTCAGCGAAACAGTGCGTAAGTCTCCGGAAACTGCGTCCGTACCCATTCAACATACGCTGTTCGATCCGAACGCTGTCGTTTGTTCTCCTTTGTCCAGAGGAGGAAAGCGTAGTCCGCGTCGAAGACGTCCTGAAAGCCGTGTTCGACGGCATTTCTTTGCACGAACCCTTGGAGCAGCCAACTGAGCTGCTCGTCAGTCTGGCTGTACGTCAGCGTGCGAAAAGTTGCGAGGTCTCGCCGTTTGCCCTTCTCTGCGTACGGAAGCCGTCCGAGCAAAAGAAACGTGAGCTTGAATAGAGATACGACCAAGGCACCGTGGATTTTGTCTTTGGTCTCGGCTTCTCGTATCCACTTGAGCGACCTCTCGATGTGCTCCTCGATATCTCGTCGATGCGCCCGATCGACGGATCCAATCGAGCTAAAGACGGAAGCCTGCAGCACCTCGAACGTCGCTACATAGAACTTCTTCCAGAACCCCATGTCGTGCCTGTCGACACTCTTGTGATACTTCTCGCCGAATAAGCTTTGCGCAAAGAACTCCAATGACAGATTGTAGTCGTGACTAAACACCTTCTGATCTGGCGGAATCGGAGCGCTTCCTTTCGAAACGTCATCGCTCGGCGACACGAGCACGACTTCGAAATCACCCACCTTCGCTTTGCGCATTGCAGCCTCGACGATTGCCCATCAAATCCTGAAATCCGAGGGGTCGCGACGGCCAGACGTCGTTCGCTCCAATCGCAAACCCGTTCAGTTTCATTCACCTAGCACGGAATCCGCGAACAGCTTGAGCGCCGCCCGCTCAGCCGGATCGGGCATCACATACCGAACCGCGAATTCGGGATGTATCTCGCCACTCTTCCGACCCGGTGCGACGTAACCCGCAACCAGCAGCATGGCGGGGTTGAATCGACGCACATCCCACTTCAGGTCCTGCAGCAGTTGATGCGCCGCCGGCGGAGACTCTGGTGTGATGATGCGGCGCGCCAATTCCGCGGCATCCCGGCGGGGATCTGATCCAATCGTCGAGGGATCGAACACAACGAAGAGTTCAACGTGGGGCGATATGATGCGAACGGGATGGCCAATTGCTGCCGACGTCTTCGCCAATCCCCGCATCTCCAGTTCGCCACACGCGTCCTGCAACTCGCGTTTGTTGCGCCTGGAAACGCCTCGACCAGACGATCAAACCCAATTGGTTCGGGACGGCCCTGCGCTGAATTCTGGCTGAGCCAAAAGCCGAGCGCGGCCGCTCCTCCGAGAGCCGCACGGTGGGCACCAGCGCGGAGACAACCTCCTCCATCTTGTTGATCGCGTTGGCGACATCGCCGGCCCAAGCTTGCCACTTCTGCTCGGCTTCAGATGGATGCGTGACGCTCCAAACCGCCACCGCGGGGCCGCCAAAAATCGGCACTTGTGAAACGAACGCATCAAAGACTCGGCGCGCCACTTCGCGGCGGGGATCAATATCAGGGATCGAAATCGGCATCGCGAAGTCCCTCTTCAGCCAAGCAGGACATGGGTGCTTGGCAACCTTTGGCGCCAGCCGGAGGCGGCGCGCCATTCCGCTGCGAGGTCGCAAGGAGCAAAGAATCCATCGAGGACGGGTAGATGGCTAGCTTCTACGAATGCTTCGATTGTCGAAAGCTCGCGCCCTTCAATGGGACCGCGGAACCAAAGTGTGCGCTTTGCGGCGGTCAACACGGCCAAGTGCTGAGCGCTGACGAATTTCGAAACGGGTGCGATTCGGGCGTTTATTTCGGTATCGATCTGCGAACGGGCAAGCGCGCAAAGCCGCGCAGGCGCTGAAATCTCAATCGGCGGCAGCAACCGATTCGCTGTACCATTCGCGTGTTGTGCAAGAGGATCTCATCGACGCAATTGCCGCGCTTCGCCCTCGCGTGCTTTCGATCGTTTCGAAGGTCGTATGGCACTGCACGCATCACGATCGTTACGCCGACATCCTCCTAAGCGGCGCGATTCTGCCAGAACCGTCCATCGATGATGCGGACCGTTGGAAGACGGGCGCGGGGCCGAAGCACTATCCCTTTGCGCGCCATCTGGGGGGAGTCAGCCTCTTCCAGTTCGAGCCTTTCGAACCCGATACGTATGAACGTGACTATCCTCTCAGCGACTGGCGCACGTTCGTCCCTTGTATCAAGGCTTGGTCAGCAACGATCTGGATTGAGGTCGATACGTCCCATCTGGCGGACTTCATCCCGGGGCCGCAATTGATCCAGCGCTGGCGCGACGAGAAGGCCTACGGACACACGATTATGCCCGTCATCGAAGCGGCCCATATCGGCGCGCTGCCCGTCACGGCATTTGCGCGTGCGCTCGTCGTCTCCCCCGCCGATCAGAGCATCCGTGAACTCACTGCCGGCGCAACACGATGACAGAGACCGCGGTCGCCGCCTTGTTGGAAGGTTTGTTCAGGCTCCCGCAGACGCCGGCGCAGATGTTTGAGTTTTCACCCGAACTGCGCGAGCGGCTCCAAGCGCTTCCAGTCGACACCGTGGCGTTGCTAAGCGGCATGATGAGCGATCCCCGTTGGCAGGCCAATGTCGAGCGCATCGAGATGTACTCTCGCGCGATCGAGGCGATCGGGCGCCGTTCCGATTTGCCGACACACAGTGAACTAGATCGAACACTCAATCATTTCGCACATGAAAGTCGTGTCTCAAGACTTGAAGACCCGCCTGAGGATCCCTTCGCCGCACGCGTGGTCACTGAGAACGGCGAGTTCGTTCTTATTGGCGGCGCCTGGGATCATGCGGCCTTCCACATCGAGAGACCCTTTTGTCAGCGAGTGAGGCGGCGCCGGACGGCTTGGGCCGCGAAGAGGCAGCGCGCGACGTCTATCGTTTGTTGCAGTTATGGACGCCATCGCCCCGCACCGCTGGTGTTGCTCCAGGTGAGGTGGGCGACGGCGATTACGGCGGAACGGTTCGGGTCCCATCGGAGCGCGAGCAACGTCGTCTCCGCGCCATCGTGACGTTCGACCGGAGGCGCTTGGCAGCGATGGGCATGAGCATCGAGGACCTCGCGCCCTTCACCGCGAAGCCGCGCGAGCATGTCGGTGCGTTGCGCCGACGTCCAGGTGGTACGGTGTTCGACCGTAAGCCGTTACTCTTAGGCGATGACGGTGCGTTAATCATTGTCTCGCCCGGTGCACTTGCGACGGCTATTCGCCTCCGCCTCGCGCAATTTGCTCGCGACGCGGGCGCAAAATATTTTCAGCGAGCATTGCTACGCGAAGCACTCGAACGCGTCGACGAGACAAGATTGATGCGTATGCCGATCGACGCGCCGGCGCAGCAAGTTGGCGAGTTCGCCATTCGAACCGCAGTGATCCAGATCGAACCGGGCCGGTGGGTGCACATATTCGCGGTAGCGGACGGGTTCGCGCCGGGCGACATTCTAAAGCCCACGAAGGGCGCACGCGCGCTGTCGCGCATGCTTCGTCACGCGATCCGGATTGCGCACGCCAACGCCAAGAAGGAAGGCGATTATCGCCAGGGTCTGACTCTGGTTATGGGCTGTGGCTGGGGCCGCGCAATGAGCATGCCTGGACCTGGCCGTCTGCCGCGCGGATGGGATCTTTGCGGCGCCGATTGCGCTGACTTTGCAACTATTGGCGCCAACAAGTCCGGCAACATCGTCGATCTCTGGCGGCTTCTGACGCTCGAACGCGTGATGGCGGGTCGCGGGTTTCGGCTAGGCTACGTTAACGGCGTCCTGAACCTCTTCAGCTGGTGGATTGAGAACAGGCATCAGCTCATCCCGGAGCACGCAATACGCCTGCGACCCGGCGATCCCATCATGCTCTCTCCAGGTGAAGTGGCGGCCGCCCGTGTCGCGGCGCAAGAGCGTCTCGGATCACGGAGCCTGCCAATGCCCGTGGGCGGGTTTGACCGTGTGCTGCGAAAACAGGCCGACACCTATTTCCCGAATGCTGCAAGCGATCGCCAATACGTGTCGATCGGCGCGATCCGATCAACCCGCTTCATGGGAGCGGTGGACGCCGGGGCGCCCTGCTGGATTCTGGTCGACGCCGAACGCAGCCGCAGCTCTTTGGGTTGGAGCTATCAGGTCTGGAGCGCGGTGATGGATTGGGCTGCACGCCTTATCCGGGTGCTGGAAGACGATCGCCACGCCGCCCTACCCGCCTCACCGTTTTCAGTCCGGCTTCACATCATCGAATCCGAGGGCGATTGGGGCGAACCGCCGGAGGAGCGATTGCACTCCGGACTTGCTCGAACCGTTCGTCGATTGCAGCATCAATTGCATCGTCCTGACCTGCGGTCCCGAATGGAACGCATTCTTGAGATGCGAAGACAACGTGGCAGAACGCGCCCTCGTCGGCGCGCTCGCGGACGGTATGGCTTCACTTACCGGGGCCGATATCGATTCCTTTGAAATCGCCAACCGCACCGTCGGCGGCCCTGATGCTCGTCATCTCCGCGCCGTTGCGGCCGTAACGGCGCGCGACATCATCGGCTCGCGCTCGCGCCGCTTCGACCCAATCAGCTCCTCGGCCGAATCTCTCGCCAAGACCAATCTTGATACGCTACTGGGCGGACCGATGCCGGGTCAGCGCATCCAGGGCGTAGAGGCTTGCGTGCAAGCTCTACACACCATGGTTTCGAATATGGGAACGGCGCTCAACAAGATTGTGCGCACCTACAGACGCGAGGACATCATCCGCGCCGCGCTCGAAGCCGGCCAATCTGCTACATATGAGGAGGAAGCCTGGCGGCGTTCCTACCGCGCGCAGCTCGGGCTCCATGGCGACACGCCAGATGTTCGACGCGTGGCGTACGAGCAGACCTTACGGATCAATGCCGTACGCATGAGCTCCCGCATTGTTGCGGAAATGGCCGCGGCGCAAACGCGGCCGAAGGGTCGCCTGGTACCGGGCGCTGCGGACATGATCGAACTCATGACCGCTGCCTCGACGCTGGTCCATCTCGCCGAGACCGCCAATGAGATCGAAGCTGGCCTGACGCCGCCGTCCATCACCTTCAGCCCTGGCGGCGACGTGCTGACACGGCGTGAATTTAGCGACGTCATCCAGACACCGATGAGCAAGATGATGAGCGACGCGCACGTCGATTTTCAGATTGCCCGGCGTCCTGACGTGCCTGCCGAAGCGCCGGATGTCGATCCGCTCTTCAAGCGCGCGGTCGAAGCCGAGTTCGGCGTCAGCATCGAAGCGCCATTGAGATCCCGCAAACACTCACCAGGGCTTGCCTCGAGGCCGGCAGCGTCTCAATTACGCTGCCTCGTTCGATCGTCGAGAGCCTCATCGTGCGTGACGCGAGCGTACCGAGAGAGGCCGCGCAACGTGTTCTCGAGCGCCTGCTGCTGCGCGTACGGCCCAGGTGGGAGAAAGCGCCAAAGGGCCTAAGGCAAAGCGACATCGAGCCTTGGCGTTTCGGCCGGAGGCTCGCACTCGCCGCGCGTCCAATCGTTGAGTTGGAGCGCGATGAAAGCGCCGAAGTCGTGTGCGCGCCTATCCTCATTGAAGAGGCGATCCGATACCAAATTGACGCCGCGTGGGAAGGCCGCTTATCTCAGGACTATTGGTCATCGGCGGAAATGCGTTCGTGGGTGGGGCGCGCCGGCCATAAACTGGGTGATGCGTTCAATATCGAAGTGGCGAGTTATCTCGAACAGCGCGGACTCAAAGCGCGCGCCAATATTCGCCCGGGAGCGTTGGCTAAGACCAAGAACATTCCATCGCTCGGGGACATAGACGTGGTGGCTTGGCGCCCCGGCGGAAAAATTCTCTGGTTGGTTGAAGCAAAGGACCTGAGTCTTTCCCGGACTGTTGCTGAGGTCGCCGACCGGATTCGCGACTTCTCGCCAGGCGAACGCGCACCCGGCAAGGTGACAAAGCTTCAAAGGCATTTGAACCGGGTCGCATTCATGCGCCAGCACACCGGCACCACTTTGCGGGCGTGGGACTCCCAGAGGATGCGCACATGCGCGGCGCGGTCGTCTTCTCTGCGCCGCAGCCGATGATGTTTGCGCCGCCTTCTGACCCGGATTCACGTTGCTATCTGGTCGGCGCACTCGCAACCGCCATCGAACAGGACACTAGCGAACCTTAGGGCACCGGCGCGAACGTCAGTAACCGTGTCGTTGCAGGTGTAGCTCGCTGTCAGCGCAGTCAAAGAAGTTCGCGACGCCCTGCATTGCCTGCCGCAGCGCGCTCACGTCAATGCTCTCGCGGCGACGCTCGATCAGCCTCCCTTTGCGATCGTGCGAATAGCGGAAAGCGTCGTTGTGCGGATCGACATCGTGGAAAGCCCAAATTGCTCGCTCTGCCGCGACCAAGTCGTCGCCGGGAGCATCGTCGTGCGGCCATAACAACGCGCGGCACCTGGCCCACAAACGCGGCAGATTATGTCCGTAGGCAGCAATCTGAACCTCGCCCTCCTCGGAATAATCGGCCAGCATCGCTTTCATGGTGGCCTCAAGCGCATGACGATAGAGGAACAGCAACGGCAAACTCTTGGCCGCCGCGATCCGAGAGTATGGCCGACGCGTCTTATCAGCGAGCCACTCACTCGCGACGAGATCGGCGATCTCCCAGAAACCGTCGGCCACCGCCGAACGGTCCTCGACGCACAAGGCGTCAAAGTGCGCGGACGACCACTTTTCACCCAGCACTAGCACCGGTTCGGTGAGTGAGGGCCACGGTGCCTCAATGTCGGTTTCGTTCGAAAAGAAGGCCAAAGTGCGCTCCCATCAACACCGCCCGATTATAGCAGCGACTCGGATCGCAGGTCTGGCTAAATCGAAAACACCGCCACGCCTTTACAAGGGCGCCCGGCGGGTCTTCCTTGCGTCCGCTTTGGCCGATGCAGCACCGGTCTTTTACTTCGGAAAATGCCCCGGAGCGCTGTTCACCGCTTCCGTTTTTGTACGGGGATGTCCTTCAAGACATCGGCGAAGAATTTTCGTTCATCGATTTCGAGGGCGCGCAGCCATTCAACAAACTGAACGATGTCTAGCCGCCGTTCGTGCAACTCGACCTTGGCCACATAGGATTGCGGCTTCTCAAGTAACGTGGCCAACTCGCGTTGATTCAGCCCAGCGTCTTTGCGCAAAGCGATAAGCCGAGCAACGATTGCTCGGTAGCGCGGATCTCGCAAAGTTGACGCCACCCGGCCCTCCCGCAGCTTTCGCGGTGGGCATCCCGGGTAAGCAGGTTTCAGGTTGATCCCGAAGAGGGATCAACTAGACTCCGAGCCATGGGCCACATGGCATCGGATTTGGTCCCGACGTGCGTCGAGGCGCTGGACAAAGGGCTGCGCAGCAGCGGTTTTCGGTCGCTCGCCCGAGTGCTGGGCACGGCCCGCGCCACCGATGTGGCCGTGGCGCTCCACACAGGGCGCGTTGCCGTCATCCGCTGCGTTGATCACGCGGCCACGGCAGATCACACCGCTCTCGCAACAATGCTGGCTGAGGGCGACTTCGTCTGGGCCGGACTGGTCTATGGCGAGCGAGAGGGATCAGAAACCGTTGGTCTGGTCGAGACCTTCCATGTGAGTGAACTCGACCGGCTGGTTGCTCGGCTTCTGGAACTCCGGGAGGCGTTCGGTGAAGCCGGCTGATCTCGCCCGCCTCTTTGCCACTGAGGGCCCTCGCCTGCTGCGGCGGCTCCGGCGCTTCCGCGGGCGCATCGCCGCTGAGGATGTGGTCCAGGCCGCTTTCACGAAGATGCTGGAGGTGGACGAGGCCGAGATCGAAGAGCCGCGGGCATATCTTGCGCGCATCACCCGCAATTTGGCGATCGATGAATTACGCAAGCACGAGCGCGGCGGCCTCTCCTTCGTAGACGAAGGCGAACTGGATCGGCTGGGCGTCGGTGGCGGTTTGACGCCCGAGCAGATGCTCATCGAGGGCGAGCGCTTCGCCCATATGACGGGCGCGTTTCTGGCGCTGCCGAAGAAGGAGCGCTTGGCCGTCGTCATGTTCAAATTGAAGGGCCTGTCGCACGAGGAGATCGGCAAACGGCTTGGCATTCCCCGCCACAGCGTGCCGCGCTATCTCTCCCGCGCGCTTGCCAAATGCGCAGAGGCGATGCAGGCCTTCGAACGAGCCGGGCTCGATGAGAGTGTTGATGACCAGCCCAAGGGAGAAGCGGATCGGACGTGAGGCCGCCGATTGGGTGGTGAAGTTCGATGGCGTCGCGTTCGACGCCCGCGATGTCCGCGCCTTTCGCCGCTGGCTTGCCAAATCCGAAGAGCACCGCGCCGCCTTCCAGCTCGCAAGCCGAACCTGGCATAAGCTCGACCTGCTGGCGCGGCTGGAGGCGTTCGATCTGCCCGCCAATGACGATGCGCCGATGATCTCCCGCCGCGCCCTCGCCGCGGGCGCGGGCGTAGTGGCTGTCGGGATTGGAAGCTATATCGCGCTGTCCGGCGGCGACGCCGAGGCGTTCGAGACCGGTATTGGCGAACGGCGCGAAATCGCATTGGCCGACGGCACGCGCGTGTTGCTCAACGCAAGCTCGCGCATCGAAGCGCGCATTGGCCAGAACCGCCGCGAAGCCCGCGTGACTGCCGGCGAAGCCCTGTTTACGATTGCTGAGAGCGGCGCCGGCGTCTTTTCCATCACCACCCCGTCCGGCGAGATTAAAGCGGCGAGTGGCCAAATCCTGGTGAAGCTCTTGCCCGAAGGTGCGCGCGTGGCGCTGCTGTCGGATGGCGCCCGCGCGTCGCGGCGTACCTGGCTTGGCGGATCGCCGCCAGTTGCAGCCGGCGCCAGCAGCGAGATCGTGTTTGGGGAAACGGTCGAAGTGGGAGCCGTTTCCGCCGATCAGCTGGAACGGCGTCTTTCCTGGCGCGATGGCATGCTCGCCTTTGACAACACGCCGCTCTCCGAGGCCGTCGCCGATGTGACACGTCAGAGCGGCGTGCGCTTTACCTTCGCCGATCCGGCGCTGGCCGATCTCCGGGTGGGCGGACTTGTACGCGCCGCTGATCTCGACGCCTTCCTAACACTCCTCAACAACAACCTCGCCGTTCGCTCAGAACGGCGCGACGGCGAGATCGTGCTGAGTTCGACCGCGACGCTCTAGTGCCGTGAAAGACCTCGTGAGCCGGGCCTCAAGATTGCGTGCTCTTTGGCTGGGCCAAGGCGGCGACCTCTTCTGGCGACAATTCTCGTTCATACGGCAACGCCAATGCATGACGCGCTAGCCGGTCTGCCAACTCGTGCTCAAAAGCGTCATGCTGCTCGGGCGGGATTGCCTCGTCGTCCTTCGCATACCGGCGCCGAACCTGATTGATGATGTGATCAATCGCCTTCGCTCCCTCGACCTTCACGTGATGCGCTACGATCGCTTCGATCCGCTGAAGCGACGCAGCGTTGGATCGTTGAGGCGTCTCTAGCCACGCCATGTCGACGTCGGATATTTGCGATGCATCATCGGACCAGACGGCGTTGTCTTCTGGGTTCGACACGAGCACCAACTTGAGATTGGGCGGTCCGCCGGCTTCCGCCAGCACTATCTGCCAGGCCACCGCATTCAGGAGCGTAAAATGTCCGATCACGCGCCCGTTGGCGTCGGACTGCACGTAGATCAAGTTGAAGAACGGGTCGAACTTCGCGCGCACCGCCTGCTCGATCGGCAACGCCCTTGAATCGAAACCCACGCGCGATTGCAGAAACTTCTCCGCGCCATTCAGTACGAAGTCGCGCGCCTCGGCAAAGACCGGCGTGCGCACCAGCTCCGAGCCAAGTGCCGCCGCAATCAAGACGAGACACGACTTGGTCACCGACCGCATCGCCTCACCTCCGAACCGAAGCTCGTGCTTGATTTCATCCGGGCGCTTGGAAATGAACGTCGCCGGCGACGCCGCGATGATTTCGCGGACCTTCTCCTCCGAAAGGTTCAGCATCGCCGCCAAATGCGGAATCAAGCGTCGCATGTCTTCGGCCGACGTCGTCTCCACCCCCTTGACCGCCAGGACCTTACCCGACGCGTCGCGAACAATGTCGAACGGCTGACCCAACCTCACGGGCTGCCCGTCGCTATTTATGTTGATGCGCTCTTGCCCCGCCTGAAGGTTGCGCAGCATCGGCGGCGCATTGCCCGTGCCGGATTTCAACCGCAACATATTGCGGACCACCGCCGCTTGCTGGGCCAGGATGTCGTCTACTGTTCCGCCGAAGCGATTGTTGCAGTCGGAGCAGATCGCGTTCCGCGTCGTCTTGCGACCGCCAAGAGCGTTCAGGAGGATGTGCTCAGGCTTCGTCGCCGCGCTCAGTTCATTTTCGCAAAACACACAACGCGCCATCGTAGCTCTTCCATCAAGTAAGCCCAGTTAGTTAGTGCCGCCGGACCCGGTTTCAATTTCTGCGGGACTACTGGTAGCGATCCGAGATCGCTCTAGAGCAAATATTTTTGCAGTCCGTCTGCTAAATCCGGCGATTTCCAACGTCCCTCCCTTCAAAGCCGCCAACTTCAGAGCGGCCAAGGGGGAAGACCATGGGCAATTCTTCGGCGCGTATGCGCCGCGACGGCGCGCGCTCGCTGATTGTGATGGCGCTCGCTTCCGTTTCAGCGCTGGCTCTGAATGGACCGGCCTTCGCGCAATCGACTGATGAGACTTCGCGCGTCGCGACGGCCGAGCGCGATTACGACATCCCCGCTCAGCCGCTTTCGTCCGCGCTGCTCCGTTTCGCCGAGCAATCGGACCTGCAAATCCTCTTCTCGCAGGAAGATATCGCAGGCATGACATCGCGCGCCGTGCGCGGGCGGCTCACCCCGGAAGCGGCGCTCGCACAGCTGCTGCCGCAAGGCGCGCCGCGCATCGAGATCGCTGGCGATCGCGTTGTGCGGACGGACCTCCCCCGCCCCCAGTACGCCGAGAGTGACGAGGAAATCGTGGTGACGGGGACGCGCATTCGCGGCGCCGCGCCTGCCGGCGCGCACGTGCTGACGCTTGACGCCGACACCATCGAGGAGACGGGCCGTACGACCCTACAGGACGTGCTGCAGACACTGCCTCAGAATTTTCCAGGCAGTCAGAACGAAGCCAGCCAGCTCGGTTCGATCAACGCTGGGCGGAATGTAAGCTTCGGATCAACCGTGGATCTCCGCGGATTGGGCGCCGACGCTACGCTCACCTTGCTGAATGGACGTCGCTTGGCGCCCGCCGGTTTCGGAAACTTCGTCGACATCTCCGCCATTCCGCTTGCAGCGGTCGAACGCGTCGATGTGCTGGCGGATGGCGCGTCCGCCACCTATGGCGCGGATGCCGTGGCGGGCGTCGTCAACATCATTCTGCGCGATGATTTTGAAGGCGCAGAGACTTCCGTTCGCTACGGCGCAGCGACGCGGGGCGAGCCCAACGAAATCGGCTTCTCCCAGGTGTTCGGCACGACTTGGAGGACCGGCTCGGCGATGATCGGTTATGAGTACCGCGATCGCAGCGAACTTGCCGCGGACGATCGCTGGTTCTCGGCGACCTCCGACTTGCGGCCGTGGGGCGGCACGAACTTCTCTTCGCCCTTCACCAATCCTGGCAACATCACGCGCATCGGCGCGACCAACGTCGTGCTGGCTATACCGGAAGGCCAGGATGGCACCTCGCTTAGTGCGGGCGATTTACTGCCAGGCGTCGTCAACCAAAGACCTCTGAACGCCGGCAACTCGCTCCTGCCGCAACAAACCAATCACGGCGTCTTCGCCACCTTGCGCCAGGACATCACGCCAAGTCTGGACGTCTTTGTCGACCTCATAGCCGGGCGCCGTGAATCTGAGTCCGATCGCTGGCAGAACAACGCCACCTTGGTCGTGCCCGAAACCAACGCCTACCGCGTGCTGAACAATCTCTTCCCAGGTCAAGGCGCCATCCGCATCAACTACAATCTGGGCGACGATCTGGGACCCTCTCACTTCTCAACGCGCGCCGACACGCTCTCGCTGGCTCTGGGCGCAGGTTACGAGCTTCCGAACGAATGGCGCGTTGAGGCGAGCGCGAGCCTCAGCCGTTACGAAACGGCCGCCGACCAACTGAACATCTTCAGCCCGGGCGCCGCGCTCAACGCAGCCTTGGCGAGCAGCGACCTCAACACAGCCTTCAACCCCTTTGGTGACGGCGCCAATTCACCTGCGGCGGCTTTGGTCGGGCTGACCTTCGATGACCACCTCGAAGGCCTCTCAGAGATGGTCGTCTACGGCGCCAAGCTCGACGGCCCCTTCATGCGCCTTTGGGGCGGGCAAGCGCGGCTCGCCATCGGCGTCGAACGGCGCGAGGAAACGCTTGAGCTCCATCGCACGCGCGTGGCGTTCACTGGCACAACTGTGACGACAAGCGTGCCTGAATCTGCGCGCACGACCGATGCGATCTTCGCGGAAGTCTTTCTTCCGCTCATCGGGCCAGAGCAGAATATCTTCGCCGTGCAGGGCTTCGACATCTCGATGTCATTGCGCCGGGAGAGTGCGAGCGACTTTGGTGACGCCACCACGCCAAAGATCGGCGCGACCTGGACCATCAACGATGAGCTGGCTCTGCGCGCCTCATGGGGCGAATCGTTCAAAGCGCCGCAATTCCAATATCTGCGCGGCAATATCGTCGGCACCCTCACCTTCGCGACGCCGGCGCAAGATCCCTTCGCGACGAACGGCTCAACTGGCGTGCTCATCCTGGGCGGCGCCAACCCAGGACTGCGTCCAGAGAGCGCCGAGAACTGGACCGCTGGATTTGACTACAGACCTGCCTGGGCTTCCGGTCTTCGCTTCAACGCCACCTACTACGACATCGATTTCGTCGACCGTATCTCGCCGCCGGGATCAATTCTCTCAGCACTCGTCAATCCGGTCGGATACGAGACGGTTTTCATCCGCAACCCAACGCAAGCTCAGATCGACGCCTATCTCGCAGAAGCAAACACCGTCGTCGGCGCAGTGCCGGTCGATGGCGTCGAAGTGATCTGGGATGATCGCCAGTCCAACTTGGCTAGTCTCAGAACGCGCGGGGTCGATTTCGGCAGTAGCTATTCGTTCGACACGTCCTGGGGCGACTTCAACGTGTTCGCGCAAGCGAGCCTCATGCTTCAATACACCGTCAAAACAGGGCCCGCGAGCACGCCGATCGATGCGCTGGATACGCTCTTCTATCCCGTTGACCTGCGTGCACGCGCAGGCGTGTCGTGGAACAATGAGGGCTGGGGCGCAGGCCTGACGGCAATCTATGTCGACGACTATCGCGACAATATCAGTACACCCGCGCGCGATGTCGATGAATGGCTGACCTGGGATGCGCAAGTCAGTTACGACTGGAGTGGCGAAACCGAACGTGCCGGCCCGCAGATCACGCTCAATGTGCAGAACCTCTTCGATGAAGATCCGCCCTTCACCAACAATCCTGTCGGCTACGCCTTTGACGCACAGGCGCACTCCCCGCTCGGCCGCTTCGTGTCGCTGGAGCTGCGCCAGAGATGGTGAGACGCCAAGCCATCGGCGCCCTCTTTGCTGTGCTGTTCTCAACGATTGCGCCCGCCGCGGCGCAATCGTCGTCTGGCCCGACAATCGAAGATCTGGCGGCGCTCAGAAACCTTGGCGCCGGCCAAGGCGGATTGGCGCTCTCGCCGGACGGCGAGTGGCTCGCCGTGTTTCAGTCGCATATGGGTTTCGAACGCAACGAAGTCCGCTACGCCCTTGTCGTGACCGCGGCCCGACCGGGCGCTGCACCGCGCATCGTCGCAGACGCCGGCGCAGGACTGCCACATCGAAATCAGGGCAGAGCGAGCGGAAGTCTCGTCGATCGCATTCCTCGCTGGTCGCCCGATAGCCGCGCCATTGCGTTCATCGCCGAACGCGAGGGGCGCGCGGAATTGTGGATCACCGACCTGACGGGGCGCGCACGCCTCGCTGCTCGACCAGACGGCGACGTCACCGATTTCGCTTGGACCTCAGCACACAGCCTCGTCCTCACGACAACAACGTCCCGCGCGCTCGTCGAGGCGCAGCGCGCGTTGGACGCACGCGACGGCTTCCTCGTCACCGACAGTTTCGAACCCGGGTTTTCTTTGGCGCCTCTGCCCGCCGTCGAGGCGCAACGCCAGTGGCTTCATCTCGACACCCGCAACAGAGCGCTAACCCCGGCCGATGAATCGCAAGCGGCGCTCCTGCGCACGCCGCGGCGCGGCAACACATGGATTGGGGCCCGAGACGGCGCCTCTCAAGTCTCGCGCCCGCCTCGCGGTCTTTTCACAACGAGTGACGGCGCCTCGATCCTCTGCGCAGTCGACGCCTGCACCGGTCTCCTCAGAGACGCTGGTGCGTTGACGGGCGGCGATGTGGTTCACGCGCGGCGAAGGTCCCTCGGCTGCTGATCTCTCACTCTACGTATGGACGCCAACGAGCCAGAGCGTGCGCCGGGTCCGGCTGGCCGAAGAGCGGCTCTATGGGTGCAACACGCATGGCGCCTTCATCTATTGTCTCCAAGAATTTTCCACGCAGCCCCGCCGCATCGTGTCGATCGACACACGCGACGGGGCGTTGGCCGTCATCTACGACCCCAATCCTCAGTGGCGGCGCTTCGCGCTTCCTCGGGTCGAGCGCCTGGCGTTCGAAGATGAGCGTGGCCTCCAGTCCTACGCGCATCTCGTTTATCCCAGCGACTATGTCGCCGGCCAAAGATACCCCACCATCATCGTGCAGTATCGCTCGCACGGGTTTTTGAATGCAGGCGTAGGGGGCGAGTACCCCATCTTTCCGGCCGCCGCCCAAGGCTACGCGGTGTTGAGCCTGGAGCGCCCCGAGCCACGCCTGCGAGAACAACAAATCTCGCGCGCGGAACTGGATCGCGAAATGCTGATCGGCGATGAGGAAGAGCGGATGAAGCTCGCATCGCTCGACGGGCTCCTCGCTCTCGCGGTCAATTCCGGCGTCGTGGATCCCGATCGCGTTGCGATCACTGGCATGAGCGATGGCGCCGAGACTTTGTACTGGGCGCTGCGCGATCGCCACTTCGCCGCGGCCGTCGCCAGTGGACCGCCAATTGACGCCATCTTCTGGTGGTTGGCGGATGCCAACTTTCGTGCCGAGCTCCGCCAAACCGGCCTCGAAGCGCCCAATCTCGATCAGATGGCGCCGTGGTGGCGTCACAACGCAACGTTCCATTACGCCGATCGCATCGATACGCCATTGCTCATGAACCTCTCACAGAGTGAGGCGCCGCACGCGATGCCGCTCTACGTGCAACTCCACGATCGCGGCGCCGCGGTCGAAGCCTATATCTACCCGGAAGCCTTCCATGCCAAAACACGGCCAAGCCATGTGCTGGCCGCACAAAGACGCGCGATGGCCTGGATTGATTTTTGGCTGCGCGAGCGAATGACTGAGGATGCAAAGCGACCCGGACCGCGCGGAACGCTGGGAGCTCATGCGCTTGCGATCTCTTGGGTCTCACCCTGCTCCGCGTGGCGCGCCTTGATCTGGCGAAGCCAGAGTTCGGCGACCAGCTCATTTGAGAAATCTAAGACAGCCCGCCGCGGCTTCGCATCAAGGCGCGCGGCGTCGAACAAGCCGCGCTGGACCAATTCGCCGCCCTTCAAGGCATCGATGATGAAGTCACCGTTTGCCGCAGCGACCGCTCCGAAGAAGCGCGTAGTGTCGCCCTTGCGTTGCCGCGCGACGGACGACGCCGGCAGATCATCTGCGAACGCCAGGCGCGCCAAGGCGCGATCTCGCCCGCCGTCGTAGCTTCGATACGTGGGTATCGAGCAACAGAATTCGACAATGGGCTGCGAGGCAATCACGGGCGCCGGGATGAAGGTGCGACTGGGCAGCGACGGGCCATGATAATATTGGAGGTCGCTGATCAGGAGCGCACGCATCGCTTCACCGGGCCCGCGCGCGAGCGCATCCTGACCCAAGGATCCTCGAGCGCCGCGTCTGCCGCGCCCATCGCCGCATGCGGCCCGCTCTCCCGAGCCGCATCCATCAAGAGATTGCGTAAATAGGCGCGCGGCGACCGGAGGAGACCGTATTGCGCGCCGATGGCCAATCCTGGCCATATCGATCGCCGCGACACGCGCGCTGCATCGAGCGCCAGCGATATGACGGCTGCAGGATTCAGCCGGTCTCGAACCGCGTCCGCGATCGTGCATGCCGCGCGCGAACGATAGAAGACTTGATCGCCGCCTTGGCCGGAGGTCAGCAAGCTCCCCGCATCTGCAAGGTCATGGAAGTGCGGATCGGCAAAGCTCAAAGTAGCGATCGAGGGCTTGGCCGAAAGCGGCGCCTCCATCAGTTTGCGATAGTCGATCTCACGAGGCTCATATTCCAGTTCGACCAGTTTCGCTCCGAACTTCGATGCGACAGCGCGCGCGGCCTCTCGCTCATCGCCCTCGGCGTACCCGCGCGGCCATTCGTTGACGCAAACGATGTCGCCGCCAGCCTGAGACAATGCCGCCAGTGCAATGCTGGAGTCGAGGCCACCCGAGAGGCGATGCAACGCCGGCCTGTTGAGCAACGCCCACGCACAGCAGGCGCCAAGAACGTGCGAGCGAAGATCTCTGGCCAGATCCTCCGTCTTAGCGGCAGCGAGTTCGACCCGGCGCGCCGGCGGCCAAAAAGAGGCTGACGCAGTCGCCTTCGGCGCCGAGCGTGTAACATTCGCCGGCCAGTATCTCTCGCACGCCCCGAAGACCCGTTCGCTCATTGACAATCCGCGGCTGCGCGAGAAAGAGGCGCACGAACTCTTCGTCTACGCTCCGCAGCGGCGACCATTCGGCGACATCTTCAAAGTCGGTGAATAGGATACGCACGCCGTCGCCCTGCTCCTCGCGCGCAAAGCAGGGCCGCGCACCCATCGGGTCGCGGATGATCAAAATGCGCTCGCGCGCATTGTCGACGAGGATGGCGAGGTAGCCACCCCAACACGTTTTTGCGAGGCTGGCGCCTTGGGTTTCAGCCCATGCGCGGCATGTCTGCGGGTCAGGTTCTAAAACGCGCGCATCGTCGCTTCCTTCGCTTGTGAAAAGCGCGCCAACAACGAGCCCCATACTGTTCGGCAAGACCAGCGGCTCGACATCGCCGCTCGTCTCGGTCGCCAAAAGCAAGAAGCCGCGCGTGCTGACCACTTGGCGCCAATTTCCACGACCCAGCACGCGCGCGGCGTACGCTTCGGCTGCCTTGCGGCCTTCAAAGTGACCAGGCCGCCACCTAAAGCCTACGAGCCGGTGCATGCGCTACACACGAAGTATCTCGACGAAGGCAGCGCAGTATTCCGCCTCGTCATTCAGGATGCGCCCTTCGGCCTCAAGCCAGCAATGGGCGGCGAAAGGCGGATGGCGGACGCCGAACACGATCTCGGGGCGCTCGCCCGTGCGCACAAGGAACGCGGCGAGCGCCAGAGTGTCGAACAGGCACACGTTTCGCCGCGGATACCACGGCCGCCATGCGCGAAACTGATTGAGCGCGCGATGAGACGCCATGCTTGCGCCGCCATCCCGGCGCCCCCGAAACCAGCGAAGCGCTAGATCGAGACGGCGCCTGCGCAGATAGAGCTCTGCCCAAAGACAAGCGGTGAGCACGGCGGCGGGACCACCATTGCGGCCAACGATCTGTGCGGTCTCCGCCACCAATAGACCTTGGCTCATGAGCTTTTCGCGAAGCGGGATCACGAGCGGATCGCTTGGCCCCTCCTCTGCCAGCACATTCAAGAACGCGGCCGCCGGCGAGGCGACGTAGCGATCGGTCCGAAGGTCGAGCAAGATCGCCGTATCGCCCAGAACAGCATGATGCACTCCTGCCGCCGGGCGCACGCGTCCCGGCGGCGCGCCGTTGGGCGCGCCACCGGCGCCGGTCACGGCGTGTAGAAGTCGCGCGTGCTGATGCCTTCCTTGGCATCTTCCAGCGGCACGCCTTGGGTTTCCTCGGTGACGGCGCCCAGATCGACGACGTCTTCGCGCTCACGCGCTTCATCTTGCTTGCGCATCTGATGGTTCCTTTTGCCAGGTTACGGATTGGGCGCTGCGTGATGGAGACCTAGTCGTCGGTCCAGTGATCCTTCATCGTCAACGACTCGTAATGGTCCATCATAAACGAGCCTTGGGTGAGCTCGGTCACTGATCCGAGTTCAACGATATCTTGGTCATCACGCATCGCTCTCTCCCTCGGGTGTCATTCACCCAATAAGAGTATGCGCGGCCTCGCGACGATCACCGAGCTGATCAGCATGAAGATCAGGTAGGCATTCACCGCGGCGCACCATTCGGCGGGAGCGCCTTCAGGGCGATGCGCTCGCGTATGGCCTCGGCGGCTTGAATGCGGCGGCGTTGATATGACTTCATCAGAGTGCTCACGCGCTTCGTCCTCTGGGCAATCGCGGTCACCAGCGCTTCGAACTCGCCCTGAACATCTCCAAGAATGTCGGCTTCGGCGACGCGCGCTGCGCGCAGCCTTTCATCGGCATTGAGCGCAGATCGGCGTAGGTTTGGGTTGGCGCCGCCTTCAAGCATCCGCATCACGGTCTCTACCGCTTGCGCATAGGGTTGCGTGCGAGCCAGACGCTGCAATTCCGGGGCGGACGCGGTCGAGGGAAGAACAAGCGTAAGGAGCGCGCCACGCCATTCGTAGAGTTGGGCGAGTTCTGCGGCTGGCCAGAGCGCAACTTCGTAGCCCGAGTGCTCGCCTGGGCGAACGAGGCGCTCCGCGTTCAGCAGGTTGAGCGCCAGCCTGACAGGCATCGAACTGACGCCCAGTCTTCGCGCCAAGTCCTCGAGGTCAAGGCGCGAGCGCACCGGCAGCGCGCCGTCGAGGATCAGGCGCTTTATCTCATCATAGGCGCGCTGCGCCGCACTCGCATCGACGGCCATGTCATTCAGTGCTGGACGCCATGAGCGTCTTTAGCTCGGCAGCGATCGCCGGCGGCAACGCATCGCGGTGCGGGCCACAGGAGGAGGCGTCGCGCAGATACTCGATCGGGTCTTGGCCTTCCCAGCCGCCAATATTGGGCCGATGCCAGCGATAACCGATGAGGCGCTGCAGCTCTTCCGGAAACCAGCGCGCCACCTCGCGCGGGTACGCCAAGAACTGCTCCTCGTAGGTGCGCAGCCATCCCGCGCAATAGCCGATGACGACACCGGTGCGATCGGCGGTGGAGCGGTTGGCGCCGCCGCTATGCGTGAGCCCTCCTAAGTAAACGAGCGCCGAACCTGCCTTCATCACGCCTTGGATCGCTTGTTGTGGATCCGGAGTACGGCCCAACCTTTCGACATGACTGCGCGGCCAAAGGCGCGTGGCGCCATTTGCTTCGGTAAAGTCGCTGACCGCCCACATCACATTGAGCGACCAGATCTGGCCGTTCGGATCGGCCGGCCACATTTCTTCATCACGATGCGGCGCTTGCGCTTTCTGTCCCGGATGAATGCGGATGGCCTGGGTCATATTGAGCCGCATGCAATCGCAGGCCGCCGCAAGCGCTGCTTCAGCGAGCGCTAGGATCCGAGGATGTAACGCCAATTGCTGCACCATCGGCGCCTTGGACAGAAGCGCGTTCACGCGTGTCGTCGCCCAGCCGTGGAAGTCGCCCTCGCAACGCGGCGTGCGTTGCAGCCAGGGTTCAAGTTCGGCGGCCAGCGCTTTCGCCTGACCTTCGTTCAAGAGCCCATCGAGCACGAGGAAGCCATCGCGCTGCAGGGCGCCCAGATCAGCGGCGAGCGTGTCGCTGGCCGCAGGAGCGGTAACGGACATTTCTCCCTCCTCTCTTTAAGCGGCGCGCGCGAGGTCGGCGGGCACGAACCGCGTCAGCGGCGCGGTGATCGCGAACGCTTCGCGCACGCGCCTTAGCCCCGCGCCATCGATGCTGGCGACGAAGGCCTGAATGCGATTGCGGCCATTGCCGCGCGGCGCGCCTAGCGCGCGGACGTCCCAGCCGACTTTCTGCGCCATCGGCGCAAGTGCTGCGTCGGCGACATAGGTGACTTGGTCGATGCCGAAGAGAAGCGCGGTCTCCATGATGCCGGCGATCATGCGCCCAAGCATGTCGCGCCGGGGCGGTCCCGCGGGCGTATCCGGCGCCGGACAAAACCGCGTCGCTTCCCAAACACCGGGCCCTGCAGGCAGCCCCTCTTCACAGAGATCGGCGAATTGTTGGCTGAGCAGGTGCGGACGCACCGTGGGCAAGAGCCGCGCCGAGACACTGACGCCAGACGTCGGCGTTCCGGCCTCAATCAGATAGATCGCGTCGTGACAGTCATAACTGTCGATTTCGAGCCCGGCACTTTCTTCCAGGCGCCATTTGAGTTTGTCGATAAACACCTGCTTTCGCTGGCGGTGCATCTCGGTCAGCAAGTGATGAAACCGTCGCCGGTTTTCTTCCGATACGATGTAGATCATGACGCCTCCAACCGCTCTTGGACGAGCATGCGGAGACGTTCGCCGACGCGTAATTGGTCCCACGGGACCTATTGACTCTTTTCGAATCGACTAGCCGGTCAGATCGTCCACCATGATCTGGCCATCGAACACCGCGCGCACCACCGCCTGCACCCTGGAGGAAACGCCGTAGCGTTTCTTGGCGCGCTCAATGGCGTTGTGGGCGGTTCGCCAACTTACGCCCAGCACTTCGCCAATCACCCAATCACTCTTGCCGCAGCCCGCGAGCGTCAGGCATTCGCGCTCGCGTGGCGCCAGCACAACAGGATCGGCAAGCGCATCGGGATTGAGCCGGCGATGCATGGCGCCATGTCCGTAAATTACGATCATGAGAATGTGCGCCATCGCCAAAGGATCGACACCGTCCGATCCGGCGATGAGCGAACAAGAAGCAGGAATCACATCAGGCGAGCGCAGCGGAATGGTAAGGCCTTTTGAGAGTCCGTAGAGCGCGCCCTCATCCAACACACGCTTTTGCTCGCGGCTCAAACGCATCTTCGCCAGGCAGTCCACCCAATTGAATGGCAAGGACATAATGCGCGCCGCCAGGAAGACCGGATCGATCCGCGCGAAGTCCGCTTCCGAATAATGCTGCACCCAAGGGACAGGATAATTGAGCACGCTGACTCCGCCCGGCCGCGGCCGAAGCGGATCTACGTGCGACGCGCAAGCGACGTATTCATAGCCGAGCGCTTGCAGCGTTGAGACAAATCGATCCTCGATGATCTGCGCGCTCGTTTGCTTCTCACAGAAGTCGAGGAAATCCAGCGCAATCTTGCTGGCAGGCATGGCAAACCTCCAGTTGTGTCTTGCCTACTAAGAGCGGACTTCGCCTGTCTTGCAAGAGGCGCGCTGTAGGCACGCGTGTGCATCTCCCCAACTCGCGCGTCAGGCGCGTGCTCGCTTGCGCGCCGGAGAGGCCGTGCCCGCGCCGGGGCCCTGCGTCGAGGGACGCTCCGCTCTCAAAGATGAGCCCTCGACCCAGGTCCCCTCTGGGGCGCGGGCCTTGGTGACGAGCCGTCGCGCAAGCGACCCCGCGCCGGCATCTCCGCCGCGCGGGTCTCGTTCCAAAGGCTCGAACTCTGATGTCCGACATTCAACACATCCCACTCAACAAGCTCGTCGAGAGCGAGGACAATGTTCGCCGCACCGAGCGCAAGCGCGACATCGATGCGCTCGCCGCATCGATCGCCGCGCACGGTCTCTTGCAGAACCTCACCGTCACCGAACGCGACACAGGCAAATATGCCGTGGTCGCCGGCGCACGCCGGCACGCGGCGCTGAAGCTGCTCGTCCGCCAAGGCGAGCGGGCCAAGGACTGGCCCGTCCCCTGCCATGTCGTTGACGCCGCTGCGGCCGTGGAAGCGTCCCTCGCCGAGAATGTCCAGCGCGTCGACATGAACGCCATGGACGAAGTCGAGGCTTATGCGGCGCTCGTCGATGGCGGCGCTTCCGCTGAAGATGTGGCGCATCGCTTTGGCGCCACCGTGCGCCATGTCGAGCAGCGCCTTGCACTTGCGCGGCTTAGCCCGCGTATCCGCGCCGCCTATCGCAAGGGTGAACTCACGCTCGATGTCGCCCGCGCCTTCTGCCTCGATCCAGATCACACCGCGCAGGAGCGGGTGTTCAAGGGCTTGAGCAAGCCGATCTCAAACACGCACGCGGTGCGAAGCGCCCTCACCCAAGGTCGGACACCGGCGAGCGATCGCCTGGCGCTCTTCGTCGGCATCGAGGCTTACACGCAAGCTGGCGGGCGCATCGTCAAAGATCTCTTCGAAGACGATGTCGTGCTGCTAGACGACGGCGACATCATACAGCGCCTGGCGTTTGCAAAAGCCGAAGCGCTGCGCGACGCCGTGCTGGCCGAAGGCTGGGGCTGGGCCGAGATCAATCTCGCGGGCGGTCACATCGAGGGCTGCGCGTCCGAACGCCTCCGCGCCACACAACGCAAGCTCACGGCCAGGGAAAACGGCGCATGGCGGCGCTCGACGCCGAGATCGAGCGCATCGACGGCGAACTTGAAGACATGGAAGACGGCGAAGCCGCCGACGCACTCTGGAACGAACGCGACAAGCTCGACCAGGAACGCGACGACATCACTGAGGCGCGTGGCTGTGACGGCGCGATGATGGCGCACGCCGGCGTCGTCATCGGCGTCGACCGCGACGGCAAGGCGCAGATCGTACGCGGCCTCATTCGCCGCGGCGACATGAAGGCGATCGACAAGCTCCGCAAGCAAGCCACACCGGGCGACAAGCCCGACGACGACGAAGCGGATGGCGGCGCACCGATGGGCTCGGGCCTAAGCAAGGCGCTGACTCGCGACCTCACGCTCGCCCGCACGCGCGCCATTCGCGCGGGCGTCGCCAGTGACGGCCATGTAGCGCTGGCGCTCGTGGTTTGCCTGCTGTCGCAACAGAGCGCAGGCGAAGGCGATTTGGTCGGCCCAGAGATCAGCTCAACGCCGCGCGACTTCGGCGACGGCGAGTTCCTGCAGACGCTCAAATCGGCGCGCGCCATGCCGGAGAGCTTTGGAGAATGTCTAGCGCTCGATTGCGAAGCGCTCATTGCCTGCCTGGCCGTCCTCGTGGCCGAGACCATCGACCTCACCCACGACGGCGCGAGCGCACGCGACGATGGGCGCCAGCGCGCCAGCGACCTGATCGCGGCGGCGATCGATCTCGACATGGCCACGCATTGGTCGGCGGGTTCCGACTTCTGGATGCGCACGCCGAAGCAATATGCGCTGGACGCCCTCCCCGAAGCGCCAGGCTTGGCCAAACTCGGCGAGAAAGAACGCGCCGCGAAACTCAAGGCGCTGGCGAAGCTGAAGAAGAGCGCGTTCGCAGACGCCGTGGCGAAGGCGTTCGCTGAAAGCCGCTGGCTCCCGGAATGCCTCATCACGCCGATGCGCGAAGGCGCTTTCGCCGTCACTGGCGAAGCGCCCTAAGCGGCGGCGTCACCCCAACACTGAGCAACGCGGGGCGTCCCGTGCGGGAGCGACCCGCGCGGGCGCTTTGCCAACACCCCAGGAGACTTCCAATGTCTGACACGCATTGCGTGGCGCAGCGGCGCGACATCGCCGCCGACATCACCGCCAAGATTCTCGCAAGCCTCAATGCCGGTGTCATGCCATGGCGCAAGCCTTGGGATGGCGCCCGCACCGGCCTTGCCCTCCCCCGACGCGCAACCGGCGAATGCTATCGAGGCGTCAACACCATCATGCTTTGGTTTGCGAGCGCGGCGCGCGGCTACGCTTCGCCCTATTGGCTGACGTTCAATCAGGCAATCAAGCTTGGGCGCGCGTGCGCAAGGGCGAGCGCGGCGAGATCGTCGTCTATTATGGCAGCGCCACAGCGCACGGCGCTAGCGCCGACGGCGGCGAGACCGAAACAGCCTTCCGTTTCCTGAAATCCTACGTCGCCTTCAATGCAGACCAAGTCGAAGGGTTGCCGGAGCGTTTTTATCCAAAGCCCTCGGATGAGGCGCAGCTGCCAATCGCTGCGCACGAGCAATGGTTCGCGAAGCTCGGCATCGCGCGCATTCTGACGCGCGATGTCGCTTGCTATGTTCCGAGCCGCGACGTCATCGGCATGCCGCCGCTGGCCGCATTCGACGACGCCGAAGCATACGCGGCGACCTTGAACCACGAAGCGGTGCATTCAACCGCCGCACCCCACCGCGTCGGGCGCGATCTCTCCAAGCGGTTCAAGCAAGCGATCGCCGCCGAAGAACTGGTCGCCGAAATCGGCGCGGCGATTCTGGGTGCCCATTTGCGGCTGCCGCCCGATCACATCTTTGACCACGCCGCCTATATTGAGAACTGGATGAGCCTTCTCCAATCCGACAAGCGCGCGTTCTTCCACGCCGCGGCGCAAGCGCAGCTGGCGGTCGACTGGCTGCTCGCTAAGAGCCCGGCGCCGGACGAGCTCCATGTCCAAGCTTAAGCGCATCGTCGATGCCATGGGCGGCGTCCTCTCTGAGGGCGGCCGGCGCGCACTCATCCGTGGTCCCGGTCACGGTCCCGGCGATCGCTCGGTCTCGCTCCTGGAGACCGAGGACGAACACGCCGCAGTGTCCGAGCCGATCGTGCGCGTTCAAGTCGACCAACGCGACGAAGACCGGCGCGCGCGCGTGCTGCGTTTGTGGGAGGAGTCCGTCGCCGTCGCCGGGACAGTCGGCGAGCGCTACTTGCGCGCACGCGCCATCGAGGGCGAATTGCCCGGAGCTGACGTGCTCCGCTTTCACCCTCGCATGACGAGCCTGGAAGACCGTGAACGGCGCCCTGCCCTGATCGCTGGTCTCGTCAACAAGGACGGCGTCCTTGAAGGCATTCAGGTCACGCTTTTGACCGCGCATGGCGCGGCCAAAGCGGCGCTGGCGACGCCGCGGCGCACTATTGGCAAGCTGATGGGTCATTACGTTCGCATCGATGCGCCAGGTGATGTGCTCATCGTCGCTGAAGGACTAGAGACCGCGCTCTCGGCAAGACGCGCGCTTGGCGCCGGCGCCTGGGCGTTCCTAAGCGCGGAATCGACAAGCTCGTCATCGCCGCCGACCATGACGAGGCAGGTCTCGCCGCCGCCGCTCGGCTGCAGGCGCGGGTCGAGACCTCGATCGCGTGCGAGATCGCGCTTCCGCCGGATGGTCATCCAGACTGGAACGATTGGGCTCGGGCTGTGGCGCACTAGAGCGGACCCATCGAGGATCATAGCATTCGCGTGCGCCGCAGAAGCGCGCTTCAAGACCCCGCCTCCGAGCGCCCGCATTCCGAGCACGCGCGCCAAGAGCTCACCCACGCCGTCGCCATCTCCGCCCGGCCGTCGTCGTCCACAAGGACAAAATCGTTTCCCCGCGCGGCTTCGCCGCCTTCGGTCCTGACGGACGCGGGCCCCACCATTTTCTCCTTGCAGCCGCCGCCTCATGGCCGGGCGCGAAAGGCGCCGTCGCGGGCGAGCTCCCGCGGCCCCGTCACAAAGCGGGCGCTCAATGGAGACAGACATGAACCGCGTCACCCTCACCGGCAAACTCATCGACGATCCAAAATCTCGCACGCTCGAATTCCGCGGCGGCTCAACCGACATCGTCTCGCTCTGGCTCGAAGTTCGCAGCGGCGAACGCAGCGACCGCTTCACCGTCGAGATCTACTGCCCCCGGAGCCAAGAAGCTGCGAAAGCCATGCGTAAGGACGTGCTGGCCGAGGTCACCGGCGTGCTGCGCCACGACCGCTGGAAGGACAAGGCGACCGGCCGCTGGATCGGCAAGGTGTTCGTCGCCATCGATCCCGCTGAAGGCGCGGTCAAGTCGCTTGGCATGGCCGACACTGCGGCCGCCGCCTGAACCGCGAGACGCCGCTTCGGTTCACCGGGGCGGCGTCCCCCAATCAAAATTCAATCATTGAGGAGACACAGCATGTCTTCGAAGACGCTGCGCGCGAGCGATCTCGCGCAATTCACCGGCAGCGAATGCTGGTATCGCCATCCGCTCTATCCTTCGATCACCTATACCGACGGCGCTCAGTACGTCGCCGAAGCCGGCGGCGCTTATTGGCTCTTGGACGCCATCGTCTCGCACCAACACGACGCGCGCGTGCGCGCGCAAGAATTCCAGGTGTGGATTTTGAAAGTGGCGGAGGACCGCACGGCGCGCCTCACCTGCGAGGACGGCGATCATGGCCTCGTCACCAGCCAGGCCATCTCATTCACCGATTTCCCGCTGCCGGAAATCACCCTCTGGCTCCAGAACGACGTCATCTTCCTGCCAAGCGAATACTGATCCGAGGCCGGCGCGCCAGCCGGGTGCATCCCCTTGGCGCGCCGGTGAGGCAAAGGCAGCCTCGCCTCGTGCAAAAGAGGCGTTTGCTCATTCTGTTGCTGGCGGGCGCGGCGGCGGGCGCCGCCTTGATTGCGTTTGCGCTGCCAGCCGCGAGCGACCGCCTTCTCTATAACCACACGCCGTCCGTGCCCGTCGGGTTCTACATCCGGACCCACGCGCCCATCGACCGCGGGACTTTCGTGACCGTGCGCGCCGCGGACGTGGCGCCGGCAGCGGCGCGTGCGCGTGATTTCGAGGGGCCACGGGATCGCTTCATCAAGCGCGTCGCCGCTGTCGCGGGCGACCGCGTCTGCGCCGAGGGCGATGCGCTTACCGTCAATGACGGGTTTGCGATTCCAAGACGCGTCCATAACAGCGCCGGCGCGCCGCTGCGGGCTTGGGACGGGTGCCGGGCCTTGTTAGAGCATGAGGTGCTGCTGCTGGGCGACGCCGAGCAATCCTTCGACGGACGCTATTGGGGTCCCATTGATCGGAACCTGATCGAGGGCGTTTGGCGGCCCCTTTGAAGTCTGACCGCGCGCCTGCTATCGGCTCGCTATCTCGCGCCCGGATATAAAGGCAGTCCATCATGCCCGCCGATTCCGAGCTCGCCGTCGACATCGCCAACCGCATCAATGATGTCATGCGTCACCTGCCCGATCACGTGCAGCCTGGCGACGTTCTGACCGCGCTCGCGGCGGTGAGTGCTCGATTGCTGACAACGTTGCGGCCGCAGGATCGCGAAGGCGCCTACCAATATCTGATGACCACGGTGCGCGCGCATTCGGGATTGGCGCCGCTGCAATAGCGATTGGCGTAGAACTCACGTCTTAATGCAACATCACTTGAGACGACCTGCGACAGCGATGTTGGCTGCGTGTGAAAAAGTGTGGGTGATGGCTAGATAAAGGGTGAGTCACTTCTTTCGCCACGCACTTGAAATGTCTCGCACAAACACAAGGTGTGAAGCATGATCGCAGGGTGCGGGACACCTTACCTGCACCCCACTTGCACCTCACCACTCGGATTTGTGCGCATGCCACAGCCTCCGACCAGCAACGAACGCTTCCGCACCAGCAAGCTGCTTCGCGGAGCGCTGGGCAAAGATGTGATCACGCCCGGTTCGCGCTTGCGCATCGCCCGTCCCCTTGATGCAGAGAGTCTCATCGGTCGTCACGAGGGCGGCCCGCGCCGCGGCGCGAGCAGCGACAGCTTGTCGGCGGGCTTGCAGAAGCGGATCGGCAGCTCTCGCGCACTGGCGAAAGCGTTGGCTCGAAAACGCGCGCCGCATACCGCGTTCCCGTTCGATGGCCGTCAAAGAGCGGTGGTCAAGCTTCATTACTTCGCGCACGCCAAAGGCGGCGGCGCGGCGCTCAAGGCTCACGCACGCTATATCGCGCGCGATTCCGCATCGAGGGGCGAAGAGATATCACTCTCCAAAGCTGAGACGGAACGAGACGGCGCCCAGGCGCGCGGCGAAGACGATCGCCGCCAACCTCCGCGCCAAGAGCATTGGGTCTTTTACGATGGCGCGAACGACAGCGTGAGCGGCGCCCGCCTCGCCGGACGTTGGGCGGAGTCAGACAAACGCCACTTCCGGATCATTCTGTCGGCAGAGAATGGCGGCCGTATTGGCGACCTGCGCGCCTATACGCGCGAGGTCATGGATCGCGCTGAAACCGCGCTCGGCACCCGGCTCGAATGGTTCGCCGTAGACCATTTCGACACCGATAACCCTCACACGCACATCGTCCTCCGCGGCGTGCGCGATGACGGGCGCGATCTCGTGATCCCCCGAGAGTTTGTCCAGCACGGCTTCCGCAACGCCGCCCGTGATGCGGCGACCGCCCGGCTGGGCCAGCGGACGCGGGATGATGCGCGCAAAGCACTTCAGCGCGAGGCGCTCGCGCATGCGCCGACACGGCTTGATACACTGATCGCCGCTCAACTCGACGAAAGGCGGACGATCCGTTTGGCGGAGCTTCGCGCGCCGAACGGCTCGCCGGACATTACCGATGCCCTGAAGGCGCGCGCGCGAGAGCTGAAGAACCTTGGGCTGGCGCAGGAGGTGCGGCGCAATATCTTCCGTTTCGAGGCTGGCTGGCGCGAGGCGCTAAAGGCGATGGAACTCCACCTCGATATTCGTAAATCGCTTATGCAGGCGCGCGCGCAGGAGGCAACGCGATCGCTTGCAGCGCCAGGCCGCAAAGAGGCTCGCTTCCCGTTCGGGCTCGGATTGTAGTGGTTGCGCGGGCCCAAAGGCTCAGTGCGCAATCAGGTCAGCAAATTTCGAACGCCACGTATCGCGGCGCGGATCATCATCCGCGTCAACGCAGTCACTGCCATGAAGGTCAAGAGCCCGATCGCGAGCGCCCCGAGCGGATCGACGCCAAGCCGGTGCGCCGACAGAGCCGCCGCAAACCCGGTTGCGGCGCCTGGCCCGTACAGCATCAGCAGTAGCGCCGTCACGCTTAGTCCGATGAACAGGAGGATCAAAAGCAAAACCAAGGCGATGGTGACGATTATTTCGAGCATGGGTCGCGCTCACTTTGTCTTGCGCTTCTTTGCCGGCGCGCTTTTGCTTTTGCGCGTCCCTTTGCTTGCGCCGACCTTCTTCGGCGGATCTTGTAGGAATTTCGGAATTTCGCGTTTCAAGTATTCATCGAACATCGGCACCGTAAAGGCGATGTCGCCGTAGGTCGGCGTGTAGGCCACGCCCTTTGCAATAATCTTGGAGCGCACCGGGCCGACGCTTTCCACTTTGCGGCCGAGCTTTGCGGCCACGTCGCCGGACGCGTGAGGTCCGGGGCCGAGTTCGGCCATGGCGCGGAGATACTTCTTTTCGGAGGGTGAGAGCCGCTCCATCCGCACTCTGAAGAAACCGTCATCGAGTTCGGCGATCGCACCCGGCGTCGCGGCGCGTACGTCGTCATTGGCGATGGGCGAATGATCGGCCGCGTTCCAAGCATGTTTGCCCCATTGCTGCAGGAAGAACGGGTAGCCTTTGGTCAGATGCAGGATCGACCGCAACGCATCGGGATCAATCTTCTCGCCCTCTTCTTCGATCGGCTTCTTGATGGCGGCGATGGCGTCTTTTTCCGGGAGTGCGCTGATGGATTCGAAATGAAAGAGCCGCTCGGCGTATGATTTGGCGTCGCCGATGATGGCGTGCAGCTGCGGCAGCCCCGCGCCGAAGAGAAGCAGCGGTAAGTCGAGCTGGCTTACCCGGTGGAGCGCCGCGATAAGCGCCGCCAGTTCGTCAGCGCCGACATATTGAAGTTCGTCGATGAAGATGGCGACCGCCGCGTCCTTCTCGCGCGCAGCTTCTCCGACGGCGACCAGAAGATCGGTGATGTCCGCTGCCAAAGCGCCGCTGTCGGCCGTGCCTGCGGTTTTGATACCGACGCCAATATCGCCAATCTTGATTTCGAAGACCGACGCGAAGGCGCGGAGCGCGCCGATTGCTTTTTGCACTTTGTCGGCGGCGCCTTTGCGCAGATCCAGCCGCAGCAGAATTTGGCGCAGCGGCGGCGCCAGGATCTCCGCGAGAGATTTGTTCTCCGGCGCTTCCAAGTAGGCTGTTTGATAGGCCTCATTCTCAGCCATCTCGAAAATACGGTTGAGAAGAACTGT
Source organism: Caulobacteraceae bacterium (assembly GCA_016703335.1). Lineage (GTDB taxonomy): Bacteria > Pseudomonadota > Alphaproteobacteria > Caulobacterales > Aquidulcibacteraceae > Vitreimonas. Next base: position 281,055 of record JADJCG010000002.1, on the reverse strand, counting down.
CTTTCCAACGCCCCGCAGGCCGATCAGAAGAGCACTGCGATCGTGCCGTCCGCCCTTGACCCGCCGCAGCGTGATCTCGGCCCGCTCAAGCACGCCCTCCCGGCCGGCCAGCTCGGGGCGGCTGGCGTCCGGCGCTTGGGGTAAATGGATTGCGGGTGGGGTCCAATTTCCTACCTTTATCGACCTAAGCCTAGTTTATCTAGATTCCTGGTAAACTTACTACAGCCCCATCCTGATGTAACAAGTTTACCTCAGACGCAGATAAACTAGGTATAACCGACTAAAGGCGCTGGTCAGCCCCTTTCCCTCCCTCGCGCTTGGCGAGTTCGGCCTGATGCAAGCCATCCAAGTGATCGGCCCACCACTGCATCATATCGCGGCGCTGTTTTAGGTACTGCGCAGCATTGTACGCGGCGCGCGCCTTATTCCGCTCGTCGTGAGCGAGTTGGCGTTCGACCCAATCTTCATTCCAACCGTTCTCGTTCGCTTCCGTAGAGAACAGTCGGCGGAATCCGTGCGTCGTGGTCCTGCCATGAAAACCCATTCGATAGAGCGCAAAGAGCATCGTGTTGTTGGACATGAAGCCTTCGGGCGCGTTGCCCGGAAACAAGTGGACGCTCTTGCCGGTGATGTTCTTCAATCTCGCTAGCAATGTACGTGTCTGGCGCGCCAACGGCACCAGGTGCGGCCTATGCATCTTCATGCGTTCAGCCGGAACGCGCCAAAGCCCCTCATCGCCTTCCATCTCCTCGAACTCCGCCCAGCGCGCTGCACGCAACTCCGTCGTGCGCGGCGCCATCAACAGCGCCAGATTGATAGCGATGCGCGTTTCCTCCTCGCCATCGTAAGCGGCGAGGCGGATGAGGAAGTCGCCGACCTCGCCCGCGGCAAGCGCCTTGTGGTGCTTGGGACGCGGCGGCGGTTTCAGCGCGCCTCGAAGGGGCGCCGCCGGATCGTGTTCGCAATATTGGCTGGCGATGCCGTATCTGAAGATCGCCGAGCAATATTGTTTCAAGCGCCGATTGGTCTCAAGCACGCCGCGCGCTTCAACCGCCTTCAAGACTTCAAGCATCTTAGCGGGCTTCACCTCGGCCACATCAGCCTCGCCGATCGACGGGAAAACATCGGCCTCCAGCCGGCTCATGATTTGCCTGGCGTAAGCAGGCGTCCATTCGTGCAGATGCAATTGATGCCACTCTTGGGCCACCGCCTTGAAGGAGTGAATGCTCGCAAGCTTGCGTTCGCGTTTCGCGGCGGCTCGTTCTTCGGCGGGGTCGGCGCCTGCCTGCAGTTTCTCGAGCGCCGCATTGCGCTCTTTGCGCGCCGCCGTGAGCCCGATCTTTGGATAGGAGCCAAACGAAAGAAGCTTCTCTTTGCCGGCGGCGGTCTTGAATCGAAAGCGCCAGATCTTTCCGCCGCTCGGCGTGACCAGCAGGAATAGACCTTCGAGTCGTAGAGTTTGTAGGCGCTAGCGGCGGCCTTCGCCGTTCGGACCTGCGGTTCTGTAAGAGGCATGATGCGAAGTGGGGTATGTTGAAATCAAAGTGGGGTATGTTGCGAAACATACCCCACGTTTGATGAGATGGACCGATATCGGGCGATATCACCTGAACCACAAATCGCAGCAAATTCAATTGGGTTGGCGTGTCAGCTTGGATCAGGCTGAAGCAGGCTGGCGGACAGAGAGGGATTCGAACCCTCGTTAGGCTTGCACCTAAACACGCTTTCCAAGCGTGCGCCTTCAGCCACTCGGCCACCTGTCCATCCGGCGGCCCGGGTTATGGCTGTCGCCGCGACCGGGCGCAACCTGCGGACGGTGCAGCGTGCCTTACGAAAGAGGCCCTCGATCATTGGACTGGGCCTTCGGGCCGGACGCGCGTCTGAAAACGGGCGATCCAATAAGGTGCAACCTCGGACGACCGATGCAGCCTATCTCGGCGGCGCGCTTAGCCCGCGCACTCGTTCGTCGGAGGAACTGCCCAGGGCGGCCTCACGTCCGCCCCATCCCCCAACGACATTGCGGCCGGCCCTAAAAATCGCACAGTCAAAGCGCGACCAATTCCTGACCTCGCACGGCATTTCCTCAAAGGAAATAAAGAGAATACAAAATGAATAGCGGCGTGATAACCGTCACTGCATTAGCAGCGAGACGAACTCCGCCATCCGATGACTGCACGTGCTCGAATTTGTTTGATCGACGATGACATCTTCGTCCGCGACGCCATGGCGCTTGGCCTCGGCGATGCAGGCTTCGACGTGATCACAGCCCCAGGCGCCGCAGCTGGATTCGACATTGCGAGTCGCGAACTCATCCACGCCATCATCACCGACATGAACATGCCTGGTACAGGCGGCGCGCAATTCATTCCTGAAGCGCACGCGCGTTGGCCGGACATTCCGATCATCGCCATCTCGGGCGCGGCTGTGCTTGACGGACGCAACACCGCTGACGTTGCGCGCGAACTCGGCGCCGACGCGACGCTGATCAAGCCGTTCCGCGCGCGCGAACTCGCGGCGCTGATCGACAGCGTCGTCGCTAAACGTAAAAAACAGCTTGAAGCTTAGCCCGGCCAGCGCAGGCCGACGCGGCGGCGTTGCTGCAGCGTTTGCTCCGCGCGTTGCAGCGCGCGCAGCGCCACTTCGGCTTGTTGCAGCGAGTCGGTTGAACGCAGCGCATCCATAGCCAGACGCAGGCGCGAGGCGCCCTCTTCCAGCTTGTCGCGCGCGCCTTCGCGTTCGCCCAAAGCCGTCAATGCACGGCCAATTTCCTGCTGTGCCGAGCCCCACGAAATCGGATCCGTGGTGCGATCCACCGCATCAAGATAGCGCTGACGCGCATCAAGCGCCTTCGACAGCCACTTGATGTGACCACCACGTTCACCAAGGCTCAGGGCGCCCGAAGCGAAGTCAGAGAGAATATCGAGATAGAGATTTTCGCTGATCTCGACCGGGCGCAGATCAACGAGCTTGTCGAGCCCTTCGACGATCGGCTGCAGACGCTCAGGCTTGTAATCCTGCGGTCGGTGCAGAACCGGACGCGCCTTGCGCGCCAGCGCGAACGCGAGCGCGCGCTGCACCGCTTCATCCGGACGTCCGACTTTCCAGCCGAGCGAGAAGTCCTGCACTTCATGTGTGCGGCCGTAGCCAGGCAGCGTCGTGATGCGGAGCTCGATCTTGCCGAGCATGTTGCGCTTGCCCCAGACGATGACGTCCGCAGCTGAACGCTCGAGCGCCTCACCAGCTTCAACAGCAATGCGGCGACGCGTTTCAGGATGCGCGCGCGGCGAAACGGTTTTCAGTTTGATCGGGAAGAGATCGACCTGCACGTCCTGCTCGAACGAGAACATGCCGAAATTGTCTTCGATCGCTTCCTTCATCTCCTGGCGCAGCAAGGAGCCGCCGCCTTCGATTTCGGCGATGAGCACCAGCGCGCGGTGATCCTTCGAACGCTTCAGCGCCTGCCCGCGCAGCGCCATGCGCGCCATCGAGCTCGCCTTGCCCATGCCGGTGAGCATCCAGAACGCGGCGACGAGCACCGCGGCAAGGAAGATCGACGAGAAGAACATGAAGACGTCGGGCGCTTGCACGAACGCGTCTTGGAATTCGCGCGGAAGCAGCCGCATGACGCGGGACGCCAAGTCGGGCGCGATCGCTGCAGCTACTGCAAAATTAACCATTTAGCGTCCGTCAGTCCCCGCGCGAAGGGATGAGCCATAGCCTGCCGCAGGGCCGTGCACAACGGCTTGCGGCGCCTTACGGCGCCACAAGAGCGGCCTCGCGGCAGAGAAGAAAAGGCCTAGTGGCCCCGCTGCTTAGCAGCCTCTAGGGCTTGATTCATCGCAGCGCCCATGTTGCCCAAATCCATCACCTGAACACCCTCTGGCAGCGCAAATTGCGCGGCACTCTGAGGACCGCGCTGGACGCTAGTTGTTTCCCAGACAACCCGGCCGTCATCGGTTGCCCGCAGGATGATTCCATCCTCGGTTACGCACACCGTATCGGTGCCATCCTCGGCGGTAGTTTTGGTCCACTCGGCGCCGTTTTCGCCGGCGACTGAGCAATTGCCGGTGCGGGTCGCGTTCTGGTCAGCGAGTTGGTTTTGCCAATTGCTAGTTGGATCGGTGATGCTGTCCGTCATACCGCTGGCGCGAATCGCCATCGTGCGGCCGCCCTGCGTGGAGATGACGTAGCTCTCACCCGTCTGAGCATTGGAAATGAACGTTGAAGCAGCGCCGTCGGCGTTAAACTCCATACGCATATTGCTGCCGTCGCGCACCATCACCACCGGCATCGATTGGCCCTCAGCATTCGAGAGCGTGGCTTCGGCACGATAAGCGCTGTTGGTCAGATTCGGGAACGCTCCGCCGCCGCCATTGTCAGCGCTTTGGCCCGCTGGCGTGGACGGGTTGCACGCCGCCAGCGCACACACGGAAACAACAGCCAAAATTGCACGGCGCATGAAGCGTCCTCCCTGGAACTCGAAGCAGCCTTGGTAGCAGCCCACCGAAGGCGCCGATAGCCCAGCCGTCGTTCATCGCAAAACCGCGGCGTCTCGTCCGCCGCTTATCCACCGCCCTTGCTACCGTAGGGCCGTACCGGCCAAACTCGCGCCCAACTCGGTCCGCGAGCGCTCGATGCGCCCGCGGCGTATCCTTTGGGGGTTCCATGAAAGCAGCTTCTTGCGGTTTGTCTTGCCATGAGCGTGCCTATGCTCGCCGCGTGCGCCACCACCGGCGCGCAATCATCCGCCACCAGCTTCGGCGACGCCGCGGCTTATCAACAGGCTCAAGCCGACGTGACCCGCCTCACCGCGCAAGCCAACCAAGATCCGCTGCTGAAGCCGTGGACCGGCCCGCACGGCGGCGTGCCGCCATGGGATCAAGCGCGCGCTGAACTCGTCGGTCCCGCGCTCAATCTCGGCATTCAACTCCAAGAAGCTGAGACGCGGTCATCGCCAACAATCCAGAACGCCCGACTTTCGAAAACACGATTGCGGCGCTTGAAGGCGCCGGCCGTCACCTTGATCGCGCTACCACGATCTTCGGTGTGATGACCGACAACATGAGCAACGAAGCCATCCAGAACGTCGAAGCTGAATGGTCGCCGCGCCTTACGGGTGCGTACAACGCAATCACCTTTAACCGCGCGCTCTATAACAGGATCGACGATCTCTATCAGCGCCGCGCCACGCCTCGGTCTCAACGCGCACCAACTGCGCCTGCTTGAGCGCCGTCGCGACCAATTCGTCACCGCCGGCGCTGCCGCGACGCCTGAGCAACAAACCCGTCTCGGCGCCATCAACGAAGAACTCTCTTCCAAGTACGCCGATTTCGGCCGCCGCCTCCTCGCTGACGAAAACACCGCGATCTTCATCACCAACCGCCGCGACCTCGCCGGCTTGCCGCCGAACATCGTCCAGCAGCTTGCCACCGCCGCTGAAGAGCGTGGTCACCGCGGTCAGTGGGCTGTCGTCAATACGCGTTCAAGCGTTGACCCGTTCTTGCAATTCTCGTCGAACCGCGCGCTGCGCCAGCGCGTCTACACCGCGTTCAAAAACCGCGGCGACAACGGCGATGCGAACGATACCAACCAAGTGATCGCCGACATTCTGCGCCTGCGCGCCGAACGCGCGCAAATTCTCGGCTTCCAAAACCACGCCTATCTGCGCATGACCGACACGATGGCGCAGACGCCAGAGCGCGCTCAGGATCTGATGATGCGCGTGTGGCCGGCCGCTGTTGCGCGCGTGCACGAAGAAGTGCGCGACATGCAAGCGATCGCCGATCGCCAGCACGCCAACATCACGATCGAGCCGTGGGACTACAATTACTACGCCGAACAAGTCCGCCGCGACCGCTACAATCTCGATCAGAATGAGCTCCGCCCGTACTTCGAGCTCAACCACATGATCGAAGCGTCGCAATACATGGCGCACGAACTCTATGGCCTCTCGTTCCGCGAGATCACCGGCACCGTGCCGGTGTTCGAGCCGAGCGTCCGCGTGTGGGAAGTCACCGATCGTGACGGCTCATACCAAGGCCTCTTCTACGGCGATTACTTCGCCCGCGCCGGCAAGCGTTCGGGCGCCTGGATGAACACGTATCGTTCGCACGAAACGTTCACCGGCACGGAGATCACACCGATCGCGTCGAACAACAACAATTTCGTGCGCGGCGCGCCAGGTGAGCCTGTGCTCATCTCGCTCGATGACGCGGAAACCCTCTTCCACGAATTCGGTCACGCCATTCACTACTTGGTGTCGGAAGTCGATTATCCGGGTCTCGGCAACGTACCGCGCGACTACGTCGAATATCCAAGCCAAGTGCACGAGCACTGGGTGCTGTCGCGTCCGATCCTCGATCAGTTCGCGCGCCACTACCAAACCGGCCAGCCGATGCCGCAAGCTTTGGTCGATCGCGTTCACAACGCCTCGACCTTCAACCAGGGCTACGCCACGGTTGAGTATCTCCTCGTCCGCCCTGGTCGACATGGCGCTGCACAACCGCGCAACGCCGGTGACCGACGTCGATGCGTTCGAGCGTGAAACACTGACCTCGCTCAGCATGCCGCACGAAATCTCGATGCGTCACCGCTTGCCGCAGTTCGGTCACTTGTTCTCAAGCGATGCGTACTCGGCCGGCTATTATTCGTACCTCTGGTCCGAGACGATGGACGCCGACACCTGGGAGCGCTTCGAGGAAACCGGCAACGTGTTCGATCCGACGGTCGCCGCCGACATGCGCAACATCATTCTCGCGCCAGGCAACATGACCGATCGCGCGGAAGCCTATCGCCAATTCCGCGGCCGCGATCCGGACGTGAACGCATTGCTGCGCACACGCGGCTTCCCAACTGACGCACCGCCAGCAACCGGCGGCACGACCGGCAACGAATAAGCCGATCGTCTGAAACAACGAAGGGCGCGGACAGCAACGTCCGCGCCCTTTTTGTTTGGCGCTTCAGCCGCGATCAGTGCAGTTCAAGAAAGCTCTTAAACCCACCGAAGATCATGCGCTTGCCGTCGAACACGCTCTTGTATTCGTCACCTTTCATGCGCGGATCATCCATGACCTTCTTCATCACTGCATCGCGGGTCTCGCGATCCTTGTAGGTCGCCCACGAGAAGATCACGACTTCATCGTCCTTGGCCTGCACCGCGCGCGGGAAAGACGTCACCTCGCCGTAGGGCAGATCATCGCCGACGCATTCGACGTAGTCGTCGGCGCCATGTTCTTTCCAGACATCGCCCGCTTTGCGCGCCATGTCCTTGTAGGCGTCCAAATTCTTCTTCGGCACGGCCAGCACGAAACCATCGACATAAGGCATCAAGCGTCTCCTAGAGTTGCGATCCACCCTAGGACGTATGGCACGCGCCGTATCCGACAACCGCGTCGCGACTAAGTGAGCGGGATGCGTTCCTTGTTCTGTTCCACCCACTGGCGGAACGTCAGCAGTTCCGGATTGAGCCGGCGCGATGTTTCGAGATTGCGCGCCCCACGAAACGCCGCCTCGAAGTCGCGTTTGAATTGGAACATGTTGCCGAGGTCATCCGCACCCGGAAATCCGTAGCTGCGGAACTCCTCAGGCGAAGCCGCGTGGTGGCGCACATTGATACCGAGCACATCGCTCAGCGTCGCCGCCATTTCAGCGCCGCTCAAATGTTCACCAGCCACGCCAACAGTTTTGCCGAGCAGCGGCGCGCCCTCTTTGAACACGCCGTATGCGCACTTGCCGATATCCTCCGCCGCGATGCCCGGCATTTTCGCGTCACCCGTCGGCAGCGTAAACAAATACCCGCCCTGCCCATCCGGCTTCGGGTTCATGCCGAAGCCGATGAGGTTGTCCCAATAGAATGAAGTCAGGAAAACGTCGTCCGTGGCTTGTCAGAACGCGGCATCCGCTTCGCCTTTGATATCGAAGTGCGGGACTTTGAACTTGCGCTCGATCGTCGGCATCTGGTCGCTCTCGATCGGCACCCACTTTCGTGTGTCCTCCAAAGTCGACCACACCACGTGCTGCACATTCGCGCTGCGCCGCCGCCGCCAGATTGCGCGCATCCGAGGCTTCGCGCTCCGGCGACATGTGCGCCCAGTAAAACGTCACGCAGTACGCGCCGTGCGCGCCACTAAACGCGCGCTCCAGGCTATCTGGATCATCCAGATCGCCCTGCACCACTTCGGCCCCGAGCGCCGCCAGCGCCTGCGCAGCGTCCGAGTCCGGGTTGCGCGTGATCGCTCGCGCGGAACGGCCCGTTTGTGTCAGCTTGGATTGCGCGCACTAGGCCACCGCCCTGCGCCCCTGTCGCGCCGGCTACGGCGATGATTTTCTTGTCAGACATGGCGCTACTCCTTTGGCCTCGCGCCTAGATAGCGGTGCGGTAACCGTGATTCAGCCCCCATTCAGCCACCCGCGACGAAGTTCACGCTGGGAGCACTGAAATGATGCGCAAGTTTATGACGTTTGTGGCGACAGCGCTGTTCGCGGTCGCCACCTTGACCCCGATGGAAGCCTCCGCCCAACGCCGCCATCACGGCGGCTGGGGCACGGATTACGCTGGCTGCCGCCCCGACAACAATCATGGCTGTGAGCGCGACCGCGATCGCCGCGAAGCCCACAATGGCTATAATCGCTACGGCTATGGCTACGGCGGCGACTATTATGATCGACGCCACGACGATGACGACGACGCGATCGCCGCTGGCGTGATCGGCCTAGTGCTCGGCGCCGTCGTTGGCGCCGCGATCGCCGATTCCAACAACCGCAGCGATGACCGGTACGACGATCGCTACGACGACCGCGGCTATAGCGATTACGATCGCCAATACGCCCCAACGCCCGCGCCGCAATGCCGTGAACGCCGTTGGGATCGCTACGCCAACCGCTACGTCATGGTCGACGTCCCCTGCTAAACTGAACGCTAGTCACTAACCGGAGGGCGTGCCTTGTGGACCACAGGGCGCGCCTTCGCGCACTTGAATGCAGCTGCTTCCATAATTTGTTCCGCATCGTGCGTTAGATTGCGCTCATGCGGTACGTGTGTGACGCGCCGAACGGCGCGACTTGGTTCAGATTTGAAACCGAGGCCGAGGCGGAAGCCGAAGCGGCGCTGATGCGCCATGTCGTCGACAAATACTTCCGCCGTTACGAAGGCGCGGCGCGCGAGACCTATCGCGCACCAAAAGGCGCGGCGACATTCGAGCAAGCGATCGGGCTAAAGGATCACATCGCCAAGGCGATGCCGTTATTCTTGACGTTGCGGTCCGCCGATGGCGAAGGTCTGGCGACCGCGATGTTACCGCCCGGCGGGCGCAACCAAGTCAATTTCCGTATTGTGATCGTCGGCCCCGCCAACACCGATCCGTACGAAGAGCACGAACCAGCGATCGAGGCTCTCGCGCGGCACTTCGCTATCGAACTGCCGCGCGAGGAGTGTTTCCCGTACGCCTAAGCCTTACGGCTTGCCAGGCGTGCCGCCGGCGTCGCCGCCGCCAGTCGTCTGTTGCGTGCCGCCGGCGTCGCCACCGGTCGTTGGCTGCGTCGTGGTCGTTGCGCCGCCGGCTTGCGGCGTGTCGCTGATTTCACGGACGCCAGCATAGCAAGGCGAGCGCGTGCAGGCCTGCATCAGCAAACGCACCATGTATTGGCCATTCGCTTCCGGGCGATACGAGACGATCGGATAGTCGTCCGGCAGCATGTCGTTGGCGACAACGCCGCCCGTGGTCATGCTGATCAGCTCGATATCGACATTGGTGCAATCGCCGTCGCACGCGCCGATGAAGCCATACATGGCGCCGGCATTGAGATCGACGACGTAGCGGTGATCGTGGCCAGGCTGCATCGGCACGATGGTGTCGTTGCCGACCGTGTGCGCGCCCGACGCGAACTGTTGCTGCGTTTGGGTCAGCAATTGACCAATGTGCGTGATGAGCTGCTGGCGCACTTCATCGGTTACAGTCGTCTGCTCAGTCGGCGAGCCCGGTGATTGGGTCGACGGCGGCGTCGCGCCCGCTTGCACGCGCGGCAACGGCGGACCATCGGCGCCCGCGCCGCAGGCCGCGAGCATACAAGCCGCCGCAGCGGCGATCAGAAACTGACGCATGGAACTTCCTCCTTCGTTCGCGGAACCGCCTAACCCCAGCGGCCGCCACTGTCCACGTCTGCCCCACCCCCAAACCGGGGGCTGTGCCCTCCGTCACTGGGGTTGTGGATCTGCCCTCGCGGACCCCTCCGTCGCGTCCGTTGTGTTTGATAGTGCACAGACACAAAGTTCCCGCGATGCTAACAGGGCTCATGGGGCACCCAAAGCAAACGCTGGATCCGTGGTGGGCGGCGACCGCGCTGATTGTGGTCGCGTGGCTCATCGGCGGCTGCGCGCTTTGGTTCGGCGCGTCCGTAGCGCCCTAACTCACGTCAAAGGCTTGATCGGCTGCTCAGGCGCCCAGCGTTTCAGCGGGGCAAAGCGTTTGGTCGTATGCGCCTCCGTCGGATGACGCACGCGCGACAGCCGCCCCGCCGCCGTCATCTGTTTATAAATCTCGTCCCAATCGCTGACCGGCTCGCCGACCCAGTGCGCGACCGAAGCCTCATCGCACCAATCCACAAGCTTCGGCATCACCGCCCGATGCACATCGCTATCGCGATACGCCTTCATCGCCGCTTCGCTCTCCCATGCCGTGCGCGTCCAAAACACCATCCGCCCCTCAAGCAAGAGTGCGCTGGAGATAAATCCCGCCGATCGCCCCGCCTGCTCCGCCGACGCCCGCGCATCACGCAAAAAAGCCGGCAGCGTAAAGAACGAGCGCAAACGCAGACGCGTAATCGAATTGAACGCCATCACATCATTCTTCGAACGGACATCAGGCGCCTGCGCCATCGCCGCTTACCGGAAATAGCGCGTCGCGCCTGCCTTCGCACCCGGAATCGCGACCCTGACCGCACGTGGCGTCGTGCTTCGACAAGCTCAGCATGACGCCACCTCACACATGCAGCGTCATGCGATAGTCACTCGAATCAAGTACGCAGCGTGGCGGGAGACAAAACCCATGTCCGCATCCGCCAATCACGTGCTCGCGCTCGCCGAACAGCTCCGGGAAACTTTCGCCGCCCAAACCGTCGACCGCAACGCCGTGAACCTCCTCGTTCATGACGCTCTGATGAAAGCGCTCGACATCAAGCCAGCCGGCATCGCCCCGCGCCGCGCCATCACGCTCGAGCAAGACAAAGCCGCATAGCTGAAAATCGGAGACGAGCCTTGTTCAGGCGCCGGCGCATTCAGCGCGCATTAGTTTTTCGCCGTCTCACGGAAAGTGCGCTTCACTAGCGCGTTCGCTTTCCAAACTTCCACGATAGAGTGGCGCGGCAGCTCGATCTGCGCATAGGCATCGGCTTCGGCATCCGTATCGAATGGCAAGAATTCAGAACGCTCGGTGATGCCACCGGCGTTCATGTATTTGACTGAATAGTTCATGTGATCCGCTCCGCGGATTGCGTCAGGCAAGATAGCCCCGCAACGCCGGAAGATTGACGCCCAACCTTCCGGCGATCAGCTCAGCTCTTTTTGTCTGCAGCGGGCGCAGTCACAGGCGCGGGCGTGACGATCGCCTCAGGCTTGGCTTGCACGCCCGTCTTGTCAGACAGATTGGCAGCATCGCTCGCAGGCGCGTTCGGCGCCTTGTTGGGCTCATTCGACATGATTTTGTTTTTCTGAAAAGCGTCAGAGGTTGTCTGACTCATTCAACGTGGGGCCTCGCGCACGCCATTACAATGGCGCGGTTCGGCACTCATACGATCGCCGCAGCGTTTGCGAGCCTCCGCGAACGACGGACAAGCGCGCACGCGAGCGAAGACCCAAGATCGCGATCCCTGTCGCCCGTGCGCGCAAACGCATCGGTCATGACCTCATGCACAACGAAGTAAGCCTCGTTCACATCTTTTGTATTCTGCGTCGCTGCGTAGCGCAGACCTACGCCTTGCCTCAGCAATCGAGCGATTGGCGTCATAATGGCGTGCTCCATGCGTAACCGCCCGCCCTTGCGGACGGCAGAAACGCGAGTCGAAGTGTTGCTGAAGGCGCCAGTCTAGCACGCGGCAAGGCGAAAGACGTAAACAATCGCGGCACACTGCCGATCAATGGCCGCCAAAATCCGGAATCACCGGCTTACCCTCCATCGCCGCGCGCCGCTCGTTCCAAGCCTTCACGAGCCCGCTTTTCGCCAAAGCGGAGCTCGTCGTTTTTCCGGCGGGATCGAAAGCGGCCATTGGTAAGAATTTGTCCAGGCGGCTATAATTGGCCCGTTGCGGGCATTGTCGAACTCCTAAATTCGCGACAAGAGTTGCATCGTGACTCTGCGCCAGACACGCATCTACCTACTTCTGGGCATCACCCTGTCGGTGACCATCGGGATTGCGTGCGCCGTCGGAACGCTAAGCGCGGCGCGAGAGTTCGCTCTTCGCAATACCATGCGTGCTAGTCGGGGCGATGGCCGGACACGTCGGCTATGACTACATCAAGCGCCTTCGCAATCCACCACTCGCAACTTTCACGCCACTTGGTGTGACCAACGAGTACGGGCAATCCTTCGGCTGGTCTCAAATCACGAAGATATACAAGTTCGCCGGAGTGCTCTTCGTGCGAGACCAAGGCGGGTCGGGTTGTACGTCTCGATCCCGCAGAAGTCGGTAGCAATCACCTTTCGGAGGCAATCACATTCATCAAATTACACGCTCCGGGGCACCTCACCGAACGGCTGTGAACGTCCGCAAGCGGCGATCTTAGGTCCGTCAATAGTCGCTGACGCGAGTGTCACGAATTGAGCGACTGAGCCGGTCGTGATTTTGTACGCGATGGCCTGTCACTTGACGCACCTCGGCGGAACCTTGCTCACGCCTAGGTGCTCGTCGAGTTTTGACGGTGCGTCGTTAATTTGACGGCGCCCGGTACGGCGCTTGGCGATTGGGCCACGTGGCGGCGCAGAGAGTCGAAGACCGTTCCCCAAGTCGCCGGGGCGAGGCGCTGCTCGGGGGCGTAAACCCAGATGAAGAGCGTCTCGTTAGCGGCCGGTCGAGCCACTGGCTCGCCTGGGCGGGCGTGAGGCGCCAGGTCCAGATCGTGTCGACCTCTGTCGGGCAACGCTGAGTGTCGATCATGTCAGCGCAAAGATTATCGACGAAGAACTCGCGCTGACGCGCGTCGGCGTAAGAGCGCTCGCCGCCATCAGTCGCATGTGGCACCGAATAGCCGGTTCCGATGAATTCTTCGGAGTCGATGCCAAACTCATCCCAAAGCAGATCGCTGGCGCGCGGGATCCGGCGCAGGTTTTGGCCGAGTTCAACTTGGAAAAGAACACGTCGGCAGGGCCGTTGGGATCGCCGTCTAGGTCTGGTGCGGGATGTGTGCTCAAGGCGCGGGGACAGGCAGATGGGCGCCATCTTCTGCTTCCGGGCAGAGCTCCAAGGTGGTTGAGACTTCGCCGCGCCAAGCGTTCCAGGTTTCATCGGTGCTTTTGGCCCGAGAAGAAACACCAACGCTGCAACCGCGCCGAGCGTTGCAGCGCCCAGAGCCAGCCGCTCATGGACCAGTTCACTCCACGGACGCCGCCGCAGCAGATAGGCAAGCCCGAACAGCAATATGAGGAGCGCTAAGATGATCGCCACAGGCGGCATCGGGATTCTCTCGGTAGGACGTTTGGGTGCTAGTTAGTCGTTTGGGGCGGCCATTCGCGTGCGTCGGCAATGGAAATGATTGGCGCCTCAACGTTCCGATCTCTGAGATACACGAAAAGCTCGCTCCAGCTGGCAAGCAGATAGTCACGCTCGTTTGCGGTTCGTAGACCCAGATAAACACCATTGAGCCGTCTGCCGTCGATTCGTTGGGATCGGTCTGGCCCGACAGCAAGAGCGCGTCTTCAACGTTCAGATTTATGGATCCGGCCAAACTCGAAAAGAAAACCCGTTGCGCCTCGGGCCTGCCGATTGTGCCGACATAATATTGTTGGGGAATATTTGGAATCTCACCAGCAGCGAGGTCGGCTCGTCCCAAGCGCCCGTGCGGACCCGTTCTCGCATTGCCGCCAGCTGCGGCGTTCCCGAACCCTCGGCGGGCTCTCGTGTCAAGATAAGGTCGCGAAGGGTCATTTGTCGTAGTTCGGAGAGGTTCTGATATCGCCACGCCCAAGTGAGGGGCCAACGGTGAGGGCAAACGTCCGTGTTGATAGTTTCCGCGCAGACATTTCCCACCCAGTACTCTTGCAAAACCGCTTCGGTATAGCGCGCGTCGGTGCCCCTGTTGTCGGAGATCGGCAACGAACGGCCGAGTCCGGTGTACTCTTCGCGCTTGATTCCCATCATCGTGTACAAGGTGTCGGAGATCGATCCATCGCTGCCGTCAGCCAACAGTCTCGCGCCAAGGGAAGCATCGAGGGCCAAGCGCTCAGAGACGGTGTGTTGTCCATTCACGTCGCGGTAGGATTTCATTGCAAGCGAGAGACAATCATAGCGCAGAAGCTCAATCGCAACTTCTTCTTTCTTTTCAGCCGACGCGCGCGCGGTGCGGTCTCCAACCAACTGCTGTCGGCGCTCGGGAGATAAACTTAACATGCGTTCTGAACAGCGATCGTAGCAACTTTGGATCCGCCTCCATCGCCAACGTGGTTTGAGTCTTTGCTCAAACTTGGAGTAGAGGCCGTAGATTGCGTAGCCCATCGTGAGGACCGCCGTGCCGATCAGCACGCAGGTCCAAGCGCGCCCATCGATCGCTTTTCGGTGCGGCCATTGTCGATGACCACTTGCATCAAAAGAGGATCAACGACGCGGCGGCGCTCACCGTCACGCCATGCTCGTTGATGAAGTCTAGAAGCGTTCTTGTGCTCAGTTCTTCCATGCCGCACTCGCCGTTGCCGGCGCCTCCCCAGCAAATGCTAGGTTGCGGTAACGTAGTCCACAAGCGCGGACTGGCTTTAGGGCGGCATCCGACTGGTCTGACGCAGTCTTCCTCTGCTGGGGCTCTTCCAGGCCGCGCGGATGACCGATTTCGGCGAACCTCCGGCGGGATGCTAGGGACGCGCGGAATGACCGCTTTGGCCCAATGCGGTCGCCCTAATCGCCATCCATCTTCAGCGCCGCGATGAACGCTTCCTGCGGAATGTCGACCTTGCCGAACTGGCGCATCTTTTTCTTACCCGCCTTCTGCTTGTCGAGCAGCTTGCGTTTGCGCGAGGCGTCGCCGCCGTAGCACTTGGCCGTCACGTCTTTGCGCAGCGCTGAGAGCGTTTCGCGGGCGATGATGCGGCCGCCGATCGCGGCTTGGATCGGGATCTTGAACATGTGCTGCGGGATCAGCTCCTTGAGCTTTTCCACCATCGAGCGGCCACGGCTTTCGGCGCGCCCGGCGTGCACGAGCATTGAGAGCGCGTCGACCGGATCGTCGTTCACCAGGATCGACATCTTCACCAGATCGCCGACGCGGTGATCGATGATGGAATAGTCGAAGCTGGCATAGCCCTTCGAGACGCTCTTCAAGCGATCGTAGAAATCGAACACGACTTCGTTGAGCGGCAGCTCATAAACCAGCATCGCGCGCGAGCCGACATAGTTGAGCTCCTTCTGCACGCCGCGCCGATCCTGGCAGAGCTTGATGATGGAGCCGAGATATTCATCCGGCGTCAGCAGCGTGGCTTTGATCCACGGCTCTTCGATCTCTTTGATGTAAACGACGTCCGGCAGATCGGCCGGATTGTGAAGCTCCTTCACTTCGCCGTTGTTCATGTGGACTTTGTAGACGACGCTGGGCGCCGTCGCGATGAGATCGAGATCGAACTCGCGGCTGAGGCGCTCCTGGATGATTTCCAAGTGTAAGAGGCCAAGAAAGCCGCAGCGGAAGCCGAAGCCGAGCGCGGCTGAGGTTTCCATTTCATAGCTGAAGCTGGCGTCGTTGAGGCGCAGCTTCGACATGGCGGCGCGCAGATCTTCGAAGTCCGCCGCGTCCGTCGGAAAGAGGCCGCAGAACACGACAGGCTGCGCCGGCTTAAAGCCCGGCAGGGCTTGGCTCGTCTCGCGGCGATAATCCGTGATCGTGTCGCCGACGCGCGCGTCCGCCACTTCCTTGATCGAGCCGGTGAAGATGCCGATCTCGCCCGGACCAAGCTCAGCGACCTCTTCGCGCTTCGGCCGCAGCACGCCCAACGTATCGATGTTATAATCCGCACCGGTCTGCATGAGCTTGATGCGCATGCCCTTCTTCACCACGCCATCAATGACGCGGAAGAGCACGACGACGCCGAGATAGGCATCGTACCAAGCGTCAACCAGCATCGCCTTCAACGGCGCGTCGCGATCACCGGCTTTCGGCGGCGGCAGGCGCGTGACGATGGCTTCGAGCAGGTCGGTGATGCCCTCGCCGGTCTTGCCGGAGGCGAGGATGGCTTGGCTGGCGTCGAGGCCGATCACGTCCTCGATCTGCTGCTTCACGCGCTCGGGCTCAGCCGCAGGCAGGTCGATCTTGTTGATCACCGGTACGATCTCAAGATCGAGGTCCAGCGCCTGATAGACGTTCGCCAAAGTCTGCGCCTCAACGCCCTGCGACGCGTCCACGATCAGCAGCGCGCCTTCGCAAGCCGCCAGCGAGCGCGAGACCTCATACGCAAAGTCCACGTGCCCAGGCGTGTCCATCAGATTGAGAACGTAATCGAGCCCATCCTTGGCCCGGTAATCCAGACGCACCGTCTGCGCCTTGATCGTAATCCCGCGTTCTTTTTCGATGTCCATATTGTCCAAGACTTGCTCCGTCATCTCCCGCGCAGTGAGCCCACCGGTCGTCTGAATCAACCGATCAGACAAAGTGCTCTTGCCGTGGTCGATGTGGGCCACGATTGAGAAGTTACGGATGCGGTCGCGAGGCGTCATTTCAACGCCGCTAAGTATAGGCGCTCGCGCGAGGCGCCAAGCGCCGGGGCTGCGTCAGTTCGGCATTAGGGTGAAAAATACCGCGTAGAATAAGAGCCATGCGCCAATGAAGACCCAGATCAGCTGCCGTTCGCTGAGCGAACGGCTCAAGAAGCGGCCAATCAGCGAGACGCCGATCGAGACGATCAGGAAGCGTGGCAAGCGCGCCGCGATAGCGGCGAGCACGAATGCTGGGAGCGATGCGCCAGCGTGCGGCGCGAGGATGGCGAAGACTTTGAACGGCGTTGAGGTAAGCGGCCCGAGGACGGTGGCGAGGAACCAATTCCCGGCCATCGCTTGCTCTGCACGCTGCGCCATCGCTTCGCTGATCGCAGGCACGGCGAGCACAGCTTCGCGCGCCATCGCGGGATCGTTTGTGCTCCAGAGGTACATGATGACGCCGCCGCAGCCCGCGCCAACGGCAGCGATGATGGACGCGCGCAACGCCAGCTTCGTGCCGCGCCTCACGCCGATGTAGCTCAGCAAAACGTCCGGCACGAAGAAAAACAACGTCGCTTCCGCCACACCCCAGATGAAGGCGGCGACATCGAGCGCATTTTGTCTGAGCCAGGCTGGCACGTTCTGCTCCGCGAGTCGGAGCGATTAGCTTGCCGTGAAAAACTCGCCGCGGTCGAGCCTTTGGTTTGTTCGAATTTTCGAGCACGAGGTGCGCATCGAGCCGTGCGACTGCATGCGCCCATGCCGCTCGACGATATCGGCCAGCACATCCTGCCGGCACGAAACGCCGACGACTTCGACGGCGAACGTTTCCGACCCAGCAATCTCAATAAGCATAGGGGCAGCCGCCTTTCGACAACTGCCTAATGTAGAACTCGAAACGCCGATCGTCAGGGCTGAATGAGCCGTTCGCGCGAGCTCAGATCTACTTAGGACGGCGGGTTGTTTCGCAAAGGTCTGGTGCCCGGAAGAGGACTCGAACCTCCACGCCCTTGCGAGCGCCAGCACCTGAAGCTGGTGCGTCTACCAATTCCGCCATCCGGGCACGGGGTAGAAGAGCGCGGGGTTTAAGGGAGCCGCGACGGGCCGTCAACTTCGGGTTTGGGCCGCAGTTTGGCCGCCGGTTCGGGGCGCCGGACGCCGCTTTGACCGTCCTATTCAAGGGCAACGAAGCGGAACACCGCGTTCATTCGGGTCGCGGTCGGCGTGTCCCCAAAATCGAGCCCAGGATATTCGGCGATCAGCTCAAGGCGCTCGCGTGGGAGCGATGCGCGCCACGGGTCGCCGACGAGGATTTCGATATTCGCGGTTGGCAGCGATCAAAGAACGCGGTGACGCGTTCGGCGAGGTCGGACTCATAGAAGAGGTCGCCGGCTAAGATGATGTCGGTGGCAGGCGGATCGCCGGAGAGAATGTCGGCGCATGTCGTCGCGATCGCGACATTGTTAGCGGCGGCGTTGAGTTCGGTTGCGGTGATTGCGTAGGGATCGGTGTCGATGGCGGTGACGCTGCGCGCTCCAGCTTTGGCGGCGGCGATGGCGACGAGTCCGGAGCCGCAACCGAGATCGATGACGGTACGATCTGCGACGATGTCGGGATGATCGAGCACGTGGCGCGCAAGGGCGAGACCGCCGCCCCAGTACTGCGCCCAGTACGGCGCTTCGAAAGCGTCATCGGCTTCAGCGAGACGCCGGAGGCCGCTGCGCGGGCCGGCCTTGTGCGTGCGGATTTCGGGAATGGAGGGAACCGGCGCGAGCGGCAAGTTCTCTTCGATAAAAGCGGCGACTTCGGAGATGGGACGCGCTCCAGTTTGCCGCGATCTTATCGGCGGCGCGCATGGTAGTCGCGGAAAAATCGCTTATCCGTCGTCGTGCGCTTTGGCGGGCGCGCGGTGCGTGCTAGGCGGACGCATGCGCAATCTCAGTTTTATCCTGGCTTTCGGTCTTGTTGCGTGCGCGAGCGCGCCGGCGATGGAGCAGCACGGGCCGCCTTCGACCGCAGGCATCGCGCCAAGCTGGAACGCGGCGCAGGCCGATGCGATCCTGCAGCGAACGCAGCGTCTGCATCTGGCGCCTGATCTTTCCGCCTTGAGCGCCGGCGAGCGCGTTGCGGTGCGTGAGCTGCTGCAAGCGGGCGAGCGCATGCATCATCTTTACATGGCGCAGCGGCATCCGCAGGCGCTGAACGCAGCGGCGTATCTGGCTGCACACCCGGAGCGGACCCGCGAGAACGATCTTTTCCGCATGAATGCGGGGCCGATTGCGTCGACTTTGGATAATACGCGCGAGCCTTTCCTAACAGTGTCGCCCGAGACGCCGGCGCGGAACATGTATCCCGCGGGCACGACGCGCGAGTCGATGGATGCTTTTCTGACTGCGCATCCCGATCGTCGCTCGACATTGCTGGACGATCGCACTGTTGTGGTCGAAGCGACGGCCGAGAACCGTGCGCATGCATTGATGGTGCTGGATCACCATCCTGTGCTGGACACGCTTCACCCGGGCTTGCGGGCGCGTTTGCAGAACGAAGAGACCTATTTAGCACTGCCGTACTCCGTCGCGTACGCGCACGACTTCTTCTTCATCGTTGATCGATTGAATGCGGCGGCGGATGCGCTCGAAAGCGGCGACGCGGCGTTTGCGCGCTATCTGCGGCTACGAGCGCGGGACTTGTTGGCGGACGATTACGAAGGCGGCGACGCGGCATGGGTGACGGGCGACTTCACTGGCAATCTCAATGCGCAAATCGGTTCGTATGAGACGTATGACGACGCGCTTTATGGCGTGAAGTCGTTCTTCTCGCTTTCGTTGCTGGTGCGAGACCGGGCGCGGAGCGAGGAGCTGCAAGAAGCGCTTGGCGACATTCAACGCGTCGAAAATGCGCTGCCGTACGAGCATCACCGCGAAGTCCGCACGGACATCCCGGTTGGCGTTTACAACATCATTGCTGATTTCGGTCAGGCGCGCGGAACGAATACGGCGTCGATCCTGCCGAACGAGGCGTATCTCGCGCGCCAGTACGGCCGCACGATTTTGATGCGCGGCAATATTCTGCTGAACGATGAGATTTTCGAAGAGACGCAGCGCGCGTTCGCAGCGGCGGTGATCCCAAGCCAAGCGAACGATCTCACGGCGGAAGGCGGTTTCTATCGCACGCTGTGGCACGAGATTGGGCATTATCTCGGCGTCGATCAGACTGCCGATGGCCGTGAGCTCGATGCCGCCTTGGAAGATACGGCCGATCTCCTGGAAGAGATGAAAGCGGATCTGGTGTCGCTGACTTCGGCACGGGTTCTGCAGCAGCGCGGGCGACTAACAGAAGCGCAGCTGCGCGGCATTTATGCGTCGGGCATCCGGCGCGTGCTGCAGAAGAACCGGCCGCGCCGCGAACAGCCTTACCAAACCATGCAGCTGATCCAGTGGAACTGGTATCTTGAGCACGGCGCGTTGCGTTTTGAGAACGGACACCTGCGGATCGATTATCGCCGCTACCCGGATGCGGTTTCGAGCTTGCTGCGCGAAGTGCTGGCAATTCAGCGCACGGGTGATCGCGATGCCGCGAATGCGTTTGTCACGCGTTGGACAACGTGGCGGCCGGAGCTACATGAAGTCATCGCGCAACGGATGCGCGAGAGCGAGCGCACGCGGTTCTCGATTGTGACGTACGAAGCATTGGACGGACCACAGCGCTAGGGGGATTTGGTGGCAGAGCAAACGGTCGCGAGCGAGGACATCGTCATCGTCGCGCCGCGCTTGCCGGAGGCGCCGGGCGAAGCCGCCTACTCTGCTTTTGAGATCGATCCGGTTGTGATCGAAACAGCGACGCGGCTGGATGAAGCATTGCGCACGGCGCCAGGTGTTTCGACGTTTCGCCGCAACGATAGCGCGGCGGCCAATCCGACAATTCAAGGACTATCCATTCGCGCTTCGGCGCCATCCGGCGCAGGGCGTGCGTTGGTCACGCTTGATGGTCAGCCGTTGAACGATCCGTTTGGCGGCTGGGTGATTTGGGGCGCTGTGCCACCGGAGACGATTGCAAGCGCGACTATATTGCGCGGCGCGGGCGCTGGGCCGTATGGCGCGGGCGCGCTTACGGGCACGGTGCAGTTGGACGAGCGGCGCGGACAAGGCGCTATGTTTTCGCTCGAAGGCGGCGAGCGCGGGCAGTTTCGCGCGGCGGGTGTCGGCGAGGCGCGCGACGACGCGTGGTCGTTCATGCTGGCGGCCAGCGCGCAGCAGCATACCGGCTGGATACCGGTGCGCGCTGGGCGGGGCGCAGCGGACACGGAGCTTTGGTCTGACTCTGTCGCAGGCACGGCGCGCGTTGAGTGGCGCGACGGTGAGCGCGTGTTTTCCGCGCGACTTGGCGGATACTCGGAGAGCCGTGGCGCGGGATTGGTTGGCGCGGAATCCGTTTCGGACGGCGCGAGCTTGAGCGTGACGCTGGCGGCGCCGGCGGGCGATGTTGCGTGGCGCGTTCAGGCATGGGCGATGACGTCCGATCTTTACAACACGTCGGTGGCGACGGCGTCCGATCGCAGCACGACCACGCCGGCGAACGAGCAGTACGCGACGCCGGCGTTTGGTTGGGGCGGCAATGCCGCTCTGCGTTGGACGCGGGACGACTATGGGGTCGAAGTCGGCGCCGATCTGCGCATGGCGGATGGTGAGACGCGCGAGCGGTTCTCGTTCAGCGGCGGACAATTCGCACGCAATCGCATCGCCGGCGGGCGGACGCTGACGGCTGGTGCGTACGTTGAAGGCTGGCGCGAGGTTGGCGCTTGGCTGTTCACCGGTGGTGCGCGTGTCGATCAATATCGCGCATGGAACGGAAGCCGCGTCGAGCGGCTGATCGCGACGGACGCCCCGCTGCTGGAGTTTGCACCGGAGGACACCGAGACGACTGCGCCGACAGCGCGACTTGGTCTGCGGCGCGCGTTCGGCGAACTCTACCTTCGCAGCTCTGCATACGCGGGCTTTCGGCCGCCGACACTGAACGAACTCCACCGCCCCTTCCGCGTTGGCAATGACGTCACCGAAGCGAACGCAGCGCTAGAGCCAGAGCGGATCGTTGGCTTCGATGTTGGCGTTGGCGGTGAGCATACGAACTGGTCGTGGGAAGCGGGCGTGTTCGCGACACGGCTCGATGATGCGATCGTCAACGTGACGCTCGGCGCCGGGCCGGGCACGTTTCCGCCCGGCGTGTTCGTGCCAGCGGGTGGAGCGTACCGGCAACGGCAAAACGCGGGCGCGATCGACGCGATGGGTGTTGAGGCCGAGGCGCGCGGCAATTGGAGCGAGCGCATCGGGTGGCGCGTCGCGCTGAACTACACCGACGCCGAGTTCGGCAGCGGGCCGCTTGCAGGGTTGCGGCCAGCGCAATCGGCGGAATGGAGCGCAAGCGCTGGCGTGGAGTGGCGGCCGCTTAAAGCGACAACGCTTTCGGGGGCTTTGATCTATGAGACGGCGCGGTTTGAGGATGATCTCAACGGGCGAGAGCTCGATGCGGCGGCGATACTGGATCTGCGCGCCGAGCAGCGACTGCGCGCGGGCGTTTCGGTTTATGCCGCCTTGGACAACGCGCTGGACGCTGATGTCGAGACCGCTGAAAGCGGTGATGGGATCGAGAGTTTCGGCCCGCCGCGCGCGTTCCGCGTTGGTCCTGGTACTGCGACGATAGCGCCGCCCACCTTTGAGACGGCTGGCGCATCGCGTGGAATTGGACTAATCCCGCGCCCCATGACACGGAAACTCTCACTGACTGTCGATGGCAAGAACATCGGGGTCTATCTGCACAAGGGCGACCTGCCCGATAGCGTCAGCTTCAATGGCCCGGTTGCGGTCGACAGCGAGACGATGGGTCTGTCGCTGATCCGCGACCCGCTTTGCCTCGTGCAGATCTCCGATGGCGGCCCTGAGGCGCACCTCGTGCAGCTTGATCGCGCGAGTTATGACGCGCCGAACCTGAAGCGCGTGCTGACCGATCCGCAGCGCCTCAAGCTCTTCCACTTCGCGCGCTTCGACATCGCCATGTTCATGCGCGATCTCTCGATCATCACGACGCCGCTTTATTGCACCAAGATCGCCTCGAAGCTTGTGCGCACGTACACGGATCGCCACGGCCTGAAGGATCTGACCAAGGAAGTCCTCGGCCGCGACATTTCCAAAGATCAGCAATCGAGCGATTGGGGCGCGCCGGAGCTTTCCGACGCGCAACTCGCCTACGCCGCGTCGGACGTGCTGCACCTGCATGCGCTGAAGGAACGCCTCGACGCCATGCTGGCGCGCGAAGGCCGAACTGAGATCGCGCAGTCGTGCTTCGATTTCTTGCCGACCCGCGCTGCGCTCGACCTTGCAGGCTGGGAAGAGACGGATATCTTCGCTCACGCATGAGCAAGATAAATCTCGCCGACAAGCTTTCACAATTTGAAGGCCATTGGCAGCCGCGTGTCGTTGGCGCGTTCAACGGCCATGATTTGATGGTGGTGAAGTTTCAGGGGCAATTTCCCTGGCACTCGCACGCCGACACCGATGACTTTTTCCTCGTCCTGAAGGGCGAGATGATCATGCGACTGCGCGATGGCGACGTACGCGTTGGACCTGGCGAAGTCTTTGTCGTGCCGCAAGGTGTTGAGCACGCGCCGTTTGCCGAAGAAGAAACGCATGTGATGCTGATCGAGCCGAAGGGCACGCCGAATACAGGCGATCCCGCGACAGCCGCGCCACGCCGGGAGATTTGAGCTTGAGCACTGAAACGTTCACGCCGCTGCCTGAAATGATCCGCGCGCTTGCGGAGGCGACGCCAGAGAAGATCGCGCTGATCCAAGACGAGCGGCAACTTTCTTACGGCGATCTCGACAAGGTGATGGATCGCGTGGCTGCGGCGTTGCAGCGCGAGGGCGTGAAGCCAGCCGAGAGTGTGGCGATCTGCGCGGGTACCTCGATCGAGTATGCGTGCGCGTTCCTGGGCGCGTTACGCGCGGGCGTGGCGGTGGCGCCGATCGCGCCCTCTTCTACAGCAGACAGCATTGTCGAGATGGTCGCCGATTGCGGGGCCAGGGTTTTCTTTCTCGACAAAAGCGTTGGCGACGCGCTGGGCGAACGGCTTGGCTCGATCAAGGCGAGGCTCGTCGGCCTGGACGATGGCGCGCCGGGCACGCGGCACGATCAGTTCATCGCGCCAGCAGGCGCAAAGCCAGGGCCGGTGACGATCACCGAAGAAATGCCATTCAACATCATTTACTCGTCAGGCACGACGGGGACGCCCAAAGGTATCGTGCAGAGCTTCGGCATGCGCTTCGGGCATGTCGCGCGCGCAGTGGCGATGGGGTATGGGCCGGGCGCAGTGACGCTTTTGTCGACGCCGCTCTATTCCAACACGACGTTGGTCAGCTTCTTTCCGACGATGGGACTCGGCGGCACAGCCGTGCTGATGAAGAAATTCGATGCAGCGCAGTATTTGGCGTTGGCGCAGAAGCATCACGCAACACACACGATGCTGGTTCCGGTCCAGTATTCACGACTGATGGCGCGCGAGGATTTCGACTCGTACGATCTTTCGAGCTTCGTGATGAAGTTCTGCACCTCTGCCCCGTTCTCCGCTGCGTTGAAGTCCGACGTGCTGAAACGCTGGCCGGGCGGGCTAGTTGAGTATTTCGGCATGACCGAAGGCGGCGGCACCTGCGTGCTGATCGCGCATGTGTATCCCGACAAACTGCACACGGTGGGTCAGCCAGCGCCGGGACACGATATCCGAGTGATTGACGAAGATGGCCGCGAACTACCGCGCGGCGAGGTTGGCGAACTCGTGGGCCGTTCCGAGCTGGTGATGAGCGGCTATCACAATCGAAAAGAACAAACCGACGCTGCGACGTGGGTTTCGCCCGATGGCTTCGCGTTCATTCGCACCGGCGATGTCGGCCGCTTCGATGCGGATGGGTTCGTCGAACTCATGGACCGCAAGAAGGACATGATCATCTCCGGCGGCTTCAACATCTATCCGAGTGACCTCGAAGCCGTACTGCGCCAACATCCGGACGTGGCTGATGTCGCCGTCGTCGGCGTGCCGAGCGTAGATTGGGGCTAGACGCCAGTGGCATTCATAGTTTCGCGCGGCGCGGATGCAGAAATACTGCGCGCATTTGCGAATGAACGCGTCGGCAAGACGCAGCGCATCAGCGATGTGCGGTTGATCGATGAACTGCCGCGCAGCCATATCGGCAAAATTCTGAAACGTGAGTTGCGTGACGCCTATGCGAAGGCGAGCGCCTGACACTGCGTCTTGGCTCTGGCGGTAGTTAAGCGCTCAATTGCCGGAATAATCGGCCGGACATTCGCCGTAGAGCGCGCGTGACTCGGCGGCGTATTCCTCGATCGAGTTCAAATGGATCGCGGAGCGCCGTGCGTTGAGATTTGCAGGATCCACGACCGGCTTTGGCTGGAACACGCCATGATGGCACTCGAAGTTGGTGCCGTAGACTTGCGGCTCGCCCCCATCGAGCGCGATGTCGTCAACAAGGTTGGCGTAGCGATCGCCCGGCATGGCGCCTTCACGCGCCAACGGTTCGAACTGAGCAGCCATCTGCCGCTTGAATTCTATGTTGTCTGAATGACTGATGAGCGCGAAGGCCTGATCTGCTGCGGCGGGGCTAATGTCAGATAGCTCGCGCCAAGTCATGCTCGATAGGATTTCGCGTATCCGGCGCGTATTCGCGCCATCGATGCGCTCGAAATGGCGTCGCGTGCCCTCGATATACGCTTGCCGCGCCTCTGCCGTCGTTGTCTCACGGAAGCCATCGATAATCGTTCGGCGCAACAACTGATCGCGCGCGTACATAGCGCCGATCTCGGCAACGAGCGCCTCGCCGCGCGCCACGCGTTGATCGAACGCGGCGATCTGCGCACTCGCCGGACCGGATGGCTCAGGCGCGGGCGCAGTGACGCAAGCTGATAGCACAAGTGCACATATCAAAGCGAAGCTGCGCATGCGGCCCTCGCCCTAGGCTTTGATCACTTGCTGATCGATCCGGCCGAAGATCGAGTGCTTCTTGGCGTCGAACATCTCGATCTCGACGCGATCGCCGTGCTTGAGGAATGGCGTCGATGGTTTGCCGCTTTGGATCGTTTCAATCATCCGCTGTTCGGCGATGCAGGAATAACCCAAGCCGCCTTCATTGATGGGTTTTCCTGGGCCGCCGTCCGCGCCGCGGTTAGAAACGGTGCCTGAGCCTATGATCGTCCCGGCAGCAAGCTCGCGTGTTTTCGCGGCGTGAGCGATGAGTTGGCCGAAGTCGAATGTCATGTCCTCGCCTGCATTAGCGGCGCCGAAGAACTTGCCATTCAAGCTGACATGCATCGGCAGATGCAGCTTGCCATCCTTCCAAGCGTCGCCCAACGCGTCGGGCGTGACTGCGACGGGTGAGAACGCGGACGACGGCTTCGATTGGAAGAAGCCAAAACCCTTTTCTAGCTCGCCAGGAATAAGATTGCGTAGGCTGACATCGTTGACGAGCATCACCAGACGGATGCGCTGCTTCGCTTCGGTGGCGCTGATGCCGGCTTCGCAATCGTCGACGATGACGGCAACTTCCGCTTCGAAATCGCAGCCCCAGGCTTCGTCTTTCAGCGGGATCGCGTCGCGCGGGCCGAGGAAGACATCACAGCCGCCCTGGTACATGAGCGGATCCGTCCAGAACGTCTCCGGCATCTTCGCGTTGCGCGCTTGGCGCACGAGCGCGACGTGGTTCACGTAAGCTGAGCCATCCGCCCACTGATACGCGCGCGGCAGCGGCGATGCGGCTTCGCGTTCATGGAAGCGTTCGCGCAGGATCGTACCGTTGTTCACGCCTTCAGCGACGGCGCGCAGACGCGGTTCGGCGTGCTCCCAATCATCG
This sequence comes from Caulobacteraceae bacterium, assembly GCA_016703335.1. GTDB lineage: Bacteria > Pseudomonadota > Alphaproteobacteria > Caulobacterales > Aquidulcibacteraceae > Vitreimonas. The sequence continues at coordinate 254,267 of JADJCG010000002.1, read as the reverse complement.
AGCGCGGCCTGCAGCGTCGGCACTTCTGGGCCAGAATGCGCGTACCAAGCGAGATCATCAGACACGACAACGAGCCGGCCATCGCGGCCGTGACGCAGAGATGCAAGCTTCATTGTTTCACTGCGTCCTTCTGGTTTTCGGGAGCCGCTTTGATGAAAGCAGGATGCGCGCGGGCGCGTTCGTCCCACGCGACGAGGCGCGGGAACGGCGCAAGATCGGTTTTGAAACGACGTGCGTTGGCCATCTGCGGCACGAGCATCACATCGGCCAGTGTCGGCTCATCGCCAAACACGTAGGCGGTGTCGGGATGCTTGGCGACTTGATGCTCGAGCGCGTTAAAGCCAAGCTTGATCCAGTGGCGATACCATTCGCCCACGTGCTCTTCACTGGCGCCAAACTCAAGCTTGATGCGAGTCAACACGCTTGTGTTGTTGAGCGGATGAATATCGGTGGCAATCGTGGTCGCGAACGAGCGCACTTGCGCGCCTAGCCATGGATCGGCGGGCATCAGGCGCGGGTTGGGGTACATCTGGTCGAGCCAAACGAGAATCGACAACGACTGAGTGATGATGCCCTGCTCAGTCTCAAGCGCGGGCACGCGCATCTGTGGATTTTTCGAGCGATACGGCTCGCGCATCTGCTCATCTGTGCCGGGCGCGATGTTGATCGGGATGCTCTCGTACTCGACGTTCTTGAGCGCCAGACCGATGCGCACGCGGTACGCAGCGGAGGAACGCCAGTAATCGTAGAGCTTCAGCATCAGCGGCGTCTTTCGTTGTCGCGCAAATTGCGCAGTTCCCATCCACCGGAGGTGGTGCGGACCACCCAGATCATGATCGGTACGTTGCCACGTTCGGTGGCAAAGACCACGGGGCATGTGAATACGCCGCCGCGCGGTTGGCAACCTTCATAATCGGCGATGTGCGCGGCTGAAAGGTTTGGTGCGTTCGCGGTTTCGCCGCGCGCGTAGAAATCGTGGACGGCAGCTTCGAGGTCGGCCTGCGAGGGGCCAAGGAGCGTGCCGCAGGATGAGAGAGCGGAGAGCGCCGCGGCGGCGATGACGGCGCGGATCATTCGCCGATCCTCGATTTGGCGGCGTGCGAGGCGCGCGCCTTCTCGTGGAGCCAGGCGGCGTGTTGCGGCGCCTTTTTTGTGCGGCTCCACTCGTCCAGCATCATCGGCGCGACGCGCTTGAGTTCGGCGAGTTCGTCGGCTGTGCCGGTGTCGGCGGTCAACTCGAGGCGGTGCCCGTTGGGATCGAAGAAGTAGATCGACTTGAAGATGCCGTGATCCGTCGGGCCGAGCACGTCTAGCCCCCTGGCCTCAGCGCGCGCCTTTGCGGTTTCCAATTCTTCGAGACTGTTCACTTTGAAGGCGATGTGCTGGACCCATTTCGGAGTGTTCTCGTCCCGGCCCATGTCCTTTTGGTTGGGCAGTTCGAAGAAGGCGAGCACGTTGCCGTTTCCAGCATCGAGGAAGACGTGCATGTACGGATCGTACTCACCTGTCGAAGGCACGTAATCTTCGGCGAACGCGGTCGTGTATTCCATGCCGAAGACATCGGCATAAAATTCGACCGTCTCTTTCGCGTCCTTGCACCGATAGGCGACGTGATGGATGCCGTTGGTGATGGGCATGGCGCTTACTCCCGGCGCAGCGCCGGGAGCGCGCTGCGGATTATTCCGTATGAACGTCCTTCGTACGAGTCTTGCCGACGCCCATGGCGATGCCGAGGCCCAGCAAAACCAGCGCGCCAACCACGATCCACTGCGTCGCTACGCCAAGTAGCGTTGCGCCGTAGATTAGACCGGCGAGAAGAATGAGAAAGCCAATCGCGTAAATAACGAAGGTGGACATGAGGTGCTCCCGTAAGACCGAAATGTTGCGGCCTATCAACGGGCGACACGGGGTTTAGTGCCATGCGGATGGAACAATAACTCATTGTTCGTCGGCGAAAATCTGAACGACAGGCGCGCCGCCAGCCGATTGCGACGCGCGATACATGCCCGGCGTGTTCATCGCCCAGGCGACATTGCCGCGACCGTCAAGCACGATGACGCCACCATCTCCGGCTTCATTGCTGGCGTTGGTGGTGGCGCCAACTTCGGCAATGACATGATCGGCCGCCTGTTGCGCGCTCTCGTGGCGGAACTCCATGCGCGCACAAATATCGCGCGCGACGCCGACACGGATGAAGAATTCGCCGGTGCCCGTGGCGCTGACGCCGCACACGCCATTCTGCGCATAGGTGCCTGCGCCAAGGATCGGCGCGTCGCCGACGCGACCCCAGCGTTTCGCCGTCGTACCGCCCGTCGATGTGCCAGCTGCGATGTTGCCGCTGGCATCGAGCGCGACGACGCCGACAGTGCCGAATTGATGATCGTCAGGATAAGTTAGCGTGGCTTGTGGCGCGCGCGGCGCGTTCGCCGGGCGTTGCGGGATCGGCAGATTGTTGGCGCGCAAATTTTGCTCAAGCTGTTGCCAGCGCCGCTCAGTGAAGAAGTACGACGGATCGACCTCTTCCAAATTTTGCGAGCGCGCAAAAGCTTCGGCGCCCTCGCCGATCAGCATCACATGCCGCGATCTTTCCATCACAGCGCGTGCGGCGCTGATCGGGTGGCGTGTGTGCGTCAGGCCTGCAACGGCGCCAGCGGCGCGATTACGGCCGTCCATGATCGAGGCATCGAGTTCATTCCGACCTTCAGCTGTGAACACGGCGCCGCGCCCGGCATTGAAGAGTGCATCGTCTTCCATTTCACGAATGACAGCTTCGACAGCGTCGACCGACGAGCCGCCGCGATCGAGAATAGCGCCGCCCGTTGTAAGCGCGCGCTGCATCGCGGAGCGATACTGTGCTTCAACTTCCGGCGTGAGACTCGCGCGCTCAATGACGCCAGCGCCGCCGTGAACCACCAGCGACCAACGGTGTGCTGGCTCAGGCGCCGTGGCGCATGCGGCGAGCAGCAAGAACGACGCAAGCGCCAATATGGACCGCCGGCGTCTCGCCGGCATGCGCAGGCGATGGCCGGCGTCCCGCCGGCGATCCATAACCATATCAGCCCGCCTTCAACACGCCGCGTTTGATTTGGTCGAGTTCGATGCTCTCGAACAGCGCTTTGAAGTTGCCCTCGCCGAAGCCTTCATTGCCCTTGCGCTGGATGAATTCGAAGAAGATCGGGCCGATCGCGTCTTTGCCGAAGATTTGCAGCAGCAAGCCCTGACCTTCACTCGGCGCACCGTCGATGAGGATGCGGCGCTTGCGGAGTTCTTCGACGGGTTCGCCATGACCCGGCAGGCGCTCGTCGATGAGATCGAAATACGTTTCGATGGTGTCTTGCAGCTGCACATCGCGTGCGCGCAAGCGATCGACGACGTCGTAGAGATTGTCCGTGCCGAAGGCCAAATGCTGGATGCCCTCGCCTTTGTAGCGCTGCAGGTATTCTTCGATCTGATCGACCTTTTCGGGGTCGCCTTTGCTCTCATTGAGCGGGATGCGGATTTTTCCGTCTGGACTCGTCATTGCCTTTGAGAAGAGGCCCGAGACTTTTCCTTCAATGTCGAAATAGCGGATCTCACGGAAGTTGAAGATCTTCTCGTAATAGTCCGCCCACGTTTTCATGTTGCCGCGGAAAACGTTGTGCGTGAGGTGATCGAGATAGGTGAGGCCGAGCGAATTCTTGGATTCGTCGGCGCCTTCGATCGGTTTGAAATCGATATCATAGATCGACTGCGCGCCGTAGCGATCCACGAGATAGATATGGGCGCCGCCGATGCCTTTGATCGCTGGAATGTTGAGCTCCATCGGGCCGACTTTGCCCTCGACAGCCTCCGCGCCACGTTTCACCGCTTCGCGCAGCGCATGTTGCGCATCGCGCACGCGGAACGCCATCGCGTTGGCGGACGGACCATGTGCTTGCCGGAATTCAGCGGCTTGGCCGCTCGGCTCCATGTTCAGGATGAAGTTGATGTCGTTCTGCTTGTAGCGGACGACATTCTTGCTGCGGTGCTTGCCGACCGCAGTGAAACCGATCTGTTCGAAATACGCGGCAAGCTTTTCCGGTTCGGGCGAGGTGAATTCGACGAACTCAAATCCATCGGTCCCAATCGGATTCTCGAACAGATCGGCCATGGCGTTTCCTCTTGAGCTTGCGTTTGCCGCAGATTTAGTTTCACCTGTAACCAATGGCAAGCGCAAAGCGAAAATCCACGCCGGCGGAGTTGCTGGTTTTGGAGGATTTCCTCCCCTACCGGCTATCGATCCTGTCGAACCGCGTCAGCCGCGCCATCGCAGCGCGTTACGCCGAAGCGTTCGATCTCACGATCCCGGAATGGCGGGTCATCGCCGTCCTCGGACGCCGCCCTGGGCTTACAGCCAAGGAAATCGCCGAAGCCACTGAGATGGATAAGGTCGCCGTCTCGCGCGCTGTTGCAAAGCTTGTGGACTCGAAGCGCGTCGCCGCCCGCGCCGATCGCAAAGATGCGCGCCGTCAAATTTTGTCGCTGACATCTCAAGGTGAAAACGTGCACGCGCGCATCGCGCCAATCGCGCTGGAAAGCGAACAGCGTTTGCTCGCATCACTCGATGCGCATGAACGTGACCAACTCGATACATTGCTCGGTCGCCTGCTCGTCACAGCCAAAGGTCTTTAGCGGTTCCCGCCACTGTTCCGTCGAGGAACCAAATTCCTGCTGAAGCGTAGACTCAGTGGCTTTGGGGCAACAACCGAGGAGCATCAGGCATGACAAAAATCCAAATGCTCGCGGCTGTGGCTGCGGCTGCGCTCGCGACGGCGTGCGCTGGCACGCAGAGCGCACGCGAGGAAACCAGTGCAGCAACGCAGCAAAACGCCGCAGCACCACGACCTCATCCACGGCGCAGTCAACGCAACCCGCCACCTTTACCGACGCGCAGCTGCGCGCTTATGCGGCGGCGCGGGATGAGATGGCGCCTCTTCAAGCCACGTTCGGCACCCAGACGCCGGAGCGGCAACAGCAGATCGCCACTGAGATCGCGGCAATACAACAGCGGCACGGCATTGAGCCATCAATGTACAACCAAATCGCCCGCAGGGCCAACGAAGACCGGACGTTTGCGGCGCGACTGGCTGGCGTCCAGCTGATACATTCAGCGACGACTCGCTGCGCATTCGCGCGCGCCAGCATCGAAATTCAGCCGCTCACCGCCGGGCTAAGTACAGCGACGCCAGAACAACAGGCGCAGATCACCGAGCAAATCCGCCAAATCCTTGAGCGCAACAATCTGGACAGTGCGACCTACAACGCCATCGCGCAGCGCGCACAAACCGATCAGGCGTTCGCCGCCCGCGTGCAGGACTTGTACCGTCAAGCCCAAGCGCCGGCGACGAATGAAAATAACGGCGAGTAGCTAAGCCCGCGGCGTCAGTCGCAGCACCCGGCCGTTATTCTCGTCCGTGATGATCCAGAGTGCTCCGTCTTCGCTTTCGGCGAGGTCGCGGATGCGGCCGACGCCGAGCGCGAAGCGCTCTTCGCCCGTCACACGCTCACCATCGATATCCAGCCGCACGAGCGCTTCGGAATCCAAGCCAGCAATCAGAAGGTCACCGCGCCATGGAAACAGTGAGCCGCGATAGAAATCCATGTCGCCCGGCGCGATCACTGGATCCCAGTAATAAATCGGCTGCTCCATACCTTCACGCGCGGAGGCTTGGTGCATCGGCTGGCCATTGTAATCGATGCCATAGCCGATAATCGGCCAGCCATAGTTTCGGCCCGCGCGCGGAATGTTGAGTTCATCACCGCCACGTGGACCGTGCTCGATCGTCCAGACTTCGCCTGTATCCGGATTGAGATCTGCGCCCTGCACATTGCGATGCCCATAAGACCAGACGTGCGGATCGGCATTTGCCGTGCCCGCGAACGGATTGTCCGCCGGGACGCTGCCATCCGCATTGATCCGCACAACTTTGCCGATCGTGTTTGAGATATCCTGCGCCAGCGGCCGCGAGTCCGCGCCTTGGCGTTCGCCGAGCGTCACGTAGAGACGGCCTTCGCGATCGAACACAAGCCGCGAGCCGAAGTGTCCGCGCGATTGCCACGCCGGCATTTGCCGGAAGATCACTTGCACATCGGTGAGGCCGCGAGCGTCATCGCTGAGGCGTCCACGCGCGACAGACGTGCCGTTGCCGCCCTCACGCGCTTCTGCGTAACTCAAATAGATCAACCGATCAGTCGCGAAATTTGGACTGAGCACTACGTCCAGCAAACCACCCTGCCCTCGCGCATCCACCGCTGGCAGGCCACTGACGGGCGGTGAAATGTCGCCATCGCGCGTGATGACGCGCAGCCTGCCTGCGCGCTCGGTCACGAGCATGCGGCCATCCGGCAAAAACACGATTGCCCACGGATGATTGAGACCGCTCGCGATTTCCTGCGCATTGATGCGCACGCCGCTTACAGCTTCCGGCGCGCGCGTTTGCCCTTCGAACGCTGCGGTAAAATTCGAATTCGACGGGCCCTGCTCAACCCCACCGTTCTGTGACTGCTGCCCGTTGCTCGGCGAGCCTGTGCACGCGGCAAAAACCAACGCGGCGGCGAAAATCCAAAAGCGCATGGTGTGTTCCCGTTACCCTTACTGAGCGAAAGAAAATCAGAAACGCGCACTTTGCCTTGTCGGCGCCCTTTTCCCTCGCCACCTCACCTTTCCTGGCGTTAACATGCGGCTCGCTGGGGGCAGCGGGGACGGCAAAGAATTTGGCGGACGTCTTCATCTCCTGTTCGCGGCTCGACCGCGATCGCGTGCAGCCGATTGCTGAGCGCTTGAGTTCGCTCGGCTACTCGGTGTGGTGGGACACGCGCGATGGTCAAGCGAACATCGACGAGGTGGAGCGTCAATTCGCCGATGCGCGCGCAATCGTGACCGTGTGGAGCGACAACGCGCGCAACTCTTCCTCTGTGCTGGCGCAATCGGCGCAAGCGCTTGACGAAGAACGTCTGCTTCAAATGCGGCTCGACGATATGCGCCTGCCCGCTCCGTTCGAAGAACTGAAAACGGCGGACTTGCACAGCGGCAAAGCCGAATGGGGTTTGCTCGAGGCATCGCTTGCGCGGCTCGTGCGCGAAAACCGTCCGCTGGAACCCATTGATCATCGCGCTCTGCGCAATGCGCAGCCGAATATCGTCGGCGCGCCACGTTTGCTGCTGGCGGCGGTGACGCTGGCCCTGGTCGCGTTTTCGGTCGCGCTCACCGCCGCTTTCAACGGCGTAATGCGACCCGACGATTTTCAGCTGGCCATGTTCGGCATGCTCGTAGTGAGCGTGCTCTGCGCCCTCGTGGCGGCGCAGCGCCTGTTCTCCATCCGGCGCGCGGGGGGCTGAGCGCGCATGGCGAAGTCCTTGCTCAGCGCCTTTGTGGCTAGCACGCGCGCTCTGCTTGTAGCGCAGCTGATCGCGTGCGTCGGTGCGGTGGCTCTCGCGGGCTGGACGCTCGGCGTGACCAATCAGGTCCTGCGCGAACGCAACCGCTTACAAGAGCGCGTCATTCAGCTGGAAGAGGCGATGGCGTCGAGCGGCGTCATTCCGCCGCCGCCAACTGCAGTCGTAGCCGCGCCCACGCAAAGCGATGCCGCCTACCCCGGCTCAATCGCCAATGCGCGCGCGCCGAGCACAAGCGCGGACTCGAGCGACGTGGTCGCGGCGGCCGAGGGCAGCGGACAGAACATTGGCGCGGTGATCACCAGTCTCTTTGGTCCAGCTCCGCCTTTGCGTACTGTCGTGCTGCACGTTCGCGCAGAGTCAGATTTTGCGCATGCGGAAAAAATCGCGCGTGAGCTGCAGAGTGATGATGTCCACGTGCTGATCAACGTAATGACCGCCAGCGATCAGCGTCCGTCCGGTTACGCGTACTTCGACGGCCGCCAAAGCCGATCCGCCGCTGACATCGTTGCGCGCTTCCACGATCTCGCCCGCGAACAGCAGGTCGCGCAATGGTCGGCACAATTGCGCGGCACAGCTTTGCCTGTACGCGGCGAATACACTGCGGACCGCCTCGACATCGTCCTGCCGCCGCTGCCGCCGCCTCCACCGCCGCCTGTGATCGAGACACCAGCGACGAGCACAGCTCCTCCCCAGCCGTAGCGGTTGAGCCGCCTTGCTTCCGCCCCCCGGGCGGGTGAAAAGCCGAACCGTGACAGCAGCAGGTGCCGCCCTCGATTTTGGTTGGGAGCCCAAACGGGCGCTCACCCTTAAGTCTGCGCGCCGTCGCTCGCGCCTGATCGCGGCTTTGCGGAGGTTTTTCGTGGCCGGCGCGGGCGCCTCTTTCGCGGCTGTCTTCGTGTTTATGGCGCTCCATGCCATCGAAGGCGGCTTCAACGCCGGCCAGTACGCGCCCTCTGAACCGCTGCGGATGATCAATCCCCGCTTTATCGGCCGCACTGAGAATGGCGGCCCCTACCAGCTTTCCGCCGAGGTCGCCGAGCGCCAGCAGGGGGACAATCAGCCCATCCAGCTGGTCGCCCCGGTCTATCGGACCGAAGCCGGAACGATCATGCTGGCCCCCCGCGGCGTCTACGACGAGCAGGCCCAAACCGTGGTTTTCGACGGCGAAGTCTTGTTCTCGGACCGGAACGGCAACCGGTTCACCACCCCGAACATGATCGTGGACCTCGAAAAAGGCACACTAACCGGCCGAGGCGGTGTTACCGGCGCTGGGCCACTTGGCGTGCTCCAGGCCGGAAGTTATGAATTACGAGACAGCGACCGTGCTTTGGTGCTGGGCGGCGGGGTTCGGGGACAAATTCCCGACCGCGAGCAACAGAATGGGGAGCAGCCGCAATGAGGCCCGTGAGCTTTTTCGTCGCCGCAGGCGCCTTTTTGCTTACGGCTCTGGCCGCGGCGCCCGCGCACGCGCAGTTGAGTGAAGGCGGCGGTCCGGTTTCGTACTCCGCCAACAATCTCGAATACTTCGACAGCGAACACCGCCTCGTCCTCGTGGGCGACGTCGATATCGTTCAAAACGATGCGCGCCTGCGGGCCGATCGCATTACGCTTTACTTCAGCGGTTCTAGCGGCGCGCCATCGAGCGGCGGCACAGCGCAACAAGGCCTGGGCTCTGGCGACATCGAGCGCATGATTGCCGAAGGCGAAGTCTATTACATCCGCCCGTCACAAGACGCGCGCGGTGACCGCGCCGTTTACGACGTGTCCCAAGACAGCGTGACGTTCACCGGCAATGTCATCGTCATGTCCGATGAGAACGTCATTCGCGGCAACACGCTGGTGCTCAATATCGGCAACCGCCGCACCGTGATCCGGCCCAATGCCGGCGAGCGCGTCCGCGGTGTTTTCGTGCCGAGCGAAGGCAATCAGCCAAACCCCGGCAATCGCCGCTAGTGACGGCCGCTTTCACCCCCATGGGTTCACGAATTCTTAGCGCCGGCGGGTCGAAATGAGCCCCGAGGGCACGGCACGCCGTTCGGCTCAGCCTGAGGCTTCCACTGGAGGCCTTGGCGCGGTTCGGATCGCTAAAGCGTATCGCGGCCGCCAGGTGGTGAAGGACGTTTCGCTCTTCCTCCGCCGTGGCGAGGTCGTCGGTCTGTTGGGCCCCAACGGAGCAGGCAAAACCACCTGCTTCTATATGATCACGGGGCTCGTACGCGTGGACCAGGGGCAAATCTTGTTGGACGGCCAGGACGTCACAACACTGCCTATGTACCAACGCGCCCGGCTTGGCGTGGGCTACCTCCCACAAGAGCCGTCGATTTTCCGTGGTCTGACCGTCGAACAGAACGTGATGTCTGTCGTCGAGTTGAGTGAGCGCTCTCACTCAAAGCGCCGAGAGATCGTGAACGGTCTGCTCTCCGAGTTGCGCGTCGACCATCTGAAAGATGCGCCTGCCTCTGCCCTTTCGGGCGGCGAGCGGCGCCGGGTTGAAATCGCGCGGGCTCTGGCGACCAGGCCGTCCTTCATGCTGTTGGACGAGCCTTTCGCCGGTATTGACCCGCTCGCCATCAACGACATTCGCGATCTCATCACCTTCTTGAAGGATCGCGGTCTCGGAATTCTGATCACCGACCACAATGTGCGCGAAACGCTGCAGATCGTGGATCGGGCTTCGATCATGTTCGACGGTGAAGTGTTGTTCGAGGGTACACCCAATGAGGTGCTCTCGGATCGGACCGTGCGCGAAAGGTATCTCGGCAACTCATTCAACTAGACGAGGGACCGCAATGGCGATGACTCCCCGTTTAGAGATGCGCCAGGGCCAAGCCCTGGTGATGACGCCGCAATTGCAGCAGGCGATCAAGCTGCTGCAGCTTTCAAACGTCGAGCTTCAAGAATTCGTCGAAGGCGAACTTGAGCGCAATCCGCTGCTTGAGCGCGAAGAGAGTTCGACGGAAGCGAAGAAGTCCGAAGACGGCGGCGACGCGCAGCAACTCGAATTCGATAGCGGCATGGCGCCGAACGAAGCCGCGCTCGATGTCAGCGTTGCCGACATGGCGCCCGATCTCAGCGCCAACGAACTCTCCGAAGCCGGCGCTGCCCCGATGCAGGATTGGTCGAAGTCCTCTTCGGGCAAGAGCTTCGACGACATGCCGGGCATCGAAGAGACGCTCGCCAACGACAAGACGCTCTCCGAACACCTCGACGCTCAACTCACCGAAGCCGGCCTCTCCCCCATCGAGCGCATGATCGGCGGCGTGCTGATCGATGCCGTCGACGATTGGGGCTACATGCGCGCCGACGTGCTTGAGATCGCGCACCGCATCGGCGCCGACGACGCCACCGTGCTGCACGTTCTCCAAGTCATGCAGGGCTTCGAGCCGACGGGCGTGATGGCGCGCGACATTCCCGAGTGCCTGACGCTGCAGCTGAAAGAGCGCGGCCGCTTCGATCCGGCGATGGAAGCGCTGATCACCAATCTCGATCTGCTCGCGAAAGGCCACTTCGAGCGCTTGATGACGCTTTGCGGCGTCGACCGCGAAGATCTCTCCGACATGATCGCCGAAGTGCGCGCGCTGACGCCGAAGCCCGGCGCCGGGTTTGGCGGCGGCGCGGTGCAATCGGTCGCGCCGGACGTCTACATCAAGCAATCGCCCGACGGCACGTGGATCGTCGAACTCAACACCGACACCATGCCGCGCGTGCTGATGAACCAGCGCTATTACGCGACCGTGTCAAAGACCGCCAAGCGCGAAGAAGACAAGCAATTCCTCACCGAATGCGCCGCGAACGCGTCATGGCTGGTGAAGAGCCTCGATCAACGCGCGCGTACGATCCTCAAAGTTGCACGCGAGATCGTGCGCCAGCAGGACGGCTTCTTCGCGCACGGCGTCGCGCATCTGCGTCCGCTCAACTTGAAGACTGTCGCCGCCGCGATCGAGATGCACGAGTCGACGGTGAGCCGCGTCACTTCGAACAAGTATCTCTCCTGCGCGCGCGGCGTGTTCGAGCTGAAATACTTCTTCACCGCTTCGATTAACGCCGCTGACGGCGGCGAAAGCCACTCGGCCGAAGCTGTGCGTTTCCAGATCAAGGGCCTCATCGACACCGAGACGCCCGTGGAAATCCTCTCCGACGACCGCATCGTGGAAATTCTCCGCGAAAAAGGCATCGAAATCGCCCGCCGTACCGTCGCGAAATATCGCGAGAGCCTGCGCATCCCGAGTTCAGTCGAACGCAAACGGAAGTTGGCGCACGGACTCTAGCCCAGCGTCCCTTCTCCCCCACGAGGGGGAGAATGTGGTCCGAAGGACCGGATGCGGGGGCGAGCGTCAGAACATGGCGCGCATCTTCAACGCCGCTCACTCCCAAACCACCCACCCGCATCCGTCGGCGTCGCTGACACCTTCTCGCCGGGACCTCTTCGTTTTTCCGGCGGGATCGAAAGCGAACTCAGCACGCTTGCACCTACCCCGCGCATCCGTTGGCGGGAGCGGCGGCCTCTAAAGCCGGCTTCGCCGGAGTTTGGAGGATGCCCATGCTCTTTGCTCGCTTGCGAGCGCTGGCCACGTGCGCGCTGCTAGCGCTCTCGGCTTGCGCCACTCCGCCGCCGCCGCCCGCCGACGCCGATCTTTACGTGAACATGACGCTGCTCGATCCGGCGACGCAGACGCGCACCGCGAACGGCTACATCCTGGTCTCGCAAGGCCGCATCCTCGCTGTCGGCCGTGGCGAGGGTCCAGAGGTGGCCGCCGAGCGCCGCCACGACATGGGCGGCGCCTACGCGCTGCCTGGCCTCATCGACACCCACGCGCACGTGACGCTCGGTCGCCTCAGCGTCCGCGTTGAGGACGGCCGGGCCGCGTTGGTCGCCGCCTCTGAAGACGAGATCACCGAACACAATGCGCGGCTGCTCGTGGCCATGGGCGTGACCACTATTCGCAATCCCGGCGGCGCAACCGACGCTAACGCGCGTTACGCGCGACGAGTAGCGAGCGGCGAACTCATCGGACCGACAGCGCTGGCTGCGGGGGAAATCCTCGATGCAACGCCGTTTGAAGGGCTCGCTATCGGCGTGACGGATGACGCCAGCATCGAAGCGGCGGTTGCATACCAAGCTGAGGCCGGCATGCAGTACGTAAAACTCTATCACTTACTGACGGAGGCGCAGATTGAAGCGGGAACTGCCGCTGCGCGCCGTCATCGCATGCGCACGATCATTCATACGAGCGGCGTGAGCTGGGAACGCGCGTCGGCGCTCGGTATCGACTCCATTGTGCATGCAATGCCGATTAGTCCCGATCTCCTCACGCCGGAAAATCGAGCCCGCTATCAGGGTCCGGAACTCACCGGCGGCAAGGCGTTCTATCAATGGTGGGAGCTTGTCGATCTCGACGGACCCGAAATGCGCAGCATGATCGCCGAACTCGCGCGGCGGCGCGTTACCATCGATCTCACGCTGGTCGTGTTTCAGAAGCAGTTCTGGGGCGACGATCCCAGCGTGCGTGATCACTTCATCGAATACACGCACCCCGGCATGCGCGAGAATTGGCGCACCTTCCGGTTCGATATCGGCTGGACGCAAGACGATTACACGCGCGCCCGCGCCGTGTGGCCGAAAATCATGCGCTTCGCCCGCATGCTTTATGAGGCCGGCGTACCGCTGACGATCGGCACCGATCTCGCCAATCCGTTCGTAGCGCCTGGCGCGGATGTACACACCGAGATGCGGCTCTACCAGGATGCAGGCATTCCGTCGTGGGCGGTGCTGCGTATGGCGACGAACAACGCGGCGGAAACGCTGGGGCTAGACGAGAGCATCGGCCGCCTCAGCCCGGGCTATGAAGCCGACATCGTCTTCACACTCGCCGACCCGTCACGCGACGTCGCTAATATTGAAAACGTGAGCGGCGTGCTCTTGAATGGCGTGCGCTATGAAACTCGTGGGCTGATTGTGGGACGACCGTGAGCATGGTCATGGACCGCTCGCGGCGAGATCACGCCACTGCCGTGTGCGCTAGGTCACTGTCTGCGATCGAGAGAGTAGGCCACTTAGGAAAATCGGGGCCGTGACTCCCGCTGCCCCTTAAAGGTCATTCGTGTCCGTCGCAACGACTGCCCCTTGAGGCACTGCCGATGCTACCAATTCGCTCTTTGTCCGAAGGTCGCGGTCGAGCGCTTCTTCCAACTTCGCCCGAAATTGTGCGTCTTTCTCAGTACGAATGAGCTCGCGATAGCGCGTGATATTCATGTCCAGAATTGTTTCTCGGCTGGTCATGGGACCGCCTCCACGCAGGCAACATCCCGCAAGCGCGTCAACGCTGCGCCGTCCTGGAGGCAATTGCACGTTATTATCCCGACAACCGGTCTCAGGAGCGATCACCGATCGCTCCCGGCGAAACGGCGCGGGCCCGGCGCATAACAATCGCACAGGGCGCGTGGCGACACGCGGCGATGTTCGAGCGATCGAGCGTCGCACACTAGGCACTACCCAGCGCGTCCCCACGCGCCCTGCTCCCGCTTTCGCAAGAGCGAAAGCAACCACCGCTCACGCGCGAGCCGTCTCGGCCTGCGCGTCATTGGTCGCACGCGAATTGCCGCCGGTCGCGTTTTTCACCGAAAGCAGATGCGGAGTAAAACGATGAGCGAACACGCATCACGCCGGTCCCTGCTGAAACAAGCCGCCGCCTTGGGCGCGGCGCTCGCGTTCGGCCAAAGCTGCGCATCCACGCCTGCTGGCCCGCGTACCGAACGTCGCGATCTCTATCCGCAAGGCGTCGCCTCCGGCGATCCCGCGCCAGAAAGCGTCATCTTGTGGACGCGCCGCGCGCCCGAGGAAGGCGCAAGTTCGCATCGGCTCATGGTGGAGGTCGCCAACGACGAAGCCTTCGCCCACATCGTCGCGCGCGGCGATGTTGAAGTGACCGCCGCAACCGATTGGACTTGCCGCTTCCTCGCAGCGGGCCTGCGACCCGCACGCGAATACTGGTATCGCTTCGTCGACGAAGCCGGAAACACAAGCCGCGTCGGCCGCACGCTGACGGCGCCGACGGCTAACGACGATCGCCCCGTCCAATTCGCGTTCGTCAGCTGCCAGGATCCAACCAACAGCGCGCTCAATGCGTATCGCCGCATGATCTACGAAGACGTGCGTCGCCCACGCGAAGAACAGCTCAGCTTCGTGCTGCACTTGGGCGACTTCATCTACGAGATGATCCGCTATCCTGAGGACACGCCGGACGGAATGGATCGCGGCCGCCGCCTACGCGATGGCTTCCGTTACCCGACCGGCAAGAAGATACGGCGGTTCAACTACCCGACCGACCTCGCCGACTATCGCGCCGCTTACAAAAACTTCCTCGCCGATCCCGATTTGCAAGATGCGCGCGCGCGTTGGCCATTCGTGCCCGTGTGGGACAATCACGAATTCTCGTGGCAAGGCTATCAAAGCGCAGAGGTCGCATTCAACGAGGTGCATGCAAAGCAAACGCTGAAAGTCGCTGCCAGCCAAGCGTGGTACGAATACCAGCCGGCGCGCATCACTAAGCCTGGCGCTGGCGATCCGTTCGAAGCGCCCGCAGTCACCGACGCACCGCTCACAGACCGCGACGCCCGCGGCGTCTATCAAGAACCCAACAACCTTATCGCTATTCGCGCGCTGCAAATTCAACGCGCGTTCCGGTTCGGCAAGAACATCGACATGATCTTGACCGACAATCGCTCGTTCCAATCGGCGCCAATCGACGGCGCAAACCTCCCTGGTTTGGATTTCGGCTTCATGCCGGAGACCGCCAATGACATTCTCGAAGCGGGTCGCGAGTATCCAGGCGGCGCGCCGGCCACGATCCGCATCGGCGAGACCGAAGTCCCGAACCCACAAATCAACGAGCCACCGCAAGCCTATCTCGGCGTCGAGCAAATGGCTTGGTTCAAAGCGCGCCTCCGCGCCGCGCAAGCGCCGTGGAAAATCTGGGGCCATTCGTTCGGCACGATGACTTGGCGCAGCGATCCGCAAAACCTGCCGGACGAATTCGCCGCGATGTGGCCGAGCACGGAATACGGTGATTACAACCGTTCTTACGTTGTCGAACACACGGAAATTTTCGGCATGGTGCGCGACGAAGGCATCACCGGGCTGACCACGGTCTGCGGCGACAAGCATTCGTTCTGGGCCGGCTACCTCAGTGAAACACTGCCGCCCCGCGCGTTCGAACCGGTCGGCGTCGAATTCATCACCGGCTCAATCTCGCAGACCGGTGGCGCCGAAGTGCAAGCGCTGACCTTCCCGCGCGACAATCCGTTGGCCCCCTTCTACGTGCACGATCGCCCCGACAGATCGACCCTGTGTGCGCTGAACACGACGCTGCTTCACGGCGTGCGCGCCGCTTTGGCGTTGCGCGACACAGGTGATCTGGCTGCAGCGCGCGCAGCGCGAAATCCCGACAACGCACCGCACCTCAAATTCACCGACATGGGCGGCTACGGCTATTCCACGTTGCGCGCCACGCCCGATCTGCTCGAATCTGAATTCGTCTGCATCCCGACACCTTTCGAGCGCAGCGAGACCGCCGACGGCGGCCCGCTGCGCTATCGCGTCGTCCACCGCGTTCCCCGCTGGGCGCCAGGCGAACGCCCGCAGATGCAACAAGAAGTCCTCGAAGGTGACCCCGGCACATCGATTTGAACCAGCCGCAGAAAGACGATCATACTCGGATGAAGAACTCGGCCCTCGCTCTCTCGCTGCTCGCACTCGCCGCCTGCGCAACGCCGCAAGCCGAAGCGCAGCAAACCGCCACCTGCCGCCCCGCGGGTTATGACCGCGCGCAGCTTGATGCGCTGAAGGCCAGCGAGTGGGCGATTGCTGACGACGCCACGCGCAATCGCTTCGCGCGTGAGCTGACGTCGTGCCTCGGCAATCCGGATGAAGCGATCCGCGATGGCATCGCGTTCGAAGCGTTGCAGCACTACATGCGCAACAATCAGCTGACGACTGCAACGCTGGCCGCGCTGAACACTGATCTACAAGCCAAACTCACTGCCCCCGATCCGCAAGGCTTCCAGCGCCCGTTCGCGGCGCTCGTGCTCGCTGACGTCGCCCGCACTGACCGTATCTCGCCGTGGATGAGCGAAGCGCAGCGTGCACAACTCATCGACGCAGCTGTCGCTTACATGGCGAGCATCACCGATTATCGCGGCTTCACACCGGGAGAAGGGTATCGCCACGCGCCCGCGCATACGGCTGATCTGATGCTGCAGCTGGTGCTCAATCAAGCCGTCGCGAAGCCTGACCTCATTCGCATCCGCGATGCCATCGCGGTGCAGCTCGCGCCCAGCGGCCACTTCTACATCTATGGCGAAAGCGAACGTCTCGCTGCGCCGATCCTCTACATGGCTCAACGCAACGTCTTCACCGAAGCCGAATGGACCGCGTGGTTCACCAGCGTGACCGGCCCCGGCCCGCTCGGCGCCTCATGGGACAATTGGTATAAATCCGAAGCTGGCCTTTCGCGCCGCCACAATCTGATGGCGTTCCTCACCGTCATGCAGACCAATCTCAGCCTCACACAGAATCCAGTTTTCGCTGTTCAGCGGCCAGGCGTCGAAACCGCTATCCGCGCGATGCCCTAACCGCGCTCATCTCGCGCTTGCGAACGCTGCTAACTGCAGAAACGCCGTAGCGCCGTCGAACCGGTGTGATAGGCCGCTGCCGGGACATTTCGGGGATCACGCATGACCACTGCCTTCGTACCGCCAGCCGGCAAGGACATTCTCGGCCACCCGCGCGGGCTCTGGTATTTGGTGTTCGCCGAAGCGTGGGAGCGCTTTTCTTATTACGGCATGCAAGCGCTGCTCGTGCTGTACCTCACGCAGTATCTGCTGCTACCTGGGCATGTCCACGCAGTTGCCGGCTTCGAGCAATTCAAAGGCGCGGTCGCCGCCGCCTATGGCTGGCTCAGCCAAACATTCGGCCTCGGCGACGGCAGCAACGAACTCGCGACTCCGATCGCGACGGCTGCCGCGATCACCGGCGTGTATTCAGCGGGCGTCTACGCCACGCCGATGATTGGCGGCTGGATCGCTGATCGCTTCTTGGGACGCACGCTGACAGTCGCGCTCGGCGCGCTCTTCATGGTGGCGGGTCACTTCTTGATGGCATTCGATGTCGCATTCGTTGCCGCGATCGCGTGCTTGTTCATCGGCGTTGGTTTGTTCAAGGGCAACATCGCCAGCCAAGTTGGCGAACTCTACGGGCCGGACGATCTGCGCCGCACGACGGCGTACCAGACCTTCCTGCTTGGCGTGCAGATAGCCGTCATCGTCGCACCGATCGTGACGGGTTTCCTTGGCGAGAAGATCGCGTGGCACTACGGCTTCGGCGCTGCCGGCGTCGGCATGGCCGTCGCTCTGGTGGTCTATCTCTCGGGCCGCAAATATCTACCGCCGGAAGCGCCGCGCGGGCGAGCCGCTGCTGGCATTAAGAAAGACAAGCTCACGGGCCGCGATTGGGCGACGATGGCGGTGCTGATCGCGATGCTGCCGATCCTCGCGGCGACCGCCATCGGCAACCAAGAGATATTCAACGCCTACCTGCTGTGGGGCGAAGAGAACTACAACCTCGTGTTCTTCGGCGAGACGATGCCGACCTCATGGCTGATCTCGCTCGACGCCATCATCTCCACCATCACCGTCGGCGGCGCGCTGTTCTTCTGGACCTGGTGGGCCAAGCACTGGAAAGAGCCGGATGAGATCATCAAGCTAGCCATCGGCGCGGTGATCGCGGCTGGCGCGCCGATGTTGCTCGCGCTGGCCAGCGCAAATGCGGCGGCAACCGGCGAGAAGGTGTCGCTGATCTGGGGCATCGGGTTTCACGTCATCAACGACATTGGCTTCGCGATGATCTTCCCAGTTGGCCTTGCGCTCTTCTCACGCGCCGCGCCGCGGCAAGTCGGCGGCTTGTTCATCGGCATCTATTATCTGCACTTGTTCATCTGCAATCTCGCGACCGGCAAGGTCGCTGGCATGATCGAGACGATGGATGGGTTCAGCTTCTGGGCGATGCACGCAGCGGTGATTGCGGGCGGCGCGGTTGCGCTGGTCGTATTTGCAGTGCTGTTCAACAAGCTGCTTGCGCCTAAGGCGACTGGTGCTGCTCCTGCGGTTGCGACGGCGCCCGCCTAGGCGGCGCGCTTCGAACGTAGCAACAGCACCTGGCCCGCGAGGACGAGCACGACGCCGCCGAGCGCGAACACGCCCCAGCTTTTGTCTTCGAACAAGGCTGAGACGAACATCGCGAGCGGCGGCGTGAGTGCGGAGATGTAAGACGCAGTTGCGTATCCCCGTCTGCGCGCGAGGCCGTAATATAGTGCGAACGCAATGACGGAGCCGACCAGCGAGAGATGCAACAGAGAGAGCATGTAGGGCGCGGTGAATTCAAACGCCCAGGTCTTGCCTGTCGCGACAGCAAACACAGCAAGCATCGCGGCGCCATACGCCATCGCCCAGCCGGTCGACGCAATCACGCCAGCGCCAGCCATTTCGCCTTTGCGCGCATAGACGTTGCCGATAGCGGCGGAAAGCACGCCAGCCAACGTGAGGCCGATGCCGGCGAGCGCGCGATTGCTCAACTCAGCCGAGGATATTTCCTCCCAGGACAAAAACCCGACACCGAGAACACCGAGGCCGCCTGCAGCCCAAGCCAACAACGGCGCGCGTTGGCCAAATGCGAAGCGAAACACGACAAGGTTCATGAATGCCATTGACGCGAACACAACGGCTACAACCGCAGACGTCACACGCTCTTCGGCCCAATAGACAAACGAGTAATCAACCGCGAACGTGAAGAAGCCGACGCCGAGCGCGGCGAAATGTTGTGCGCGAGTGAGTGCGAGTTTTTCACGCCGCAATGCGCCCCACGCAAATAGCAACACCGCCGCGAGCGCGAAGCGATACGTAACGGAGACAACCGGATCGACGACGCCGAGTTGTTTGGTGATCGCAAACCACGTCGTTCCCCACGCGAGCGTGCACACTACAATCGCCGCAAGGTCGAACCATTGCGTGCGTTGCGGCGATTCAGCTGCTGGTGTCGTTGCGCTCTCGTTGGCGCTCATTGCGGCTCCCCGGCGCCAACATGGTGGTTAAGCGACATAAATCAAAGAAAATGACGGCGAGAAACAACGCCGCATCGCGTTGACCCACAGCCCTACGAGGCATACCTTTGTTATTGGCATCGGGGCGCCTTTGGGGGCGGCGCGAGCCCCGAGAGCGCCATGGGTTAACCAGGAGGCTCCTTTATGCGAATTCAAATCGCTGGACGGCAGATGGACGTCGGCGAAGCTCTCAGAACTCGTATCGAAAACGAACTCGCCAGCGGCGTGGGTAAGTACTTCAACCGCGCGACGGACGCAGTGGTCACAGTAGGCAAAAACGGCGGCGGCGTTGGCATTGCGGTGGATTGTTTGGTCCACCTTCCATCTGGAATTTCCCTACAAGCAGAAGGCCATGGCGGCGACGCGCACAGCGCGTTCGGTGACGCTTTGGAGAAGCTCGAAAAACGGGTGCGCCGCTACAAAAGGCGCCTGCGAAATCATCACGCGGACAACAAATCTCCCCTTCCGGCTGAGGACGCTTCGTCCTATGTGCTCGCCCCGTTAGAGGAAGAAGCTGAGGACGACGGCGCGGATGCGCAGGCAAACGGTGAAGCGACGCCATTGGTGATCGCAGAAGCCACTAAGCCGGTGCGGACGATGACGGTGTCCATGGCGGTGATGCAGCTCGATTTGACCGAATCACCGGCGCTGATGTTTAGGAACGCCGCGAATGGCCAACTGAATGTCGTCTACCGCCGGCCTGACGGGAATGTTGGTTGGATTGATCCTGGGCGCGGGAACTCAAAAAACGGCGCCTGAGTTATTTGCTCCTTCAATGAAGGAGCGGCGCGCAGGGTGAGAATGAACGACCTAACCGATTTGGTTGCGGCGAACGCCATCATGCCACGCTTGCTTGCAACCTCACGCAGGCAAGCGCTCCAGCTTATGGCTGACACGCTGGCAAAGAGCGCAGGCATTGACGCGCGAGCGGCATTCGACACCGTGCTGATCCGCGAGCGCCTGAACGGCACCGGACTAGGTGAAGGCGTTGCGACCCCTCACGGACCGCTAGCCGGGCTAACGCGCCCGATCGCTGCGCTCGCGCGCCTCGATCCACCGCAAGATTTCGAGGCGATGGACAATCGTCCCGCTGATCTCGTGTTCATGCTGCTCTCACCACCGGACAAGAGCGCCGATCACTTGAAAGCGCTGTCGCGGATCTCGCGCTTTCTGAAGCATGCGGATGTGCGCGCGGCTTTGCGTGCAGCGCGCGGCACCGATGAGCTCTACGCGCTGATCGCCGGCGCCGTGCACAGCGACGCGGCATGATGACCGCGGCCGACAGGCTGTTCTCGTACTTCCCGCTGCTGATGACAGTGCTGTTGTTGGTGGCGCTCGGCCTGTTCGCGCAATGGCCATCGCTATGGACCGCGGCACTCGTGTTGCTGGTCAATTATTTCGTGCCGCCCATGGTGCAACGCGTAATGCTGCGTTGGGCTCCGTTGAAAGAGGGTGTCAGCGAAATCGACGGACGCAAGTTCTCGCCCTGGCTGGCAACGCGGCACATTCAAGCGATGTACGATGCGCTACCCTTTCTAGAGTCGCTGCTGCGCGTGTTTCCCGGCTTCTATTCGATGTGGCTGCGGATGTGGGGCTCACGTATCGGCTACGGCGTCGAATGGCCGGTACGGATGGATGTGCTGGATCGCGGGCTGATGGATATCGGCAATCGCGTCGTGTTCTCGCGCGAAGTTGAGCTGGCCGCGCACGTGCGGCGGAAAACCGATGGCGGGCGCTCCCGCGTGCTGGTGCGAACGGTGCGGATCGGAAGCTACGCATTTCTTGGCGCCAATGCGCGCGTCAGCGCCGGCGCTAGCGTGCCATCCAACGCCGCAGTGCCGGATATGACTCATGTCAGCGTGAACGAAGTCTTTGGCGACGCCGTGCGCCACCACGAGCAAGCGGAAGCTGAGTTCGCTTAGTCTTTCTCGAGTTTCGCCAGCAGCACACCTTCACTCACTTGCGCGCCGGCTTTGGCGTTGAGTTCGGCGAGCTTACCGTCGAACGGAGCGGTGAGCGTGTGCTCCATCTTCATGGCTTCGAGCACGAGGATGGGATCGCCCTTCTTCAGCTTGGCGCCGGCTTTCGCGGCGACGGAGACGATCTTGCCCGGCATGGGCGAGACGATGGCGCCGTCGCCTGCGGTGGCCTCGTCCGCGCTGCGTTCGCCGGTGTCGAGAGTGAATTCGTAGGCGTCGCCATTTCGAAACACGACTGCGACGCCGTTGAGCAAAATGGCCGGGGTCAAATTGGGTTCAACCCGCCCAGCGCAGGCCTTGCCGTTGTAGAGCATTTGCACAACCGCTTCTGCCGAAGCGTTCAATCGAAATCCGTCCAGGCGGCGCCACGGTGAAGTCATCTCACTTAGCGAGTGAGGCACGGCCGGCGATGCTCTTTTCTTTGCTTGATTTGAGAATTGCTTGGCGGCGGCGGCGAGGTCTCGATCACTTGGCGGCGGTTTGATCGCCAGCGCATCACCGGAGCGATAAGCCCTGGTGTCCACGTCGCCCTTCAACGAAGCTGACCTCCGAAAGCAACGCCCAAGAAACCCGCAATTGGTTTTGACCGGCCCGATCTCCAAGCTCTCCACGCTTCGCGAAGCTGCCCGATTGCCCCGTCGCGCGTGGCGGCGTGAGCAATGAGCTTTGCGATCATCGGATCGTAGAAGGGGTGACCTCGTCCCGATTTCCACGGCCGATTCGAGGCGCACCAGATACTGCTGGCCGGATTGTTTGTCTGCTTGGTAGAATTGCCCAATCTTGCCAATTGAAGGCAAAAACCCCGTGTTTGGATCTTCCGCATACAGCCGCGCTTCCATCGCCCAGCCGTTGATCTTCAGCTCTTCCTGCTTCAGCGGCAGCTTTTCGCCGCTCGCCACGCGCAGTTGCCATTCGACCAAATCTTGCCCGGTGATCTCTTCGGTCACCGGGTGTTCGACTTGGAGGCGCGTGTTCATTTCCATGAACCAGATGCGGTCGCCGCGCAGGCCTTCGCTGGCGTCGGCGATGAACTCGATGGTGCCGGCGCCGACATAGTTCACGGCGCGCGCAGCGAGCACGGCCGCATCGGTGACGGCTTTGCGCGTGGCTTCGTCCATGCCCGGCGCGGGCGCTTCTTCGATCACCTTCTGGTGGCGGCGCTGCAGCGAGCAATCGCGCTCGAACAGATGCACGACATTGCCGTGCGTATCGCCGAACACCTGCACCTCGATGTGGCGCGGGCGCTGCACATACATTTCGAGCAGCACGCGATCGTCGCCGAAGGAAGACGCGGCTTCGCGCTTGGCCGATTGCAGCGCGGCTTTGAAATCGCCCTTCTTCTCGACCTTGCGCATGCCCTTGCCGCCGCCGCCGGCGACCGCTTTGATCAGCACCGGATAGCCGATCGCGTCGGCTTCCTTTTGCAAGCGCGCTTCGCCTTGATCTTCGCCGAGATAGCCCGGCGTCGTCGGCACGCCGGCTTCGGCCATCAATTTCTTGGCGGCATCCTTGAGGCCCATGGCGCGGATGGAGTCCGGCTTCGGGCCGATCCAGATCAGACCCGCATCGATGACAGCCTGCGCGAAATCGGCGTTCTCGGAAAGAAAGCCGTAGCCGGGATGGATCGCCTCGGCGCCGGTTTGCTTGGCGGCGGCGATGATCTTCTCGCCGCGCAGATAGCTTTCCTTCGCGGGCGATGCGCCGATGTGTACGGCTTCATCCGCTTCGCGCACGTGGAGCGATTTCGCGTCGGCGTCTGAATAAACGGCGACCGTGCGCACGCCGAGACGCTTGGCGGTGCGGATGACGCGGCGGGCGATCTCTCCACGGTTCGCAATGAGGACAGATTTAAGCATCGGTGCGAACCGCCCGGAGCAAAACGAAACGCACCCCGGGCAGGCAAGCGGGGCCGAACGGCTGCCGAATCCGAGACCCAACCTCTCCGCCATTCCGGGGCGTCGCGCAGCGACGAACCCGGAACCCAGGGACAACCAGCTCCGCGTTGGTCCCTGGGTTCCGGATCGCGACTTCGCGTCCGGAATGACGGAGGTGGGTGCCGCTCATTGTTGTTACCCATCGCGCGCCGCGATATCCGCGCGGATGCGTTCAATCTCTCTTTCGGCATCACGCTCACGGCCGCTCTTGCGCGTCTTCATCCATTTGAAGAGCGCGACGATTGGCACGCCTATTGCGATTTCTATCGCCGCGACAATTGCGTGGCGAAGCGCGTAATCCGGCGCATCGGCCCAAGTCAGTTGCGGTACATTGAAGAGGAAAACAAGAATGTGGTTCGCGACAACGTAGAAAAGCAGAAACATGTACTCCGGTCGGATCCAGAGCAGAAAGAGGATGATCCCCCAGCCCGCCAACAAGCCGGCGCTGTAGAGCAAGATCAGCGTGATGATCGCACCACCATCCATGGTTACATCCTAAACACGCCAAAGCGCGTCTCCGATATCGGCGCATTCAAGCTTGCGCTGATCGCCAGCCCCAACACATCGCGAGTTTGCGCGGGATCGATGATGCCGTCATCCCACAACCGCGCGGTCGCGTGATACGGGCTGCCCTCTTCTTCGTAGCGGGCGCGGATAGGGTCTTTGAATTTTTCTTCGTCGGCTTTCGCCCAGCTCTCGCCCTTGGCTTCCATGCCGTCGCGCTTCACTTGCGCGAGCACGCTGGCCGCTTGCTCGCCGCCCATGACGGAGATGCGGGAGTTGGGCCAGGTGAAGAGAAAGCGCGGAGAATAGGCGCGGCCGCACATGCCGTAATTGCCGGCGCCGAACGAGCCGCCGATCAGCACGGTGAATTTCGGCACGGCGGCGCAGGCGACAGCCGTGACGAGCTTCGCGCCATCCTTGGCGATGCCGCCGGCTTCGTATTTGCCGCCGACCATGAAGCCGGAGATGTTTTGCAGGAACAGGAGCGGAATGCCGCGCTTGCAGGCGAGCTCGATGAAGTGCGCCCCCTTCTGCGCGCTCTCGCTGAACAGGATGCCGTTGTTGGCGAGGATCGCGACGGGAAAGCCCCCAGATGCGCGCAAAGCCGGTGACGAGCGTGGGGCCATAGAGCGGGCGGAACTCGTCAAGCTCGCTGCCGTCCACGATACGCGCGATGACTTCGCGCACGTCGTACGGCGTGCGCACGTCGTCGGGGATCACGCCGTAGATGCTTTCGGCATCGTAGGCAGGCGCGATCGGCTCGCGCAGATCGAGGCCGACGTGCTTCACGGTGTTGAGGTTCGCGACGATGCGGCGCACCAAGTGCAGCGCGTGCGCATCGTCCTGCGCGAGGTGATCGACGACGCCGCTCTTGCGCGCGTGCATGTCGCCGCCGCCGAGATCTTCGGCGCTGATCACTTCGCCGGTGGCGGCTTTCACCAGCGGCGGCCCGCCGAGGAAGATGGTGCCTTGGTTGCGGACGATGACAGTTTCATCGCTCATCGCCGGCACGTAGGCGCCGCCGGCGGTGCATGAGCCCATGACGCAAGCGATCTGCGCGATGCCTTCAGCGCTCATGCGCGCTTGATTGTAAAAGATGCGGCCGAAATGGTCGCGGTCGGGGAAGACTTCGGCCTGGTGCGGCAGGTTCGCGCCGCCGCTGTCGACGAGATAGACGCACGGCAGCTTGTTCTGCATCGCGATCTCTTGCGCGCGCAGATGCTTCTTCACCGTCATCGGAAAATAGGCGCCGCCCTTCACCGTGGCGTCGTTGGCGACGATCATCACTTCGCGGCCGGAAACGCGGCCAATGCCGGTGATGACGCCGGCGGCGGGCGCTTCGCCGTTGTAAAGATCGTACGCCGCCAGCGCGCCGACTTCGAGAAACGGCGCGCCGGGATCGAGCAAGCGCTCAACGCGCTCGCGCGGCAGCAGCTTGTTGCGCTTAGTGTGCCGCGCGCGGGCTTCTTCCGGGCCGCCAAGCGCGATCTGCGCGGCGCGTTCACGCAGAAGCTGCGCCAAGCCGCGATGGTGCGCGGCGTTCTTGGCGAAGGCGTCCGAGTTGGGATCGATGTTGGATTTGAGTTTCATGCGGGAGCCTTGAACGCCGCTTCCGGGGGCGCACGGCACCCAACAGCGCAAGATAGCCCCTGGATGGTCGCGGCTCCGCCGGCCTTGCAGCCCCGCTCGGCGGCGGCGACGTCCATGACGCGCGTTATCCCCGCCAATGATCTCCCGCCCGATCAGGAAGCGCCGCACTTCATTTGTGCCAGCGCCGATGTCGTAGAGCTTAGCGTCGCGGAGGAAGCGCTCAACTGGGAAGTCCTTGGTGTAGCCTGCGCCACCGAGGGCTTGGATGGCTTCGAGCGAGGTTTTCACCGCGTTTTCGGAGGCGTAGAGGATGGCGCCGGCGGCGTCGTGGCGCGTGGTCTTGCCGGCGTCGCAGGATTTGGCCACGGCATAGACGTAGGCGCGCGACGAATTGAGCGCGACGATCATGTCGGCGACCTTGGCCTGGATCAGCTGGAACGAGCCGATCGGCTTGCCGAATTGTTTGCGCTCGCGGACGTAGGGCAGCACGACATCGAGGCAGGCTTGCATGATGCCGAGCGGGCCGCCGGCGAGCACGGCGCGCTCATAGTCGAGCCCGCTCATCAGCACGGCGACGCCGCGATTGAGGCCGCCCATGACGTTCTCTTCCGGCACTTCGCAGTCTTCGAACACCAGTTCGCCGGTGTCGGAGCCGCGCATGCCCATTTTGTCGAGCTTCTGGCTAACACTGAAACCCTTCATGCCGCGCTCGATGATAAACGCGGTGATGCCGCCGGAGCCGGCGCCGGGTTCGGTCTTGGCATAGACGACGAGCGTGTTGGCTTCGGGCGCGTTGGTGATCCAGAACTTCGTGCCGTTCAGCACGTAGCGATCGCCCTTCTTCTCGGCGCGCAATTTCATCCAGACGACATCGGAGCCCGCGCCCGCTTCGCTCATGGCGAGCGAGCCGACGTGTTCGCCGCTGATTAGCTTCGGCAGATATTTCTTCTTCTGCTCAGGCGTGGCCCAGCGGCGGAGTTGGTTCACGCAGAGGTTCGAGTGTGCGCCGTACGAGAGGCCGACCGAAGCGGAGGCGCGGCTCACTTCTTCCATCGCGACGACGTGTTCGAGATAGCCGAGGCCGAGGCCGCCATCTTCTTCGGCGACAGTGATGCCGTGCAGGCCAAGCTCGCCCATCTCGGGCCAAAGCTCGCGCGGGAATTTGTTGTCTGCGTCGATCGCCGCGGCCATCGGCGCGATGCGGTCAGCCGCATACTTGCGCGTGGTGTCGCGGATAGCGTCGGCGGTTTCGCCGAGCTGGAAATCAAGCTGATAGGAATCGGTCATCGGCGTCTTCCTCCTGACGCTTCTACGTATGACGACGGCCTCTAATTGATTTGGTTCGCCAATGGAAATTGAACGTCGCGAACAAGACTGATAGATATGGTCTATGGATCGATATCTGCTCCGCTACTTCCTGGCCGTGGCCGAGCTGGGGTCGTTTTCGAAAGCGGCGCAGCGCGTCTCAGTCACCCAGCCCACGCTCTCAGTCGGCATCGCCAAGCTGGAAGAGCAACTCGGCGCGCGGCTTTTCGAGCGGACGACCCGGCGGGTGTCGCTGACCCCGGCTGGCAGCAAGTTCCTTCAGCACGCGCGGCGGATCACGCAGGAGTACGAGGCGGCGCTCCGCGAGGTCTCCGAGGCCCCGCAGCTGAAGCGGCTGCGCGCGGGCATCCTCTCGACCATCCCTGCGCGCGATTTGGAGCGCGTGGTGGCGCAGCATGCGCGGAACTCGGGCGGCGAAGCACTGGAGATCTTGGACTCGACCGAGCGCGACATCGCCAACCGGCTCTCCGATGGGCGGCTCGATGTGGCGATCACGATCCTGCGGCCGGGCCTGGAGAGCTTCGCGCAGGAGGAGCTTCGAAACGAACCTTATGTGTTGTTCGTCGCCGCTAACCACAAACTGTCGGGGGTGGAGGAGATCGAAGGCGGCGAGCTAGCGGGCGAGACGATGATCGTACGCCGCCAATGCGAAGGTCTGCCGGAGATCAGCCGCTACTTCACCAACCGCGATGTGCGCCCCTCGTTCAGCTTACGCACGCTGAGCGATGATCGCGCCATGAGCATGGTTGCGGCGGGGCTCGGCGTCACGGTTGCGCCTGCGAGCTTCAAAGCGCCGGGACTCGCATCAGTGAATCTTGCTGGCTTCGAGTTGAGCCGCGACGTCGGGCTCGTTTTCTCAGATCGCGTGCGCGATCGGAGCGGCGCATTCGTCGATGCAGCGCGCGCGACTTACAGGGCCAAAGCGAAGGCGGTCGCAAAGCCGTAGCGATGTTTCGCGGGAGGCTCGTGAAAAGTAAGGTAAACGCTAACCACGCGCGTTGTGAGCAATCCACAGTAATGTTACGCTGCTGGAACGTCGGGTCTCTCAAGGGCGTTGAAGTTTTATGGCACCTCCAGCTCGTCCTGTATGGACCGGGCAAATCCGGCTCGCCCTCGTCGCGTTGCCGGTGAAGCTCTATTCGGCCTTGGATTCCAAGGAGAAGATTTCGTTCAACCAGATTCACGAGCCTTCGAAGCAGCGCATTCGCTACGAGAAGGTCGCGCCTGGCGTTGGCGCCGTGGCGAACGATGAGATCGTCAAAGGCTACGAGTATTCGAAGGGGCGCTACGTGCTCTTTTCGGACGAAGAGTTCGATGCGCTGAAGGTCGACTCCAAGAAGACGCTCGACATGATTCAGTTCGCACCGGCGGACACGATCGACCCGATCTATTTCGACAAGCCCTATTACGCGCTGCCAGACGGCAAGATGGCCGACGAGCCGTATCGCGTCGTGTGCGAGGCGCTGAAGAAGACCAACACGATCGGCCTCGGCCAAATCACGATGCGCGGGCGCTCCTATATCGCCGCGGTGAAGCCTTACGAAGGTGGGCTGACGGTTGAGACCGTCCACTATGCGCAGGAGCTGCGTAAGGCGAACATGTTCTTTGACGAGATCCCATCAGGCAAGCTCGACAAAGATCTGATTGATCTCGCCGAAGAGTTGATCACGCGGAAGAAAGCCAAATTCGATCCCACCAAGTTCGAGGACGAGTACGCAATCGCCATCGAACGCTTGGTGAAAAAGAAAATCGAGCGCCACGGTGAGCTTGTCCTGGAAGATCAGGAAATGCCGTCCAACGATTATGGCGACAACGTTGTCTCGCTCGTTGATGCGCTCAAGAAGTCGTTGGCGAAGAAGTCGAAACCTATCGCCGACGAGGAAGAAGAAGCACCGGCGCCGAAGCGCCGCGCCGCCGCAGAACGCACGAAGACGCCGCGCGCGAAGGCGCCTGCGAAAGCTCCGGCGAAGAAGCGCGCGAAGAAATAAGCCAATGCGATGGCGCGCAAGTCTGTAAAGGCGGGCGATAAGGTTGGCGATCTCGCCGACTACGTTCGCATGCGCGATTTCAAAAAGACGACGGAACCTGCTGGCGGCACCGTGAAGGAGGCCGGCGGTATGTTCGTCGTGCAAAAGCACGCGGCGACGCGGCTGCATTACGATTTTCGGCTTGAGCACAACGGCGTGCTGATGAGTTGGGCCGTGCCACAGGGCCCTTCTCTCGATCCGTCGGTGAAGCGCCTTGCGATGCGCACTGAGAATCATCCAATCGAATACGGCTCATTCGAAGGTGTCATTCCGAAGGGTGAGTATGGCGCCGGCTCGGTGATCATCTGGGACACCGGCAAAGTGAAGTGGCTGCTCGATCCTGATGAGGGCATGGCGAAAGGCGAGCTGAAATTCGTGTTGGCCGGCGAGCGGCTGATGGGCGAATTTCACATGGTCAAGATCAAGCCGCGCGAAGGCGAACGCGGCAATCCTTGGCTATTGTTCAAATCGAAGGACGCTTTCGCCGGCAAAGAAGATCCAGTCGCGCGCAGCCTGACGAGCGTGATCTCCGGCCGCACGATTGAAGATGTGCGCTCTGGCGGCGCGCGCGTGTGGAGCAAAGGTGGAGAGCGCGCACCGAAAGCGGCGAAGCCGCCAAAGTGGGCCTTCGTTGAGCCGGCGTTGGCGACGCGCGTCGAGAAGGCGCCCGAGAGCGACGCCTGGATCCACGAGATCAAGTATGACGGCTATCGCATCCAGGCAGTCGCGAGTGGCGATAGCGTGCGGCTTTACACGCGCACTGGATTGGACTGGACCGGCAAATTTCAATCAGTCGCGGATGCGCTGGCGGCGCTAAACCTGAAAGACGTGTTGCTAGACGGCGAAGTCGCTGTCGCGCAGGCGAGCGGCAAGACGGATTTTTCGGCCCTGCAAAAGTCGCTGGAGAATGGCGTCGCTAAAGGCGTTTCGTACTTCGTGTTCGATTTGTTGGCGGATGGCGCGAGGGATTTGCGCAAGGCGCCCTTGAGCGAGCGCAAGGAGCGCTTGGACAAGCTACTAGCGAAGGCCAAAGCGCCAATCCGCGTCAGCCCCTACTTCGAAGGCAACGGTCCGGACGTATTGGCGGCGTTTCGCGAACAAGGCCTTGAGGGCGTCGTCTCAAAGAAGGCGAGTTCGACCTACTCAAGTGGTCGCACGAATTCGTGGCTGAAGGTGAAGCTCGTCAACGAGCAGGAGTTTGTGATCATTGGCTATCAGCCTTCGCTGAAAGGTCGCGCGTTTGCGGCGCTGATGATGGCTGATCGCGTCGACGGCAAACTTAAGTATCGCGGCAATGTCGGCACCGGATTCAGCGATAAAACGCTCGCGTCGCTCTACGAAAGGCTGAGCAAGCTCGAACGCGCCAAGCCGGCGTTGACTGTGCCGCGCGAAGCAGCAAAAGGCGCGAAATGGGTTGAGCCGGAATTGGTGGCGCAGGTGAAGTTCGCCGAGTTCACCAGTGAAGGCGCGATCCGGCATGGCGTGTTCTTGGGATTGCGCGGCGATAAAGCCGCAAAAGATGTGCAAGCCGAACAAGCGGCGCCATCGATGCGAACGCGCGTCCGGCTAACGCATCCCGAGAAGGTGCTGTTTCCGGAATCTGGTGTCACGAAAGCTGAACTAGCGGCGTATCTCGACCTGGCCGCCGATCGCATGGGCACACACTTGTTTGGCCGGCCGGTAAGCCTGGTGCGCGCGCCGGACGGGGTCGGCGGGCAAACCTTCTTCCAGAAGCACGCCATGAAAGGCATGCCCAAGGAGATCAAACTCATCGATATCGCGGAGAGCGACGGCAAGCCGGAAGAATACATCACGCTGCCCGATGCGACTGCGATTGTTTCGGCTGCGCAGATTAGCGCCCTGGAATTTCACCTCTGGGGCTCGAAGAACAAGGATCTCGAGCATCCCGACCGCCTGATCTTCGATCTCGATCCGGATGAAGATCTGGATTTTCAGATCGTGAAACGCGCCGCGTTCGACATCAAAGCGCTTCTTGAAAGCGCAGATCTGACATCATTCGCGATGATCACCGGCGGCAAGGGCATTCACATTGTGCTCAATGTGAAGCCGAAGCTTGAATGGGATGAGTTCAAGCAATTTTCCGGCGACGTCGCAGAACAGATCGCGGCGCTCGATCCTAAACGCTTCGTCGCGAACATGTCTAAAGCCAAGCGCAAAGGCCGTATTTTCATCGACTATTTGCGCAACGGTCGCGGCGCGACTGCGATTGCGCCCTACTCTCCGCGCGCGCGCGGGACGGCGCCAATCGCAGTGCCAGTAAGTTGGGATGAGCTGAAAACCATCCCAGCTGCGTCTGTGTTCAAGCTGAAGGACATGCACGCGCGGCTAAATGAGCCGGACCCGTGGGCGGACTATGCAAAAAGCGCGGTGAGCATCACCAAAGCTACGCGGAGCAAACTGGGTCTTTAGAGCGGATCGATCCAAATTGCGGCGCCGTTGGTGTGCAGTATAGTAGCGGAAACCGGAGATGTTCCGCATGCGCTACGCTCTTCTCGCCGCTGCCGCCCTGCTCACTGCATGCGGCCAATCGGAACCGCCGCCGCCCCTTCCCGAAACGACGGTGCAAGCTGTCGCTGCGCCGTGGTTCATCTGTGATGCGATCAACGCGCCGGTGCTGTTGGTGTTCGAGCGCGATGAGAACACCGCGCACGTGGCGCAGTACGACAAGCCAAACGGCGCACTAATCCAGCGCACGGACTATCAGATCGGCGAAAGCGATGGCGCCGCCGGCAGCATCTACACGCCGTTGTCGCAAAACAACGTCGAAGCGGGCCATGTCCGTCAGATCAACTCGGGCATGTTGGAAACGCCAGGCGCGGCGTACACTGAAGTCTATTCGAGCGTGCGGTTGGGCGAGCGTGAACTTTCGTGCCGCTGGCTGCCACGTACGCGGCTGATGGGCTTCACCGGGCGGCGTACGATTGTCGTCAGCGAAGATGGCGACGGCGATCTGCTCTATCATTCATACGACTTCTCTGCGGCCGCGAACGCGCAGCCGATCGACATCGCCGAAAACGGTCGCACCACAACGTTCTCGCTCGAAGTGCGCGATGGAACGGAGCAAACGGATGCAAACGGCGCGCGCTACCAATTCCAAGCGGATGCCGAGACCCAAATCGCTGTCGTCGCAGGACGCGATGGGCGCGGACGCGTTGACGTAACCCGGCATGGTCCGAATCCGGCGCAGAGCGAGGATTTGATCGCTTACGTAGAGGGTTCTGGGCCGGAGTAGCATTGGCGCCGGAGGGCTGATCGTCTAAGCCACGCGGAGATTTCCGCGGAGCTTCCATGACGTTCGCCACCTACGAAAAATCCGGCCGAGTTGCGACGATCACGTTGAACCGGCCCGAGAGCCGCAACGCCATCGCGACGCAAGAAGATTGCGATGATCTTGCCGGCGCGCTGTGGAAGGCGAACGACGACGAAGGCGTCAACGCAGTGATCCTCACCGGCGCCGGTAAATCATTTTGTGCGGGCGGCGATCTCAAAGCGATCCGCGAGCGCAGCGGCATTGGTCCACGCGCAACGCCGGACGGCACGCGCGCAAACTATCGGCGCGGCGTGCATTCAGTAATCAAGGCGTTGGCCGATGTTGAAGTCGCGACAATCGCGGCAATCAATGGCCACGCGATTGGCTTGGGTCTCGACATCGGCGTGTTGTGCGACATCCGTCTCGCGGCCGCCTCCGCGAAGATGGCGTCGAGCTTTGTGAAGGTCGGCATCATCCCGGGTGACGGCGGCGCTTGGATTTTGACCAATGCGATCGGCGCGTCCCGCGCAGCGGAATTGGTGCTCACCGGCGATACGATCGACGCGGAGGAAGCGGCGCGCATCGGCTTGGTGTCGCGCGTGGTTTCGGATGACGCGCTGATGGACGAAGCGCGCAAAGTCGCTGAGCGCATCGCGGTGAACCCTCCCCGCACCGTGCGGCTGGCGAAGCGCTTGCTGCGCGAAGCGCAGCACGGACGCCTAAGCGACGTGCTGGAACTCTCTGCCGCTTTCCAAGCGCTGGCGCACGAGACGCGCGACCATAAGGAAGCGGTCGACGCGTTCACCGAGAAGCGTACCCCGAAATTCACAGGCGAGTGAGATGACGATCCGCGTTGGAATCGGTGGCTGGAGCTTCGAGCCTTGGGAGGAAACCTTCTATCCACCCAAGCTCGCGGCGGCGAAGCAGCTTGAGTATGCCTCAACCAAAGTGACGGCGATCGAGATCAACGCGACGTTCTATCGAACGCAGACAGCAACTTCCTTCAAGAAGTGGGCAACGACGACGCCGGACGATTTTATGTTCTCGGTGAAAGCGCCGCGCGCGGCGGTGCAGCGCAAGGATTTGCGCGAAGCGGCGCAATCGATCGAATGGTTCTTCAATAGCGGCGTCGGCGAACTGGGCTCAAAGCTCGGCCCGATCTTTTGGCAGATGGCGCCGTATAAGAAGTTCGATGCCGACGAGATGAACGCTTACTTCGACATACTGCCGGAGAAGCTAGGCAAGTTGAAGCTGCGCCACGCGATCGAAGTGCGGCATGCGAGCTTTACGGATGAAGCGTTCTTGAAGATCGCGCGCGATCGCAACATCGCAGTCGTCACGGTTGAATCTGAGAAGCACCCGCTGATCGTCGAACCGACGGCGGACTTTTCGTACGCGCGCTTGGAGCTGACGCAGCCTGATGAACCGACGGGCTATCCGAAAGCGGCGCTGAAGAAATGGGCGAAGACGGCGCGCGATTGGGAGAAATCAGGCGAGGTGTTCCTCTACTTCATCAGCGGCGCGAAGGAGCGCAATCCAGCGGCAGCAATGGCGATGCTGGACTTGTTGAAGGCGTAATTGCGGCAACGCCCACGCGCCTTGCCTAACAGGCGCCGCACGCTCACATTACGAATCACGAGGGCGTATTCGACGCCGACGAAGCAAACATGTCCGAAAACCGCATCGGTCACATCCGCCTGACTTCCCATCCGGGACCGGCGCTGCTGTGCGTTTCCCAATTCATTGGGGCGCGACGAGCGCGCACGAGCGCGGGCCTGTGATCGGCTCGGTGACGACGGATCGCAACGCGATTGGCGCGTACGGCGGCGCGTATTCCGTGTATCGGGCGCTCGCGGTTTCAGCGGGTGTGCAGATGGGGCCGTTTCCGCAGTGGGGCGATGCGAGCAAGATCGTGTCGCTCGATCCGTGGGGTCACTTGGTTGCCGATGCCTTCAAGACGGAGATCGACACGGGCGTCGATATTCGGCCCACGATCGCGATCACGAAAGCGCGTTTGTCGCTCCCGGAAGTGCGCGAGGCGATCCGGCTTGAACGGTTGAAGGTTGACGGCGCGATCGTTCACGAGAGCGGCGATGTCGCGGTGACGAAAGCCGCGATTGATCCGGTGTGGCACTTGCCGGGCGTAGCCGCGCGGTTTGGCGTGAGCGAAGAGCGCCTGCGGCATACGCTGTTTGAGCAGACGGGCGGCATGTACCCGGAGCTTGTGACGCGGCCAGACTTGAGCGTTTTCCTGCCACCGATCGGCGGCATCACGCTTTACATCTTTGGTGATCCAGCTGCGATCGCCGATCCTGCGCGGCGATTAACGTGCCGGGTGCACGATGAGTGCAATGGCTCGGACGTATTTGGCTCAGACATTTGCACGTGCCGCCCCTATCTCACGCACGGCATCGAGGAATGCGTGCGCGAAGCGCAAGCCGGCGGCGCGGGGCTGATTGCCTACAATCGCAAGGAAGGCCGCGCGCTTGGCGAGGTGACGAAGTTTCTCGTCTACAATGCGCGCAAGCGTCAGCCGGGTGGCGATCAGGCGGCAACGTATTTCGAGCGCACAGAATGCGTCGCCGGCGTGCAGGACGCGCGGTTTCAACAATTGATGCCGGACGTGCTGCATTGGCTCGGCATCACGCGCATCGATCGATTCGTCTCGATGTCTAACATGAAGCATGACGCGATCACGGGTGCCGGCATCACGATCGGCGAACGCGTACCGATCCCCGCAGATCTGGTGCCATCGGATGCGAACGTTGAGATGGAAGCAAAGAAGGCGGCCGGCTATTTCAGCGCCGAAGCTGCGCCGACCGAAGAAGATCTAACCCGCACGGTGGGGCGTGACCTCAAAGACTTCTGACGCGCGCACCCTGCTCAGCGCGGCGGCCGTGCGTTCGCGCGCGAATGAAGCGTTCGCGTTGGCGGAGGCAGGCGAGCTCGACGATTGGACGCTCAATCTCGATGCACTGCCTGCGTGCGCGGACTTTGTCGCCGAGGTCGTACGCAAACGTTACCCCATGCTCGACGTCCCATTCCACGCGCGCTGGCGGCACTTCGTGTTCGGTGGTCGCGACCTGTGGCGAGAGATTGCCAAGGAAGTTACATGGCGCGACGCCGACGCAAAGGCGCGCGCTGAGTTCGATCTGGCGATTACGTCCGTGCTTCTCGATGCAGGCGCCGGCGCCGCTTGGCGATTTGAAGATACCAGCACAGATTTGGTTGCCGCGCGCTCTGAAGGCCTAGCGCTCGCGAGTTTGCGGCTGTTCGAGTGGGGCGGCTTCTCAGCCGATCCGACTGATCCATTGCGCGCAGATGCGGAAGGGCTGGCGCGGTTGAACGGCGCGGCGCTCGCCGATGCGTTTCAGGTGCGCGATAGCAATCCTCTTGAAGGCCTAGATGGCCGCGCGCGCTTACTCAATCGGCTTGGGCAAACGGTGGATGCGCGCGCCGCTCTCTTTGCGTTGCAAGATGCGCCGCGGCCTGGCGGGCTCTACGATCTCCTAAAGGCCCGCGCGACACACGGCGTGCTCGCCGCGCCGATCATTCTCGAAGTGCTGCTCGACGCACTGGGGCCGATTTGGGAAAATCGTCCCTCTCTCGATGGCGTCCCGCTCGGTGATTGCTGGCCGCATCCGCAGCTCGGCTACGTGCCGCTGCACAAGCTCTCGCAATGGCTCGCCTATTCGCTGATCGAGCCTCTTGAGGTTGCGGGTATTCGCGTTGTTGAGATCGATGGGCTCACCGGACTCGCGGAGTACCGCAATGGTGGGCTGTTCGTTGACGCAGGCGTGCTCGTACCACGCGGTGACCTCACTCGCGCCTACAACGTCAGCGATCCAGCGATCGTGTCTTGGCGCTCGTTGACGGTGGCGCTGCTTGATCGCATTGCGCCGATGGTGCGCGAGCGACTAGGCGTGAGCGCGGAGCAATTTCCTCTGGCGCGCGTCCTTGAAGGAGGCACATGGGCGGCAGGACGCAAGATCGCACGCGCCAAGCGGGCCGATGGTGGACCGCCTCTTCTCATTCATAGCGATGGCACGGTGTTTTGATGCAAGGTGTTACGATCGTCGATCACCCACTGGTGCAGCACAAGCTCACAATCCTCCGCGACAAGGAAACATCAACGCGCTCGTTCCGAGCGCTACTGCGCGAGATCAGCGTTCTGCTCTGCTACGAGGTGACGCGAGATCTTCCGCTTGAGGACGTTGCGATTGAAACGCCGGTAGCCGCGATGACGGGCAAGCGGCTTGCTGGGAAGAAACTCGTGTTTGCACCAATTCTTCGCGCGGGCATGGGCTTGCTCGACGGCATGCTTGAACTCGTGCCGTCCGCGCGCGTCGCGCACATTGGCCTCTATCGCGATCCGAAGACTCTTAAAGCCGTAGAGTACTACTTCAAGGCGCCGAGCGATGTCGCTGACCGGTTGGTGATCGTGGTCGATCCGATGCTGGCGACAGGGCACACGGCGGTCGCCGCTCTCGATCGACTGAAAGAGAACGGCGTCACCGACATTCGGCTCGTGTGCCTCCTCGCGGCCCCCGAAGGTATCGATGTCGTTCGCAGCCATCACCCCGACGTGCCGATCTGGACCGCGGCGATCGATGAGCGGCTCAACGAGCACAGCTACATCGTGCCCGGCCTCGGCGATGCGGGCGACCGGATGTACGGCACGAAGTAACGCTACTGCGCGCGCGTTGCGGCGATGTACTCGTCGACCTGCCGCTCAAGTACCGGCAGCGTCACGCCGCCATTGCCGAGCACGACATCGTGGAACGCGCGAAGGTCGAAGCGATCACCGAGCGCGGCTTCTGCGCGTTGGCGCAACTCTACGATCTTGAGCTCACCCATCTTGTAGGCGAGCGCCTGGCCCGGCCAGCCGATGTAGCGATCAACCTCGGTGCGGATCTCGTGCGTCGAGAGCGCCGTGTTCTCGGAGAGATAGTCGAGAGCGCGTTGGCGTGACCAACCCATCGAATGCATGCCCGTATCGACGACGAGGCGGCAAGCGCGCCACATCTCATAGGTGAGACGCCCGAAGCGCTGATACGGCGTGTGATAGATGCCCATCTCCTCGCCGAGGCGCTCCGAATAAAGGCCCCACCCTTCGCCGAAGGCGTGCGGATAGAACGTGCCGCGGAACGCGGGAAGGTTTTCCAGTTCGCGTGCGAGTGAAATCTGCGTGTGATGGCCTGGAGCGGCTTCGTGCGCGGTGAGTGACGGCAGCACGTAGAGCGGGCGCGTGTTGAGCGCGTAGGTATTGAGCCAATACTCGCCAGCCTGATCGGTACGGCCACCGCTGTAGCGGCCAGCGGTATAGTTCGGGGCGATTTCCGCCGGCACTGGGCGCACGGTGTACGGGCGGCGCGGAATGCGGCCGAAGAAGTTCGGCATCTGACCGTCGATTTCTCGCGTGATCCACGCGCCTTCACGCAAAAGCTGCTCCGGCGTGGTTGCGTAGAATTGTGGATCGGTGCGCAGGAACGTCAGGAATTCCGGAAACGTGCCTTGGAAGCCGGATGCACGCATCTCAACTTCCATCGCGGCACGGATGCGCGCGACTTCGCGGAGACCGATCTGATGGATTTGCTGCGGCGTCGCATCGGGCAAGGTTGTGTAATAGCGAACGAGATCGGCGTAGTACGCGCGACCGTTAGGCAGGCGCTGCGCGGCGATCGTGTTGCGGGCGTGCGGTGCATATTCTGTTTCGAAGAACGTGCGAAAATCATCAAAAGCCGGGATCACGCTGTTCGCGATAGCGGCGCGCCCTGCTTCACGCAGACGGGCGCGTTCGGGCTCTGGAACGGTGGCAGGAAAGTTGGCGAATGGCGCGTAAAGGCCGATTGCCTCCGGGCCATCATAGCGAAAGCCGCCGATGACTTGCGACACGCCGCCGATGATTTCGCGCGGCAGTGTGAACCCGTCACGGATGCCGACGCGCATGTTTTCGATCTGCTCACGGAAGTAGCGGCGCGTATCGTTCAGGCGAGCGATGTAGTTTTCGTAGTCACGCACCGTGCGCGGCGATTGGAGATCATCGAGTAGGACAATCTCGGAATAGAAGCCGCTGTCGCTATTGAACGGCAAGCGCCAGTCGTCATAGCGGGCAAGATGCACGCGCTGGCCGACCATGAAATCGAAAAGATCGTAGCTCACCTGCTCCTGGTGCGAGAGTTGCGCGCGATCAATCGCGTGCAAGCGCGCAAGGAATTGCTGGTTTTCAAGCAATTGCCGCGCATTCGCTTCAGGCGTCACTGACGGCAGACGGTCGTCGTAGTCATGGATGCCGGCGCCGGTCGCGGAGAGCGGATCCTCCCGATAGACGAAGGCGCGCTCATCCTCAAAGAGCCGCGAGAGATCGGCATTCTGCGCGGAGGCGGGCGTGGCGCACAAGAGAGCGGCGGCGGCGATGAGCAATCGTTTCATGTTGATCCTAGGAAGCCGCGGGCGTGCCTTCGGCCGGCGTAATCTTTTTGGAAAATGCCGAGCGCAGCAGCAACGCCGCGGCGTAAAGGACAACGACAACCACCAGCCAACGTAGCGTGACTAGGTCGAGCGATTTGACGACGAACGCAGCGATTAGCACGGCGGGAATGCCACCAATCGCCATGCCGATCACGATGCGCAAATCGATGCGCTCTGACTTCAAGAAGTTGAGACTGGAGATCGGCATCAAGAATGCGCACGAGCCCATCATGATTGGGAACGCAGCAGCAGGATTGAGGCCGAGCAAGCTCAAGACAATCAGTGAGGGCGCATAGAGGCCGATACCGAACATCATCAGCACACCCATGATGAAGTGCGCGACGATGGCGATGATAAAATATGTGCCTTCAAGCGAAAGCGCTTCGCCGCCGATGGGCATTAGATGGAGATTGCTCAGCGCGTACAGAGTCGCTGCAATCAAGAGCGCCACACCGACGACACCTTGCACCAGTCGCACCGGTGAGCGCTGCACAATGGGCGCACCGATGAAAGCGCCGGCGCATGAAGCAACGATGCACGAGATGAGCAATACTGGACTTACTTGAACGAGCGTGATGAATATCAGCGCTTGCGTGACCGTCGGCAGCGCGTGACCAGCATTGAGGATCGCGGGAAAATAGCTATCCGGCGCCATCTTGCGGATCTTCATCCACGCAGTGGTCGGCGCGAACGAGCCGATGCCGAGCGTATCGAAGAAGTTGGTCACGGCGCCGAGGCCGATGGCTTCTACTTTTGGCGTGAGTTCACCGCGTTTGTGCGCCGTGCGCAGCAAAGCGGTCGTGAAGTAAATAGCGATCGCCGACAGCGCAGTCAGTAGACCGCCCACAATCGTCGTCAGCCAGCGAATGACCAGCCCGAACGTAGCCCCCATGCGTTTCTCCCCCGCACGTCTTTTCCCGAATTGAGCACGCGCCCGCCGGGGGCGCAACGCCGATCAGACGACTTGGAAGCCATGAGCGAAGGCGTCTTCGCTGTCGATCCAGATTTCGTTGCGGCCAGTTGCGATAGCAGATCCTTCGATGGACGGGATGATCGCCGGTTTGCCGCCAAGTTCGGTCTCGGCTTCGACGCGGCCTGTGAAGCGCGAGAGAATGTAACTCTCGTGGACGAAGGCGTCGCCGACTGCGAGTTTGCCCTTAGCGTGCAGATGCGCGAGCCGCGCGGATGTGCCGGTGCCACATGGGCTGCGGTCGATGGCTTTGTCGCCGTAGAAGACGGCGTTGCGGCCGTGCGCGCCCTCGCCGTTCGGCTTGTCCGCCCAAAGCACGTGGCTGACACCGCGAATAGTAGCATCGACCGGATGAACGGGTTCGATCTTCTCGCGGACGAGTTGGCGGATGATCGGTGAGAGCTGGAGGATGCGCGCGGCGCCGAGATCATCGAGGCCGATGTAGGCGCCTTGTGGTTCGATGATGGCGTAGAAGTTGCCACCATAGGCGATGTCGAGCGTGAGCGGGCCAAAGTTTGGAACGTCTATGCTGATGTTCTCGGCAGCCAGATAGCTCGGTACATTGCGAATGCGGACGCTGCGGACACGATCGCCGTCTTGCACATAGGTGAGTTCGATCTTGCCGGCAGGCACTTCAGCAATGAAGCGGCCAGGCGTGCGCGGTTTGATGAGGCCATTCTCGATGCCGAACGTGACGATGCCGATCGTGCCATGGCCGCACATGGGCAGGCAGCCGCTGGTTTCGATGAAAAGAATGCCGACATCAGCGTCGGGTGTCGTCGGCGGATAGAGGAAGCCGCCGCTCATCATGTCGTGGCCGCGCGGCTCGAAGCAGAGCCCGGTGCGGATCCAATCGTAGCGCGCCATGAAATCTTGGCGGCGTTCGCTCATACTCGCGCCATTGAGTTCAGGCGCTCCTTCGATGACCAGGCGAACGGGATTGCCCGCTGTATGGCCGTCGATGCAGCGGAACGTGTGGCGCGTCACGCGGCGCTCTTCAGTTTCGGGCGGGTGGCGGCGGCCTGCTCCACCATGGCGGTGACTTCGGCGCGGCGCGCGCCGGTGAGCGGGTAGCGCGGCGGGCGGACGCGTTCGCTGCCGCGCCCCATGATTTGTTCAGCGAGCTTGATCGATTGCACGAGGTCATGCTCGGCATCCAAGTGCAGAAGCGGCATGAACCAGCGATAGATGGCGAGCGCCGTTTCCAGATCGTTGCGCTTATAAGCGTTGTAGAGCTCCAGCGATTCCTTCGGGAAGGCGTTGGTGAGGCCCGAGACCCAACCTTTCGCGCCGAGGATCAGGCCCTCGAGCGCGACGTCGTCGAGACCGGCGAACAGCATGATCTTGTCGCCGACGGCGTTGTAGAGATCGGTGAAGCGGCGGGTGTCGGGCGCGCTTTCCTTTAGGCACACAATGTTTGGGATATTGGCCAGCTGCTTGATCGCTTCGATGCCAACGCTCACCCGATAAGCGGGCGGGTTGTTGTAGAGCATGATCGGCAGCGCGGTTTCTTTCGCCACCGCTTTGAAGTGCGCGACGAGCTCCGCCTCAGTTGGCACGTAGACCATGGCCGGGAGCAGCATCAGGCCGTCGGCGCCGATTTTCTCAGCGTCGCGCGCGAAAGCGATGGCGCGATTGGTGTCGAACTCGGATACGCCGACGAGGACTGGCGCACGCTTATCGACGGCCTCGACCGCAGCGCGCAATACGTCGCGCTTCTCATCGGGTTCGAGCGAGTTGTTCTCCCCCACTGTGCCCATGATGATGAGGCCGTGGACGCCGTCGCGGACCAACGCGTCCTGCACGCGCTGGGTTTCGGCGATGTCGATCGAGAGATCGGGCTTGAACTGCGTCGTCGCCGCCGGAAACACGCCACGCCAATCGACTTGCATTGCCGCCCTCGCTTGCTAAGGCGATCAACCTAGACGATCCGGTGTGGTGATGAAAACGATTCTGGTCATTGGCGGCGGACTTGTGGGCGCCGCATGCGCGCTGCGGCTCCAGGCGGCCGGCGTGCAAGTGACCTTGATCGATCCAGGCGATAAACGGCGCGGCGCTTCGTATGGCAATGCGGGGCACATTGGTTCGGAGCAAGTCGCGCCTTGGTCGGCGTGGGGCAATGTGCTGCGGGCGCCGCGATCGAGCTTTGGCGCTGGAGGACCGCTCGATTTTCGTTGGAGCGATGTGGCGTTGTGGGCGCCCTGGTCGATGCAGTTTCTGCGTGCGTGCGATCCGGTGCAGTTCGAACGCGGGCGCGAAGCGCTGATCGAACTGCTCGCGGATTCTTTGCCCGCCTGGCAGCGGATCGCGGAGTTGGCTGAGGCGCCTGAGATCGTGATCCCGCATGGGCACGCGACCGCCTGGATGAGTGAGCGCGGCGCCGAGCTTGGACTCGCGGCTTGCGCGGAGGCGAAATGGGGCCGCACGACGAGCTATCGCGAAATGAACGCAGGGGAGCTGGCGCGCTATGGCGACGTGCTCAATCGGGCGCCGCATGCGGCTGTGATCTTCAGCGGCACGGGACAAGTGAGTGAGCCGCAGGCGGCGCGCGATGCGATCTTGGCGTCGTTTGCGGAACGCGGCGGCGAAACGATCGTGGGCAGCGTCGTGCGCGTCGAAGCAAATGCGCGCGTGCTGCTTGCGGATGGCGCGGTGCGCAATGCGGATGCGGTGCTTGTCTGCGCCGGACCTTGGTCGCGCGCTTTGATGGAGCAACTTGGCGTGCGCGCGCCGTTGATTGGCGAGCGCGGCTATCATCTGCAGAGCAGCGAAACGAATTGGCCGCGCGATCTGCCGACGACGGTGTTTGACGAGAATTTCATCGCCGTGTCGCGCTTCACAAGTGGGCTGCGGTGCACGAGTTTTGTGGAGTTCGGCTCTCCGGATGCACCGGGCGATGAGCGCAAGTGGTCGCGTTTGCGGCAGCGAATCGATGAGCTTGGGATCAAGTTCGACGCGAATCCGGATCAATGGGTGGGATCACGACCATCCCTGCCCGATTTCATGCCGGCGCTTGGGCGCTGAGAGCGTGCGCCGAACGTGCTCTACGCGTTTGGGCACGCGCATCTGGGGCTGACAGAAGCGCCGATCACGAGTGAGATCGTCGCGGCGATTGCGGCGGAGAAAGCACCGCCGGTTGATATCGCGCCGTTTAGGATTGAGCGGTTTGGCTAGCGACTTGCGAACATACCACGCGAAATCGCCGCTGCGTACTCACGGTCCGAATGTCCCGGACACTTTACTCGGAGCGCGTCGATCACCGCAGTGCAGGCCGCGGGTTGGCCATTAGGTACAAGCCTTAATTCTTCTGCAAACGCGCCCTCGTCTCGGATCGCGAGACAAATGTCGTAGGCCTCCGCACTCAAGCGGTCGCTCACCGCAAGCTGTCGTTGATCTTTTCAAGATCAGCCACGCTCGGGATGAGATCTGCGTCGGGCAGTTTGTTCAGCGGCGTTGTCACCGTGTGCATTGCGTCGTGCAGGTCGGTT
Organism: Caulobacteraceae bacterium; assembly: GCA_016703335.1. Taxonomy (GTDB): domain Bacteria; phylum Pseudomonadota; class Alphaproteobacteria; order Caulobacterales; family Aquidulcibacteraceae; genus Vitreimonas. The sequence continues at coordinate 211,139 of JADJCG010000002.1, read as the reverse complement.
GCTTCAGGGTGGACGTAGAGCAAGCCGGTGACGATCTCGCCCATCGCGGCTTTGCGGGCGAGATAGCCCAGCGCTTCGTTGCGATCGGTGGCGTCGTAATCGTCTTCGATTTTGCGCAGGCGGAGGATGGAACCGTCGTGTTGGACGACTTCCTTCAGTTCACCCGGCTTGTAGTCGGCTTTGATCGGTGCGCGTGGGGTAATGACGTCCATGCGGTTTACAGCTTCGTTGTGCTCGCGCACGTAGTCGAAGCTCTTGGTGGAGCCGACGTGGTTGTTGAACGCCACGCATGGGCTGATGACGTCGATGAAAGACGTGCCTTTGTGCGAGAGAGCGCCTTTGATCAGCGGCACGAGCTGGTGTTTGTCGCCGGAGAAACTGCGGCCGACATAGGTGGCGCCGAGTTGCAGTGCGAGCATGACGAGATCGATGGCGCTATCTTTGTTTTCCGCGCCCTTCTTGGCTTTTGAGCCTTTGTCGGAGGTGGCGGAGAACTGGCCTTTGGTGAGGCCGTAGACGCCGTTGTTCTCGCAGATGTAGGTCATGTTCACGCCGCGGCGGACGGCGTGGCAGAATTGGCCGAGACCGATCGAGGCGCTGTCGCCGTCACCGCTGACGCCGAGATAGATCAGATCGCGCGCGGCGATGTTGGCGCCGGTCAATACGGACGGCATGCGGCCGTGTACGGCGTTGAAGCCGTGTGCGGGGCTAACGAAATAATCCGGCGTCTTTGACGAGCAGCCGATGCCGGAGAATTTCGCGAGGCGATGCGGCGCGAGATCGATCTCGAAGCAGGCTTGAATGATCGCGGCGCTGATCGAGTCGTGACCGCAGCCGGCGCAGAGCGTCGAGATGCGGCCTTCGTAATCGCGGCGCGTGAAGCCGAGCGTGTTCTTCTCAAGCGAGGGGTGATGCAGCGGCGGTTTGGCGATGTAGGTCATTACGCTTTCTCCCGCAGCGGCGCCGCGTGCGGGCCTTTGAGCTTTTCGGTGATGGCTTTGATAATGAAGCGCGCCGTGATCGGCGTGCCGTCATAGTGGAGCACGGAAATCAGGTTCGCCGGATTGATCTGGCCTTCGTTGACCAAAAGCGCCTTCAGTTGCGCGTCGCGGTTTTGTTCGACGACAAAAACTTGCTCGTGCTCGTTGATGAAATCGAACACATCTTTGTTAAACGGAAAACCGCGAATGCGCATGGCGTCGAGATGGATGCCATGACCTTCGAGAGCATGCAGCGCCTCTTCCATCGAAGGATCGGTGGAGCCCATGTAGATCACGCCGTCTGGTGTGGCTTTGCTGGCTTTGCGGACGAGCGGCCCAGGCACGTGGGACTTCATCGTCTCCCATTTGCGCAGCAGGCGCTCCATGCCTTCGGTGTAGTCCTCGCCCTTTTCGGAATAGCGCGCGTCTTTGTCGTGGGACGAACCGCGGGTGAAGTAGCTCCCCTTGGTCGGGTGCGTGCCGGGGAGCGTGCGATACGGGACTGCATCGCCATCGACATCGCGATAGCGGCCGAAAGCTACGCCCTGCTCCAGGTGTTCGTAGGTAAGCACCTTGCCGCGATTGAGGTGGCGCTTGGCGTCCCACTTGAACGGCGGCGTCAGCCATTCCTGCATGCCGATATCGAGCTCGAGCATGACGAAAATGGTCGTCTGGAAAAAGTCCGAGAGATCGAACGCTTGCGCGCCCATCTCGAACGCTTCGGTCGGATTGCCTGGGAAGAGCATCGGATGCTTGGTGTCGCCATGCGAGGCGTACGCAGCGAGCATCAGGTCCGACTGCTGCGTGCGCGTGGGCATGCCGGTGGACGGGCCGCCGCGCTGCACGTCGAAGATCACCGCTGGAATTTCGGCGTAGTACGAGAAGCCGACGAATTCGTTCATCAGCGAAATGCCAGGGCCACTGGTGCAGGTGAACGCGCGCGAGCCGGCCCAGCCGGCGCCCATCACCATGCCGATCGAGGCGATCTCGTCTTCGGCCTGCACGATGGCGAAGCGGTTCTTGCCGTCCGCATCCTTGCGGAGCATGTCGCAATATTTCTGGAAGCTCTCCGCCAGCGAGGTCGACGGCGTGATCGGATACCAAGCGCAGAAGGTCGCGCCGCCATAGACGGCGCCAAGGCCCGCTGCGTCATTGCCTTCGACGAAGATACGGTCACCGACCTTGTCGCTGCGTTTGATCTTCAGACCGATCGGCGCGAGGTGATCCTTGGCGAAATTGAAACCGAGCTCGAACGCTTTGAAGTTTGGCGCGATCAGCTTGTCTTTGCCTTTGAACTCTTCCTGCAGGAGTTGCTTCACCGAGTCGGTGTCGATGCCGAGCAGCTGCGCGAGCACGCCGACATAGCAAATGTTCTTGAACAGCTGACGCTGACGCGGATCGGTAAATTCAGCTGCGATGAGATCCGTAAGCGGCGCGCCGATGATGGTGATGTCGTCGCGGAATTTGGAAGCGGGCAGCGGCTTGGATGAATCGTAGAGCAGATAGCCGCCGGGCTCGATGCCCTTCACGTCGGCTTCCCAGGTCTGCGGGTTCATCGCGATCATGAGATCGATGCCGCCGCGGCGGCCGAGCCAGCCAGCTTCTGAGACTCGAACCTCGTACCAGGTCGGCAGGCCTTGGATGTTCGACGGGAAGATGTTGCGCGCGCCGACAGGCACGCCCATGCGCAACACGACTTTGGCGAATAACCCGTTCGCGCTCGCCGAGCCCGAGCCGTTCACGTTGGCGAATTTGACGACGAAATCGTTGGTCGCGGCGAGTGGCTTGGCCATGCGTGGGTGCGGCGCTCTTGTTGCCCTCACCGAAGCGGCCCGTCCGCCGGCGCAGGGAGGAACTTAGTAGCCCGTCACGCGAACTAATTGAAGAGCTTAGCCCCGCGTCTGGCGGGGTCGATTGGAGCTAAAAACGACAGAGGCGTTCTCAAATGGCCGACGATAGCGCTCGAGCTTATCGCGGCTGATGGTGCGATAGCCCATGACCGGCTCGACCACGACCCAGCGCTCGTCGTCATAGCCCACTACAAGCACGTAGTGATCGACCATTTCGAGGCCGGTCGCCTGCGACACCTGCCCTACGCGGTAAGAAAGTACGCTGCCAACAAAGCCGAGCACCGGCGCATTGGCGCCGGGGTAAGTTCGGTTCTGGACGTAAATGGACGGCAGACGGACAGCGACGAGCACTGGCCGGCCATTTTCCAGTTCGCGGATGATGCCGGCATCGTCGAGACGCACGCCGCTGGCGATTAGACCATTGGCGCGCGCGAGCGTCATGATCTCGCCGATCGAGTAGCCGGCGGCGTTGGCGGGTGGCGTGGAGGTGTAAATCGTATTGCCCTCGGCTGTGCCGGGGCCGCGCCAGTAATTGATGACGCTGGCGAGCGCATGTGCGCCGCAGGACGCGCCATTAGTCTGGCGATCATGTTCGACCGGCAGCACTAGGGCGTTGCCCGCCATGCGCCGGTCGAACACTTCGAAGCTGTTGTTGGCGCTATCTTCCGCGAACGTGTTTATGTCCGGCACGGGCGTGACGGCACAGCCTGCGGAAAGAAGCGCCAACGCTAGTGCGCCAGCGAAAACGCTTCGCTGCATTAGTCGGCGACTGCAACCGCGATCACGACCACGGCGGCCAGGATGCCAATCAACAGCCATTGGTTATCGGTGATCCCCGCTTGATATTGCTCTGCCTCTTCACGCGAGAGCACACGGATCTCGTAGCCTTGGCTCTGCAGGGCTTCGGCGCGCGCAGTGGCGTTGGCGTCCAGACCATAGCTCTGGAGTTCCTGCGAGGAGAAGCTCTGCGGCGCAGCTGAACGGAATTGGGCTTGCTCAGCGTAAGCAGGCGCTGTGACGAGCGCGAAGGCGAGCGCCGCGGCTCCGAAAATACGTGACTTCATAGGTTAGTCCCTTCCTGTCCTCAAAAGCCGGAGGCGGCGTTGAGACCCGAAGGGCTTGGCGGGCGCCGTACCGATTGAGCGCATCAGCTTTCGGCTGATCACGTCCAATGAGGGCCAACGCCATATGAGGTGCACGGTTCCTGCCTCAAATCCTTAACGCGCAGGCGAAAAGAACATGCGGGGAGATAGCGACGCGACCTCCCCTTGCAGCTCGCTTAGGTTGCGGCGACGACAACAACGACGACGAGAAGGCCGATCAACAGCCACTGCGTGTTGGTGATGCCTGCTTGGTATTGTTGGGCTTCTTCCGGCGACATGACGACGACGTTGTAGCCTTGCTGTTGGTAAGCAGCGACTTGGGCGGCGTCCGTGGCGCTAAGGCCGTACTGTTGCAGTTCTTGCTGCGAGAAGGTTTGCGCTTCCGGCGCACGGAATTCTTCAGCGAACGCCGAAGGAGCAACGGTTGAAAGTGCGAGGGCAAAGGCCAGCGCGGTTGCGATACGTTTCATGAGCAAAGCTCCCCTGATCAGGTACGAGGAACGGCGCTTAGGCCAAATGGTCGATGCGCCGTTTATGTTTGGCGGCGGCCGCTAAGCGCGGCGTCGCGGAACAGTGCGCTATCGCGCACTACACAAGTTCCCCTACCCACAACGACGCTAACACGCGTCGGAAGCGCGGCAAGATAAATCGAGTTCGGGAACTTTTACTTCGCCGGCATCGGTTCGCGCTTGCGAGATACGTGCTTCGGCGCGCAACCCGCTGGCGTGATGTCGAGGAAGAATTGCTGCATGTCCCACGCACCCGTCGGGCAGCGCTCAGCACACAGGCCGCAATGGAGACAGACGTCTTCGTCTTTCACCATAACGCGGCCAGTCTTCAGACCATCCTGAACATAGAGATCTTGCGTGAGCGTTTTTGCTGGTGCGTTCAGGCGATCGCGAAGTTCGGTTTCTTCGCCATTCTCCGTAAACGTAATGCAATCCATCGGACAAATGTCGACGCACGCATCACACTCGATGCACGCAGGCGCTGAGAACACCGTCTGCACGTCGCAATTCAGGCAGCGCTGCGCTTCTTTATAGCCGAGCAGCGGATCGAAACCCTTCTCGACTTCGATCTTCACGTTGCGCAGCGCGACTTCCGGCTCAACCAGCGGCACCTTGTAGCGAAGGTCGAGCGAGATATCGTTGTCGTAGGCCCATTCGTGGATGCCCATCTTGGTCGACATCATCGACACGCCGGGCGGCAGGCGATCCTTCACGTCCTTGCCTTGGCAGAAGAGATCGATCGAGACGGCCGCATCGTGACCGTGCGCGACGGCCCAGATGATATTCTTCGGACCGAAGGCAGCGTCGCCACCAAAGAAGACGTTCGGGATGTCGGATTGGAATGTGACCTCGTCGACCACGGGCATGTCCCATTTGTCGAACGTCATGCCGATGTCGCGCTCGATCCACGGGAAAGAATTCTCTTGGCCGACCGCCATCAACACGTCGTCGCACTCGATGTGCACGTCCGGCTCGCCGGTTGGTTCGAGGCGCTTCTTCCCGCCCTTCTCGACCCAACCCATTTTCGTGAACAACACGCCGGTGAGCTTGCCGTTCTTGTGCGTGAACTCTTTCGGATTGAGGAAGTTGAGAATCGGGATGCCTTCGTGCTGGGCGTCTTCTTTTTCCCAGGGGCTCGCCTTCATCTCATCGAAGCCCGAACGAACGACAACCTTCACGTCTTCGCCGCCCAAGCGGCGCGAGGTGCGGCAGCAATCCATGGCGGTGTTGCCGCCGCCGAGCACGATGACGCGCTTGCCGATTTTATCGATGTGCTCGAACGAAACGCTTGAGAGCCAATCGATGCCGATATGGATGTTGGCAGCGGCCTCCTTCTGCCCCGGCAAGCCGAGGTCGCGCCCACGCGGCGCGCCGGTGCCGACGAACACGGCGTCCCAGCCCTGCGCCAGCACTTCCTTGAGGGAGTCCACCCGCTTGCCGAAATGCGTCACCGGCTCGTAGCGAAGGATGTAGTCGACCTCCTCGTCGATAACGCTCTCAGGCAGGCGAAAGCGCGGAATCTGGGTTCGGATCATGCCGCCGCCCTTCTTCTCCGCGTCGTAGATATGAACTTCGTAACCAAGCGGCAGCAGATCGCGCGCAACCGTCAGCGAAGCCGGGCCGGCGCCGATGCAACGATGCGCTTGCCGTTCTTCTTCGTCGCTTTCGGCGGCAATAGGTGCTCGATGTCGCCCTTGTTGTCGGCGGCGACACGCTTCAGGCGGCAGATCGCGACAGGTTCAGGCTTGCCGTCTTGCTCTTCAACACGGCCACGGCGGCACGCCGGCTCGCAGGGGCGATCGCAGGTGCGTCCGAGCACGCCCGGAAACACGTTCGACTTCCAATTGACCATGTACGCGTCGGAATAACGCTGCGCCGCGATGAGCCGGATGTATTCCGGCACCGGCGTATGCGCCGGACACGCCCACTGACAATCGACGACCTTATGAAAGTAGTCGGGGTTCGCGATGTTCGTGGGCTTCAAGCGGCCCTGCTCCGTCGTTGGTGCGAACCTACTCCGCTCGGACGCGTCGCGGCAATCGCTAAGCGCTTGATTGCGCGACGCAGGCCCGCAATGGTCGCGCCGCAATGAGTTGGCAATTCTGGATCGACCGCGGCGGCACCTTTACCGACGTTGTGGCGCGCGGGCCTGGCGGCATCGAGGTCGTGAAGAAGCTGCTTTCGGTTGCGCCGGGGCGCTATGACGACGCTGCGCACGAGGCGATGCGACTCATTCTCAAAGAGCATGGCGCAACGTTCGCCGATATCGATGAGGTAAAGCTCGGCACCACGGTCGCGACCAATGCGCTCTTGGAGCGCAAGGGCGCCGATGTGGTGCTGGTGGTGACCGAAGGTTTCGGCGACGCGCTGGAGATCGGCACACAAGCACGGCCGGATATTTTCGCGCTGCACATTATGAAGACGGACCTGCTGCAGAAACGCGTGATCGAAGTGCGCGAGCGGGTCACAGCGGAAGGCGAAGTGCTGACGCCGCTTGATGAAGAGCACGCGCGAACGCAGTTGCAGCAGGCCTACGATGACGGATTGCGCGCTGTGGCGATCGCTTGCCTGCACGGCTGGGCCTATCCGGCGCACGAGCAAGCGCTAGCGGAGATCGCCCGAGAGATCGGGTTTACGCAGGTAAGCGTGAGCTCAGAAATCAGCGGACTGATTAAGTTCGTGCCGCGCGCGGATACGACGGTGGCCGACGCTTACCTATCGCCCGTCCTGCGTGCGTACATCGATGGCTTCGAGCGCGGATTCGGACCGCCGGCGCTCAGCCGGCAAGACGACCGGCGCCACGCTCCTCTTTATGCAGTCCAACGGCGGCCTCGCACACGCAGACAGCTTTCGTGGCCGTGACGCGGTCCTCTCAGGCCCCGCCGGTGGCGTCGTTGGCATGGCGGCAGCCGCCCAGCGCGCTGGGTTCGATCATGCACTCGGCTTCGACATGGGCGGCACATCGACCGATGTCTCGCACTATGCCGGCGCATTCGAGCGCACGAACGAAACTGTGGTCGCAGGGGTCCGCCTCTCCGCACCGATGCTGCAAGTTCACACCGTCGCGGCTGGCGGCGGATCGATCTGCTTCTTCGACGGTGCGCGTCTGCGCGTCGGCCCGCACAGCGCCGGCGCCGATCCAGGTCCCGCCTGCTATCGCCGAGGCGGACCACTGACGGTCACCGACTGCAACGTGCTGCTGGGCCGCGTGCAGCCAGAGTACTTTCCCGCGATTTTTGGGCCGAATGCCAACCAGCCGCTCGACGCCGAGATCGTGCGCGCCAAGTTCGCTGAACTCTGCGCGGAGATCGAAGCGAAAACCGGCCGCACACTTTCGCCGAACGACGCCGCCGAAGGTTTCCTGCGCATCGCCAATGAAAGCATGGCTGAAGCGATCAAGAAGATCTCGATCCAACGCGGCTACAATCCAGTCGAATACGCGCTTGTCGCGTTCGGCGGCGCCGGCGGGCAACACGCATGCGCCGTAGCGGATGCGGTGGGCGTAAAGACAATCCTCCTCCATCCGCTTGCAGGCGTGTTGAGCGCTTGGGGTATCGGGCTCGCCGACGTGCGCGCAGTCGCTGAGGAGACAGTAGAAGAAAAGCTCAGCGAAGCGCGCGGACTGAACCGCCGCGCTCAGGCGCTCGCGCTGCGCGCTGCCGAGCCGCTTGAAGGCGGCAACGTCAAAACGATCATCACCGCAAACCTAAAATATGAAGGCGCGGATTCGACACTGCCAATACGGTTCGCTTAAGCTGACGTGCTGAAAGCCGCATTTGAAACAGAGCACCGCAAGCGCTTCGGTTTCATCGATCCCCCGCGCGCCATCGTCGTCGGGTCACTCTCAGCAGAAGCGGTATCGAGCGCAAGTCTTGGACCGCCGGTGTCCTCGTCAGCGGTGGCGCCGAGTAAAGCGTCGGCGCCTGCACCCAACTTTACAGCCGGCGAGGACGCCAACGGTCCAAGGAACATGCCTGCTCACCGGCGAGACACATTGGCGCCCGGCTTCACATGCGACGGACCCGCGCTCATCATCGAGCACAGCGCAACGACTTGCGTCGCTCCCGGCTGGTGCGCGCGGATGAATGAGCATGGCGACATCATCCTCACGCGCACTGCCCACATCGAACGCAGCGCCATCGGTACACAGGCCGATCCGATCTTGCTTGAGGTGTTCAACAACCGCTTCATGGGCGTCGCCGAAGAGATGGGGCTGGCGCTGCAAACGACGGCTTCCTCCGTCAACATCAAGGAGCGGCTCGATTTCTCGTGCGCTGTGTTCGATGAAACCGGTGGCCTCGTCGCCAATGCGCCGCACATCCCGGTGCACCTTGGCTCAATGAGCGACAGCGTCCGCGAAATCATTCGCCAGCGCAGCAACTCGATGCGCGCTGGCGACATCTACATGCTGAATGCACCGCACGCCGGCGGCACGCACTTGCCGGACATCACAGTGATTGCGCCGGTCATCCTCGATGGCGATACGCGCCCCGCGTTCTTCACTGCCGCGCGCGGCCATCACGCCGACATTGGCGGCATCACACCAGGCTCAATGCCGCCCGACTCTCGTCGCATTGAAGATGAAGGCGTGCTGATCGAGAACTTTCTTTTGGTGCAGGATGGCCGCTTACTCGAAGCAGAAACCCGCGCGCTTTTCGCTTCCGGCCCGCACCCCGCCCGCGACATCGATCGCAACATTGCGGATTTGAAAGCGCAGATCGCCTCCGTCGTTCGCGGTGCGGAAGAATTGAAGCGCCTCGTCGCGCACTACGGCCGCGACGGCGTCACCGCTTACATGGTCCACGTGCAGGATAACGCCGAGGAGCAAATCAAGCGCGTCATCGATACACTGAAACCCGGCTCATTCGCGGTAGAGATGGATAGCGGCGCCACCGTACGCGTCGCGGTGACACCCAATCACGCCGCCCGCACTGTACGCGTCGATTTCACCGGCACGAGCCTGCAACAAGAGAGCAATTTCAACGCACCACTCGCGATCACGCGCGCCGCCACGCTTTACGTTTTCCGAACGCTGGTAAACGACAGCATTCCACTCAACGAAGGTTGCCTCAAGCCAATCGAAATCATCGTGCCTGAAGGCTCGCTGCTGAATCCAAAGCGAGGCGCGGCGGTCGTTGCGGGCAATGTCGAGACGAGCCAGATTGTCGTCGACACGCTCTACGGCGCACTCGGCGCGCTCGCGGCTTCACAAGGCACGATGAACAATTTCACCTTCGGCGACGAGAAGCGCCAATATTACGAAACGATTTGCGGCGGCTCGGGCGCCGGACCCTCGTTCGACGGCGCAGCGGTCGTGCAGACGCACATGACCAATTCGCGCCTCACGGATCCGGAAGTACTCGAAACGCGCTTCCCCGTTCTGGTCGAGCGGTTCAGCGTCCGTCGCGGCTCCGGCGGTGATGGCGCCCACAAGGGCGGCGACGGCGCAGTCCGGCGCATTCGCTTCCGCGAACCGATGATGGCCGCGATGCTCGCCAACCGGCGCAGCGACGACGCCATTCGGCCTCAACGGCGGCGGCGACGGCGCGCCAGGCATTAATCGCGTCGAGCGCGCGGATGGCAGCGACATTGAACTCTGCCGCTACCGGCAAAGCGCAAATGTTGCCCGGCGACGTTTTCCATATCGAAACACCCGGTGGCGGCGGCTACGGTAAAGCGCAAGAGACGGGAGCGGGGGTCGCATGCTGGTCTTATTTGGAATAGGCGTGGTCGTGCTCGGCTTTGCGCTGCGCGCCAATCCACTCGTCGTCGTCATGGCGGCCGCACTCACCACCGGGCTTGCCGCCGCTTGGACGCCGGAAGCCGATCTGCAAACGATGTATGTCGCCGGCGCTCGCAACACTTGCTGCGTTCGGCAAAGCGTTTAACGATAACCGCTATGTCAGCGTCGTCTGGGTCGTGCTGGCGGCGATCGGCTTGCTTGGCGCGCCGGCCTGCAGAGCGCGCGCGCAGCGCCATCGCCAAAGTCAAAGCCGCAACCGCGGGCCGTTTGCTCTGGCTCTATTTCATCATTCGCCAAGGCGCGGCCGCCGTTGGGCTCACCTCATTAGGCGGCCGCGCAAATGGTGCGACCACTCGTTGCGCCAATGGCCGAAGGCGCGGCCACAGCGAAGTACGGCGAGCTGCCCGATCGCGAGCGGTTCTGATCCGCTCGCACGCGGCGGCGGCGACAATATCGGTCTTTCTTCGGCGAGGACATTTTCATCGCCATTGCCTCGATCCTGCTGATCCAAGGCTTCCTCGGAGCAGAACGGCATTCTCGTTGAACCACTGAGCTCTCGCTCTGGGCGATCCCCACAGCGATCAGCGTTGCTGATCCACAAGCTTCCGTCTCTGGCTGCTGGATCGGCGGCTCAACGCACGCTTGCTACCAAGAGCGAAGGAGGCGCGTCATGAGCGGCGCTGCCGCTTTCACTCGCGCACGTATATATCGTCGGCGGATTGTTCTTCGCCGCGGTCTTGATCCTCTCGCTGCTTGATAAGACCAATGCGCGCCGCGTGATGAACGCCTCGTTCTGGGGGCTGCTGGCCACGAGCTTAGCGGGCTCGTTCCTCGGGGATTTCGGCAATGGCGTTCTCGCATTCGGCCTCGTCGTGCTCGCCGGCGGCATTGGCTTGGGACCTGGCAGGCCCAAAACCACAGCCCGGAAGAGCGCACCGCCAGCGCTGAACGGCGCGGCAATCTCCTCTTCCTACCCGCGCTCATCATTCCGGCGATCGCGCTTGCCGGCACGCTCGCGGCGAAATCACCGAATGGGGCCGCAGCATTTATCCAAATCCGTCGCGCTCAACACTCGTCGCGCTTGTCGCTCGGCACGTTGATCGCCGTCTTCGTCGTCATGCTCTGGCTGCGCCCGCCGCTGCTTGCGCCGTTGCAGGAAGGGCGACGATTAATGGACTCGGTCGGCTGGGCCGCGATCCTGCCGCAAATGCTGGCCTCGCTCGGCGCGGTCTTTCTCGCCGCCGGTGTCGGCGAACACGTCGGCCTGTTGTTCGGCGAATATGTGCCGGCGGATACCCGCACCATGGCCGTCGTCGCCTACTGCGTGGGCATGGCGCTCTTCACGATCGTCATGGGCAATGCGTTCGCAGCGTTTCCGGTGATGACAGCGGCCGTGGGCCTGCCAATCTTAGTACACCAGTTCGGCGGCAACCCGCGCGGTTGTCGGCGCTGTAGGCATGCTTGCTGGCTTCTGCGGCACGCTGATGACCCCAATGGCCGCCAACTTCAACGTCGTGCCAGCGAACTTGCTCGACCTGCCCGATCGAAACGCCGCGCTCAATGGCGTCATCCGCGCCCAGATTCCGACAGCGCTCCCACTGCTCATCGCGAACATCATTCTGATGCGCCTGCTGGCCTTTCCCTCATGACCAAACTCACCAAAGACATCGCGGAGAAATTCGCGGCGCTCGCGCTCGCTCATGTGCAACGCGAATACCCGAACATCATGCAGCATGCGATGGCCGGGCCAGCCGAGATCATGGGACCGCGCGCCGCGCATCCGATTTTCTATGGCAGCTACGATTGGCATTCGTGCGTGCACGGCTATTGGCTGCTGGCGCGGTTGGTACGGCGCTACCCAGATCTTTCTGCCGCGCCGCAGATCGTCAAACTCTTCAACGAGCAGATCACCGCCGCAAACGTCGAGGGTGAGATTGCGTATCTCGTTCGGCCCGAGGCGCGTGGCTTTGAACGACCCTATGGCTGGGGCTGGTTGCTCGCGCTGCAGGCAGAGCTCGACCAGCACGCCACTGGCGCGGGACAGGGAGCCGCCGAAACGTTGCGGCCGTTGGCCGAAACATTTGCGCAGCGCTTTCGGTCATTCTTGCCGCTCAGCGACTATCCAGTGCGCACCGGCGTGCACTCATCGACCGCGTTCGCGTTGCGCTTGGCCGCCGACTATGCTGAGCCGAATGATCCAGACCTCTACGCGCTCATACGCGACAAAGTCATCGCCTGGTACGGCGCGGATCGCGACGCACAAGCCTGGGAGCCAAGCCAGGATGATTTTCTCTCTCCTACCTTAATGGAAGCCGAGTGCATGCGCCGCCTCTTCGCGCCCGCAGCGTTCGCGGCATGGTTCAACGACTTCCTGCCCGATGCGACGGGCGGAACTCCTGCATCGCTCTTCTCACCCGCGCGCGTCAGCGATCGCACAGACGGAAAGATCGCGCACCTCGACGGGCTGAACTTCTCACGCGCCTGGTGCTGGCGCTCAATCGCAAAGGCGCTTGGCGATGCGCATCCGGTTGCGAAACGGGCGCAAGCCGCGGCGGGCATACATATCAGCGCGAGCTTACCGCATGTCGCGGGCGATTATATGGGCGAGCACTGGCTTGCCACGTTTGCGCTGTTGGCGCTTGAGGCTTAGCGCGCGATCGAGAACGTGAGCGGCGCCAAGCGGTCCACGCCGCATTCAATGAAGTCGCCTGGATTGAGCGGGCTCACGCCAGACGGCGAGCCGGTGAAAATGAGATCGCCCGGCTTCAGCTCCCACCAGCGCGAGAGCGCCGCGATGATTTCTGGCAAGCTCCAGATCATATCGTGTGTGTTGGCGTCCTGACGTGTTTCGCCGTTGATCTTGATCCAGATGCGCGCGTTCGCGGCATCTCCCGCAGCCGCAGCCGGAGTCAGCGCGCTGATCGGCGCCGAATGATCGAAACCCTTTGCGGTATCCCACGGCGTACCGGCTTTTTTCGCCTCGGCTTGGCGATCGCGGCGCGTGAGATCGACACCCACGCCATATCCCCAAACATGCGAAAGCGCACTCGCTTCATTGATGTTTGATCCGCCCGTGCCGATGGCGATGACGAGCTCAACTTCGTGATGGAAGTTCGATGTGTTCGACGGGTACGCGATCGTTGCGCCGCTCTCGACCACCGCATCTGCGGGCTTCGTGAAGAAAAGTGGCGGCTCGCTCTTCGGATCGTTCCCCATTTCACGTACGTGGTCGGCGTAGTTTCTCCCGACACAGAAGATGCGTCGGACAGGAAACCGTCGATCGCTTCCCGCGACCGCGACCGATGGCTGAGACTGGGGAGAAATAACAAAAGACATTCGCGTCTTTGAGCACGACAGCGTTAACCAAGCAAACTTCGCTTTCGCGGGGAAGCTGAGCGCTTTGCCGACGCAAAGAGTTGCGTTCGGCCCAATGTTTGCGCGATTTTCAAAGTCTTGCCTACGAGGGGCGGGCGGTTTTTTAGATGTGGGTTCTAGCCTTTTTGCCGCTAGCGGTATGGGTGTGGCTGCAAGCGCAGCGCATCGATGCGCTCGTGCGCCGCGTGGCTGAACTCGAACTCCAGCTGTTCTCATTGCGCTCGGGTACGCTGCCAACTGAAGCGCCTGCTCCAGCCGCGCCCGCCGCGCCGCAAGAAGAGCTGCTGCTGACGGAAGCCATCCCCGACGACGTCCTCGTGTTGGACAATCCGCTCCCGGAAGCGTCCAACGATCTTGAGCAAACGCCGGCGCCGCAACCGACCGCCCAACCGCAGAAGCCTCGAATGGATTCGCCGCTGTTGCTGGACGAGGCGATTGCCGAACCACCGCGATCGGAGCCAGAGCGCCCCACGCCGCCTCCGACATCACCACGACCGGAACAGCCGCCTCTGCGGCTCGACCGATGGTTGGCCGAAAAAGGTCTCGCTTGGATCGCTGGCATCGCGCTCGCAATGGGTGCGATTTATCTCGTTTCAATCGTCGCGCAGTCCGCGTGGTTTACCGCGCCTGTGCGCTTGGCCAGTGCGCTTGTGCTCGGCGCGATCATTCTGGGCGTCAGCGAATGGACACGCCGCATCGGTATCGCGCGTCCGCCTGGCCATCCGCTCGTCTCGTCACTGCTCGCTGGCGCGGGCGTTGTCGTCTTCTATGCCACCACCTGGGCCGCGCACGGCATCTATCAGTTCATAGACTGGCCCGCCGCAACAGCACTGCTCGCGCTTTGCGCGCTCGGCCTGATGGCGCTCTCTTTCCTGCACGGTCAAGCGCTCGGCGTGCTCGCCATTACACTCGCGCTTCTTGCGCCCGCACTCGCCAACGCACCGATCTGGCCGTCGACAGCACTGACCGCTTACGTCGCATTGGTTGGCGCTGCCGGCTTTGCGTTGGCGATGTTCAAGCGCTGGGCTTGGGTCGCGATCGCCACGATTGGCGGCCTGTACTTCTGGTTCTTCGCGGCAATCACCGCGGACGATGTGCGCCGCGCATTGGCGCTGGTCAGCTTCGCCAGCGTCGGTGGCGCATTGATGATGCTGCGCGCGCCGGTGGCCGATGAGGCAAAGACCGGGCTGACGTGGACCACAATCAACAACCTTGCCCCCGGCGTTGCGATAAGCGTCTCAAGCGCGCTGCTGATTTGGGCGTGGATGATTGTAGCGCCCGCACCTGATGGCCGCGTTATCGGCCCTGGCCTCATCGGACTCTTCCACGTGCTCCTCGCCGGCTATGCCGTGAACGAACGCAAGGCAGCGCCCGCGACGTTTGCGATTGCAATCGCCGGTTTGGCGCTAGGTTTCACCGCGTATCTGCGGGTGCGTGGCATCTACGCACCGTTGGGCGTTGACTTCTATCCGATGATCCTGACCGCCGCGTTCTTCGTGATCCCGTTCTCGCTCTACGCCAATCCGCATCACACCGGCCGCGGGCTCGTTGCTGCATCGGGTGCGATTGGCGCAGCGTTACTAACGGTGCTGGCAGCATCTTCGCGCCCGGATTGGCATTCGCTCCAAGCGTGGGCGCCTGTTCTCCGGTGCGGTGCTTTCTTTTATCGCTGCCTGGTGGTCGGAGCGTTCGGCCCAGGATCGCAAGACCGACAACGCGATCATGTGGTGGGCCGGCGCTGGCGCGGTACTGATGCTAATCGGCGTCGAATCCTTGTTCGCGCCGGAAGTGCGCACCCTCGGTCACGCCGCTGTCGCGCTGTTGCTGTGCGTTACCTTGGTATGGCGCGCCTGGCGCGTGGCGGGCTGGGCCGCGTTGACGGCAGCCGCGCTCTCAGTAGCGCATGCACTCTCACCTACCCTGATCGGCATGACGCTTGAGAAGCAGCTGCCGTTGTGGGCTGGCTTACTCACTTTCGCGGGCGCTGCGCTCCTGTTGTTCAGCGCCTCCACTGTGGTTCGACGCAGCAATGACAATGTCGGTATCGCGGAGGCGCTTAGTGCTGCGGCGGTGATTGCAGCTCTCACCGGCGTAGGCGTCGCGCTGCACTGGCTTGCTAAAGGAAACGCGCCCGGTGTCGCGCTGGATGAGTTCACCGAAACGTCGCTCCGCGTGCTTGCGCTCATGGCGGCGGGCCTGACGTTGCTGCCGCGCATCCACGAAACGCCCGGACCGATCGGCGCATGGCGCGGCCATGTGCTGCTGTGCTTGGGCCTCCTCTACGCTCTATTCGTTCCCGGCATGGCGATTAACCCGTGGTGGGGCGGCCCTGGCCGCGCCGTCGTCAACGGCCTCGCCATCTTCAATGTCCTCACCATCGCATTCGCCGCTCCCGCAGCTCTGGCATTCTGGGCGGCGAACCGCCTCTACATGCGCCAGCGCTTGTTCGCGCGCATCTACGCGATCGCCGGCGCCCTACTGACCTTGATGTGGCTGCTGCTCGAGATCCGCCACGCGTTTCACAACGGCGAAATGGCGGCGCCTGAGCACGGCCTCTTCGAAAGCGCCTGCTATGCGCTTGCGGTGCTCGCATTTGCGCTGGTCGTCGCGATCGTCGCTAGAATGCGCGTGAAAAAAACCCGCATCGGCCGTTTACGGAAGATCTGATGCACTCGATGCGCGCGGTGAGTTGGGGTGCTCGCGGCGTTGCGGCATTCATCATGCTGGCGGCTGAGCACCTCATCTGGGGCATGCACAACAGCCAAGCGAGCAACGCTTTCTCGACCATGCTTGCCGTACTGGCGCAGCTTGTAGCGATGATCCTGACGCTGTCGCTGGGCCGGGCGCTCTCCGTCTCGCGCGAACCCGAGCCAACACGCTTTGCAGCAGCTTCAATCGCGGCCTTGTTCGCGTGGAGTTTCGGGCATTGCGTCATCGGCTGGCTGCACCATCGCGGCTACATGGACGACAACTTCCCTCCAGAGTCGCTTGAAGGCTTGGCGCATACGCTTTGGACGTTGATCTTCGTCATCGGCGCGGCGCAGCTGACACGCATCGTACCCGGGCGCGATACGACACGCGCCTATCTCTACGATCTGCAAGCCATTTTGTCGGCCGCGATTTGGCCGGCGCTGGGCTTCGGCGCTCTCGGTCTGTGGTTATTGTTTAATCCATGGTGGGGCGCGTATCCGGCAGAACCGCAAAACGCGGTTGGGGCGGCCATGGTGCTCGCGGCATACCTCGCGGCTGCCGCGTTGAGCCATGTCGCGCCCGATGTGCCGCATGTTCGCGCGATGAAATGGATGGTGCCGGCGTCAACGGTGGTGTGCGCGGCGCACATCTTCGTAGCGGCCACGCTCACGGTGCGCTGGCTTTATCACAGCAACGACATGGCCGAGCCTGGACTAGGCGATGTTGAGCTTTGGATTTACTCAGCTGTGTGGGCTGTGTTCGGCGCTATCGCGCTCGGCCTTGGCACGATGCGCAACGATCCGGTGGTGCGGTGGATCGGCCTCGCAGTGTTCGCAGCAACGATCGTGAAGGTGTTCTTCGTCGATACGGCCCAACTCTCCGGCGTGATCCGCGCGGTCTCTTTCCTTGGCCTCGGCGCGGTTGCAGCGGCTGCCACGTGGATCGCGCGGCGCAACAGCCCGCCGCCAAGCCCCGGCGACCTTGTTACGGTTACGCCAAGCGCGCGGCGTGAAAGGCGACGTGTTCGGAGACGAAACTCGCAATGAAGAAGTACGAGTGATCGTACCCGTCTTGACGGCGAACCCTGAGTTTCTGGCCAGCTTTGCGCGCGGCCTCTTCCAGCAATTCCGGCTTCAGCTGTTCGCTTAAGAACTGATCGCCTGTGCCTTGATCGATGAGAATATCATCGAACGCCGCTGCCTTACCCGCTTCGATCAACAAAGCTGCATCGTGCGCACGCCAAGCATCGCGGTCGGAACCAAGATAGGCGCCAAGCGCCTTCTCGCCCCACGGGCATCGCGTCGGCGATGAGATCGGCGAGAACGCGGAAACGCTCTTGAAAAGCTGTGGGTGACGCATCGCCAAAGTCAAAGCGCCGTGGCCGCCCATCGAATGGCCGAAAATCGAGCGACGTGGCGCCAGAGGAAACGCTGCCTCCACCGCCACGATCAGGTCGCGGGTGAAGTAGCTCTCCATTTTGAAGTGCGGCGCCCAAGGCGCTTGCGTGGCGTCGACATAAAAGCCTGCGCCTTGGCCCAGATCGTAAGCCGGATCATCGGCAACGCCCTCACCGCGCGGCGAGGTATCTGGCGCGACGATGGCAACGCCATGCTGCGCGGCAGCTGCATAAGCGCCCGCCTTCGTCGTGAAGTTATCCTCGGTGCACGTCAGCCCCGAAAGCCAGATCAAATACGGAAACGGCCCCGTGCCCGGTGGGGTGAACACCGAAAGACGCATCTCCGTGCCGGTGGAAGCGCTGCGATGAGAAGTATACGCAAGCTCACCACCAGCGACGCGATGCGTCTTAGCAATCTGCATTATTGCGCAGGCCGCGCCTGCGGCTGCCGCGCCGGCATACGCTCCATATCGGCAAGCGCGCGCTCGATCGCTGGTGCGATCGCCGCGCGCTCTTCCGGCGTAGGCTCACCTTGTGTGAAACGAAGACGCAACTGACGGTCAGCGATTTCCAGCACAGCGATGCGTCCGCTACTCCGAATGAACAGCGGCACGCCTAAATCGGTGATCACGCGGTGATCAGTGGGGCCAATAAAAATGGAAGTGCGATCGCAAACCACAGCGTGAACGGCGCCCGGAGGCGCCGACAGCGGCGGCGTGGCCTGCAGGATCGAATAGCCTGGGATCGGAATGTAGGAGACGTGCTCCGCGTCCGTGATTTGAAAGACGCCGCACAGTTCAACAGGCTGCGGCGTCTGCTGCGCCAGGGCAGGCATTGCTACACAGGTGAACGCAAGCGCCACCGCTAAGGTCCGGATCATATCGTCACCCTCTGCCCTGCTCAGGGCCTCAGCGTCCCACCGCTGCGGCTGTCCTATCCTGGCCGAGCGACCTCAAGCAACGCTCCGTGGCACAAATGCGACCGTCAGCGCGGGCGCGCGCCTTCTTGGGCATATTCCTGCATCAGGCGGCCGTAGTCCTGCGGCGCGGGCCAGCGCTCGAAGCTGTGCTTTGCGCCCGTAACAGCGCCGGGCAGCTTTTCAGCTGTTTGGGATTCAACGAATGGGACCACCCAGCTCGCGTCTTCGAGCATTGTGGGCCGAAAGTTGAGAAAACCCATGGCGGTGAGGTTCGGGCTCGTTGTGTAGAGCCAGTTCAAGCAGTTTGGGCAGTAGTGATGCACGCTGTCGTCGCGATGCAGCCCGCCGATTTGTGTTTCGCCTTCAACATCAAGGCCCGCCGCCGGCAGCATCATCGTCAGCGAATACGCGCCCGACGAAAGCTTTTGACAGCCAGTGCAATGACACGCGATCGCGATCGCCGGCGGCCCGGTGACGCGCATCTTCACTTGGCCGCAAAGGCACGACGCGTTCCAGGGCAGTTTCCAATCTGACATTAGTAGACAATCACGCTGCGGATGCTCTCGCCCTTGTGCATCAGATCGAAGGCGTCGTTGATCCGCTCCAATGGCATCGTGTGCGTGATCATCGGATCGATGGCGATCTTTTTGTCCATGTACCAGGCGATGATCTGCGGCACGTCGGTGCGCCCGCGCGCGTCCACGAGATGCGGCACGATATCGCCGCTGATGGTCTTCGGATTGACGAAGTGGGTCATGCCGAACTTGCGGCCCCACTCTTCGCGGTCAGAATTGATATCGACGCCAACGATCATGTTGGCGCCAACGAGCTTCAGCCCTTGAATAACGTTGAGGCCGATGCCGCCCAAACCGAACACGATGCAATTGGCGCCAGCTTCGACCTTCGCCGTATTGATCACCGCGCCAACGCCCGTCGTTACACCGCAACCGACATAACAAGCAGATTGAAACGGCGCGTCCTTGCGGATCTTCGCGACGGCGATTTCAGGTAGCACCGTAAAGTTCGAGAACGTGCTGCATCCCATATAGTGCAGCACCGGCTTTCCTTTGTACGAAAAGCGCGACGTGCCGTCCGGCATCAGACCCTTGCCTTGCGTGGCGCGGATCGCGGTGCAGAGATTGGTCTTCCGCGAGAGGCAGCTTTTGCACTGCCGGCATTCCGGCGTGTAGAGCGGAATGACGTGATCGCCCGGCGTCACGCTGGTTACGCCCGCTCCGACTTCACGGACAATGCCCGCGCCTTCGTGACCGAGGATCGCAGGCCACGCGGCTTCACTGTCGAAGCCGTCCAGCGTGTAAGAATCCGTGTGGCAAACGCCGGTTGCTTTGATCTCGACCAACACTTCGCCCGGCTTCGGGCCTTCGAGGTCGAGTTCAACAATTTCCAGAGGCTTCTTCGCCTCGAATGCAACCGCCGCCCGTGTTTTCATCGCACATAGCTCCTTCGCGCGCGCTTATAGCGCGACGGAGCAGCGATGCGCGGAGAAAATTAGCCGCCAGTCTTCCGAGATGGCGGCTTGCGCGTCGAGGGCGTCTTCGAGGAAGCGGCCTTACCGGCACGCACCTTACTTGGTCCGCGCGCCTTCTCTTTGATCGCAGCAAAATTGCTAGATTTCATTGGCCGATAAGGAACGTTGCGCGCGAACGCCAGCGCACCCTCTGTGATCTCTTTGCGCGTCGCTGCATCCACATGCTTGCCCGAACCGGCAAGCATGTAGATCGCCTCTACGGGAACGAGCGCTGCGACGGTTCGACCGTAACGGTCGAACCCAATCACGGCATTGTCCACTTGAGCCGTTTCGAGAGCTTCCGCGAAATTGGCCCGCGCCTCGGATGTGGATAGGACCGGCGGCCCTTTCACCTTGCGTGCACGCGTTGCCGCTTTCTTGCGATGCTCTCGGACGGATCTCATGTGAAGACCTCTTCCTCTAGCGCGCCGAATAAATTCGGCGGCCACAGAACCCCGAATAAATCGTCCGCCCAGGGCAATGGCGGTTCGTCCCAGATCCAAGAGTTGAGCTTGAGTCGCGGAATTATCGAGTGACCCGCGTCGCTAGCTTCAAGACTCCCGGATGCGCTGAACGCTTCAGGGGCACGCTCTCGTTCCCACGTTAAGTTTTTATGAGTCGCGAGCGAAAACACCTGAGCAATGCGCGATGCTTGTACAACTGATGCAACAGCACCACGCAAATCATGCAACGCACTACCACATGCGCGGCTAAATCGTCTCATGTGTACGATGCCGCGAAGTAAGCTTGGCTTTCCTCTACGCCAAGGCTGCGAAGCCTCATAAGCAACGTTCTGCGATAGCAGTTTAAGTTCCTCAAAAGCTAAATTGTACAACTCGCTAACGACACGCTTCACTTCGTTTCGCTTCTTTCCCTTGGCCTGCGGTGGCTTCGCTGCGTTGGAGCGCCCATTTGCGCCGCCGCGATTACGGCGGCGCCGCGGGCCGATATATTCGGGAGGCGCGAACGATTGGAGCCGGCGCAGCGTGGGCGGCAGATCGTCGTCTGGCGTCGGACCGACTGCCGGCAGCAGTTCGTATTCGCGTACTTTACTGTAGCGCAGCGGGTCGCACGGCTTCAGCACAAACCACAGTCCGTCGACTTCGAACGCGCGCCACCAGCGGGAGAGATTGATCGCAGGCACATTGCCGATCTGCACAATGTGACCGCACAGCAGCCGTTCGGACTCATAGATAAGTTCGTACGCGATCTCCTTCACCATCGGCAGGTAACCAGGCTCGCGGTGAGCCATGTGCAACAGCGCCGCCTCGCTCACACGCAAGGCAAACTCGTCTGATTTTCTTCTCCCCGGCACTGCATCCTCCCGCCCCGGCTTCCGCGCCGGCCATTGCGTTTCGTTGAGCCCCTGAGGCGTGTTTGCTACCTCCGGCTGAGCGTCATGCTGCTTCTGCGCAGACTTTTTGGCTCCAGCGTTCTTTTTCGACCTCTCCTCTACCTCTGACTGAATCTGTTGCGTGGCCCGCGATGTTTGTTCACTCTCCTCTGAAGCCGCTTTTGCTTTGTTTGATGGCGCTTTCTGCGGTCTGAGTGTCATCCGAATTGATCCTGTGTGCCGCGCTCCGCTTGCGGTTTTTCTTGACAGACAGGATCAGAGCGCCGTTTTGTGCAACGCGTCAATTGATTCACAAATATGAAGTTTTGTACGAGTTAGACAAAATAGCTTGACCGCCTAGATGGCCAAGAAATTTTTCGGCGCGCTGGTTTCGCGAACGTGAGAAAATCGCTCAGGCAGGCGCGCGGAGCTAGGCTCAAGTTGGAGCCACACGGCGCGGCGGCGCGTTAACATTCGAATGTGCGCCCGTCCTCAGCCGGCCGGCCTAAAAGGCCCTCAAAAATTCTTTCGAAATCAGGGAACGGACTCGCCCGGCGAGGGTTCTTCACACGGCGCCGACCTACTCCCCCGCCCAGGCGCCACCGCAGCACGGGCCGGATCGATAGATCCGGCCCACCTGCGTTTTGGGAACCTTAGTCTCAGAGACCCATAAAATGGCTGGCGATCCCGCCAGTGTGCGTCCATGCGTGCAGCACCCAACCCGGCTGTTCAGCCGTCTTAGGGGCGATCTTCTGGCCTTCGTCGACTGCCAGTCCGTAGGTCCATGAACTCGAGGGCGCGACAATCACCGGCGCATGCGCGGCTTGGCCGAAGGCAACGCGGTGATGGTGGCCACAAATGACCCGCAGCACCTGACGGTGACGGGCTACAACGGTGGCGAATTCTTCGGCGTCCAGCAGGCCGATCTTATCGAACAGCAAATCGTGCGTCAGGAACGGCGGATGGTGCAGAGCAACAATCGTCGGCTTAGTACGCTCTACGGACAGCGCGGATTCCAGCCACTCGGCGCCTGAGCGGCGCAGCAG
This sequence comes from Caulobacteraceae bacterium, assembly GCA_016703335.1. Classification (GTDB taxonomy): domain Bacteria; phylum Pseudomonadota; class Alphaproteobacteria; order Caulobacterales; family Aquidulcibacteraceae; genus Vitreimonas. The sequence goes on along the minus strand of JADJCG010000002.1, from coordinate 188,666 downwards.
ACCGTGGGTCTCACCCGGCACGACGTCGTCGAGCGCGACGATGCGCACCGGGAAATTCTCGATCGTGAAATGCAAAGCGCCGTCGCGCGGCAAATACGAATGATGCGGAAACGTGCGCCGTATGCGCGCCCGATCGTCGTGATTGCCAGGCATCAGGTAGAGCGGCGCAGGCGGATCTGTGATCGCTTCGGCGAGCAGGGCGTACTCATCTTCGCGCTCATCATTCACGAGATCGCCAGTGAGAAGGATAACGTCTGCGCCGTAATCCTTTGCCTGAGCCATGGCGCGCTTAAGCTGCGCAACAGCTGCGCCGCCATCATCCGCACGGATGTGGGTGTCAGAAATCTGCGCGAGGCGGAACGTTCCGCTCATGTGCCCCCAGCCCCAGCTTCTTAGTGCGTTTCCCTGAACGCCACATGAAGCAGTGGCCAAGCGCCGTCTGTGCCCTCGGTCACACTACAGTCAGATCAATTCAACGAGCGCGCAACCCGGAAACCAAGACCTTGCGTGCGCGATGTCGCCTCCGTCGAACGACGGGCGGCGGCGCGCAGCACCGGCGCTTGATCGTTGTAGCTGCCGCCGCGATAGACGCGCCGGCGGCACTCGTCCGCCTGCACCGCGACGCCGTCGATCGGCGCCAAGTCGTAGTTTGCGGCGTAGCAATCCTCTACCCATTCGCTCGCATTGCCGTGCATGTCGAAGAGATTGAAGGCGTTGCCGGTGTGTGCGCCGACGGGCGTCGTTTGGCGTACGCGGAACGTCGCTTCAGTTTGCGTCACGCGCGCACCGAATGCGTACGCCTCGGCCTGACCAGCGCGAGCAGCATATTCCCATTCGGCTTCACTCGGCAGCCGATACTGCGTGCCACCCGCCTGCGCATTGAGCCAATTCACGTAAGCCTGCGCATCGTCCCACGACACGCCCGTCACCGGGCGATCGCCACGGCCCCAGCCGCTATCTGGCGGCGAATAACCGTTGCAACCACCGCCCGCGAGACATGCGTCCCACTGCGAGAACGTCACTTCGTATTTGCCCATCGCGAATGGCGCGACAGAAACTTCGCGCTGCGGACCTTCATCACGGCCACGGCCAGGTTCGTTGTCTGGCGAGCCCATAACAAAAAGGCCGCCAGCGAGCACGGTCATGTCTGGGCAACCGTTGCAATCGCTGAACGTGTAGCCCGGCACGCGCTGCGAAGACGTATCTTCCGCTGGCGACGCAGGCGTTTCGACCGGCGTCGCTGCCGCTTGTTGCACTTGCGCTTGCTGTTGGTCTGCAGCGGGCTGAGGTCGATTGCGCCAATACTCCATCCCGATGCCGTAGAGTTGCGGGCTGAAATACGCGAGCACGGCTAAGACGGCCGCAGCGACGGCCATCGAACCAACGCGACGTGACGAGCGCATGAACTTCTGACGCTTCGAGAGAATCTCGAACGTCTGCACGCGTTGATCAATGTTATCGAGCGGCTTCTGGCCTTTCGACTGGAACGCACTCTGCGGCGAGTTGCGCGCCATCGAGCGGAATTCCGACGACACGAGCGCCGTGCCCGGCTCTGCAAGTTCTTGCAGACGCGCAGCGACATTGACGCCGTGGCCAAGCAAGTCATCGGTCGAGGTAACGATCACATCGCCAACGTGCGCGCCGACGCGGATCGGCGGTTCGCCTTTGGGCCGCTTATCAAGCAGTTCTTGAATCGCGCCGAGCGCTTGGCCGGCTGATGCGAACTCGAGCATGAAGCCGTCGCCCGCCGTGTTGAACAAACGGCCGCCATTGGCGATTGCAACGCGTTCAACACGCGCACGCAGATTTTCGACCTTGCGCGCCGCATTGCGCTGATCGCGCTCCGACATGGTTGAAAAGCCGACGATGTCGATCGACACGATCGACGCCAAACGGATAACGCGCTCTTCGCCCGCAGATTGATCAGTCACAGCCTATTCCCCACGCCAGCGAGGATAGGCCCCTCGCCGGGACTTATCCAGCCTCCCCCTCCTCGCCTGAATTATGGCTGAGCAGAAGCACGGACATGATTTGGATGAAAGCGTGGCTTGCGATGCCCGCCACTGGCGCGCATTAGCGCGCGTGGGCGCTAAACGTTGGCGCCAATAGGTGTTTCCGGATCTTGCCCGCCGCTGTCCGCGGGAATTCCTCAACGAAGGTCACGTGACGCGGGGCTTTAAAGCCCGCCACGTTTGCCCGGCAAAATTGGATGACATCTGCTGCCGTCACCGGCGCCGCATCGGGGCGCAGCATGATGAAGGCGTGACCCACCTCGCCCCACTTTTCGTCGGCGACACCGATGATCGCGGTTTCGAGAATGGATGGATGTCTCGCGAGCGCATTTTCGACTTCGGCCGGATAAGCGTTCTCGCCGCCGGATATATACATCTCCTTGATGCGGCCAGCGACGTAATAGCAGCCGTCAGCATCGCGGCGGCCAATGTCTCCACTCTTCAGCCAGCCATCGGCGGTGAACGCCTTCGCACTCTCTTCCGGCTTCTTACAATAGCCTGGCGTCAGGCCCGGTCCGCGCATCCAGATCTCACCGCTCTCGCCAACAGGCACATCGCATCCGTCGGCATCGACGATACGCACGTCGAGCAACATCAGCGGTTTGCCGACTGAGCCAATCTTCTGCAGCGCATCTTCCTTCATCGCGATGAACGCTGTCGGCCCGGTCTCGGTCATGCCGTAGCCGTTGCAAACCTTCACGCCTTTCGCGGCGTAGAGTTCAACAAGCACATCCGCCAACGGCGCGCCGCCACACCCCCACGAACGCACGCGCGCGAGATCTGCGCGCTCGAACTCAGGATGCAGTGCGAGTTGCTGATACACAGCCGGCACGCCGAAGAAGATATCGAGCCGCGGCATCAGTGCGAGGGCGCGAGCTTCATCGAAGCCCGGCAGCACAATCACCGTGCCGCCAGCGATCAAAGTAGGAATGGTGACAAGCTGAATGCCCGCGCTGTGAAACAGCGGCAGGAAGTTGATCGTGGTGTCGCCATCGCGAAGATCAAACGCTTCGCCAACGTGAAATGCGTTCACCACCGACATTTGATACGTCTGGATCACGCCTTTCGGCTGACCTGTGGTGCCCGACGTGTACATCAAGAACCACGTGTCATCGCCGGCCCAGCGGCGATCCGTTACCAATGGCGATGCCCCGGCGAGCGCAGCTTCGTAGCCATCATCAAGCGCCAACAAAGCGCTGCCAAGCGCTCGCGCCGTCTCTGCATCGTCCGCGCCGAAAACCACCAGTTTTGCGCCGCAATCAGCGATCAACGCCGAAAGCTCAGCCGCGGGCGAACGCCAGTTCAGCGGCACAAAGATCGCGCCGAGCTTGGCGCACGCGAACATGATCTCGAAGAACTCGATCCGGTTGCGGCAAATGATGGCAACGCGATTTTCACGCATCACACCAAGCGATGTGAGCACACCGGCCGCGCGTGCGCAGCGATCTTCTAGTTGAGCATAGCTGAGCGTGCGCCCGGTCAGCGCATCTTCGAAGGCGATGCGATTGGGCGTCAGCGCCGCCCGTTTCGCGCAGTGATGTCGACCAGGTCGACACCCATGGCTCACTTCCTGTGCGCGCCGTTACCTCGGCGCTTTATCTTCTCTTAGCTCGCGGCGCGAGCCTGTTGATCATGAGATCCGGAAGCGGCTGCTGCAACTGACGCAGAGTCCGTCTCGGCGTCCCAGATGCCGTATCGTATGCCGAGAAAGCTCGAGGCGCCCATCAGCGCCCACACACGAACTTCATCATCCTGACCTTCGCTGATTTCGCCGCGCGACGCGGCTTGAGCCAGTTGTTGTCGATAGGCGGCGGCGAACGTGCGGTAGTAGTCGCGGTAAGCTTCAGGCGCGACGAACTGCGCCTCCATAACAATGCGGTACAGAGCTTTGTGGGATCGCACGAAGTCGATGAACGCTTGGATGCCGAGGCGCTCCGCCTCGAGACGATCATGCGCGCCGCGCGTGCTCTCCGTCATTGCGTGACGGGTACGCGCGCCCATGTCGGCGACGAGCGCGCGGAACACTTCCTCTTTGCTCTTGAAGTACACGTAGAAGGTGCCGAGCCCGACGCCTGCGCCCTGCGTGATGTTGGAGATGGCGGTGTCGTGGTAGCCGCGCGTGCCGAACTCTTCTCCGGCGGCATCCAGTAACCGCCTCAGAGTTCGCTTTCCCCGCTCAGTCTTCGGCCCCGAACGCTCCTCGGCGACCTCGGGATCGGAACCTGAATGTTGACTCATGTTTCAAGTCTCCGATATAAGCCGGCGCAAGACAACAAAATTCGGCCCGAGAAACGGTCCGAGGGGGGAATACGGGGCACATGCCTCAGCACGTTTTGCCAGACGGGGCGACCATGTCCTACGCCGAAGCCGGCGCGGGCGCCCCGTTTGTTCTGGTACACGGCTGGGCCGCCAACGGCGCCTTCTTCAGCGACCTCTCCGCGCAGCTCGCCACGACTCACCGGGTCTACGCCCTGACCTTGCGCGGCCACGCTGGCTCCGGGAACGGCGCCTCGCCACTGACCATCGAAACGCTCGCGGACGACATCGTGCATTTCTTCGAAGCGCTCGACCTCAAGGGCGCCTACGCCCTCGGCTGGTCGATGGGCGCTATGGCGCTCTGGGCCGCATCGCCGCGCATCGGGGCGCGCTTGAGCGGTCTCATCGTCGAAGACATGAGCCCGCGCCTCATCAATGATGAGAGTTGGGAGCATGGCATCTCCAGCGGCTACGGCGCGCACGACATCGCGAACACTGTGAGTGAGATCGAGGCGGATTGGCCATCTTACGTGTCGCGCTTCGCACCGCGCATGTTCGCCGCATCAATGCGCGCAGCTTGCCCTGAGCTTGAGGCCTGGGCCGCGGGACAAATGGCGCAAGCCGATGCGCACGCCATGGCGTCTTACTGGCGCTCGATGGCCTCACAAGATTTCCGCGCCGCACTCGCGCGCATCACGACACCGATGCTCGTGATCCACGGCGGCGACAGCCAAGTTTACGACGATGGCGCAACCGAGTTCATCGCGCGCACTGCGCCGAACGCGACGCGCGTCGTCATCAAGGGCGCCGGCCACGTGCCGCATCTCGAAGCGCCAGACGATTTTTTGAATCATATCGAGGCTTTCGTCCGTGAAACGCGGCGGCCCGAATTGAGGAGCGGAGGAGCAACCCCATGAGAAAATTTGGAGATAAGGCGCGAGTAGCGCTCTTGCTGGCGAGTGTGGCGGCATCGCCGTTCGCGCTGGCGGCGCCGGCATTCGCGCAGGACGGTGTGACGGAAGACGAGGAAATTGTCGTCACCGCTCGCCGCACTGAAGAATCGCTACAGGACGTGCCGGGTTCTGTCTCTGCATTCTCTGAAAGCCGCCTGGAACAACTGCAAGCGACAGACGCGACGGGCCTGCAAGGCGCCATCCCGAACGTGAACATCGTTCAGGGCCGGGGTTCGTCCAACGCCACGAACATCACGATCCGCGGCGTCGGTCAGCCGGACGCGCTACAGACGTTCGACCCCGCTGTGGGCTTCTATGTCGATGACGTCTATTACTCACGGATCCGCGGCACCCAGCTTGAAGTGTTCGACATCGAACGCGTCGAAGTTCTGCGCGGACCGCAAGGCACGCTCTACGGTCGAAACACCATCGGTGGCGCGTTCAAAGTCGTAACGCGTCGCCCGGGCCAAGACCCGCACGGCCTCTTCCAAGTCACCGTCGGCGATTACGGCCAACTCGAAACCCGCATCGCTGCCTCTGGTCCGATCACGAACAATCTCGCCATCGGCGGCGCTCTCTTCGGCGCGGGTCGCGATGGCTACGTCACCAATCCGATCAATGGCGACGAATACAACAACCGTAACGCTTTCGGCGGCCGCGTTGCATTGGCATGGGATCCAACCTCGACGTTCTCAATCGATTGGTCGGCTGACATTGCAGACGAAGACAATGCCTTAGTCATGGGCCAAGCGACGACGACGCTGTTCAATCTGGGCGGCGCCGCGATCTATCCAATCTCGTCACCCCCGCCGGAATACGACTTCACCGCATCGGCGACGCCAGGTCTACCGAACAGCACGCAGCTTACCCATTGGGGCACAACGCTGCGCGCCTCATGGGAGATCAACCCGGCGCTGACGCTGCGCTCGATCACCGCGTATCGCAATCTCAAGTACGACGATTATGTCGATATTGACGCCACTCCTGTCGAACTCGGTGACGTGTTCGTCGGCGTCCGCCAACATCAGATCAGCCAAGACCTCCAACTCGTCTATGATCAAGGCGCATGGAATGTCGTCGGCGGCCTCTACTACATGCGCGCGAATGTCGACTCTCACCAAGAGGCCTATGCTGATGCGTACGTCAACGGTGTGCTGGGGCTTACAAGCTTCACCCGCACGATTGACGATGAACTGCAAACCACCAGCATGGCCGCGTTCGTCAACGCGACCTATGCCGTAACCGATCGCTTCAACATCTCGGCCGGCCTGCGTTCGACCAACGAAGAAAAGGAATATTTCCGCACGACATCGACGTTCTACAGCAACCCGCTCTTCAACGGCACGTTTGCGTTCGACGTCGACAATTCGTGCGATGACCTCTCACCGATGCTCTCGGCTGACTATCAAGTCACCGACAACGTCATGGTCTATGCACGCGGCGCGCGGGGGTTCCTGTCCGGTGGCTTCAACGGCCGTGCTAACAACCCCGGCGAAGAGGCGCCGTACGAACCGGAAAGTTTCGACCTCGTACGAGATTGGCACGCGTACCGATTGGCTTGACGGTCGTCTGACGGCGAACTTCACCGTCTTCCACACGATCTTCGAAGACTTCCAGGCGCGCGTCGGCGGCACCGTCATCGATCCGGGCACGATGTTGCCAAGCCCGGAACTCACCGTCATCAACGCCGGTGAGCTGGAAATCAAGGGCGCCGAACTCGAACTAAACTATCACCCGATCGATCCGCTTCGTCTCGACGCGCAGATCGGTTATCTGCATGCGCAGTACAACGAGTTTGCCGACAGCCGCTTCCGCAGGGTGGCAGCCGCGCGTTCCAAACGCCGGCGTTCGCGCCGGAATGGACGGCGCGCTTCGGTGGTTCCTACACCTTCGAACTCGCAAATGACGCTTCGGTCGTGTTGGCCGGTTCAGCGCGCTATCGCTCAGAGATGGCGCTTGCTGTCGACAGCACGCTGAGCATCGCGCCGTCACTGTGACGCCGACAATGTTCTCGGATGATTATTGGCTCTACGACGCCAGCCTGACCTGGAACGTGAACGACGTGTTCTCGATCGCGCTACAAGGCCGCAATTTGAGCGACGAAGTCTATAAGACGGACGGTCAGGAGTTCTCGTCGGTCGGCAACATCCGCACCGTCTATTACGGCGCTCCGCAAACGACGAGCATCGTGTTCACCGCGCGCTACTAAGCGCGGTTCGGCGGCGGCGCTCCCTCCTAGGCGCCGCCGCTCTCCTCCTCTTCCCGACTACGGGCGGCGTTCCTCAGGACGCCGCCCTTTTCTTTGGCGTTCGCGCGCGCTGGTCATACGGCATTATTTTACGCTTGCATATAACTGACCAGTCAGTTATATGTGGGATATGAGCCGCTCGCCCGCCTCCGCACCAATTGAACCCGCCCCCCGCTGGCGCCGGCGGGCTGAGGCGAGGCCAGAGGAAATCCTGGAGGCGGCTCTAGAGGAGTTCGTCGCGCGCGGTTTCGAGGCCGCCCGGATGGAGGACATCGCCAAGCGCGCCGGCCTCTCGAAGGCGGCGATCTACCTCTATTTCCCGAGCAAGGTCGCGGTGCTTAAAGCCCTGATCGAAGCCAAGGTTGGCCCGCTGGCGCAAAACGTTCAGCAGATCGCGGCGATGGGCGCGGCAGATCCAAAGACGGCGCTACGCATGATGGTGACAGCCGCCGCGTTCAGACTGAACGACCCAAACCTCTTTGCGGTGCCGCGCCTGGTAATAGGCATCTCAGGCCGCTTCCCCGAAATCGCGAAATACTATCGCGAACACGTCGTCGAAAAGGCGCGCGGCGCGCTTGAGACGTTGATCGAAGGCGCGATGGCCAAGGGCCAAATCCGGCGTGTCGACAAAGACGCCGTGGTGCGCGCCTTCATTGGCCCGCTCTTCTTCGAGGCGATGTGGACGCATGTCCTGGGCGGTGAAACCGCTCTCAACGACCCGCAGAAACTGATCGAACAGCAGTTCGATGTCCTGCTCTCCGGGCTGGAGCCACGCGCATGAAGCGCTTTTTGATCCTCTCATTGGCTTTGCTCGCCGCGGCGTGCGGGCGTGAAACGCCGAGCTTGCTGCAAGGCTATGGCGAGGCCGATTACATCTATCTCTCAAGCCAAGACGCCGGAATTATCGGCGAACTCTTCGTGCGCGAAGGTGACGCCGTCGAAGCTGGCGCGCGCGTTTTCCGGCTCGATCCAAATCGTCTGAACTACAACGCCGAAAGCGCGCAAGCTCAACGCGCGGCGGCTGCAGCGGCGGTTCGCACGGCGCAAGCACAAGCAACACTGGCGCAACGCAACTATGCGCGCAGCGCGCAACTTGCTGATCGCGGCTTCTATTCACGTGCGCGTCTCGATGCTGATCGCGCTTCGCTCGACGTCGCAAACGCACAACTGGCGCAAGCTCGCCGGCAAGCTACTGCGGCCGGCGCCGAGACTGGCTTGGCGCAGGAGCGACTTGAAGATCTCGCCGGCACAGCGCCACTCGCTGGCACGATCCAACAAATTTTCCATCGCCAAGGCGAAGTCGTCGCTGCCGGCCAACCGATCGCGGCGTTGTTGACGCCTGAGAACATGAAGGTGCGCTTCTTCGCGCCTGAAGCGATGCTGGCGCAGCTGCCGGTTGGCACGCGCGTTATGGTGAGCTGCGACGGTTGCGCCCAGCCGGTGGAAGCGCGCGTCAGCTTCGTCGCGACCGAGCCTCAATTTACGCCGCCAGTGATCTACTCGCTCGATCAACGCGAAAAGCTCGTTTTCTTGGTCGAGGCGCGCTTCGATGGCGCAACGCCGATCCGGCCCGGCATGCCCGTGGACGTACGGATCGCAGAATGACCGACACCGTCATCGACGTGCGCGGGCTGACCAAGCGCTTTGGTGATCGAACCGTCGTCGACCAATTCGATCTCAAAGTGCCGCGCGGCGCTATCTACGGCTTCTTGGGCCCAAACGGCTCGGGCAAAACGACGACGATCCGCATGGTGTGCGGCCTGCTGAAGCCCGAAAGCGGCGAAGGCGAAGTGCTTGGCTTCGATGTTCTGAAAGAGAGCCTCAAGATCAAAGAACGCGTCGGCTACATGACGCAGAAATTTTCGCTCTACGAAGATCTTTCGATCCGCGAGAACTTGGAATTCATCTCCAGACTCTACGGCCTCGACCGCCGCGCAGAACGCGTCGATCAAGCGCTTGCCGATCTCGGTCTCAGCGAGCGGCAAGCCCAGCTTGCCGGCAAGCTCTCTGGCGGCTGGAAGCAGCGTCTAGCGCTGGCCGCATGCATGATCCACGAACCTGAGTTGCTGCTGCTCGATGAACCGACCGCAGGCGTCGATCCCAAAGCGCGTCGCGATTTCTGGGACGCGATCCGGCGCTATTCGGCACAAGGCGTGACGACACTGGTGAGCACGCACTACATGGACGAAGCCGTCCAATGCGATTCTATCGCTTACATCGCTTATGGCAAGAAGCTCATCGACTCGCCGACGGCCGAAATCCCAAAACAGATCGGCCTTTACGGTTGGAGCATTGCTGGGCGACCGCTGATGCGCGCCCAGGAAATGCTTGAGGCTTCACCTGGCGTCGATCTCGTAGCGCGGTTTGGCGCGGAAATTCATGCGTGCGGCAAAGACCCTGCGGCGCTTGAGCGGGCCGTAGGCGCAGTGAAAGCCGCAGAACCTCACGTCGACATCACGCCGATCGAGGCGGGATTCGAGGAGATCTTCATCTATCTGATGTCCGGCGCGATGGACAATTTCCAATGACGACCGCGCCGCACTCTCTTTCGAAACTGATCGATCTTTCGTGGGCGCGTGTCTTTGCCGTGTTCCTGAAAGAACTCGTGCAGATGCGTCGCGACCGGCCGACGTTTGCGATCATGATCATGATGCCAGTGATGCAGCTTGTTCTGTTCGGCTACGCCATCAACACCGACCCCCGTCACATGCCAGCCGTTGTTGAAATGCGCGAAGACGGGCCGCTGACGCGCTCATTCCTCGCATCACTCGCGCAATCGACCTATGTCGACGTCATCGCCATCACACCGCGCGCCGAAGACGGCGAAGCGATGATCCGCTCAGGACAAGCGACGTTTCTTATTTCCATTCCCGAAGGCTTCGAGCGGCGACTAGTGCGCGGCGAACGCCCGCAAATCCTGATCGCTGCCGATGCGAGCGACCCAGTGGCCGCTGGCGGTGCGATCGCAGCGATCCAGCAAGTCGCGGCGCAGGCGTTTGCGCCAGAGTTTCAGGGCTCGCTCTCGTTCCTAGCGCCCTTGCCCGCACCGTACGAGATCGTCGTGCACCGGCGTTACAATCCAGCGGGCGTGACCGCATTCAACATCGTGCCGGCTTTGCTGGGCGTGATCCTGACCATGACCATGGTGATGATCACCTCTATCGCACTGACGCGCGAGACCGAGCGCGGCACGATGGAAAATTTGCTCGCGACGCCGGTGCGTCCGCTTGAGGTGATGATCGGGAAGACGACGCCCTACGTGTTCGTCGGCGCCGTCCAGGTTGCCATCGTGCTTGCGGTGGCGATGCTGCTATTCCGCATTCCGTTCACTGGTTCGTTCTTAGCGTTCTTGATCGCGGTTACGCTGTTCATCCTGGCGAACTTGATGCTGGGCTACCTCATCTCCACCGTCGCGCGCACGCAAATGCAAGCGATGCAGATGACGTTCTTCATCTTCCTACCGTCGATCTTGTTGTCCGGTTTCATGTTTCCGTTCCGCGCCATGCCGCTCTGGGCACAGGTGATCGGCGAAGCGCTACCGATCACGCACTTCCTGAGGATCGTACGGAGATCGTTTTGAAGGGCGCAGGTTTCGGCGATGTCGTCGGCGATCTGTGGCCGCTGACGGTGATCCTGCTCGTTCTCGGCGCGCTGGCGCTTCTGAGATTCAGACGCACGCTCGATTAGCGGACGTATTGCTTTGCAATATCCGCGCGGCGCTCAAGATCATCGCGTCTCGCAAGTCTGTCTGCAACGCCCCGCGCATCTTAGCAGCTGGGGTGAGATCGGTTGCGGCCATCGGTCAGAGTGAGCGAGCGCGTACTTCCGCGTCGGCGTCGACAGCACGGAAGAGCGCCGCAGCGATCTTCTCGTTCGCGCCGTCGCGCGCGAGCGCCGCGAGTGTCTCCATATCAGCGAGAACGTCAGTCAACGCACGCGCGGAAGACGCAACCGCGATCACGCCCGGCGCAGGATCGGCCTCGCGCCATTCATCAGACGCCACCAACGCCTCGTGCAGCTTTTCGCTCGGCCGCAAACCAGTGAACGTGATCGGCACATCGATGTCTGGGCGCAGCCCTTCCAGCCGAATGACTTCGCGCGCAAGCTCCACCACCGGCAGCGCCTCGCCCATCTCGATCACCAACGCACTGCCCCGTGGCTCAACGGTAAGGCCCACCGCCGCAGCTTGCAGAAGCGCGTCAGCAGCCTGCGGGATGGTCAAGAAGAAGCGCGTCACGTCTGGATCGGTCACAGTAAGCGGACCACCCTCAGCGAGTTGCGCTTCAAAGATCGGCGTCACCGAACCGGCCGAGCCCAGCACATTGCCGAGCCGTACCGGAACTGCGCGCTCAGGACCGGCTCGGTCCAACGCCTGGCAATAGATTTCGCCCAGCCGCTTGGAAGCGCCCATGAGGCCCGAGGGATCAACCGCCTTGTCGGTCGACACGAAAATCATATCCGCGCCGCCTCGACGCGCCGCTTCAGCGACGTTTTGCAAACCCACCACATTGGTGAGCACGCCTTCGCTGGCGAACGCTTCCACCATCGGCACTTGCTTAAGCGCAGCGGCGTGGAAAACGATCTCAGGGCGTTCCTTGGCGAACCACCGGCCGACAGAATTTGCGTCGCGGATATCCGCGAGCACCTGCACGGCGTCCGGCAGTTCGAGGCCGATGCGATAGAGATTGTGCTCAGAGCTATCGAGTAGCGTCAGCCGTGCCGGTGAGAGCGTTGCGATACGGCGCGCCAGTTCGCCGCCGATCGAGCCACCGCCGCCCGTAACAAGCACGCGCTTGCCGGCGACCACATTGCGAATGCGTGCGAAGTCGACGTCACCGAGCGGGCGGCCGATCAGATCATCGAGCCGCAAACGCCGAAGCTTTTCGCCAGTGAACCAAGCACCGGGTCCCGCCTCCGCAGCGCGCGTCAGCACTGCGCGTTTGGCGGCGCCGTCAGCCGGCGGATCGACGAGAATGAGGCTTGAGCCGCGAACCGCGGCAAGATCGAGCGCGTCCCAAATCGGCGCGCGGTTGATCAGCGCGACTGGCGCTTCGCCAGGCCCCACGAGGACAGCGCCGCGCACGTCGAGGCTCGCACGCGTAAGTGGCGCGCGCGTGCCATGCGTCACTGACGGCTTGGCCGATCCCAAGGAGGACCGCGTCCCTGAACATCCCCACACCCAGTTGAATTGCTGGCTACACTGCTTTGAAGCGCCGTTACGTCAGGATGTCCATGGCCTGCGCCATGTTCCTCCATAACAACTTGGTGTTGCTAACGGTCCGAACGCCGCGATCCGTCGCGCCGTGTGTTAAATTACACAGAAGAGAGGCGCGTCAGTCTGGAAGCGCAGCAGCGCCGTTGCTGGCGGCGACTTCCAATGGCTGATCGAGCGCCGCGCCCTCGATGCGCACTTTGCCGCCAGCGGCTTCGACCAGCGCGCAGCCTGCCGCGACGTCCCAGATCATCGAACCGGATTCGCGATAGGCCTCCGCTCGACCCGCGGCGACATAAGCCAACGCCGTCGCCGCCGAGCCGATCATGCGCACCTTCTGCCAGGTGCGCAGCCGCTGCTCGAACGCTCTCATGGACTCATCGCTCGCGCGCGACGGCACGCCGGTTTGCAATATTCCCTTTGCAGGATTTTCGATGTTGGAGACGCACATCGGCGCGCCATTGAGCCACGCGCCGTGCCCGACCAAGCCAGTGAAGCGCTCGCGGGTAACGAAGCAATCGACGACACCGAGGATCGGCTTGCCGTGATCCAGCAGCGCGATCGAGACGGCGCAGTGCGGGTAGCCCCGTAGATAGTTCACGCTGCCGTCGAGCGGATCGATGGCCCAGACGAAGCGGTCGCCGCGTTGCATGGCGCGCGCCCAGCCCGCCTCCTCGGAGATAATCGGGTAGTCGCTATCGCGCGCGATGGCGGTGAGGACGATCTCCTCGGCGTGCTTGTCGCCGCCGATTTTCACCTCGCGGCCCTGGATTTCCTCGATCACGCCCCACTGGACGCGATTGGCCAGAAGCGCCTCGCCCGCGGCGTCGGCGGCGGTGTCGGCGAGCTTCAATAGGTCTTTGAGATCGTGCACGGCCCCTGATAGCCCGCGCGCGCCTCTTGGAGAAGCGCGTCATACGCGCTTTAGTGTCAGCGGGAGCGGGCACGTCATGGATGGAGGGCAAAACAAGCCCAACGCCGAACGCGCTGCGGTGAAGATGCCGCAGGGCCTCAGCGCGTCCGCGCTCGACAAAAAGCTAGGTATTCGCAAGCGCGCACGAGAAGACGCCGCCCGCGACCTGCCCCGGCAGGATGCGGACGATCTTTCAGACGCCGAAAAGGCAGTCATCGAAACCGTTGCGGCAGAACGGACGCGCGTGGATCAGGCGCGTGACGACGCAAAAGCGGACGCCGAGCGCCGATTGCGCGCGCTAGCCCCGGCGCCTCAGGACTTTACCGGGCCTGCACTCGATGCGCGGTTAGCGCTGCGCCAAACCTCCGGCCGGCTCGCACACGATTGGGATGAGGCTTCGGCACGCGCCGCGGAGGCGCGCGAGGAGCTGGACGCCTTCAAGCGCAAACACGAATGCGACGCGCCGCCGTCTATCCACAATCGACGCTGCTGCAATCCGGCTTGCTGTTTTGCGCGGCGGTGTTCGAAGCCTTGTTCAGCGCTGCCCTGTTCGCCGAGGATGATGAGCGCGGTTTGCTCGGCGGCGCGATCACCGCGATTGGGCTCTCCGGCGCAAACGTGACGCTTGGCTTCATCGCTGGCTTCTTGGGCCTACGCTATCTGCAGCATCGCGAAGCGCCGATGAAAGCGATGGGCGCCGTGGCGTTCGCGTTCGTCGGCCTTCTCGCTCTCATGCTCAATCTGTTCGCCGCGGATTGGCGCGATCAACTCGCGACGTTGAGCGGGCGACAAGTCGATATGGGCTCGGACGCGAGCTTCCATCTGTGGTCGCTGCTCTCTTTGGATTCGCCGCAAGCGATCATCCTGCTCATGCTCGGCGCAGGCGTTTGGGTGTTCTCGGCGCTCAAGGGCTATTCGGGTTTCGACGATCCCTACCCCGATTTCGGCAAGATGGACCGCGCCGCCAAAGCTGCCTCGGAGACGCTCTCTGATTTTCGTGCCGACGCGCGGGTCGATCTCGAGGCGCCGATCAACAAGGCCAAGACCGAGCTGCTGGCGCGGGTGGATAAGATGCGCGCCGAATTCGACGCCATGAGCAAGGCGTTCGACGCGGCAGCGATGAACATGGAAACCCTGGACGCAAAGGGGCGCGCGCTCGACGATGCCGCCGCTAGCGCCGTGCATCTCTACCGCCAGGAAAACGCCGCCGCGCGCACCTCTCCCGCGCCGGCCTATTTCAGCTCTCCTCCGCCATCCGCCGGCCCTGCGCTCGACGCACTCGGCGGCGCGGCAGCGATGATCGATGAGGCCCGTGCTCGCTTGGCGGAAGCGCAGGCTCAATCGGCGCGATCGCTGGAAGAACTGCTCGCAGAACTCGACGCCGCCACCAATCGCCACGACAGCGGCGGACAGGCGTGAGCCGGCGGCGCGGCGCAGCTGGACGCAATGCGCTGGGCATTGTGCTGATCGCGCTGGCGCTGGTGGTGCTGGGCGGGCTCGCTGGCGCCGCACTCTGGCTTCGGCCGCCGCCAACGGACGCGAGCTCACTTTGCCGCACCGATGCGCCGCTCGCAGCGCACACGATTGTCTTGGTCGACTCAACGGATCGCCTAGAAGCGCGTCATCGCCGCAAACTGCGCGCGGTGTTGGCACAAGAGCGCGCGCGGCTCTCGCAATACGATCGCCTTACGATCATGCGCATCAATGTGCGCCGCCCGCAGGAGCCGGCGATCTTGTTCTCGCAGTGCTTGCCGCGCCCGCCTGAGCAAACCAATCCGCTGTTCGAAAACGCGCGCATGGTTCAAGCGACATGGGACGAAGAGTTCGCGCAAGCCTTGGACAGCGCACTCCGCAGCGCCGGCTCAGGCGGCCCGCAACGGGCGTCTCCAATCATCGCAGCTCTGCGCGCGGTCGCTGCGGATCCGGAATTCGGTGCGGAAATTCCACAGCGACGTTTGGTGCTCGTCTCGGATTTGCTCGAACACAATCCACAGGGCTTCTCATTGTACGTTTCGGAAGCGAATTATGCAGATTGGCGCGCAAGCTCGCCGAACGGTCCTCCGGACTTTGCGCGCGTAGATTTACGCATAGTTCCAATAGATCGGCCCGATAACGCCGAGCGGCAGGCTTACGCGATGGAACAATTCTGGCCTGCATTCTTCGATGCGGCAGATGTCCAAACTGTAAGCATGGACCCGGCGCCATAACGGCATTGCTTCCGCCACGCCGACTCACTCTAGATTCCGCCTCAATCGATTTCCCGGAGGGGCGCGTGAATACTTTCAATTGGCAAGGCGGCAGCGGCCGCTGGTTCGAGTTTGAGATTGCACGCGCGCAGCGCGATTGGGAGCCCATCGGCGGCGTCTACATGTTCGTGAAGCCGCATGACCAGCCATCGCAAGACTGGGGCGGCCCGATCTGCTTGTTCGCAGCGCAAACGGCGGACTTTTCAACAACGCTCAATCGGCACGACATGTGGCAAGCCGCGGAAAATCTCGGTGCGCGTGAAATTCACCTGCTGACGATCAAGGAAGATCAAACGCGTGAGCGCGTTCTGAAGGATCTCCTCGAAGCACAAGCGCCGATCCTGAACCGCAACATGTTGCGGCGCGTCGCCTAACTCACTTCGCTACGACGCGTCTCGAAAGCCCTTCGCGCAAGCGGAGGGCTTTTTAGTTACGCGCTGCGACTGCCGCTGCCGGGTCGTCGCTGAACACCCCGTCAACGCCGGCCGCATAGAAAGCGCAGAGCTCGGCATCAAGGTTGCCGCGCTGGCGCAGCGTCTCTTGTGCGGCCGTGGCGCCAACCCGCAACGCCGTCGGCAGGAAGAAATTCTCAGGCCTGAAGGTCCACGGATGCACCACAAGGTTCGCGGCATGCGCACGCGCTACAAGATCGGTCGGCGCACCTAGATTGTTACCGGCGTCGCGCGGAATAATCAGCGGTTTCTCCACGCCAATGCCGCGCGCGTATTCGGCAACGCGGCGCAGACCATCACCTTCAAGCATCGCCGCGTAAGTCGTATCACGCTGATCCCACGGTCCGCCATCGACCGACGCGAGTTGCACGCACTGCCAACGGATCGAAGACATTTGCGCCAGTGTGCGAATAGCGCCGACCTCGAAGCACTGGACATACATGATGTCCGCCGTGCTCTGACCGCCGCCTTCACGCACTGCGCTGATAAAGGCCGGGACTGGATCTAGCCCCTGCTCGCGCAGGAAAGTCGGGTGCTTCAGCTCCGGGTAAATCCCCTTGCCGTGCTGCTGCGCCAGCGCGAGCGCTTCGGCAAACGTCGGAATTTCAAACTGATCGTTGTACTCGGTGTTAGCGGGGCGCAGCTGCGGGATTCGCTCGCGCGCACGCAGCGTCTTTAGCTCCGCGAGCGTGAAGTCTTCGACCCACCACCCCAGCGCTTCGGCGCCATCGACGGTCTTCGCTTTGCGGCGCTCCGCAAACTCTGGGTGATCCGCGACATCGGTCGTCCCCGAGATTTCATTCTCGTGACGGCAGACCAGAACGTGGTCCTTTGTCATCACCAGATCGGGCTCGATAAAATCGGCGCCCTGCTCAATCGCGAGCAGATATCCAGCAAGTGTATGTTCAGGCCGATACGCACTCGCCCCGCGGTGCGCGATCACGATCGGGCGGCGAATTTGCGCGGCGTCATTCATACTTGCACATCCAGCCAATGCAGTAGCGCCAAGGATAACGTCGCGTCGGTTCATATGCGCTCGTCCTGTGGCGCAAGCTTCGTCGTCCACAGGCCCATGAACAGGATCGACGCGCCGAACAGCAACGACCAGGCGCCGAACGTGGCGTCGAGAGTCTCGTCCAGATTTGGGAACGCGTTAGCGTACTCGTGCGTGAGGAAGCCGTTGAGCATCAGCACTGGCAACGCCAGACCGATTGCCGCTTCGCCCTCGTCGCCCGAGGCTTCGCCCAAGAGCTTGAGGCAGATGAATGAGAGGATCGCGCCGATCACCGGTGCGGAGAGGAACGTCACCATGCGCAGCGATTCATCCGGCAGGAAAAAATACTGACCGCCAAAGCGAAACGCGGCGGCGACGACAAGCCAAAGCAAAAAGCCTAGGCCCATTGCACGAATGATCATTGCTCTCTCCTCAGGGCCATCAACTTCCCAACCGCGGCTGCGATCTTCTCTTCGCTAACCGGGCACGCAATAGTTTCCGCCGCCGTCGCGCGAAGATAGTTCGCCACGTCCAACGCCGGCTTATTTTCTACCAATAAACGCGAGACCGGGCCGACGTAATCGTCATACTCATCCTTGGGGACGCCGCAGCCGATTGGATCCCAGTCCTCCCAGAGGATTTTGCGGATCGAGCGGAAGTCCGTGTTCATTCCTTCAGCATCTCGCGCGAAACGATGACGCGCATGATCTCGTTGGTGCCTTCGAGGATGCGATGCACGCGGAGGTCGCGAACGATACGTTCGACCTCATAATCCGCGAGATATCCGTAGCCGCCATGCAGCTGCAAAGCTTGGTCGGCAACCTTGAACGCCGCGTCCGTTACGAAGCGCTTGGCCATCGCGCAATACTTGGTTGCATCCGGCGCCTTGGCGTCAAGCTTGCGCGCCGCCGTGTGCAACAGCGCGCGGCAAGCCGCTAGCTCGGTTTCCATATCGGCGAGCACGAATTGCGTGTTCTGAAAATCTGCGAGCCGCTTGCCGAATTGCTTGCGCTCTTTCACGTACCCGAGCGCGCGATCAAGCGCGTCCTGAGCGCCGCCGAGAGCGCACGCAGCGATGTTGAGCCGCCCACCGTCTAGACCCTTCATCGCGTACTTGAAGCCTTCGCCTTCCGGACCCACGCGGTTCTCAACCGGCACGCGGCAATCTTCGAAGTTCACGATCGCCGTAGGTTGTGCACGCCAGCCCATCTTCTCTTCATTCTTGCCGAACGAGAGCCCCTTCGACCCATCCGGCACCAACACGGTCGAAACACCTTTCGGACCGTCTTCACCGGTGCGGCACATCAAGACGTAGAGATCCGAGAAACCAGCGCCTGAAATGAACGCCTTGGCGCCGTTGATCACGTATTGCGAATTGCCATCAGGCTTTGCAGTCGTGCGAAGCGCGCCAGCGTCAGAACCCGAGCCCGGTTCGGTCAGACAGTAAGACGCAATCTTCTCCATCGTCGTCAGCTTCGGCAGCCATGCGGCGCGCTGCTCATCATTGCCAAACGAGTCGATCATCCACGAACACATGTTGTGGATCGAAAGAAACGCAGCCGTGGAAATGCAGCCGCGTGACAGCTCTTCGAAGATCAACGCCGCGTCCAAGCGTGACAGGCCAGAGCCGCCATGCTCCTCGCGCACATAAATACCGCCGAAGCCAAGGCTCGCCAGCTCCTGCAGCGTCTCGCGGCTCAGGCCCTCTTCTTCCCAGCGCGCGGCATTGGGACGAAGTTTTTCCTGCGCAAAGCTACGCGCGGTTTGGACAATAAGTTCTTGGTCTTCTGTGAGTTGGGCCGACATTGTTCCCTCGTTGGCCCGCTTATAGCGCCGAGCCCTCGCAACGCCAGCGTTCCGACCCTGGAACCAGTCATGCACTTAAGTGTTTCCGCTGTGCCGACCCGCTCATCGGGCGGGCTTCAGGGAGACCATTTCATGCTCAAGATCATCGCCACCGCGGCCGCCGCGGCAGCCATGCTGAGCTTGGCCGCCTGCGGTCAAGGCAGTGCCGAAAAAGCCGGTGAAAATGCAGATTCCGCGATCGAGGAAGCAACGCAAGGCCACGAAAACCTCGGCGACGGCCCGCTCGAACAAGCTGGCGAAAGCGTCGACCAAGCGACTGGCGCAGAGCGTAGCGGTGACGCGGGCGACGCGGTCAACGACGCCACCGACGGCAATTCAAACACCCGTCCGTAATCGAACAACCGATGCGCGCGCACTGGACTGAGTGGGCATCGGAAAACGCAGCGCCACGTGACGTTATCACTGGCGCCGCACCTTTTTCGGAACCGTGCTCTTCACGGAACGTTGAGCACTCCGGCGGTGATGCCGCCCAACAAATGGGACTCAGGAGAAACAAGATGATGAAGTCACTGCTGGGCGCAGCCGCTGCCCTGAGCATGCTGGGTGTTGTGGCGTGTAGCCAAGGCCCGAACGAAGAGGCCGGCGAGAACGCCGACAACGCAGCCGAACAAGCCACGACCGGCACGACCGACATGGGCCAGGGCCCGGGGGAAGAAGCTGGCGAAGCGCTTGACGAACAAACCAACGGCATGCCAGCCGGCGAAACCACGACAACGCCGGCCACGACAACGCCGTAACGACGAAATCGCGTTGCGATTGAACTCCCCGCGGGCCAAAAGGCGCGCGGGGAGTTTTCATGTTTGGCCGCCTGCCGCCGGTGATTGTGCTCACGCTGGCGATCATCGCCGGCGCCTGCATGGACGCGACGATCAAGCACCTCTTGCAGACCAATCACGTTCTGCTCGTAAGCTTCGGTCGCTACCTTTTTGGCGCGCTGTTCTCGCTGCTGATCTGGTGGAGGGCCGGACATCCCGTCATCACCAAGGAGATGTGGCGCGCACACGGGCTGCGTGGCTTCGTCATCGCCATCTGCGCCGTCACCTTCTTTTGGTCGCTGAAGGTTCTTCCCTTGGCAGAGGCGGTGACGCTGTCGTTCATCTATCCGCTGCTCGCGCCGTTTGTGGCATTCCTCCTTTTGAAGGAGCGCATTCGCGTCTCGAGCGTCATCTGCGCCGTCGTTGGATTTGTTGGCGTCATCGTCGCCATGCAGGGTGCTCCGAGCGAAGCAGAATCGCCAATGCACGATGTCGGCGTCCTCGCCGCCCTGCTCGCGGCTACTTTCTTCTCGGTGGCGATGGTGCTGTTGCGCGAGCGCGCGCAGAAGGATGGACCCGTGATCGTCAGCCTGATGACTAGCGTCGTGCCTGGCATCATCCTCTTCGCGCCGACCATCGCCTTTGCAACGCCGCCGAACCTCGACGGCTGGTGGTTCTTCCTACAGCTCGGAGCTCTGGCTGCTGTCTTCATGTATTTGATGGCGCAGGCCTACGCGCGCGCCGAGGCTCAGCAGCTGGCGCCAATCCACTACACCGAACTCATCTATGCGAGCTTGATCGGGTTCTTCCTTTTTCACGAAGTGCCACGCCCAGAGATTTACATGGGCGCGGCTTTGATCATCGCGGCCTGCCTGTGGGCCGCATACGATGAGCGTCGCCTCTCGCTGAAGCCGAAGGAAACCTCTGCATGAGCACCTTCCCCATCGAACTCATCCCGTTCGCCAAAACCCTTGGCGTGGAAATCATCGAGGCTTCGGCCGAGTGCGTCGTCGGCACGCTCCTTGTGCGCCCGGAGCTTTGCACCGCAGGCGCCACGCTTCACGGCGGCGCGGTTATGGCGTTTGCGGATTCGCTCGGCGCCATCGGCGCGTTCCTTCACGCCGGCGGCCGAGGGGACCGCCGCTAACCCAGGCTCTGCGCCTTGGCCACATCATCGGCCCGGCGCCCGCTGACTTCGACCATGTGATCAAACTCAGCTTCGAACGTCGCCAACCCTTGCGTCAATGAACGCAGCTCGATGATGAAGTTCTGCCGCTCGCTATGCGGCAGATAAACATCCACGCGATCCCACCCCGGCCAGCCTTCACGCGGTTCGAAACCAAGGATTTGGCCGTTGTGCGACGAAACCGCCGAGTTGATCTTTGGCGTCCCAGAACTCGGCGTGTAGATCGAGAGCTTCTCGATCGGCTCGAGCAAGATCGATCCGCATTGCTGCATCGCCTCGACCATGCCGAGGCGCCCGGCTTGCTGGAACGAGTGCTCGCTTGAGTCCACCGAATGAAACGAGCCATCAATCAGCGTGACCGAGACATCGACAACCGGAAAACCAATCGCGCCTTTGCCCATCGCGTCCTTAACACCGGCCTCAACGGCAGGAATCCATTGCCGCGGAATCGCGCCGCCAGTGATCTTGTCGACGAACTGAAAGCCTTCGCCGCGCGGCAACGGCTTTACTTGAATGACGCAATCGCCAAACTGGCCGTGTCCGCCGGTTTGCTTTTTGTGCCGGCCGCGCACTTCGGCATTCTTGCGCAGGCTCTCCTTGTACGGCGTCGAGGGCGGCGCGGTAGACACCTCAACGTTGAACCTGCCCTTCAGCCGGTCGAGCACGCTGCGCAGATGCGGTTCGCCCTGCCCTTGCAATAGGATCTCGTGCGTCGACTGATCGTGCACCACGTTAAGTCCGGCGTCCTCTTCCACCAACTTCTGCAGCGCGCCGGAGAGACGCACGTCATCCTTCCGATCCTTCGTCGCAATGGCGAGCTGATAGACGGGAAACCGCTTTTTGAAATTGATCTTGATCTTTTGCGCGCCATTGGCGCCAAGCAGATCACCCGCCGCAACCGGATCGAGCTTGCCCAGCGCCGCGATGTCGCCCTCAGGCACACGCGAGACCTTCTTCGTTTGCGAACCGTTCACGGAGAACAGCGCGCCCGGCCGCTGCGATGAACCATCGCTCAAGGTGATCTGATCGTAGCCCATCGCGCGTTTCCTTCACCAGATCCGCGAACACCGTGTCGCGGTCGGGCGTCACGTCCGACAAAAGCGTTTCCATCAACGCGTCGTCATAGTCGGCGAGCTGTTCGAGCATGTGAAAGCGCGCTTCGGTTTCGCGCTCGGCGACGCTCTTAGGAATCTCGATGATCTTCGAGGCCTTGCCCTGCTCGTAATGATACGCGCGCTCAAGCGCCAGATCGACAAACCCCGTGACCTTCTCATCTTCCCAGATTGGGATCTGCCGGCCAACGAGCGTCGTGTTCGACACCGGCTGCAGCGCTTCCAACAGATCGCGAATGCGACCGCGGGCGGTATCAATCTTGTTGATGAAAATCGCGCGCGGAATTTGCAGGTCTTCGAGCGCCTTGAGGAACGGCTGAACCAGAACAGCTTTTTCCGGATCAGGATCGGCCACAACGATCGCAAGATCGACGGCCGGCAATGCAAAATCTGCGTCTGCAAGAAAATCGACGGCGCCTGGCGCGTCTATGAGGGCGTAATGGTCGCCCATAAAATCGATTGCGGTGAAATTGGTTTCGGTAGATTGGCCTGCCGCGGCCGGGGAAATTCCCGCGCCACCCGAAGCGGCTGAAGCCAGAGCTTGGATCAACGCCGTCTTGCCCGCTCCGGTCGGACCGACGACGGCAATAGCCCTCACTACGTTAGCCGATTTGCTTTCAGGCATGGCGCACACTCCCTTGTTTCCCGCTGTGGGGTTGGGGCGGCGCCAGCGGCTGCGCCGCTTCTCGCTTATGCTGGTCTTTCCAGACCAGAGGCCACTGTTTCACCGAAACAACAAACGCGCAACGGGGAGCGTAAATGAAGTGCGCGTCATGCGCGGGCCTCCTGCAGTGCGAGAAGCCCGGCACTTCACAACGGCCTCTAGATCGCGCCAGCGTCGCGCAGTTTCAGCTCGTTGATGGCACGGGTGATGAAGCCAAAATGTGCGCCGCCCATGGGCATAGAGGGGCGCAATTCTGCATCCGCGAGCGCTTCGCTGTTCATGCGCGCGGCCGCCTGCATCAGGGATGGGTCGCCTTGCGTGAATTCATCGATCAGCGCTTTCGCGCGGCGCGCGATGTCGAGCGCCTTGTCGCTCGCGGGATCTAGATCCGGACCGAGCGCATCGATATCCGCAAACACCTGCGTCCACGCCGCGCCGACGCGCGCTTGATCTTCAGCCGTGAACGGGCGCGCGCGTATTTCCTGCAATTGCTCCGGCGTATAGTGCTTTTGCGCCAACGCCTCCATTTTGGGTGACCACTTCATCTCAGACATTGCCGTACTCCTGACGAGCTTTCCTAACTCGTCCGGGGAGAGTGATTGTTTGCCGTTGAGCCTCGCACGCGCCTGACGCACCAGCGCCAACGCTTGCTCCGCTTCGCTGCGCGCATCTTCCAGCGCCGCCTCTTGCAGAGCCAGCGCCGCCGCAAGATCGCCGCTGCCACGCAGCAAATCACCGATACGCTTCAGCGGCAGACCGATTTGCTTCAGCGCCAGAATGGCCGAAAGCCGCTCGATCTCCGGCTGACGATAAATCCGCCAGCCAGCCACCGTCCGCGCCGGCTTCAAGAGCCCAGCGTCCTCGTAAACGCGCAGCGCTTTGACGCTCACGCCAAAGCGCTTCGCCACCGCCGCCGCGGTCTCCTGGAACACGTTAGGTTTCATCACCTTCCTCGAACGGCCAGACTATGCAGCCCGGACCTTGGGGACGGCTCAAGCGGAAAATTGCACTATTCGCAGTCGCGGCGGCCGCCCGAGAAGAACGGCATCGTCGCACCGGCATAGCCGAACTCTTGATACGTATCTTGGGCGTCGAAAACGGCAACGCCGTCCATGCGCCAGCCAGCTCGGCCGAACACTGCCGTCATGCATCGCTCTGCACCGACCGGCGCGCTGTCGCAAAGGTGCATCTGATCGCCGACAGGTCTGAGAGTGAAGCTCACCCTATCTTCGTCGCCTTGCGCGGCCTCCCTGTGCCAATCGCCAAGATAGCCGCCAGGATGTTCAGGATCGCGACGCCATTGAATGTAAGCGGGCCAGTGATCAGTCCAGCCTTCCACCCAGCAGCCTTCAATCCTCGCCCATTGCGATGATGCCGGCGAACTCGTCGCGCACGCCGACAGCGCAAGCATCAACAGAAGAGCGCGCGCCCGACGCATCAGTGATCCGGCAGCGGGATAAATTCTTTGTCGTCGCCCGGCACCGTGCCGAAGCGTCCGGCTTTCCAATCTTCCTTCGCTTGCTCGATCCGCTCTTTGCGCGATGAGACAAAATTCCACCAGATGTGGCGCGCGCCGAGACTTGCGCCACCGAGCAACAAGAAACGCGCTGGCGTCAGCGCCCTGATCGTCACCGCATCGCCGGGCCGGAAAATGAGCATGCGCCCCTTCTCAAAGCGATCGCCCGCCACTTCGATTTCACCGCCGTAAGATAGAGCCCGCGCTCTTCGTGTTCGACGCCAAGCGGCAGCGCCGCGCCCGCATCAAGCTGCGCGTCCGCGTAGAACATCTCCGAGTACGTCTGCACCGGCGACGCTTTGCCGTAGAGCGATCCCGCAATCACCCGCACGATCTTGCCGCCTTCTTCAATCACCGGCAGCTCGCTCACGCCATGGTGCTTGAAGAACGCATCGCTCTCCTCATGCGCCTCCGGTAGCGCCACCCAAGACTGAATGCCAGCGATAGGCGATCCCGTCGCACGCAGCTCCGCGCGCGTACGCTCTGAATGTGCAATGCCGCGACCGGCATTCATCCAGTTCACATCGCCCGGCTGAATCGCCTGGGCAGAGCCCAGGTGTCGCGGTGAAAAATCTCGCCTTCGAACAGATACGTGACTGTCGCGAGATTGATATGTGGATGTGGCCGTACATCCAGGCCCTTGCCGGCTTCAAAATGCGACGGCCCGAACTCATCCCAAAAAATGAACGGCCCCACCATGCGCTTCTCGATCGCCGGCAGCGCGCGCCGCACCATGAAATTATCGCCAAGATTTTTGGCCTTCGGCTCAAGCGTGATCATGACGGCGTGTTGCTCGTCTTCACAAACAGGAGGCGTTTCATCGCCGGGACGGATGCTCATTCCGCCAGACTAGAACTCTGGCGCGCGTTCGTCATCCCAGCTTGATTGGTCAACCACGTCGCAACCGCCCAGCACAGCAGCGCCCACGAAGCGCCAAGGCACCAACCCGCCAGCACATCCGTCGGCCAATGCACGCCGAGATATATTCGCGTCAAACCAATCAGCAGCGTCACCAGAATAGCGCCGCCAAGCACATAGCCACGCATCTGCCGCTTCTCTTGCGTCCGCGCGATCAGCGCGCCGAGCGTGAGGTACGTCACCGCCGAGAGCATGGCGTGCCCGCTCGGAAAGCTCATGCTGGTGGTTTCAACAACGTGCGCCACAAGATCAGGCCGCGGCCGGTTGAAACCGACCTTTAGTCCCTCACTGATCAGCGTGCCGCCAATGGTGGCGACCAGCAGCGTCAGCGCCGAGCCCCACTTCTTGTTCACTAGCAAGTAGAACACGGCCATCAGCGTCACCAGCGCCAAGACGGCGAAGCCGCCCAACGCCGTGATGTCCATCACAGATGATTCAACCCAACGCGGCCCGATAGGGTCAGCTGGATCAGCGGTGCGCAACGCGAGCAAAATGCTCTCGTCAAACCACCGCGTCTCCCCCTCGCCAACTTCTTCGGCAATCTCGACAAACGCGAAGATCGGCAACGCGATGCCTAGGAAAATCGCGATCGGCACGATCTCTTGCCGCGCCAGCTTGAACCAAGTTTTAGGATTGAGGGCCCGCATCAACCCTGCACAATGCGATCGCGCGCAAATTCGTTCCATGCATTCGGTTTGCGAAGTGACGCAGTTTTGCGGGTATTCGGCGCCGCCCCGGCTCTGCTAGGTTCCGAACGGCGGGGAAAGAACGTCTGGAGAGAAACATGAGATTTTTGATCGCACTCGTGGCCGCGGCCGCACTCGGCACGGCCGCATGCACGCCCGCCGACCAGAACGCAGCTGAGCAAGACGTCAACCAGGCCGCCGACGAAACCGGCCAAGCGCTTGATCAAGCCGGCCAAGAAGTCGGCGCGGCCGCTGACGCCACGGGCGAAGCCATTGAAGGCGCCACCAACGACGCGGCCAACTCGGTCGCCAACGCCACCGACGACAACGAGAATACGCATCCGTAAAGCGACGCGATCGCAATACTGATGCGAAGGGCGGGGCCTGCGCTCCGCCCTTTTTTGTTTGCACGGCTCGCCTCCAAACCTACCCTCTGCGGCGGCTAAGGTGCGGAGGGATTTACATGATGCGATTTGCAGCGCTGACACTCGCGGGCGCCCTGATTTGCGCGCCCGCATTCGCAGAACCGCGCCAGTTCACGGTTCATTCCGCTGACGGCACAGCGATCAACGGTCAGGCCGATCTACCGGCGGAACGCACACGCGCCGCCGTTATCTTCGTGGCCGGCACCGGATTGTTCGATCGCGACGCCCGGTTCGGACGCTCCGGCACGCCGCGCGATGCGATCTTCGCCGATCTCGCGCAACGCATGAACGCTCGCGGGCTCACCGCTGTGCGCTACGACCGGCGCGGCGTCCGCTATGGCGTGCCGCCCGCTGAAATGCTGGACAACGCAATCGCGGGAACGTCCACGACCACAAGCCAGCGCGAGGATCTCGCCGCCGTCTATGACTGGTCACGCGCGCGCGACGGCCTCAACGCACGCTGCATCGTCTTCGTCGCGCATTCTGAAGGCCTATTGCACGTCGCGCGTTTAGCCGCTTCAGGCGCACATGCGCCAAATGGCGTCATCGCGATTGGTGGTTTGCTTGAAAGCCCCAGCTCCGTGGTGCGCTGGCAAATGACGGGACGCGACGTGTACTCACTGCACCTCATGGACGTGGACCATGATGGCCGCGTCACCAACGCCGAAGTTGAAGCGAACCTCAGCGAAACGCCGTCGTCGTTCGCTGACACAGCCGCGCCATTCCTTCAGCCGGATGGCGCGTGACTCGAGGAAATCGCGCAAGTCGAGCAAGTCCAAACCACGCTCTACGAACAAGCGCGCACCGAAGCGTTGGCGCAAGACGACAACGCGCCATACCCGAACGCAACCATCTCGATGGCGCGTTATTCCTGGTGGAAGAGCTGGTTCACAGACGACACGCCCACCGCGCAATTGCTGGCGCGCTGGCGTATCCCGATGATCTTCCACTACGGAAGCAAAGATTCGCAGACCAACTACGCGCGCCAGCGCGAAGCGGCCGGCGACCTATTCGGCAACCGCGCAACATTCATCGAGCATCCGCACCGCGGCCATTCGCTTGGTGACCATGCGTTGTTCGGCCCGATAGACGAGACGCTGGCCGACCAGATCGCCAGTGAGCCTCCGCGACGTGCAGGCTTAAGCCGCCGCATGCTCGCTCGCGCCGTTGAACAGGAAGTCGTTGCCATCGAAGGTGATCGCAACGCGCTCGCCATCCTTCACGCGGCCCTCGAGGATGAGTCGCGCGAACGGATCTTGGATGTCCTTCTGGATCACGCGCTTTAGCGGCCGCGCGCCCCAAGCCGGATCATACCCACGCTTCGCCAGCTCGCTCTTGGCGCGGCTATCCAGCTCCACGCTGATGTTGCGCGCCGCCAAAAGCTTCTCCAGCCGCTTCAGCTGAATCTCAACGATCGCGCCCATCTGCTCGCGTTCGAGCCGCCTGAAGAGAATGATCTCATCGACGCGGTTCAGGAATTCCGGGCGGAAGCGGCCGCGCAGCTCCGCCATCACTGAATCGCGCACGTCTTCCACGTCGGCGCCGTCTGGCTGCTCGGCCAAGAACTGCGAACCGGCATTCGACGTCATGATCAGTATCGTGTTCTTGAAATCGACGGTGCGGCCTTGGCCGTCTGTGAGGCGGCCATCGTCCAGCACTTGCAGCAGAACGTTGAACACGTCCGGGTGCGCCTTCTCGATCTCGTCAAACAGCACGACCTGATACGGGCGGCGGCGAACGGCCTCGGTCAGCGAGCCGCCCTCGTCGTAGCCGACGTAGCCGGGAGGCGCGCCCGATCAAGCGCGCGACGGAGTGCTTCTCCATGTACTCCGACATATCGATGCGCGTCAGCGCGTGCTCGTCATCGAATAAGAACGCGGCCAGAGCCTTCGTCAGCTCGGTTTTGCCAACACCCGTCGGGCCCAAGAACATGAACGAGCCGATCGGCCGGTTCGGATCCTGCAACCCCGCGCGCGCACGCCGCACGGCATCAGCCACCGCGCGCAGCGCCGGCTCCTGACCAATCACGCGGCCACGCAGCGCATCTTCCATCGCCAGGAGCTTGGCCTTCTCGCCTTCGAGCATTTTCTCGACCGGCACGCCGGTCCAGCGCGAGACGACGCCCGCGATGGCTTCGGCATCGACGACCTCTTTTACCAAGCCCCACCATCGCCGCCCGCTTTCTCGGCATCGCCGATCTGCTTTTCCAGCTGCGGAATGCGCCCGTATTTCAGCTCCGACGCGCGCGCCAAATTGCCCTGACGCACCGCCTGCTCGTACTCGGTCTGCAGCTTCTCCAGCTCTTCCTTCGACTTCGACGTCACCTGCAGCTTCTGCTTCTCCGCCGACCAGCGCGACGTCAGCTCAGCTGAACGCGTCTCGATCTGCGCGATCTCGGTTTCGAGCTTAGTGACGCGATCTCGCGAGCCCGCATCCTTCTCTTTCTTCAGCGCCTCAAGCTCGATCTTGAGCTGCAGCGCGCGCCGATCAAGTTCGTCCAGCTCTTCAGGCTTTGAATCCACCTGCATCCGCAAACGCGACGCGGCCTCATCCATCAAGTCGATGGCTTTATCCGGCAGGAAGCGATCGGTGATGTAGCGATGCGAAAGCTGCGCAGCAGCGACGATCGCCGCATCCGAGATACGCACGCCATGGTGCTGTTCGTAACGATCTTTCAGACCGCGCAGGATCGAGATGGAATCTTCGACACTCGGCTCATCGACAAACACCGGCTGAAAGCGCCGCGCCAGCGCCGCGTCCTTCTCAACGTGCTTGCGATACTCATCGAGCGTCGTCGCGCCTACGCAGTGCAGATCACCGCGCGCCAGAGCCGGCTTCAGCAAGTTCGACGCATCCATCGCGCCGTCCGCCTTGCCCGCTCCAACAAGCGTGTGCATTTCGTCGATGAAGAGGATGATGCCGCCTTCGGCTGACATCACCTCGTTCAGCACAGCTTTCAGCCGCTCTTCAAACTCGCCGCGAAACTTGGCGCCCGCGATTAGCGAGCCCATGTCGAGCGCGAGCAGCTTCTTGTGCTTCAAGCTCTCCGGCACGTCGCCATTGATGATACGCAGCGCCAAACCTTCGGCGATAGCCGTCTTGCCCACGCCAGGCTCACCAATGAGCACAGGATTGTTCTTGGTGCGGCGCGACAGCACCTGAATCGTGCGCCGGATTTCCTCGTCGCGGCCAATCACCGGATCGAGCTTGCCCTTGCGCGCATCCTCGGTGAGATCGCGCGCGTATTTCTTCAGCGCGTCGTACTGATCTTCCGCGGAGGACGATTGCGCGGTTCTGCCCTTCCGCAATTCGCCAATCGCCGCTTCTAGCTTCTGCGGCGTGACGCCAGCCTTCTTCAATATTTCGCTGGCCTTGCCGTCGGCAATCGCTAGCCCAAACAGCAGACGCTCCGCTGTCACATAGCTATCGCCAGCTTTGGTCGCGGCTTGATCGGCCAGATCGAGGGCGCGGTTGAAGGAGACAGCCGCGTACATGCGGTCGCCGCCGCCCTGCACTTTCGGCAGCGCCTGCACGGCTTTGTCCGCCTCGTCCGCCGCCTGGCGCGCATTGGCGCCCGCAGCCGCAAGCAAGCTCGCCGCGAGACCTTCACGGTCATCGAGCAGCGCCTTCAGCAAATGCTGCGTTTCGAGTTGTTGGTTTTGTTCGCGAATAGCGATCGTCTGCGCGGCTTGCACGAATCCGCGCGCACGCTCGGTGAGCTTTTCCATATCCATGAGCGACCCTGACGGCGTCCCACGTTAACCCCCTTGCGGCGGATCAACGTGGCATGATTGATGTTGTGGCCCTGACTTAGTGTGGCGGAAGAGGCACACAAGGGTGGGCCGCGCCCGACAAACCAATCCGCGCTGCGGATCCACGAAATGGCACCTGGCGCAGGTGCACGCCCCGAAGAACACTCACGGCGACTTACGACCACAACGCCCGCCGCCCGCGCCGACCAGCCGCCCACAATCAGCCGCGTCACCAGTTTCAACGCCGCCCAGATCACGACGATGACCAGCAATACCGCCAGCCCGCCGTCGATCAGCGAAAAATTGAAATCCATCCCCCGCCTCCCGCTTTAATGCGCCATCAGGAGCGGCACTGTAGTCGTTCTCAGCAACTCGCGCGTCGCGCCGCCAAACACCAGTTCGCGCAGACGCGAATGCGCATAGCCGCCCATGACAATGAGATCGGCGTTGAACTTGTGCGCTTCTTCGAGAATGGCGGACGACGCCGAGCGGCCAGCGCTATCGACGTTGCGAACCTCTGCCGGCAAGCCACGGCGATTGAGGTGGCCGGCGATGTTGGAGCCCGGCTGATCGCCGTGGCCGAACATTTTCGGCTTGGCGTCCACTGTGAGCACCGTCACGGCCTCGGCGTTCTCCAACAGATCATCCGCCTCCGAGAGCGCGCGCGTCGCTTCGCGGCTCGCATCCCAAGCCACGATCACGCGCTTGCCGACCGTTGAGCCCGTCCAACCCGGCGGCGCAATAAGCGCTGGGCGCCCGGAGTGAAACAGTACGCCCTCGATAATCTCTTCGCGGAGTTCGACCCCCGCGCCCTCGCTCGGCCGCGTCATCACCGCGACATCGGCGTAACGCGCGTGCACAGCCGCGACCCGGCCCAAGTCACGCGACAACGCCTCGGCGCCTCTGAGCTCGGCTTTTTTGCCAGAGCGCTGAAGCCGCGCCTCGACCTTCTTGCGCTCAACTTCCGCCTCTTGCCGCGCGCGACCCAGCAGTTCGGCCCAAACGCCAGCCACGACGGTTGGCTCATACGCCAAGGGCTCGTCGGGCAATGGCGTCAAAAACGCCGCCGAGAGATGGCAGTCGCTGCACAAGCCCGCCAAAATCTCACCGAGTGCGATCGCCGGCTCGTCCGCCTCAGCCTCTGAGACGATGACCAGGACATCTTTCCAGCTCATGCAGGACCTCTTTTCCTAACCTATACGCCTTGCCCGAATGCCGCGCCACAAATCCGCTAAAGCTTGCGCCTCGAGGCTTGAAGCGGCGTTGAGCCTGCGCAATGTCCTGACCGAGCATCTAAGGAACACCTAGAATGAAGCCATCGTTCCGCACAGAAGCCTATATCGACGGCAAGTGGCGCTCGGGCGCAAAGCGCTTCCAAGTGTTCAATCCCGCCACGCAGGACGTCATCGCCGAAGTCCCCGACCTTGGCGCCGCTGGAAGCCGAAGAAGCGATCGCCGCCGCGCACCGCGCCTTTCCGCTCTGGGCCGCCAAGCCCGCGAAAGAACGCGCGCAAATTATGCGCGCCTGGTTCGATCTCATGATGGCGGACCTCGATCGCCTCGGCCGCCTCATCTCACTCGAAGGCGGTAAGCCGATCGCAGAAGCCAAAGGGGAAGCCGCCTATGGCGCGAGCTTCATGGAATGGTTCGGCGAAGAGGCAAAGCGCGCCTACGGCCGCGTGATCCCCACCACGACCGGCACGCGCCGCTATGTGACCATAAAGCAGCCGATCGGCGTCTGCGCCGCGATCACGCCGTGGAACTTCCCGATGGCGATGATCACCCGCAAAGCCGCGCCCGCGCTCGCCGCCGGCTGCACCATCGTTCTGAAACCACCGCACCAAACGCCGCTGACTGCTTTGGTGTTGGCCGAGCTGGCAGAGAAAGCTGGCGTGCCAGCTGGCGTCTTCAACGTCGTAACCACTGAGAACGCCAGCGCAGTCGGCAAAGTGATGTGCGAGAGCGATCTGGTGCGCCACTTCTCGTTCACCGGCTCAACCGAAGTCGGCAAGAAACTCGGCGCCGCGTGCGTTGGCTCAACGGTGAAGAAAGTCGCACTCGAACTCGGCGGCAACGCGCCGCTGATCGTGTTTGCCGACGCTGACCTCGATCTCGCCGTCAAAGGCACGATCATGTCCAAGTTTCGCAACGCCGGCCAGACCTGCGTCTGCGCCAACCGCATCCTGGTTGAAGACGCGATCTACCACACATTCTCCAAAAAACTCGCTGACGCCGTCGCGAAGCTGAAAGTTGGCCCCGGCGACCAAGACGGCGTCGAGATCGGGCCGCTCATCGATCAGAAGGCCATCGAGAAAGTCGAGCGCATGGTCGCAGAAGCGCTCGCCTCGGGCGCCACTGCGCTCACCGGCGGCAAGAAGAACGACGCCGGCGCGCATTTCTACACGCCCACCGTGCTCGCTAACGTCACCCGCGACATGCGCGTGAACACCGAAGAAATTTTTGGCCCCGTCGCGCCGCTCATCCGCTTCAAGACCGAGGACGAAGCCGTCTCGATCGCCAACGACACGCCGTTCGGCCTCGCCTCCTACTTCTTCACCAAGGACGTCCACCGCGCCTGGCGCGTGGCCGAGCGCATCGAGTCGGGCATGGTCTCGATCAATGACGGTATCTTCTCAAACGAAGTCATCCCGTTCGGCGGCTGGAAACAAAGCGGCCTCGGCCGCGAAGGCGGCATCGAAGGCTTGGACGAATACATGGAAGCAAAGTTCGTGAACTTCGGTGGGTTTGCGTGAGCGCGCGCGATCCGCGTCTCCTTCGACAAGCTCAGGATGACGCTACACCGCTGGCCGCCTGTTGAGAGCGGCGTCACCCTGAGCTTGTCGAAGGGCGGCGGGCGCACCACTGGGCCCGCGATGAAAACTGCAGGCTTCGTCTACGTCCTCGGCAGCGCCCTCGGCGCTGACCGGCGCACCTATGTCGGTTGGACCATCGACATCGAGTCCCGCCTCGCGCTCCACAATGCCGGCCTCGGCGCACGCTCTACGCGCGGCCGCGCCTGGGTGTTGCTCTACGCCGAACGCTACGACACGCGCCGCGAAGCCATGAGCCGCGAATGGTTCTTGAAGCGCGACCGCCGTTTCCGCGCGGCCCTAGCGCGCGCGCTCTAGCCCGCTTAGCATCGCGCCTACATCGGGGGACTCAATGAACGATAGTTTCGCAGCCGTCGCGCTCTACGCCGGCCTCAACGCATTTTTGCTCGTGATCCTCTCGATCAACGCCGGCATCCGCCGCAGCGGCGCGACCATCCAACCCGGCACGTTCGGCGAGGGCGCCCTCACGCGCGCCATCCGCGCGCACGGCAACTTCATCGAGAACGCCCCTCTAGCGCTATTATTGCTCGTAGCGCTCGCCCTCACCAACACCGCCGCACTTCCAATCCACGTGCTCGGCGCAACATTCACATTTGGCCGCGTCGTTCAGGCCATCGGCATGATGCGCGCTAAGCATCCGAACGTGATCCGGTTTATCGGCAACGTCCTGACGTGGCTCGTGCTGCTCGGCGGCGGCGGCCTCTGTGTGATGCGCTTCCTCGAGGCGGCAGGCCTGAGCTAATGGCGCTCCAGTTCCCTCCGGAACTACAGGCGCTGCAACCGGTTCTGCACGTCATGCAAGCTGTTGGTTCAAACCGGCCAAGCGTTCTGGACCGCGTTCAGTGGCCTCATCTGGCCTGCGCTCGCCTTCGGCTTCATCGCATTCGTCGTCCGTGGCCGCGACGCCTTCCGCGTTGCGCGCGACGCGACACCACAAATCCGCATCAACCTCATCCTGTTCGCGATCGACATCGCAATCGTAACGCCGCTTCTTGTGATGGCGCTCACCTACACGGGCGGCCTCATCCAACAAGCGGGCCTGCGCCTCTTCTCTGCAGAGGCGTGGTCGGCCATTCCCGCGTGGCTCGTTGCTATCATCGCGGTCTTCGCTGGAGACTTCATTGCGTATTGGCGACACCGCCTTGAACACACGCCGTTCGTCTGGCCAGCGCATGCGATCCACCACAGCGACACGCACATGACGTGGACGACGGGCCTGCGCTTTCACCCGCTCAACCGCCTCACCACCGCGTTGATCGACACGACATTCCTGGCGCTACTCGGCCTGCCGCTCTGGGCGCTGATGCTCAACAATCTCGTGCGCCACTTCTATGGCCTCTTCATTCACATGGACTTGCCGTGGACCTACGGCCCGCTAAGCCGCGTCTTCGTCTCGCCCGCAATGCATCGCTGGCACCATATCCGCGACGCTGACGGCGCCGGCGTAAACTTCGCCACCGTGTTCTCAGTCTTCGACCAAGCCTTCGGCACCTACCACGTGCCACGCCCGTGCGATGTCCCGCTCGGCGTGCGTGATCAAATCGGCAAGGGCGCCGCGGGACAGCTCGTGTGGCCGCTCATCGCAGCATTGCGCGCCTCCGGCGTCACCCGGCATGTCAATTCGGCGTCGTATTCGCGACGAACCGCCGCCCCCCCCCCCCCCCCCCCCCCCCCCCCCCCCCCCGGGGGGGGGCCGGGGCCCCGGGTGCCGCTCGCCCCAACGCCGTTCGGTCGCATCATCATGCGCTCCCAACGTTGATTGACGATCAGCTCGGCGCTTTCGCACCCATTCATCGTGATCGACTCTATGTGGTGCCAGGGCTCGGTAATCACCGCCCAATCGAAACACATCCGCCCCGCCCCCCCAACGCCCCCCCCCCCCGTGTCGTCGATCCTCAGTTCGCGCCCCCGGGCCCCGGCCCCCACCCCCCCCCCCCGGGCCACCGCCCCCGTTCGGCATCGCGGCCATGTAAGCCTCGATATCCTCGGCATACGTCGCACGCGTCACAGCCGCGATCATGGCTTCGGCATCCTGCCGCACCACCTCCGCGCTGCACCAAGCCGGTTGCTGCTGCGCTGGCGCACAGCCGCAGGCAACTAAAGCGAACGCAAGTGCGAGAAATCCCCTCATAGGTCCGAAGATTGTGCGGCGAATGTTGCAGCAAGATTTCAGGCGCACTACTCAAGGAGCCAATGGCCGTCCCGCAATCCCTGCCCGCTTGGCTCTACACCGATCAGCGCTTCTTCGAGCTGGAGCGCGAGAAGGTGTTCGCGCAGGCATGGCATATCGTCGGCCACATTAATGATGTCCCGAACACGGGCGATTATCTGACGCTCGACATTCTGGGCGAACGCGTCGTCACCGTGCGCGGCGAAGACGGCGCTATTCGCAGCTTCCACAATGTCTGCCGCCACCGCGCCGGCAAGATCGCCACCGAAGCACGCGGCTCGTGCGGCCACCGGCTCGTCTGCCCCTATCACGCCTGGAGCTACAAGCTCGACGGCGGCTTCGCCGGCGCGCCGAAATGGCAAGGCTTCGAAGGGCTTGACGCCAAAGAGCTCGGCCTAAAGCTTGTCGATCAGGAAATCGCGTTCGGCTTCATCTTCATCCGCTTCGCGCCGGGCCTACCGAGCATCGCCGAAATGATGGCGCCCTACGCCGATGAACTTGCCGCGTTCGAACTTGAGAAGCTTGTGCCCAACGGCCGCGTCACATTGCGTCCGCGTCCGGTGAATTGGAAAAACGTCGGCGACAACTATTCCGACGGCATGCACATCCCTGTCGCGCATCCCGGCCTGTCACGCCTGCTCGCCGGCACTTACAAAATCGAAGCCAAGCCTTGGATCGATAAAATGTGGGGCTATGTCAGCGAGACGCCGTCGAACCATTGGCCGGAGCGCCAATACCAAAAGTTGCTCGGCACGTTCGATCACATTCCCGAGGGGCGCCGGCGCCTGTGGGCTTATTACAAACTCTGGCCCAACGTCGCGCTCGACATCTACCCAGACCAAGTTGACTTCATGCAGTTCATCCCGGTCAGCGCGACGCAAACGATGATCCGCGAAATCGCCTACGTGCACCCGGATGCAAACCGCGAAATGAAAGCCGCGCGCTATCTCAACTGGCGCATCAATCGCCAGGTCAACGCCGAAGACACCGTGCTGATCGAAGGCGTTCAGCAAGGCATGCAAAGCTCAAGCTACGCGACCGGCCCGCTCTCACCCAGCGAAGTCTGCCTCATCTCATTCGGCAACCGCATGCGCGACCTCATCCCAGAAGCAAAGCTAGAGCACGCGCCAGCTTAGGCGGCGTATCAGCCCTTCGCGAATTCCTTCAGCGCAGCCAGCCAATAGCCAACGACAGTCGCAACCGTCAGCGCTGCCGCAATCCAAAGCGCTCCCAATCCGATCGTCTGCTGTTGTTCGAACAAAAGCGGCGCGATCAGCAACGTCAGCGCCGAAAAGGCCGCGATGATCTTCACCTTCTCTTGCGTGCCCACGCGCGGTCCAAGCTTACCCGGCAGCGCTTCATTCATCGAAGCCACTATGAGATCGCGTGCAACCAGAACGACGCCGGCCGCCACATGCATGCCGGTGATCGTGCCACCGATCATCAGTCCCAACACCGCCGCAAACGTCAGCAACCGATCGCCAATCAAATCGATCATCGCGCCGAACGCGCTCGTCTCGTTCCGCGCCCGCGCCACTTTGCCGTCGACCATGTCGAGCAAGCCCGCGCCCAAGAACAACCCGAGCGGCCACCAGCCATAGGCGCCGGCGCCAAACGCCAGCAGCGCAAATAGCGGGATGGTCAGCAGCGTTCGAAAGATCGTGATTGTGTTTGAAATCATGTCCGCCCCCTCCGGTCAGCGTTCATGTTCGCCTTCAGACGGCGGATAGCAAAGGGGGTCGAAACGCGAACGTTCGCGCTGCGCTAGCTCAGCACTGTCAGCGCCTCAGACGGGCGCGAGTTCTGGCGGTCCGAACGCCAAGGCAGCATCATCTTCCGCGCGCGCTAACTCGAACGATGAGCAGCACCGCGCGCAGAACGCGACATCACCAACGATAGTGCGAAAGGTCGACGCGCGCCGTTGCAGCGGCGTCTGGCAAGTCGGACAAGGCTCCCCGATGCGTTTCTCGAGCATTGGTGTTCTCCGAACTCCTTCACACTAGTGCAGTAATGGTGAATTAAACCTTGCTGCACCTGATCCAACGCTGAAGATGCGACCGCGCTCCTCACCAGACGCGCGCGCCACGAACTTGTGATCGCAAGCGCATCGAATACGGCGAAAGCGTCTTAGTTTCGGAGCACTAGCTCTTCCGCTTCGCCTTCGCCTTCGGCAGCGCGAGCGCATGAGCAGCCTTCAGCACAGAATGCACAAGCGCCTCATCCGCGACTTTGAGATCGCACCGCGCCATCCCCATGCGCCCCCACCCACCTGGCAGCGGCTCAATCACGCCCGGTGCCTGCTCCAGAAAGAATTCCTGCGTCGGCGGATCGAACATCAGGTTCACCACCTGCTCATCCGGCGGCAGCGTCGCGAAGATCTTTCGCGTAGTGCGAAAGGCCGGTCGATCGACATGCACGACCTCCGTCGCGCCTTCGAGGCTGAGAGCAAGTTTGCGAACGCGAGCTTTGGTGACGGCCATGGCCCTCACTCTACTGCCGCATCCCGAAGCCTTGATAGGCCGGATTGTCCGGCTCGATGCGCCGCGCCTGCTCGTAGTCATCGAGCGCATGGGTCATGTCGCCCATCGCCTGATAGGTGCGGCCACGATTGTTGTAGGCCACCGCATAGTCAGGATTGATCCGGATCGCCGCCGTGAAATCGGCGATGGCGAGATCGTATCGGCGCTGCTGGCGATAAAGGTTGCCGCGATTGTTGTAGGCGTTCGAATAGTCCGCATCGAGCGAGATCGCGTGCGTGTAATCGGCGATCGCCAGGTCAAGGTCGCCGCGATCGGCGTAGGCACTGCCGCGATTGCCGTACGCGCCGGCGAACTCTGGATTGATCTGTAGCGCCGCATTGAAGTCGGCAATGGCGCGATCGGCCAGGCCTGCCGAGCGATTGGCGATGCCGCGATTATTGTAAGCGTTGGCGTAGTTCGGATCGAGACGGATAGCCTCGTCATAGTCGGCGATCGCCGAGCCGTATTCCCGATTCGTCCGAAACGCGTTGCCGCGATTGTTGTAGACGACCGCCTGCTGCTCTGGCGTCCGCCCCGGCAAGGTGAGCTGCCGCGTGCACGCCAGCACCTGCTCATCATAGCTAAAACGTTTGCCGAGATTGACGCAGCGCGCGCTCAACTCATCCGGCGTTTGCGCAGAGGCTTGCGCGCCGGGCGCACCCAGCGCCGCGAGCATCACCAAGGCGCACACAAACCGCATCTCTTCACCATGCGACCGCGACGCCCAGACTTCATCTGCGAACGCCGCCCAATTGTTTTTCTCAACCGGAAGGCCGGATGCTAACCTTAAGACGGCGCGGACGCCACTGGCCGCGGCGGGTCGCGCGGCACCCCGTCCTCGCCAATGTCGTAATAATCGCCCTTGTCAGCCGTGAAGATGTGTTTAGCCAGGCGCGTGTTCGTCGGCGCCTCAAACGCCCCCATCGAAATCCCGATCCAATCCCGAAAAATCGGATCCCAAAACAGAGGCGAGCCACACGCGCCGCAAAACCCCCGCCGCACCTTCTCAGAGGATTGATACCAGGTAACTCTGTCCTCGCCCTCAACCGTCACCGCCGCCTTCGGCACATCCGTCGACGAAAAGTAATGCCCCGAAGACTTCCGGCACTGCGAGCAATGACAAGCATCCGGTCCTGGTAGCTCACTCGCTACCTCAAACCGCACTGCCCCACACAAGCATGATCCTTTGTGCATCACTCGCTCCTTAGCGCGCCGGATAGACCCATTCGTCAAACAACGCCTGGAGATCGCGGCCGCTCGTCGCTTCCATCGCCGCCTGCAGATCGGCGCTCTCGACAACGCCGCCGGCCTGCGCACGCGTGTACGCGGCAATCCCGCGCCAGAACGCGCCCTCTCCGAGCTGACCACGCAACTCGACCATGAACAGCATGCCCTTGGAATACTGAATTGCGCGGCGCGTGCGAAGATCGGGATACGGCCCCGCAAATGCGAGCGGCCGATCCCAGCCGGCGTCGCGCGCCCGCGCCCAACGCGTCCGCGCGATCTCGATCTCGCGCTGATAGTCCGCCTCGCCCCAACGCTCCTGCTTCCAGGCGGCAACCATGAACGTCGTCATTCCTTCATTGAGCCAGAAGTGCGTCCAATCCCGGCACGTAACGAGATTACCCCAATAGGTGTGCGCCAACTCGTGCGCGATCGCCCAATCCTCATGCGGATTTTCAAGCATTGGCCGCACCACGCCGTCGCCAAGCACCGCAAAGCCCGCGCCCTCTTGCGCCTCGTCCGCCTGCGCCAAGATCTGAACAAACCGCGGATGCGGAAACGGCACGCCGGCGCGACGCTGAAAGAATTCAAGCATGGCCGGCGTACTCGCAAACAACGCGTTGAGGTCCGCCTCGCTCGCGTGGCCGCTCGCATAGATCAGCGTAACATCGCCCACGCGCTGGCGCACCTCCGTCGCTTGGCCTCCAGCGAAGCCTTGCAAGTAGGCAGGATACTCGTTCGACTCTGAGTCAGAATTATAAACCGCGTAACGCGGCCCACCGACCGTCCGCGTACTCACGATGAAACGAAATTTATCACCCGGCCGATCGAGTTCGCAGAACATCCAGTCGCAGCTGAAATAGCTCGTGTAAAAGCTCCCGCCTTCCTCGAAGGTCAGCCCGCGCGCTGGCGCGCCGTGATAGCGGAGCTGAAGTTCAAACCTCTCTCCCGCGCGATAACGGCGCGGCAACGCGAGGAATACGCCATCCGTATCGGCGCGCACCGTCGCAGCGACGCCATCGACTCTAATCTCATCAAGAACCAGCGCATTGGCGTCGAAGCGAAGCTGTGTGAGATCGACTTCAGCGACGATTGTTGTCGCCTGTGTGCCTCGGATCGTGCGCACAGCGACATCAGAGTCCACCGTGAGCGTTGTGCCGACGATGTTGTAACCGCCAGCGTGCGATGGGCTTGCACGATCCCAGCCATGCGCCGCCATGCATGTCTCGAACGCCGAGCCGCTCACGACCTGCGTCTCGATCTGACAGCGGGCCTGCGTATTCGAAAACGGCGCCGCCGCACGCTCGCTCCGCGTCCATCCTTCCGGCCCCGCGCTGGCGCAGGCGCTAAGCGCCAACGCCAGCCAGAGCGCCCGCATTAGTTCAGCCAATCCGGCTTCTTGAACGGCTTGCCGAGATCCTTCGCCACCGCTTCGTGCGTGATCGCGCCCGCGTAGACGTTGAGGCCGTTCGCCAAGTGTGGATCGTCCTGCAACGCCTTCTTGTAGCCCTTGTTGGCGAGCGCCAGCGTGAACGGCAGCGTTGCATTGTTCAGCGCAAACGCCGACGTACGCGACACCGCGCCCGGCATGTTGGCGACGCAATAGTGCACAATGCCATCGACCACGAATGTCGGCTCGCTATGCGTCGTCGCCTTCGACGTTTCGAAACAGCCGCCCTGGTCGATCGAAATATCGACCAACACCGAACCCGGCTTCATCGTCTTCAGCATGTCACGCGTGATCAGCTTCGGCGCCGCCGCGCCGGCGACGAGCACCGCGCCCACGACGACGTCAGCTTCCTTGATCGCTTCCGCGACCGCAGCCGTCGTCGAATACACAGTCTCCAAGCGGCCATTGAACTCGCGGTCCAACTCTGGCACGCCGCCCAGCAACACGCCGCGGCCGCCATGCGCCTTCTCCAGGAAGTACGCGCCAACCTGGATCGCCATGCGGCCCGCGACTTCCGACATCGGCTTCAGCAACGGCAAACGGCCGTCGCGATCCGTCACCGTCTCATACGCAATGCACGTCGCGCCGGACTTGATAAGGCCTTCCGCCTGCGCCGGGTCCGGCGCCAGGTGCAGATACGTGAACAGCGTGTGGTGCGGCTTCAGCCGCGCGATCTCGACTGCTTGCGGCTCCTTCACCTTCACAATCATCTCGGCCGTCTCGAACACGGCGTCCGCGTTCGGCAAAATCTTCACGCCGACCTTCTCGTAGACGCTATCCGGCGCCCCGATGCCCTCGCCCGCTTTCGTTTCCAGAAAGACCTCATGGCCGGCCCGAACCAGTTCAGCCGCGCTCTCCGGCGTCAGACCAACACGATACTCGTGGACCTTAATTTCCTTCGGACAGCCGACCTTCATGGGAATTCCTCCTATTGGACGGGGAAATATCCCGACTGAGGCGGTTTTTCTTGGATATTTTGGGCGGCAGGACGTTCCAGACGCCCATTATTCGGCGTATGATGCCTCATGGCGCAAGAAATTCCCGTTCAACTCGACGATTTCGACCATAAGATTCTGATCGAGCTCGAACGCGACGGCTATCTCACCGCCGCCGCCCTGGCCGAACGCATCGGCCTTTCGCCCTCTGCCTGCCACCGCCGGGTCAAAGCCATGGAGGCCGCCGGCGTCATCGAAGGCTACGCCGCGATCCTCTCAGAAAAGGCGCTCGGCCGCAGCGCTACGGTGTTTGTCGCCGTCACGCTCGAGGATCAGCGCCGCGAAACCATGGCCAAGTTCGAACGCGCCGTCGCGCTCTGCCGCGAAGTCCAAGACTGCCACTTGATGACCGGCGAGAGCGACTATCTCCTGCGCATCGTCATCGCCGACGACGACCGCTACCAGCGCATCCACCAAGACACACTCTCACGCCTCCCTGGCGTGCGCCGTCTCGTCAGCAACTTCACCATCCGCACCGTCTTCCGGCGCGCGGCCTCAGTCGCGCATTAACGCTGCGCCTGGCTGCCTCCAGCTAAGGAGAAGTGGCGCGACGCGCCGGATGAGGTTTTCCTGCGGACGAAAAGAGCGCGCTTCCGCTTTTCGCCGGGAACGGCCGTAGCAAATAGGGCGGGCCGCGTCGGTCACCTGGATGCTCGCGACGCCGCGCGCGGAGCTCTCGATTTGGCAACGGCGGGTGGTGATATGTCGAAAGCGACTTTGCAACGATGGATCTTTGGATGAAGGCCGCCGATCACTTCGATAGTCGTTCTTGCATGGGTAAGCCCAGCATTGGCCCAAGAAGGCGGCGCCGCTGCCAATTTGGCGCGAGCGGACGCCAACCATGACGGCGAGATCGCGCGAGCTGAATTCGATGCGATGAGATCTGCCGCATTGATCGCCTTGACCTCAACTGGGATGGATCTCCCAGTCGCCCGGGGCTTCAAGGCGCAGGAAGAATGAGAGGACAACTCTCACACGCCGACACCAATGGTGATGGGCGATTGACGAGGACTGAGCTCCTGTCGCAACCACCGCGCGGCTTCATTCGTTTCGACGCGAACCGCAATAGGCGTGCTGAGGCCGTCGGAGGTTTCAGCGATGCGAGCCGCCCTGAGGATTCGGAGGGTGAGCGCAAACTCGGCTCCCTCGCCGCCTTAGCCTAACCCGGCGGTTCACATGAAGCCACCGCGCGCGCACCCAACAGTTCGCCACTGGCTTGGCCGCTCCAAATGGTGCCGTTGATCACAGTCGACGCGCGATGGCGTGTTGTCGCCGCAAAGCGACGCTCGGCGCTTCAGCAGCCCTCGATCAAAATACGCGAGATAAGCGCGCCGCTGACGCGCGTGTAGAGTGGATTGCTCGCGCGGCAATTCCTTGAACACGGTAAAGGTCTCGCGTGTGAGATCGATGGATACCTTCAGTCATTGCGTCTGCCTGCTCTGCCGCCATGCAAGCCACAGCGCCCAAACCAAAGCCATGGTCACCATGATCAGCGAAGCCACGACGATCCAGATCACCCAATCGGCTTCGCCATTCGGAGGGCTGCTCCATTGGCGCGTTGTTCAAGGCGGCCAAAGGCGCTCCGCCATCCGAAAGCCAAGTGCGAAGGCCCAGCCCGCAGCAAACAAACCGGCCGCACTTCTCGGCCGAGAGCGAAGAGATACGACACTCCCCAGCACCATCAGCGCCACACAGATATAGTCTACGATCAGGGCCTGAAGCGGCTGACCCCAGACCAGATGATACCAAGTCTCGAGCGTGAAGTGGGTCGATGTGCCTACCAGTGTCAGCCAAGCAAGTGGTGTTTCGGATCGGTGGCGGGTCATGGAGCGGCGTCTTCCTCGGACAAGGTGGTGCTGAACTACAACTCGATCAGCGAAACGGCAAAAACGAAGCTTAAGCGCGCAAACCTCAACGGCAGGTCAGGGCCAGCAGCAGACGCACCATCTCACCGAACGCCGGTAAACCTCATCCGGCCCTTCTGGGGTCACCTTCTCCTTAACCAGAAGGGTTCGCGCTCGCCGGGCGCTTGCGCTCGGCATCCGCATCGGGGCAAATCTGCACCGAAAGAGGAACGCCCGCATGTCAGATCCCGTCGTCATCCCCGTACCCGAGGAATGGGCCAAGAAGGCCTACGTCGACGATGTCAAATATCGCGCCATGCATGCCAGCGCCCTTGCGGACCCCGAAGCGTTCTGGGGCGTGCACGGTCAGCGCCTCGATTGGATCAAGCCATATACAAAAGTTAAAGACACCAGCTTCAACGAAGCCGACTTCCACATCCGCTGGTACTGGGACGGCGTCCTCAACGTCTCCGCCAATTGCATCGACCGCCATCTCGCCGAGCGCGGCGATCAAGTCGCGATCATCTGGGAAGGCGACGATCCGCATCAATCGCGCCACATCTCCTATCGCGAGCTGCATGATGAAGTCTGCCGCTTCGCCAACGTTCTGAAATCGCGCAACGTCAAAAAGGGCGACCGCGTCACCATCTACATGCCGATGATCCCCGAAGCGGCGTACGCCATGCTCGCCTGCTCGCGCATCGGCGCGGTGCACTCCGTCGTCTTCGGCGGCTTCAGCCCCGAAAGCCTCGCCAACCGCATCAAGGATTGCGACTCCAAGTGTGTCATCACAGCTGACGAAGGCGTGCGCGGCGGCAAAATCGTTCCGTTGAAGCAAAACGTCGATGAAGCGCTGGAACACGCGCATGTAACAACTAACGTCGATACCGTCATCGTTGTAACACGCACAGGCGCCGGCGTGCCGATGATGGACGGCCGCGACGTCGTTTATGAAGATGCCGCCGCGGAGGTCAGCGCCGAATGCGCGCCAGAGCCAATGAACGCGGAAGATCCGCTCTTCATCCTCTACACCTCAGGCTCAACCGGCAAACCA
The DNA here is from genome assembly GCA_016703335.1 of Caulobacteraceae bacterium. Lineage (GTDB taxonomy): Bacteria > Pseudomonadota > Alphaproteobacteria > Caulobacterales > Aquidulcibacteraceae > Vitreimonas. The sequence continues at coordinate 144,413 of JADJCG010000002.1, read as the reverse complement.
AAGGGCGTGCTGCACACCACCGGCGGCTACCTCGTCTACGCCGCGATGACGCACCAATACGTCTTCGACTATCATGACGGCGACATCTATTGGTGCTCCGCCGACGTGGGCTGGGTTACCGGTCACACCTACATCGTCTACGGCCCACTCGCGAACGCCGCGACCACACTCATGTTCGAAGGCGTGCCAAACTACCCAAGCGTTTCGCGCTTCTGGGAAATCATCGACAAGCACAAGGTCAACATCTTCTACACCGCGCCCACCGCCATCCGCGCCCTCATGCGCGACGGCGAAGAGCCGGTGAAGAAAACCTCCCGCGCGAGCTTGCGCCTCATCGGCAGCGTCGGCGAACCGATCAATCCCGAAGCCTGGCTCTGGTACTATCGCACAGTCGGCGACTCGCGTTGCCCCGTCGTCGACACCTGGTGGCAAACCGAAACCGGCGCCGCGCTGATCACCAATCTTCCCGGCGCGACTGCGATGAAACCAGGCAGCGCCACACGCCCCTTCTTCGGCATCCGCCCCGCGCTCGTCGACGACAAAGGCAATTTCCTCGAAGGTGCAAACAGCGGCAATCTCGTGCTGCTCGATTCATGGCCCGGCCAAATGCGCACCGTATACGGCGATCACCAACGCTTTTTCGAAACCTACTTCCGCACCTATCCCGGCACATATTTCACCGGCGACGGCTGTCGCCGCGACGAGGACGGCTATTACTGGATCACCGGCCGCGTCGATGATGTGCTCAATGTCAGCGGCCACCGCATCGGCACCGCCGAAATCGAAAGCGCGCTCGTGGCGGATACGAAAGTCGCCGAAGCCGCCGTCGTCGGCTATCCGCACGACATCAAAGGCCAGGGCATCTATTGCTTCGTCACCTTGAAGCAAGGCATCGAGCCGAGCGACGAGCTAAAACGCGAACTCGTCCAAATGGTCCGCCACGAGATTGGCCCAACAGCGACGCCCGACATCATCCAATGGGCGCCCGGCCTGCCGAAAACGCGCAGCGGCAAAATCATGCGCCGCATCTTGCGCAAAATCGCTGAGAACGATGTGAGCAATCTCGGGGACATCTCAACGCTCGCGGATCCAAGCGTCGTCGATGATCTGGTCAACAACCGCGCTGGCGCATGAAGCCGACCACGACCAAACACCGCATCTATACGATGAGCTTCGCGCGCGTTTATCCGCTCTACATCGCGAAGGTCGAAAAGAAAGGCCGCACCAAGGCGGAAGTCGACGAAATCATTCGCTGGCTCACCGGCTACACGCAAAAGAAGCTCGAAGCGCAGATCGAAAAGAAGACGACCTTCGAAGACTTCTTCGATCAAGCGCCAAAGATGAACCCGTCGCGCGCACTCATCACCGGCGTTGTCTGCGGTGTCCGCATCGAAGAGATCGAGGAACCGACGATGCGCGAGATCCGCTACCTCGATAAACTCATCGACGAACTCGCCAAGGGCAAGGCGATGGAGAAAATCCTGCGGACGTAGCCGATTGTACAAGCGGCTGTTTGGCGTGTAAGTCGGCGTCGAGGATTGGATCATGGCCAGACGCTACATTTCCGCCCTTGCAGCTCTGGCGTTTACGTCGGCGGCGCACGCACAAGTCGCAGCGCCGGAGCCGGCGCCAAGCGTAAATATGGAGCAGTTTTGTCCCGACGCCGGCGAACGGCGTCGTTTCTATCCTGAGCGCGCGCAAGAGCGAAACTTGGACGGCTCGGCGCGCATCGACTGCACTCTGACTGAAGCCAATACAATCAAGATCTGCTCGGTTATCGAAGAAACGCCGCCGGGCTTCGGGTTTGGCGATTCCGCTCTTGGCATCGCGTGCCGTTGGGTGCTCGGTCCTGAGCACGTCGCAAACGCGACCGTTTCCGCCGACGGCGAGCGCCATGTTCAGCGCACCATACGATTCACGCTGGGCGCCACGCCGCCACCTCCCAATAACCGATAAGGCCAACGCTTTGACCGGACTTTACATCTTCGCCGCCATCGCCATCGTCGCGATCATCGTCATCGTTCTCTTCAACCAGCTGATCTCCAAGCGTCAGATGGTCAATAGTGGTTGGGCCGACATCGACGTGCAGCTGAAACGCCGCGCCGATCTCATCCCGCAATTGGTGACGACGGTGCAGGCCTACGCCGCGCATGAGCGCCAGCTCTTCGAAGATGTCGCCGAGAAGCGCAATGCCGCCCTCGCCGCTGGCAACAATGCCACGCAACGCGGCGAAGCTGAGAGCGCGCTTTCAAAACCAGTCGGCCGCCTCATCGCGCTCGGCGAGGCCTATCCCGAACTCAAAGCGAACCAGAACTTTCTCGATCTTCAGAAAGAGCTGTCCGAGACCGAGAACAAGATTGAAATGGCGCGCCGCTTCTATAACGGCGCCGTTCGCGAGCTGAACACTGCCGTCGAGAGCTTCCCTTCAAACGTCGTCGCTGGCGGCTTCGGCATGGGCAAACGCGCCTTCTTCGAAATCACCGCCGCGGGCGATCGCGACGTGCCAACACTCGGACTCAATCCGCAATGACGATCCGCGCTCTCTTCTTCGCACTGATCGCGCTCTTCTTCGCGACACCCGCCCTGGCAACCGAGCAGATCAACAATTTCGACGTCGCCATCAAAGTCGAACGCGACGGCGACATTATCGTCACCGAAACCATCAACGTCCGCTCCGAAGGCAACGAAATCCGCCGCGGCATCTTCCGCGACCTGCCTCGCTTCTACGAACAGGACGGCGCGCGCTTCCACTACGAATACGACGTCCTCACCGTGCAGCGCGACAACCGCCGCGAAAAGTACGACACCGAAACCGAAGGCAATGCCTATCGCATTATCATTGGCGACGAAGACGTCTTCCTCGACAACGGCGACCACACCTACGTCATCCGCTATCGCGTCAAAAACCAAATCCGTTACTTCGCAGATCACGACGAGTTTTACTGGAACGTCACCGGCAATTACTGGAACTTCCCGATCGCGCACGCGACCGCATCCATCACCTTGCCGCGCGAGGTGCACATTCGCGAAGTTCACGGCTTCACCGGCGGCCAAGGCGCGACCGGCGGCGACTTCACGGTCACCACCGCCGGCGAACGGCAAATCTTCAACACGACGCGTCTGCTCTACGCGCAGGAAGGTCTCAGCGTTTCGATCGCGTTCGATAAAGGCGTCATCGATCCGCCGTCCGCGAGCGACATCGCGAGTCTCTGGTGGCAGCGTTGGGGCTCGCTTTCGGTGCTCGCCGCCTCGATGCTCGGCCTCTTCATCTGGCTCTATCGTGGCTTCAACCGCGTCGGCCGCGATCCGCAAAAAGACCCGGTGTTTCCGCGCTACGAAGCGCCGCAAGGCTATTCCCCGGCCGGCGTGCACTACATTTACAATCGCGGCGGCGCCGAAGGGCACCGCGCCTTGATCGCCACCTTGATGTATCTTGCCATCAAAGGCCGCATCACCGTCGACGCAGCGGACAAGAAGCACACCCGGCTAACGCGCAACTCTTCTTCGACATCCGCCGGCATTGACGGCATCGCGCCGGAAGATCTCGCGTTCGAGACTGATCTCTTCGGTGGCGGCACGCAAAAGACACTCGGCGGCGCAGTCGATACCGGCTTCACCAGCGCCTACACGAGCTTCACCAAGACGCTCGGAGAGAGATACGGCGAAGGCTATTTCCGCTGGAATCTCGGCTACACGATCACAGCGCTCGCCATCTCGATCATTGTCGTCGTCGCAGCAGCGTTCCTCGCCAACGAATGGACATGGTGGTTGACGCTCGGCCTGCTCGCGCTTGCCGCGCTCAACATCCTCTTCATGTACCTGATGCCGGCGCCGACGGAGAAAGGCCAAAAGCTCCGCACCGAGATCGAAGGCTTCAAGCTCTACATGGAAACGGCTGAGAAACTTCAGCTCAACGCGGTGAAACCCGGCTCAGACGCGCCCCCGCCAATGACGACGGAGCGTTACGAGAAATTCCTCCCCTATGCGGTTGCGCTCGGCGTCGAAAAGCCGTGGACCAAGCATTTCGAGAAACTCATTCCGCAAGAAGCAGCGAACTACCACCCGAGTTGGGCAGGCATCAGCGTTGGCAGCCAATCGTTCGCGTCGCTCTCAGACTCGATGGTCTCAAATATGAGTTCAGGTGTCAGCTCATCGATGCCGCAGAGCTCAAGCTCATCCGGTTCGGGCGGCGGCGGATCCTCAGGTGGTGGTGGCGGCGGCGGTGGCGGCGGCGGCTGGTAAAGGTTCCGCGCGGAACTGATCGCACGCAGACCGGGTTCGACAATCGATCCGCAGCGCCGTCCCGCTTGCGGAACTCTGGAGCCTCCCCCGTGACCCACAAGACCACACTATGGATCGCAACCGCCGCGATCGCCCTCACAACATTTGCCGCCTCCGCGTCGGCGCAATCGGTGAAAGATACCGGCTACTACGATGACGAAATCACCGTCATCGCGCCTTACGTCTACCGCGAGCGCACTGGCCGCAGCAGCAGCGGCATTCCGATCGAAGAACTCACGTTCCAACGCGTCGTCGACACCAACGGCCTCGACCTCCGCTACGATTCAGACATCGATGAACTCTATCGCCGCATCGAATACACCGCGCGCGAAGCTTGCGACGAAGTCGAGCGCGCCAGCCGCGGCGCGCCGATCACGACCGAGCGTGAATGCGTGCGTGAAGCGACACGCGATGCTGTCGCCCAGGCCGACGCCCTAATTTACGCCCGTCGCGGCTAAGCGCTGGCGCGATCGAGCGCGGATATATCGTCCGCGCTCAGCGCCACATTGAGCGCGCCAATCAACTCATGGAGCTGCGTCACACTCGTCGCGCTGGCGATCGGCGCGCCGGTCGGCAGTTTCGCCATCACCCATGCCAACGCCAGCTGCGCCTGCGTCGCCTTCGTTCGCGCCGCGATATCATCCAACACCGCCAACACGGCAGGACCCTTGCCCTCCATGTACTTATCCATGCGTCCGCCGCGCAGGCTCTTCGACTTATCCGCCTCACTCCGGTACTTCCCGGTGAGATAGCCGTTGGCCAAGCTGTAGTACGGCAGGATCGAAACACTCTCGCGCTCGCAAAGCGGCACAAGCTCCGCCTCGATCTCGCGGTTCAGCAAATTGTACTCAGGCTGCTGCGCATCATAGTGCACGCCCACCTTCTTCGCCGCAGCGATACCTTCCGCAAACCGCCCCGGCTTGAAGTTCGACGCGCCAAACGAGCGGATCTTTCCCGCCTTCAACAACGTATCCAGCGCGCCCGTATATTCGTCCGCGTCCGTCGCTTCATCGTCGCGGTGCAACCAATAAAGATCGATCGTGTCGATCCCCATCCGCTTCAGCGAGTCCTCGCACGCATCGATGATGTTTTGCCGCTTGATTCCAAGCCGCGTCGGCAACATCCCGACTTTGGTGCAGATCACGACCTTATTGCGCTTGCCGCTTTGCTTCAGCCACGCGCCAATCACGGTCTCGCTCTCACCGCCTTTGTGACCAGGTACCCATGCCGAATAAACATCGGCCGTATCGATCGCATCGCCGCCACCATCCACGAAAGGCATCGAGAACAGCCGATGACGTCGCTTGATCGGCATTCCAGCCGAACACATTGCCGCCCAGCACCAGCGGCGCGATCTTGATGCCGCTGCGTCCGATTTCGCGTTTCTGCTGCATGTTGCCGCTCCTGGACGCGCAGTCTGGACGCCGCGCATGGATTGTTGACAATGCTCCTATCTAGGAGCCTCTATGCGCCTGCTCAACGTCTTTGCGGCTCTTTCCGGTGTTGTCGCGCTCGTCATGCTCGTGCTTGCCGCGCACGCCTTGCAGCCCGCGCCGGAAGATCTCGATCGCATTCAGCTCGCCGCCTTCATTCAGCTCGGCGCCGCAGCGGCAGGGCTAGCGCTCGCCAATCGCAGCGGCGTTCTGAACCTCGTTGCCGGCATTATGATCCTCGCCGGCGCCGCGATCTTCGGTGGAATTCTTTACACGCTCGCAATCACCCACAGTCGCGCACTGATCATGCTCGCGCCTGTCGGGGGAATAACACTCATTCTGGGATGGGTTGTCCTCGTGTTTGCAAAGCCAAGCGCCTGATCGGGCTCGAAATCGTTCTGGTTCGCCATAATATCGCACTCACATGATGATGACGACGACAACACCGACAACGCCGCCGGCTGAGTACACGTTCAACACGTTCGCGCAGCACATCGAGAGTTTCTTCTCCGGCTTGCTGACACTCAATCCTGAGCAAGCGCTGCTACGCGCCGGCCTCTCCCTGCTCGTCTTCTTCGGCGCCGTGATCATCATTTGGGGTCTGCACGTCATCCTCAAAGCGATCACAGAGCGCATCGCACCGAAGGACGACGCAACAGCGCCAAAACAACATCTCAACATCGGCCGCTGGACCATGCGCGTCGCGCGCCTCGCCATCTTCGTCGGCGCGCTGATTGTCGTGCTGCGCCTTAGGGGCTTCGACTTTAGCGACCTCCGCGACAGCCCGATCTACGGGTTCTTCTCCGTCATGGGCCGCATCGCCATCATGCTAGTGCTGGCGCTGGCCGCCATCGTCCTCGGCCAGCTCGGATCCGGCGTGTCTTCGATCGCATTGCGCACAACTCACGCAGCCCACGTCGCTCTGCTCAGATCCGCACACTCGGACCTGTTCTCTCCGGCCTCGCCACCACGATTGTCGTCATCCTCGCGGCGATGATGGCGCTCTCGGAAGTCGGTGTCGAAATCGGACCGCTCCTCGCGGGCGCCGGGATCGTCGGCCTCGCCGTCGGCTTCGGCGCGCAGACGATCGTAAAGGACTTCCTCACCGGCCTCTTCCTGATCATGGAGGATTCCGTCTCGATCGGCGATGTTGTGAAGATTGGAGACTTCAGCGGCTCGGTTGAATCCATGTCGCTGCGCACAATCAAGCTGCGCGACTTCAACGGCACGCTGCACATTTTCCCGTACAGCGAAGCGCAAGTCATTCACAACATGACCAAGGATTTCGCATTCGCTGTGTTCGAGCTTCCGCTCGATCACGGCGCGGATATCGCCAAGGCCATCGAACTGATGAAGCAAACCGGCGACGAGATGCGCGCTGAACCTGCGTTCGCTGGTCTCATCGTATCGCCCATCGAAATCGCCGGCGTCGATCGCGTGTCAGAAGCCGGCGTTCTACTGAAGGCGCGTATCCGCACCAATCCCGGCAAGCAATGGACGGTTCAGCGCGATTACCTGCGCCGCATCCGCCTTGCCTTCGCGCGCGACGATATCGAGTTCAGTCAATCAACGACGCGGCTCATCGCGCCCGAGCCACTTGCGGCGCCGCACACCGACAAGGCCTAAAGCTCAGCCCGCGTCCGCAGGCGGATCGTTCACGCCCACTTGCCGCTTCAGCGCATCAACGTCCCGTTGCAGCTGCGTCAGCCGATCCAGCAGCGTCCAGAGCCCGACGCCCATCGCCACCAGCAGCACGATAATGGTGTAATCTGCAGGCGTACCCATGCGCGTCGTCTCCTGCCGGCAACATGCGCACGCGCCGCGCGTCACGCAATGCCAGGACGCCTCCAGCGCCCTGCGACACTACGCTTCGCCCGCAATCGCGGTACAATTTGGGCTAAGACCGGCTCTCCATCCGGGCGAACCGAACCGGAATTCGGCCCGCGCGTTACCATGAGCAAGGCTGGAGCACCCATGACTGAATCCCAAACCGCAACCACCCATTTCTGCGCCCGCGTCGTCGGCCCGCTCTTGATCATCGTCGGCGCCATTGTGCTCGCGCGCTTCAACGACATGGTGCTGCTCATCCCCGGCATTCTTGGCAATGGCCCGCTCACGTTCATCACCGGCGTCTTCACCTTGATCTGCGGCCTCACGCTCTTCGCCGCGCACCATCACTGGACCAGCCCGCCCGCGATCGCGATCACGCTGCTCGCCGTGCTAACGATCATTCGCGGCGTCACGCTGCTCTTCGCGCCAAGTTTCCTGACCGGCCTGGTGCACACCTTCCTAAACCTCGGCCCAGGCGCACTCATCGCCGGCGCTGTCGCGCTCATCATCGGCGCCTGGCTCACCTTTGTCGGCTGGTTCGCGAAGCGCGCCGTTTAGCGTGCGCGTGGGAGCAACGCGCCGGCCTGCAGTCTAAAAAAGCCATTCGGTCGCATCCAAGCCACCCCTGTCTTGCATCTCCAGTCCAGAGCCGCGCACGAACAGTGTGCGGTCACGCTTGGGCGGCAAACTGGGGAACGACACACATGAAGAGACTTATTCTGGCGTCCGTCGCCCTCGCCGCGCTTGCCGCCGCGCCAGCCGCCGCCCAAGTCGCCGAGCCGCGTGCCGTTGCAGAGAACGTCGCCGCCGCGATCGAAGAAAACTTCTTCGACGAAGCCCGCGCACACACCATCGCCGCCGAAGTCCGCGCCGCCGCGGCGGCTGGGCGCTACGATATAACCAACGAAGTTGATCTCGCCGCAGCGCTCACAGCGACGCTTCATCCTCACGACGGCCACTTCCGCGTCGAGTATCGACCGCCGCAGCCCAACGCCCCCGCACGGCCAAACGGCGGCTTCGGAAATGATGCGCGCGCCGCTTACGGCATCCCAAACGTCACCATGTATCCAGGCGGCATCGGCGTCGTCGATTTCCGCCTGCTCGCCGACTTCGACCCCGACCACTTCCAAGCGAAGTACGCGCTCGATGCCGCGTTCACGATGGTGCACGGCTCACAAGCGCTGATCCTCGACCTGCGCGATTGCGCCGGCGGTTCGCCCACCATGGTCGGCTACATCGTCGGCCATTTCTTTCCCGACGGCGCCAACGTCTACAACACGTTCCACTCGCGTCGCGGCGACCAAGATGAATCGCCGCCCGAGCAGCCCGCAAGCGGACGCCGCCTCGACACACCGCTCTTCGTCCTCACCAGCGGCCGCACCGGCTCGGCGTGCGAAAGCGTCGCCTACACGCTGCAAGCGGCTGGCCGCGCGACAATCGTTGGCGAAGCCTCAGCCGGCGGCGCAAATCCAGGCGGACTTCTTCCTGTCGGCGACAATCTCGCCGTGTTCGTTTCCTTCGGCACGCCGGTCAATCCAATCACCGGCCGCAACTGGGAAGGCGCTGGCGTACAACCGAACGTCGTCGTCCCCGTCGCCGAGGCGCTCACCCGCGCACGCACCCTCGCGCTCCAAGCCGCACTGCGCGCACCCGCGGACGAAAGCGCCGGCCGCGAAGCCCAATGGGCGCTCGACTCTCTCACCGCCGAATCCGCCGCCTATCCGCGCAACCTCCGCGACTATGCTGGCGATTACGGCGCCCGCAGCATCGCCATCGAGAACCACCGCCTTGTTCTCCGTCGCGACCGCCGCCCCGCGCTTGTGCTGCTTCCGCTCGGCCAGGATCAATTCGCCGTCTCCGGCGCAGCGCCGCTGCAGCGCGTCACCTTCGAACGTGGCGCCAGTCACCGCCATGACGCACACGCTCGTCGACGGCCAAGAATTCCGCGATTTGCGCGTCAACTAGCGCCGAGGCGCCGCGCGCGCTAACATAGCGTGATGACCGCGCGGCGATCCTCGTCCGATCCAGTCTCGCACTATCTGAAAACCGGCGAGCGTATCGTCTGGCGTCACCAGCCGTCGGTCCGCGCGCTCGTCTTCAATCGCCTGCCGACCGTAATCATCATCGTCTTGTTGACCGCCTTCCTGGCGGTGATCGCGTTCAACGTTATCGGCAACACCTTGGTCGGAGGGTTTGAGCTTGCGCCGTGGCTCATTCTTCCGGCCGCCGTCGCGCTCTTCTTCGCTGTGCTCTTCTATTTCTTCCTGAGCACACTGTGGAACCACACGCGCTATCTGCTCGACAGCTGGGACACGCACTACGGCCTAACTGACCGGCGCTTCATCATCGTCTCCGGCCGTGGCATCACCGAATACGACGCATCCTACTTTAAGATAATGGAACCGCTCGGCGGCGAGACCGGCACACAAGTGCTCGCCTTCGACTGGCGCATAGGCCGCAGAGGCCGCAAACACTTCCACGACCGCATCGCCGCCCTTCCGGATTCTGCGAAACTCGCACAGCTGATCCGCGCAACGCTTGACCCTTGAAGCGCACGCGCGCGAGGCGTAAGCCACGCGCACATATCCCGGGGGGCCGCCACGCGCGGCTGAGATTGGGCATCCCGCTCTGACCCGTCGAACCTGAACCGGTTAGCACCGGCGGAGGGAAGGAGCGCTTCATGAACAAGCCCGAAAACCAATCTGCGTTCGCGACGCCAGAAGGAACGTTGAGCGTCACCACTGGTCCGCTCGTCGGCTCACGCAAAGTCTACGCGTCCGGCTGCGCGCATCCCGATCTACGCGTGCCATTCCGCGAAGTGCTCCCTCACCCGAGCGCCAACGAACCGCCGGTCACGATCTACGATCCATGCGGCCCCTACACCGATCCCAACGTTCTCGCCCGCACCCGCGCCGAGTGGGTGAAAGCGCGCGGCGACGTCGAAGAGATCGACGGGCGCGACGTGAAGGACGAAGACAACGGCAACGTCTCGCCCGAAAAACTGACGCCCGCCTTCCCGGTGAAGAACAAAGTTCTCCGCGCCAAAGCCGGCGCCACGGTCACGCAGCTTGAGTACGCTCGCCGCGGCATCATCACGCCGGAGATGGAATACGTCGCCATCCGCGAGAACATGCGCCGCGAAGCCCTCGGCATCCGCGATGGCCAAGACTTCGGCGCCGCCATCCCCGATTTCGTCACCCCCGAATTCGTCCGCTCCGAAATCGCCCGCGGCCGCGCCATCATCCCGGCCAACATCAATCACGCCGAACTCGAGCCGATGATCATCGGCCGCAACTTCCTCGTGAAGATCAACGCCAATATCGGCAACAGCGCCGTCACCTCTTCCATGGCGGAGGAAGTCGACAAAATGGTCTGGTCGATCCGCCACGGCGCCGACACCGTCATGGACCTCTCCACCGGCCGCAACATCCACAACATCCGCGACTGGATCGTGCGCAACTCCCCCGTGCCGATCGGCACCGTGCCGCTCTACCAAGCGCTAGAAAAAGTCGGCGGCGTCGCCGAAGATCTCACCTGGGAAATCTATCGCGACACGCTCATCGAGCAGGCCGAACAAGGCGTCGACTATTTCACCATCCACGCCGGCGTGCGCCTCGCCTACATCCACCTCACCGCCAAGCGCGTCACCGGCATCGTCTCGCGCGGCGGCTCGATCATGGCCAAGTGGTGCCTCAGCCATCACAAAGAGAGCTTCCTCTACACGCACTTCGAAGAGATCTGCGAAATCATGCGCGCCTACGACGTGAGCTTCTCACTCGGCGACGGCCTGCGCCCCGGCTCCATCGCCGACGCCAACGACGCCGCGCAATTCGCCGAACTCGAAACCCTGGGCGAACTCACCAAGATCGCCTGGAAGCACAATGTCCAAGTCATGATCGAAGGCCCCGGCCACGTGCCGATGCACAAGATCAAAGAGAACATGGACAAGCAGCTCGAAGTCTGCGGCGAGGCGCCCTTCTACACGCTCGGGCCGCTCACCACCGACATCGCGCCCGGCTACGACCACATCACCTCCGCCATCGGCGCGGCGATGATCGGCTGGTTCGGCACGGCGATGCTCTGCTACGTCACGCCGAAGGAGCATCTTGGCTTGCCAAATCGCGACGACGTCAAAGTCGGCGTCATCACCTACAAGCTCGCCGCCCACGCCGCCGACCTCGCCAAAGGCCACCCCTACGCGCGCCTCCGCGACGACGCGCTCTCTCGCGCGCGCTTCGAATTCCGCTGGGAAGACCAATTCAACCTAGGCCTCGACCCCGACACCGCCCGCGCCTACCACGACGAAACCCTCCCCAAAGACGCACACAAAACCGCGCACTTCTGCAGCATGTGCGGCCCCAAGTTTTGCAGCATGAAAATCACGCAGGACGTGCGCGACTACGCGAAAGCAAAAGAAGAAGCCGAACGCGGCATGGAAGAGATGAGCGCCAAGTTTCGGGACGGCGGCGGGGAGATCGACGTTCCCCGAGGTCAGTCGTAGTCGCGCTGTTTGGACTTCTCCAAAGCCTGACGAACGGCTGGCGCGAGGCCATCGCTTGTCAACCGCTCGTCAACCCTGCTCCAGAAAGTAGCTCCATCACAGAGTTCGGCGATGGAGCTCTTACCCGTAACGTTGCTCCCGCCGAACATCATCAGGATAACATTGTCGAATGACTCGTTCGTTCGAATGAGCTCCGTTGCCCGGTCACGGCAGCGCTCATCCCAATTCCGGGATTGAAGCATCGCATACGCCCAGTGCAGATCCCAGGTTTGCCTAAAAAGGTCTTCTTGAAGAAATCTCTGCCTCCACGCCGTGGAGAGTCGGCCACACCACCAAAGGGTTTCACTTTTATCGTACCACGCGCCGTCCGCTCCACGCTCGCGCAGATCGTGGGTTCCGTGAGCCCACATTTGTTCGCGCAACCAAGTGGGCACCAGCGTAAGATCGTCACCTCGCTCCGCTAAATCGTGAAAAACGTCTCGCGCTGCCTCCCTCAATAACGGCTGCCGTCTAACGGCGCGCGGTAAAATATCGCCGAGATTGTCAACGACGTTCGCGAACTGAGCCACTTCTTCGGCTGGCGATCGCGGCAATCTCTTGAGAAACGCAGCGACCCCTCGCCAGAAGCGCACGTGATGAACGTTCTGATCGTCTGAATATATATCATCGAGCCGATCAAGGAATGACGCGATTTCGCCATTGACGGCAGCAGTTGCAAGCGCGTCCAAGACGCCCTCAGAAGAGGCTGAGAGGGCGGCGTCGATTGTCTCCCGACGAGCCGCGCCCGGAACCAGACCCAGACGAAGGACTGTCAGCAGCGAACGCCGATGTGAGATTGGATCTGGGTAGGCGTCTCGCTGCGACCTGCCCTTACCAAGAGTCGGAAACAGCACCTCTAGGAGCGAACGCAAATCGCTGTCATCTTCATCCGGGTCAATCGAACCGGCGAACAGGTCGGCATTTTTATCATCGTGCAGTCTGTACCGGCGCATGTGCTCGCCAAGCGAAAGCGGGTTGTCGACGTAGCGCTCCGGTTCGTCTCGAATGAGTTCTAATGTCTTCGGGTACTTAGTCGTGAGGACCACGAAGCCAAAAAGATCGACCCAATCCACCTCTCTGCCGACAAGACCTCTCATTACATTGAATGCTCCTACGATCCGCTTCGTGTCGCGCGGCGTGCTGATCACGGCGGAGACCAGCTTCTCCGTTAGCTCTTTGTATCTCGGATAATCCTCGAAATCCCTCGGAAGATCTGCATCCGACAGAGCTCCAAGCTCGGCGTTGAGCATCTTCGAGAGCTCTTCGACGAAGACAATCGGGATGGAAATCGGCAACTGAATTATCTTCTCAAGATAGTGCCGCCCACGCTCGCTGCGGTCAGCCTCGGCAACGCCCGCGCCAAGCGCTTGGATCACTCGATTAGAATCGTACGCGAGGACGTAAGACACCCCTTTGAAATCAACTACCGCACGGACGAACTGAGCTATCGCCCTTATCTCGCTGTCCTCTACTCGATCGAGTTCATCCACTAGAACGACGAGCGGACCTTTGAGTCGTTGGAGACGACGATTCACGCGATCGCGTATTCTGACAATTCCTCCAGACCGATTGAACCAACGCTCCTGGTCTCCCCCAACAACTCACCAAGCGCACCGGCAATACTGGATATGATCGGCACGGCCATGGGATCAGCAATTGACGCCGTTGGCGCCATGATCTTCGCGTACTTGGCCAGAGCGCTTGTCGCTTGGCGAGCGGACAGCGAATACCAATCCGCCTCTTCCGCTATCGTGGCCATTATCTCTTCAAAAAATCGAGGATCAGGTCATCGCGCCCGGAAACAAGCCAAGGGTCGAACCTCACAACATATGAGTTGCGGTGTCGCTCTCGAATGGACTCATCGAGCAAGTTGAGTATCGACGACTTTCCGCTTCCCCATTGTCCGGTCAGTCCAACAACGACGCCAGTCGATTGACCCGCCCTATTGATGAGAGCATCCACCAGTCGCGAGACGAACCGCCCGCGATCTAAGGCGTCTTCGCTGCTGCCACGAATGGGACGCTCTGGTTGTGCAGTCATCGACTAAGTGAGCGCCGATTCTACCGTCAACCCAAGCACGAAGAAGCCGAGCATTCTGCCAATTTATCCGGTGTCCCTCACCCCACCCGTGCACTCACCGCAAATGTCCGTGCCGTCCGTGTCGAACCGGCAAAACAGTGGCGCAACTGGTATTGGGTGATCGCGCCGATCAAGCTGCACACGCCGATCCAAGCGATCTGGCGCCACGGCGTGCATCCCGGCCCGCATCTCTTTCCAAGCAAGGATATTGCCGAGGCCTACGCGATCAAATTCCTGGCCCAGCAGACGCCCGACTTCCGATGGCGCATCGAGTATCACGAAGCCTTTCCCGAAGGCGTGACGCCGGAATGAGCTGCCAGCAGCGCACATGCAAAACCGCACCTGGCGATGCATTTGTGATCTGGTAGCCTCCGCACATGCGCCGCATCCTTATCGCTCTCGTTCTCGCCGCCTGCACGCCCGCATCACCGCCGTCCCAGCCTGCGGTCATGCCGTCAGCCGCAGTGTGCGAAAATCCTGAAGGCCTAAGCGCCACCGACGCTGCGCGCTGCGCGGGCAACGACGGTGCCGATGCGCCAAGCTGGGCCGATGTCGCCAACGATCCGCAACTCATCGGTCGCTGGACCGCGAACGCTGACGAAACCCTCGCCTCGTTCGGCGGCGACGCAACGCTACCCGCTTTCACCTTCGGCTGCGCGACGGGCTTCATACAAATCGAGCGCATCTTCTTCCGTTCGCATGGCCTCGCGGTCGGCGCGGGCACGGCGTTCAACATCGTGATCCCGCGCGAGACGATCCCCTTACGTCGCCACCGTGTCCACCGACGGACGCCTTTGGCTCGCGGCGCCGAGCCTCGATCCGCAACTCGACGATCTCGTCGCCAGTGAAGACGGCTTCGCCATCCAAACCGCCGGCGACATCACCCGCTTCCGCCACGACCCAATGCTCGCGCGTGTGCTCGCCAACTGCCGCGCACGAAACGCGCAAGCTCAATAGAGCGCACCGCCCCTTCTCCCTTGCGGAGAGGGGAACACCCTATCCCACACCCCGCGGCGCAAAATCCCAACGCCATCAACACCGCACACGAAATCTATCCGGCGAGGTTGCAGACGGGCGTAACATCGCCGTCGCTTGAAACATGATCCGCCCCTCCTGACACAATCTCGTGCCGAAGCATTCACCGCTTCGGCGCTGGATTTCGTGCTTTGGGTGTTCGGGATCATCGTCCGCCTCGGTCTCACCGGCCGGAGCAAAAAACTCGGCGACGTGCTGCGGCATGCCGAGCGCGCGGTCGAGCTCAGTTTGTTTTTGCACGCCGTCGCGCTGCTTGGGCCACTGCCAAGAAAGAAGCACCGGCACTGTGCGGCCCCGCCGGGCGCTCGCATCGTGCGATCCGCAGGCGCACTCTTCTACAAACGCGCTCACATCCGCGCGCGCAAAGCCAACGCCATCGAACGCATCTTCGCGCTCATCGACGCGTTGCAGCACCCAGAACGCGCCATTGCCTATTTCCTCAAGCGCATCGCCAAAGGCCTGCGCAGCCGGCGATTCGTCATCGCCGCGCCGATCGCGGTCGCGTTTTTCGCCGCGCCCGCGCCCTTCCCCCAAACCACGCTCGATAGCTCTTAGGCCGCGTCGCCTTCGACAAGCTCAGAAAGATGCCGCAGTGAGGCTGGCGTCACCCTGAGCCTGTCGAAGGGCGACGCCACGCACTGATCATCGCGCCGCCGAATCCCCGGATTCGCGCGGGCGCCGGTGCTTGACCTCAGCAGCGCGGACTCACACCTATGACCGTGATGCTCGGCCTCGCTCCCAAGCCCGTTACACGCACGGCGCCCGCCAAACGCTGGCGCAATTACTATCGCGTCTATCACGTGCTCGACCTTTTCCGCCTCGGCACGATTTTCCCCGGCATTCACGCCGGCCCCGACGAGTTCCCGTCCCAAGAAATCGCCGAAGCCAACGCCCAAGCCTTCCTCAAAGCGCTCAATCCCCCCGGCCGCTACCTAATGGATTTCGCTGGCGCCTTCCCAGAGGGCGATGCCGCGAACTAAGGTGGGCTCATGCGCACACAATTGATCGCCCTCGCCCTCCTCGCCGCCGCCTGCTCACCGGCGCCCTCACAATCCACCGGCGAAGTCGCCGCGACCACAACCGAGAGCGCGCCTGTCGATCCCAACGCCGCGGCGCTCGGCGCTACGCCACAGACCGGCGCATGGACGCTGCGCACCGACGAAGGCACGACAGCGGCGGGCTTCGGCGCGCCCGAGAGCGAATATCAGCTCACCATCGCGTGCGAAGCCGGCAGCGGCAAACTCACCTTGATCTACGAGCACGAACTCGCGCCCGATCAAGACACGACTTTGCGCATCATCACGCCAGTGCAAACACTCGATCTGCCCGCGCGCTCGTTCAACGAAGGCCTGCCCAGCGTCACCGCCGAAGTGCTCGACAGCACGCCCGCGAAGCCCGCTCTCATCAGCATGCTGGGCGCGCCAACCGATCGCTTCGCCGTGGACGTAAACGGTGAAATCACGGTGTTCCCTTGGGCAGACGCTGTATCGCAGGCCTTGATTGCCTGCCGCTAAATCGCCCCGATTCTGAAACGAACGCGCAACACCACTGCAACGGGAGACGAGTAAACCGGCCCCACTTCGGAGGGACCGATGAAACGCCAAACCGCATTCTTGATCACGATCATGTTGGCCGTGCTGCCCATGCTGCCCGCTTTAGCCACCGCCGCGACCGCCTGACCGGTTCCGCTCCCGCGCGAACACGCCTAAGCCTCCCGCTGGAGGCGACGGATGGGCCCGCTCAAGGCGATCGCGCGTGAGATCAGATTCCTGGACGGCCTCGCCCGCACACTCTGGCGCGTGCGCAAGATCGATCCAGACTCTGATGTGCTTGTCTGCGACGATTTCGAAGAAGCCGTCGATAAATTCGAAGACCACACGGCTCTCGTCTTTGAAGGCGAACGCTACACCTACCGCCAACTCGACGCACTCGCGAACCGCTTCGCCGCCTGGGCCGACGCGCAAGGTTTGAAAGCGGGCGACACCGTCGCAATCCTGCTGCCCAACCGCGCTGAATACATTCCAGCCTGGGTGGGCCTCGGCAAACTCGGCATCGCCTCAGCTCTGATCAACAACAACCTAACCGGCGCCGCTCTCGCCCACTGCCTCTCGATCTCAAACGCCAGCCACGTCATCACCGACACCGAAAGCCTCGCTGCAATCGAGACCATCCGCGCCGGCCTCCCACGCCCTCTGAGCTACTGGATCATTGACACAGCTTTCCCCGCCGCCCCCGATCGCCACGCGTTGGACCTGAAAGAACCGAAGCTCGCGCCCGAACGTCCCGCGAAATCCCGCCGCACCGGCCAAAAAGCCCGCGACGTCGCGCTCTACATCTACACCTCCGGCACCACCGGCATGCCGAAGGCCGCGAAGATCACGCATATGCGCGCGCAGCTCTATATGCGCAGCTTCGCCGGCGCGACCAAGGCTAACGCCGAAGACAAGATCTACTGCGTCCTTCCCCTCTACCACGCCACCGGCGGCCTCTGCGGCGTCGGCTCCGCCCTCCTAAACGGCGGCACTGTAGTGTTGCGCCGGAAGTTTTCCGCCTCCCACTTTTGGGGCGACGTCATCGACAATAACTGCACCATGTTCGTCTATATCGGCGAACTCTGCCGCTACCTGGTGAACCAAGATCCCACGCCAAAGGATCGCGTACACAAACTACGCCTCGCCTTCGGCAACGGTCTCCGCCCCGAAGTGTGGGAGGAATTCCAGGCGCGCTTCAACGTGCCGCGGATCATGGAGTTCTACGGCTCCACCGAAGGCAACGTCTCGATGTTCAACTTCGACGGCCAACCCGGCGCCATCGGCCGCGTCCCGCCCTACTTGCAGCGCAACTTCGCGGTACGCTTGGTAAAGTTTGACGTCGAATCCGAAATGCCTGTCCGCGACGAGAACGGGATCTGCGTTCTCTGCGAAATCGGCGAACCAGGCGAAGCCGTCGGCCTCATCAAGGACGACGCACGACACAATTATACGGGCTACGCAGACAAGGCCGCGTCGGACCGCAAAATTCTCCGCGATGTTGGAGAAAGGCGATGCCTGGTTCCGCACCGGCGATCTGATGCGCCAAGACAAGGACGGCTATTTCTATTTCGTCGACCGCATCGGCGACACCTTCCGCTGGAAAGGCGAAAACGTCTCCACGACTGAAGTCGCCGAAGTGATCTCGCGCTATCCGGGCGTCGATGAAGCCAACGTCTATGGCGTGAAAATCGGCAAACTCGACGGCCGCGCCGGCATGGCCGCGATCACGCCGGGTGACGGCTTCAAGATCGAAGGCCTACGCGACTATCTCGTGCACGAGCTTCCAAGCTACGCACGGCCACTCTTCATCCGCATGGCGCCGGCGATCGAAACCACCGGCACCTTCAAGTATCGCAAAGTCGATCTGGTGCGGGACGGCTTCGATCCAGCCAAGATCGAACAAGCGCTCTACTTCGATCAACCAGAAGCGTTCGCATATAAGCCGATCACGCCCGAACTCTACGCGCAAATCCAAGCTGGCGGCTTCAAGCTCTAGCGCTCAAAGATCGCCGCGAAACTACTGCCAACACGTTCAAGGCGCGCCGGCCGGCCATATGCTTTGCGCAGAGCATCCGGCGTGAGTGCCGCCGTCGGCGCGCCTTGCGCAATGATACGACCGGATTTCATCAGCAGCACACGATTGGCAACATCAGCGGCGAGCGCGATGTCATGCGTTGAGAAGATGACGGAGCCACCCTTCTCAGCCTGAGCACGAAGAACGTCAGCGACACCGAGCGCTTGAGCCGGATCAAGCCCAGCCGTCGGCTCATCGAGCAAAAGCAGGGGCGCATGTTGCGCCAGCGCACGTGCGAGATGCGCACGCGCTTTCTCGCCACCGGAGATCTCGTCCATGCGTCGCTGGCGCAACGGGCCAAGCGCGCACGCTTCGATGGCATCATCGACCGCATGCTGATCTTGCATGCGCAACCGATCGGGCGCGGCGCCATGTGCGAAGCGACCGAGAGCGACGAGTGCCTCGACGCTGATCGGCCAGATCGCTTGCGGTCGTTGTGGGAGATACGCGGCGCGGAGTGCGCGCTCGCGAGCGGAAAGCGTTTGAGGCGATGCGTCGCCGAGCTTGATTTCGCCAAGCGCCGCGACGAGGCCAAGCACGGCGCGGAGCAAAGTTGTCTTGCCGGCGCCGTTGGGACCGAGCAGCGCGATGACTTCGCCTGGCGCAACCTCAAGCGACGCATCTGCGAGCGCGCGCGTTTTACCGAGGTCGACGCTGACATTTCGGAGTGAGAGAAGCACGCTCATGAATCGCCCCCTCGTGATGCGAGGCGTGCCGCGATGAGCGCAAAGACTGGTCCGCCGATCAACGCGGCGGCAACGCCGAGTTTGAGTTCGGTATCTGTCGGCAGTAGCCGCACTGTAATGTCGGCGCAGACGAGCAAGGCGCCGCCCGCCAGCGCGCTGGGGAGAAGCAAGCGCGCGGGATCGTGTCCGGCGAGGGCGCGAACGAGATGAGGCGCGGCGATGCCGACGAAACCGATGACGCCAGCGACGGCAGTTGCGCCACCGGTGCAAGCGGCGGCCCCGAGAACAACGAGTATGCGCGTGTTCGTAAGGTTGGCGCCGATGGCGACGGCGGCCTCCTCGCCAAGCGTCAGCGCTTGCAAGCCGCGCGCGGCGGCGAAGATCAGAACCGCCCCAATACCAAGCAACGTTGCGGCGAGCGCCACGTGCTCGAGTGAACGCCCGTCGACGGAGCCGAGCGTCCAATTCACGAGATCGGCGAGAGCGCCGGGGTTTGGCGCAAGATTGAGAGCGAGAGCGATAAGGCCGCCAGCGAAACTCGAGAGCCCGACGCCGATGAGAACAAGACTCAATCCTTGCAAAGCCGCACCGGTGAGTCCGAGTGCGGCGCCCGCAAGCCAGGCAGTCAGTGCGCGCGGGAAGCGAATGTCCCACACGATGGTGCGCGTGATGTCATCTGACGCGAACGGATTTGCGAGTTGCGTAGGGCCGAGCCAGAGCGCGGCGGCGAGTGCGGCGATACTTAGCATCACAAGCGCCAGCGGAATGCGAAGCGAGGCGCTCATCGGTTTAGCTCTGCAGCGATCGCCTCGGCGGCGTCGACGGCGTACCAGGCTTCGCAGGCGATGGATGCTGGCGGAAGGCGCACGGTGCGCGCATAGGCCAGCGCGCGCCGCAGCGCCGGATGATGCGAAGGCGACCACGCGTTCACTTGCTCGCGGCCGGTATCGAAGAACCCAAGCGCGATGAGCGCAGGCGGCGTTTGCACCATGCGTTCGAGCGGCAGCATCTGCCAGCTGGCTTCGGTGCGGACGTTGCGGCCGCCCGCGGCATTGATCAATGCGTCCATCATGGTGCCGCTGCCAGCGACAGCGCCGCCGGCGGAGAGATACATGACGGGCGCATTTGTGCGGTGAGCGCTGAGACGCGCAAGGCGTGTATCGAGATCGCGCGCGATAGCAGCGCCACGGTCGGCGTGACCTAGTGTTTGTGCGGCATCCATGAGATCGGCGCGTGCGGCGGCGAAATCTGGCGCATCGCCTACTTGCAAAACCGGCACGTGAAAGCGCGCATAGACTTGCTCAGCATCCCACGGCCCGCCCCAGGCTCGGATCACGAGATCGGGACGCAACGCCAAAACTTCTTCGATCGTGTCCCGCGTTTGACGAATACCGCCTGCACGATCGCGGAAGTACGAGTCATCCCGCCTTGCACCCACAGAGAGCGCAGCGATCTGTTCGCGATCGGCGAGCGCGAGCACGAATTGATCAGCGCAATAGTCGAGCGACACGATCCGGCGCGGTTCGGCGTGCGCTGCACCCGCGCAAACAAGCGCCATCGCTGCAATGAACAAACGCACATCGACCTCCGCGGCCGCATCCCGGGCCAAAGGCATTCGCGCCGGCAGGTCTTCTGGCTTTGCGGGTCGATGCGCGCTGGCCCCTTCCCGGATCGCTCCAGTGGTAATCGCCAACGAACTCGCCGCTTACAGCTGCGGGAGCAACCGCGGATTTGCACCGCGTTCCCTTAACCGGCGAGTTGCGCTTACCGCGCGCGGGCCAGGCGCGCAAGCAAAGGCCATTCATCGAAAAGAGCGGCGCCTTGAGGGTTCCGGTTTGACGGGCGTTAACGGCGCCGCTGTTATGCCGGTGCAGATTTCGAAGGGTTTTGCAGCATGTCGATGTGGCGCGGCGCGGTGAGCGCGTTGGTTATGGTGTGCGCCGCTGGCGCTGCCTGGGCGCAGCCGCAGCGTGCGCCGATGCCGCCAGCCATAGAGGCGCCGCAAGATACGGCTTACCCGGGCGGCGTGATCACGCTGGAGATCGACGCGACCGATACAATGCGCGGCATCTTCCGAGGGCGTGAGCGCATTCCGCTGGCGAACGACGAGCCGATTACTTTGCTCTATCCGCAATGGCTGCCGGGCAATCACGCGCCCCGGGGGCCGATGAATTTGTTCGCGGGCCTTGAGGTACGCGCCAATGGCGAGCGCGTAGCGTGGCGGCGCGATCCAGTGAACGTCTATGCGTTTCACGTCGACCCGCCAGCGGGCGTGCGTGAGCTCGAGGTAACGTTTCAGTTCCTTTCGCCGACGCAGACCTCGCAAGGTCGTGTGGTGATGACGCCGACGATGCTAAACCTGCAATGGAACGCGATGCTGCTCTATCCGGCTGGACACTATGCGACGCAGATACGCTTTCGGCCAAGTGTTACGCTTCCAGCTCAATGGACATTCGCGACGGCGCTTGATGGCGCCGAAACTGAGGGGGCCACGACGCGGTTTGCGGAAACCGATCTCGAAACGTTGGTGGACTCGCCGATGTTCGCTGGACGCTACTCGCGCGTCGAGCAGCTGGATCGCAGCGGCCGCTCGCGGGTGACGCTGAACATCTTCGCCGAGCGCCCAGATCAGCTCGCGGCGACGGACGAGCAAATTCGACTGCATCGCAATCTGGTTGCGCAGGCCGATCGCCTGTTCGGCGCGCGTCATTTCGATCACTACGACTTGTTGTTTGCACTCGGTGATCGGCTGAGCGGCATCGGTTTGGAGCACCATCGTTCGAGTGAGAACAAGGTGTCAGGCGGATACTTCACCGAATGGGACAATTCGGTTGATGACCACGATCTCCTACCGCACGAGTACACGCACTCGTGGATTGGCAAGTATCGCCGGCCGAACGATCTCTACACGCCTGGCTATGATGTGCCGATGCGCGGCGAATTGCTGTGGGCTTATGAGGGGTCGGATCAGTATTGGGGACAAATCCTCACCGCGCGCTCCGGATTGTTCACGCGCCAACAGGCGCTCGACTATCTCGCAAGCACGGCAGCGACCTATCAGTATCGTGTCGGCCGCGACTGGCGGTCCGTGACGGACACCGGCAACGATCCAATCATCGCCTCGCGCAGGCCGACGCCGTGGGTCAGCTACTCGCGCAGCGAAGACTATTATTCCGAAGGTCTGCTTGTGTGGCTCGATGCGGATACGCTTATTCGCCAGCGCACCGGCGGACGGCGTTCGCTGGACGATTTCGCGCGCCGTTTCTATGGCGTGCCGTCCGAGGATGGATCGCGGCGCGTCAATACGTTTGAGTTCGACGATGTCGTTGAAAACCTCAACGCGGTGATGCCGTATGATTGGGCCACGTTCTTGCGCGAGCGCTTTGAAGCTGCGGATACCGAGGCGCCGCTCGATGGGATCGAGCGCGGCGGGTATCGCCTCGTCTACACCGAAGAACGCAGCGCCTATCAACGTTCGGCCGAGACCTACGGCAAGACTGCGAGCTTTGCTTACTCTATCGGGCTCACCTTCTCGGACGGCAACACTGTCAGCACCGTGCAATGGGATAGCCCGGCGTTCAACGTGGGCATCACGACTGGCACACAGGTGATCGCCGTGAATGGTGAGGCGTATTCCGCGGACCTGATGCGGCGTGCAATCACCGCCGCGAAGGACGGCGCCTCGCCGCTCGAATTGCTGCTGAAGAACGGCGATAGTTATCGGACTGTTCAGCTCGAGTACCGCGACGGTCTGCGCTACCCGCACCTGGAGCGCATTCGCGGTCGTGCGGATCTGCTGGGCCGCATCCTGGCCGCGCGCTAGAGGATTTCTTCGACGCGCTCCTTGGGTCGCGCCAAACGCGCGCCCTTGGGCGTGACCACGATCGGACGGTTCACCAGGATCGGATGGTCCACCATTGCGTCCAAAATCTTCGCGTCGGAGACTTTTTCATTAAGCAAGGATTCGGCTTCAGGCGCGTTGCTGCGCATCGCTTCACGCGGCGTGAGACCTGCGGCGGCGAAGAGCTCCTTCAGTTGCTTCTTCGTCCAGCCGATCTTCAGATATTCGATCACCTCAGGCTTGTGACCGGCAGCTTCGATCATCTCCAAGACATTGCGCGAGGTGCCGCACTTCGGATTGTGGTAGATGGTGACGGGAAATTTCTTGGCCATCAGTAATCCTCGGCGTCGGGATCTTCTTCCATCGGGAAGAAGGAGAAGTTGTCGTCGATGTCGAGAGGCTCGGCGACCTGCGTCACCTCTTCGAACATGATGCGTGGCTGAAAGTCACTCCAGTCGCCGGGCGGGGGCTGCAGGTCCTCATCTTCGAACAGAAGTTCGGAGCACAACGCTTCGGCTTCACCCTGCGTCGGCGCTTCGATGTAGCGTGTGGTGTAGAAGCCGACGACTTCGGTGTTGTTGTCGATGATCACAGGGAAATCCTCGCCGCAAGCGAAGAGACGAAACCACGGCATCAGCTCATTCCCTCGACGACGTAGCGCGCGATTTCGGCATGCGCGGCTTTGCGTGCTGCCAAGTCGACGGTGGATTCGCTCAAGAAGCTCGCGACGATGATCGGTGCACGATTGGGTGGCCACGCGATCGCGACATCTGTCGTTGCGTTGTGCGTTTCATCTGATGTGCCGGTCTTGTCGCCTGCGCGCCAGTCAGCGGGAAAGCCGCCGCGCAAGCGATCGAGACCGGTTTGGCATTCAATGAGCCAATTGGTCAGCGTGTAGCGCGAGGCGGCATTGAGCACATCGTCGGTCAGCAAGAAAGCGCTGCATGGTTTGCGCCATTGCGTTCGGCGTCGTCGTGTCGCGTTCATCACCTGGCAGATTTTCATTGAGTGCCGGCTCCGTGCGATCCAGGCGCGTGACCGCGTCACCATTGGCGCGCAGGAATTGCGTTAGTCCTTCAGGACCACCTGCTGCGGCCATGATGAGATTGGCTGCGCCGTTATCGCTTTGGACGACGGCGGCGTGCGCCAGCTCTTCCATCGTCATAGACCCGCGCGCCAAGTTTTCGCGCGTCACTGGCGCATGGCCGAGCCCAAGATCGGCAGCGGTAAACCGCACTTGTTGAGCGCGAAAGCCAGGCGTGCGCGCGTCGGTGTGCAGCACTTGCGCGGCAAGCAGCCATTTGAACATAGAGCACATCGCAAAGCGCTCGTCGCCGCGTTCGCTGAGCGTGAAGCCGTCGGCTGTGTTGAGCGCACCAACACCAATGCGGCCGCCGATGCGTTGCTCAAGCTGAGAATGCCCGGAAAGAGCATCGCGCGATCGTCGTTAGGTTCGACCGGCGTGGCGGGGTCGGTCGGCTTGCAGGCGGCGAGCGCCAGGCGGAAACAAGCGTGGTGCGGCGGGTGAAATTGTGCATGTCGCCTACCTGGGATCGATGTCGAAGTGCATCACGTCTTCGCGGCGGCCGAGCTTGGTGTAAAGCGCGATCGCAGGCTCGTCGCCGTAGTCGGCTTGGACGTAGATCACCCAGGCGCCACGGCTAGAGGCGATTTCACCGAGACGACTGATCAGCGCGGTGGCGACGCCTTGGCGGCGGTGCGCGTCGTCGACGGCGAGATCGTAAATGTAGATCTCACTGCGTTCTTGTTCGAGCTTGTCGAGTTCGTACGCAACGAGCCCGCCGATCACCTGCCCGTCGTTCAGCGCGACAAGCGGAATGATGCTGTCTTTCGACAGCACCTTCACGGCGTACGCATCGCTTGGCGGTTTGGCCGCGTAGTGTTCAGGGTCCTCGAACGCCTTGGCGAACATGGCATTCAGCGCGCGGAAGTGCGCGATGTCGCCAGGGGCAAGACGGTGGACGGTGAAGGTCACCGGCGAAGATTAGTCCTTAGCGCGCTCGACGTAAGAGCCATCTTCAGTCGAGATGATGACGCGCGTGCCGGGGCCGATGTGCGGTGGCACCATCGTCTTCACGCCGATGTCGAGCATGGCAGGCTTATACGACGACGACGCCGTCTGGCCCTTCACGACCGGCTCGGTGGTATCGATCGTGGCGGTGATGCGCGGCGGCAGTTCGATCGAAAGCGCTTGGCCCTCGAACATGGTGAGATCGACCACCATTTCAGGCTGCAAGTAAGCAACGGAATCGCCGACCATCTCTTTGGACAGGTGAACCTGCTCGTAGCTCGTCGGATTCATGAACACGAGGCCGGCGTCGCCATCGTCAAACAGGAACGTGTGCTTGATCTGCTCGACGAAGGCCTTCTCCAGACCGTCTGTGGTCTTGAACACCGCCGTCGTCTTCACCCCGTCGATGATGCGGCGCATGACGATCGTCGTTGTCGGCGTGCCCTTGCCAGGACGGAAGGTTTCGTGGCTCAACACGACGTAAAGCTTGCCGTCCTCGTGCTCGAGAACGTTGCCTTTGCGGACGTCGCTGGCGATGACTTTGACCACGAAAACCTCACTTGCCGCCGGGCTGCCGGCGGTCCTGAAATACCCGAAAGGACCGGAATTGGGGGCTTCTCTAGCCAGATTTGACGCTGCGGCCAAGCTACGTAACGGCATAGGAGCAGCGTCATGACGCCCTCCCCGTGGTGGGATAAGGCGCGCCACGCCGACCGGCGGCCGTTTCTGGCGGCGCGCGCGGCGATCGCGCGCGCGGTGCGCGAATGGTTTTGGGCGCAGGGCTTCACTGAGGCAGAGCCTGCGATGCTGGCGGTTTCGCCGGGGGCCGAGACACATATCGATGCGTTCGAGGTGGGTGAGCGGTATCTGCACACCGGCCCCGAATTCGCGATGAAGAAGCTGCTCGCGGCGGGTGAGCGAAAGCTCTTCTTTCTCGGCAAGACCTGGCGGCGCGGCGAGACCGGGCCGCTGCACGCGCCTGAGTTCACGATGATCGAATGGTACCGCGCCAATGCGCCGTACGAAGAGATCATGGATGATTGCATCGAGATCGTGCGCGTGGCGGCGCGGGCGGCGAACGCCGCGATGCTGCAATGGCGCGGGCGAAGCTGCGATCCGTTCACGGCGGCGGAGCGGATCACAGTGCATGACGCGTTCGCGCAGCTCTCACCGGTGCCGATGCCGGGCGATGGCGATGCGTTTTCGGCGGCGTTGGTGCAGCACGTGGAGCCGCAACTCGGCGACGGCGCGATGACGTTGCTGACGGAATATCCGATCAGCGAAGCGGCGCTGGCGCGGCGATGCGCGCATGATGCGACTGTGGCGGAGCGGTTTGAGCTTTACGCGTGTGGGGTTGAGCTGGCGAACGGCTTCGGCGAGCTGACTAATCCTGTGGAGCAGCGGGCGCGGCTCGTTGCGGCGATGGATGAGAAGACGAAGCGCTATGGGAAGCGTTGGCCAGTCGACGAGGAATTTCTCGCGGCGCTGGCGCATATGCCGTCCGAGCGGCGTGGCGATGGGGTTTGATCGCGTGGTGATGCTGGCGACCGGCGCGCGGCACATCAACGACGTGCTGTGGACGCCGGACCCCCGGCGCGGCCCGGCTCGCCCGTGCCGCGACGCCCGCACGATGATCCGCGACGCCACAGCCTCCGACTATCCTGCCATTCGCCAAGTGGTGCGGCATGCGTTTGGGCGGGACGATGAGGCGAACCTAGTCGAACAGCTCCGCTCTGATCGCGATGCGCTGGTTGAGCTGGTCGCGGCGAGCGACATCGCGGTCCAGGGGCACATTCTTTATTCGCCTCTGGCGATAGTGCGCGGCGGCGAAACTCTCCGCGCGGCGGCGTTGGCGCCGGTATCGGTGTTGCCGGCGTTTCAGAAGAGCGGGATCGGCGGCGCATTGATCCGGGCCGGCAATGCGCGCTGTAAGGAGCTAGGCTGCGTTGGCGTCGTTGTGCTTGGGCACGCGGAGTACTATCCCCGCTTTGGTTTTTCCTCCGTCTTAGCGGAATCGCTGCAAGCTCCCTTCTCCGGGCCGCATTTCATGGCGCTGGAGTTCGAGCCGGGCGCGCTTCGCAGGCGGCGGCAAAGTGCAGTACGCGAAAGCGTTTGGGATTTGAGATGAGCGCGAAGGCGAAGACTGATCCGCTGGCGGAAGTCGCCAGCCGCTACGCCGTCGCGATCACGCCGGCGATGGACGCGCTGATTGATCCGACCAATCCGGATGATCCGATCGCGGCGCAATTTCGTCCCGATGCGCGCGAGCTTGAGCTTGCGCCCGATGAGCTGAGCGATCCGATTGGTGACGACGCCCACACACCGGTGAAAGGCGTCGTGCACCGCTACGCCGACCGCGCGCTGCTGAAGCTTGTGCACGTGTGCCCGGTCTATTGCCGCTTCTGCTTCCGGCGCGAGATGGTCGGACCGCAGGGCGATGGCACGCTGACGGGTGCGGAGCTGGATGCAGCGCTGGCGTACATCGAGAGCCAGCCCCTGCGCGCGAGCTGACCGAACAAGCGCAAGGCGCGATCGCGCGGATTGTCGATAGCGGCGTGCCGATGCTCGCGCAGACAGTATTGCTCAAGGGCGTGAACGACGATGTCCAGACGCTTGAAACGCTGATGCGCGCTTTGGTCGAGGCGCGGGTGAAGCCGTATTACCTGCATCATCTGGACAAGGCGCAGGGCACATCGCATTTCCGTCGCTCGATCGCGGACGGCCAAAAGCTGTCGCAGGCGCTGAACGAGCGCGTGTCGGGCTTGGCGCAACCAACCTACGTGCTCGATATTCCCGGCGGTCACGGCAAAGCGCCTTTGGCGGCCCAGGCGGTACGCAAGGTCGATGGCGGCTACGAGGTGCGCGATCGTGATGGCGTCTGGCGCAGATACGAAGACTAGCTGGGCGTCTCGCTGATCACTTCTTTCGCCGGCTCACCAAGCGCCACAAACAACGCACCAATGATCAGCACTGCAGCCACCGAAAACGGCGCGCCGGGGCCGAGTTGATCGAACAATGCGCCGGCGCCAAGCGGCCCGGCAACGCGGCCCAGCGCTGAGGCCGATTGCGATAATCCCATGACGGCGCCGCGCTCACTCTCCGCGGCTTGCGCAGCGATCAGTGCGTTGAGAGCCGGTGTCGAGAGACCGATGCCGATCACCAGCGCCGTTAAGGACGCGGCCATCGTCGCGACTTCATGCGACACGGCGAGGCCTGCGAAGCCTGCCGCGAATAGCACCAGACCGATCAGCAGCATCATGCGCTCACCGATGACGCGCGCAGCCCTGCCCGCGCCGCCGCCTTGAAGCACCACCGCGCCAGCACCTAACGCGGCGAGCGTCCAACCCACTTCGCGCGGTCCCCATTGCAGCTCTTTGTCCGCCCACAAACCGAAAGTCGTTTCCATCAAAGCTTGCGCGGCGATGGCGAGAAACATGACGGCGACGAAACGCAGGAGCGTGGGGCGCGAAGCAAGCATCGCGAAACGTCGCGGACGTGGCTCGCCCGTCTTGAGGCGCGCCCCCGGCGTCAGGCTTTCGCGGAAGAGCACGAACGCCGCGAGCGCGGCCAATCCTGCAAGCGCTGCGGATATGTAGCACACGAGCACGAAACTCTCGCGTTCAGGCGCACTGCCGATGAGCAACGCGCCGAGCGCAGGCCCACCGATGAACCCAAGCCCGACAGCGGCGCCGAGCATGCCCATATTGCGCGCCCGCGTTTTGTCGTCCGATAGATCAGCGGCAGCGGCAAACGCCGCGCCTACATTGCCGGCCATCAAGCCACCGAACAGGCGCGCGGCGCCGAGATCGTAAATCGTGTGCGCGTGTGCGATCCAAAGATACGAGAGCACGCCGCCTATAAGGCCGATGATCAAAATCGGCTTGCGGCCAATGCGATCGCTCAGCCTCCCCCACAACGGCGATGCGATGAGTTGGCCCAGCGAATACGCGCCCATGGCAATAGTTGTTGCGGTCGGCGTCGCGCCAAGTTCAAGCGAGAGAAATGGGAAGATCGGCAAGAAGACGCCGAAGCCGGTCATGCCGATCAGCACAACGCTGGCGAGCGCGATCATCGATCCGGTGCGTGAGCCCATGAGACGCTGACTAGCGCAATCGCGCCGCAAAGAGCAGCGCGACATCTCCACCCATCAAACCGCGGGGCGAATCGGCGCCGGCGCTGCGGGGTTCAGGTATTCGCGGAGATCGGCCCACGGAATGGTGACTTCGATGCCGCCGTCAGCGTGCGATCCGCCGAACGAGAGCGGCGGAAACATCAGAACGAGCCCGCGTTCTGTGATCAGCCACAGATGCGGTTTCGTCGCAGTCTCATAAACGTCCCGGCGTGGCGGGAAGTTTGCGTAGTCCGGAAACTCACGCGAGATGCGTGCGACGGCGCGATCGGTGATGAAATTTTGCCAGCCCGAATCGGCGCGGAAGACATCGCCTTCTGTAAGCAAGCGACCGCCATCGCTCATCACGACCGTGACAGCCTTCACGGTGTTAGTTGCGTTGGCGGCGGCGATTGAGTCGGCGCTGACGATGAACTTCACCGAGATCAGTTCTTCGCCCGCATAGGCGATCGAGTAATCAACGTTCTCGTTGGTCGCGGGGTCCAGCGAGAATTGGGGCTGCTGAGCGGCCAGGTCGTTGAGGCGGCGGATGGCCGGCGTGTGAGGGCCATCGATGCGAGGGAACCGGATGTCGCGCTCGACCGCCATCGGGGCCGCGCCGCCAACTGCGGAGGCGATCTCGGCGGTGACCGGCGTGGCGTCCACCAACTCCATACGCTGGAAGGTGTAGCCGCCGACTTCCTGCACCGCGTTCTGCGCTTGCTGCGCGCGGGCCCGGAAGGCGGCTTCAAGACAGCGCTGCTGCGTGGTGTCCGGTTGGGCGGCTTCATCGATGATGCCGCAAGCGACGCGTGCCGCGTCGCGCCAGCGATTTTGGTTTTGCACCAGCAATTGCGTGCCGGCGTCGGAGATTGCAGCAGACTCGGCGACCAGGGCGGCGCGGACTTGTCCGTCGAGTTCGGCTAGAGAGCGATTGGCGCACACGTTCTGCGCGAACTGATCCTCTGATCCTTCGGCGC
The DNA here is from genome assembly GCA_016703335.1 of Caulobacteraceae bacterium. Taxonomy (GTDB): domain Bacteria; phylum Pseudomonadota; class Alphaproteobacteria; order Caulobacterales; family Aquidulcibacteraceae; genus Vitreimonas. The sequence goes on along the minus strand of JADJCG010000002.1, from coordinate 113,962 downwards.
AAATGTTGAGCTGCGCGGCGACACGTTCGGCGGAGCTGCGTTCCGTCTTCGCGCCGTTGGCGTTATCGGTGCGGCGAGCAGCCAGCATGGACGGCGAACGCCGCGCTGACCAAGCTCAATGTGCGTGCTGACACCACTGTCACGACCTTCCGTCGCCCCCGCGTTTTTGTGCCACAAACCACCACGCGCGTCACGGCCCAACGCGCGAATACGGGCATGACTTATCAGCGGCCCGCGCCTAGATGCACTGCATGCCTGTTTCGGCGCGCTACCGGCCTGATCCTCTCTTCGCGAAACTCGGGCCGGAATTTGCCGATCCGGTGGCGCCCGCGCGATTTCCACAGCACGTGTTGCGCTGGCGGAACCAACGATGGGCCGAGCGTGTCGGCCTCGGCGAGCTCAGCGCCTCCGAATGGGAAGCGCATTTCGCGCGCTTTGAACCGCTGCCGGACAACATGAGCGCACCGTTGGCGATGCGCTATCACGGCCATCAGTTCAGAACTTACAATCCGGACATCGGCGACGGGCGCGGCTTTCTGTTCGCGCAATTACGCGATGGTGACGATCGTCTGCTCGATCTGGCCACGAAGGGTTCCGGGCAAACGCCCTACTCGCGCTTTGGCGATGGACGGCTGACGCTGAAGGGCGGCGTGCGCGAGGTGCTTGCAGCGGAAATGCTGGAGGCGCTTGGTGTCTATACGTCAAAGCCGTTCTCGCTGTTTGAAACGGGCGAGGCGCTGACGCGCGGCGATGAGCCTTCGCCGACGCGCTCGTCTGTGCTGGTGCGGCTCGGTCATAGCCACATTCGCTTTGGGTCATTTCAGCGCCTGGCATTCTTGGAGCGGCCGGACCTGATCCAGGTTTTGGTCGAGCATTGCTGCGCCGCCTATTATCCGCAGCATCTGAACCTCAGCGGCGAGGCGCGCGTGGCGGCGTTGTTCGGCGAAGCGGTTGAGGCCAATGCGCGGCTGGCGGGTGGCTGGATGGCGGCTGGCTTCGTCCACGGCGTTCTGAACACCGACAATCTCAATATCTGCGGCGAGAGCTTCGACTACGGGCCGTGGCGCTTCGTGCCGGTCAGCGATCCGGTATTCACGGCTGCATATTTTGACGAGACCGGACTTTACGCGTTCGGCCGGCAACCCGAGGCTGTGTCCTGGGCGCTCGCACAACTAGGCGGCGCGCTGAGCTTGGTGTGTCCGCCGGCGCTGCTTGAGACACAGCTGAAGCGTTTTGCTCATGGCTATCAGATGGGATTGCGTGATGGCGTCTTTGGGCGGCTCAATTTGGTTGAGGGCGCGCTTGATGCGGACATGGCGTTTTTGTCCGATCTGTTCGGCTGGCTCACCGAAACGCGCGCGGGTTGGGACCAATTCTTCTTCGATTGGTATTGCGGCGCCGCGAGCGCTGAGCGCGCCGCGGCGAGCCCGCAAGCTCAACTCTATGCTGACGCTGCGTTCACCCCGATCCGCGCCGCGATGGAGACGCGAACTGGAAGCAACGGCGCCGCATTTCTGCGCCACCCCTATTTTCAACGAGCGGCGCCGGTGACGATGCTGATCGACGAAGTTGAAGGCTTGTGGGCGCCGATTGCCGAACGCGACGACTGGTCACTGTTTGAGGCGAAGCTTCGCGATGTCGCACTCATGCGCGACGCGTTCGGGCCTTCATAGCACTGTCGCACACTCGGCCTAGGCGTGCCGCGAACTCAGCGGGGCGCCGGCATGGCCAAACATATCAACGAACTCATCGCCTCGCGGCGCGCGCTTCTTGTTGGGCTTGTGGGTATTCCTCTGCTGGATCTCGCCGCGTGCGCGACGCCGGCACAAAGCACAAACGGCACCGCTTCCGCTGGGCCAGGCTTCGCATCGGTTTCGGCAACGAACGCAGACACGGTCTCGCTGCCTAACGGCTATTCATGGCGCAAGCTGATCGCGTGGGGCGATGCGCTGTTTGAAGGAATGCCGGAGGCGCCCAATCTCGATGCGCTCACACGCGCCGATCAAGAGCGCCGCTTCGGCCAGAACAACGACATGCTCGCTCTATTTGCGGCCGAGTACGCGTTTCCACCGCCGAAGACACAGGATCGCCTGATCCTCTGCGCGAACAATGAATATGCGTCGTTGGAGCTAGTGTTCCCACAATTGCGTACACCGCGCGATGTGTCGGCCGAACAGATTGAAGCCATTTACGCTTCGATCGGCGTCAGCGTGGTTGAGATCGCGCGCGAGCGCAGCGGATGGCGCGTCGTAAAGAGCAATGACGGCAACGGCCGCAATCGCCGCATCACGCCATTCTCGCCAGTCGTGTTTACTGGCCCCGCCGCTCAGCACCCGTGGATCATAGAAGCAATCGCGGTGGTAAACGCGGCCGAGCCAGCGCGCGCGCGGCGCCGGCCAACGCAGTGCGTTGTGGCACGGGCGCCAATTGCGCTGGCGGTCTCACGCCCTGGGGCACATATCTTACGGCCGAAGAGAATTTCGATGGCCTCTTCGTCGGATCTCTGCCCGTAGCTGCTCAATTCAACGAGCCAGCGCTTGCGATCGACGCCAGTTCGTTCGGTTATCCCGGACCGGGGTTTCCCGACAAGACGCCGCGTCAGTTCCGCATGCAGGACAATCCGCACGGGCCTTCGCTCTACGGTTGGGTTGTCGAGATCGACCCTTACGATCCGACCTCAACGCCGAAAAAACGCACCGCGCTGGGCCGCAAGAAGAATGAATGCGCCACGACCGCGATCGCGCAGGATGGGCGCGTGGTAGTCTATATGGGCGATGATCAGCGTGACGAGCACGTGTACAAATTCATCACGCGCGATCGCTTCGATCCCAGCAACCGCGCGGCGAATGCCGACCTCCTCGATCACGGCCAACTCTATTGCGCACAATTCAACGAAACCGGCGGCCGCTGGATTCCCATCACGCTTGATGCAGCAAACGCCGCGGCGGCAGCCGAAGAGTCACCTATTCGCTTCCGTGACGAAGCCGATCTTCTCGTGCGTGTGCGCGACGCGGCGCGCTCTTGGGCGCAACGCCCATGGATCGCCCGGAAGACGTCGAGGCGGTTTGCGATGAAAACTGGCGCGGCCTCGGCCCGGTGTTGATCGCTTGCACCTACAATAGCGAGCGCGGCTTTGCGCATCCAGCCAACCCGCGCCGCGAAGATCCAGAACATCCCAATCGCGCCCAGAGCAACCTCACCGGCCATATCGTGCGCATCGATGAAGCCGGCGGTGATAGCGCGGCGACCACGTTCACTTGGGACATCTTCGTCATGGGCGGAGATCCGAACGCCGAGAGCGCCACGGTGCGCACACGCGGCGGCGGTGCGCCTGCCTTCGTCTCCACCGCCGTTGATGGCGAGCCGACGACCAGCGGTGATCGCTTCGCCTGCCCGGACAACATGTTCATCGACTCAACACACCGCGTCTGGATCGCTACCGACGGCAGCGATGCCGTCTTCGAGGATTGCAACGACTGCATCCTGATGACGCCCGTTGCTGCGGAGCGGCCGCGGCCAATCAAGCGCTTCTTGGTGGGACCCGTCGGCGCAGAACTGTGCGGGCCAATGATGGCGCCGGACGAACGCACGTTCTTCTGCTCAATTCAGCATCCCGGCGCGAACAATGTCGAAGGCGTCGAGTTCGCGACGCTGCGTTGGCAAGGCACAGCACCAGCGTCGAGCTTCCCAGACGGCGGCAATGCCTGGCCACGCTCAGCCGTCATCATGATCACGCGTGAAGACGGCGCACGCATCGGCGACTAGCCGCGCGACACGAAGCCTTCTTTGTGCATTAGTCGCGCGACATCCATCGACGCGCGCACCTGCACGACATCGTTGTCGCGATCGGCTTCATTGAGTTGATCCCAACCAATGATCTTGTCGTGCGCCATAAGGTCGTTGTTGCGCGCTTCGCCATCGTCCGTTGGCCGCCAACCCGACATGAGGCGCTCGGCCATCCAGCGATCATGCTCGGTGCGCGCCATTTTCTCCAACAGGTCGGCGGGCACGGCGATCGCCGTTTCGCCTTTCTCGCCTTTCACGGCGGGGCGAAAGCCGGCATCCCAGACCTTCACCATCGCCGCATCTGCAACCGCGCGGTTAGCGGCGCGATAGGTCTCCAGCACATCGCTCCAATCCCTCATTGCGGATTGAAGTTCGCGCATACTCATCGCGTCTTTTTTGCCGAGACCTTTATTGTAGTGCGCGTGTGCGATCGCGGCGCCCTGATCGAGCGCGCCATCTATAACGCGCGTGCGAGTAGAATTCACTTGATGCGCGCCGAACGCCAGCAAATACGCATCGAGCTCCGGCGTCTCATCGCCCTTGGCGTATTGCTGCGAAAATTCTGACTGACTGGTCTCGCGCATATAGATCGGCACAGGCCAGCGCTCGCCACTATTGCAGAGCCGCTTCAGCGCAATCGAGAGATGGATATTGCCCGGGTCCGAACCGGTTGAAACGACAATGGCCGTCGGCTTGCCACGCGCGTCTTCGACCATCGCGAGCAGTTCATCGCCCACCGACGCGAGATTCCAATCGAACGGCAGGAACGCAATGTCCGCGATCCACGCCTCCGGATTGGCGAAAGCTTCGCGGTGACGCGCTTTGAAGCCCGGCTCTGCAGCCGTATCGGGCGTCAGCACCGTGAGGCGCGGCGGTTCAAAGTGCGCCGACCACAAGCTCATCAGCACGCGCTCGGCAACAGCTTCCGCGGCGGCGTCGAAACCAAAGAACACAATGTGAAGCCGCTCCTGACCAAGCTGCTGCGCCAGAGCGAGCAATGTCTGGCTCTCCTTCTGCACCAAGGCGCGCGCTGCCATTTCATCAAGCGAGAATGGTTTCGGATCGATCGGCGGCGGGCCCGCCTTCTTCTTGCGCATCTGCGAGGAGCGCATCTCGCGCGCTTCCTTCAGCAGCATTGCCGATCGCGTGGAAACGTGAACGCCTATCGGGGGCTTGCGCTTTGAATCGCCGACCAAGCGCCGCACGGCGGCTTCAACCTGAAGGTTGGCGGTATCGTCTGGCTCATACGCAACGACGTGCGCAGCGTGATGCGCCCGTGCGGTGCGCAATGTTTCCAGCTGCGTCGCGTCGCCTTCAAACACGATGACGCCCTTGCGACGCAGGCCCAGCGCTGTCTCTTCTGCCAAGCCATCGGCAATGAGGATCACGGAATCCTTGCGCTTGCGGCAATCCTGCGCGAGCGAAAGTGCGGCAGCGCTGTCGCCGGCGATAACGACGTGATGCCTGGCGCCCAAATTGAACATGCGTGCGAGCGAGCGCCCGAGCTGGCCCGAGAACGCGAACACCAAACCAACGACCGGCGTCGCGAGCGCGGCGTAGCGCACAACTTCACGCATCGGCTCATGCGCGTTGAAATACTCGTCCCACATGCTGACCGCGCTGAAGGTACGATAGAGCGCTTCCGAGAACGGCAATTCGCGCCAAAGCCAGAAGCCGCCTCCAAACCAGACGATCGTAAGCAAGATCAGCACGCCCCATCTGACAACGCCGGCTTGCGTGTGCGAAAGCGCAGTTAAGCTGGCCGCCGCGCGCGACCAGAGATTGGCGTATTTCTGCGCCATGAACGGCGTCTCCCCGTCTGCCTTGCGCCCCGGCGCACAATGGGCCGGGGGCTAGCTGGGTGTCCAGCCTCGCGGACCGCAAACAGGTTGCAGCGGGCGCCCGATTTCCCTAGCTCAAGGCTCGGTTGGCCCCGTAGCTCAGCTGGATAGAGCAGGTCCGTCCTAAGGACACGGTCGGGAGTTCGAATCTCTCCGGGGTCGCCACTTTATGAACACGAGACGCATCGGGAGAAGCGCGTGACGAACGGTCCGCTGTCAGGCGTTCGCGTCCTTGAGTTTGCGTCGATCGGGCCGGGACCGTTCTGCACCATGTTGCTTTCCGACATGGGCGCCGATGTCATTCGCATTGAGCGGCCGCAGGGCGTGGGCGGCACCGGCCCTAACGCGGTGCTTCAGCGTGGGCGGCCATCGCTGCTGCTTGATTTGAAACAAGCGCAAGATTGCGATCTCGCGTCCCGCGCGGCGTGTGCCGCTGATGTCCTTATCGAAGGCAATCGGCCTGGCGTCATGGAACGACTTGGGCTTGGACCTGAGCGTCTGATGGCGGCGAATGACCGTTTGATCTATGCGCGCATGACCGGGTACGGCCAGACCGGACCACGCGCAAAGACCGCGGGGCATGACATCAATTATCTGGCGATGTCGGGCGTGCTCGATCTCATTGGTGACGGCCGATCGCCACCGCGCGCGCCGCTCAACTTGCTGGGCGATTTCGGTGGCGGGGCGCTCTATCTCGCACTTGGGATCGTCAGCGCCCTGTTTGAACGCACGCACTCCGGCCGTGGACAGATCGTCGATGCCGCGATCATTGATGGCTCCGCTTCGCTTTCGGGCATGGCGATCGGCGCGTTCGCCACAGGATCGTTGTCGCGTCAAGCGGACGCCAATCTGCTCTCAGGCGCCGCGCCCTTCTACCGCTGCTATCTGTGCGCGGATGACCGGTACATCGCCGTCGGCGCGATCGAACCGCAATTCTACGCACGATTTCTGGAAGCGATGGAGTTGCAGAGCTTCGCCCGCTTTGACCAACGCGACCCGAGCTTCTGGCCGGAATTGTCTTCGATCCTCGAACAACGTTTCGTCAAAGAGACTTCGGCGCATTGGCTTTCGCTGCTGGAGCCGCTCGATGCGTGCATCAGCGCAGTGCTGACGCTGGAAGAGAGTCAGAGCGATGCCCACGCTATGGCGCGCAACGCATACGTCAACGTCGCGGGCGTGGCTCAACCTGCGCCAGCGCCGCGCTTCTCACGAACGCCCGGCGCTATCCAACACGAAATGGCAAAGCCCGGCGAAGGCGGACGCGAAGCGCTTGCGCGTTGGGGAATCGCCTAAGCGCGCTCGAACACCGCGGCGATACCCTGGCCGCCGCCGATGCACATCGTCTCCAAGCCATAACGGCCGTCGCGGCGGCGAAGTTCGCGCAACAGGTTTGCCAAGATTCGTCCGCCGGTCGCACCGATCGGATGGCCGAGTGAGATGCCGGAGCCGTTGACATTGAGCTTGTCACGGTCGTCCCAACTCCAGCCCTTCAACACCGCGAGTACCTGCGGTGCGAACGCTTCGTTGAGTTCGACGAGATCGATGTCACTCCATGTCAGCCCGGTTCGCTTGAACAGACGTTCGACCGCCGGCACGGGGCCGATCCCCATGCGCGATGGCTCGCACCCTGCCGCGGCCCAGCTGTGAAACCACGCCATCGGTTCGAGCTTCAGCTCTTTCAGCTTATCTTCCGCAACCACTAAGCACGCCGCGCCCGCGTCGTTCTGTTGGCTGGCGTTGCCGGCTGTGACGATGCCGCCCCTGTCGATCGGTTTCAGCGCACCCAGCGTTTCCATCGAGGCATCCGGCCGGAAGCCTTCGTCCTTCACAAACATCTGCGGATCGCCGCGCTTTTGTGGCACGGCAACGGGCACAAGCTCGTCAGCGAATTTATTCTCCGCCCACGCTTTGGTTGCGCGCTGGTGGCTCGTCACGGCGTAGGCGTCGGCCTCTTCGCGCGTGATGTTATAGTCCTTCGCCAAGTTCTCGGCCGTTTCGATCATGCCGGTGATCACGCCAAAGCGCGAAATCGGCTGCGACATCACCCGCCCGCGCGATAAGCGGTCGTACATAACTGACTCGCCCATGCGCGTGCCCTTGCGCAGCTCAGTCGAGTAGTGCTCGACGTTGCTCATGCTTTCCACACCGCCCGCGATGACGATGTCAGCCGCGCCTGTCTGCACCCGCATCGCCGCGTCGATCACCGCTTGGAGACCGCTGCCGCAGCGACGATCGAGCTGCACGCCGGGCACGCTCACCGGAAAATCCGCCGCCAGCAGCGACCAACGGCCGACGCACGGCGCTTCACCGTTAGCGTAACCTTGCGCGAACACGACATCGTCAACACGCGCCGGATCAATCCCCGTGCGCTGAACCAGCGCGCGCAGCACGACGGCGCCCAATTCTCCCGCCGGCATCGACGACAGCGCGCCGCCGAACTTGCCGATCGGCGTGCGAATGGGATCAACGATGGCGACCCGCCTCATGGCGCTCTCCTAAGCTATCGGCGACGGCATAGCCTGGATTACGAAGAACTTCGAGAGCACGAGGATTGCTTTTGCGCGGCACTCACCAGGTCGCGGCCAATTGTTCGAGTGACGCCGACTTAGTTCGTCGCTGGCGCGGGATCGCGGCGTGCTTCGGCGAAGGCGCGCAGTCCGGCGCGCCAGGCTGCGCCGGCCTGCGTTTCGGCCTCGCGCGCTTGAGCGATTGGGGCGGAGGAGATTTGTTGGAGGTACCAACCGTCCATCTCCGCCATCGACAAGCGCATGTAACGGCTCTCTTCGCCAAACTGCGCGCGAACTCGTTGGATACGGTAGTGCGGCAAGCCGTCTGGCGACGCGCGATCTGCTTCGCTTGGCCGACCGTCCCACGGTTGAGCTTGCAGGCCATTGCTCAATTGCGTGTTGGCGCTGGCGAAAGCCGCATCAAGCGTCGTCGGTTGGCTGAAACTGACCACGACCCAGGCCGTCGCCACATCTCCAACGGTGCTTGAGCATTGCGCGCCTGCATTCATGGAATCCGCCGGGAAAACGTCGAACTCGAAGGCGCCATCAGCCGGTAGCACACAAACCATGCCGCTCGGCGTGTGGCGGATGGCGGCGATCTCAGGCGTGCTCGCATCGACGAAGTCTGGGGCGCCGCGTTGGGTCAGCATGCGATTGGTGATGCCGCGGTGCTTGTCGAGGTCGCTCTTTTCACACGCGCTCAAACTCAGCACCAAAGCGCACAATAAAAGTCTCACAGGCCCCACCCCTATTTCTACACCATGCTGGCCGCAGTCGGGGCGTCATTGTCAATCTCGCACACGCGCCGTCCTCGCATGATGCGAAGAAAGTTCGCGTCAGGCGGGAACGTGCACGACATCGCACACCGGCGCGCGAACGCCGCTTTGAGCCCGACACACGTGAGCAGCGAACCGCAGCCTCTCCGCTAGAGAATTGCCGTGAAACTCAAGCAAAGCGCGTGTTCCTCTAGGCGCGGTATTGTGTGGGGAGTTTCCAATGAAAACGTGGGCGACCAAACTCGCCCTGTTGGTTGCGGCGTCGTTTTTGACGATGGCCGGAACGGCGCAGGCGGAAGTCCGTCTGAGCTTTTCAACTGGGGTAGATTATTCAAGCGGCGAGTACGGTGGCGAAGAGACCACTGAGGTTATCGCGGTCCCGTTTGGCGTTCGACTGACGGTCGATGATTGGACCTTCCGCGCCTCAACGTCATATCTCGACATCACGGGCCCTGCTGACGTCAGCGAAGACGGCGAGACCGGCGAAGGTTCAGGCGTCGTTGTGCGCGAGGGCGCTGAACGCGGCTTAGGCGACACGCGCCTCTCGGTAGAACGCGCCTTCCGCCGCATCGGCGGCACGGACGCCTATGTCGAGGTTTCGGCGCAGGTGCGTTTGCCTACTGGCGACGAAGAGCGCGGGCTGGGCGTTGGAACGACCGACTATGCCGTGGTGTCTGAGGTCGGCGTCTCCGGCGACGGTGGCGGCATTTATGTGTCGGCGGGCTATCGCTTCCTCGGCCAGCGCGACGGCGGGCCAGAACGCGAAGACGGCATGCAGGCGGGCGTCGGCGCGTGGCTCCCTGCCGGCAATCGCATGCGCGTAGGCGCATTCGGCAATTGGCGCCAAGCCTCGACCGAAGGCAACGACGATCCGGCCAACGCTGGCGCGTACATCTCCTACCGAATGAGCGAGCGTATGCGAGTGACGTTCACGGCCAGCGGCGGACTCTCCGACGCGAGCCCAGACTATATGGCTGGCATTCGCTTCAACTGGTTGCCAGGCGGTCTCAACAACTAAGCGCAAGCCAGTCGATCAAGAAACGCCGCCCGCCTCCAAGCTGGCGGCGTTTTCTATTGGTGACCGGTTGGGCGCGCTCGTGCGGCATCCTGCGCTCGGAGATAGGTCATCACCGCATCGACATCCTGGTGGCTGAGGCCAAGGTTTGGCATCGGAAGATTGCGATAGCGCGGCAACATGGCGGTCGCCGTCGGATCGCCTTCCGCTAGCATCACGTCCGGCTCACGGATCCACCGCTCAAGCCACGCTGCTGGTCGCGATGCAGTCACGCCGGCGAGGTCTGGGCCGAGGCGGTCGCCTTCGCCGATTGTGTGGCATGAGCGGCAGCGCGTCCGATAAAGATATGCGCCGGGTGACGTGTCGGTGACTTGACCCGCAACTGCATAACTCTGCCGTTCGCCGGCGTTTGGCGCATGGTTCTGCAAGCGGCTGGTCAGCAGGTTTGCAAGCAGCGTCGGATTTTCATACGCCGAGCGGCGAATCCACTGACCCGTCGTCTCGTTGCCGACAACAATGCTCGTGTCGTGCTCGCTAAGGCGGGCGCCAGGCTCGATCGGGCTGATTCCCAAGCGACGCTGCAGCAGATCAACGTCTTCGCGCGAGCCGGTGAGGAAAGTCCAACCCGGGCCGATGTCGTAGGAGCGCATGAAGCGCCGCAACGTCGCTGGCGTATCGTTCGCGGGGTCGACCGAGATCGAATACATGTGAATGTCGCGGCCAACGCGATCGCCTAGCATTTGCTGCACGCGGCGCAGCTGCGCGGTGTCGAGCGGGCAAATGTCCGTGCACGACGTGTAGATGAAATTGATCGAGACGATCTTGCCGCGAATGATGTCGTCATAGAAGCGCAGCTGCCGGTCGTTTTGATCGGTCAGCGTGACGTTCGGAAAATAATCTGCACGCCAGTGCGTTTGCTGCGACATCGCCGCCGGCGGCGAAAGCGTCAGCGCTACGAATAATAGCGCTGACGCAATCTTCGCCCAGATCGTGTGCGCGTTGGTCATCGCGCGGTCGGCAAGTCGAGCGTTGGCTCGTAATAGACGCCCTCCCAATTCGAGATCGGCGTCGGGATAGCGATCGCCTGCCCCGGATTGCGATTGTCCCAACGCAGCAGCATCGAGTGATCCTCATGCATCGTGTTGTGACAATGCTCCATGTACGTGCCGAGGAACTCGCGAAAGCGGATCAGCACTTCGACGGTGTTGGAGGTCTGCGGGCCCGAGCCGATTCGATAGACATCCTTGCGCGCGCCGCGCTCCCATGCCGGAGGCGGGAGCCCATCGCGGCTCAAAATGCGCCCTTCCTCAAAGTGCACGTGCACTGGATGCGCCCATCCGTCGCTGACGTTGGCGTCGGCGCTACTCGGCATCGCGCTGCTGAGCGCCAGCGCGGCGGCGCAAGACGCGCCGGCGCGTGATTCCAGTTTCGGTCGCGGCGAACGCGTCTCCGGCCAGAGCTTTGCCTCACGCTCCCCCGTCGTCGCGCCGCACGGCGCCGCGGCCACCGCGCATCCGCTCGCAACGCAGACCGCTATCGACATCATGCGCAGCGGCGGCACCGCGATCGACGCGGCGATCGCCGCCAACGCCATGCTTGGCCTCGTCGAGCCCACCGCCAATGGCATCGGCGGCGACATCTTCGTCATCGTCTGGGACCCGCGCACGCAACGCCTCTACGGCTACAATGGCTCCGGCCGCTCACCACGCGGGCTTTCGCTCGCCGAGATGCGCCGCGAAGCACGCCGCCGTGGCAATCCGAATGCTGTACCGAGCTTTGGCGCGGCGAGCGTCAGCGTCCCGGGCACGGTGGACGGATGGTTCGCGCTGCACGAGCGGTTCGGACGCAAGCCCATGGCGGAGCTCCTGGCGCCTGCAATCCACTACGCCCGCGAAGGTGCGCCAATCCCGCAGACGATTGCGATGTACTGGGCGAACAATCGCCGCAGGCTGGAGGCGGAGTTTGCGGCCGGCCGGCTGCAAGAAATCGATAACGCGCGCAACACGTATTGGCGGCCATGCTTGATCACAACGAGCGTGGGCCCAGGCACGCAGGAATCCTCTTCCGCAGATTGCAGCGATCCGACGGGACGCATGCCGGATGGACACGGCCTCTTCCGCAACCCCGACCTGGCCAATACTTTAGAGGCAATCGCTCAAGGCGGGCGCGACGCTTACTATCGCGGGCCAATCGCACGCACGGTCGACTCCTACATGCGCCGTATCGGCGGGTGGCTTCGCTACGACGATTTTGCGCGCCACCAGGGCGAATGGGTCGATCCGGTTTGTGCGCCGTATCGCGATGTCGAAGTGTGTGAATTGCCGCCTAATTCCCAAGGTGTCGTCGCGCTACAAACGCTGCGCATCCTCGATGGCTTTAATCTCCGCCAGATGGGCTTCCTCTCGCCGGACTCACTGCACACGCAGATCGAAGCCACGCGCCTCGCCTTCGCCGATCGCGCGCAATTCTACGGCGATCCCACGTTCACGCATTTCGACGTGCGCCGCTTGCTAACGGACGAGTACACCAATCAACGCCGCGCCCTGATCCACAACGACACCACCATGCCGCCACCGCCGCACGCCGAGATGCGTATCGACGGCGACTCAACCTATTTCGCTGTCGCGGACTCCGAAGGCATGATGGTGTCGATCATCCAGTCGAACTATCGCGGCATGGGCTCTGGCCTCGTGCCAGATGGCTTGGGCTTCATGCTGCAAGATCGCGGCGAACTCTTCTCGCTCTCGCCAGGCCCGAACCAATATCGTCCCGGCCGTCGCCCATTCCAGACGATCATTCCCGCCTTCGCGCTGCGTGGAGGCCAGCCGTGGCTCGCGTTCGGCCTGATGGGCGGCGACATGCAGCCACAGGGCCACGTACAGATCATCGTCAATCTCGTCGACTACGACCTCGATCTGCAAGCCGCTGGTGATGCCGCGCGCTATCGCTTCTATGGCGGCGTCGAACCAACCGGCGAAGAACCAGACGGCACAGGCTTTGTCGCGATGGAGAATGGCATTCCACCGGCTGTACGCGCCGAGCTTGAACGCCGGGGACATCGCATTCGGCCAGCTGACGGTTCATTCGGCGGCTATCAAGCCATCATGCGCCATCCCAACGGCGTCTACGAAGCTGCAACCGAGATGCGCAAAGACGGGATGGCCGGCGGCTACTAATGCGCGCGCTCGTTCTTGCGGCTCTACTGCTGCTTGCCGCCTGCGGCCCGCAGATCGGCGATTTGGAGCGGGGTGAACAAGGCCGCGTCGCGCGTGTCTTCGCCGGCGACACACTGCTGCTGGAAGATGGCACGCGCGTCTTCCTCGCCGAGATCGATGCGCCAAGCGGCGACGCGCCGTACGCCGCCCAATCCCAAGGCGAACTCGAAGCTCTCGCGCTGCACCGCGAAGTGTTGCTCACTTATGGCGGTGAGCGCCGCTGGGTCGGTCGGCCGCGCGAGGGTGAAGGGGCGCCGCGCGAAGCCACCATCGCGCATGTGTTCGTCAAGAGCGAAGGCGGACGCTGGTTTTGGCTACAGCACGAACTTGTCTCGCGTGGCGCAGCATACGTGCGACCGCGATCCAACAATCACGCGCGAGCGGACGAACTCATGGCGCTGGAGCAACGCGCGCGCGCCGCCGAGCGCGGCATGTGGGGCCAACGCGCATACCGGCCACTTACAGTCCGCGCGGCGGCGGGCGCGGCACTAGAGGCCAACGCCAATTGCGCACGCGGCAACGCGCCGTTCCGTATTGTCGAAGGTCGCGTCGCAGAAGCCCAGGTGTTCGACCGGCGCGCTTCACTGCGTATGGAGGGAGCGACCGATCCGCCCTTCTCGATCGTGCTGTTCGGCGAAAGTTTCAGCGGTTGGGACGGGCCGGACCTTGAAACGCTCACCGGCGCCAAAATCCGCGTGCGCGGTACGCTGGGCGTCTATCGCGACGAGCCGCAGCTCTGCCTCGATCATTCCAGTCAGCTGGAAGTCATCACCGACTAGCCGACGTATCCCGCGGCGACCGGATCGCCCACGCGTGCGATTAGGGCCGGCGCAGTTTCTCCAAAGCATTGCCCTCGATCTGGCGCACGCGCTCTTTCGAAATGCCGAGCCGCTCGCCCAGCGCTTCCAGCGTGACTGCATCCTCCTCAAGCTTGCGCTCACGAATGATCAGCTGCTCGCGATCAGACAATTCGCTCATCGCATCATGCACCAGTTCAGCCCGCGCGATGTTGTCATGCGATTCCATCACCACCGCTTCGGGCCCGGCGGCGCTGTCAGGCAATAAGTCCTGCCATTCGCCATCGCCGTCATCCGTGAGCGGCGCGTTGAGCGAGCGATCCGGCGCATAGAGCCGCGCCGCCATCGACGCCACATCATGCTCAGGCACGCGCAGCGCTTTCGCGACCTTAGACGTTGCTTCAGCGCTCATCACGGCGTCACCGACATCACCTATCCGCGCACGTAAGCGGCGGAGATTGAAGAAGAGCTTTCTGCGCCGACGTCGTGCCTGTGCGGACGATCGACCAATTGCGCAGAACGAAATCTTGCATCGCCGAACGGATCCACCAGGAGGCATACGTTGAGAACCGCACTTCACGATCCGGCTCAAACCGCATCGCCGCTTGCATGAGGCCCACGTTGCCCTCTTGCACCAGATCGCTCAGCGGCAAGCCGTAATGACGAAACCGCGACGCCATCGCGACGACCAAGCGCATGTACGCCATCGTCAGCTCATGCAGGGCATGCTCATCACGCTCGTCGCGCCACTGTCGCGCGAGTTCGCGTTCGTGATCGGCCTCAAGCATCGGCTTCTTCATCGCAGCGCGAAGGAAGCGCTGCGCGCCACGTTGGAGTTCTGCGGTTTCGGAAAGCGCCATGCTTAAGTGTACGCCTCAGCTAGTGTCAGGTTCACAGCCACGGCGCGTCAGACACGACATGTGCAGATCACAAACGCTTGAGCCGGCAGTTCGGCGCCAAAGAAAAAGGCCGGGCGTGCAGCCCGGCCTTTTCCGTTTTCGGTTGTAGCGGCCTATTAAGCGGCGGCTTGTGACTGCTTCTTGGACGCCAGCGAAGCGGTCACCTTCGTGACGGCGTCATCGCGGCTGACTTTTTCCACGGCAGCGAGTTCCCGAGCCATACGGTCCAGGGCGCTCTCGTAGAGTTGGCGCTCTGAATAGGATTGCTCCGGCTGGTCGCTGGCGCGGTGGAGGTCGCGGACCACTTCGGCGATCGACACGAGGTCGCCCGAGTTGATCTTGGCTTCGTATTCTTGAGCGCGGCGGCTCCACATGGTGCGCTTAACGCGGGCGCGGCCTTGGAGCGTCTTCATGGCCTGATCGACCACGTCGCTAGAGGCGAGTGCGCGCATACCGCATGAGCGGGCCTTCGTGGTCGGGACGCGCAAGGTCATCTTGTCCTGCTCGAACGAGATCACGAACACGTCCAGAGCGATGCCGGCCACCGATTGCTGCTCGACGCCCATGACACGGCCAACGCCGTGGGCCGGATAGACGATATGGTCACCGGGGCGGAAAGCGATCGACGGTTGGGCAGTCTGCATATTTGGTGTCTCCGTGTCCCACGATGTTCTTTGAAACAACCGGGTCTTTCCTCAACGTAACGTCCGCTCACACAGGCAAAAGGAGCCATAAGGCCCGTTTTAGACCCCGTGTTCCCCTTAAACCGAGCAGATTTGCGCTATGGATCGATCCAGCTGTTCGGGGCGCGACGCGCACGTCCCGATTTCTGGAACCTGTATACCACAGTTTTTGGCGATTTTAAAGCTGGCTGTACTGCATAGCTCAGTCGCCGTTTCCAGGCTCGATGCTGAAGTACTTTTCGAATTTACCCTTCTCGTCCTTGAAGGCGTCGGCGTCGGTCGGCGGCGTGCCTTTGACGGTGATGTTCGGCCAGACTTTCGAGAACTCGGTGTTCACCTTCAGCCACTTGCCATCGGGCTCGTCTTGGCTGTCCGGTTTGATCGCGTCGATCGGGCATTCAGGTTCACAGACGCCGCAATCGATGCACTCGTCCGGATGGATGACGAGGAAGTTCTCGCCCTCATAGAAGCAGTCGACCGGGCAGACCTCGACGCAGTCCATGTATTTGCAGCGCACGCATGCGTCGGTGACGATGTAGGTCATTGGCCCTGTTCCACTGTCGGCGCTGACATGACGAGGCCCGTCGCGAACGTCAAGCGAACGCGTCTGCGTCAAGTTCACTGTAAAGCGAACGCGCCTCACTCGCAGGCCCGCGCCGCGCGCCAAGCGCCTTCACCTTGATCGCCATGAGCTTGCCGCCATGCGGAAACATCAGTGTGTCGCCCGGCGCGACCTCGACCGACGCCTTTTCAAGACGGCGCGGCACGCCCTCGTGAACGAGCCGAACGCCACCTTCAGTGACGAGGCGCGCGCCCGCCGCCCGCGTCTTGGCGAACCGAGCTCGGAAGAGCCAAACGTCTATCCGCTGCCGTTCGCTCAAGCCGGCCCACCCCGGCGGCGGCGCGGCGGCGCGTCAGTCGGCGGCATGAGGTTGGCGAGTGCGGAGAACGCGTTGTCCTTCGGAGCCGTGGCTTTACCTTTGCGCTTCGGCTTCGAACGGCGCCATCGCTTGGGTTTGCCCTCTTCAGCCGTCGCTTGGTGGTAGCCCAGCGAATTCAGAATGCTAGCAAGCTCGCGCATCGGCCGGCCGATCAGCCGCGCCAGCGCGACGTCATCCAGTGGAGGATCGCTTTCAATTGCCTCGGCAAGCTTCTCCACCAGATCCAGCCGCACCGCGACATGACCACACGCGCGATAGCCTGCAGCGGCAAGTTCACCCCAAGCGCGCTTGTGCTCCAGCGGCGCCGATAGCGCACCGGGTCGCGCCAAGAACAGCGACTGCTCAGCGTCGGGAAACGCGGCGCGCCAAAGCAATGCCGACGTGTGAGCGGCACGCGGCTTAACCAGCGCAGGTAGAAAGATTGAATGCACGCCCAACCGGACACCGTGACGCCGCAGGGAGTTGCAGGCGGCTTCACTCATGTGATCGAGATCGCCAGCGGCGCGATCAAGCGCACCAGCATTTTCGATCAGCCGGAAGGCCAAACCACGCGCATCCCCCGGCAGTCGCCCATCGCGCCAAGCATTCTCCAGCGCCACTAGCGGACGCAGATCGTGTGCCACCAACTGCGCCAACCAAAGCTCCAGACGTTCGCGCGCGGCGTTGAGTTCAAGTTCGGACGCCTCTTCGGCGCCGATCATCTGCAGCCGCGGCTTCAGCACCGGCGCGCCTTGCGTGAGCTTCGCGACAGCGGCGCGGTTCACATGCACTCGTCCGTCGCGGCCAAGTGTTATGTCCTCATCCGCCGCGTGCGCGATTTGCGCGAGACGACGCGACACCTCCGGACGCAAAGCCCGCATCGCCGAGTTACGCACGGCCCGGCCTTCTAGGCCGGACGAGGTGCGCGGGTCAGGCTTGAACTCCAGACCTTCAAGACGGCCAACGAAAGTGGCCCTCAACCGTCACCTCACCATCCTCGGAGATGCCAGCGAGCAGCGCGTCCTCGCGCTTCAGGCCCTTAAGTAGCGCGCTGGTGCGCCGATCGATGAAGCGTTGCGTCAGCGCCTCGTGCAAGGCGTCGGAGAGCTTGTCCTCGACCTCCCGTGTCTTCGCGCGCCAATCGTCCGCATCCTCAAGCCAATCGGCGCGGCTGGCGGCGTAGGTCCACGTGCGAATATGCGCGAGCCGCGCTTGCAGCACGTCGAGATCGCCAGCTGTACGATCGAGTTTCTCAATCTCAGCGCTGACCCATTGGCTTGGCACCCGCCCTTTCGGCGTCACGATGTAGTTCGCGATCCGCAGCGCAAGCTGAACGTGCTCGTCCTTCGAAAGCTTGCGAAAATCCGGCAGCTGGCACGCTTCCCACACACGCCGCACTTGCTCGGGCGCACGAATGCGATCCAGCAACTCAGCGTCGTCCAACGCACGGCGAAGCACCAATTCGTCGTCCGCGCCGCGCACGCGTAGCAATCCGGATCTATTCGGCGGCGTCTCCAGCGACGCGATCAACGCTTCGAGGCTGCCAAACTTCAGTTCGCGATTGCGCCACTGCACCGCTTCGATCGTCTCGAATTCGTGGCCTTCCACGCGCTCGACGATCTCCTCATCGAACGGCTCGCACTCACCCGTTTCGCCAAATTGCCCGTCGCGCGTAAAGCGCCCGGCCCGGCCCGCAATTTGCGCGATCTCATCCGGCCGCAGATCGCGCCAAGAATGGCCGTCAAACTTCCGGCGCGACGCGAACGCGACGTGATCCACATCGAGATTGAGACCCATGCCGATGGCATCGGTCGCAACAAGAAACTCCACGTCGCCGGACTGATAGAGCGCGACCTGCGCGTTGCGCGTGCGCGGCGACAAAGCGCCCATAACAACCGCCGCACCACCGCGATGCCGGCGCAGCAATTCCGCGATCGCGTAAACTTCGTCCGCCGAGAACGCGACCACCGCCGAGCGCTTCGGCAGCTTGGTGATCTTCTTCGGCCCACCATAGGCCAGCGTCGACATCCGCTCGCGGTGCGTAATCTCCGCATCGGGCAGCAGCTTCTTGATCATCGGACGCATGGTGTCCGAGCCCAGCAGCATGGTTTCGCCGAACCCGCGTGCGTGCAGGATGCGATCGGTGAAAACGTGGCCGCGATCGAGGTCGCGCGCGACTTGGATTTCATCAATGGCGACAAACTCGACCGCGAGATCGAGCGGCATCGCTTCCACCGTGCACACGAAATAGCGCGCCCCTTCGGGGACGATCTTCTCTTCACCCGTGATCAGCGCACACAGGGCCTCGCCCTTGGCCGAGACCACCCGGTCATAGACCTCCCGCGCCAACAGCCGGAGCGGCAAACCGATCATGCCGCTGGCGTGACCGAGCATGCGCTCGATCGCGAGATAGGTTTTCCCAGTGTTGGTGGGTCCCAGAACGGCCTTCGTCCTGGCGCGCGCAGTCATAGGCGCAACGATGGGTCCCGGCGGTGGCGAATTCAAGCCGGAGCCGCTTGTGGCTGTCCTCTGGGTAATGAACTTTCAGAACAGCCAAAGAGAAAAGAATGAGAACGAATCAGCTGCGGTAAGCGTCATTTGATTTGTTGCTTAGACGTTCACGCCCCATATCTTGCGGTTAATACATAAGTAACACACAAGACTTGAAGGGCGCGGTCCACAAAAACCGCGCCCTTCTCTTTCAAATCTAAGTAAAATCAGTTCCTTAAGCGCGTTCCGTTGACTGTGAGCCGGCGCGCTTCGAGGCGCACAACGCCAACGCCGTCAGTTGGCATCTCAATAGTCACTGGCACCCACATCCCGCTCGAGGTGCGGGCCAGCACAAAGTTGAGCGTCGAGGCCTCCGGCGGGTCGCCGAAACCGGCGATCGGGCGGAATTGCACCCGGCAACGGACGCCCGGGCCCTGATAGGCGCGGCTGTTGATCGTCACATTGCCGTTCGGCGTCAACACGAAGTCGAAGCGGGCACGGCCATCCATGTAAATGCGGAGCGTGCGCGAGCACGGATCACCGGTCGCTGTCGCCATGGCGGCGATCGCCGTAATCTGGTCGATCGTATTGCGGCGCTGTTCCTGGGTCGCAGGCGGGTCGCCCATGTTGGCCGGGCCCGGCGTCGCCGTCGTCACCACATCATTGGCGCTGAACGATGCATTGATGCGCCGGCCATTCGGACGGTCCTCGCGGCGGCGGCCGCCTTGGTGGGTGTACTGCGTCGGGCGCAGCGTGCCGTCGGCCGACACAGTGCCACGCACCTCGTAGGTGTAGTCCTGGCTGCGGTTGAGGGCGGCAGCGGCCAAGCCCTTCATTTCGCGGTTGGCCGTGGCCGTGTAGGTCGCGCCCGTTTGATTGAAATTATAGGTCAAATCGCCGGCATCGACGCCGCGCGCGTGGACGGCGTACACGGCCGAGAAGCTCCGGTTGACGCCGGTTTGCGCCCCCGCGGAACTGGCCATCGCAGCCATCCCGATCGCGAATAGGAGGCCTTTGGCTACGCCAAACCTGCTCATAGATCCCACACCTTCCTGCTTACGAAGCGGGCTAACTCATAAGGGTAGCCCGCTGATCCAGACATGAACCAAATGGGGCTGTTTAATGGAATGGGGCGCCCCGTGAGGCGTTTTCCCGCCCTCGCTCGCCTTGACCCTGCCAGGGCCTTCGCGTAAGCGTCCGCCCTTCAATTTTCCCAATCGTTTCGAGAAGTCTCATGTCCCGCCGTTGCGAACTGTCTGGCGTCAACCGTCAGATCGGCCACAAGGTCAGCCACTCCAACATCAAGACCAAGCGCGAGTTCCAACCGAACTTGGTCAACGTGACGTTGGCGAGCGACGCGCTGGGTCAAAGCTACAAGCTGCGCATCACGGCAGCGGCTCTCCGCACTGTCGATCACCGCGGCGGTCTCGATCAGTTCTTGCTGAAGGCCAGCGAAGCTGAACTCTCCACGCGCGCCGCGAAGATCCGTCGCGACCTGAAGAAGAAGATCGCGGAAACCGCCGCCGCCTAATCGGCCGCCGGCGTTTCAATTAAATCGAAAGCGAGCAAGAGCGTGCGTTGCTGCGCGCTCTTATTGTTGTCCGACACGATGTAGATGCGTGTCGCGCCCTCAGGCGTGCGCACCGCTGAGATGCCCTCAAAATTATCGAGCGGGAACGGCGGCTCAAGTGAAGCCAGCACTTCGGGGTGAATGTCGCCGCCGTCTTGGCTTGGCGCTTCAAACCGCGTGATGCGCGCGCGCGGCCCGATCACTGGTGCATAAAACCGCTCGAGCGCAACGAAGCTGCCATCCGGCATTCGATCCATGCCAGTCAGTGAAAATCCATCGCTCAGCGGATACGTGGAGCGCGAGGGCACGGGTGTGCGCGCGCCGAGCGGCGCGACCCAAACGGGCGTCGTCGGCGTTTCACCGCCCTCAGCGCCGGTGATCACCGCGTTATCGAACGCCGCCAATGCTTCAAAACTCGCATTCGCCGGCAAACGCTCCGAACCTTCCAAGCGCGGGCCCAATTCAGCGACGCCAAACGGCCCATCGCGATTGAGGTCATAGATCCGAATGAGATGCGTGCGTTCGAAGCTGACGGCGAAGCGCCCATCCGGCAATTGCGCCAAGCCTTCTGAATCAGCCTCGTACTTTGTTTGGAGCACGCGCCCGCGCTCATCGCGCATGAAGGCGGCGCGCACATCGTTAAAGCCAGTGAGATAGCCGCGATCATCGAAGCCCAATTGCGCCTCGATCCAATCGGCCTCGTCGCTGATCGCAACGACGCGTCCGCTATCGAGCATTTCGATACCCGAGAGCCCCACGAACATCGGATTGCGCGACCGCAACTCCAAACCGCCCCGATACGCCAAGCGCCCTACGCTCACGGCGCCGGCATCCACCGGGATGACTTCAACGCTCACCGCCTCCCATTGGTCGTCGTCGACGTTCGAGCGCGGCCCATCGCAAGCGGCGAGCGCCAGCGCGAACGAAACTGCGGCGAAGAGACGGATCACAGTGCGGCCTGCGCCGCGCGCTGTTTCAGCTCACGCGGCGAGCGCGGCGGAGGATTGATGTCGTTGCCCGGCTCATCGAACAATTCCGCGAGCTTTTCCGTCATCACCCCACCAAGCTGTTCGGCATCGGTAATCGTCACCGCGCGCTTGTAATAGCGCGTCACGTCATGACCGATGCCGATGGCGATGAGTTCGACCGGCGAGCGCGTCTCGATCCAATGGATCACGTTGCGCAAATGCCGTTCGAGATAATTTCCGGGATTGGCCGAAAGCGTTGAATCATCCACCGGCGCGCCATCGCTGATCACCATCAAGATGCGCCGCTGCTCCGGCCGCTCCAGCAAGCGCCCATGCGCCCAGAGCAGCGCTTCGCCGTCGATATTCTCTTTCAGCAAACCCTCGCGCATCATCAGCCCGAGATTGCGACGCGCGCGCCGCCAAGGCGAATCCGCGCCCTTATAAACAACGTGACGCAAATCATTGAGCCGCCCCGGTTGCGGCGGCCGATCTGCCTTTAGCCACGCATCCTTAGAAGAGCCGCCCTTCCACGCGATGGTCGTGAAGCCGAGAATTTCCACCTTCACGCCACAACGCTCCAGCGTGCGCGCCAAAATATCCGCGCACAAAGCCGCGACCATGATCGGCCGGCCGCGCATCGAGCCTGAATTGTCGAGCAGCAGCGAGACAACCGTATCTTTGAACGGCATGTCTTCTTCTTGCTTGAACGACAGCGCCGCCATCGGATCAGTGATGACGCGCGTGAGGCGCGAGGTATCGAGCAGCCCCTCTTCCAGATCGAACGTCCAAGCGCGGTTTTGCTTGGCCATCAAGCGGCGCTGCAAGCGGTTCGCCAATCTGCCCACCACGCTCTGCAGCGGCTTCAATTGCTGATCAAGATAGTTGCGTAACCGTGCGAGCTCCTCAGTCGGGCACAACTCTTCAGCTTGCTTCACTTCATCGAACGCACGCGTGAACACTTTATAATTAGCGTTCGGATCGTCCGTGTCATTGCGCGGCTTCGGGCGCATCGGCTTGTCGCCCGGATCGTCCTGCTCCGTATCCTGTTGATCGTCGGCGTCGACATCCGCATCCACAGAGACGGTGCGCTCACTATCATCGTCGATGTCGCCCTCGATCATCTCCATTTCGGCGGGCGCTTGATCCTCCATTTGGTCGTCGCCTTCGGAATTATCCGATTGCGGCGGCGGTGGTTCGTTGCCCGAGGCTTGATTGTCGTCGTCGTTGGTCTCTTCGACGCTGAGCTCATCGCCCATGCCGAGATCTTGCAGCACGTTGCGGAACTGCAGCGCGAATTCGCGCTGATCCTCAGCTACGGCAGCGAGCTTATCGAGATCGTTGCCGGCGCTCTTTTCAATTTCGGCGCGCCAGACATCGACCAGCGCCTTCGCGTTCGCGGGCGGCGCAAGCCCCGTCAGCCGCTCACGCACCATAAGCGCGACCGCGTCAGCCAACGGCGCAAGCGAGCGGTCCTGCATTCGCGCAGCGCCCCGGCGCTCCAGCGAATCCGACAACGCCGCCGTGAGATTGTTCGACACGCCCTTCAGCGCGTTGGCGCCGAGCGCCTGCACGCGCATGTCCTCGACAGCATCAAACACCGCGCGCGCGTCCGCCCCCTGCGGACGCAGCTTCGCGTGCTCACGCTCATCGTGGTGCGCCAGGCGCAACGCCAAGCCATCGGCTTGCCCGCGAATGCGCTCAGCTTCTGGGTCGGAAATCACGCGCGGCGGATGCGGCAACACGATCTTGCCAGGCGACAGACGCGGACCTTCCGCGCCGAACGTCACCTCAAGTTCATCCTCTGCGCCGGCCAACGCGCGCGTCGTCTGCGCCACCGACCGCTTGAACAGTTCCGCCGGAGATCCTTTGCAGACATCGCGTCCTGATTACTCGGTTATGCGAACGGCGGGAACAGTTTAGCGCCCAAAATTACTGTGCGCGTGGCTTCGGAACGTCGCGGATGCCGTCGCGTTGCCCGAGTGTAGGAGATCAACATGCGTAAGACTGTTTCCACACCGTGGCCGTCGCCCTGCTTGGCGGCTTCATCACCGTGGCCAATGCACAAGACCGCCGCGGCCGCGATCGCGATGACGAATTCGGTCCAGCCACCGCCCAGCAGGTTGCCAACGCCGACCGGCGTTTGAACCAAATTTATCAACGCCGCATCGCCGACGCGCGCGCCGATGACCGCAATGATCGCCGTGGGCGCGGCTGGTACAGCCAAGAAGCATCGCTACGCGAAAGCGAGCGCGCCTGGATCACGCACCGCGACGCCGAATGCCGCTACCTGACGCAACAGGACGTAGGCACGCGCAACTACAGCGCGCTGGTGCGCGGCTGCTTGGTCGAACAAATCGACGATCGCACGGAAGAATTGCGCGAAGCCGAGCAAGTGCTGGCGGCGCGCTAGCTCGCAACAGAAAACGGAACAAAGCGCGGCGCGAGAGCGTCGCGCTCTTTAAGCCACCTTCACCCGCGTAGCCGCCTCCGGCAGATCGCTCCCGAACGCGCGCTGGAAGAATTCAGCCACGGTCGGCCGTTCCAACTCATCGCACTTGTTCAGGAACGTCATTCGGAACGCCAAGCCGACGTCGCCGAAAATCTCGGCGTTCTGCGCCCAGGTGATCACCGTACGCGGGCTCATCACCGTTGAGATATCGCCGTTCATGAACGCATTCCGCGTCATGTCCGCCACGCGCACCATCGCCATGATCGTGCGCTTACCTTCCGGCGTGTTGTAGGTCTGCGCCTTCGCGATCACGATCTCGGCTTCCGCATCGTGATCGAGATAGTTCAGCGTCGTCACGATCGACCAACGGTCCATCTGACCTTGGTTGATCTGTTGCGTGCCGTGATAGAGCCCGGTCGTGTCGCCCAAGCCGATCGTGTTCGTCGTCGAGAAGAGACGGAAGAAAGGGTTGGCGCTGATGACGCGGTTCTGGTCGAGCAATGTCAGCTTGCCGCTCGCTTCCAGCACGCGCTGAATAACGAACATCACGTCCGGTCGGCCTGCATCGTATTCGTCGAAGCAGATCGCAACCGGCCGCTGCAGCGCCCAGGGCAGCATGCCTTCGCGAAACTCGGTGACCTGCTTGCCGTCTTTCAGCACGATCGCGTCCTTGCCGACGAGATCGATCCGCGACACGTGGCTATCGAGATTGATCCGCACCATCGGCCAGTTCAGCCGCGCCGCCACCTGCTCGACGTGCGTGGATTTCCCGGTGCCGTGATAACCCTGGACCATGACGCGCCGGTTGTGCGCAAAGCCGGCGAGGATCGCCAAAGTCGTCTGCGGATCGAAGCGGTAAGCTGGATCGATCTCCGGCACGTATTCGGTCTTCTTGGCGAAGGCCGGGACCTTCATGTCGCTCTCAACGCCGAATTCGCGAGCCGAAACCGTCTTATCCGGCTTGGCGGAGAGGAGATCGTCTGCAGCAGTGCTCATGAGTAGGAAATGCCTTGGGAGGGTTCGCACGCCACTTTAACGCGCCGCAGCACGTCAGGAAAAGCGGCTAAATGACGAAGTCTTAGACGAGGCCGCCGGACTTCAGCGTTTGATAGGCCTTGAGGGCCTTTTGCAGCTCTTGCTCAGCCCCGCGATCGCCGCCGTTGGAATCCGGGTGCCAGCGTTTCACGAGTTCGGCGTACTTGGCGCGGATCTGCGCGCCGGTAGCGTTCTCTTCCAGCTGCATGGCCTCGAGCGCCAAACTCTGGAGCTTGGTGAGGCGGCGGCGCGATTTGGTTGGGCCGGCGCTCGGATCGCCGCCAAACATGCCAAGCGGATCGGAGGCGCCGGCCATAGGTTTGCCGCGCCCTGCCGCCGCGATCCGGTCGCCACGTCCGCCACGGAAGGTCCATGTCGGGCGATGGCCGGTCTCTTCCTTCTTATGGAAGTCTGCCTTCTCGGCCTCGGACATGCCGTCGAAATAGTTCCAGCGCTTATTATATTCAGCTGCGTGCTGAGCGCAGAAATGCCAGAACTCGTTCGCCCGCTCGCGGCTTTTCGGCGCCCGGTGAAGTCCCAGGCTAGCGCACCCCGTGTGGTCGCATTTGCGCTCGCTCGGCTCAGGCTCAGCCGCCTTCGCGGCGCCCGCCTTGCCGGCCTTCTTGACGCGAATGTCCACAAACTTGGGACGGTATGAAAACGTGTCAGGCATTGGATGGACGAGTATGGGCGCCGGAGGTTAAGCGGACAAGGAATTGACAGAGCACAAATCGCATCTTTCTCGCGCCGAGCGCATCGAAACGCAGCTTCGTGAGCGGTTTTCGCCGGTTCACTTTGTGTTGACGGATCAATCTGCCTCACACGCCGGCCACGCTGGCGCGCGCGCCGGTGGAGAAACCCACTATCATCTCGCGATGCAAGCGGCAGCCTTCGAGGGGCTTTCCCGCGTCGCGCGTCAACGCTTGGTTTACGACACACTTCGTGAAGAATTCGACACAGGCTTGCACGCGCTCACACTCGACCTCAAGCCGGCGGCAGGCGTATAATTTCGCGGCGCGGGGGACCGGAATGCTGCGGCGGATTTTAGCTTGGACTGCGGCTGTGATCGCGGGCGTGGTGCTTGGCCTCTGCTCGGCCTGGGCGGTGCTGAAATTCGGCGGCTCCTCCTTCACGGAACACTACGGCCATTGGGTCTTTAGCCGCGCCGCTGGTTCAACCGGCGCCGACCCGTATACGCGCGCCATCATCGCACGCGAAGGATTGCTCGCGCTCTCGGCGCGCGAAGCCGTCTATTTCTCACTCTACACCGACGAACATGATCGGCCGCTGAGCGAAAGCTGCGTCTATGAGTTGAACGGCCGTCCACTCGATGCGCGCTGGTGGTCGGTCACGCTCTACGCAGACGATAACTATCTCGCCCGGAATACCGACAGCGCCCACTCGATCGACGCGACCCGCGCCGGCAACGACGCAGCCTGGGTCGCACGGATCTCACCGGTTCGCGGCGACACCACCAACTGGCTCTCCTCACGCGAAGCCCGGCGCGGCTTCGTCATCATGCTTCGCGTCTACAATCCCCAACGTGACTTCCATCCGAGCGAGGCAGCGCTTCCAGTTTTGACCACCGTTTCATGCGCGGGAGATACGCCATGAAATGGGGCCAATATGTCCTCGGCGCGCTGATCATCGCCGCCATCGTGCATTTTGCTGCGATCATCGCCGTGCCGCGCGTCTTGATGAACGTCGCCATGCAACGCTTCGGCGAAGACGGCGACAATGTCTGGCACTTGGCCGAACGCATCACGGTGGCGAGCCAAAAGATCGTCCGTTCTTCGCCAGACTTCGCCTACTCCGCCTGCGTCTACGATCTCAGCAACGGCCCCGTCGTCATCGCCGCCGCGCCATGGGACGAATACTGGTCGCTCTCGCTCTATGGCGACAACACCGACAATTTCTTCGTCATCGATGATCGCGAAGCCCATCACGGCGCCGAGATTACATTGATCAAACGCGGCACACCGCACCCTGACGGCGCATCGATGATCGTCGAAAGCCCCAGCACGCGCGGCATCGCCCTCATGCGCCGCCTCGCGCCAACGGCGAGCACGTACAGCGCAGCAGCGGACGTCGCGCGTGAAGATGTTTGCGCGGCCGTCGTGCAGCCGGCGAACTAGAACTCAGCGTTCCGTAGCGCAGCAATGCGCGCAAACAGCAACGTCACGGCCTTGCGCCGCGCGCCCGCCAACTGCCGCACCGGGCTATCGCGCAAAATTGCGCCGCCAAATCCGTCGGCAACGATGAGCCCGCATTCTTCCGGGATGATGTCACGCGGAAAGCTCTCCGTCACGCCGAAGAAAAAGCGGTCGCAGTAATCCACGTACTCGGGCCACTTCAAGTCGCACGCATAGTCTTCGAGGCACGACTTTGTCTCGACGATCCAAATCTCGCCCTGCTGCGTCAGCGCCATCACATCAGCGCGTCGGCCATTCGCTAGCGGAACTTCCAGGATCGGCGCGAGGCCATGTTCCACCAACATGCGCGTTACACCGCGCGCAAGTGATGCCGTCACCATGGGGCGTGAGAGCGGAAGCCCATCATCCATGCGTTATTCTCCCACTCCGCGCGCGCGGGAACAAGCGTCCGGAACTGTGGCGGCTCCGCACGCGTTCGCCCGCCATCACAGGTAAGGAAGATTTCAATGCGCAAGAGTTTCTTGTTGGCCGCGGCCGCTGCCGCGCTGCTTTCGGCGTGCGGCATCGGCGCGCCCGCCTACCCAGAATTTAACGAAACTTCCTACCGCATCGAAGGCACGACCGCCTCGGTGGACAATGGCGCACCGGTGCAAACGGTGATCTATCGCGACGGCCCGAAGATGCGTGTCGAAACAATGCTTCCTAACCTCGGCCAGGCCACGATCGTCTTCGATGAATCCACCAGCGCCGCCTACGTGCTGAATCCGACCGGCCAAGCACCAACCGCGATGCCCGCAGCCACGACAACGACAACGCCGCAATCATCCGCAACAACTCCGACGACACCTCAAGGCGCTACGACCACCACCGCGCCAACGACAACCGTCGCCCAGGCGCCAGCTACAACTCAGCCTGTCGTTGGCGTGGCGGTGCGCATCCAAGATGCCGACGCGCCGCAACCGTTCGAAACCGCATGGGCAGCGCTGGGCGCAGATAATGCACGCTCGACTGGCCGTTGCGAGGTCGCGGGAGAACGCGGCCACGAATGGGCGCCACGCCAAGCACCGGCGCCAGGCGTTGAACGCACCGCCTGTATCACTGAAGATGGCATCGTCCTTCGTGTTAGCGAGAGCGGTCGCACACTTTGGGAAGCAACTTCACTGCAACGCGGCGATCAACCCGCAGCCCTCTTCGGCGTCCCGCCCGGCTACCAGCTGATCGATCCACACGCGGTCGCCGAACAAGTCGGCGAGAACATGCAGCAACTCGACAGCGTCACCGGCGCTACGCCAACACAGCAACCGGCCCCAGCGCCAGCGCCACGCGGCTAAACAAGACGCGCAAACAAAAACCCCGCCGAACACTCGGCGGGGTTTTCATTTTAGCTCTCGACGAAACTACTCAGCAGCGACCGCTGCGGCCTTCACGTCGCTCAACGCGCCGGCGTTGATGCCGAAATTGATCGTCTTCAGATATTGGATGCCTTCGTCAGCGATCGCGTCGCCAACCATCTCATCGCCTTCGGCTTTAAACTCGTCGAAGTCGATATACATCGCATAGAAGCTCTTGGTGCGATCGGTGATGATCCCAGCGTTCCAGAGCGTCTTCACCAGCACGCGGAAGATGTTGGTGCCTTCCTTCATGTGCTCGCGACGCGCTTCGTCGGTGGCAACTTCCTGGAAGCCTTGCATCACCTTGTCCGGGTCGAGACCGAACTGCGCGTAGATCGCCGTCATCTGGTGCGGCGCGACGAGGTTGAACAGCAGCGTCTGGAAGCAATGCGCCGCCCAGTTCTCAACGATCTCGTGCTCTTCCTTGCTGAGCTTTGGAATGGTGCGGTCAGCCCAGATCTTCCCGAACTTGTGGTGGAAGGCTTCGTCCGTCATCACGAGCTGCGTCAGGCGCTTCACGAGCGGATCGTTCCACTCTTTGAAGATCGTCGCGAACGCGCCCATGGCAAGGCCTTCGACGAGCATCTGCATGCCGATGATCTTTTTATAGACCTCTGGCGCATGCACGATCTCTTGCAGCAGGCCCGCCAGCACCGTGCCGCACGGCAGAGGCGAACCCCAGCGCGCGATGATGTACTTCGCGAACGCCGTGACGTGACGGCCTTCTTCGCGCGTTTGGTTGGCCGCGTATTCTTGGGCGCCCGGATCGCGCAGCACGTGGCAGAGCGAAGCGGAAAGATTCAACGCGCCCTGCTCACCATGCAGAATCGAACTCATGATCCAGCGGCCAACTTGGCTCTTGAAGCGAATACGATCCGCCGGCTTGTCGGCGAAATAGTTCGACACGTAATCGGTCATCAACGCCGGGATCATCACGTCGGGGATGAAGTCGGTCGTGTCCGGATCGAAGTCGTCTTTGAAGTCGATGTATTTGGTGTCGAGCGGATCCCAGAAGTGATCGTGGGTCGCCGAGATGATCTTATCGAACGCGGTCGAACGGTTCAGGTGACGGTCGATCTCCAGCATTTGGCTGAAATCCGTAGGCGGAACGGCGTCATAGACCTCGTCCTTGGTGATTTGGCGGATTGGAGCGGCGGAATCGGCCATCGCGTCGTCTCTCCCGGTATGTGGCCGCCACCTGAAGCGCGGACCTATCTCTGAATTTTGGCACTCTAACCGGTCACTTGATCTGGATCAAGAAAAATGACGGGGGCGTCAACTTACTTACCAGCCCCATACCATGTGCCGCGCGGCGCCCTATGTTCGGCGCATGACGCAAGTTCCACCCTCGCTCGACGAACTGGACCGCATGGCTCGCGCCGCTTGGGCCGAGCTTCCGGCGCAATTTCGCGACCGCGCCGGGGATGTGCTGATCCGGGTGGAAGATTTCGCCGACGAAGAGGTCTTGGCCGAACTAGGCGTCGAAGACCCCTTTGAACTCACCGGACTCTATTCTGGCGTCGATCTCACCCAGCAATCGATCATGGACCCAGCGCCCGGCCAACCGATGGTCTTCCTCTATCGCCGTCCGATCCTCGATGAGTGGATCGAGCGCGGCGACGTCGATCTCGCTGAACTGGTCGCGCACGTGCTGGTCCACGAAGTGGGTCACCACTTCGGGCTCAGCGACGATCACATGGATCAGCTACTGGAAGAGACCGACTAGCGCCGCTGGCGGCGCGACACCGGCACCGAGGTGCGATCCGCCATGCCAAGAGATTGCGAGCAATATTCTTCCGGTGTTGTCAGCTGCGGACGCATTGGATCGCTCTCGAACGCGCTCTGAACCTGCGTCAAGCACTGATCCCACGCGCGCACGTCAGAGCGACGCTCCTCATTACTGCGCGGATCACCAGCCGGCGGCGGCACTTGCGTTTGTACTTGGCCCGGCACGACGATGTCGTCGTCAGCCGATTGCGGACGCGACGGCGGCGGCGTTGGCACTGAAACTTGCGGCGCAGCAACGGATGGCTGCGTGCGTTGCGGAGGCGGCGGTGTCGGAGTCGGAGTCGGCGCGGGCGTCGGTGCTGCCACGGTCGGCGCTGGTTGTTGTCTCTGCACCGGCGGCGGCGTCACTAGTGGCGGCGCAGATTGCATTGGTGCCGTTTGTACCGGCGCGCTCGTTTGCGGTGGCGGCAACGCTGGCGCACTCCGTTGCGGCGATGGCGCGGACACACTTGGCGCGGGACCTGAGTTACGGGCGTTGCGGCCAGCGGGTTCGACGCCCGCACAGCTCGCCAGCCCCAAGGCCAGCGCAACAATCGCCAAACGTCCAATCATGCGCCTGCTCCTGGCTTCCCCACGTAATCACATTAGCCCGAAATCGGTTCGCGCCTAGTCCGCGAGCGCCACCATCTCGGCAACCCAGGTAGGCACTTGCTCACTTGCCTTCCCGTAACGCCCCATATCGAAGAGATGTGCGTTTTCCGAGGCTTCTAAATTGATTTCCATTGTCGGCATGCCCGCCGCGCGCGCTGCCGCGACGAAGCCTGCCGCTGGGTACACGTTGCCCGACGTGCCGATAGACACAAACAGATCAGCCGCCGACAACGCCTCGTAAATCTCATCCATCAACAGCGGTGTCTCGCCGAACCAAACCACGTGCGGTCGCATGCCACCCGTCCGCCCGCACGCTGCGCAGCCGAGATTGATCGAGAGGTCGCCATCATAAGGCGCGAGCGCTCCGCAATCGTGACAACGCGCCTTCGCGATCTCGCCGTGCATGTGCAGCACGCGCTTTGAACCGCCGCGCTCATGAAGGTTGTCGACGTTTTGTGTACAAAGCGTCACCGAACCGCCGCGCGCGTTCCAGGCCTCTTCGAGCTGAGCCAAAGCGACATGCGCCGCGTTCGGTTCGATGCCGCCATGCGTGTTGCGGCGCATGTTATAGAAGTCGAGCACAAAGCTCGGATTGCGCTCATAGCCTTGAATCGACGCGACTTCTTCGAGGCTGTATGTGCTCCAAATCCCGCCCTTATCGCGAAATGTCGAGAGCCCTGACTCCGCCGAGACGCCTGCGCCCGTCAGAATGAAGATGCGCTTCGCAAGCATTGGAACCTCCGGGCAGGAAAATGGCAGCCACACATAGGATTCCCCGAAACCGCGACAAGAGTTGACGCGTTTCGCCCTATGCGCTTTGGGAGCCTGCGGGGGAATTAACGAGGGAAAGGCGCCAGAATGCGCATCGTAGCTATTTTCGCCGTGTTGGCGCTGGCCACAATGGCCACAGCTTGCGCCAACCGCACGGGCGACATGACTATCGCCCAATGGTGTTCGCAAGACGCATCACGCGGCAACACCGACATCTGCAAACAACATCGCGACACGGAAGAAGTCCGTTCGAGCCTCGGCGGCCGCATCGCTGAAGTCTTCGGCGTCGCCAACCGCGCCCAGCAAACGGCCGATCAAGCCATGGCGCGCAACGTTGTCTGCGTCACCCGCACGCTCAACAGCACCCGCGCTGGCGCTTGCGACCCGGGCTACACGCTGACCGGCTGCACCCAGACCCGCTACACCCGTCGCGCCGGCGGCATGGCGATCCTGCGCTCAGTGAGCGACACCGAATGCCGCTACAACAGCAACGTTCTTGAAGTTCAAGTGCGCTGCTGCGCGATGGGCCCGAACCCACCGCCGGCAACAATGGTGCGCGACACCGCACCGCCAGTCCCGCAAACGCAACAACCGACTCCGGTCTCGTAAGCGTTTAGCGCCTACCCGAGTAATGGATATTCCGCTTCGAGCCGATAAAGGCTCGGAGCGGATTTTCGCGTGAAACTCGAATAGAGCCCGAAGCTCTCCACGCGAAATACCGGCGTCTCTAACAGCGCCAGCTCCTGCTCAAAGCGCTGCACCCGATAGAGCGCCGCGTTGTTCAAATATGCGACCGTCACGTGCGGCGTGAATTTGTGCGGCTCAGATTTCAGCTTCACCCGCCGCGCCGCCTTCTCGCAGCCTGCCGCCAATTGTGTCAGCGATTCATTCTGCGCGGCCCCAATCCAAAGTGCGTGCGGATCAGCGCCGCCGAATGACCCGGCGCCCTTCAAGCGAAGGTCGAACGGCTTGTAGTGGCTCGTCGCCGCCTCAAGCTCTGAATCGAGATATTCCGCGACAGGCTCGGTGAGCTCACCGAAGAACCGCAACGTCAGATGCAAGTTCTCACGCGGTCGCCACTTGGCGCCGCCAACACCCTTCATCAGCGGCAGCAAGCGCTCAGCGATGTGATCTGGAATAGAAAGGGCGGCGAATAGACGAAGCGACATTGCTCTCAAATAAGAGCGATCCGCTCGTGTTCAAAATTCCTCCGCCCTGCATGCAAAAAAGCGGCAACCCAGTTGCCGCTTTGTTCGAGCTAACATCACCATTCGCTGAAACGTCGCCTGACGCCGGCCGAGATAAAATGATCCGCGGACTTGGCAGCACCACTGCTGCGCGCGGTGGCTTTCATCGGACGGGAAGACTCTCTTGGCGCGCGCCGTGGCCCTGGTGTGTTGTGCTGCATGAGCAATGCGAGCGGGAACCGGCGGACGGCGCCAATGTCTTCCGACACACGAATGAAATACCCATCGCGCGAGAGCGTCAACCTTGGAACGCAAATTGTGATCGCATTGAAATGTACGCGCGCATCAACGCGCACATTTCATCATGCGTTTATGGTTGCGAAGTCTCGCGCGGCAGCGTCGCGATGTACGCTGCAGCAGCGCGCGCATCTTCTTCGTTGAAGCGGAACGCAGGCATCGGCGGCAACGGATGCGAACCATCGGGCTTCACACCCGTTTGCAAGAACGCGACGAATTGTTCGTCAGTGTATCCGGCAGGTCCGCCAGCGATCGCAGGCGCGACGGGCGCCCAAGGGATCTGGATCGTCGGCGCGAAGATCAAAGGCGAGCCTTGCAGGGCGCGCGTCATGTCCGGCCCTTGCGGCGTCATCGGCGTGTGGCAGTCATTGCAACCGCCAATGCTGTTCACGAGATACTCGCCGCGCGTGACCAACGGCGCGCCTTCAAGGGGTGCAGGCGCCTGTTGCGCGCAGGCGGCGAGGCCGAAGAGAAACGCGGCGACAACAAACTTCTTCATTCGATCCCCCCAAAGGCATCGTGACCAGGTCGGCAATGTACGACGCGCGCGGCCGACGCTCAATTGTTTCGCGGCGGCCGCCGTTTGGGAGATTGATGCACGTTGGGGTCTGTTTAGATGCTTCGCCTTAGAGCGCGTCGATCGGTATCTTCAAATAACGCACGCCGTTAGCCTCGGGCGGCGGCAGTTCGCCCGCCTGAATGTTCACCTGGATCGACGGAAGGATCAACGCTGGCATGGACAGCGTCTTATCGCGCGCAACGCGCATGGCGACGAACTCGTCTTCGCCGACGCCCGCGATATGGATGTTCTTCGCCCTCTGCTCGCCGATCGTGCTCTGCCAAGCGTAAACGTCACGCCCCGGCGCCTTATAGTCGTGGCACAAGAACACACGTGTCTCTTGCGGCAGCGCGAGCAATTTCTGGATCGACCTGTAGAGCGTGCAGGCGTCCCCGCCTGGGAAGTCCGTGCGCGCGGTGCCGTAGTCCGGCATGAACACGGTGTCGCCGACGAATAGCGCATCACCGATAAGATAGGATACGCAGGCTGGCGTGTGACCCGGCGTGTGTAGCACTTTGATTTTTAGATCACCGAGGGGAAGCTCTTCGCCATCGGTCACGAGACGATCGAACGGACGCCCGTCCGCGGTGACGTAGCTCAGATTGAATACGTCCTTGAAGACGCGCTGCACCGTCTTGATATGCTCGCCAATCACGATCGGCGCCCCAGTAGCGTTTTTCAGAAACGGCGCGGCCGAGATATGATCGGCGTGCGCGTGCGTTTCCAACAGCCAGTCAATGGTCACTCCGTAGCGTTCAGCCGCATTTAAGATGGCGCCGGCCGAATGCGTGCCAGTGCGCCCAGACTTCTGATCAAAATCGAGAACGCTATCGATAACAGCGCCGCGCCGTGTCGCCGGATCCCAGACCAGATAGCTCACGGTGAATGTCGGTTCATCAAAGAACGCGCGCACTTGAGGGACTGCCATGTGAACTCCCGACCATTCCGCTTAGATTTTCTTATATTAGTTATTGCTAATTTAGTTTCCAGTGATATATGTGCGACACGATGGCCGTCGCCGATCTCTCCCCCACCCAATTTGCGGCTAAGGCCGGTGAGGCCGCGGCCCTTCTGAAGGCGCTCGCCCACGAAGCGCGCCTGATGGTGCTCTGCCAATTGATAGAGGGCGAACACCCCGCCGGCGCCCTCCAGGAAAGCTCCGGGCTCTCGCAGTCGGCTCTTTCACAGCATCTAGCGCGCCTGCGCGAAGAAGGTTTGGTCGATACTCGCCGCGACGCGCAGACCATCTATTACCGCCTAGCCAATCCAAACGTTGCGCGCGTGCTCGACACGCTTGCGCAGATCTATTGTCCTCCAAAACGGAAGCGGAAATGACCTCGCTCAATCCCATCACCGCGCCAGACCTCAAGCGAAAGCTCGACAACGGCGAAGCCATCCTGATCGATATTCGCGAAACCGATGAGCACGCACGCGAGCACATACTTGGCGCTCGCCTCGCGCCGCTCTCGGCCATCGACGCGCACGACTTCGATCGCGACCACGACAAGGCCGCGGTGTTTCACTGCAAGTCCGGCATGCGCACGCAAACCAACGCGGCGAAGCTAATCGCCCGCGGCTTTACCGAAGCCTACTACCTCGAAGGCGGCATCGAAGCGTGGAGGCAAGCCGGACTTCCCGTGCACGCCAATCGCGAAGCGCCCATCGAGATCATGCGACAAGTGCAAATCATGGCCGGTCTCATCATCCTGACGGGTGTCGCCCTCGGCGCTTTGATGCACCCCGCATTCTACGCACTTTCGGCCTTCATCGGCGCGGGCCTTACCTTCGCAGGCGCAACCGGGTGGTGCGGGATGGCGCTTCTGCTGAAGACCATGCCCTGGAATCGCGGCAGCCTCCCCGCGTGACGTTCACAGATTTTCTCGCAATCCTTAGCGGCAGCGCCGTTGGCTTGGTGCTGGCGTTGATCGGCGGCGGCGGCTCGATTCTGGCGACGCCTGCGCTGCTCTACGTCGTCGGCGTCGCCAATCCGCACGTGGCGATCGGCACCAGCGCGCTGGCGGTCTCCGTCAACGCCTTCGCCAACCTCATCAACCACGCCCGCCGCGGCAACGTGAAATGGCGCTGCGCTATGGTGTTCGCCGGCGCCGGCGTCGTTGGCGCAGCGATCGGCGCGGCAGTAGGCAAACTCACGGACGCGCAGATTCTACTGCCACTGTTTGCGCTGCTGATGATCGTCGTCGGCATCTTCATGCTCCGCCCACGCAAGGGCGACGGCAATAGCGACGTCGTCCTGAATGCTCAGAACGCACCCAAGCTCATCGGCTTTGGCCTCGGCGCCGGCGCGCTCTCCGGCTTCTTCGGCATTGGCGGCGGCTTCCTCATCGTGCCGGGCCTCATCGGCGCGACCGGCATGAGCATGATCCAAGCCATCGGCTCGTCTCTCCTCTCTGTCGGCGCATTCGGCGCTACGACCGCAACCTCCTACGCGCTCGACAGTCTCGTCGACTGGCGCGTCGCTGCGCTCTTCATCGGCGGCGGCCTTGTTGGCGGGCTCATCGGCGCGAGCTTTGCCACGCACCTCTCCAAGCAACGCGGCGCGCTGCAACGCGTCTTCGCTGGCGTCGTCTTCGCCGTCGCCGCCTACATGCTCTACCGCAGTCTCATCGCGCATTGACGCGCGCGCCCGCGACTCCGCATAAATCCAGACATGAAAACTTGGCTCATCGCACTCGCCGCCGCGTTCGCGCTCCTCTCCGCCAACAGCGCCCAAGCGTGCATGCCGATGCCGCCGCCACCGCAAGAAGAAGGCGAGAGCGCTGAAGCCCACGCCGCCCGCGTCGCCGCCTGGCAAGCCAATCTCGATGCGCAAGACGCCCAATGGCGCGCGGACCGCCAATCGCGCCTCTGGGATGAAGCCGACAGCGTCTTCATCGCCCGCATCGTCCGCGTGCAGCCGTATGAGACGCGCTACGGCGAGAGCAGCCAGCGCGTGACGCTCCGCGGCGTGCGCGCCCTCAAAGGCCGCGCCTACACCAATCGCTTCACGCTCAACTACACAGAGCCGACAAGCTGCGGCCCACTCCCCGGCTTCGACGCCATCACCGGCGCCGTCGGCGACACGTTCGTGATCTTCGTCAAAGGCGGCCGCCCCGGCCAACGCACCGTGCAAAACACTGCCGCCCTCACCGCCATCACCGACCCGCGCATCCGCGCCGCGCCAGAAGGGGGCCAATAACATGCAGCTCGCGGATTATCTCAAAGCCTTCGCCACCGGCATCGCCGTGCTCGCGCTCAATCTGCTGACGCTTGTGCTCATCGTCTTCGGCTATAGCCAATTCATCGAGCCCGGCCATCCGCGCGAATTCTACAGTGAAGCCGCACCACGCCTCGGCAGCATCTCCGCGCCCATCGCCGGCGCGCTCCTCATGTTCGTGTTCGTGCTGCTCCTCAGCACACGCAGACGGCAGCGCAACGCCTACGCCTTCGCCGCCGTCACATTCATCAGCTACTTCGCCGTCGACACCGCTATGGGACTGGCCGCGACACCAGCGTCTCAGCTCTTCCGCGCGCCATTCCTCTTCGGCATGGGCGGCGCCTGCATTGCGGCCCTCGTGGCAGCATTCATCGCCACGCAGCGCAGCAAGAGCGCTCGCGGGCTCGCTTAAGCGTCCACGT
Organism: Caulobacteraceae bacterium; assembly: GCA_016703335.1. GTDB lineage: Bacteria > Pseudomonadota > Alphaproteobacteria > Caulobacterales > Aquidulcibacteraceae > Vitreimonas. Next base: position 76,638 of record JADJCG010000002.1, on the reverse strand, counting down.
CCGCTTCCAGCGCGAACTCTTCGATGAACGCGCGACGCGGTTCGACCACGTCGCCCATCAGCTTCGAGAACATCTCGTCCGCATCGTCGGCGTGATCGACCTTCACTTGCAGCAGGGTGCGGACGTCGGCGTCGAGCGTGGTTTCCCAGAGCTGCTCGGCGTTCATTTCGCCAAGACCCTTATAACGCTGGATCGAAACGCCCTTCTGCCCCGCCGCTTGGATAGCGTGCAGCATAGACAAAGGCCCGTTGACGTCGGTGACATCGGGCCCACGCTTCAACTGGCCGCGCGTCAGATACGTCTCGCGCAAAGCGGCGCTGCGTTCAGCGAGGCGGCGCGCATCGGCTGAGCTCAAGAACAATTTATCGAACGTCGCGCGTTCGGCGACGCCGCGCACGGTGCGCTCAAGCACCAAAGCGCCATCGGGATCGAAGCGCCCGCTCCAATTGCCTTCGCCCTCTTCAGCGACGGCGTTCAAGCGGGTTGCGGCCTCAGTCGCTTCCTTATCGGTCGCGCCCGGCGCGAACGCGCCGGCGATCGCGGCCTGTTCGAGCACGCTATCGGGCACGCGCGCGTGCAAGCGCTTGATCAAGGTTTCGGCGGCGGCGGCTTCGCGCGCGAGGCGCTTTAGATCGTCGCCGGCATATTGCGCGCCGCCGGCTTCGAGCACAGCGCCGGCCGAGCCTTCTTCGATCAGGAAGGCTTCGAACTCAGCTTGATCCTTCAGATAGCGCCCGCTCTTGCCCTTGGTGGCTTTGTAGAGCGGCGGCTGCGCGATGTAGAGATAGCCGCCATCGATGATCTCCGGCATTTGCCGGTAGAAGAACGTGAGCAGCAAAGTGCGGATGTGGGCGCCGTCAACGTCGGCGTCGGTCATGATGATGATCTTGTGGTAGCGCAGCTTGTCGATGTTGAATTCCTCGCGGCCGATGCCGGCGCCCAGCGCCGTGATGAATGTGCCGACCTGTTCGGACGACAGCATCTTATCGAAGCGCGCCCGCTCGACGTTCAAGATCTTGCCGCGCAGCGGCAGCACGGCTTGGGTTTCTCTGGAGCGGCCTTGCTTGGCGGAGCCGCCGGCCGAGTCACCCTCGACGATGAAGAGTTCTGATTTGGCCGGATCTTTCTCTTGGCAGTCGGCGAGCTTGCCGGGCAGCGAGGAGATATCGAGCGTCGACTTGCGGCGCATTTCGCGCGCCTTGCGCGCCGCTTCACGCGCGGCGGCGGCCTGCACGATTTTCGCCATCACGATTTTGGCGGCGCCTGGATTTTCTTCGAACCATCGCGTCAGTGTTTCGGCGACGAGGTTTTCGACGACCGGTCGAACTTCCGAAGAAACCAGCTTTTCCTTGGTTTGCGACGAGAATTTCGGGTCAGGCACTTTCACGGAGAGCACGCAGGTGAGGCCTTCGCGCGCGTCATCGCCGGTGATTTCCACCTTCTCTTTTTTAGCAATGCCTGAGCTCTGCATGTAATTGTTCACCACGCGCGTCAGCGCGCCGCGGAAACCCGCCAAGTGCGTGCCGCCATCCTTTTGCGGGATGTTGTTGGTGAAGCAGAGCGTGTTCTCGTGATAGCCGTCGTTCCATTGCATCGAGGCTTCGACGGTCATGCCGTCGCGCTCGCCGATGACGTAGATGGCTTCGGGGATGACGGCTGCGCGGCTGCGATCGAGGTGCGCGACATAGGCTTTGACGCCGCCTTCGTAGAAGAGGATTTCCTCGAACGGTTCTGGCCCGCGCAGATCTCTGAAGATGATGCGGACGCCGGAATTGAGGAACGCCAGTTCGCGCAGCCGGTGCTCGATGGTTTTGCGGTCGTACTCGACCATGGTGAAGGTCGCAGGTGACGCCAGGAAGCGCACGGCGGTGCCGTTCTTGACCTTGCCTTCGTCCTGCGGCGCGGGGCCGACTTCCTTCAGCGGCGCAACTGCATCGCCCATGGCAAAGCGCATGTAATGTTCTTTGCCGTCGCGCCAGATTCTGAGGTCCAACCACTCGCTGAGCGCGTTGACGACGGAAACGCCGACGCCGTGGAGGCCGCCGCTGACTTTGTAGCTGTTCTGGTCAAACTTCCCGCCCGCGTGCAGCTGAGTCATGATCACTTCAGCCGCGGAGACACCCTCTTCGGTGTGAATGTCCGTCGGGATGCCGCGCCCGTTGTCGAAGACTTCCGCGCTGCCATCGGGATGCAGCACCACCTCAACCCGGTTCGCATGCCCCGCCAACGCTTCGTCGATCGCATTATCGACGACCTCGTACACCATATGGTGCAACCCCGACCCATCGTCGGTGTCCCCAATATACATCCCCGGCCGCTTCCGAACGGCGTCTAACCCTTTGAGAACTTTGATGGAATCGGCGCCGTAATCGGGCGCGCTCGCCGGTGCTGGTTGGGGCGGGTTCATGGGTCTCGAATCGAGCTGAAAAATACCTCACGAATATAGTGATGAATGGGGTAAAAGTCGCGGTTTTGGCGCCACTTTGGGCGGAAAAAGCTGCGCTGAAAACCGTCAGAAAATCAGTGACTTGGTGAGCCACGCAGTGCCGGCCATAACGCCTGTGCCGAGCGCGAGCCAAAGACCGTCGCGAGCGACCATTCCGAGACCGAAAAACACGACCGCGAGACCAGGCGCGAGCGGTGCGAATGGAATGAGCCCCAGTGGGAAAGTGATGAGCGCGGCGGCGATCACCATCACCGCGACCAGGTTCACGAAGGGCGGCTTCGAGAGGAAGGTCAGGCGCGGCTTCAGGACCTTGTCGATGACCCTGGCGGCGCCACGCCCCTTCTCGATGCCGGACCGCACTGCATTGCGAGGCAGTTGCGCCTGCAGCGCCATCTTGGGCAGCCAGATACTTGGAAGCCCCAGCGCCATTTGGCCGGCGACCAGCATCGTCAGCGCGGCGGCCAGCCAGGTCATGCCGGGGATAATGGTGGCAGGCGAAATGGCGAAGAGACCGATGACAAGCAGGAGTGGGCCGTAGGAACGTCGGCCGACGGAGTCCAAGATCTCTTCGAGCGTCAGCGTGTCAGGCGTGGAATCGTTCTCGCATTTGGCAGCGATCTCATCGAGCACGCCTTCGAGGTTCGCGGTCGCGCCAAAGTGAGCGGGAGGCGCCGGCGCGCCCTGCCGACAGCACTGGCTCCCCCCCCAGAGGTGGCACCGCAGGCGAGCCCGCCAGCGGTACCGACCCCTGGCGGGCCCCCGCGCCCGCGAGAAAGACGAGACCTCGCCGCGGCACTGCCGGGGCCATGGCGCTTAGACCGAGCCACTGCCCGGCGATAGCGGTGTTGCAGCGACGTTGAGTCGTGAGGGCACCAGTCTGGCGAAACGGCATAGGCCGAAGCACACGCGCGCCGCCCGGCCGCGCCGCCGAGGCGGTGCCATCGGTGCTGCGCGATTGTAGCAGCTCATCAAGCACGTCCGCCAGCCCGTCCGGGTGGGCTGCGTTCCGCTCGGGCGGAGGCGTGAGTGAGGCAAAGACGCTGGCCATGTGACGAGCCAACGCGACCTATGCAGGCGAGTTCCAGGTTAACGCGCACAGCGGCGCAATAGTGTTGCAGCGGCGCCTACGAGACGCGCACTGGCAAGGTTTCGTAACCCTTCACGAAAGACGAATACACGCGCTTGGGTTCCCCCATCACCTCGATCTTGTCGAAGCGCTTCAGGATCTCTTCCCACACGATACGCAATTGCATTTCACCAAGGCGATTACCCACGCAACGGTGAATGCCGAAGCCGAAGGATAAGTGGCGACGCACATTATCACGCTCGATATCGAACGCATCCGCATTCGGGATGACTTCTTCGTCGCGGTTACCTGAGACGTACCACATCACGACTTTGTCGTGCTTCTTGATCAGCTTGCCGCCGAACTCGACATCCTCAAGCGCTGTGCGGCGCATGAAGGCGAGCGGCGTTTGCCAACGGATGGTCTCGGACACGAGGTTCGGAATGAGCGCCGGATTAGCGCGCAGCTTCGCGAACTGCTCGGGAAATTTGTTGAGCGCGTAGACGCTGCCGGTCATGGAATTGCGCGTCGTGTCGTTGCCGCCAACGATGAGCAAGATCAGGTTTCCGAGAAATTCCTGGCGCGGCATGTCCTTGGTGCTGGCGCCGTGCGCGAGCATCGAGATGAGATCGTTGCGCGGCGGCGCGGCAATGCGCTCTTCCCAAAGTCCGTTGAAGTATTGCAGGCACTCCATCAGCTCCATGCGGCGCTGCTCGTCGCTCTCGACGATGCCCTGCCCCGGCGCGGCGGTCGCGACGTCCGACCAGCGCGTCAGCTTGCGGCGATCTTCCCAAGGGAAGTCGAACAACGTCGCCAGCATCTGGGTGGTGAGTTCGATCGATATCTTGTCGACCCAATTGAACGTCTCGCCGCGCGGCACGTCATCCAGCAACTTGCCGGCGCGTTCGCGGATGATCGGCTCTAGATTGGCAAGGTGGTTCGGCGCGACGATCGGCGAGACGGTCTTGCGCTGCACGTCGTGCTTGGGCGGATCCATCGCGATGAACATCGGTAGCGGAAAATCTTCTTCCGGGTCGAACAGCACGATCGACGGTTCCGACGAGAAGCGCTGGTGATCGGTGTCGACCGCCATGATGTCGTTGTACTTGGTGATCGACCAATACGGCCCGTTCTGACTGTCCGGGCAGTAGTGAACGGGATCCTCTTTGCGCAGGCGCTCGAAGAACGGCCACATCGTGTTGTCGCGGAAGCGCTCGGCGCGGCTGATGTCGAGCGTCTTCAGGTCCGTTGACCAGGCATCCTCGTTCGGATCGTAATCGAAGACATACTCTTCGTTGCGTTTTGGGATGTAGTCGGAGATTGCCATGGCGCGCCTCTTCGTCAGGCGCTCACGCTACCCAAATTTAGAGGCGATTGTCACGTTGCCGTAGCGGGCGCCTGCCGAGGCCTTTAGGTTTTCGCGCCATGGCCATTTCACCGCCTCTCATACCCGGCGAAGATGCCTTCAATGCGTTCAATGCGTTGGCCGACAAGCTAGCCGCGAAACTTTCCAGCGCATCCGGCTACACCCCGTCAGAAGCGGAGCAGTATATCCGGACCTTCTACGACGAGTGTGAAAGCTCGGAGCCGCAGCGGCGCAAACAACTCCGAGACAGTGACGTGTCGGAACACGGCGCTTGGGCTGACGATCACGCAAGGTTTCGCGCGGCTGATGGGCGGCGATGTCACGGTGAAGATCGCCGCACCGATGCGGATCGCGGCCTAACTCAGGCGCACTTGGCCGTCGCGGACTTCGAACATCTGCGCGCGATCACCGAAGGCTTCGAACAAGTTTTGGTCCGTCCCGGTGAGCCAGGCTTGGCCTTCGTTCGCGAGCAATTCATCGAACAAAGCCGCGCGACGCACTGAATCTAGGTGCGCCGCCGCTTCGTCGATAAGAATTAGCGATGGACCGGCGCCTGGATCGCCGGCCAGTGCGCGCGCCTGCGCCAGCGTCAGGCCGACGAGAAGCGCCTTCTGTTCGCCGGTGGAGCATTGATCGGCGTCCATGTTCTTGGCGGCGTGACGGGCTTTGAGATCGCTACGGTGCGGCCCATCGAGCGCGCGCCCTGCTCCGGCGTCGCGGCCGCGCACGTCGCGCAGGAGTTCAGCGAAGTCTTCTTCGACGTCGGCGCTCTTCGAGCCGTTTTCAAAACGCGCTTCAAGCAAGCCCTCAAGTGCGAGAAGTGCTTTGGGAAACGCGCCATCAGGGCGCGTGTCGATAGCCTCTTGCAAACGATGTAGCGTTTCCACGCGCGCGGCGGCGATGGCGGCGCCATGCGCCGACATCTCGCGCTCCAGGCCACCGAGCCACGCGTCGTCGAACACGCGATCACCGAGCAGACGCTGGCGCTCTCGCATGGCGCGTTCGTACGCAGCAGCGGCGGCGCCATGCTGCGAAGCGCGCGCAAGCGTCAAGCGATCGAAGAAACGGCGGCGATCACCGGCAGCACCCGACCACAAGCGATCCATCGCCGGCGTCAGCCACGTCATGCGCGCGGTCTCTGCGAGATCTGACGCCGTTGCAGGCTGACCATCGCGGCGGGTGACGCGCTTTACACCGCCCTCAGGCGTGCGCTCGGCGCCGGCGCCGATGATCGTCTCTTCACCGTCGTCGACGATCTTTGCCGAGACGGCCCAGGGCTGCGCGCGGAATTCATCACTCTCACCGGCACGCGCGACATCGGTCAGCGAAGCGCTGCGCAGGCCACGGCCCGGCGCCAGCATCGTCAGCGCTTCAAGAATGTTGGTTTTGCCGGCGCCGTTGGGACCGAACAAGCACACAGGCCGCGCGTCGAGCACGAGGTCGAGCGCAGCGTGATTACGGAAGTCCGTGAGCGTGAGCCGCGAGACGTGAAGTGAGTGCATTACACTCTGAGCGGCATCAGCACGTAGATGGCTGCGTCATCCGCCTCGTCACGCACCAGGGTTGGCGAACCGGAGTCAGCCAGCTCAAACACCGCGTTCTCGCCTTCGACCTGCTGGGCGACATCGAGCAAATACCGCGCGTTGAAGCCGATTTCGAGCGCGTCGTCGCCATATTCGGCAACGAGATCTTCGGTAGCGACGCCGGCGTCCGGGTTGTTCACGGTGAGCGTGATCTTGTCCTTATCGAGCGCCAAGCGCACCGACCGCGAGCGTTCAGCGGACACCGTCGCAACGCGATCGACAGCTTCGGCGAATGCCTTGTTCGGAATTTTCAGCTTCTTGGAATTGTTCTTCGGAATGACGCGCGCGTATTCCGGGAACGAGCCGTCGATGAGCTTCGACGTCAGCACCGCATCGCCAAGCGCGAAGCGAATTTTCTGCGGCGACACGGAAATCTCGACGAGATCAGCTGCGTCATCGAGCAAACGCTTCAGCTCGTTGATGGTTTTGCGCGGCACGATCACGCCGGGCATGCCGACAGAACCTTTCGGCGCCGGATAGTCCGCGAGCGCGAGACGGTGACCGTCTGTGGCGACGGCGCGGAGCTTCTGGCCATCGGAGTCGATGGTGTGAAGGAAAATGCCGTTCAGATAGTACCGCGTCTCTTCGGTCGAGATCGCAAAGCGCGTCTTGTCGATAAGGCGGCCAAGTTCAGTCGGCTCGATTTCAAATTTGGTTTCAAACCCATCGGACGGCATCGACGGAAAATCGCCGGCCGGAAGGATCGGCAGATGCAAGCGCGATTTGCCGGCGGAGATAAAGAGCCGCGGATCGTCGCCGTTCACCTCAAGCTTCACGGCCGAGCCATCCGGCAACTTGCGCACGAAGTCGTAGAGGTAATTCGCGGGCGCGGTCGTTTGGCCGCCACGCTCCACTTCAGCCGACGCGCTTTCGGCGATCTCGATGTCGAGGTCGGTCGCGGTGAGCTTCAGGCTATCGCCTTGAGCCGACAGCAAAACGTTGGAGAGAATTGGAATCGTGTTGCGGCGTTCAACGACGCTCTGCACGTGATTAAGTGCTTTCAAGAGCGCCGAGCGCTCGATCGACAACTTCATTCCAAGACCCCTCGCCCCGCGAGCCGCTCTAGCCGGGGGCACATAAAAACACCCCCTGCAGCGGCTGAGTCGCCGACCGCAGGGGGTGCGAAATTAGCAGAAGCCACGCGAACCCCAAGCCCCAATTGCAAGACTTAGGGGACGCGCGACCAAAGAGGTCCCAGACTTAGGGCTCCCGGCGCACGGCGCGCGCGATGCCTTCCAGTTCCGCCTTCAGGTTCGGATCGGTTTCCGAGAGCGCGGCGATGCGATCACGCGCGTACATGATGGTGGTATGATCGAAACCACCGAAGCGCTGGCCGATATCCGGCAGCGAGGCGTGCGTCATCTTGCAAGCAAGGTACATGGCCACTTGGCGCGGACGCGCGATCGAGTGGCGGCGCGTGCGCTCAAGGAGCTGTTGCACGCTCATGTTAAAGTGACGCGCAACAACCTTCTGCACGATCTGCACGGTAATGCGGCGCTCCGCACCTTCGGCCAATTTGCTTTGCAGAGCGTTTGCAGCGGCTTCTAGCGTCACGTTTATCCCTCCCGAGATCTTCCATTCGATGAGAAGTTGGCAGACCGCGCCATCAAGTTCGCGTCCAGTAACGTGCATGCGATCAGCGATCATGTCGAGCGCTTCCGATGCAACACTGAAACCCGGATTCGCACGTGCGTGGTGCGCAACTCGAGTGTCGAGAATTTTACGACGCAAGCTTGCGTCTGGTTCTGAAATCTCGCTGACGGCAGCGCCTTTGAGTTTTGCTTTCAGCGCGTCGTCGAGCCCTTCCAATCCATCAGGACCATGGTTGGCCGCAAGTGCAATTTGGCCGCCGCGACGTGTAAGTTCATTAATGGTGTCGAACGCTTCTTCCTGCGTCGCACGCTTGCCGCAGATACGATGGAAGTCGTCGATTATGAGCAGGTCCGGTGCACGGACCATTTCTTTGAACGCAGAGCTATCGCGCTTTTTGTGGAGCGCCGATTGAAAGCATTCGAGAAATTCTTGTCCCGTCATGAAGAGGACTTTGCGTCCACGCTCCATCGCTTCTTGCGCGGCGGCGTTCAAGAGGTGCGTCTTACCGCAACCTGGCGGCGAATGAACGAGCCACACCGGGAACGTCACGCCAACACCGGCGCCGATCATTTGCGCAACGGTGTATGCGTGAAAATTGCTCGGACCTTCAGCGAAGGTTTCGAACGTGAGTTCAGGCGTGCGAGCAGGCTCAGCTTCCGGCTTGCGCGCGTCTTCGATGCGCGCGTCGGCGAGTGCTCGAACGTCTTCTGGAATTTCGTGTTCTAGGAGAATCTGAATCTTCTGAACGCGCGGCTCGTGCGCGCGCATGCACGTGGCGAGGCGATCGACAACTTGTTGGTTCAGCCGCTCTTTTGCGACCCGCGACCCCGCCCGAAAGAGCAAAGCGCCGTTCAACTCAGCCACCAGCCGCAACGGGCTAATGTAGGAGCCATAGAAATCGACGCCGTATTCGCTGACCAGCTCTTTTTGAGCCAGATCGAACGCACGCGCCGCCCCGACACCCGCCGTCTCCCGACGGGTTTCTTCGCCCTGTTGTTCCATGCAGCCCCCGCTGAGAACATTATTGCTTTTAACCGACCCGAAGGCGGCACACCTCTCCCGTTCGCGCCGAAACAGGGTCTCGGCCCGATGCTTACGCATCGAAGTCACTGGGACTTGTCGAACGGGCGAGCCGTGCTCGCCTGACCCGCGAAATTTGCGCCGTTCCACAGGCGAGGTCAACAACACTTTCTTTACGAATTCGCCATTTTCCACATCGAAATGAAGCGCGCCTAGTGCGCTGATCTTATTCGATTTAAATGGAATATGCCGAATGGGTGATTTGTCCGGTTTCGGACAAATATTCACCGCTTATCCGCAACTTGGTTGCGGATTCGAACTATGCGGATTCGTGAGGGTTTGGCGACAGAAAAACGACGGTCGCCGAGCGTCGATGGGCCAGTTAGGCCTTCTTAGAACCTGAAAGCGTCGCGATGCGCTTGGAAAGACGAGAAACTTTCCGGCTCGCAAGATTTTTGTGAACAACGCCGTTACCTGCCGCCTTCATGGTCGCCGATTCAGCGGTGCGGAGGGCTTCTTGGGCCGCTTTCGCATCGCCCGAAGCGATCGCTTCTTCAACTGAACGCCACGATGAACGCATCCGGGTGCGGCGCGCCTTGTTGACCGCCGTACGGCGGGCAATCACGCGGGTCGCTTTCTTTGCGGACTTCGTATTCGCCATGGTCTCAGTATTTCCAGATCTTAGTTTCGGACGCGAAGCGCGGGGCTATAGCCTCGCTGTGAGCAGAGGTCAAACCCTCAGCGGTTCTTAAATTCGGGGGGCCGCTTTGCAATGAAGGCCGCCATCCCCTCTTTCTGATCTTCGGTTGCGAAAAGGCTGTAAAACAGCCGCCGTTCGAGCCGCAGACCCTCGTTCAGCGGCGTCTCAAATGCCGCATTCACCGCCTCCTTATTGGCGATCGTCGAGAGCGCGCCAAACGAAGCAATCTTCTTGGCCGCGGCCATCGCCTCTTCCATCAGTTTGTCGGCAGGCACGACGCGCGCAACCAGGCCTCCGCGCTCAGCTTCAGCCGCGTCCATCATCCGGCCGGTGAGGCACAGATCCATCGCCTTGGCCTTGCCGACGGCGCGCGTCAGCCGCTGCGAGCCGCCCCAGGCCGGCATAACGCCCAGCGTGATCTCAGGCTGGCCGAATTTCGCGGTGTCGGCGGCGATGATGAAGTCGCACATCATGGCAAGCTCGCAGCCGCCGCCGAGCGCATAGCCCGCCACCGCCGCAATGAACGGCTTGCGCGTGCGCGGCACGCGCTCAAGGTTCGAGAACGGATCGCGTGCATAGAAATCAGCGAACTGCCCCTCGGACATTTGCTTGATGTCCGCGCCGGCAGCGAACGCCTTTTCCGAACCGGTGATAACGATGCAGCCGATCGCGGCGTCCGCTTCGAATGTATCAAGCGCCGTGCCGAGTTCGGCGATGAGCGCGTCGTTCAGCGCGTTCAACGCCTTCGGGCGATTGAGACGAATGACGCCAACGCCGCCATCAGTTTCGACGAGAATATTTTCGTAATTCATGGCCGCTTGCTTGCGCCGCGGCCTCGCGAAAATCAATCCGCGTTCATCGACGCGGGGCGTACGATTAGCCGCACGCCAAGATAGGTTCCGCCGCTCTGTGGCTCGATGTGAAGCACGAGACGCTCGCGGCCGCGCAGGAACGTCAAATCTTCGTCGCGCATCGAAGGCTCATACGCCCAGCCTAGTGCGGAGAGGCTGCCCATGTAGAACGCGCGCACGCTCTCGGGCGTCGCCGCTCCGTGGGCGGACGCGATTACGAGCCCGGAATCCTCGCCTGCCGCGAACGAAGCAAGCAGGTTCGCGCTTTCCGAAAGCCCGGTCGCTACAGGGAGATCGCGCACAGCTGTGAAGTAGGCCGTCTCCGCATAGGCGGGAGACGCACACACGAACACAGCGGCGAAGACGAAACGACTCATGCGTCCAAGTATAGCTCAGATCTGAGAGCGCCGCGCTCCTTGCTGGTGAAAGACCGAATGCCGGCGAGGCGCCGGCGCTCCATGATCAGCGCTGACACTTCGGGCACCAGAACGTACTGCGCCCGCTATGCACCGCGCGTTTGATTGTGCCGCCGCAATCTTTCTTTGGGCACGCCTCCCCTTCGCGATCGTAGACGCGGAAGCGATGTTGAAAGCCGCCTTGCGCGCCATCGACGCCAGCATAGTCACTAAGCGTTGAGCCGCCAGCTTCGATGGCTTCTTCAAGCACGGCGCGGGTGGCGTGGAAGAGCTTATCCAAACGTGGCGCCGAGATGCTGCCGGCTGGTTTTGCAGGCGCGATGCCTGCGCGGTGCAAAGCTTCGACGACATAAATGTTGCCCAGCCCGGCAACGACTCGCTGATCCAGCAGCGCCGCTTTGATCGGCGCTTTCTTCTTCGCGAGCGCGCTTTTCAGATATGGCTCATGAAAATGATTGCCGAGCGGCTCGGGGCCCATCGCTTTGAAGAAAGCATGCGTCTCAAGCTCGGCTTCAGGAATGAGATCCATGTAGCCGAAGCGGCGCGGATCGTTGAACTCAAGCTTCGCGCCATCTTCCATATCGATCACGACATGCGTGTGCGTCGGGTCGGTCGGCTCAGCGTAGTAGAAGTCACCCGGCTGTTTCTGCGCGCCAAGGATCGACCAGCGCCCCGTCATGCCGAGGTGCGTGATCCAAACGTTGCCATCATCGAGATGCGCGAGCAGATATTTCGCGCGCCGCTCCAGTGAATCCACGCGCCGCCCGCTCAATCGCGCCGCGAAGCGCGCGGAAACGGAAACCGCAAATCGGCGCGCTTGGTCCGCGCGCGCTTAATGCGGCGGCCCACGAGCGCGGGCGCAAGCCCACGACGCACGGTTTCCACTTCGGGAAGCTCAGGCATGCGGCGAAATGTCGGAAAGCAAAGGCGAAAGCATCGCCAGCCGATATAGCCCCGCCTGCCCCCCGCCGCTATGGTCCGGTCATGAGCGACGAGACCACGCATTTCGGGTTCCAAGATGTGCCGAAGGCCGAGAAGGCCGGACGCGTCCGAGAGGTGTTTTCCTCGGTCGCCAGCAAATACGACCTGATGAACGACGCGATGTCGGGCGGCATGCACCGGCTCTGGAAAGACGCCGCCGCCGCAAAGCTCAACCCGCAACCGGGCGAACTCATCCTCGACGTTGCCGGCGGCACCGGCGACATCGCACGTCGGATCAAAAAGCTGGGCGACAGCGCGGCGCAACGGCGCGGACTCGAACCGCCGGAAATCCACGTCATCGACATCAACACCGAGATGCTTGAAGCCGGCCGCGCACGCGGCGAAGGCGGGCTTCACTGGCACGAAGGCGACGCCGAAAATTTACCAGTCGATGACCATGTCGCTGACGCTTACATTATCAGCTTCGGCATCCGTAACTGCACCGATGTTCCGGCCGTACTACGCGAAGCCAAACGCGTCCTGAAGCCCGGCGGGCGGTTCTTCTGTTTGGAGTTCTCACGCCTCGCCATCGGCGGGCTCGAGCCGGTTTATGATTTCTACTCCTTTAACGCGATCCCGGCGCTGGGGAAATTGCTCGCGAATGACGCGGATTCTTACCGATATCTGGTCGAATCCATCCGCCGGTTTCCGGATCAGGAAGCTTTTCTCAATATGATCCGTGAGGCGGGTTTCGCACGCGCAGCCTACCGCAACATGGCTGGCGGCGTTTGCGCGCTGCATTGGGGTTGGTCGGTTTAGTGTTCTGGTTCTCGCTGCTCCTGGCGTTTCTGCTCGGCCTGCTGATTGGTCTCAGCACGGTCGTGTCCGGCATCGCCATTTGGACGGCGGTGTTCCTCGGCTTCGTGATCCTGGTTTTGATCGGTGTGTTCACCGGCGTGGTTGGACACATCCGAAGATTGCTGCGTGTCGCGCTGACGCTCGTGCGTTACGACGTTCTGCTGCCGGCCGAATACTACGACAGCTATTCAACATCGCTGCAGGCCGCCCACACCGCGCTTTCCATTTTCGCTAAGCGCCGCCGCGGCAAATCGGTTGGCGAGCGTCTGGCGCGTGCGCTTGAACGCCTCGGCCCCGCGTATGTAAAAGTCGGTCAGTTTCTCGCGACCCGCCCAGACATGATTGGCGTAAAGACCGCGCAAGAACTTGGGCGACTGAAGGATCGCTTGCCGCCCTTCTCGCGCACCGAAGCGCTCGACACAATCAACAAGGAGCTCGGTGGCACCGAGGGCTTGTTCGCCGGCATCTCCGAAGCGATGGCGGCCGCCTCGATCGCGCAAGTGCACCAAGCAATCGTGCCGCGTCACGGCGTCGTCGCAATCAAGATTTTGCGCCCGCGCATCGAGCGAAAGCTCGCCCACGAAATGGCCGCGTTGCGCTTCCTCGCCCGCTGCATCGAATTCTTCTCCAAACGTTCGCGCCGTCTCGAACCCGTGCAATTCATTGACACCGTCGCCTCCGCCATGGAGCGCGAACTGGATTTGCGTCTCGAAGCCGGCGCCGCCGCCGAGTTCCGCGAAGTCGCGGAGAAGGACGGCTACCTCACTGTCCCGAACATCGATTGGTCGCGCTCTTCGAAACGCGTGATGACGCTCGACTGGATCGATGGCACGCCCCTGACGGATGCAAAGGCGCTCGACAAAGCCGGCGCCAATCGCAGCGAACTCGCCATCGCGGTGACACGCGGCTTCCTCGCCGCAGCGCTCGATTACGGCTTTTTCCACGCCGACATGCACGAGGGAAACCTCATGTATGGCAAGGACAGCAAGCTCTGGATCGTCGACTTCGGCATCATGGGCCGCATCGGCCACAAAGAACGCCGCTACCTCGCGGAGATCCTCTACGGCTTCCACCGCCGCGACTATCGCCGTGTCGCGGAAGTCCACCAAGAAGCGGGCTACGTGCCCGAGAAGTTCACAATCGAAGAATTTGCGCAGGCGATGCGCGCCATTGGCGAGCCGATTTTCGGCAAGACCGCTGACAGCATTTCAATGGCGCGACTGCTTCTCCAACTCTTCGACGTCTCCCATATGTTCGGCATGCATCTCAGGCCTGAACTGGTTCTGTTGCAAAAGACGATGGTGCAGGTCGAAGGCGTCGCGCGCGCGCTCGATCCGCAGCACGATATGTGGGCGGCGTCGCGTCCCATCGTGGAGCGCTGGGTGCAGCGCGAACTCGGCGCCGAAGCCATCGCCAAGCGCGGGATCGATGAAGTTGCGGTCGGCTTCCAGGCGCTGCGCCGTCTGCCCGAAACGTTGACGATGATCGAAGCCGCCGCGCGCAAAGTAGCGATCGAAGCGCCGCGGCATGAGCGCAAATGGTACGAAATGCCGGCCGTGTGGATTGCACTGTTGGGCGGCGCCATCATCGCGCTTGCGCTTACATCGGGCGGCGATAGCGCCCCGCGCCAACCCCCGCCGACGAGCGCAATCGAAACACCGGCGCAACCCGACGCGCGCCCGCTCCCGCAAGTGGATAGCCAAGCCGACCTTCTCGTATCCGAGCCGGAAACGCCCGCGGGCACGACGCCATGAGCAAGCGCGTCCTCCTCATCATCGGCGGCGGCATCGCCGCTTACAAAAGCCTCGACCTCATTCGCCGCTTACGTGAGCAAGGCGTATCGGTGCGCGTGGTGATGACCGAAGCCGCGCAACGTTTCGTGACGCCGCTCGCCGCTGGCGCGATCGCTGGCGAACGCGTGTTCACTGATCTCTTCGATCAAGCGCAAGAATTCGACGTCGGCCACATCCGTCTCGCGCGCGAATGCGATCTCATCATCGTCGCGCCAGCGACGGCCGACTTCATGGCGAAGACCGCGCACGGTCTCGCCAACGATCTCGCCTCCGCCGTACTGCTTGCGACCGACAAGCCCGTGCTGATGGCGCCAGCGATGAACCCGCATATGTGGTCTAACTCTGCAACGCGCCGCAACTTCGCAACGCTGCAGGCGCAAGGATTACGTTTCGTTGGTCCCAACGAGGGCGAGATGGCCGAGAGCGGCGAACGCGGTGTTGGCCGCATGGCCGAGCCTCTGGAAATTCGCGACACCGCGATGGCGCTCCTCAACGATGGTCCGCTCAAGGGCAAACGCGCGCTCGTGACGGCCGGCCCCACGATCGAAGCTATCGATCCAGTACGCTTTCTCTCGAACCGTTCGAGCGGCAAGCAAGGGTACGCCATCGCTGCGGCGCTCGCCGAACTTGGCGCTGAAGTTACGCTTGTCTCTGGACCAACAAATCTGCCGGCGCCTGCTGGCGTAAAGCGCGTCGACATCGAAAGCGCGCGCGAGATGCTGGAAGCCAGCGAGGCTGCGCTGCCGCTCGATGTCGCCGTCATGGTTGCGGCGGTTGCCGATTGGCGCCCGACGAACGAAGCCAAAGGCAAGATCAAAAAGGGCGCCGCTGGCGTGCCGACGATTGCGTTGCAGGAAAATCCGGACATCCTCGCAACGCTCTCAAAGCTCGGCAAGAAGCGGCCAAAGCTCGTCATCGGCTTTGCCGCCGAGACTGATGACGTTGAAGAGAACGCACGCGCGAAGATTGCCAAGAAGGGTTGCGACTGGATCGTCGCCAACGATGTCTCTGGCGACGTGATGGGCGGCGCGGAGAACGCCGTGATCCTGATCACCAAGGATAAGGCCGAGACTTGGCCGCGCATGGCCAAGCAAGCTGTCGCCCGAAAGCTCGCCGGCGAAATCGCCCAAGCGCTCACCACGAAAGCGCCGAGAAAGTAGATGGCGCGCGAGCCCAAGCAGCCAAATCAAGAGAGCGGTCTTGAAATGGTATTTGGGATACTCGCTCTTCTCTTCTGGTCCCTCGTTCTGATCGAATTGCTCGGCATCACGATCATCGTCGGCGTCAGCGACATCGAACCGCGAACGGCAGCGATGATATTGCTCGGCCCCGCGCTGGCTATTGGCATCGCCCTGGCCTGCTCCCGCGCCAACCGCCGCGCCGCAGCGTATTCCTGGCCGATCTTCTTCACGTGGTAGCGCCCGCGACTAGCGCAGCTCCTATCCACAAGCGCAGGACTTTGTGACCCGCCAAGCAGCGCATTGATACGCAAAACAAATTTGTCGCCCGGCACCCGCCGGCGCTATGCCGATGGTCATTGCGGCAAGTGACCGCGTACCGCCCCCTTGAGCCTTCCGCTGCGGACGCTATGTAGAGCGCTCACATTCCCACTCTTACGAGTCTGACGCCGAACGTGGTTCGCGCGCCCAGGAGCCCGACTGCATGAGCTTCCAAAACCACAACGATCGCCGCGAAGCCGCCGACGCCGCCAAAAAGGCGATGCTGGAAAAGTTCAAGACCAAGGCCGCGCCCGCGCAGATCGATCCGGCCGAAGCCGCCGCGCGCGTGAAGGCTGCGGAAGAAAAAGAAGCAAAGCGCGTCGAAGCCGAGAAGGCTCGCCGCGAGCGGGTCGAGTTGGAGCGCATGGAACGCAAGATTGCAGCTGAAACTGCCGCAAAGGCAGAGCGCGAGCGTGTTATGCGTGAAGCGAAAGCTGAGCGCGAGCGGGTTGCCCGCGAGCTAGCGGCTGAGACAAAGCGCAAGCGCAAAGAAGCCGAAGCTGCCGAGATGAAGCGCTACGAAGATGAGGCGCGCCGCGACCTCGCCGCTGCGGCGATGCGCAAGCGCCGCTAAGCGACAACGCAACTCGGGCCGCTCAAGCGGCGCGAGCTGCATCATGCGCTAATTTAGTCCCAACGTACGCAATTGCCGCGGCGGTTGCGCTCGATGCAGCGGCGTTCTGGTGTCGTCGCTGCGCCAACGGCGGCGCCTGCTACGCCGCCAACGACCGCGCCGCCGACGTCACCGGATACGACCGCGCCTGCACCGGCGCCGATCAGCGCACCTGACGCCGCGCGTTGTTCCATCGTGTCGCCGCACGCTGAGAGTCCAAGCACGCTCAGAGACATTGCCGCGCTCAAACCTAATGCTCGAAAATTCATCTCAGCCTCCTGGCGTTGACCCCCATCGAGCAACGCCAGACTTGGCGCGTGGTTCACATTGTTCGATGAATCAGCGCGATGGAACTCTGTGATTTGCGGCATCCGCAGAATCGCAGCACGCGAAGGCCATGAGCAAAGTCACCGTCCAAGTCTCCCCGCTCCCGCATTTCGAAGGCCTGCAATTGCCGGCGTACGAAACCGCGTTGTCCGCGGGCATGGATTTGCGCGCCGCAGTTCCTGAAAACGAGCCGATGGTCGTCGCGCCCGGTCAGCGCGTTTTGGCCCCGACTGGTCTCACGATTGCGCTTCCTGCTGGATACGAAGCACAAATTCGTCCGCGCTCGGGCTTGGCGCTGAAGCATGGCCTCACCTGCCTCAACACGCCCGGAACAGTGGACGCTGACTATCGCGGCGAAGTGAAAGTGATCCTGATCAATCTCGGCCAAGAAGCGTTCACCATCAAACGCGGCGAACGCATCGCACAAATGGTGATCGCGCCAGTAACGCAAGGCGAGTGGGATGTTGTCGACACACTGAGCGAAACCACTCGCGGCGCTGGCGGCTTCGGGTCGACTGGTCGCGGCTAACGACGCGAGCGCAGACCGATAAAGCTTGAACGGCGCTTGCGGCGCCGCGGCGCTTCGGCTTCCACCGCCTCTTCGACAACCGGCTCGTTCTCATTCGCCTCCGCAGCGCGCTGGATCGCAACACGGTCGTCGCGTGCGAGATGCACTTCGCCGCCACAATCAGCGCGCGCCGCTTCAATCGCACGCCGGAAGCCGACCGGATTGGCCATCGGCGGAAATGCGATCACAGCATCGCCCGTCCCCGTCACTACAACACGCCCGAAGCCAAACATGCGCGCGACGATCGATTGATCGAGCGACACGCCTTCAACGCTCTCAACGGCCAGTTCGTGCGTGTGACGGTTGAGCCAACCGGTTTTCAGAATAACGCGGCGATTGGTGACTGCGAAATCCGTCGTCTTCATCTTGATCCATGCGGTCAAGAAGATGACGACGCCAACCACGATAATGCCGAGTAGGATCAGAGCCGCCCACGCGCCAAACCAAAAGATGCCCGGCCATTTGCCGCGCTGAATGATGGTTTCGCCATCCGCCAAGCTTTCGTCGATGTAGCGCATTCGAGGTTCCTTCTAGGAAACGAACGCAACCCCGCGACTCGCGTTCCGGTGGGAACCGCTCGACGGCGGCGGCAGCCCCGAGCTAAATGAAGCGCCGGGGGAGATCCGAATGCGCGCGCTTGTTATCACCGTCATTCTTGCTGTCGTCGCGGCGGCGGCCTTTTTTGTGTATCGCCAGTCGGCGCCAGCACCCGGACCGCAAGCAACGACGACGTCTGCCCCCGCCGCGCCGGCCACTGCCGCGGACTGCAACATCCTGAACGCTGTCTACGAGTACAACTCCGATCGGCGACTGCTGCTGCGCTTCGAACTCATCCCCGCGACAACAGATTATGACATGGCCGCGGGCGTGAACGGCCGGCAAATCGGCAATTTGAACTTCGTCGTGCACGTCACGTCGCTTAACGTCGACCACAAGTTCAAGCCCGACAATTCATCGCTCGTGTCCGGTCCACGTTGGCAAACGGTGGCGACCTATCTCCGCCCCGATGCCGGCGGCGATCGCTTTCAGGTCAGCATGTTCGATCGCTCGATGGAATATATCGACCAGTTGCCGCGCGACACCTCAACCGCGCCTGCGCACATCTACATGCCCGACATGATGCGCTACCTCTATCGTCAGCACATCGATCTGCCGCCAGGCATGTTCAGCTATCTGCGCTGCGAAGAGCCTGCAGCGGCCCCTGCTGCACCGTAAGCTGTTGGCGCGGAACAGCGCGAGGCTTATGTGAGCGTCATGAAACTCGCCCTCGCCGATCTGCGCGCTGGCCTGCCGCCGGAGTTCGAGCGCTTGCGTGAAGCCGCGCGCACTGAGGGCTATGGCTTTCTGGATCGCCTCCAGGCGAGGTGGCGCAACAGCGTCTATGACGCGGACGACCAAGCGAGCGTTGTTGGCGTGCGGTCCGAAGACCGCCTCGTCGCAATCGGTGCGCAGACGTACGACGAGTATGATCCTCACCCAGAGCATCGCCGCATCCGCCATTTCTACGTGCTGCCCGAAGCGCGCCGGCACGGCGCTGGCCGGCTGTTGGCGGGCGAACTGACCAAACACGCCTTCGAACGCGCCCCGCGTTTGCATCTGCGCGCAACACATTCGCTTTCGACGGCGTTTTGGGATGCGATGGGATTTGAGCGGGTCGCACGCGCAGACCGCACGCACGAGAAGCTGCGCCAATGAGTTTCTCCGACACTGAACGCGAACGCTACGCGCGCCACATCCTACTGAAAGAAATCGGTGGGCCCGGGCAGCAAAGGCTGAAGGCGGCAACCGTTACGATCGTTGGTACGGGCGGCCTTGGCGCACCAGCGGCACTTTACCTCGCTGCGGCCGGCGTCGGACGCCTGCGCCTGATCGATGACGACGCGGTCTCGCTCGATAATCTGCAACGACAGATCATTTTTCGCAGCGCCGATGTCGGCGCCTCGAAAGTCGAACGTGCGCAAGACGTGCTCGCGGCGCTGAATGACAACGTAAGCGTTGAGATCGAGCGGCAGCGACTAACTGAAGCGAACGCAAGCTATCTACTTGGCAACGCTGACGTCGTGCTCGACGGCGCCGACGATTTCGACACACGCTTTGCCGTCAACGCCGCCGCCCGCGCATCAGGCACACCGCTTGTGTCCGGAGCCGTTGGCCGTTGGGACGGCCAAGTCTCCGTGTTTGCGCGCGGCGGCCCCTGCTATCGCTGCTTTGTGCCGGAGACGCCGCCGGACGCGGAAACATGCGCACGCGTCGGCGTCGTTGGTGCGTTGACTGGCGTGATTGGTTCGATGATGGCGCTGGAAGCAATCAAGCTCATCACGCAAGCGGGCGAGCCACTCATCGGACGGGTGATGTTGTTCGATGGCCTCAAAGGCGAGGCACGCACCGTAACACTGAAGCGTGACCCATCCTGCCCAGTGTGCGGCCATGAGTGAAAACTGGGGCACGTTGCTGGTCGCCGCCGCACGCCGCGATCTCGAAGTACGCGCGCGCTTAGCGGCCAGCGGCGAGCTTTTCGACGGCTACAATGCCGAGATGGAAAAGGTTCATAACGAAAACGCCGCCCTGCTCGCGCGCGTATTCGACGACATCGGCTGGCCCGGACGGCGCGAGTTTGGCGATGACGGCGCCGGCGCTGCGTTTCTGATCCTGCAACACGCGATCGGTCACCCAGATCTGCAACGGCGCGGCCTCGCACTCATCCTCGACGCCATTCCAGAGGGCCAAGCCAATCCGCTCGACGCAGCCTATCTCTCCGATCGCATCGCCATCTTCGAACAGCGCGCGCAGACCTTCGGGACGCAATTCGATTGGGATGCAAATGGTCAGCTCTCGCCCGCGCCAGTTCACGAGCCTGAAGCACTGGATGATCGCCGTGCGAGTGTCGGCTTGCCGCCAATGGCGGAAACGATCGCGCATATGCGCGCCAACGCTGCCGCAGAAGGCCAAACCGCGCCGGCGGACCCTGGCGGAACGCCGTGCGGCTTACGATGCATGGGCGCGCAAAGTGGGGTGGCGCGCTTGACGCCGCCCGCGCGCGGCGCACTGTGGCGCGTTACGGAGGGGTGGATATGGTGCGGGGAATTATTGGCGCATTGCTCGCGCTTGTCGGCCTGGTCGCGGTTCTGGCTGGCGGCGCCTATCTGATGCTGCGCCGCGCCGATGTCCCCTACGAAACATTGGCGGCACAATATGAGAGCGCTGCGTCGCGCTATGCTGAACTACCTGGCGGCGTGCGAGTCCATTATCGCGACGAAGGCCAGCCAAATGGCCCGGTGCTTGTTCTCATTCACGGCTTCTCCGCTTCCGTGCACACATGGGAGCCTTGGGTTGCGCGACTCGGCGATGAGTATCGCATCATCTCACTCGACCTGCCGGGACACGGCCTGACGCGCGCACCCGCGGGCTATCAAGCGTCAATCGAAGCGTTCCGCGACGTTGTGCATACATTCCTGCAAGCGCAGGGCGTCACCAACTTCGCCATCGCCGGCAATTCGATGGGCGGCAATGTCGCGTGGGAATATGCACTCGCCTATCCCGAGGATGTGAACGCGCTGATCCTCGTCGATGCATCCGGCTGGGAAGACACGCGCCTGGAAGCCAGCGAGGAACCGACGATCTTCAAGCTGCTGCGCAATCCCATGCTAGGCCCGGTCATGCGCGATCTCGACAATACGCGCCTCGTGCACGACGGTCTCGAAGCGGCGTTCGTGAACACGGCGCTGGTCGATGACGCAATGGTCAATCGCTACGTGCAACTCTCGCGCGCGCCAGGTCACCGTGAAATCTTACTGCAAATGACCTTGGGCTTCCGCGAGCGCCACTACGCGACAGCGGAGCGCCTGGCCGCGTTGCAGATGCCGGTGCTGATCATGGCTGGCGACACAGATCGTATCGTGCCGACAGAACACGCACAGCATTTCCACGACGCCATCCCCGGTTCGCAATTGGTGATCTTCCCATCCACCGGTCACGTTCCGCAGGAAGAGCGCCCAGAAGAATCGGCGACGACGGCCAACGAATTTCTCTATCGCGTGATCGAAGGCTCGGCGCTGGCGCCCTGCCCGAGGTCAATTGCGAAGTCGATGCGCGCTGCTGAGCTTCGCTGAATCGTCACACGCCCTCGCTAGGACACCGCACATGCTGATTGCCAGACGTGGATTGCTCGCAGCTGGCGCCGGCGCCGCGATGGCGCGGCCGGCTTGGGCACAGAGCTTGGCGCAAGGCGCGTTTACACACGGCGTCGCTTCCGGCGATCCGCTTGCGGACGGCGTGATCATCTGGACCCGCTTCGTCGGCGGAGACGGTCGCATCGCCTGGGAAGTCGCCGAAGACGAAAGCTTCGCGACCGTAGCGGCCCGCGGCGAAGCGCAAGCAAGCCCGGTCAGCGATTATTGTGTGAAGGCAGATGTGCGCGGCCTGCAACCAGGGCGCGTCTATTTCTACCGTTTCCTCGCCGGTTCTGGCCCTTCTCTCACCGGACGCACACGCACAGCGCCAACGGATGCCAGTTCGCTCAAGGTCGGCCTTGTGTCATGCGCCAACTACGCGTTCGGATATTTCCACGCCTACGGCCACCTCGCCGAACGCGACGATATCGATCTCGTGCTGCACACCGGCGATTACATTTACGAATACGGCGCCGACGAATATCCGAAGACCGAGCTCACGGTCGCCGGCCGCGCCTTCGATCCCGACCATGAGATCGTGACGCTGGACGATTACTATCGCCGCTATCAGCAATATCACACTGATCCAAATCTCTTGGCGCTGCGCGCCGCAAAACCAATCTCCGCCGTCTGGGACGATCACGAGATCGCCAACGATTCCACCAGTACCGGCGCGCAAAACCATCAAAGCAGTGAAGGCACGTATGCCGATCGCGTTGCGGCCGCGACCAAAGCCTATTTCGACTGGATGCCGATCCGCCGCCCCGAGCAGACCGGCATTCGTCTCTATCGCACGCTCGATTGGGGTAGCTTGGCGCGCATCATCTTGCTCGATACGCGCCTCATCGGCCGCGTCCGACAGCTCAGCTATCAACGCGCGCTCGGCTTGCACTTGCTTTCCGATGGTGCAGGCATGCAAGCGGCGGTGGAAGAGTTTCGACGTACGCAATTACTCGATCCCTCGCGCACCTTGCTCGGCGCCGATCAGGAAGCGTGGTTCGCTGAAACGCTCGCAGCCTCGAAACAACGCGGCCAGATCTGGCAAGTCGTGGCGCAGCAAATCGCGATGGGCGAGCAGCTCGTCGGCACGGGCGCCGCGGCGATGGTCTCACCCGATGCGCACGCCAACACGCGGCGCTACGTGACGGTCGGCGAACGGCTTGGACGCATGCACATGCCGTGGAATTTGGATTCATGGGACGGATACCCCGCCGCGCGCGGGCGGTTCCTGCAAGCCTGCGCCGCCAACGCTTCAAACGCCGTCGTTCTCGGCGGCGATAGTCACAACACTTGGGTCAATAATCTCGCGGCGCCCAGTGACGCCGCGCGCATGGCCGCCATCGAGTTCGCCGGCTCAAGCGTGACCTCGCCTGGCCTCGAACAGGCCATGTCCGCTGCCGCACCCGGCGCACGCGAAGCGATGATGCGCAGCGCCAATCCACATTTGGCCTGGTGCGATGTCACGACGCGCGGCTACGGCGCGCTGAAATTCACGCGCGACGCTTGCGAAGCGGAATGGGTGGGCTTTGCCGACGTGCGCTCCGCCGAAGCGGGCACACCCACCGTAACGCGCATGAGCGCGACGCCGAGCACATCGAACGGCCCAGGCGCTTGGTCACTCTAAGTCAAGCGCGCATTCGCCCATCGGGCTATCGATGGACGCAGCCGCTTCGGTGTCACGCGAACCGCTAAGTTCAACGGACCGAGCGCCAGCCAACGCGACAAGCCAAAATCTCGAATGCCTTGGCGCAAGCGAGATAGCGGCGCGATGAGTTCGCGTTTTCCGCCATGAAGGCGTGCTCTGCCAGTTGGCGAGAGCGCGTCAATCGTCGATTGCCCAAACACGTCGTGCGCAATGAGCGGCGGCGACACGCCATAGGTGTCGAGCCCCCACTCCCACACGCGCTTCAGATCATGATCTATCGGCAAACGTCGCGGACGTTGCGCTAAAAATTTCCGCGCGCCCGAAGCGCTGATCAGATAAGCGCCGGTCGTCGTCGGCACACGCGAATAGCGCACAAGCTCGCGTCCCTCGCCGAGCGCCGCGATCGGCCGCGTCACGCGCTTCGTGTGGTATGAAAGGCGCACGATGTCCCAACGTTCGGGCAGCGCCGCGATCAAAACATCCAGCGCGAGCAGAAGATCGCTCGGCAGCCCAACATCATCCTCAAGCACCAATTGCGGCGACGCGAGTTCGCCGCGCGCAATGCGTTGCAGGATCGCCAGATGGCTCGCATAGCAGCCGATCTCGCCGGGAGAGAGCTTTGCATCGACGGGAAAATACCGCGCCAAATCCGGCGGCAACGCATCACCGCGCAGCGCACCGAACCGTTCGCACGGAACACCCGCAGCAGCTAGTTGGCCGCGCATGTGCGCCATACGCTCATGGTCACGATCAAGGTTGATAACGATGATGCCAGGCGTCATGGCCGCGATTGATCGCGCGCGCCGCCGCTGAACGTGATCCCCCGTTCATGGGGCTTCGCGCGGCGCCGCTATCTCGCTTGATTTGTAAACCGACCTTCGTCACCGTCCGCGCCATGAGCGATTGGTGGCGTGGCGCGGTTATCTATCAAATCTATCCCCGTTCGTTCTGCGACTCGAACGGCGATGGCGTTGGCGATCTCAAGGGCGTGATCGATAAGCTGGATCACGTCGCTTCGCTTGGGTGCGACGCGATCTGGCTCTCGCCATTCTTCACCTCGCCGATGAAGGATTACGGCTACGACGTCGCCGACTATCGCGGTGTCGATCCGTTGTTTGGCTCAGAAGCAGAAGCCGATGCACTGATCGCCAAAGCGCACGCACTTGGGCTGAAGGTGATCATCGATCAGGTTTGGTCGCACTCTTCGGATCAGCACGCGTGGTTCGCTGAAAGCCGCGCCAGTCGAGATAACGCGAAGGCTGATTGGTACGTGTGGGCGGACGCCAAGCCGGACGGTTCGCCGCCGAATAATTGGCAAGCCATGTTTGGCGGCTGCGCGTGGACATGGGATGCGCGCCGCCGGCAATACTTCCTGCACAACTTTCTACCCGAGCAACCCGACCTCAACGTTCGCAATCCCGCCGTGCAAGATGCGTTGCTGGATGTTGCACGCTTTTGGCTCGAACGTGGCGTGGATGGCTTCCGGCTCGACGTCGTCAACTTCTTCACCCACGACGCGCAATTGCGCGACAATCCGCCGATCACGACTTTAAAGCGCGCCCCACCACGGCCGCACCAATTCCAACGCCACGTCTACGATCGCACCCAGCCTGAAACGCTCGACTTCATCGCGCGCTTGCGCGCCCTGCTCGATCAATTCGGCGCAATGGCTGTCGGTGAGATCGAAGACGAAGAGCCGCTGAAGGTGCAACGCGATTACACCGATGGCCCAGATCGGCTGCAGACGGCGTACTCGTTCTTCCTGCTACGCCAGCGCGCGATGACGCCAGCGGTTATCAAAGATGCAATGGCGCAATGGGAAGGCGCGCGTGGATGGCCTTCATGGTCGCTCTCCAATCATGACGTAATCCGGTTTCCGACACGGCTAGCCGACGGCGATCCGCAGCGCACGAAGCTCATGATGGCGCTGCTGCTCGCGCTGCGCGGCACGGCCTTCATCTATCAAGGCGATGAACTCGGCTTGCCGCATGCGGATATTACATTCGAACGCTTGCGCGATCCCGAAGCGATTGCGTTCTGGCCATCCGGCATTGGCCGAGATGGGGCGCGCACGCCGATGCCGTGGTCGCATGCTGAAAACATGGCGGGCTTCACGGCAGCGACCGATGCATGGTTGCCACTTGATCCACGTCACCGTGCGCTCGCAGTCGACACGCAAGGCGCGGATTCGATGCTCGCCTTCACGCGCAGAGCCATTGCACTGCGCCGCGCAAGCCCCGCATTGCGCGAAGGAGAGTTCATCGCGCTCGATGCGCCTGAGCCTGTCCTGGCCTTCGAACGCCGCACCGAAGACGAGCGCATCCTCTGCCTTTTCAACCTTGGCCCCGAGCCGGTGAAGCGCCCGCTCGCCGGCGGTACTGTTCGCCTTGCCATCGGCGACGCTGAGCTTTGACCGGCGCTGCGTCGCTCGGCGGCTATTCTGGTCTGTTGATCGAAACCTGACGGCTTTGATTTGCTTTAGGGTTTGCATTAACCCTCAGTGATATACTATACACGTCTCATGTTCTGGAGGGGCAGAAGCCACCGTCAAGCACGATCCGCCACGACGTGGCGGCAGCGAGCAACAACGCTCGTCGCATTGCTTGCGGTCTTTCTCCAGGCGTTCGTCGTCCAAACTCACGTCCACACGCCGACCGCGCCGCTGCAACTCAGCTACGCGCAGCCTGCAGGCGCGACTGATGACGCCCAGGCGCACGCCAGAGCGACCAACACTCACCACCAAATTCTCTGCGTGATCTGCCTGACCATGGCCGCGTCCGGCTCGGCGACATTGCCGGCATCGGCGATTGTCACCGCAACAACGCAGACCAATGGCGAGGCGCTCGTCGCCATCGCCCTCGCGCCGCGCGTTCATTCGCACTCCTGGCGGAGCCGCGCGCCACCTTCTTTCCTCTGAGCACACACGCGCTCGTTTGAGCGCCCGTTCGCGCGCGCTTCGACGTGCGCGCTTCAATCCGTGTTTCTGAGGTAAGTCATGACTTCCAGCATCTTCGCTCGTACGCGCGCCCTTTCTCCATCCCGTATTCCGTTGGTTTTCGCGCTGTGCGCGGGCGCGGCCCTGTTTCCAGCCGTGGCGATGGCCCAGGACGATGAGAGCGAACCTGAAATCGTCGTCACCGCCCCGCTGGAAGGCTCACGTATCGAGAGCTTGCAGGGCGCCGAAGTGCTGCGACGCGACGACATCGTTGAACAACTGAACGGCGGCTTGGGCGATACACTCGATTCGGTGCCCGGCATCGCAACCACCTTCTTTGGCGCGGGCGCGAGCCGGCCGATCATCCGTGGCTTGGGCGAAGACCGTGTGCGCGTGCTACAGAACGGAATTGGCGCGATCGATGCTTCGACGGCCTCGCCCGACCACGCCGTGACCTCCGATGGCCTCGACGCAGAGCGTATCGAGGTGCTGCGCGGCGCCGCGGCCCTTGCCTATGGCGGCAACGCCATCGGCGGCGTCGTCAACGTTATAGATCAATCGATCCCGACACGCGCGATCGACGGCGTGACATTCGATGGCCTCGCAGTGCTCTCCAGTGTCAACGACGGCACACAAGGCGATGCGAATCTAGGCTTCGGCGCGGGACCATTCGCGTTGCGGCTGAGCGCTGCCGCGCGCGACACCGATCCGTATGAAACGCCCATCGGCGAAGCTCTCAATCAGTGGACTAGCGTACGCTCCTACGGCATTGGCGGGTCGCTGCTTGGCGACTGGGGCTATTCCGGGCTCGCTGTAAAACGAACCGAAGACGAATACGGGTTGCTGCCAGAAGGCGTCGGCGAGCCAGGCGGTCACATCGAACTTGAGCAAACGCGTATCGAAGCCCGCGGCGACTTACGCATTGATCTCGGCCCCTTCAATCGCCTGGACTATGGCGTTCAGCAATCGAATTACCAGCACACGGAGTTCGAAGGCGATGGCGCACCGGGGACGACATTCACCAGCGAAGGCTGGGAAGGCCGGCTTGAAGCGCACCATGGCGGCGAACGCCTGGACGGCGCGATTGGGGTGCAGTTCAGCGATGTGGACTTTGCAGCTGTCGGCGATGAAGCCTTCATAACGCCGACTAATACCCAAGATTCGGGTGTGTTCGTCGTCGAGCGTTACGATCTCGGGTCTTGGGGGCTCGAGGGCGGCGCGCGCTATGAGCGCCGTGAACTCGATAGCCAGACGTTCGGTACCCGCGAGTTCGACAATGTCAGCGCATCTTTCGGCATGTTTGTGCGGCCGGCGCCGAACTGGTTCGTGGGCGCGACGTTAGCGAGCGTCGAACGGGCGCCGACGGCGTTCGAATTGTTCTCCGATGGCCCGCACTTAGCGACCTCAAACTATGAAATTGGCGATCCGGATCTTCAGCAGGAGAAAGCAACCTCGTTTGAAGCTTCGCTGCGCTACAATCGCGGTCCGTTCCGGTTCGAGATGAACCTCTACGGCATGGATTTCTCCAACTACATCGCGTTGGTTGAACGCGGCGACGTTTGGTGGGTCGATGAAGACACCGACACCAGCGGATTCGCCGCCGATGAAGGAAGCGCGCCAGGCGGCGCCGATGAGATTCTACCCGTGTTCGCCTTCGTTCAGCAGGACGCAACGTTCGTGGGCGGTGAACTCTCAGCCGCGATGCAGGTTGGCGAGATCAACGGCTTCGCGATCACCACGGATGGCTCGCTCGATCTCGTGCGCGCGGACTTCGTCGGCGGCGGGCATCCGCCGCGGATTCCGCCACGGTCACTGACGCTGGGCGTTGAGGCCGCGAACGACCATTGGACGGCGCGGCTTGAAGCTGTCGATACGGCGAAGCAAACGCGTCTCGCTCCGTTTGAAACGGCGACGGACGGATACACATTCATCAACGCCGGCCTTGCTTGGAGGCCAACGACGAATTGGACGATCCGCCTCGACGGACGAAATCTGACCGACGAACTGGGACGTGTGCACACCTCTTTCCTTAAGGATGAGCTGCCGCTGCCTGGGCGCAATTTCCGGCTGACATTGCAGACGAGCTTCTAACTGCGCGCGCTGCGCACAACACGCCACTTGATTGCTCATCCGATCCGGCGATGATCGCCGCGATTTCGGGAGCGATCAGATGGCGGACGGCGCGCGACAGGCACAGGCCCAGTCATGGGACTTCGGGCGTGGTCTACGCGGATACAAATGGCCGGCGTCGGCAGCACGGGCCAACCTGCTGCTGACGCACGGCTTTGCAGAATATGCTGAGCGCTACGTCGAGCACTATTACGGCCTGGTCCCGCGTCTCAACGCTCTGGGCTTCGACGTGTACGCTTTCGACATTCGCGGGCACGGACGCTCGACCGGCGCGCGCGGCGTCGCCGACATGATGCGCACCGTCGAAGATCATCGCGCAGCGCGCCGTGCGCTGACGGACAAGCCGCTCTTCTTGTTTGGACATTCGCTCGGCGGGTTGATCGCGGCTGCAAGTGTCGCCGAAGACAGCACTGGCGTTGCCGGCGCCATACTCAGCGCGCCTGCTCTGTTGATTGAGGCCCCACCGCATCTGCGCGCGATCGCGAACGTGTTCGCGATGCTCGCACCGGGCCTGCGCTTGTTGCCCGCAAGCGATGCGAGCGCGATCTCGCGCATCGACGCCGAGGTGCACGCTTACAAAACTGATCCAATGATCAGCGCTCTCAGCATCCCGGCGAAGGTCGGCGCAACCGCGATAGCTACAGCGGAAAAGGCTTGGTCCCGTTATCCGCAATGGACGACGCCAGTGCTCGTTGTTCACGGCGAGAAGGACACACTCACTGATCCGAACGGAAGCAAGCGCTTCTTCAGTACAATTGCCGCCGCAGACAAGAAGCTCGAGCTCTATCCCGAGGGCCGGCACGAATTGCTAAATGATCTCGACCGCGAGGCCGCATGGAGCGTCATGTCCAGTTGGTTGAGCGAGCGCGCCGCGCGCTTATAGCTATTCCGGGTCTGCGGAGCCGAACAGCAAACCAAACGCCGCGACCGCTGGATCGGCGGCGCGCATCGCCGGATCGTTAGAGGCGAACTCGCTATCGCCGGACGCCGAGCTGGTATTGGTCTGACTGCGGGGATCAAAACGCATGCGCACGGTGCAGCCCGGCACGAGGCTTTGCGAGAATGTGCCGACGTTCCAATCCGAAACCCGGCCGCCGTAATCCCAATCGAAGCCCCAAAGCTTGAACGGCATGACGTTGAGACGCTCGATATCGGCGATCGGCGTGCCGATGGTGTAGCCCTCGGCGCCGCGCCATTGCGTGCCGACAGTGCTGACCATCGCGGAGGCGAGCGCGGAGTGATCTTCAGTCCACGTTAGCTCAAGGCGGCGTGTCGGATCGTTGGCATAAACGAGCGTCGCCTCGTAGCTCTCTCCTTCCGGGCCAGGCATCGTTTGCGTCGTGACGTTCTCGGCGCCGAAGCGTTCAGTGAGAGTCGTAGGCGTCGCACCCGCGAAATCGGCGCAGGACAATGTGAGAGCGGATGCGTCTGCAGCAGTGGAGGTCGCAGGCGTCGGGGACGCGCCTTGTCCGCACGCAACTACAGCGAGCGCCGCGACTGCAAGGAGGAGCTGCGCTTTCATGAGATGCATCCTGTTCGTTCGTGCGTGAGCCTAAAGCATCGCCGGAATGACGCGATCCGGCGGTTTGTGGCCGTCTGCGAAGGTCTTGATGTTGATGATGACCTTCTCGCCCATGTCGATCCGGCCCTCGATCGTGCCCGAGCCCATGTGCGGCAGCAGCACGACGTTGGTGAGCTTTTTCAGCTTCGGATTGATCGCGGGCTCATTCTCGAAAACGTCGAGACCGGCGCCGGCGAGTTCACCCTTCTCCAGCATACGCGCCAGCGAGCCTTCATCGATCACTTCCCCGCGCGCCGTGTTCACGATGTAGGCGTGCGGCTTCAGGAGCGCGAGGCGGCGCGAGGAGAGCAAGTGATACGTCGCCGGCGTGTGCGGGCAGTTCACCGAGACGATGTCCATGCGCGACAGCATCTGATCGAGACTATCCCAGTACGTTGCGTCGAGTTCGGCTTCGATGTGCGCGGCGACCTTGCGGCGGTTGTGATAGTGGATCTGCAGGCCGAACGCCTTGGCGCGGCGGGCAACAGCCTGGCCGATGCGGCCCATGCCGATGATGCCGAGGCGCTTGCCGGTGATGCGGCGGCCCATCATCCAAGTCGGCGACCAGCCGGTGAACTTATCCTGCTCGATCACCTTCACGCCCTCGATCAAGCGGCGCGGCACGGCGAGGATCAGAGCCATCGTCATATCGGCGGTGTCTTCGGTCAAAACGCCGGGCGTGTTCGTCACCGTGATGCCGCGCTGAACAGCGGTGGCGACATCAATGTTGTCCACACCTGCGCCGAACTGCGCGATCAAACGCAGCTGCTCGCCCGCGCGCGAGAGGATGCGGCTATCGATGCGATCGGTGACTGTCGGCACCAGCACATCAGCGCGCTGAACCGCAGCCACAAGCTCTTCAGCGGTGAAGGGCTTATCCTCATGGTTCAACTCAGCGTCGAACAATTCCTTAAGCCGCGTCTCAACCGGATCCGGGAGACGGCGCGTTACGACGACTTTGAGCTGCTTCGACGACATTCAGCTTCCATAAACCACGCCGCGCCGGGCTCCAAGCGAGGCGCCTAAAGGTACTGTTTAACGTAATTCTTAAGCCCACTTTCACGGCGCCTCAGCATGATCCGCCCTCCCTCCCGGCAAAGCGGAGGGGGAGTTGGGTTATGCGCCGTCAGTTTTGCGCCGCGTTCGTCGCGGCAGCCGCCTTGTTTTCGCTAAGCTCCGCAACGGCCGACGCGCCGGCGCGGTTCATGAGCTTGCGCGGTGAACAAGTCGAAGGCCGCAACGGGCCGGGCGCCGAGCAGCACCTGCAATGGCTCTATCAGCGCGCTGGCTTGCCGGTCATGGTGCTGGCCGAGCGCGAGGGCTGGACCCACGTTCGCGACCCCGATGGCGACGAAGTTTGGATGCGCTCCTCCGATCTCGACGTGCGCCGTACCGTCTATGTGCGAGAACAAGCGACGCTGCGCAAAGCCGCACGCACGGGCGGCCAAGTCGTCGCCTATCTCATGCCTGGCGTCATCGGCGCAGTGACCGCATGCGATGGCGATTGGAGGCGAGTTGCCGTCGGCGGACGCATCGGTTGGGTGCAGAATTCGTCGCTCTGGGGCGGAGAATGCACCGGTCTGGATGCTGCAGTTCGGCCCTAACGGGAAAGCGCTGGAACTAAGGCAAGAGAGGCCTTCCCCTTAACCACTCGGTTTGGGCGGAGGGGTCCGTGCGTCATTTCATTTTTATCGCTGTTTCTGCATTTGCGCTCTGCGCGTGCGAGACCATGCCTTCAGCCTTCGCGCAGAGCGGCATGGGAAGCACCACCGCAACGAGCGCGACAAGCAGCACCTCTAACGCCGCGCCAGCGGCGTTCACGCCGCCGCCGGAGCAGCAGCTCCTGGAGCTGGAGCGTCAGCTCTCAGCTACCGCGCAGACAGAAGGTCTGGGCGGCGCACTGGCGCCTGTTATGGCCACGAACGGCATGGTCATTCGCCCGGGCGTGACGCTCTCTGGCGCTGAAGACATCACCCGCGGTCTCGCGCCGCCTGCAGGCGCCGGCCCGATTTATTGGCAGCCGGATCGTGTCGAGGTCTCCAATTCTGGTGACATGGGCATGACCAGCGGCCGCTACGTCCAAGTCATCACCGGCGCAGAGGCCCAACAGGGCCGCTACGTCGTGGTTTGGCGCCGTGATGGTTCCGGTGACTGGAAAGTGCTGACCGAGACCCGGATTCCCGATCCGGCCCGCTCGCAAGCCGCCGCCGCTCGCCGCCGCTAAGCGATCTCCCTTGCCTTGCCCCTGCCTCGCCCGGCCTGTAAGCCGGGCGGGAAATCCCCGTTTTTGCAGAGACAAAGCATGGCCGAGCGCCCCTCATCGTTTTCATACGAGGACCTGATCGCGTCCGGCGAAGGCCGTCTGCACGGCCCGGGAAACGCGCAGCTGCCGCTGCCGCCAATGCTGATGTTCGACCGCATTACCTCGATGCAAGCCGAGGGTGGCGAGCACGGTAAGGGCCTCGTCGTCGCCGAATACGACATCAATCCAGAGCGCTGGTTCTTTGAGTGCCACTTCCGCGGCGATCCGGTCATGCCTGGCTGCCTTGGCCTTGACGCCATGTGGCAGCTCACCGGCTTCTACATGGCCTGGGCCGGCTCACCGGGGCGCGGCCGCGCGTTGGGTGTCGGCGAAGTCGCGTTTCGCGGCCAGATCCTGCCAACGACCAAACTGGTGACCTACGAAATCCACCCAAAGCGCGTGATCCAGCGCAAGCTGCACATGATCGTCGCTGACGGGGTCACCAAAGCCGACGGCGTCACCATCTACACGGCCAAGGACCTCAAGGTCGGGCTGTTCTCGCCGGAACAACTCGAAGCACAGATGAAGCCGTAAGGAGCAGAGCCCATGCGTCGTGTCGTCGTCACCGGAATGGGGATCGTCTCCTCAATCGGCAACAATACGCAGGAAGTGCTCACGAGCCTCCGCGAGGCCAAAAGCGGCATCAGCGCTGCTCCAGAGTACGCGGAGAAAGGCTTCCGCTCGCTCGTGCACGGCCAGCCAACCGTGAAGCCGGAAGACGTCGTCGATAAGCGCAACATGCGTTTCATGGGCGAAGGCTCCGGCTGGAATTTCATCGCCATGGAGCAAGCGATTCAGGACGCGGGCCTGACGCCGGAAGAAGTCTCAAATCCGCGCACCGGCATCATCATGGGCTCAGGCGGCCCCTCCGCGCGCGCGATCGTCGCGGCCGCGGACACCGCGCGTGAAAAAGGCGCCAAGCGCGTCGGGCCGTTCGCTGTGCCGAAAGCCATGAGCTCAACAGCGAGCGCGACGCTTGCGACGCCGTTCGAGATCAAAGGCATCAATTATTCGATCAGCTCTGCCTGCGCGACCAGCGCGCACTGCATCGGCGATGCGTACGAGCATATCCAGAACGGCAAGCAAGACATCATGTTCGCCGGTGGCAGCGAAGAGCTGGATTGGACGCTTTCGGTTCTCTTCGACGCCATGGGCGCGATGAGCAGCAAGTACAACGAGACGCCAGACAAAGCCTCGCGCGCTTACGACAAAAATCGCGACGGCTTCGTCATCGCCGGCGGCGCTGGCGTGCTGGTGCTCGAAGAATACCAACGCGCCAAGAAGCGCGGCGCGAAAATCTACGCTGAAGTCGCCGGCTACGGCGCCACAAGCGACGGCCACGACATGGTCGCCCCGTCAGGCGAAGGCGCGGCGCGCTGCATGCAAATGGCGATGCGCTACCTCGATCGCCCGGTCGATTACCTCAACACTCACGGCACCTCGACGCCTGTTGGTGATCTGAAGGAAATGGAAGCCGTGCGCGCGGTGTTCGGCTCGAAGCCGCCGCTGATTTCCAGCACCAAGTCGCTCACCGGCCACTCGCTTGGCGCAGCGGGCGTGCAGGAAGCGATTTATTCGATCCTGATGCTCAATAACGGCTTTGCCTGCGAGAGCGCCCACATCGAAGAACTCGACCCGGCGTTCGAAGATCTGCCGATCCTTCGTGAACGCGTTGATCGCCAGCTCGATTGTGTGTTGTCGAATTCGTTCGGCTTCGGCGGCACCAACGCGACCTTGGCTTTCACGCGCGTCGCCGCTTAACTCGCGCGGACAAATGCCGTTGGCGTGCTGACCGGCGCTTTGACGCTTACGGCTTCGCGGATCAGTGCGCTCAGCTCGTCGTTGGCCGCGAGCCGGCACGCGATGTCCGGTGAGAACCAAGCCCGCTTGCGTTCTTCGCGCTCCGGCCAATCCCACGCGACGTGCTCGACGTGCATGGCGAATGTGGTGACCTGCAAGAAAACGCGGCCATGCTTCGAACGCTTCCAGTATTCGAACGTGCCCAGCGCATAGGGCTCAACGCGCCCACGCACGCCCGCCTCTTCAAATGCCTCACGCGCCGCGCACTCGCGCCGAGTGAATCCGCCAGCGGCCAACCTTTGGGATCGTCCAGCGCCCGGTACCACGCGTCGTGACTAGCAGCACTTCGGGACGCCCGTTGGTCCAACGGAGCGGGATCGCGGCGACTTGTGCGGTTGCGCCACTCATTGGCGCGAGAAACTTGGCTGTATCGATGTGGGCAAACTGCATTGCGCGGGAGAACGCGCGAGGTGCGGACTCGTTTCAACGCTTGGTGCGCAGCGCATAGAAGAGCAGCAGTTCACGTGTCCCCCGACGAATGCGTTAGGTGGTCTCGCCGTTCTCGATCTCGCGGATTTCGGCGATCAGCGCTTTTTCGTTGGCGGTGAGCTTGCCGTCTTCCTTGGTCATGCCGACGGTCCACGCGATTTCCTCGAGCGTCAGCTTGGCATCGGTTGCGGCATCATCGTTGGCGACCTCGTAATGGCCTTCCCAACGCTCGACGGCGCCGTCTTCGTGGATCTTGGCTTTGTAGGCGTTCAGGCCGCCCGAGAAGATGCTGCTCAGCATGGCGCCCACGCCCGGCGTCGACGCGTTCAGCCAAGCTTGGCGCTCCATCATGGCGTTCGCCTCAAGCAGTTCCGGCGCCCGGCGACCCATCAAATGACAGAGCACTGCCTTCACAAACAGATCGCCCCAAGCGGCGTCATTGGCGCGACCATCGCTCTCGGCATCGAGTGTGAACAACCAGCGCGCTTCCTCCGCCGTAACGGACGTGCGCCCCGAACCGGACGACGCGTAGAGGCAACGGCGAACAAGTTCAGTCTCGGCGACACCCACCGCGTTGCCAGCCATCAGCGCCGCAACGCGATCGCGCGCGAACACACAAAGGCCCTCCGGCGCACTCTCAGCGCGCTCCAGAACTTTCAAAACTGCTTCAACTTCGGTCTCGCGCGGACCATCCTTGCCGAAATTCGACATCATCCAAGACGCCGTCTCTTCATCGACGTGGCCTGGGAATTTGCCCTTCGACAGCACGTAGTCACAAATCGCTTCCACGAATGCGTGCGTCCATTCCTCGTCCGTATTCGCAACGCGCGCGGCGACGGCGATGAACATCTCCGCTTCGTCGCGGCTAACAACGCCATCGGGAAACACGATGCGGCGCAACTCAAGCGCTTCGTCGGCGGTGACGACACCGTCGGCGGCGAGTTGATCGGCAAGTCTGCTGGGCGAAACTACGCATGTTGGGCTCCGGAAATCAGAGCGAATCTATCAAGGCCCTCTTAACTTCGCGGAAAGCGGCACGCTTAACGAAAGCTTGCAAACGAAGAGCGCCGGCCCAAAGGCCGGCGCTCAAAAGCGATCCCGTTGAGACGAGGGGTTAATTCGTCGCGGTTTCGCCTGTTCCGTCGGCGGCGAAACTGGCTTGCGCCACCTCGACCGCGTTTGCGAGTGAACCAGTCGCCAGCGAAAGCCCTAGTGCTGCGCCGCTCACGAGGAACACCACAAAAACCAGCGCCCAAATCCAGCCGCCTTCGCGCCGCGGCGGGGCAACGTTGATGATCCCGCCTACAGGCTCGTCGACATCAATCCGTGCCTCGTAAATCTTGGCCATGCGGCATCCCCAAATGGTTCGAGCTCAGAACGCCGGCGGCCCATGAGGGTTCCGATTTTGCTGCAAAGAGGCTATTGGCTCCCCTCAAACAGGAGTTCTGACCATGGCCGACGAGTGGGTGTTTCCGAAGGGTGAGCTGATGCGCGGCAAGCGCGGGCTCGTCATGGGCGTGGCCAACGACAAGTCGATCGCCTG
The DNA here is from genome assembly GCA_016703335.1 of Caulobacteraceae bacterium. Lineage (GTDB taxonomy): Bacteria > Pseudomonadota > Alphaproteobacteria > Caulobacterales > Aquidulcibacteraceae > Vitreimonas. Next base: position 40,444 of record JADJCG010000002.1, on the reverse strand, counting down.
GGGCATCGCCCAACAGCTCGCGGCCCAAGGCGCCGAGATCGCGTTCACCTATCAAGGCGAAGCGCTCGAAAAGCGCATCAAGCCGCTGGCCGAAAGCTTGGGTTCAAAGATCGTGCTCGAATGCGACGCGACCAACGACGCGCACATGGACGCTGTGTTCGATCGCCTCGGCAAGGAATGGGGTCAGCTCGACTTCCTCGTCCACTCGATCGCCTTCTCCGACAAAAACGAACTCAAAGGCTCATTCGTCGAGAACACCACGCGCGAAAACTTCCTGCGCTCGATGGACATCTCAGCATTCTCGTTCGTCGCCGCCGGCAAGCGCGCCGCCAAGCTGATGAAGCGCGATGGCTCGATGATCACGCTCACCTATCTCGGCGCCGAGCGCGTGCTGCCGAGCTACAACGTCATGGGCGTCGCAAAAGCCGCGCTTGAAGCCTCGATGCGCTACATGGCGCGCGACCTCGGTCCGAGCGGCATTCGCGTCAACGCGATCAGCGCCGGCGCCATGCGCACGCTCGCCATCGCCGGCATCCAAGGCGGGCGCGGCCTCATCCAAACCGGCCGCGAATGGTCAGTGATGAAAGAGGACACGACCATGGAAGGCATCGCCGGCTGCGCAATGTGGCTCCTCTCCGACCTCGGCCGCTCAACCACTGGCGAAGTCATCCACGTCGACGCCGGTTTCCACATTGTCGGCGTGCCGAGCACAGATGGGGAGTAACGCATGGGGCTGCGAGGGCTAATTGCGGCGTGTTTGCTGCTTTGCGGCTGCGCGACGAACGTCGTGACGGTTGACATCACGCCGCAACGGCCCATCGTCTTCATCGCCGAGCCCTCGCCCGGGGCCAACGCGACATTCTCAGATACAACGAGGAGCGCGGCCGACTGGATGCCAACACGTTCGCCGGCATCCACGCGTTCATGGTCGATCCGACAACGGCGCCTACTTACTTAGTGAGGCAAGCGCGTCCCGGGCGTTACGTGCTGACCGATGTCGGCGTGCAATCGTATTGGGCGGTTTGCTTTAGCGAACAATCTATCGCCTTCGATCTGCGGCCAGGTGAGGTCGTCTTTGTCGGCCGATTCAATCCAGTGCCGCACATTGTCCAGCTCCACCAAATTGCTCGCAACACTGGCGCGACGACCTCGCGTGGCGGCGCCATACACTTCTTCGAAAATATCTTGCCGCCGCGGCTAACCCCCGGCACCGAGCGCGAGCGCGTCGTGCTTGAAGACTATCTCCACCGTACAGCGCCTGGCGTCACCGCGCCGGTACGGATCGCCGACCTAGAACCTGCGCGTTTCGGCATCGGCACGGACCCCTCGGCGCACGATTACGAGCCCCCGCAATGACGCCGCCTGTCACACGGACCGTAGAGGGCACGCAAGGCTACAGCGCTGAAGCGCCGGAACTGCTCACGCTCTACGAGCGCATGCGCTTCGAGGACTCGCACCGGGGCGTTCTCGATCTCATTCCGGACGCCGGCATCGATGTGCTCGACATCGGCGCAGGCACCGGGCGCGATGCGGCGTGGTTTGCAGCGCGCGGTGATCGCGTGACGGCGATCGAACCCACGCGCGAGATGCGCGAAGGCGCAATGGCGCTCCATCCCGATCCGAACATTACCTGGATCGACGATAGCTTGCCCGATCTCGTCTCGGTACGCGGCCAGACGTTTGATCTCGTGTGGATGTCAGCTGTCTGGATGCACTTCTTCGCCGCTGAACGGGCCGCGATGATGCCGGTGGTTGGGCGGCTCGCGCGTCCCGGCGGCGCCCTGATGATCAGCCTGCGTCAGGGCCCTCTGCCCGAAGGGCGACGGATGTTCGAGGTGAGCGCCGACGAGACCGTAGCGCTGGCGAAAGAGGCTAACCTTGAGCTGGTGCAATCCGGCGACTTTCCGTCTCCCTCCGCGCCTGATGTAATTTGGAGCCGACTTTGGTTTCGACGGCCGCAATGAACATCCGACTGATAAAGCGCGTGGTTGCCGCGCTCCTCGGCATCGGCGGCGCGGCGAACGGCGGTTTCATGCTCGCAGCGCCACCACTCTGGTACGACAGCGTACCGGGACTCGCCCACACCGGCCCGTTCAACCCGCACTTCGTCTCCGATATCGGCGTCGCTTATGTCGTCGCGGGCCTTGCGTTGCTCTCGCACGCGCGTGGCGACCGGGTTATTGGCCTGCGGCTGTTGGAGGCGCCGCGTTCATGTGCGGACACGCGATCATTCACGTGCTCGACATCGTGAGTGCGCGCACCGGCAATGTCGGCGTCGATGTGGGGCTGGTGATTGCGCCCGCGCTGCTCGCGGCATGGGTCGCCGCACCAAGTAAAGCCGAGCGCTAAGTCGCTTGCGCGTCGCGAAGGATTGCTTGCGCTTCCTCCGCGTCTTCCTTGTGAGCGAGCAAGCGCCAGCCATGCTCCATCATCGACGGATCATAGTCCGCTAACAGCGCATTGAACTCCGGCATCAGTGTTTCGACACCTTCGCTGCGCAGCAAAGACTGCGCGACAACGGCTTCTGGCCGCGACGCGAAGCTGGCGACGATGACGAGATCGGACATGGCGGGGAGCTTAAGTGTCCTCAGCGATCGCGCCAGGATTGATGACAGCAGCCGGCGCTTCGAATGCAATCCATTTGGCTTCGCGAATCGCCACCGGAACGCCGCCAATCACCCAACCGAGCGCGAAGCTCTGATACGCCCGTCGTCCCGTGGAGTTCTGCGTTCGCCCTCAAGCAGCGGACTGGCGCTGGCCTCGCGCAAGATTGCGACTGCATCTTCAAGGTCGTGCTCGGAGACCATAAGCCGGTAGCCGCCAAAAGGGCCGACGTATTGCGGATAGAGACGGAGCCAGTCTTCATTATGCAGATAGGCTTTTCCTTAGCTTCATGCGCTGCGCGCCGAAAGCCTCGCTACGCTCGAAATAGTGCGCCACCAGCCGTAACCCCATGCCGGCACTAAATCAGAAAGCGAACGCGTTGCGAAGCTAGCTCACCTTCGCGCCCGGCTGGCCGGGTTGGCCCTCCTGCGGCCGCTCGATGGCGTTGTCGATCTCGATGCCGTCGTGATCGGGCGTGTCGTCGGCGGGATCTTTGGGTCGAATTGGCTCGGGACGAGCCACACCCATGCGCCGATCTTGGTGCGGGCCATTGATGGCGTTCGGATCGCCTAGTTTACCTGGCATGTTGCTCTCCTCGCGGAGACAACGAACCGCGAGCGAGCGTCGTTCCGTACTCAGCGCCGCGCCCGCTTCCAGCACGCTCGCCACCACGAAAAGTCCAAAGCCATCAAACCCACGGCGATCGCCAGCAATAAAAAGCGCGATGGCCGATGCGCCCGCTTCTCGCTCACCAGCGAGAAGCGCGAAAACGAAGAAGCCGCCGAGTGCCAAGAACAGTATGCCAAGCGCGAGGGCCGCCCATTTCGGCAACGGCTTCTTATTGTAGCGTCCTGATCCAGGCATAACGCACGCTAGCACGCGCGCTTCAAACAAAAAGCCCGCCTCTTGCGAAGCGGGCTTTCCGTTTTGCCTTAGTGCTGGAGCTTATTCGCCCGAGCTTTCGCGGCGCGGACGGCGGTCGCCGCCACCACCGCTGCGACGCGGGCCGCGATCACCGCGGTCGCTGCGTTCACGGCGCGGACCTTCGTCCAGCGCTTCCGCGCCGAACTCTGATGAGATATCGGCGCCGGTGGCCTGATCGACCACCTTCATCGAGAGCTTCACCTTGCCGCGATCGTCGAAGCCCAGGAGCTTCACCTTCACGGTGTCGCCTTCTTTCACGACGTCGCCCGGCTTCTCAACGCGCTCGCGCGCCAGTTGGGAAACGTGAACGAGGCCGTCCTTGGCGCCGAAGAAGTTCACGAAGGCGCCGAATTCCATCACCTTCACGACTTTGCCTTCGTAGATCTTACCGACTTCCGGTTCAGAGGTCAGCGACTTGATCCACTTGATCGCGGCTTCGATCGATTCGGCGTTGGCGGACGCCACCTTCACCGTGCCGTCGTCTTCGACGTTCACTTTCGCGCCGGTCTTTTCCACGATCTCGCGGATCACCTTGCCGCCGGTGCCGATCACGTCGCGGATCTTGTCGGTCGGGATTTTGATCTGCTCGATGCGCGGAGCGTTCTTGCCAACTTCACCGCGCGGCGCGTCCATGGCCTTCGCCATTTCGCCGAGGATGTGCTGACGCGCGCCGTGAGCACGGTCTAGCGCGACTTGCATGATCTCTTGCGTGATGCCCGCAACCTTGATGTCCATCTGCAGCGAGGTGATGCCCTTCGAGGTGCCGGCGACCTTGAAGTCCATGTCGCCGAGGTGATCTTCGTCACCCAAGATGTCGGTCAGAACTTCGAAGCCGTAGTCTTCGAGGATGAGGCCCATCGCAACGCCGGCGACCGGCGCCGAAATCGGAACGCCCGCATCCATCAGCGCCAGCGACGAACCGCAAACCGTGGCCATCGATGACGAGCCGTTCGACTCGGTGATCTCGGAGACGAGGCGCACCGTGTACGGGAATTGCTCGGCTGACGGCAGCACCGCCTTCATCGCGCGCCAAGCCAACTTGCCGTGGCCGATTTCGCGGCGGCCGGCGCCACCCATACGGCCGGTTTCACCGACGCTGTAGGGAGGGAAATTGTAGTGGAGCATGAAGCGCTCTTTGGTCGTGCCCGAGAGCGCGTCGATGAATTGCTCGTCTTCGCCGGTGCCGAGCGTGGCGACGACGATCGATTGCGTTTCACCGCGGGTGAACAGCGCCGAGCCGTGCGTGCGCGGCAGGAAGCCGACCATCGACTCGATCGGACGGACCTTGTCGACCGGACGGCCGTCGATGCGGCCCTTTTCCTTGACGATGCGGGTGCGGACAACTTCACTTTCGACGGCCTTGAACACTTCCTTGAACACGTTGGCGTCGACGCCATCCGGGTTCGCGTCGCTCTTCACGAGGGCGGACTTGGCCTTATCGCGCTGTGCGCCAACGGCGGCGTAGCGCTCATCCTTCTTGGTGATCTTGTAGGCGGTGGCGAGATCGCTGCCGACCAAGTCGAAGATCTTCTTCTGCAGTGCCGAGTGATCCGGCGGGTCGAACGCGAACGGCTCTTTGCCGGCTTGTTCGGCGAGATCGATGATCGCGTCGATCACCGGCTGCATGCCCTTGTGCGCGAGCGCGAGCGCTTCAAGCATTTGGGCTTCGCTGAGTTCCTTCACTTCCGACTCGACCATCATGATCGCGTTGGCGGTGCCGGCGACGACGAGATCGAGATCCGACGTCTTCATTTGCTCGATCGTCGGGTTCAACTGCGGCTTGCCGTCGATCCAGCCCACGCGGCTGGCGGCGATCGGGCCCATGAACGGCACGCCTGAGATCGTCAGCGCAGCGGACGCCGCGACCATCGCGAGCAGATCGGATTCGTTTTCGTTGTCCCAGCTCAGCACCGTGATGATGACTTGGACTTCGTTCTTGAAGCCTTCGACGAACAGCGGACGGATCGGGCGGTCGATCAGGCGCGACAGCAACGTCTCACGTTCGGTCGGGCGGCCTTCGCGCTTGAAGAAGCCGCCAGGAATGCGGCCAGAGGCGAAGTACTTTTCTTGGTAGTTCACGGTCAGCGGGAAGAAGTCTTGTCCCGGCTTTGCTTCCTTCGCGTAGACGACCGTCGCGAGCAGAGCGGTCTCGCCCCAGGTGGCGAACACAGCGCCGTCGGCTTGACGCGCGACGCGGCCGGTTTCGAGCTTAAGCGGGCGGCCCGCCCAATCGATGGAAACGGATTTGGTATCAAACATACATCTAACTCCAGGCCGGAAGCCGCTGCTTCCTCAGGCCTCGTACATGCGCAACGGCGATCCGTTACGCGAATTGCCTCCGGCCCGAATGGCCGGAGGTTCGTGCCTGCGCGAACGCAGGATGGTCTTTGTGAAGAGTGATCGCGGAAGGTCTGAAGCGTTTGCGCCAGCACCCTTCACCGGGTCAGCGCGTTAGCGGCGCAGACCCAGCTTTTCGATGAGCGCTTGGTAGCGCGGTACATCGCGGCTTTTCACGTAGTCGAGCAACCGGCGGCGCTGCGAGACCATCTTCAGAAGGCCTTGGCGCGAGTGGTTGTCTTTCTTGTGGGTCTTGAAGTGCTCGGTCAGGTTCGCGATGCGCTCTGAGAGGATCGCAACTTGAACTTCCGGCGAACCCGTGTCGCCTGAGCTCTTCGCGTTGTCTTTAATGAGCGCAGCTTTGCGCTCTGCAGTCACCGACATCGGTACTCCTTTTAATCTGCAATGTTGAACACGCGGCTGGGCTCAAAGCGCCCCGCTCGCACGTCACCCAGCGCAACAGCTTTGCCCTCATAGAGAGCGACGGCTGCTCGGGACGCATCGACACCGCCGATAAAGCGATCTCGAAACTGCGGCTTCAACGTCTCCACCACATGCGGGAGGAGGACGATGGGCCGTCCCTGTCTGAGCTTGAACGCGTCCTCGCCGTTGATGGCCAGTGCCGGGATGTCGTCCAGCGCGGTCTCAACGGGCTTCAGGCGTTCTGACGCGGCGCCCTTCTGACCTAAAAGCTGCAATTCGTCCAGTGTGACGCTTTCAGCTTCGGTAAACGGCCCAACGGCTGTGCGGCGGAGCCGCCAGACATGGCCTTCCGCGCCAAGTTTTGCCGCCAAATCGCGGACCAAAGCACGGATATAGAAGCCTTTGCCCGACCGGAACCGGAAAGTGGCGAGGTCGTCGCCCTCGGTTTCGACCAGCTCAGCTTCGTAAACGGTGACCTTTCTTGGCTCGAGTTCGACCTGTTCGCCCGCTCTCGCCAGATCGTACGCGCGCTCGCCATCGACCTTCACCGCGCTGAACTGCGGCGGAATTTGCTCAATCTCACCGATGAAGGCCGGCAGCGCGGCGCGAATGGCTTCGGCTGTCGGGCGAACAGCGCTTTCGGCGATCGACTTGCCTTCGCGGTCCTGGGTATCGGTCGAGACGCCCCATTTGATCGTGAAAATGTTGGTCTTCTCGGCTTCCATCAGCCCCGGCACGGTCTTGGTCGCCTCGCCGAGCGCGATCGGCAAAATGCCTGATGCGAGCGGATCGAGCGTGCCGGCGTGACCTGCCTTCTGCGCATTGAAGATGCGGCGAATGGCGGAGACCGCCTGCGTCGACGTCATGTCGTCCGGCTTATCGAGCACGACCCAGCCCGAAACGTCATCGCCCTTCTTACGGCGGCCCATCAGCGCTCGCCCTCTTCCTCGTCAGCGTCTTGTTTCAGATCGCGCGCGACTTCTGGGCTGGCGAGCAGCTCATCAATGTGGCGCGCTTCGTCGTAGGAGATGTCAGGCTGGAAGTGCAGCTCAGGCGTGAACTTAAGCGCGATGTTGCGTGCGAGGCGACCGCGCAGAAAAGGCGAGATGCGCGTTAGTCCGTTCGCGATGAGTTGCGGATCGCTTGGGCCAAGCGACGAAACGAAAGCCGTCATGTGTTTCAAATCCGGCGAGGCGCGCACTTCACCGATGGTGACGTAAACGCCCTTCAGATCCGCATCGCGCAATTCTTCGCGTTGCACGATATCGACAAGCGCGTGGCGCACGACTTCGGCGGCGCGCAACTGACGCTGCGAGGGCCCGTGCCCCTCATGACCACCGCGAGACTTGCGCTTCATCTTATTGCGACGTGTACGAGTAGGCGTTGCAGAGTTGCGCGTCCGAGCCGGAGCCTGGCTGCGTGTCGCCACTGAATGCCGCGATTTTGAACACCCAGCGGCCGGCGCCATCAACAAACTCGCTGACGGCCAGAAAACGGCTCACCGCTTCTCCGCAGAGGCCGCCACGCGGCGCACTCGACGTGACGTTCTCAGACACAACCCGATAGAGATACGCATCCACGCGCGGATCGCCGCCAAGCACCGCCGCGAAGCTCTGCCCGCCAACGCCTGAACGCGAATCCGCCGGCACGACGCTGTAAGGCTGTCCGACAATGGTAACGCCAGTCGCGAACGCAAACACCAGCGGCCCGCCGCGACGGCCCTGCAGGCTGACCCGCAGATTGCCGGTGACGCCGCGCGCATCTTCATTGGCAGCTCGCCACTGTGAGCGGGCGATCGCCGGCTCTTCCTGCGGCACCGTATCGACGCGCGTTTCCGCTTCGACCTGCGTTTGCGGTCTTTCGCCGGGCACGTTGGAATCGCTGCCGTTGCGATTGCACGCAGTCAGGCCCAACGCCAGCACGGCCATGGCTGTCAGAATTATCCGCCGCATGTCACGCCTCAGAGCGAGCGCTGCACCACTTCGACATTGAAGCACTCGATCTGGTCGCCTTGCTTAATGTCTTGGAACTGACCGAAGCTCATGCCGCACTCTTGGCCGGTCTGAACTTGGTCCACCTCTTCCTTGAAGCGCTTCAAGGTGGTCAGCGTGCCCATTTCCTGAATGACGACGTTGTCGCGCAGGATACGGACCTTCGCGCCCTTGCGGACGACGCCTTCGACGACCTTAACGCCCGCGACTTTGCCGACCTTCGAGATGTTGAACACCTCAAGCACTTCGGCATTGCCCAGGAAGGTTTCGCGCGTATGCGGCACGAGCATGCCCGACATGACGCCTTTGATGTCGTCGATCAGGTCGTAGATGATGTTGTAATAGCGGATCTCGACGCCTTCGCGCTCGGCCAGATCGCGCGCTTCCTTCGACGCACGAACGTTGAAGCCGATGATTGGCGCGCCAGAACCCTTCGCGAGTTGAACGTCCGACTCGTTGATCGCGCCGACGCCCGAGAGCACGACACGCGCGCGCACTTCTTCGTGCGCCAGCTTATCAAGTGACCCAACGATGGCCTCGGCCGAACCTTGCACATCGGCTTTGATCAGGATCGGCAGCTCTTTCGCCGTCGAATCCTTGAACTTCGCCATCATGCTTTCGAGCGACGTGCCGGTGCGCGTCGGACCAGAGGTGGTCCGCAGCTTCTTGGCGCGGGCGCGATAATCCGCGACTTCGCGGGCGCGGTTTTCGTTCTCAACGACGTTCAGATTGTCGCCCGGCTCCGGCACGCCTTCGAGACCCATGATCTCGACCGGCTCTGACGGACCCGCGCTTTGCAATTGTTGGCCACGCTCGTTGGTGATGGCGCGGATACGGCCCACCTGAGCGCCGACGACGACGATGTCGCCGCGCTTCAGCGTGCCTTTTTGGACGAGCACGGTCGCAACCGTGCCGCGGCCCTTATCGAGCTTCGATTCAACAACCGTGGCTTCCGCCGGACGATCCGGGTTCGCCTTCAAGTCCATGACTTCGGCCTGCAGCAGGATCGTCTCGACAAGCTTGTCGAGGCCGGTCTTCTTAAGCGCCGAAACTTCAACCGCGAGCGTGTCGCCACCGTGCGCCTCAGGTGACAATCTCATGCTGCAGCAGATCGGTCAGCGCGCGCGTTGGATTGGCGTCGGGCTTATCGATCTTGTTGATCGCGATGATGATCGGCGCACCAGACGCGCGGGCGTGATGAATGGCCTCAACCGTTTGCGGCATAACGCCGTCATCAGCGGCCACAACCAGCACGACGATATCCGTGACTTGCGCGCCGCGGGCGCGCATGGCGCTGAACGCGGCGTGGCCCGGCGTGTCGAGGAAGGTGACGCGCTGGCCATTCGGCAAGCGCACCTGATAGGCGCCGATGTGCTGCGTGATGCCGCCGTGCTCACCGGACGCGACGTCGGTTTGACGCAGCGCGTCGAGCAGCGAGGTCTTGCCGTGGTCGACGTGGCCCATGATGGTCACGACCGGCGGACGCGGCAGCAATGTTTCCGCCGCATCCTCTTCGCCAGAGAGACCTTCTTCGACGTCCGATTCCGCAACGCGCTTCACAGCGTGGCCGAATTCCGTGGCGATCAGCTCGGCCGTGTCGGCGTCAAGCTCGTCGCTTTGCTTCATCATCTGGCCTTGGCGCATCATGAACTTGATGATGTCCGCGACGCGGATGGCCATACGGTTCGAGAGTTCTTGAACCGTGATGGATTCCGGAATGATGACTTCGCGTTTGATCTGATCGCGCTCACCGCCGCCCATAAGCTTGGCGCGCCGTTCTTTTTCTTTTTGCTGCGCACGGCGATAGGCCGCGAGCGAACGCACGCGGTCATCGTCGCCGGCAACTTCGCGCTCAACCATGTCGAGCGTGAGCTTGCCTTCGCGGCGCTTCGGTTCGCCCTTCTTCGCAGGCTTCACCGGCGCGGTCGGCGCCGGCTTACGTGTGGACTTCACGCGGCCGCCGAGTTCATCGAGCAGCGACGGACCTTGTTGCTGTTGCGTCGCCTGAGGCGCGGCAGCGCGAGCGGCGGCGCGCTCAGCGGCGGCTTGCTCAAGTTCTTGTTGCGCCAGCTCTGCGCGGCGGCGCGCTTCGGCTTCCGCCTCGACAGCGGCAAGCTCAGCGGCCTTGCGGCGCTGGGCATCGTCGAGCAAGCGGCGTTGATCTTCTTCGGCCTTCAGTTTCTGATCGCGCACTTCGCGTTCAGCCAATGAACGGCTCACCGCTTCTTCGCGGCGGCGCGCTTCTTCATCACTGATCGCGCCAGGCGCACTGGGCGCCTTCGCTTGTTGCAGCGGTTCAGGCTGCGGCGTAGTGCGCGCCTTGATCGGCGGCGGCACGCCCGGACCCGGAGCTGCGCCACCTGGCGTCGCGCCCGGCCGGTTGATCGAGCGCTTCTCACGCACCTCGACGGCGACTTGTTTCGTGCGGCCATGGCTGAAGCTCTGACGCACCGTGCCGGTGGCGGTGGTGCGCGTCAGCGTCAGCGGCTTGCGGCCGGAGGGAGCATCTTTTTGTTCGTTGCCGTCAGACATGCAGTGGTGTTGCCGATCCTAAATTCGTCTTCACGCGTAGTCGTTTCAAACGTCGTTCTGCCCGCCGCGGCTCTGGTCCGTCGAAGGTCCAGCGTCCGCGCCGCCCAGTCCCAGACCAATAGAGCGCCAGGGTGTGGGCCAAGAGTCTGGAACGGTGGGGCGAAAACCCGAAAGACGGCCAATTTCAGCCGCCCAAACCGAAGCCAAGCGCTCTTGAAGCAGGCAAGCGTGTATCACACGTTCGCGCCCCAGCGCCACGCCCAAATCCGAAGAGCTGAAGCACCCAACGGCGGCGGGAGGCCGGCCCCAGAGCCCTATATGGAGGCTCATCAGCTTTTCGCGACCCTCCTCGGCGCCATCTGTTGCTTCGATGAGCAAAAAGGCGGGATTCGAGCGGATTGCGGCGCCGACTTTTGTCGCGCCGACAGCAAGTGCTCCGGCACGCTGGGCCATACCGAGCTGATCAAGACAGCGGCGTGACAACAGCGCTTCCACCATGTCCGCCAAACCGTCGGGAACTTGCGCCTGCGCTTTGAAGGCGCGTGCGAACGCACCCTTCTTGGCGGCCTGCTCAATGATCGCGCGATCGGCGCGCACCCACGCGCCGCGGCCCGGAAGCTTCGCGGCTACATCCGGCGTCACGACGCCATCGGGCGAGAGCGCGAACCTGATCAGGTTCGCGCCGCTATCATGCTCGCCACTGACGATGCAGCGCCGCTCGCGTTCGCGGCGCGGCCCCTCAGCCTCTATCAGGGAAGACGCGGGCGACATCGTCTGCGTCTCCTTCTGCTTCTGGCTCGGGTTCTGGCTCCGGCGGCGCTTCGATCCAGCCGGCGGCGATCCGTGCGTTGAGCACGAGTGCGTCGGCTTGTTCTTGCGTCAGCTGGAAGCTCGAGCACGCCAGGCTCGCGCACGCGCTCGCCGTTCTTGGTTTCGAAATAACCGCGGATGTCGTCGCCGACGAGGCCAGCGAAATCGTCCAGCGTCTTCACGCCCTTCTCACCCAGCGCCACCAGCATTTGCGGCGTGAGGCCCGGCACCTTCTTCAGCGCGTCCTCGACACCCAGCTCAACGCGCTTAGCTTCAAGTTCAGCCGAGAGCTTATCTAGGAAGTCTTGCGCACGCGCTTGGAGTTCCTCGGCGATCTCGTCGTTGAGGCCTTCGATGGCGGCGAGTTCGATCGTATCGACGTAAGCGATTTCTTCGACCGTCTCGAAGCCTTCCGAGGCCAGCAGCTGGGCGAACATTTCGTCCACTTCCAGCGCCTTGATGAAGAGTTCGGTGCGGGTCGCGAATTCCTTCTGACGGCGTTCGGACTCTTCCGCTTCCGTCAAAATGTCGATCGACCAACCCGTTAGCTGCGAAGCCAGACGCACGTTCTGACCACGGCGGCCGATCGCCAGCGAAAGCTGTGCTTCGCCGACAACCACTTCCACGCGCGCCTCTTCTGGATCGAGCACGACCTTGGAGACTTCCGCCGGCTGCAGCGCGTTGACGATGAACGTCGCCGGGTCCGACGACCACGGAATGATGTCGATCTTCTCGCCCTGCATTTCGCCGACGACCGCCTGCACGCGCGCGCCGCGCATACCGACACAGGCGCCGACCGGATCGATCGAGCTGTCGTGTGAAATCACCGCGATCTTAGCACGCGATCCCGGATCACGGGCCGCGGCTTTGATCTCGATCACGCCTTCATAAACTTCCGGCACTTCCTGCGCGAACAGGCGCGCCATGAATTCCGGCTTGGCGCGCGACAGGAAGATTTGCGGGCCCTTGGTTTCGCGGCGCACGTCATAGACGTAAGCGCGGGTGCGGTCGCCGACGCGGAGGTTTTCGCGCGGAATGCTCTCGCTCTTGCGGATCACGCCTTCGGCGCGGCCGAGGTCAACGATGACGTTGTAGAACTCAACGCGCTTCACAACGCCGTTGATGATCTCGCCAATGCGATCCTTGTATTCGCCGAACTGGCGCTCACGCTCAGCTTCGCGAACTTCGTGATTGATCACTTGCTTGGCGGTTTGCGCGGCGACGCGGCCGAATTCGATCGGCGGCAGGCCTTCGTTATATTCCTTGCCGAGAACGGCGTCCGGATCGGTTTTGCGGGCAATGTCGAGCATGATGTCGGTCGATGGATTGAACGGGCGCGTTTCCGGATCGAGGACGCTATCGTCCACCACCGTCATCACGCGCTTCAGCTCCATCTCGCCGGTCTTCTGGTCGATGGTGGCGCGGATGTCGTGCTCGGCGCCGTAGCGCGAGCGGGCCGCCTTTTGCAGCGCGTGTTCCATCGCTTGGATGACGATCTCTTTGTCGATCGACTTTTCCCGCGCGACCGCGTCAGCGATCTGCAGAATTTCCATCCGGTTTGCTGAAATGCCGGTGCTCATTGTGTCTTATCCTTCGTCGGCAGTTTGTTCGCCGGCGGCTTCAACCGCCTTGGCACGTTTCAAATCTTCTTCAATCAGCCTGTCTGTCAGCACGAGGCGCGCGTCCGACAGCTGGTTAAACTTCAGGCGCGTCTCGCCGGTATCTGTTGCGAGCACGATCACATCGCCTTCAACGGCGGAGATCACGCCCTTGTAGCGGCGCTGGTTATCGGTCATCGCCGCGGTTTCAAGCTTGGCCTCATGACCCTTGAAGCGCTCGAAATCTTCGATCCGCATCAGCGGGCGATCTATGCCCGGTGAGCTGATTTCCAAGTCATATTCACCGTCCACCGGATCATCGAGATCGAACACTGGACCCAGCGCACGCGAGAGCTTTGAGCAATCATCGATGCCCATCTCACCGTCGCTGACGCGTTCACCCATGATCTGAAGGCGTTTACGGCGATTGCCGGAGAGCCGGACCCGCACGATCCGGTAACCGAGGCCAGCGGCCGTCGGCTCGATCAGCGCGATAACGCGCTCTTCAACTGGGTTCGTAGCGCGCAGAAACGGCCCCTTAAGTAACAAAAAAGCGGCGGACCCGGGGCCCGCCGCTGCGTCTTCATCGAAGACATCAGCGATGTGTTGAATGGGGATATAGCGGGTTTGCGCCCCTACGCCAAGCCCCCTACGTACGACAGGGTGCTCCCGCTTATACCTCCGGCACGCCGTTACGGCTGAAGGCGTCGCTGCACGGCCTCAAACAGCTGGGTCGCCAGCCGTCGCTCGCCCTGCCCCGTGACCTGCACCTGGTAGCGTTTTTCGTTATGCAACGTCACACGCGTGGTGTCTGCATCAACTGACGTGACAACGACGCGGCCCACTTCGCCCCAGCTAAATGCGCTAACGCCGATCTCGTAATTGATGATGTAAGCGCCGCCTCGTTCCTCGACTCCGCGAATTGCGACCGGCAGATCGCTCTGCACAGACGCACGCGCTGCTTCACGCACGGTTTCGAAGCTGCCCTGAAAGTCTTGCGAGATGCCCGCAGAAAGCGGCGCTTGCGTTACGGTCGCTGATGTCGCGCACGCACCGAGCGGCGCCACGGCAAGCGCGATCGCCAGATAAATTTCCTCATCGGAACTCCTCCCCAGGAATTCAGACCCTTGATCGATCTCATGCAAGACCCGTTCAGGGGATCGACGCCTATTGGCGCGCCAGCGCCGTTTCCAGATCGCCGAAATAAGCGGCTGCAAACTCTGCCTCCGTCAGCCGCGTCCGTTGCGGGCGAAAGCGATTCTGATAGGCCACTGTCACCCGCGTTGTGTCGACATCCACCGGCGCGACGATCAGCCGGCCGATCTCGCCCCAGCCTTGATCGTCGGTGCGACGCTCAAAGCGAATCACGCGCGCGTTGTCGGCGCTGTGCTGCGTCTTCACCGGCAAAGATTGCGCGCGCAACGCTGCGATCGCGGCAATCGATGTGTGGGCGACGTCTGCTTCGAACTCACGCGACAAACCAACATTGAATGGCCGGTCTTCTAGCGAAGTCGGCGTCAAGCAAGCCGATACAAGCAGGCACAAGCCAGCGGCGATCGCACGTACGAATGTCTGCATTTCGGTTCCTCACATCGAGAACCGGAACTCGCGGCATCTGTTCCTAAACATCGCTGTGCTGGCCGCGAATGCGTCGAGCACGCGAACGTGTCGCCTGCCGCGCGTCTACGCGCGCACGAACCGCAACCAAATCGGCGCGCAGTCACCGAGCTTCTTCGTCTCGTACCGCGTTTGCACGTGCCCCGGCCAAGCGCTGCGCCAATCAGCGGCGTTCTCGGCCATCCAGCTAAAACGCGGATGACGCGTCAACTGCTCCAAAGTCCAGGCCGCATAGTTCGCCCAGTCCGTCGCGAACCTCAGCTCGGCGCCCGGCTTCATCACCCGCGCCAGCTCATCCAAGAACTCAGCCTGAATCAGCCGCCGCTTATGATGCCGCGCCTTCGGCCACGGATCGGGAAAGAGGACGTAGGCGAGATCAGCGGAGCCATCCGGCAGCCGCGCTACAACATCGCGCGCGTCGCCATTGTGGAGGCGCATGTTCTGAACGTTGGCTTCCTCGATATGCCGCAAGCACGAGGCGACGCCGTTGATGAACGGCTCGACGCCAATGAACCGCGTACCCGGCGCTGCGCCCGCCTGAGCCACCATATGCTCGCCACCGCCAAACCCGATCTCCAGCACCAAAGGCCCGACCGCCGGCGAGAGCTCGGTAGGGTCGATCTCCCCCTCTTCCGGCAACGCCAAATGCGGCAGCAGGCTCTCCATCAGCCCGGCCTGGCGTGGCTTCAGGGTGCGCGCTTTGATCCGGCCGAAGGTGCGGAGGGGGCGGTGGTCGTCCATCGGCGCGGGGCATAGCGCAACATTGCCGCCGCGCGAACTCGCCGCCCCTCACTATATCTGCTACTTGAGCCCAAAATCCCCCGGAGGAACGAGCATGCGCGAGAAGCTGAATTTCTACATCGATGGCAAATGGGTCGCCCCAGCCAAGCCGCGCACGCATGACGTGATCAGCCCGGCCAACGAAGAACCGATCGGCCGCATCTCACTCGGCTCCCCGGATGACGTGAACAAGGCGGTCGCCGCCGCCAAGAAGGCGTTCGAGACTTGGTCGGTCACCACCGTCGATGAGCGCAAGGCCGTCCTCGACAAAGTCATCGCCGTCTACCAGCGCCGCATGGGTGAGATGGCCGAGACCATCTCCATGGAAATGGGGGCGCCGCTGCCGCTGGCGAACGCCGCGCAAGCGCCTGCCGGGCTTGGCTATCTGATCGACGCGCGCAAGCAGCTCGACACCTTCGATTTCGAATATGATTACGGCAAAGGCCGCCGCATCTTGAAGGAACCGATCGGCGTCATCGGCATGATCACGCCGTGGAACTGGCCGCAGAACCAAATCGCCGCGAAGGTTGGCCCCGCACTCGCCGCCGGCTGCACCATGGTGCTGAAGCCGTCTGAACTGGCGCCGCTCAACGCCATTCTCTTCGCTGAGATCCTCGAAGAAGCCGGCGTCCCGCCTGGCGTCTTCAACCTCGTCAACGGCGATGGCCCCGGCGTCGGCAACGCGCTCTCCTCTCACCCCGACGTCGACATGCTGAGCTTCACCGGCTCAACGCGCGCCGGCACTTCGGTGATGCAGAACGCCGCTGTCGGCATCAAAAAAGTCGCCCTCGAACTCGGCGGCAAGAGCCCGAACATCATTCTCGACGACGCCGATCTTAAAACCGCCGTCGCGCGCGGCATGTTGCACATGGCGATGAACACCGGCCAATCGTGCAACGCACCTTCGCGCATGCTCGCGCCGAAGGCCAAGTACGAAGAGGTCGTGCAGATCGCAGCCGCCACCGCGAACTCGATTAAGGTGCAAGCGCCGGATCAAGCCGAGCCTGGCGCCATCGGGCCTCTCGCCAACGCCAATCAATTCCAAAAGGTGCAAGGCCTCATTCAAAAGGGCATCGACGAAGGCGCTCGTCTTGCCGCCGGCGGCGTAGGCCGTCCCGAAGGCTTCAACCGCGGCTATTACGTGAAGCCGACCGTGTTCGCTGACGTGAACAACAACATGACTATCGCCCGCGAAGAAATCTTCGGCCCAGTGCTGGTTGTGATCCCATACGAAACCGAAGAAGAGGCCGTGCGCATCGCTAACGACACGCCATACGGCCTCGCCGCTTACGTCCAAGGCACGTCGGAAGAGCGCACGCGCAAGGTGGCGCGCAAACTCCGCGCCGGCATGATCCATATCAATGGCGCGCAAGGTGGCTTGGGCTCGCCGTTCGGCGGCTACAAGCAATCCGGCATCGGCCGCGAAGGCGGCGCGTTTGGTGTTGAAGAATTCCTTGAAGTGAAGGGCGCCTACGGCTGGGGCGAGCAGCAAGCGTAAACGCAAGGAAAACGCGCGTTTCACGGCCCATTAGTCATAAGCGGGCAGAGTGGCGGGATGACCGTTCCGCCACTCGACCCCTTCTCGCAGAGTTTCGACGCTATCGAAGTCGATCCCACGCGCACGCAGCCGCGCGAAGCGATCGAGCACGCCATGGCTTACGTCGCGCCACAAACGCCGATCGAACCGCCCGCGCCGGGTTTCTATCTTCTGAACGACGCCAACGGCCGCTTCGTCATCGATCGTGACATGGGGGTCGTGACGCTCGCGGACGATTCGATTCTGCACACCGAGCGCAATTCGGTGCACGCCGCACGCCTGCGCGTCATCGAACCCTCAGGCGCCACGTACGAACTCGAGATGCAGCTCCGCATCACCGGCCGCGTGCCGCAAATGCTCGGCGCCGAAGAGTTCGCCGCGATCGCTGGCCTGACGGATGAAACCATCCTTGTCGCGCCGCGCGTACCGCTGCTGATCGTGCAGAAGGACGAGCCGGCGCCGGTCACTCAAACTGCGCCCGCAACACAACAGCTCTGGACGCGCTTTTCGGCCGCTCAAGGCCACCAAGCGCGCGCGCCACGCGTGCAGCCGCGCCACAGCTTCATCGTTCCGGAACTTCCGCCTGTGAACGAGCCTGCGTCCTTCGAGTTCGAAGGATTGCCCAGTGCATTCTCGGCGCATTTGCCTTGGTCGCTCTAAGCGCTATTGCGCTGGCGGCGTTTGCTGAATGCCGCGCAGATAGTAGATCAGTGCATCCGCGCCCTGCGGGTTAAACTGAAACTCGGGCATTGGATGCGAGACGCGAATGCCCTCGATCAACTCTTCTTCCAATACATCTGGGTGGTAGCGCGAAAAGAGTGTGCGGAACACTGGCGCGTCCGGGTTGGGGCTGTTGCCATAGGTGCCGACCGCGTGACACGCCGCGCATTGCGCTTCCGCAATATCGCGCCCTGTGGCTTCAAGCTCCTCTAACTCGGTCCCTACACTCACTGCGGCTGGATCAGGCGCCACGGTCTGCGGCGCGCACGAACCTAGGGCAACAGCCACCGCCACAACTAAGAACCAACGCATGAGCCACTCCTGTGCCGCGAGCTTAGCTTAGCAGCGCGCGCTTCTATATAGACAGATCATGTCGATTCCCGCCCGCCCTACCGATTCCGCCGTCACAGAAGCGCTCAGCGCGCTTTCTGACCGAACCCCGGTAGTCATGCTGGTTGGGCGCGCAGGCACGGGCAAAAGCCACTTCATCCGCACGCTCGTCGAGAGCAATCCCGGCTATCCACAAGCGCTTCTCGCGCCAACCGGCCTCGCCGCCATGAACATTGGCGGCCAAACCATCCACTCCTTTTTCGGCTTCCCGCCGCGCCCGATGATCGGCAACGCGGAAAAGCCCAGCTACTTTTTCACCCGCACCGCCCGCGCGATCTCACGCCTCATCATCGACGAAGTCTCAATGCTGCGCGCCGACGTGCTCGACGCAATGAATTCGCACCTCCAAATCGCGCGCAAAAGTTCGCGCCCCTTCGGCGGCGTGCAGATGCTGTTGGTCGGCGACTTCTACCAACTGCCACCCGTCGTGCGCGGCGATGAAGGCCAGCTCCTCGAAGACGCCGGCTACAGTAGCCCCTACGCCTTCTCCGCACATTGTTTGCGCGATGCGCCAATCGCCGGCGTCGAACTCACCGAGGTGCATCGCCAGACGAACCAGGACTTCATCCACCTGCTCTCATCGATCCGCGAACGCCGCGGCGTGGAAGAAGCAGTGACAATCCTCAACACCGTCTGCCTTGATCGCTCGCTGCCGAAGCGTCCCGTGCTGCTGTGCGCCACCAACGCGGTCGCGGATGGCTACAACCAACGCGGCCTCGCATCACTTGAAGGCACGGCCGCGCGCTACACTGGCGGCTTCGAAGGCGAGGCGCCGAAAGCGCAAGGCGATCGCTTCCCCGCGCCGATGGAGCTAATCCTGAAACGCGGCGCGCGCGTGATCTTCACGCAGAACGATCCCGAAGGCCGATGGGTCAACGGCTCCCTCGGCACCGTCAAAGCCTTCGACGAAGACATCGTGCAAGTGCTGCTCGACGCCGGCGATGAAGTCGACGTTGGCCGCGCCGTGTGGCCGCAAGCACGCTGGACGTGGAACCAAAAAGAAAACCGCATGGAGGTGAAAGAGGAGTTCAAATACGTGCAATTCCCGCTCGCCCCCGCCTGGGCGCTCACCATTCACAAAGCCCAGGGCATGACGCTCGATAGCGTCGAAATCGATCTCGGCCGCGGCGCCTTCGCGCCGGGCCAAGCCTACGTCGCGCTGTCGCGCGCTCGCAGCATGGAAACACTGCGCCTAACGCGCCCGATCAACGCGCGCGATGTTCAAGTCGATCCCGCAATTGCGGATGGATTGCGCAGAATTGGAATTTAGGCCCGCGCGACGTTGAATTCCTCTGACGCCCCACTACGATGCGCCTATGGGAGTGAGCGGTGGTCAATCATTGGCGGCGTTTCTAGCGTTGGCGGTGCTGCCAACGACAAGCTATGCTCAGAGTGCCAGCCCCTCTAGCGATGCTCTCGAGGCATGTGTCGGGCGATCCGTGAACGCTGATGAGAGCGTCACGGTCCTCGCTGGCTGTTTATCTCGATGTCGCGTCATCCGGCGCTGCCGCAATCCGCAAGGCCCAGTGATGCGGATGGCATGCAATCTAATCGGTTGATGGGCGATCTCATAAACAGACTGATCTTTGATCGATGCGCAACTGAGACTTCAGCCGCGATAAGAGATGTCGGACAGGACGCCGCGCTCGAAGTCGTTTGGAACGCTCGGCGAAAGGCGATGACAGACCTTATGACAGATCGCGACGTGTTAGCCAGCGTGGTGCAACTTGGCGCCTATGTAGACGTGCAGCGCTTGAACGCGATCTCGACCAGTCCCTGAAGTCACGCCTCGCCAATCAGGTTGGCGCGCATCGGCAACTAAAGCGCAGGCAAGTTCGCCGCCGCCGCATCGCGCAAGCGATCGCGCAGATGCGGCACGCAGGCTTCGTGCGCTAGATATGTTGCGACCGGCATCATCTCCCAGCGCTGCCCTTCATTGCCGAACACGACCGCCGCAATGTCTTCCGGACCGATGTGCGCGACCATAAAATGTGCGACCAATGCCGGGTCCGACCAGCTTGGATAAATCTTCCGCCAAACGATGCGCGCCGGATCGAGTAGCAGGCCAAACTCTTCGAACAACTCACGCAACGCGCACTCATCGGGCGTCTCGTCATTCTCACGCCCGCCGCCCGGCAAATCCCAAGCGGCCGGAAATGGAATGCGGTCGCTATCCTCTCGGAGATAGACGAGCACGTGGTTGTCGTGGAACAGCGCGATCTTCGAGCCTGTGAACGACTTGCTCACATGAACGGCCGGCGTGGGCTCGCCGTGTGCTCGGCACGCACTGTGCCCGCATCATCCGATTCCACCAGCTTCACGTCATAACCCCAAAGATCAGCGACGTGCTGCAGCACTTTATCGGTGTCGCTGTCTTCCAGCGTCATGCCATCGAGCACGCGGTGGGAGAGGATGAGCTTGCGATCGCCGGCCAGATCAACATCCACGATCTGAATGTCCGGATCGCTGTACGCGACGTCGTACCGCTTCGAGAGCGCGCGGCGGATCTTGCGATAGCCGCGCTCATCGTGGATCGCGGCGACGTTCATATCTTCATCTTCTTCGTCATCGTGGACGTTGAAGAGGCCGAAGCTGCGAATGCATTGCGGCGAGAGATATTGCGAGACAAAGCTCTCATCGCGGAAATTCGCCCAGATGCTGCGCAGCGTGCCATAGGCATCGCCGTTGCCCGCGATGTCGGGCATCCATTCGCGATCTTCGTCGGTCGGGTTCACGCAAATGCGCTCGATATCGCAGCACATCGCAAAGCCCAGCGCGTACGGGTTGATGCCTGAATAGCGGCGATCATCGAAATCCGGCTGCAGCACCACGCTCGTATGCGAATGCAGGAATTCGAGGAACGCGCCGTCGTCGATCTGCCCCTTTTCGTGCAGGCGCTTCATGACGCGGTGGTGCACGAACGTCGCGCAACCCTCGTTCATCACCTTCGTCTGGCGCTGCGGATAGAAATACTGATTGATCATCCGCACCATGCGCAGAATTTCGCGCTGCCAGGGCGCAAGGCGCGGCGCCGTCTTCTCTAAGAAGTAGAGGAGATTCTCTTCCGGAAGACCGAGCAGCGCCTTGCGACGCGCGTCGTCACCGTCGCCCGCCTTGCGCTTGCCTTGCGGCACCGTGCGCCAGAGGTCGTTGAACAGCTGCTCGCCATGCAGGCGGCGCTCCTCTTCCCGCTTTTGCTCCGACCGCAAATCGGCCATGCGCTTGCGCGGGAAGCGGTGAATGCCGTGGCTCTGCAGCGCGTGCGCCGCATCGAGCACACGCTCCACTTCCTCGTTGCCGTAGCGATCTTCGTATTTCGCAATCAATGTCCGCGCGAACTCGAGATAGTCGAGAATGCCGTCCGCATCGGTCCACTGCTTGAACACGTAATTGTTCTTGAAAAAGTGGCTGTGGCCGTAGCCCGCGTGCGCAATCACCAGCGTCTGCATCATCGCGGAGTTTTCCTCCATGATGTAGACAAGGCACGGGTTCGAGTTGATGACGATCTCGTAGGCGAGGCCCTGATAGCCCTTGCGATAGAGCGCCTCGTTGCGCGCAAATTCCTTGCCAAACGACCAGTGCCGATAAAACAGCGGCATACCCGTTGAGGCATACGCATCCAGCATCTGCTCGGTCGTGATCACTTCGATCTGATTGGGATAGGGATCGAGCCCCATCTCATTGATCGCGATCTCACCGCACGCATCGTGCACGCGGCGGATAAGATCGAAATCCCAATCCGGGCCCTTGAAGAGCAGCTTCGAGTCTGGTGCGAGCAAAGTCATCAGGCGCCATCCGCCGCGACGCCTTCAGGACGGCGCGCAAACAATTCGCGGAACACAGGGTAGATATCACGGCGATGCTTGACCTTGCGCATCGCAAACGGCGCATCAACGGACACGCGCCGGTACGCACGCCACAGATTGGTGCTGGGTTCACCCGCGCCAGGGTGATCATCCTCGTCGTCCATGCCGACTTCGACATAGGCGTAGTATTGGCAGATCGGCAGGATCACATCGCGCAACTGCGCCAGCACCACCGCGTTATCGCTGGACGTGTTGTCGCCGTCGCCGGCTTGCGCGGCGTAGATATTCCACTGATCGACCGGATAACGCTCGCGCACAATCTTTTGCATCTCGAACAAAGCTGTCGACACCACCGTGCCGCCCGTTTCGCGCGAATAGAAGAACGTCTGTTCATCCACCTCGGATGCTTCGTGCGTGTGGCGGATGAAAACGACATCCACGTGCTCGTAACGCCGGTTCAAGAAAAGATAGAGCAGCGTGTAGAAGCGTTTCGCCAGATCCTTCATGTGCTCGTTCATCGAGCCGGAGACGTCCATCAGGCAGAACATCACCGCCTTGGCGATCGGCTTCGGATTCGATTCCAAGCGCCGGAAACGCACATCTACGGGATCGATATACGGGATGCGCTTTGAGCGCAGGATGATTTGCTCAAGCGCCTTACGCTTCTCGACGAGCGCTTCGAACTGCCCGCCTTCCCGCTCCAGCTTCTCGATCTCTTCGCGCAGCGCGACGATCTCTTCCTTCTTCGGCCGCTTCAGCGCGATGCGACGCGACATCGAATGACGCAAAGTGCGCGGCACCGAGATGCGCGACGGCGGGCCAGACACCGAATAGCCGGCCTGACGCCATTGCACCGACTTCGCGCCCGAGACTTGGCGCTTCGCCAGATCGGGAAGCTCCAGGTCTTCAAGATAGAGATCGAGATATTCTTCGTCGCTCAGCGCGAAGCGAAACTCGTCCTCGCCATCGCCGCTATCGCTGGCCTTGGAGCCCTGCCCGCCACCTTGCGGCGGACGCGCGATGCTATCGTTCTCGACGTACTTCTTGTTGCCGGGCAACACGTAGTCACGCACGCCGCCCTGGCTGGAGCGGCGCAGATGCGGCTCGTGAACACCGCCGGCCGGAATCGAGACCTCACCGCCCTTGCCCGCATCCTTGATCGAGCGAGACGAAGACGCTTCACGCACCGCCTTGCGCACTTGCGCACGCGCGCGACGCAAGAAGCGCTGACGGTTCGCGAAGCTTTTCCCGCCTGGGTTCAGGCGGCGATCAATAATGTTCATGGCGCGGCCCGCCTTAGCCCGCTTGCTTGACGCGCATGTACCACTCGACCAACCGGCGGACTTGCCGCTCGGTGTAGCCGCGCTCGACCATGCGCAACACGAACTCCTCGTGCTTCTTCTCCGAGTCGCCATCCTTCTTCGAACCGAAGGAGATGATCGGCAGCAGATCTTCGACCTGGCTGAACATCCGGCGCTCAATCACTTCGCGAATCTTTTCGTACGACGTCCACGACGGGTTCTTGCCGCCATGACCCGCACGCGCCCGAAGCGTGAACTTCACGACCTCGTTGCGGAAGTCCTTGGGATTGGCGATGCCAGCGGGCTTTTCGATCTTCGAAAGTTCTTGGTTGAGCAATTCGCGATTGAGCAGCTGGCCGGTGTCCGGATCTTTGTAATCGATGTCCTCGATCCAAGCGTCGGCGAAATCGACATAGCGATCGAACAGGTTCTGACCGAAGTCGTGATACGATTCCAAGTACGCCTTCTGGATCTCGTTGCCGATGAACTCCGCATAGCGCGGCGCCAGATCAGCCTTGATGAATTCCAGCAACCGCCCTTCTTGCTCTTGCGGATATTGTTCGCGCCGGACTTGCCTGCTCAAGCACGTACATCAAGTGCACTGGGTCAGCGGCGACTTCAGTCGTGTCGTGATTATAAGTCGCAGCTAGCACCTTGAACGCAAAGCGCGTCGAGATGCCGTCCATGCCTTCGTCGATGCCCGCGGCGTCCTTGTATTCCTGCAGCGTGCGCGCTTTCGGATCGACTTCCTTCAGGCTCTCGCCGTTATAAACGCGCATCTTCGCGAACGCGTTCGAGTTTTCGTGCTCCTTCAAGCGCGAGAGCACCGAGAAGCGCGCCAGCATCTCGAGCGTGCCCGGCGCGCACGGCGCTTCAGACAGCTCCGAACCACGGATCAATTTTTCGTAGATGCGCTGCTCTTCTTGCACGCGCAGCACGTACGGGACCTTGATCACGTAGATGCGATCGATGAAGGCCTCGTTGTTCTTGTTGTTCTTAAACGTCTGCCACTCGGCCTCGTTCGAGTGCGCCATGATGACGCCCGTGAACGGGATGGCGCCGATATTCTCGGTGCCAGTGTAGTTCCCTTCCTGCGTTGCCGTCAGCAACGGGTGCAGCATCTTGATCGGCGCCTTAAACATCTCGACGAATTCGAGCATGCCCTGGTTGGCGCGGTTGAGGCCGCCTGAATAGGAATACGCGTCCGGATCGTTCTGCGCGTGCATTTCGAGCTTGCGGATATCGACCTTGCCGACGAGCGAGCTGACATCCTGGTTGTTGTCATCACCCGGCTCAGTCTTCGCGACAGCGATCTGCCGCAGGCGCGACGGATTCATCTTCGCGACGCGGAATTTCGTGATGTCGCCACCGAATTCGTCGAGCCGCTTCACACACCAGGGGCTCATCAGCCCGTTCAACCGGCGCTGCGGGATGCCGTAATCGTCTTCCAGACGCTGACCCCACACGGCTGGATCAAACAGCCCCAGCGGATGTTCAAACACCGGCGAGAGTTCATCGCCAGCCTTCAGCACATAGATCGGCTGATCTTCCATCAGCGCCTTCAAGCGCTCCGCGAGCGACGACTTACCGCCGCCAACCGGGCCCAGCAGATAAATGATCTGCTTGCGCTCTTCCAAACCCTGTGCGGCGTGGCGAAAGAAGGCGACGATCCGCTCGATCGTCTCTTCCATGCCATAGAACTCGGCGAACGCCGGGTAGAACCGCATCGTGCGGTTCATGAAGATGCGGCCGAGGCGCGCGTCCTTCGACGTGTCGACCATCTTTGGTTCGCCGATCGCCGCAAGCAATCGCTCGTGCGCGCTCGCGTAGGCCATCGGTTCGTCACGGCAGAGCGCCAGGAAGTCCTGCAAGGACATTTCCGCTTCTCGACGCTGCTCGAACGAGCGAGCGTAACTGCGAAAAAGATCTTCAGACATCGTGCCTCCGTCCGTCTCAGCAACCTTTAGATAAGAACTCCGGTTCCGAGACGCGTTACAAGAAAGCCATGCGAATCTGGCGGCGATAAGGTGAGGTTTGTGACGCCGCGAGCCATCCGCCCAAACAACACGCACACGATGACATGATTTGCGGCGGCGTGGTTGGAAAACACCGCACAAAGTTCAGCGCGCCACAAACGTGAGCGAAAGCTGAACGAATTGTGGCACAGGCAACAATGCGCGACTTTAACGAAGTGAAAAGCTTCGATTTTACGCGGCCTTAAGCACGATGCGGCATCCCTTGGGGCTGGGACCGTAGAGGCTGACCAATGACTGACAGTGCATGGGTGCTAAAAGGCATCGATCCGGAGACGCGTGACCGCGCCGTCCAGGAAGCCGGGCGCTTGGGCGTTAGCCTGTCGGACTATCTGACCGACATGGTGTTGCGCGCCGCAATCACCGACCAAGTCGTCACCGTCCAGCCGGAAGAGCCCGCCGCACCGCAGGACGGCGCCGAGTCCAGCACCCGCCACCGCTTCCGCACCCTCGAACGGCGCCTGGAACACTCGCTCGGCAGCCTCGATGCGGCGCAACGCACGCTGGACGCGTCGTTTTTTGACATCAGCGAGCGCTTTGACGAGCTCGAAGGCCTAGCCAACGGCACCGCGCACGCGCTGCAACAAGGCCTGCAAGATACCGCCGAACAGCTCATCGCCCTGCAGCAACAGGCCGAAGAGAGTGCTGCCGCCCGCGCCAGCGAGAACGCCGCCGCGCACGAAGGCCTGGCCAGCTCAATCTCAGCGCTGAACGCTTACAGCCAAGACATCGACACCATCGCGCGCCGCGCCGACACCAATGCTGGCGTCCTGGCCGATGCGCACGAGACGCTGAAGCACGCTGTCGCCAGTGATTTCGCCGAACTCTCTGACCAGATCGCGCTCCGTCTTAATATCGGTCTGCGCGACGTCGCCGCCGCCGCCGATGAAGCCGCCAGCCAGACCGACGCCGCCGTTGCCAGCCTTGTGAATGAACTCCGTGACGCTCGCGAAGCGCTTGAGCAAAGCGTTGCCGACGGCGTCGACGAAACCCGCCGCCGCGTCCACGCCGCCTTCTCCGACGCCGCCCTGCGCATGGAAGCGCTGTCCGACCGCGTCGACATCGCCGAACGCCAAGCCGCCGTCAGCGCCGACCAAATCCGCGCGCGCATGGCCGACATGGAAGACGCCAGCCAGATCGCGCTCGAAGAAACGGCTGAGACCCTGCGCCAAGCTGGCGCCGCGCTCGCCGCCGACATGCAGCGCGCGGCTCAAGATCAACGCGCCGCGCTCGAAAGCGTGCACAGCGATCTCACCGCCGAAATCGCTGACATCCAGGACCGCCAGCAAGGCGCGCTGGCGCGGCTGAAGCTGCTGGACGCTGCCGTGAGCCATGGCGTCACCGACCTCAACACGCTGCGCCAAGAAATGCTTGAGCGCGTCGCCAGCGCTGAGAGCATCGCGGCGGAACGTTCAGGCCAAGTCCTGAGCATCGCAACCGATCAGACGGATGCGATCGCCGCGCGCCTGACGCGCCATGAAGCTCAAACGACCGAAGCTACCTTCACGCTGCGCGCCAACACCGATCGCATCGAAGCCTCGACCTTCGCCGCGCTCGAAAAGCTCGCCGGCGATATCGCCGCCAGCAAAAACGAAACCGCTCAGATCGTCGAACAAGCGCGCGCCCGCACCGAAGCGGAAACCGCCGAGATCCGCGAACAGCATTCTGGCTTCGGCGCCCGCCTCACCATCATCGATCTGGCGCTGCGCACGCAGACCTCGCTGATCGAGCGCATCGGCAAAGTCGAAGCAGCTCTTAGCGACGCCGCCTCGGGCGCCAAGCTTTCGGACATGGAAGCGCAGGTCAACGTCCTGCGCCAAGCCATTGGCCGCAACGGCGACGAAGTGCTCGTCCGCCGCATCGAAGACCTGAGCGCTCGCCTTTCCGACGCCGCTCACGGCGACGCCGCGCTCGACTCAAAGCTCGTCGACGTCGAAGCGCAGATGAACGTTCTGCGCCAAGCAATCGCACGCAGCGGCGATGACGGCCTCCTGCGCCGCATCGAAGAATTGCGCGGGGGCGGCGTTGCCGTCGAAGCCCGCCTTGGCGACATCGAAGCGCAAGTGAACGTGCTCCGCCAGGCCGTTGCACGCAGCGGCGAAGACCACATCCTGCAGCGGCTCTCCGAACTCACGGCGCGCGTCGATGGCTGGGACAACGAAACCCAGGCCGGCGCCGAGAAGTCGGAAAGCCTGGTGCGCCTCATGGGCCGCCTCTCGACCAACTATGCCGAAGCATCGGCGCAAGCGGATCAGCGCCTGCACAAGCTCGAAGTCGCCCTCGCCGATCTCCGCTTGGAGCAGCTCTCAGCGCGCGAGGCGCCGGTCGCGTCAACGGAAGACGTCGCCTCGCTCTCGAACCGCATCAGGGCTGTCGAGCGCCTGCATGCCGCGGTGCTGACACCGGATGATGTCGCATCGCTCGAAAGCCGCATGGGCGCAGTTGAGCGCTTGCAGCGTTCATCGATCTCCAGTGAAAGCATCAGCGCCCTCGAAAGCCGCCTCGGCGCCGTCGAACGCCTGCAAGCCAGCGGCACGCCGGAGCTCATCATCAGCGGCCCGAGCGCGGAAGAAGTAGCAAACCTCAACCGCCGCCTCGCCGCCATGGAAGCGCGCCAGGCCGATGCGCTCGAAACGCTGCGCGGCGACATCACCCGCTTCGTCAGCGACAACGACCGCCGCTTGGGCGCGATCGAGCACACCGAGGCCGATTACAACCTCGCCGCCGAGTTCGACGCTCTGCGCCGCCGTGTCGAGGAACGCATTCTCGGCATCGAACAACGCAGCGTCCGCACACTCGAGCAAGTCGCTGACTCCGTGCAAATGCTCGAAGAGCGTTTCATGGGCCGCGACGACGGCGAGCGCCAAACCGCCTAACCAGCGCGCGTTTACGCGTTGGTAACTTCTGAAGCGCCTGGCTAGCGCCATGGCGAAATCCAACACACTCGGTGCGAGCCTTGCCGCTTTCGCGATCTTTGCCGCGATAGCGTTTGGCTTCGGCTTCCTCAATGCGGAAACGGCGCCGCGCGCCGAAGCGCAAACGACGCAGCTCATCAGCGGAGGGGCGCCGCGCGCACAACACGTCGGCGCTGCGCCCGATCGCATGCGTGTCATCGATGGCGATACGCTCGAAGACATGAGCAGCGATATCACCTATCGCGTCGTCAATATCGACACCGCCGAGACAGGCTCACGCGCCCGCTGTACGGCCGAACGCGATCTTGGCAACCGCGCCAAGGAAGCTGTGCGGACGCTAGTTTCAAGCGCCCAGCGCATCGAACTCAACGCCACCGGCCGCATCGATCGCTACGGCCGCACCATCGCCTTCATCGTTATCGATGGGCGCGACATGGGCGAGACGCTCATCGCCGAAGGCCTCGCCCGCCCCTGGCGCGGCCGCCGCGAACCTTGGTGCGACGCTGACGGCAACCTCATTCCGTAGGGCAGCCTTGCGGCGCGGCGCTTGTAAGCCGCGCTGGCGCACCATAAGCCGGGTCTCCTCCCCGAGCCTGGAAATGCGCCCATGTCCGTAGCACTGGACGAACTGATCCGTATCCTTACCCTCGAACCCATCGAGGTGAATCTGTTCCGCGGCGTCTCTCCGCCGGAAGAACGCCAGCGCATCTTCGGCGGCCAAGTCGTCGCGCAAGCTTTGATGGCCGCCTACAAAACCGTCGGCGGCCAAGTCTGCCATTCGCTGCAGAGCTATTTCATTCGCCCAGGCGATCCGAGCATCCCCGTGCTCTACCAGATCGAGCGCTCACGCGACGGCAAGAGCTTCGCCACACGCCGCGTCATCGCCATCCAGAAGGGCGAGCAGATCTTCAACATGGCCTGCTCGTTCCAAACGCCGGAAGATGGCTACGAGCATCAAAGCGAAATGCCGACGCCAAAGTACTCGCCCGAAGAAGTCGGCAAGTTCGTTGAAGCCTGGATTAAGAGCCAGCCCGAAGAGAACACACGCTGGCTCCGCAACGCACCGATCGAGATGCGCGCCATCGATCCGGTGGACGTGTCAAAGCCCGTGCCCAAGCCGCCGCAACAAAGCGTCTGGCTCCGCGCCCGCTCCGATGCCGGCGACGACATCGCACTGAACCAAGCATTCCTCGCCTACTCGTCCGACTATTCGTTGCTCGGCACCGCGATGCGTCCGCACGGCGTGAGCTGGCAGTCGGGCGTGCAGACCGCGAGCCTCGATCACATCATCTGGTTCCACCGCCCAACAAATTTCTCGAAGTGGCACCTCTACGTGCAGGACAGCCCAAGCGCGTCAGGCGCGCGTGGATTCAATCGTGGTGCGATCTATCGCGAAGACGGAACGCTCGTGGCGTCAACCGCGCAAGAAGGTCTCATTCGCAAGCGCTGACACACGCAGACACAACTTTGCGCAACGCTTTACCGCAACCGGGGCGTGTGACGTCAGTTTTGCTAACAACGCGTTAGCGATACCGCGACTAACGTCACCGCGCAATGAAGCGCAAATGGGTAGATAACGAGGTCTATTTCGGACCTGACCGCAGAAAAGGCGGCCTCGGCAAACGCTGGGGCGATAAGCGCAGCTTTGACGATGCCGGCGAGCCACCGCCGCTTGGCGCCGTGATGCGCCGCCTGCGCGTGCAACTGAACGGCATCGCCTCACCCGACGATCGCCGCCGAGTCTACGAACTCGCGCGCTTCGCCGCCTCCGAAGCTGAACACCAGCATCTGCTCGAATGCGCCGACTCTCTGCGCAACGTCATGACCTCTATCGTAGCCGGCGATTTCACCAACGCCGACGCCTGGGTGATGCACGCCCAAGCCCACTTCAACGGCCCGCACTAAGGCGCGTACCCGTAACGCTCAGCCCAAGGCGCCAGCATCGGCAACACCGGCCTCAGCTCCTCTTCATACCGCCGCCAGCGCTCGACCGAGCGCTTGTAAAGCGGCTCGATCACCTGCCGCGCACTGGGCGTAGCGATATCGCGCTTCAGCGCCGTCGAACGATAGTCGAGCATTGCAGGCTCAAAGCCAACGCCCAGGAACGCGCACAATCCCCGCGCCCCGCCCTCAAGATCGGCCACAACGTCTTCGTAGCGGACCTGATGCAGATCGAGCCCAAGCCGCGCCCGGCAAAGCTCGAACAGCCCCATCACCTGATCGTAATACGCGCCGGCCCATTGCAGCTCCAAGAACTGCGCCATCGCCGCATTGATCGTAAACCGCTGCTGGAAGCACGACAGCACCACGTCGCGCGGATCGCGCAGCGCAAAGATAATCTTGGCGTTCGGAAACACCCGCTTGATCAGCGGCAGCACCACAATGTTCAGCGGAAACTTATCGACGACGATCGCGCCCGTCGGCGCATCAACCCGCCGCCAATAGCTCTCGCGCACCCGCGCAAGGTCGTCCTCAGAAAGCGATCCCGGCGCCAATGCCCGCCCCCGCTCGGTGATCACGTCCGAAAGCGCATCGCCAAAATGCTCACTCTCTTCCAGGCATACGATGCCACTGTGCGAGGAGAGAATCTGGTCCAGCAGCGTTGTTCCCGACCGCGGAAATCCGATCAGAAAAACCGGATCACGAACACCATCCGGCGCCGACCAATTGGAAACATCAAGCCCCGCCACCGCGTCGGCAATCTTCCGCACACTCTCCGGATGATAGAGCCGCTCGGTCGCGTTAAGCCACGCGCCGTGCGTGGAGAGCGAAAGCTGGTTCGCCGCCGTAAACGCCTCAAACGCGCCATGCGCATCGTCACGCCGATCCCGCGCATCGCCGATCAAGCCTAGCGCCTGCACACGCAGTTCAGCGTTCGCCCGCGGCGACTGCGCCAGCAGCGTCGCCATCGCCTCAGCGCCGGCGAAATCCTTCTCGCGCATCAACACCCGCGCCAGCGTCAAACGCGCAACGCCGTTGTTCGCATCAAGACACAGCGCCGCTTCGCCATGCTCTCTCGCGCGCGCCAAATCGTGCCGGCCTTCATAAGCCTGCGCCAAACCAGCATGCGAAACCGCATCGTCGGCCGAAAGCGCCAGCGCACGCGTAAACGCAGCAATCTGCGCCTCGCCTTTCTCGCTGATCCCAAGATTGCGCCAGCCCTCGGCCAGCCCCAGCTCACCCGCCCGCGAAAACGCCGCGCGCGCGCCAGACGCATCGCCCATCCGCCCCGCCGCAACGCCGATCATATTGAACGTCACCGCATTGGGCCGCGCCGCGTTCGACGCCTCCAACTGCCGCCGCGCCTCCGCGAACGCGCCGCCATCGAGCGCCACCACGCCCAAGATCTGCAACGCCGTCGCCTCACCGCGCGCGCCAACACCCGCCCAAGCTCCGCCCGCCTCGCCTCCGGCTGCCCGCCCGATCCAGCGAGCCGTGTCCAACACGCTGGATCAATTAGCAGAAATTGGAGCGGGC
Organism: Caulobacteraceae bacterium; assembly: GCA_016703335.1. Taxonomy (GTDB): domain Bacteria; phylum Pseudomonadota; class Alphaproteobacteria; order Caulobacterales; family Aquidulcibacteraceae; genus Vitreimonas. The sequence continues at coordinate 8,649 of JADJCG010000002.1, read as the reverse complement.
GATGAGATTCGAACTCACGACCCCAACCTTGGCGGTCCCGCGAAGTTCCGCGTTTGAGATTGCGCTTTTTCCCTTCGGTTGTCACGGATTCGCGCCGGTGGGCGTGAGGCGCTGATTGCCCCGCGTGGTGACCCGTGTGGTGACCAAAAATCGGACTCGCAGGAATGCAAGCAGCCCAACGGTACGAAACGCGTCGACGTCCCGCCTAATCGAACCCGGCATACTGCATCTGGGACAGCGACGTAAAGGCAAGACGTTCGAGCTCAAGTACCGCGCCGGCCGCCGCCAGCGCCTTTTCGTGATCGGCGACTACGGCCCCTTCACCGCAGAAAAGGCGCGCAAGGCCGCCGAAGACGCCAAGCACAACGCAAGCCGCGGCGGCGATCCCCAGCACGAAAAGGAAGTGCGGCGAAACGCGGCGACGATTGCCGAATTGATACAGCTCTATTTGACCGAAGGCCGGATCGATAAGCCGGAGAAGCGGGAAAGCTCGTGGCGGACAGACGAACGCGACCTCCGCTGCCATGTGGAGCCGCTCCTGGGCGCCCACAGCATTAACGCGCTGACGACGCCGGACATCTCGCGCTGGCAACGGGACGTCGCAAACTTCAAGACCGCGCGTACCCAGAAGCTGGGCTTTCGCCGGAAATCGACGATCCTAGGCGGTCCCAAAGTGGTGGGTCGGGCAACCCGCACGCTCTGCGCAATGCTGAACTGGGCGATCAAGCGCGAGCTCATCAAGGACAACCCCGCCGCGCGCGGCCAAGCGGCCGGACCGGCTGCGCGAGCGCTTTCTCACCGATGAGGAAGCTGTGCACTTGTTCGAAGTGCTGGACGCCATGGAGGCGTGCGCCGAAATACGGGAGGACCATGCCGACCTCTTCCGCATCATCGCCCTGACGGGCGCCAGGCTCGCCGAGATGCGCGATCTGGCGTGGTCCGAGATCGATTTCTCGCGGCCGGCCATTATCCTTCAGCCGGAGCGCCACAAGGCCGGACGGACCGGTCGCAAAGTGATCAATCTCAACGCCGCCGCAGTCGAGATACTGAAACGTCGCGCCAACGAGACCGCCTGGGTGTTCGCCAAGCCGCCGCCGTTCAAGGGACCTATGGAAACACCACGCAAGGCCTGGGCCGCAGTGATTGCTCGGGCGAAGTTTGACGATCTGCGCATTCACGACCTGCGCCATACCTTCGCGTCGCTTCTCATCAAAGACGGACACAGCTTGGCTTTTGTGCAGAAAGCCCTTGGCCACTCACGACCGGAAGTGACGGCGCGTTACGCCCACCTCAAAGACGAAGCCACTCGCGCCGCGTTCGATCACGTCGGCGCTGTCTACACTCGCCGCCGCGAGACCGGCCAGTCGGCCGAGACCTGAGGCACGAGCTAATTGCGCAACCGACCGTTTTGAACGCTGACCGGGTAAAACCCGACACACAAGGCGACATTTCCGGGCCTCACATGCTCCGGCGAAACCGAGCGAACGCGCTGAACGAACAAATGATTTTGCGCTACGGAAGTGGGACGCCGAACCCGACATTTCTGACGACACTGCGGAGCCACTGAGATGGTCGCGGCCAAAGCCGCTCTCTATGCTCGCTTCCAAGGCTCGCCGGAAAGAAGCGGACAAAGCTTCTCTATCACCAGCGTAGCCGCTTCATCCGGACTCCAGTTCTGCCCTGCCGCCAGTAGCGGCGGAATATCAGTCAGGAAGCCCGGGTCTTCCATCTTCGCCGCAAGATTTTCTTCGAACACCGCGCGGGTCATGTGATGGCCGCCCTCGCTCATGTAGCGCGTGAACGCCGCCACCAGACGGGCGGGATCGACGCCGCCTTGCGACAGCGCAACGGCCATATCGAAAAGATCGCGGCCTTTGCGCCGCTGATAAAGCGCGCGCAGCTTCGTGCCCATAAGCTCGTCAAGATCGTAAGTCGTGATGTCGCAAGCGCCGGAAAACCAGCGCGACGCGACGCTGAACGGCACGCGCTGAAGGCCGTGCTCCGTGAAATGCCGCGCGTATTGATCTCCACCTTCAAACGCAGCGGCACGGGCGTCGGGTCTTCGGACGCAAAGCGATAGTTGAAGGTAACGCGACCGTCGGATTGCTTGTATTGGGCTCTGCCCAGCCAAGGATCGAGCACTTCGCGCAGCGCATCCATCACCGGCCCTGCGGGCTCGGCGTTCACCGCACGAGGTCGATGTCTTCGGAATAGCGCGCGGCAGGTTTGAGGGTGAGCTTGTAAAGCGCCGTGCCGCCGCGAAACGCCAGCGCCTTGCTCAAGACGGGATGGGTGAAGATGTCCACGAGCGCGCGGCAGATCGCCAAGTCCTGCTCGACCTGAAAGTCCTGCACCCAAGGCGCGCTGGCGCCATTCCGTGATGTAGTCTCGCGGTATCACGTCTCGGCCTCCACTTCGGCGTTGACGATCAATTTCCAGTCGCGATCGCGCGGGTAGTCGTCTGCGCGCGCTGAAGGCAAAAGCGCCACCGCATCGGGCGCGCGCGCGCGCACATATTCCTTCAGCGCCTCGGCGCGCGGCGCTTCATCAATGCGCCCCAGCAAGTAGCCAAGGCGTTGCGCCCACGGCAGCGGGACCGTCGGGGCAAGGGCCGCGAGCTTTTCAGGTTCGAGTTTCTCGGCAAGCTCGACGAGGATCGTCGCCACTGCATCGAGGCCGCCGATCTGCGCCTCGTAGCCGACAAGATCGAAAGCCGTCGCCACGGGCGTTGACACGGCCACCGTGCCGCGCGGCGTATTGATCCTCTGCACCGGCACGTTCGCGATGCCTTTTCGGGCGTGGAAGACGACGCGGACCTTGCCGCATTCGATCGGGCGGCGCGGCTTGCCGAGCATCACCTGAAACTCTTGGGGCGGTGGTGCGCCGCGCCGTGATACTGCGCGGCGGACAGCAGCCCCGCATAGTACGGCGTCTTGGCCCTCTCCATCAGGGCGGGAATGAACTGGTCGGCGGGCAGACAGCCAAGCGCCCGATATTCCGGCGGTACGATCACGTAAAAGCCCCGCGCGGGGCTGGCGATGTCGCCCTTGCGGCGCAGCCGGTTGATCGCCAGCTTGACGGCATCCGGCGAGGCTCCGAGCGACTCGCGGGCCTCTTGAGACGTGAAAAGGTATCTCCCGCTCCGCATGAGTCGGTCGAGGTAGCCTTTGAGTTGGACCCGAGATTCCGATTTCATTTGCGTAAAGTATCCAAAAACGATACTTTGGCAATCGGAACGAAACCAACCGGACAATGTTGGAACATTTCCGTCAGAATTTGACATTGTGATATTTTTTCGGCATTATCCTGACATTGAGGATATGCCATGACCGATGGTCCATACGCACCGCTTTCGCTGAGCCGCCAATGGAATGACTTTGGCCGCGCCTTGGTGCGCCCCGCATTCGAGGAAGAAGCCGCGCCCTGCCTGCGGCGGGCCGTGCTCGGCGACGCCCGCCGCGAGCAGGTAGGCGAGTTGTCCAGCTTCCTGAGGGAAGCGCTGGCCACGAAAGAGCCCGAGCTTTTCCCCGATACGGGCGAAGGGGCGCTGGAGGCAGCGCGCTCCCGTTTCTCCACGCCGATGGCGCAATCGGCACTCGATCATTGCGAAGACGCGCTGCGTGATGGCCACGCCGCGAACGACGCCATCAACGAAGGCGTCGCCGCCTCCTGCGCGAGCGCGCGCGGGATAGCTCCCGCACGATCGAGGCGCATCTCATGCGCGAGGAAGGCGTTGCCACGGCCAACGAGGCGCAATCGCGTTGCGAGGCGCTCTTGCCGCAGACGGATTGGAATGCGCTGGCGCAGGAAGTCCAGAACGGGGAGCGGCCCGAGGCGAACGATAATCGGCCCGAACGCCACCGGCTCGAAGACGGCCCTCCGATGAGGCCCGAATGACCGTGCCGCGCGCTCACACTTCCGGCGTCCATAAAGTCTGCGTTCTCGAAACTCCGGCGGCGCCGCAAGGCGGCTGGACGCCATGCCTGATCGACACGCACATCAAGGTTCGACCGCAGGTGCTGCGCTCTTACCTTTTCGCGCCGTGGCAACCGGTCATCTATGACCTGTCTCTGGTCGCCGCCGCCGTCAATTTCTGCGACTGGAATTGCAAGCGTCCGTCGAACATCTGGGAGCGCCGGTTCGAGCTGCGCATTCCCGTGCATGAACCGGCGCGATGGAATGATCCGCCCGTTCGCACCGCGTTACAGCGCGTCTTGCAAACGCTGACCGGCGATCGCTGGGACCTCACGTTTATCGACCGTCAGTCACCTTATCCCTCTCCGAGCGATCAATCGCTCGCGCTTCCTTCCAAGACGCAGGCCGCCATCGCGTTTAGCGATGGCCTCGATTCCCAGCGTCGGGAACTGGTACGCCGCCGAGCACGGCGACGAGACCATCGTTCGCGTGCGGTCGTCGGGCGCGGGTACAAAGCGCAGCCGCGCCGCGTGCCGTTCACGCCGCTTCCGTTCAAAGTGAAGGCGCTCCCCAAGATAAGGCACGAAACCAGCCAACGCGCGCGCGGCTTCAAGTTCGCCGCCGCCAGCGGTCTCGCGGCCTCGCTCGCCAACGTCTCCGACATCATCGTGCCGGAAAGCGGTTCAGGCGCGCTCGGCCCCGTGCTGGTCCGATACGGCGGCATGTATTCCGACTTCCGCAATCACCCGAAGTTCTTCCGGCAGATGGAGGCGTTCCTGTCCGCGCTGCTGGGGCGGCAGTTGAATTTCAAACAGCCGCGCCTCGAAATGACGAAAGGCGAGAGCTTGCTCGCCTATCTCGACCATACGCGGGTGAATCGCGACGCGGCGACCGTAGGGCCTTCGCGAGGCGCGCTCCTGCTGGCAGAAACTCGCCACTATGTCGCCGTTGGTGACGGCACGAGACGCCAGTGCGGCGTTTGCGCGTCTTGCATGCTGCGCCGCCTGAGCATGCATGTCGCGGGCATCGAAGAGGCGAGCGAGACCTACAGTTGGGAAAACCTGAACGCGCCCGATCTGGTTGCAGCCGCGCCCGACAAATACAAGGACAAGATCGGCCCCGCGCAGCGGAACTACGCGATCGCGGGCACGCTGCATCTGACGCATCTCGCCGGGTTCGATCGTCTTACTGACTACGCGGGCGTTACCGCGCGTCACGCGCGGGAAATCGCCGACGCCACGGGGAGCGATCAGGCCACCGTGAAGCGTTGGCTCGATGAATTCCTCCAGCGCCACGAGGTGCAATGGCGCGACTTCCTCGCGACTCTCGACGCGGGGTCTTTCGTAAAACAATGGGCAGGCTCGCCATGAACATCGCGCAAAACATCAACCGGAAGGAGCTTGGCGACCGGCTCAAGATCGCGCGCGAGACGGCCAAGGTCACGCAAGCTGACGCCGCCGCCGCCGTCGGCATATTGCGCACGACCCTTTCGCCATCGAGAAGGGCGAGCGGCGCGCGCGCATTGAGGAACTCAGGCGCTCGCAAGTCACTACAAGGGTTTCGGTCAACGGCCTGCTGCGCCGCGAGGCGGTGCATGTCGATCCGTGCCGCGCTTCCGTCGGCTGAGCGAGTCCACCGATCCGACGTCGATGCGCCGTGCGCCTTATGAACGATCTCGTGAGTGCGGAGGTCGAGCTTGAAAACCTTTTCGGGATCGAGCACCCGCGCAACTACCCGCCCGAACGTCCGCTCGGATCGGGCGATGTGCGCGAGCAGGCAGAGACGGATGCGGCTTGGCTGCGCGAATACCTCGGCCTCGGCATCAAGCCCGTCGCTGACATCTTCACAGTGATGGAATTAGGGCTCGGTATCCGCATCTTTCAGCGGAAGTTGCCGCAAAAGATTTCGGGACTTTTTGCCTATCACCCGTCCATCGGCGCGAGTGTGTTGCTCAACGCCGACCATCCGTGGGACCGGCGCGTGCAATCGGCGGGGCACGAGCTTGGGCACTTCATCGGCACGCGAAGCTCGCCGGAGGTGCTAGAGAAGAACGAGCGGTTTCTCTCGCGCGAAGAGCGGTATGCGCACGCCTTTGGGCGCGCCTTCCTGACGCCGCCCGCCGCCATCACGCAGAAGTTCAGGGAACTGACGGCGGGTGCGAGCCATCTGGCGCGCCGCCACGTCATCCTGCTCGCGCACCATTTCGGCGTTTCCGCGAAGCGATGTGCGGCGGCTGGAAGAACTGAAGCTCGCCGCGCGAAGGCACGGGAATGGTTCGAGACCAAGGGACGGATCACAGATCAGGACGCGCGCAAGGTTCTCGGCGACGAAGCCATCTGGACGTGATCCGTCCGCGCTGACGCCCGTCGGCCCGTTTCCTGCGCGGCTTGGCCTCATGGCCTTGGAGGCATGGCGGCGCGACCTGCTGAGCGAGGGACAGCTCACGAAACTGCTGAAGATAGATCGGATCGCGCTCCGTACCTTGCTCTACGATCTCCAACACGACGAAGGCGAGGATGATGAGCTACTCAAGCTGCCTCGCTGAGTGCGATACCGACCTCCTTCTCGACGCGAGCGTCTTTATCAATCTGAGCGCCTCCGGCGCTGCGTCCGCGATATTGCAGGCGCTCCCGCATCGCGCGCTGATTGTCGATGTCGCGGCATCCGAAGTGCGGGTCGATAGCAAAACCGGACGTTCCGACAGCGACACGCTTCAGGAGCTTCTTGCCTCACCGGCGACACTCGACACCGTGACGCTCGACGCGAACGGGCTTGTCCTCTTCGAGAACCTCGTCTTGGAGCTGGACGACGGCGAGTCCGCGACGATCGCTGCGGCAGACTAATCGCCGCGCCGTCGCCGTTCTTGACGAGCGGCGCGCGCAAGATTTGTAGTGAGCAACTGCCAAGTGTCGTGCAGGCCTCCACTATCGATCTTTTCGCGCATCCGGCGGTCGAAAATCTTTGGGTCGAGACGGTCTGGCAGATGCCGTGCATGCCGCCCTCCAAAACGCTCGCATGCACGTGCGAGCGGATCAGCGGGAATGGGTGATCGATCTGATCGGCCGTGGCCGCGCCGCGAGTTGCAACAGCATCCCGCGAGCACATGAACTTCGAGAACCATCGTCCGACTGAAACTAATGCGGTAACGCTTGCCAAGTTTGAACGTGGTACGCTGCGGTGCCACCTGCGTCATCGTCCCCACTCGACTTGCAACCACTTCACGCTTCGCTGCAGGGACTTGAAGGTGAAAAAATGAACGACCTGGAAACACCGAACGGCCTGCTCGCGCAGTTTGACGCCGCGTACAGCAAGGTCCTGCCGACCGTCAAAGAGACGTCTATGGCGCGCCTGAGGACACTTACCGCCGAATTTCGGCAATGCGCGCCGTCGTGGACGAATGTGCCGATCCGCAAATTCGGGAGATCCTCTCCATGATCGTCACGAAGGTCGCCCGCCTCGTCCAGACGCCGAACCACCTCGATTCATGGGTGGACGTCGCTGGCTATAGTCGCTGCGGAGTCATGCTCCTTGATGATCGGGAACGAGCCAAGCCTTCGCAACTCGGGTTCAGGGCACTTCAATACGACCCGTGCGAACCATGCAGCGAACGCCTATATTCTGTGGCTAGCGTTGCCCGTCGCACCCTGTGAGATTCCGTGCATGTTCGTCGAAAGGAAGATTAACCCGACTACAGGCGCCGTCGAATTGTGGTCGGCGCAATGGGAAAACCACGCCGGCGCTCCCGCAAAGAAAGGTTCTGATCGAAAAAATTGGGGACGAGCAACGGCGGTGGACCCAGGGCTGATGGGACCCCGCAAGGAAAAAGACCACGCTATCTGTTGGGCATATGGGCGCACGCTCGGAAACATCGCTGTTCTGTCGCCCCGCTACTCGGAAATTTTCCCGCCAAGCACGGCGACGACGCCACGCTGCCCTGCGACATGGTGCATGCCGGAAAATATAGGCACGGCGCCGATCGCTGGTGGTGCCGCACCCATCAGAGCCATTGGGGCACAATAGCCGACATCGCGGCGCTGGAGCAGTCGGGAAAGCTTCAATGTTCCGATCACGCCCAGAAAATGAACTACGTCGTCGGGCCCTTAACTGTGAACATCGACGAGCACGCCGAAGTTGGGATTTGGTGCTCCCTGCCGGCAGCTCTCTCCACTGCAGAGATCAAACCGCGGCCGCCAAAGATTCATGTGCATGTTCGGGAAACGCCCTTGTGCTGTCGAGTTCAATAAGGAGATGGACTGCATCAGCTGCTCGCATTGCGGCTATCCTCACCTCGATCTGGGAGACTTCGGCAAAACACCGCACCGAAAACACTTCTGTGGCAACTGCGGTCGAGACAGCACATGCAGTAAAAAGCCCATCATCTCCACACCGCTGAAGACCCTGCACGATCGATATGCGAAAGACCTTACATACGAAGCACGTCGGATCGATCGCTGTACCTCGATGAAACTATTCTGACTGCACCTACACAGTTTGGGCATCCACGCCCGCCATCGTTTGGACCGCCGCGAGGCCCCAGGAATTTGGCATTCACGTCCACGTACACAGAGGTACGACTCGGATCGTAGATGACACTTTTGGCGCGGTGACTCTTAAAGGGCAGCCTCTGGAGCGCAACGACTTATCGAAGCGATGATTGCTCGCTCAATCATCTAGGTGCGCCGGGACGTCTGCTTCCGACGCGTTTGACCATCGCCGCGCTGTCCTAAATTGCCC
>JADJCG010000001.1 GCA_016703335.1 Caulobacteraceae bacterium | reverse complement strand
AGGCTTCAGCGGCGATGCCAGCGCTATGCGGCGTCTGGTACTTGTCGCGCTCGGGCTGATCGACGAAGCACAAGCCACCAGCGCCGCGCTTGCCCGCGCCCGCATGGAAATCGAGCGCCTCACCGACATGCTGGTGGAAGAGCAGCTCCAGGCCGAACCGCCGCCGGAACCAACTGACACGCCTGATCGCGGCCGTGTTAGCGCCCTGCGCGTTGCACAAGGCAGAGCTTGAGACGGAGCGCTCCCCGCACTAGATTTGGAGCGGGCGGTTTCTGCGGCGTTCGAGAGGCGCTTTCATCCCTGGGACCGTATCAATTCTCTCGGGAGCTGGCTCTGTCGCGGACCCTGGTCTGCAGCACCTGGCGCCCACCTAGTACGCTAGGGTTCGAGAGGATGAGCAATCCTTACGGCGCATGTGGTGCCGCCCAACCACTTTTCGGGGGAGCGTGATGACCCCCAGCGAACTCGAAGCAGCAAAAGCCGACGCGCGCTTGCTGATGCGCGCCGAGCGCAAAGCGGTCGAGCCGCGTGACGCGGCGTTGAAACTCATCGAAAACTTCCCCCTCGAACTGGCAAAGCTCTCACCTGTCGCCGGCTACTGGCCCGTCGGCGGCGAGATCGACGGTCGCCCGCTGCTGGCGGCCCTCGCAAAAGCTGGCCGCACCGTCGCGCTCCCACGTATGGAGTCTCGCGCCGGCCCAGCGCGCTTCTTGCAATGGCGCGGCGACGAGATTTTGCGTGCGGACGCTTTCGGCGTGCCATCCCCGCCGCCTAACGGCGCCGATCTCAGTCCACGTCTTTTCCTCATTCCGCTGCTCGCTTTCGACCGCACCGGCGCGCGTCTCGCCAAGGCGGCGGCCACTATGACCGCATCATCTCGCTCTATCGTGCGCATGGCGCCGTCGCCGTTGGCTTGGCCTACGCGGAGCAGGAGATGGGCGTGGTGCCGACCGGCCCGCACGACGCGCACCTCGACTGGATCATCACGCCGAAAGAAGCCATTCGCTGCGGACGCGGCGAGGGGCTACGCGGACGCAGCTAACGAACGCCGGCGCCAACGACCGGTCGCGCAGTGATACGTCCGCTCGGCGCGCCGAGGCACTCGCCGCGCGATATGGTTATGCGCGATGGGAAGCTGCGGCTTGCGAACGACACGGTGGCGATCCCCCAGCGGCGCCAGGTGTTGCCTTCGGCGTCGACAATGGAGGCGGGGCAGGCGGCGCCTGCATCGTCAGCCTCGACCCAGTACGCTTGGTAGCTCCCTCGTCCTTCGAATTGGCCGCCGAGCCCAACGACGAAGATTTGCCCCGAGTCGAGCCCCTGTTCGGCGCGATAGGTCAGCACCGCGACATTGCCGACATCGCGATCATAGACGAGTTGATTGCCGCTCGGCAGCGACCACACCTCGTCCGCCACGGCTGTACCAGACATCATCAGGCCAAACGCGAACGCTGCAGCAAAGATACGAGCTTGCATGTACTTCTCCCCCACAATCAGAGAGACGATATACTGCGCGAAACCGCCCGAAAAGTGACGCTGAAGCAGCGCTCAGCCGCTCCGGTTATTCCCGAACCGCCGCGACTTCGGAGCTTGCCACCATCACCGCGCGGCGATGGGGCCGCAGACTAGGGCGCTCGACGTACACGATCTCCTTGCCCGCGCGCTGCAGCCCAAGCTGCAGAATGCGATTTAAGAGGTCGGGGTAGGCAATGCCGTCGTGCGCGGCCGATTGCGCCAGCTCTTCGCTCGATGCGATTTCCGGGTTCGGGTTCGCTTCGATGAAATAGGGCGTGCCCTTCGCATCGAGCTCAATTCCCAAATCGGCAGCGCCGTCAGGCGTTCGTTCCCGAGCACGCCGACATAAATTTCTCGGCCGTCGATGTATTGCTCAACGATCGCCGCTGTGCCGATGCGATCATGGATAAACGCGACGCGCTCTTCCAATTTCTCATCGCTATCGACGACAGAATTCTGTGAAATCCCTGCGGAAGCATCTTCCGACACGCTTTTCACGATCAGCGGAAACTTCAGACGCTTCGGGCGCTTTGCCTTGCGCCCAATCGGCACCACAACAAACGCCGGTGTCGGGATGTTGTGATACTTCATGATCTTCTTCGACAGGTCCTTGCCCTGCGAGAGCATTTGCCCGCGCGGACCGCAGCCCGTGTACGGGACCTTCAGAAGTTCGAGGAAGCTCGCGACGTGCTGGCAATAAAGCGTGTCGCCGTGAAACTGATCGAGGAGATTGAAAACGATGTCGGGTTTGAATTCATCAACCGCATCGCGTAGCGGCGAGAGATCGAACTGCAAGCCAAGCCCTTGCACTTCGTGCCCGCTGGCGCGCAGCGTCGTGAAAACGTCCCACTCGGTCTTGCAGGCGTAGATTTCTTTTTCACTCAGGCCTTCTAAGCGTCTCCGGCGGTAACTGATCCGGCCGGCAAATAACGAGGACGCGCAAGCTCTTCATACGGCGAACCAGTGCCGGCGTGTGGTCGAATAATGCGTATGAATCGCTTTCGAACTCAGCATCGCCGTGATTTCCGCCCGCACTGTAGTTTCCGCACGAGGCGACCGGAGTTTCAGCGCTTTCGACCGCGTGATCATGTCATCGATCGCCGCATCAAGCGCTAAAGGAAACTCGCCCGTCCGCTTCGCCACTGCCCGGATGATCGTCGCTCGATTCTTACGAATGATTGAACTTGCGTGCGCCGCGTTGGGTTTGCGCACATCTTCCGGAAACATCTTCCGCAACTCGCGATCGAACACGTGCGGCGCCTCGACAGCGTAACGTTTGCGCTTGGCTTCGTAGTGCTCGCGCAAAGTGCCCTTGAGTTTCGGTAACGCATCGACTTCGAAGCGCTTCTGAGGAAGCGGTTTCTGACCTGAAAGTTCCGCCATCAGTTCGTCGATGTATTCAAGCTTTTCCAAAGCCTTCGGCCAGTGGGCGTAGCGCTTCTTCCACCCCGAACGCGGCGTCAGCCAGACGGCGAACGTCTCCGCGAAGTCCTCGTCGGGATGGCATTGCGCGTACCAGCGACGCAAATGCTGCACATGCGCTTTGCTGTTTGGATCGGCGCGGTAACGATCGGGATAACGATCGTTGGCGCGGCCGAACAAACGCTGGAAGCGTTTTTTCTTGTGCAGCGCAAACGCATATTCGACGACGTGCCCCGCCTCGTGCCGCAAGAGCTGCATGCACTCGCGCCGCGTCCCACCTTCGACTTCGAGCATCATCTTGCGCTCAAGCCGTTTGAGCCGCGGGTGCGCCAGATAAAACGGGAAGGCGACGCCGGGCGTTTCCGTCGGGCTGAACCATTCGTCGGAGAGCCAGCCGTGAACCTTCAACGCGATCCCACGCGCTTTGAGCTCGGCGTTCACATCGCGCAGACAATCGGCCAGCCAGGTGCCTTCAAGGCGAACCTTCAGGTTCTTCAGGGGTAGCTCCAGGAGGTCTTCCTCCGGGAGATCAGCCCAGCGCGCGGTTTCTGCGCGCCCGGACTTCTTCCGCGCTTTGATCATGTAAACTCAATTCCATGATTGCCCCTCAGGTTGCAAACGCCATCGGCGAAACATCCCAAAGCGCCGCAGCGGCTTGAGCCGGGGAGGCTCCCCGGCTAGTACCCCCGCCCATGGCAGGCCATTCAAAATTCGCGAACATCCAGCACCGCAAGGGCGGGCAGGACAAAAAGCGCGCCCAGCAATTCACCAAGATCGCGCGCGAAATCCAGGCGGCGGTGAAGCTCGGCGGCGCCGACCCGAACTCCAACCCGCGCCTCTATCGGGCCATCGCCTCCGGCCGCGCGGTCAACATGCCCAAGGACAACCTGCAGCGCGCCATCGACAAGGGCGGCGGCGCGGGCGCGGAGAACCTCGATGAGATCCGGTACGAGGGCTTCGGCCCCGGCGGCATCGGCGTCATCGTTGAATGCCTGACGGACAATAAGAACCGTACCGCCGGTGAAGTCCGGGCCGCGTTCGCTAAGAATGGTGGCAATCTGGGCGAGTCCAACTCGGTCTCGAACTCATGGCGCAAGGTCGGTGAAGTCCGTTACCCGCTCGCCGCGGCCAGCGAAGACGCGATGTTGGAAGCCGCCATCGAGGCGGGCGCCGATGATTGCACCGTCGAAGGCGAGCAGCACGTCATCACCTGCGAAATGAACGCGCTGGCGCCGGTGTCGGGCGGTCTCGCCAAGAAGTTCAGCGATCCGGCTAGCGCAAAATTTGTCTGGCGCACCGACATCGCCATCCCGATCGAAGGCGATGGGGCCGAGACGCTGATGAAGCTCTTGGATCAGCTCGACGATCTCGATGACGCGCAAGATGTCTATTCGAACGAAGACATCAGCGACGAAGAGCTGGCGCGGCTGGCTGAGTAACGCCTAGTTCTGCGCGAAGAATGCACCGACCTGAGTGGTAAAATTCCAGAGTTGCGGAACAGAAAACCCGATCGCAGCGGCCCATAAGACGGCGGTGAGCACAGTCACGGCTTGCGACCAAACGGTGCGACGACCAACGACCTCGTAGTTCACATCTATGATCTTGGCGCCTTGGCGCACTGGCGCGCGGCTCTCGCGCAAGCGCGTTGTCTGTGTGCGGCTCATGGCGGCCATCAAACGAAACAACGGGGCCATGATATGGCAAAACCGCCGACGCTTTCGCGCCGGCGGTTCCGATTGCAGTTACAATTTGGCGATCTTATCCGCGGCCACGGCCATGGCGGCGATCCCAATCGGTGAGCGACGCTTCGAGGCGCGAGTCGAGACGGTCAAAGCGACGGTCGAGATCGCGGCGTTCGGAGACCGACAAACCGTTGCGGCGATATTGCGCTTCAAGACGCGCGATGCCGCTGAACTCGCTGCGCAAGCGGACGGCTTCGTTACGGTTCAACGCGCCGCTGCGAACGCCGCGATCGATGCGTGCATCAAGCGCGCGTTGGCGTTGGTTGATCGGCTGCCAATTGTCGTTGCGATCTTGGCGGTCGTTCCGTTCGAAACGAATTTGCGAACTCAGTCGATCGAACCTGTTGTCGAGATCGCGGCGCTCTGAGTCAGAGAGCCCGTAGCTCGAGCGATATCGCGTTTCGAGACGCGCCAGATCGTTGAACTCGCCGCGCAAACGCACCGCTTCCTGACGCGTTAGATCGCCAGAGCGAACGCCCGCATCGATGCGTGCGTCGAGATTGGCTTGGCGTTGGTTGATGCTTTGCCACGCTTGCGCGGAGGCAGGGGCGGCAATAGCGAGCGCACTCGCTGTGATGGCCATTGCTAGAAGTTTTCTCATGGTATCTTCCTCAGTGCTGTTTGGGCCATTCGGCCTCTGATTTGTTTCAAACCCGTCGCGTCAGCATCGTTCCGAAGAAACATGAGCCAAGCTGCCGCGCCGCGCTGGTTCCCGGGCGGTTGCCAATTTGTGTCGAACCATTCATAGCGACACATCTAGACAAGGTTCCGAGCCTCAGCTTGCGAGTATCGCGTACGCGCTCTGAACCCTCGCTGATGGAGTGCTTCATATGAGTGCTGGTGATCTCGTCGTCGTGTTCGGCGGTTCCGGCTTCATCGGCAAACAAGTTGTGCGCGCGCTGGGAAAGCGCGGTTACCGCGTGCGCATTGCGATGCGCCGCCCGCACCTTGGCCCCGAGCTGCGCGTAATGGGCGATGTAGGCCAGGTGCAACTGGTGCAAGCCAACGTGCGCTTCCCGCAATCAATCGACGCCGCGCTCGAAGATGCCGATGCTGTCGTGAATCTCGTTTCTACGATGTACGAGGGCGGCAACCAGACTTTCTCGCGGAAGCGGCGGCAAAGCGCGGCATCAAGCGCGTCATCCAGATGTCCGCGCTCGGCGCGGGCCAAAGGGTTCGCGCTATGCACGCAGCAAGTATCGCGGTGAGCGCGCCGTCCTGGAAGCTGTGCCGACGGCGACGATTATGCGGCCGTCGGTGGTGTTCGGACCGGAGGATACGTTCTTCAATCGCTTCGCCCAGATGGCGACGACGCTGCCGGTGATGCCTCTGATCAGCGGCAAGACCAAGTTTCAGCCAATCTTCGTTGGCGATGTCGCGGATGCGATCGTTGCCGCGATCGAGACACGCGAAGCGCAAGGCCGCATCTACGAACTTGGTGGGCCCCGCACCTATACGTTCAAGCAATTGCTGCAATTCATCACGACAGAGATTTCCCGTCCGCGCACACTCGTGCCGCTGCCGACAGTGATCGCCCATCCGATGGGTTTGCTCGCCAGCGTTGCGTTCAAGTTGCTACCCTGGGATCCGCCTATCACCGGCGATCAGGTCACAATGCTACGCCGTGACAACGTAGTTGGCATCGATGCAAACGCGCACACGATCCAGGATCTTGGCGTGACGTCACTGGAAAGCATCGAGGCAATTGTGCCGGCCTACCTGTGGCGCTTCCGCCCGTACGGCCAATTCCAGACCAAGCAAAATCCGGCATGAGCGGGCGCTTCTGGGCGATTGCAACGATCGTTGCCGGCCTCGTGACGCTCGGGATTTCCGTCGCATTCGCGATGCTTCCTGAAGTCACGGCCGCTGGTGGGTGCTTTGCGCGTGACGCGGTTGTGCAGTTTGAGTTCGCGCGCAACGTCGCCGATCTGGTCACGATCTTCGGCGAGCCGGAGAGTGCATGCCGACCGCAGATCGTCAACGCTAGGGATGCGGTCAACCATCTCGACATGCTGGCGTTCATCCCGGCGTACACGCTGTTTGGAATTTGCGCGGCGCTGTTTCTGGCGAACGGCGTTTGGCAGCGGCCGTTGGTGATCATCGCCATTGGCGTTTCGTTGCTTGCAGCGGCGGCGGACTACCTTGAAACCACGACGCTGCTTGCGTTGACGCAAACGCTCGATGCGCCAGGTGGATTGCTGCAATATTCGCAACTTGGCGCTTGGTCGAAGTTTGTACTGCTTGCGGCGCACGCCGTCTTCTGCGCGGGCATTTGCTACACGTCAGATAAGCCGCGCTACATTTTAGGCGCGGTGCTGCTGTTGCCGCCGTTTGGAGTTGCCGCCGCCGCTTATGATCACGTCGCGCTGTCAAACGTCATGGCTGCAGGCTTCACCGTCGCCTGGGTCGCGCTGTTGGTGATGGCGGTTGTTAGCGCGGTTCGGGCGAAAGGTGCTCGGGCCTAATCCCAAATTCGTCCTCGATGATGCGCACGATGGCGTGACAGCCGCGCCAATCATGCTCCGGCATGGTGCGGCCCGGCTAAGTCCGCCGTCTCGCCAGTGCGGTTGGCTTGGCTCACAGCTTGCGTGCGCGTCATCGTCGGCGTATCGCCTTTGCGCGCGGCTTCGCGGCCGGGCTTGGCGTGCCAAGCGGCTTCGTGAATGTAGGCGATGCCAGCTTCGTCCACCGGCTTCTCCTCCCCCTTCACCGATCGTATAGAGCTTCGTCACAACCATCCCATCGAGAGCGCGCCGATCAGAAGCAAGCCAACCACGATACGGTACCAAGCGAACGGCCCAAACCCAACCTTGGTGACGAATTCCAAGAATGGTTTCACGACGATGAGGGCTGAGAGAAACGCGAAGATGAATCCCACAGAGATTTCGGCAATGCGATCTGGCGCGATGTGATCCTTCACCTCGATGAAATCATAGATGAATGCCGCGACCATGGTTGGCATCGCCAGGAAGAATGAAAACTCAGCCGCCGCCCTGCGATCGAGGCCAAGGAGGAGGCCGCCATAAATGGTGGCGCCTGATCGCGAGACGCCCGGTATCATGGCGAGACACTGCGCAAATCCCACAGCGATCGCGCGCCAGATCGGAGTCTGCGCCGCGTCGGAGACGACAGGCTTTGGCGCAGCGCGCTCAAGCGCCAGCATAAGGACCCCGCCAATAAGCAGCGCCCAAGCGATGACGGGAATGCTCTCTTGCAGGACTTGCTTCACATAGTCGGCCGCGAAGAGGCCGATCACGACGGCCGGCAAAAACGCCAAGAACAGCATCAGCGCAAACCGTCGGGCTTCTGGCTTGGTTGGCAGGCCGGTGATCACGTCCAAGATGCGTTGGCGGTAAAGCCACATGACCGCCAGGATCGAGCCGAGTTGGATCATGACGACGAAGACGCCGCTGGGATCGTCGTACCCGATCAGGTCCGCGCCGAGCAGGAGGTGGCCGGTCGAGGAAATCGGTAAAAACTCGGTCAGGCCTTGCAGGATGCCGAGCAGCGCCGCGCGTGCGAGATCGAGAAGGTCCAAGTCGCTGCCCCCAATTTGTGCGCCGCGGACCTTGGAGTGCGTCGCGCGCTCCTGGAAGCGGCAAAGCGGCTCAAAAGCTGTGCTGAATCATCGGTTCTCTTGCACCTGCGAAGAATCCGGTCAAAAGGGAAGAATCAACCCATCGTTGCGCCGTTGGAGGGCGTTCGTGGCCGAACGCATGCAGAAATTTGTGTCTCTTGGGCAAGTTATGCCCGAAAAGCGCACTGCAGAGGCGCGTGCCAGCGATTTCCACGAGATATACGCGGATTTCATTGCGCAAAAGGCGGCCGATCAGGCCTCGCGTTGCGCGCAGTGCGGTGTGCCGTTCTGCCAAACGCATTGCCCGTTACAGAACAACATCCCCGATTGGCTGCGCCTGACGGCGGAGGGGCGCCTGCGCGAGGCGTATGAGCTGTCGGCCTCCACGAACTCGATGCCGGAAGTGTGCGGCCGTATCTGCCCGCAAGACCGCTTATGCGAAGGCGCGTGCGTGATCGAGCAAAGCGAGCACGGCGCGGTGACGATTGGCGCTGTCGAGAAATACCTGACTGAAACGGCCTGGCGTGAAGGCTGGGTCGCGCCGCTCGCGCCGCGTGCTGAGCGCAGTGAGAGTGTTGGCATCATCGGCGCGGGGCCAGCAGGTCTAGCTGCTGCCGAGCGCATGCGCCAACGCGGGTACCAGGTGACGGTGTACGATCGCCACGACCGCATTGGCGGCTTGCTGATCTACGGCATTCCGAATTTTAAGCTTGAAAAGGAGGTCGTGCAGCGTCGCGCGCAGCGTCTGATCGATGGCGGCGTGAAGTTCGAACTGAACTGCAATGTTGGCGAGACGATCAGCTTTGCTGATCTGCGCGCCAAGCACGATGCCGTGCTGATCGCGACTGGCGTTTACAAACCAAAGCCGCTCAACGCGCCGAACGATCGCGCCGTGGTGAAGGCGCTCGACTTTCTCATCGCGGCAAATCGCGTTGGCTTTGGTGATGATGTCGCTGAGTTCAGCAGCGGTTCACTGAACGCGAATGGACGCCGTGTTGTCGTCATCGGCGGCGGCGATACGGCGATGGATTGCGTTCGCACGGCGCGCCGCCAAGGCGCCGCAAGCGTGACCTGCCTCTATCGCCGCGACCGCGCCAACATGCCGGGCTCGCAGCGCGAAGTGGCGCACGCGGAGGAAGAGGGCATCGATTTCGATTGGCTAGCGGCGCCGAAATCGGTGCGCGCCGGCAAGTCGCCTGCCGTGAAGGCCGTGCGCATGCAGCTTGGCTCGGCGGACGAGAGCGGCCGGCAAACGCCGCAGGAGCAACCCGACAGCGCCTACGAAGTCCCCGGCGATCTCATCATCGCCGCGCTTGGCTTCGATGCCGAGGATTTGAGCGATTGGAGCGTTGAGTTGACGCGCTGGGGTACGGTGAAGGCTGACCCGATCTCATTCGCGACGAACGAACCAGGCGTCTATGCGGCTGGCGACATCGTACGTGGCGCATCTCTGGTTGTTTGGGCCATTCGCGAAGGGCGCGACGCCGCCGACGCGATGCACGCTCACATTCAAGACCGCGCGAAAGTGGCCGCGGAATGAGCGGCCCGAAGACATTGCGCGCTATGAGCGAGAGCGCGCCAGGCTTGACCGCGATGGCCTTTATCGCGCCGAGCAAGAACGCGACGCGTGCGGCGTCGGTCTCGTCGCCGCTATCGACGGGCAACCGCGCCGCGATGTCGTGACGTTGGCGATCTCGGCGCTGAAAGCGGTTTGGCACCGCGGCGCTGTCGATGCTGACGGCAAAACTGGCGACGGCGCTGGTATTTTGATCGATGCCCCGCGCGACTTCTTCGCTGAGCAAGTTTCGCGCACTGGCCACGCGGTGAAGGGCGGGCCGATTTTCGTTGGCCAAATTTTCTTGCCGCGTCTCGATCTCGGCGCCCAAGAACGTGCGCGCGTCATCGTCGAGAGCGAAATCATCCGCGCCGGCTTCGTGCTCTATGGCTGGCGCCAGGTGCCGGTGAACATCAGCCAGATCGGCGAGAAGGCGAACGCGACACGGCCTGAGATCGAACAAGTGCTGATGCACGATCCGCAAGGTCGCGATGACGACACCGTTGATCGCGATCTCTTCATCGTGCGCCGTCGCATCGAAAAGCGCGCTCTGGCGTCGAACATTCCCGAACTCTACGTCTGCTCGCTCTCAGCGCAGACGCTGATCTACAAAGGCATGTTCCTCGCGGCGCAGATCGACACGTTCTATCCTGACCTGAAGGATGACCGCTTTGTCTCTGCCGTCGCGATCTATCACCAGCGCTACAGCACCAACACGTTTCCGCAATGGCGTCTCGCGCAGCCGTTCCGCATGCTCGCGCACAATGGCGAGATCAACACGCTGAAGGGCAACGTCAATTGGATGAAGAGCCATGAAATTCCCATGGCGTCCGATACGTTTGGCGATGACGAGAAGACGTAAAGCCGATCATCCAGCCGGGCGGATCGGACTCGGCCGCGCTCGACAATGTGTTTGAGTTGCTGGTGCGCGCTGGCCGCACGGCGCCGATGGCGAAGTCGCTACTCATTCCGGAAGCGTGGGCGAAGTCGCGCACGATGAAGGCTGAGCACAAGGCGCTCTACGCCTATTGCAACGCGGTGATGGAGCCGTGGGACGGCCCGGCGGCTCTGGCGATGTTCGATGGCCGTTGGGCGGTTGCGGGTTTGGATCGCAACGGGCTGCGACCGCTGCGTTACGCGCGCACGGAAGATGGATTGCTCGCAGTTGGTTCGGAAGCGGGGATGTGCCCGCTCGACGATCGCAAGATCATCGAGCGCGGGCGCATTGGCGCTGGGCAGATGGTGGCGATTGATACGCACGCCGGCGAGATCTTCTATCACGACGCGCTCGTCGATGAGCTGGCCAAGGCGCACCCGTATCGCGCCTGGCTCGATAACGTCATCGATCTCGATAAGAAGCTCGAAGGGCCGGAGACGATCTGTTCACGGATCGCGGCGAACTGCTGCGTCGTCAGGCCGCCGCCGGCTTCACGATGGAAGACCTTGAGCTTCTGCTTCAGCCGATGATGGAAGACGGCAAGGAAGCCATCGGCTCGATGGGCGACGACGCGCCGCTCGCCGTGCTCTCCGAGCAGAACCGGCCGCTCTCGCATTATTTCCGTCAGAACTTCAGCCAAGTCACCAACCCGCCGATCGATCCGCTGCGCGAAGGGCGGGTGATGACGCTGACGACGCGCTTCAAAAACCTCGGCAACATTCTGGCGCAGGATGAAACCCAGTCGCGCGTTTATGTGCTGTCGAGCCCGATCCTAACCAACGGCATGTACACGCGCATGATGCGCGAGATGCGTGATGACGTGGCGCGGATCGATTGCACGTTCCCGGCGCCGGAACCAGGTGAGGATGCGGGCGCAACGTTGCGCAAAGCGCTGATCCGTATTCGTGCGAAGCCGAGCAGGCGGTGTCGTTCTACAAACGCTCGCACATCGTGCTGACCGACGAAGCGCAAGGGCCGGATCGTATCGGCTGCCCGATGATCCTGGCGTCAGCGCGGTGCATTCGCATCTGGTGGCCAAAGGCCTGCGTTCGTTTTGCTCGCTCACAGTGCGCTCATCCGAGTGCCTCGATCCGCACTACGCCGCCGTGCTCATTGGCTGTGGCGCGACGACGGTGAATCCGTATCTCGCGCTGGAGACGATCGCCGATCGTGTGGCGCGTGGGTTGTCAGGAAAGCTCACGACTGAACAAGCGGCGGCAAACTATCGCGCGGCGCTTGAGGCTGGGTTGCTGAAGATCATCTCTAAGATGGGAATCTCTGTGATTTCGTCTTATCGCGGTGGTTTGAACTTCGAAGCGATCGGCTTGTCGCGTGCGCTCGTCGATGAGTTTTTCCCCGGTCTCATCAGTCGCATCTCAGGCATCGGCCTCGGCGGCATCGCGCTCGAAGCGGCGGACCAGCACGCGAAGGCGCATGATGAAACGCTGACGGCGCTTCCGATCGGCGGTCAGTATCGCTACCGCGCGCGTGGCGAGCGTCACGCGCTTGAAGCCGACTCGATCCATCAACTGCAGCGCGCGTGTGATACAGGCGATTACAAAGCTTATCGCAAATACTCTGAATTCATTCGCGAACGCCGCCTCAATCAGCCGATCCAACTGCGCGATTTGTTGGAAGTGCGCGAAGAAAAGCTGAACCCAACGCCGATCGCAGAGATCGAGAGCGTCAATGACATCCGCAAGCGCTTCCTGACGCCCGGCATGAGCATGGGTGCGCTTTCACCTGAAGCGCACGGCGCGCTCAACATCGCCATGAACCGCATCGGCGCGCGCAGCGTCAGCGGCGAGGGTGGCGAAGATCCTGAACGCTACAAGCCGCTGCCAAATGGCGACGACGCCAACTCCGCCGTGAAGCAGATCGCCTCCGGCCGTTTCGGCGTCACGGCGGAATATTTGAATCAATGCCGCGAAATCGAGATCAAAATCGCGCAAGGCGCCAAGCCGGGCGAAGGCGGCCAGCTGCCTGGCTTCAAGGTCACTGAACTCATCGCGCGCTTGCGTCACGCAACGCCCGGCGTCTCACTCATCAGTCCGCCACCGCACCACGACATCTACTCGATCGAAGATCTGGCGCAACTGATCTACGATCTGAAGCAGATCAATCCGATTGCGCGTGTGTGCGTGAAGCTCGTCGCGCAGTCCGGCATAGGCGCGGTGGCGGCTGGTGTTGCGAAAGCGGGCGCTGATACGATCCTCATCTCAGGGCACGTGGGCGGCACCGGCGCTTCGCCGCAGACATCGATCAAGTACGCCGGCATTCCGTGGGAGATGGGGCTCGCGGAGGCGCATCAGACGTTGATGCTCAACAATCTCCGCCACCGCGTTCGCTTGCGCACGGATGGCGGCATCCGCACCGGCCGTGACGTGATCGTTGCGGCGATCCTTGGTGCGGAAGAGTTTGGAATTGGTACGGCGTCTTTGGTTGCCATGGGATGTTTGATGGTGCGCCAGTGCCATTCGAACACTTGTCCGGTTGGCGTGTGCACGCAAGATGAAGCGCTGCGGCAGAAATTTACGGGCACGCCCGACAAGGTCGTGAACCTGATGAGCTTCGTCGCCGAGGAAGTGCGCGAAATCCTCGCGATGATCGGCTTTCGTCGCCTCGAAGATATTATCGGCCGCACCGATCTCATTGAGCAGATCAGCCGTGGCAGCGAGCATCTCGACGATCTCGATCTCAATCCGCTGCTGGTGCGAGTCGATAGTCCGTACCCGAGCTATTGCACGCAGCTGGGACGCAACGAGCCGCCGCAGGCGCTGGATCATGAATTCATCGATCAGGCGCCGGGTTTCTTCGAGCGCGGCGAGAAGAAGCAACTCGTATTCAACGTTCGCAACACGCAGCGCGCGATTGGCGCGCGCGCATCAGCTCATGTGACGCGCCGTGTGGGGCAGGATGCGCTGCCGGAAGGGCAGCTCAGTGTGAAGCTGCATGGCTCATGCGGGCAGAGCCTTGGTGCGTGGCTGGTGCAAGGCATTGCGCTCGATGTGACGGGCGATGCGAATGATTATGTCGGCAAGGGTCTCAGCGGCGGCGTCATCACGTTGCGGCCGCCGGAGGGCGAAACGCCCGGCGCGATCATCGGAAACACATGCCTCTATGGTGCAACCGCTGGTCGTCTCCATGCGGCTGGTCTCGCGGGCGAACGCTTCGCGGTGCGCAATTCCGGTGCGACGGCAACCGTCGAAGGCGCCGGCGCCAATGCGTGCGAATACATGACGGGCGGCACGGTCGCGATCCTAGGCAGCGTTGGCGACAATTTCGGTGCAGGCATGTCGGGCGGCATGGCGTTCGTTTATGACGAGGACGGCACGTTCAACGATCGCGCGAACCCAGATTCCATCATCTGGCAGCGCCTTGCGTCATCGCATTGGGGAAGCCGTGCTGAAGGAACTTGTCGCGGAGCATGTCAAGCGCACCGGGCTCCGCGCGCGCTGCGCAATTCCTCGCCAACTGGGACGCAGTGCGCGGAAACTTCTGGCAAATCTGCCCGCAAGAAATGATCCCGCGCCTGCAGCACGCGCTGAGCGATGCTGCGCCCGCGACCGCCGTCGCTTAACACGCGTCGCGGTAGAGCGGCATCGACGCGGGCCAGCGCTTGCGCCATATGCGCAATGTGGATCCATCCCGCCTCAAACAGCACGCGCAAGCATTGGGCTTCGACGCCATCGGCGTCGCTTCGGTCACGCAAGCGTGGCCGGCTGGCGCGCGGCTGCAGGAATATCTGCGCGAAGGCCGTCACGGCGACATGGATTGGATGGCGCAAGACCGCCGCGAGCATCCGCAAGCGCTTTGGCCCGAAGCAAAGAGCGCGATCATTGTCGGCCAAAGCTACGCCGCGTCGGATGACGCGATCGCGCTGTTGCAAGAAAAGAGCAGTGGCATCGTTTCCGCCTACGCGGCGCGGCGCGACTATCATGACGTCATCAAAGGCAAGCTGAAGCAGCTCGCACAATGGCTTGCGCGCGAGAGCGGCGCGGAGGTGAAGGTGTTCGTTGATACCGCGCCGCTGATGGAAAATTGGCGCAGCGCGCCGGTCTCGGTTGGCAAGGCAAACACACTAATCTTGTTTCGCGCGAACATGGCTCTTGGCTTTTCTTGGCGCGATCTTGAGTGTGGCTGAGATTGAGGCAGACGCGGCCGAGCAGGATCATTGTGGCTCGTGTCGTGCATGTCTCGATGCGTGCCCGACGAACGCGTTTCCGGCGCCGTATCAGCTCGATGCGCGCCGCTGCCTCGCGTATCTCAGCATCGAGCACAAAGGTCAGATCCCGCACGAGTTCCGCGAAGCGCTCGGCAACCGCATCTTCGGCTGCGATGATTGCTTGGCTGTGTGTCCGTGGAACAAGTTCGCGCAAACATCGCGCGAGGCGCGCATGGCGATGCGCGATGAGCTGCGGCTGGCGCCGCTCGGCGAACTCGCGGTGCTCGACGATGCTGCTTTCCGCGCGCGTTTTGCGGGTACGCCGGTGAAGCGAACCGGCCGGGATCGTTTCGTGCGCAACGTTGTGTGCGCCATCGGCAACAGTGGCGAGGCGGCTCTGGCGCCCGTAGCGGCGGATCTGACGAGCGATTCATCCCCACTTGTGCGCGGAATGGCTATCTGGGCTGCGCGGCGGTTGCTTGACGCGGAGGCGTTCGAGCGCCTCAAATCAAACCGCGCGCCACGCGAAGGGGACGCGAGCGTGGCCGAGGAATGGGATCGATGAACCCGGACGAGGAAGAGCCGAAGAACGAAGGCGACGCCACGCCCGAACCGCGCGCGGAAGAAACCGCTGCGCCCGAGCCTCGACCCGACATCGCAGAACCGCCGCAGGACGAAACGCAAGCGGAGGCTACGTCGGAGATTGAAGAGCCGGCGCCTGTGATTGAGGCGCGTGCACCGCAAGGTGAACCTGAGCCGCAACGCATCACGAGCCGCCGCCAGAGCCAAGCCGTTGAGCCCGAGCCTGCCCGCGCGTTGAACCAGAGGTTGCGTCGCGCGCGGAGCCTGGGGAACCGGAGCCAGTTGAAGGCGAACCGCCGCCCGAGCCCGCGTGCACCGAGCCTGAACCGCCGAGCCGGTTTACGCGAACCAGAACCGCCGCCGGTCGCGTACGAAGAGCCGCCTGCGCAGCCGCCCGTCGCTGAACCGCCGCCGAGCATTCACGAAGCCGCCGCGAAGCAATTGCACGAAGAGCCGTTGGCTCAGATCGAACGCACCTACCAAGCGCCGCAACGTTCTGCGTTCGATGAAGAAGAATATCCGTTCGGCGAGCCGGAAATTCCGATGCCGGAGCCGGTGGCGCGTCCCGGCGATCGCCAGCGGCGTCGTGATGCGAAGCGCAATCTCGATCTCGATCTCGGCCGCATCAAACGCCGTAAGCGCTACGGCCTGTTTATCACCAGCATCAGCGTGCTGTTTGTTGCGTTCGTGCTGGCGCCGGTAACGTGGGCGCTCGCGTATCTCTTTTTCGATCCGCCATCGACGGTGCTGATGATGCAGCGCGCGGCGGAAGGGCAGACGATCCGTCACTATCCGGTGCCGATCAATCGCATCTCACCGCATGTCGTGCGTGCGCTGATCGCATCCGAAGACGCTAACTTTTGCCAGCACGATGGCTTCGACCTCGACGCGATCCAGGGCGCGCTCGGATCAAACCGCCGCGGCCGAGGCCGATGCGCGGCGGTTCGACTATCAGTCAGCAGACCGCGAAAAACCTTTTCCTCTGGCCGGATCGCGGCTGGGTGCGCAAAGGGTTCGAGACGTATTTCACCGCATTGATCGAGTTCATGTGGCCCAAGCGCCGGATCATGGAAGCGTATCTCAACGCGATCGAATTCGGCGACGGCAATTTCGGCATCGAGGCCGCCGCGCGCGCGCGTTTCGGCGTCGCCGCCGCCGATCTCACGCCGTTGCAGGCAGCGCGCCTCGCGGCCGTTTTGCCGAGCCCCAATCGCTGGCGCGCGGACAATCCGGGCCCATACGTGCGCGGGCCGCGCCGCCACGATCGTGGCGCGCGCGCGCGAGGTCCGCACTTCGGGCGCGCCGCAGTGCGTGTTGTTGATGGATCGCCCCGCGCTGGCCGCTAATTCGCGCCATCGCGCGCATGGGGCTGCAACCGGTTCCCGGGTGGGCTAGGCTCATTCTGCTGTCACAATAAGCGGGGTTCGCCATGTCGTTGGCGTTGATGATTGCCGTTGCTGCGCTGGTTGGCGTGATCGTCCTCGCGGCGATCATCTACATTTGGCGGCGCTACTACGAGGCCCGCTACGACCTCACCTACATGACGCAGGACGAACGCGGTTTCCGCCGTGCGCTCGATGGCAAGGTCGTGCTCTGGGATTGGGAAGAGAGCGTCGTGCGCGGCCCGACAGCGCCGCACATTGAATTCGTCGCGCTCGATCCGCAACTGGCGGGCGGCGTACTCGTGAAGCTGCTGGATCCGCGCACCGGCGCGATCAATCTGCGCCCGCACTATTGCGCGCCGTTGCCTTTCGACGCGGTGACCGCGGACTCGCACAAAGTTATCGTCGAAGCGCGCGTGCAATTCAGCTTGAACCGCGATTTGTTGAAGCACGTCTACGAGATCCAAGAATTCTCGCTCGCCGTGGAAAGCCGCATTCAAAGCGCCTTCCGTGCAGAAATCGGTAAGCGTAACGACGAGGACTTGCGCGCTTCTCTCCAAGAAGTCGAACGTGGTGCAATCGAGCGTTTGCGCCGTGACGAAGAAGAGGGCGATGAGGCGGGCGAAAAGGGCATGGCGCTTGGCGTGCGCTTCCACACAGCGAACTTCACCTACACGCAGCCCGACGAATTTGCCGTACCAGCTATCGCAATCAGCGGCCCGCCGTTGCCCGCCAACGCAACGCCAGAACAGCACGCCGCCGCCCGCGCGCTCGCTCGCGCCGCCGGCGTGCTGACTTTGCGTCCTCAGCAGATCGACCAATTGGCCGACGTGTTCAAAAACCGCGATCCTGCCGCGCTCTCGGCGCTGCTTGCGGTGATGGAGATGCAAACGCGCCAAAACATCGCTGAGGCGTTGGCAGCGTCTGGACAACTTCTGGTGCTGACGCCCCAAGAGCTTGGCTTGATCGGCGCCTCGGCTCAGCGCGATGCCTTGGCCCGACGTGTGGCGCCGGCGCCCGGTCCGGTCCCAAATGGCGGCGTCCATCCGCCAGAACAGCGCCTCTAGACGCCTGCGGCGCCTCTGACGCTTGCGTTCGGAGGGGGACACAAGCCAAAGGAGTCTGCGGGGACACGGCCGACCGGCCAACTCGCAAGGGAGAAATCCTGCTTGAACGGATTGAGGCTGTTGCTCGCCCTTGCGGCGTTCGCAGGCATGATCGCGCTCTGCGTGCTCGGCTGGAATTACGGCGGCATGGGCGGACTGATCGGCGGCGCCTTGGGCTTTTTGATCCGCTTGGGCGGACGCGGCCTCGATTGGGGTGAGCGGCTCGGCAATGGCTATGTCGGCGCTTTGATGGGTATGCCGGTGGGGTTGCTGATCGGCGGACTCATCACTGTTGGCGCGCCCTATCTCCTCGCAATGATCGCCAGCACGCCGCAATAAGAACCCAAACCGCGCGCCCCATGAACAGGGGAGGCGCTTCGATCACAAACGCGCTTAGCCTCCCTCGGGAGGAGATTTGCGATGCGCGCCGTGCTGTTGGCTTTCGCCGTTGGTCTGATTTCAGCAAGCGCGTTGGCGCAAGAAAACACGCAGGCCGAAACGTCAGCGCAGATCAATTATAGCGGCTTCCGCGACCTGACGCGTGAAGTCGAAGCGTATCGCGAAAACCGGCTTGTCACGCTGGCTGACTTCCAGCGCATGGCGCGCGAGCCCAACACGATTGTGCTCGATGCCCGCTCTGCAGGCGCATACGCCGATGGCCACATCGACGGCGCGATCAATCTGCCGTTCACGGACTTCACAGATCAAAGCTTGAGCGGCGCGTTGCGCGATCCGAACGTCCGCATCCTGATCTATTGCAACAACAACTTTTCCAACAACGCGCAACCGGTCGTGTTGAAGCGTGTTGAGCTGGCGCTCAACATCCAGACCTTCATCAACCTTTACGGCTACGGCTATCGCAACGTGTATGAGCTGGGGGATGTCGTCGACTTCAACGATCCAGCCGTGGGCTGGGTGCGAAGCTAGCACCTAGCGCGGGCGATCCGTTTGCGCTTATCTCGCGCCATACGAGGAGGCGGGGATGCGTAGACGTGAACTGATGTTGGCTTTGGGCGCTGCGGCGCTCGCCGCGTGTACGCCGCCACAACAGAGCCAAGACGAAGCGCCCGCGCGTGCTGCCACCGATCCGGCCGCCGTGATCCGTCCGCTCTATGATCGTTACATGACGCCGGACGCGGAGTTTCCGTCATTCCAAGAGCAGGCGCCGTGGTCGAACGGCCTATCGACGCTGCTTGCCGCGATGAGCCAGCGCTCAGAGCAGATCAACGAACCGATCCTCGATTTCGATCCGATTATCGGCGCGCAGGACTATCAGCTCAGCAATCTCGACGTCGCCAATGAAGCCATTAGCGAAGGCAGCCACGCGGTTGTGCGCGCGCGTTTCAACAACGCCACAACGACGCAGACGAACATCGTCTACGATCTCATCTGGGAAGATGATCGCTGGAAGGTGGACAACATCCGCGGGGGGCTGGGACCTGCGTCAGATCGCAGCCGCTCCCAACGCGGACGCTATTCCGCACTAGCTATTCGCCGAACACGCGCACCGTCGCGGTGCGGCGGCGGAAGCTGGTTTCTTCGTAGACCATCGCGATGCGCGTGATGTTGCGATCATCGCCGTTGAGATCGATGACGCGTGTGCATTCGCCTGGATTGATGCGCTGACGGACGGAGACGTCTTGATGGCCGCCATTCCGGTAAAACACGTCGAGATCGTAGAAGTGCACCGGGTTGCGATAGACGCAGAGCTTGATGCGCTCGAAGCTGCGCGGACCTTCGACCATGACAACGTCACGGTCGGTGCGATCACGCACTTCGCGCACGCCGATTTGTGTCCACGCCGCTGCCGGCGTCGCGCACGCAGCAACCATCACTAACGCGCTTGCTAGAACTGCTTTGATATTCACGTTTGCCTCCCGCAAAGGGACCCTCACGGATAGTCAAACGCTGCCAGTGACGCAATCCGTCGCGGAAAAACGAAACGTGCGTTACGGGCGTTCGTAAGGCGCGCCGGTGCGGATGCTTTCAAGCACGTCGCCCAGCACCAGTGTGTTTTCCTGGTTCGTGGGCTCAAGCCGGATGGCGGCGCGCGCATCGGCTTCCGCCAGTTCGAACGAGCGCTGGTTCATGCGTGCGGCGGCGCGCAGGCGCAGCGCTGTTGCGTTCTCGGGGCGAATGTCGAGTGAGCGGGAGAGATCTTCTTCCGCGAGGCGCCATTCGCGTTCCATGGCATACGCAATCGAGCGGTCGATCAGCAGTTCAGGCAATTGCTGCGGATCGCTTTGCATCGTCGTGATCGCGCGTGTGAAGTTGCTACGCGCCTGGCCGGGCTCGCGCGCCAGCAGCCACGCATTGCCGGCTTGCGACCAAAGCTCGACGCGCAGGCCCGTATTTTCAGGGTTCACGGCGCTGGCCAGCGATTGCAGACGGCGCGCACCTTCTTCGAACCGGTTCTGCGCAATCAGCCCCATGGCGGCGCAACGATACGCGCTCATCGACTGCGCCTCGGCGGCCCAAGCCATGCCTTCTTCGTACGCGCGCGCCGGGTTCTCATCGATCAGCGCCACGCATTGTGCAAAGCGCTCAGCGGTCGCGCCGCCTGCGGGTGCTGCGGACGTTTGCGCCAGCATGAGCGGCACGAGCAGGGCGGCGACTATCGACATCAAACTGTTTCTCCCGCAGGTCCCCTCGAAGGACTGTCAACCGATGCCTCAATAGTTGGCCAAATCCAAGCCGTTCGCTCAGCGCGCGAGCCGAAGGCGCAGCTCTGACGCCATGACGACGAGCTGCCGCAAATCTTGCGGCCGTGAAAGCCTGTGATCGCCGTCTGGGATGCGGTGCAGCATGATGTCCTGCGTCTGCAGCACGGGGAGCAGCGCCAATACGTGATCGATCGGCACGTCCGGATCCTTGCCGCCCGCCAAAATCCGCACGATGCCATCGAATGGGAAGGGGGCGTCCATAACCAGATTGCGCCGCCCGTCCTCGACCATTTCGCGCGTGATGATGGTCGGCTCAGGCGCGTAGGCGGAGGGCAGTTCGAGCCGCCCATCGGCCATGAGCCGCTGCTGTTGTTCAGGGCTGAACCCTGGCCACATGAGCCGCTCGGTGAAGTCGGTCGCCGGTGCGATCAGGAGGAGGGCGGCGACCCGGTCAGGCCGTGCGCGCGCCGCCAGCAGCGAGAGCCAGCCGCCCATCGATGAGCCGACCAGCACGAGTGGGCCGCTCGTCAGCTGATCCAATACGGCCAGCGTGTCGCCGAGCCAGCGCGAGATCGAGCCGTCCTCGAACTTGCCGCCCGAGGCGCCGTGTCCAGAATAATCAAAGCGAACAAGGCCTTGGCCGGCGTGGGCGGCCCAATCCGCGAGCGTCTGCGCCTTCGTGCCGGCCATGTCGGACTTGAAGCCGCCTAGCCAGACGAACGTCGGCCCGGCGCCCTCGATGCGCTCGTAGGCAATTTGCACACCTTGGTGCGGAAGGGCCTCGATTTGGCCGAAGGGCATCGCTCTACTCCGGGCAGCGCGGGCGAGGAAAACGCACGCAGCTACGCGCGTTTAATGAATCTAAGCGCCTTGTTAAGCAAAACCGTTATCAAACATCGGTTTAGCCGAGACGGGCGGGCAACGGGCAAACGGCGAGCATTGCAAGAAGGTCACAACCTGACAGTTCTGCAAGTAACCCCTGAGCTGAACGCTGGCGGGGTCGAGAGGACTACGCTTGAAATTGCGGAAGCAATCAGCCGCGCCGGGGGGCTCGCTTTGGTTGCCACCGCCGGCGGTCGTCTTGAGCCGGACCTCAAGACGGCCGGCGGCGAATTGATCCGCATTCCCGCGGCTTCGAAAAATCCGATTACGCTCATCGCCAATGCGTTCAAACTCGCGAAGATCGCGCGCGAACGGAATGTGCAGATCATTCATGCGCGCTCGCGTGCGCCAGCGTGGAGCGCATTGCTTGCGGCGCGTATGGCGCGCGTGCCGTTCGTGACGACGTATCACGGCATCTACAACGCGAAGTCACCGTTGAAGACGTTCTACAATTCAGTGATGGCGCGCGGTGATGCGATCATCGCCAATTCCGAATTCACACGCGAACACGTGCTCGCCAATCACGACGTGATGCCTGAGCGCGTCACGGCCATTCCGCGCGGCGTTGATCTCGACGTGTTCAATCCTGAAAAGATCGCCGCCGACGACATCGCGGCGTTGCGCGTAAAATGGGGCGTTAGCTCTAGCCAATGCGTCATACTTGTTCCCGCGCGTCTTACGCGATGGAAAGGTCAGATGGTTCTGATCGAAGCGGCGCGGATGCTGAACGAACGTCGCCCCAATGCGGTCAAAATCATCATCGCAGGCGACGATCAGGGCCGCCGCGCTTACACGCAGGAAATGCTTTCCGCGATTAAAGCTGCAGCACTGCAAGACGTTGTTTCGCTCGTCGGTCACCTGAGGCAGATGCCTCTGGCGTTCGCAGCTTCAGACATGGCGGTGTTTCCCGTCATTGAGCCTGAAGCCTTCGGACGCGGCGCCGTCGAAGCTGAAGCGATGGGCGTTCCGGTGATTGCCTCCAACCTTGGCGGCTACACCGAAACGGTCGTCGAAGGCCAAACCGGTTTCCTCGTGCCTGCGGGCGCGGCGGGTCCGCTCTGCGGCGCCATTGAACGAATGATCGATGCGGGAGCGGAAAAACGCACTGACATGGGACGAAAAGGGCAGGAGCGCGTGCGTGCGCTCTATTCAAAAACTGCCCTGCAATCGGCCACATTAGCGGTTTACCAACGGGTTCTCAGCCAAGCGGACTCACGCAAAGCTGCGAAAGCGCCCGCTCAACCGGTGCTCTAGGAGAAGTGGAATGATCTGGCGCAAGCCAGCTGCTCAGGCAGAAGCCGATACAAGCGCCAAGCACGTGCTGGTCATCCAGCTCGGCGGCATCTAGGCATTCATTCAGGCGCTCGCCGCGGCGAAGCGGTGGTTGCGCGCCACCATGCGCGACGCGCCGCGGCTTCAGCCGGACTATTTCGGGATCTGTGGACCTTACGTGCTGCTGCTGCCGCGCGGCTCGGATGCAGAATCCAACCGGCGTTGGCCCGAAGAGAAGTACATCGATCTGGCCAAGCGCATCGCCAATAACGGCGTCACACCGGTGGTGCTGGGCGCCTCGGAAGAGCGTCCAACCGGCGCCGCTATCGCCAAGGCCGAGCCGCGGGCCAAGAACCTCGTCACCCGGCCTGACCTCTTTCAGTCCATCGCCCTGGCTGAGCGCGCCTCCTTCGCGGTAGGCGACGATGTCGATCTGATGCACGTGGCCGCCGCCGCCGGCGCGCCGTGCCTCGTCTTCCTGTCCTCGACCACCAAGGGCGTCTCGGCCCCGCGTGGCCGGTCCGGGTAGTGGAATTCACCGCTGCGGTGATTGCCGACCTTCCGGTGGACCAGGTTGACCGCCAACTCCGCAATTGCGGCGTCTATCGCCACGCCGCAACCGCTTGATGCGGGGCCAATGACAAGCAATATTAGACGCGTGAGTCCGCATCCGCGAGGGTGCGGCTTGCGCACGTTTTATCAACAGCGACAGGAGAATGCCCGATAGCCAGACGTCCATACGCCGCGCCGCCGCCCTCGAAGGATGGCCCGCGAGTGAATGAGGATATCCGCGGAACGCCGCGCGTACTTCTCATCGATGCAGAAGGAGAGAAGCAGGGCGAAATGCCAATCTCAGCGGCGCTTGATGCAGCCCGCGAAGCTGGCCTCGACTTGGTCGAGGTGGCTCCTAATTCCGTCCCGCCTGTCTGCAAAATTCTCGACTACGGCAAGTTCCGGTTCGAGGAGCAGAAGAAAAAGACGGAGACGCGCAAAAAAGCCAAGCGCGTCGAGCTTAAAGAAATCAAGGTTCGTCCGAACATCGACGACCATGATTACGAAGTGAAGATGAAAGCCATCCATCGCTTCTTCGAAGAAGGCGATAAGGTGAAGGTCACGCTGCGCTTCCGTGGTCGCGAAATGCAGCACACGAACCTCGGCATGGATCTGCTTGATCGTATGCGCACCGAACTCGACGGCATCGCCAAAGTCGAGCACGAGCCGCGCTTCGAAGGCCGCCAGGTCGTCATGGTGATGGCGCCGCGCTCGTAAAGCGCGTTCATCAGCCGCCATTCAGCTCAGGGCGGATTAGATCGCCGCAAACAAGAGAGAGACGTTTCCATGCGTGCTATTCTGTTTGCGGCTTTCGCCCTGGCTGCCTGCGCTTCCACCACCGGTGGCAGCCCTGGGCCGCAAACGCCATTGCCTCAGCATATCCAGATGGATCTCGAACAGCGCGAAGCTGCGCTGCATGAGCAAGGCGTTGTCATCGCCGCCATCAACCAGACCGCTGACCTCGGCAACGGTCTGCGCGTGCGTCCGCTCGAAGTGCTGGAAGACAGCCGCTGCCCGCAAAACGCGCGCTGCGTGTGGGCGGGCCGTTTACGCCTACGCGTGAACATCGATGGCGTTGGCGATCGTGAGATCAATGACGACGCAACGGCGGTTCAAACGCCGCGGGGCAATTTTGCGCTCGTTGCGATCTCGCCCGGTCCGTGGACGGATTGGCCTGAAGGCGCGAAGCCTGGCTATCGCTTCGGCTTTCGTCGCGCTTGATGCGCGCCGCTTTCATGCTGCGTTCCCCCCCTGCGCCCGGCGCGCCCGCGCAAACGCCCCACCCCGCAACTGCCGCGCAGCACACGCCAGGCCCACCCCCGGCAAAGCCCCCCACAGCCCAACTAGCCTGCGAGTAGGGCCGCCGTTTCGTCATGATCCACATGTTGCCGAACAGAAGCAGCAGCATGAGCGCGAACATCACGCCGTTGAAGATTGGAATCTTGTCCTCGTTCGCGGCGACGAATTCTTGCGCGCGCGTGCGCGCGTCGCTGTTCGCCGCGGCTTCCGCCGCCTGCTTGGCCTGATCACCTGCGAAACCGAAATCGACACTCGGTGGCAGGCCGACGGCCGCCAGGCTGATGCCGCCAACTGCCGGCAGCCGTGTCGGCGCGAAGGCGAGGTGGGTGCCGAACGCGATCACCAAGGTCGCCAGGATCGCCATCAGCCAGCGGGAGCCGGCGATCGCCCACACGGAGCCGGTGACCTTGGCTTTCTCTTCCCGGAAAATCGCCTTGGCCTCGGCCAAGTCTTTGGGCTGTCGCACCATCCGTCCGCTCCACCTTGGCCGCCAGCTTAACCATGCCACGCCCGGGGAGGGAGCCTAAATGTCGGCGCAATGTGGGAAGAGCGTGAAGGCCAACGGTCAAGCCACGTGCTGTCTCCACCTGGTCGTGTCGCCGGCCCCACGCAGGCCACCCACGCCGTCGATGCTCGCGCTGCTAGCAAGTGGCAGGTCCTCGCGAGGGGCCGTCATGGACCGCAGCCAATCGGCGGAATGCCGGCGAAATCCACCCTTCCGGCCATTGCGGGGCCCGAACCCCCGTGCTATTTGCCCCGCCTTCTTGGATGGCCCGGCCTGTACGGCATGCCGTGGCGATCCTTTTTGCGTGGGGTTTCGGCCTCACGCCCTATCCAAATGAGGATGAAATGCCGAAGATGAAAACCAAGAGCGGCGTGAAGAAGCGCTTCAAGCTCACGGCCTCAGGCAAGGTGAAGGCCGGCCCCGCCGGTAAGCGCCACCGCCTGATCAGCCATAATGCGAAGTACATCCGTCAAAACCGCGGAACCTCTGTGCTCGCCGAGCCGGACGCAAAGCGCATCAAGCTTTGGATCCCGTACGGCCTCGATTGAGCGGAGTGAGATAGATGGCACGCGTAAAAGGGGGCGTCACTGCGCACGCCCGCCACAAGAAAGTTCTGAAGAAGGCGAAGGGCTATTATGGCCGTCGCTCGAACACCTTCCGCACGGCGAACGCCGCGGTCGAGAAGGCTGGTCTCTATGCCTACCGCGACCGCAAAGCCAAGAAGCGCAGCTTCCGCTCGCTCTGGATCGTGCGCATCAACGCGGCTGTGCGTGAAGAAGGCCTCACGTACTCGCGCTTCATTGCGGGTCTGACGAAGGCCGGCATCACGCTCGACCGCAAGGTCATGGCCGACATCGCCATGCACGAGCCGGAAGCCTTCAAGGGCCTCATCGCCCAAGCGCAAGGCGCGCTGAAGTAAGCTTCAGCGTCAACGCTAAAATGAAACGGGCCGAAGCGTTGAGCTTCGGCCCGTTTTGTTTGTGGCGTGACGTTCGCGCGATTAGTTGCGCGGCTCCCACAAACGCATGCGCGGTTGTGCTTCCGTGAACGCCGCGGCGTCCGACGGCGAGAGCACGGCGCGACCGGCGACGATGCCCATCTGTGTGCTTTGGATCGCGTAATAGGTTTCGCCCGGCTCGATCTCCATGCGCATCGTGTCGTTGTTACCGATCTCGTACTCATGGATGCCCGGTTCGGCGACGTGCACAAAATAGCGGGCGTTCGGTAGGCGGCCGAGATCAACGTCGTTTTCGCGCACGGTGAAGCTCAAGGCCGCACCGACAAAGCGGCTGACGGAAAAACACCATGGCCTTTGCCCTCAGGCGGCGCGGTAATGCCTTCTGGCGCGCAACGGCAGGCCTGCCCGCGGGTTGGCGCGGCAGGTTGCTCTGATGGCGGCGTCGCCGTTCCCCGCCCTTCCCCCATCCCGCCAGGCCAGGCACCGCGATCGCGCATGCGGCAATCAATCCAGATTTCATTGTCTCACTCCCCTTATTGAGCTGGTTGTTCTGACGTGGTCGTTGCGATCGGTTCAGCCGTGAGGGCGGGTCCTGCCGTCGTCGCAATTGGAAACTCGAAATCTTCCGCGAGCCGCGCCGTCCCGCGCGCGCCGATCGGAATGTCGACTTCACCGCCCTGAATGAAGATGCCGGCGACCCCGGCGTAGGGGATCATCGACACGGCGAGCGCCGTGTTGCCGCGGTCCTCGCCCGCGCGCGTGATCTGCATGCCGCGAATACGCGCGCGTTGGGCGTTGATCTCAATAAAGCGTCCGGAAATGATGAGCCGGCCTTGGCGGCCACCGAGGCGGACCGTGCGATCCACCCCAACGCCCTGGGCAAGTTCGCGACCGTCGACAATTATGGGCTCTGCCAAGCGCAGGCCGAACAATTGCTGTTGCTGGCTGCTTCGGGAGCTGAGCGCCTCCGTGATTTCGAGCTGGACGACCGTCCCGGCCGGAATCCGGATCGTTTGGGCAGCTGGTGCGGGTGCTGCGGCAGGCTCTGTGGGCGGCACCGTCTCTGGCGTCTGCGCGAAAGCGAAGCTGGACGCCGAAAGGAGCGCCGCGACGGCCGCGATTATGAGCTTCATTATTTTCTCCCCTTGCGTAGCGGTAACATGGGGGCGAAACGACCGGCAAGGTTGCAGATGAGCAAGCCTCTCCACGGCTTGGGAAATTGCTTCCGCCCGAGCGTCTCCGCTAAACACCCACGATGAACGGTCAAACCACTGATCTGGCGGCTCTTGACGCCGACCTGATGGCGCGCGTCACCGCCGCCAACGACGAAGCGTCGCTCGAAGCGCTGCGCGTCGAGGCGCTCGGCAAGCAGGGCTCGATTTCGGCGCTGATGAAGAACCTGGGCGCGATGAGCCCGGACGAGCGCAAGACGTTCGGCGGCGCGCTCAACGTGCTGAAGGACAAGGTGACGGAAGCCATCGTCACCAAGAAAGCCGGCATGGCCGAAGCCGCGCTCGATCGCCAGCTTCAGGCTGAAGCGCTGGACGTGACGCTGCCGCCGGTGAAACCACGCCTCGGCACCATCCACCCCGTCAGCCAGGTGATGGAAGAAATGGCGGCGATCTTCGGCGAGATGGGTTTCACCGTCGAAGAAGGTCCGGACATCGAGACCGACTTCAACAACTTCACCGCGCTCAACTTCCCGCCGAACCACCCGGCGCGCGAAACGCACGACACGTTCTTCCTCGATGCAAAAGGCGATGACGGCGCCCGCAAAGTGCTGCGCACGCACACGTCACCGGTGCAAGTGCGCACCAGCCGCCGATCCGCATGATCTGCATGGGTCGCACGTTCCGGAAGGATTGGGATGCGACGCACACGACGATGTTCCACCAGATCGAGGGGCTCGTCATCGACGAGACCACGAGCATGGCGGATTTGAAAAGCGTGCTCACTGCTGCGCTCAAGGCTTATTTCGAAGTCGACGATGTGAAGCTGCGCTTTCGTCCGCACCACTTTCCCTTCACCGAACCGAGCGCGGAAGTCGATGTTGGTTGCGATCGCTCTGGCGGCACGCTGAAGATCGGCACGGGTGACGATTGGCTCGAAATTCTAGGCTGCGGCATGGTGCATCCGAACGTGCTCCGTAATTGCGGCATCGATCCGGAGAAATATCAAGGCTATGCCTTCGGCATGGGCATCGATCGCTTGGCGATGCTGAAATACGGCATGCCCGATCTCCGAGATCTCTTCGCCAACGATACACGCTGGCTCAAACATTACGGCTTCAGCCCGTTCCTGTTGCCTGGTCTCGCGCAGGGAGTGGGCTGATGCGCTATCTCGTTTTCGCCGCCGTCGCGATGCTGATGGCGTGTTCGCCATCCGCGCCGACCGCGCCCGCAACGCCGACGCGCAATGTCGATTATCGTGTCACCACGACGGCCAGCACCGCCGATCGCCGCTTCCTCGTCGAGTTCATCTCGCTGACCGATCGCGATCTCTGCATCAGCGCCGATGATTGGCCGACTGCCGACGGTGAGCTTGGCGCCAATCGCTCCGCCAATGCCGGAGACGCAGTCCATCGCGTTGGCGGGCGCAACACGCTCGCGGCATTCGTGCGCTTCGATCAAGTGCCGCCTGCCTCACGCGAGGGCGACGCCGTCCGCAGCGTTGACTTCAATCCGGCGCCCATCTTCTGCGGGAACGGTCTCACGCAATGAAATTCACGCTTTCCTGGCTCAAAGAGCATCTCGCGACGGACGCGAGCATCGACGCCATTGTCGAAACCATGACCATGACTGGTCTGGAAGTCGAAGGCGTCGAGAACGCCGGCGAGAAGCTCGGTGCGTTCACGGTCGCGCGCATCATCAGCGCCGCCAAGCACCCGAACGCCGACAAGCTGCAAGTCTGCCAAGTCGAAACCAAGCTCGGCAATCTTGAGATCGTCTGCGGCGCGCCGAACGCGCGCGCGGGCCTCGTCACCGCGTTCGCGCCGATCGGCACGTATATCCCGGGCAGCGGCATCACGCTTGAGCCAAAGCCCGTGCGCGGCGTCGTCTCCAACGGCATGCTCTGCTCCGGCGCTGAGCTTGAACTCGACACCGACGCCGATGGTATTCTCGAACTCGATCCCGAACTCAAGGTCGGCACGCCACTCGCTGAAGCGCTTGGCCTCAACGACCCGGTGATCGACATCGAAGTCACGCCGAACCGTCCTGATTGGTTGGGTGTCGCCGGCATCGCGCGCGATCTCGCTGCGGCTGGCGTTGGCAAGCAAACGACGAAGCCGGTGCTGCCGGTGCCCGGCCGCTATCCGTCGCCGCAAAAAGTCGCGACCGAAGACACGCACGCGTGCCCGATGTTCGCTGGCCGCTTCATTCGCGGCGTCAAGAACGGCCCGTCGCCGGTGTGGCTGCAACAGCGCCTGCGCGCCATCGGTCAAAAACCGATCACCGCGCTTGTCGATATCACCAATCTCATCACCCACGATCGCGCCCGGCCGCTGCACGTCTATGACGCGGCGAAGCTCAACGGCGTCGTTCGCGCGCGGATGGGCAAGGAAGGCGAGAGCTTCAAGGCGCTCAATGGCAACGTCTACAACGTCACGCCCGCCATGTGCGTGATCGCCGACGATGAGCGCGTGCTGGGCCTCGGCGGCGTCATCGGCGGTGAATATTCAGGCGTCAGCGAAACAACGACCGACATCCTGGTCGAGTGCGCTTACTTCGACACCACCATCACGCACCAAACCGGTCGCGCGCTGACGCTCACGACCGATGCGCAATATCGCTTCGCGCGCGGCGTCGATTCTGGCTTCGTCGTGCCGGGTCTCGAGCTCGCAACGCGCATGATCCTCGACCTTTGCGGCGGTGAGCCGAGTGAGATCATGGTCGCTGGTGACCTGCCGCCGCCTCCGAAAGCGATCTTCTTTGATCCCGATCGCGTGCGCCAACTCGCGGGCATCGACGTCAAGCCGACGCGCGTGCGCGCGGTACTGAAGGATCTCGGCTTCGAGACCAGCGCTGAAGGACAGGGCTCAAAGCGCATCATCGTCGAGCCGCCAACTTGGCGTCGCGACGTCGAAGGCGGCGCCGATCTCGTTGAAGAGGTCGCGCGCATAGAAGGCTTCGACAAGCTGCCGAACAACGAGCCGCCGCGCGCGAACGGTTTCCGTGCGCCGCCGGCCAGTGTCGGTGAGAGCCGCACGCGCCTCGCGCGTCGCGCTGCTGCCTCGCTCGGCTACAATGAAGCGATCACTTGGAGTTTCTGCTCGCGCGCGCAAGCTGAAGCGTTCGGCGGCGGCGGCGAAGATATGCTCGTCGCCAACCCGATCGCGTCTGAACTCGATTGCATGCGTCCCACCGCGCTGCCGCATCTGCTGGCCGCGGCGCAAAAGAACGCCGACCGCGGCTTCGATGACGCGCGGCTGTTCGAAGCGGGTCCAGCCTATGCTAACACCAATGATGGCGGCCAACAGCGCACGCTCGCCGCAGTCTGGCGTGCGCGTCCGTCGCGTCACTGGCGCGCCGCGCCGCAGCCCGACATCTTCGATGCAAAGCGCGACGTACTGATGATCCTCGAAGCCATCGGCGCGCCGGTGGCCTCGCTACAAACCTTCAGCGATGCGCCCGCGCATTGGCGGCCCGGTCGCACCGGTGCGCTGAAGCTCGGGCCGAAAGTGATCGCATATTATGGCGAGATCCATCCGCGCACGCTGAAGGCGATTGGCGTCGAGGCGCCTGCACTAGCGTTCGAGATTTTCCTTGATGCGCTGCCTGCGCCGCGCGCTAAGGGCGCCCGCGCCAAGTCGCCGCTCGAAAAGCTCGACCTGCAGCCGCTGACGCGCGACTTCGCGTTCATCGTGGATGACAAGGTCACCGCGCAGGACGTCGTCCGCGCCGCCATCGGCGCCGATAAAGCGCTGATCACCGACGTGAACCTCTTCGACGTCTATCGCGGCGAGCGCAAGCAGGCCGGCAAGAAAAGCCTCGCCATCGAAGTCACGCTGCAGCCGAAAGAGAAAACGTTGACGGATGCTGAGATCGAAGCAGCAAGCGCGAAGATCGTTAGCGCGGTGATGAAGGCGACGGGCGGGATGCTGCGGGGTTAGTTTTGCCGGAACGCGGCCAGCGCCGCATTCCGCCCAACGACACCGCGCCCCGCGTGTGTAAGCGCATCCACCGTCTCGCGCGGTAGAGAAACATCAGTCGCCGTGTCGTAGAGCGCCTCGTATTCCGCCGGCTCCATATCGCGGAACGTGATCACATCCATGCTGAGCGTGATGTCATCGCAGCGCATGCCATCGCGCCGATCCTCGACGAGGCCGCACCGCCATTCCCGCAGCGCGCGCTGATACTCCGGCAATTGTGCGCGCCATACGTCGACTGAAGCGCGCTTGGCGACTTCGGTCGCGACATCGACTGGCGAGTACATCATCTCATACGCGCCAATCGCATCGGTACCGCTTTGCTGAAACGTCCTCGGCCGGATGTATTCAGCGTTCACGACCAGAAACAACACACGCCGCGCCTGCAGCACGTCGCGGGCCGTGAGCGGTGAGGGCGCGTCATCACCAGCGCGCAGAACTTGCAGACTCAACATGCCGAGATTGTCGGCGACGCCGCCATCGACGAGATGCACGAAACGCTGCTGCGCCACTGTATCGCCGCGATAGTTCTGAAACGCGTGCGCCGTCTGATGCACGTTTTCGCCCGCGTTGCGATCCGCAAGCACGCGCGTTGTCCAAGCTGGTGGGCCAGGGCAGCGCGCGCCGTAGCTCTCCATGACCACTGGGCGGAACGCCACAGGCACCGCCATCGAAGCGGCGACAGCGTCGGCAACGCGCGCCTGGCGCACATCGCTGCACAGGCCATCGAAGAAAAATTGCGTGAACGCGAACGGCGTTGAGTTGTAGAGGTCGGTCGCATTGAGAATGACGCGCGGCCCGGCGTGCATGTCGCCCATGGTGGCGTCGCCGTAGATGTTCTCGGTCAGCCAATCGCGTAATTGCTGTGGACCATTCATGCCGCCGCGAAACGCGCCGGCAATGCCAAACGGCGAACTCGGTCCCCGCACTCGCCACTCGCGTCCGAGATATGCCGTGTCGAACGTGTCGAGCCCTTCATCGCCGTGCAGTCCGTAATAGGCGGCAAGCACGGAGCCACCGGAGACGGATGTGATCAGAGCGATATGCTCGCTCAGCGGCCGGCCATCGCGGCCTAGCGTATCGCGAAGCGCTTGCAGCACGCCGAGATGAAACGAAGCCGCCCGCGCCCCACCGCCCGAAAGCGCCAGCACGATGAGATCGTCGCCAACTGGCGCGCGCCCTTCGACATCCGTGCGCAATCCGCCGAGCGGCGCATTAATCGGCGAAACCGGCGTCGTCGCGCACGCGCTCACCAGCAATGAAAGAGCAAAAACTAGACCCCGCATCGCGCCAGTCTCCGCCCGCGCACACGCCCTTGGCAAGCCGCTACACTTGTCCCATATCGCCCGGTGTGCGGGACGACCCGCGCGCTTTCCAGCATCGGGGACGGCCCCTATAAGCGCCAACGCGCGAAGGAGCAGTCATGCAAGCGTGGATCATGCTTGGGGCCGCGGGCCTCCTCGAAATCGTCTGGGCCATCGGCCTCAAATACGCGGAAGGCTTCACCAAGCCCGTACCCAGCGCGATCACCATTTCGGCTATGGTCGTGTCGATGTGGCTGCTCGCTCAGGCCGCCCGCGACTTGCCGATCGGCACCGCCTACGCGGTCTGGACTGGTATTGGCGCTGTCGGCGCGGCCTTGCTGGGGATCATGCTCTTTCAGGAGAGCGCCAATCTCATGCGTATCGGTTGCATTGTTCTGATCGTGCTTGGGATTGCGGGCCTGAAGCTTTCAACGCCCGGCTGAACGCCCTTGCCGGACTCGCGCGCCTGACTAAAACGGCGCGCGAGGAGAGGGCCGCATGCCTCTAATCAAGCGCAAGCACAGTACGATCAAAGCCTACATCCACGACTGGCTTGAGCCAGACGATGGCAAGATCAACTTCTTCTCCGGCGTGATCATTGCGCTGGTGCTTGTGAGCCTGACCTCGCTCGCGCTCGAAACAGAAGCGCTGCAGCCCGACACCAACATGGATGCGAACGCGCTGCCGATTTTGCGCGCCATCAACGTCACCGTCGTGTGGCTGTTCGCGCTTGAGTTTGCGTTGCGCTTTTGGTCCGAAGGCGAGAACCCGCTCCACAAGGGCATCGGCGGCCGCATCAAGTTTCTGACTCAGCCAATCACGATCGCCGATCTGTTGGCGTTCTTGCCCGAACTGATCGCGCTGCAATTCTTTCCTGACGCAACTGGCGCTTGGTTTCCGGCGCTCCGCGCGTTGCGGTTGTTCCGCTTGTTCAAGCTCGCGCGCTATGTGCCGGCGTTTGCGATTGTTGGTGCGGCGGTGAAGCGCGCTTGGCCGCCACTGGTGGCGTCGCTCTGTGTCGCGGGTTCGCAGCTCTATATCGCGGCGATGGTGCTCTACTTCATTGAAGGCGACACCAAGCCGGAGGCGTTCGGCTCGATTACGCGCGCGATGTGGTGGGCGGTCGTGACGCTCACCACGGTTGGCTATGGCGATGTCTATCCTGAAACGGGATGGGGACGCGTTGCTGCGGGACTTGTGGCGCTGGCAGGCGTCGGCATCGTCGCCATGCCGACAGGTATTCTCGCGTCAGCGTTCGCGGAGGAATTCCGCGAACGCCATGAGCGTGAGCAAGCCGCCAAGAAAGCGCGCGGCGCAGAGCCGAAACGCTAGCTCAGAACGGGTTGAGACGGCGGCGGCGCGAATAGGCGAGGTAGCCGACGTTGGCGCCAAGGCGGAAGCCAACGCCCGCGCGCATCGGCGCCAGCGTTACGTTCTCGCGGCGCTGGTAGTTCACGCCAACGCCGCCGATGAAATAGGCGGAGCCATCAACACCGGCGTAGCGATGGAAGATGCTGTCCGGGCGGCGGAGATTGTAGGTGAGCGTGAACACGCGCGAGGCGTTGCCGCCAGTGTCGAAACCGACAGAAGGGCCTTGCCAATAAACGCGTGTCGTTCCGTTGGCGCCCTTGAGGCGCAAATTGCCGTCGCCGTAGCGGAGGCCGACGCCGATGGCGCCTGAGCCTTCATTGCCTTCAATATAGCCGTTCGGGCGACCGAGTTCGTCGAACACGTGATCGACAACCGTCGCGAGGCCTTCAGCGCCTGCGCCGAAGAAACGCTGCGCCGCCGCTAGAATTTCATCTTGCGAATATGTCTGCTGTGCTTGTGCCAACGCCTCAGCCGGCAAAAGCAAAGCGGCGCCCGCACCTAATGCAAAACCGCGGCGTGAAAGATCGTCAGACATGAAAGAACCTCCGAAAAGCTCAGAGGATGAACATAGGGCGGGGCCACCCGAAATCCTACGTGACGCGCGTCACCTTAGAGGCCCGGCGCGTTTTCTGCGTCAAAGCGGCCGATCGCGAAGAAGCGATCGCGGCGTTGTTTGCGCATGTCATCGGGCGAAAGCGGTGTGAGTTCGTCCAGCGCTTCGGCCACGGCCGCGCCGACTGACGCTATGGCAGCCGCCGGTTCGCGATGCGCGCCGCCCGTCGGCTCAGTGATGATGGAATCTACCACTTTGAGCTCGATCAAATCCTGCGCCGTGATTTTCATCGCCGTCGCCGCATCCTTCGCGCGCGCTGAATCTTTCCAGAGGATCGACGCCGCACCCTCAGGACTGATCACTGAATAAATCGAGTGCTCGAGCATCAGCACTTTGTTCGCTGCCGCGATCGCGATGGCGCCACCCGAACCGCCTTCGCCCGCAATTACCGCCACCATCGGCACACCAAGCGTGAGGCAACGCTCCGTCGAGCGCGCAATCGCTTCCGCTTGTCCGCGCTCTTCGGCGCCGATGCCCGGATATGCGCCGGCGGTGTCGACGAAGCTCACGACCGGCAGCGAAAACTTGTCGGCCAAATCCATCAGCCGCACGGCTTTGCGATAACCTTCAGGCCGCGCCATGCCGAAATTATGCTTCAAGCGATCTGCTGTCGTGCGGCCCTTCTCGTGGCCCATCACCAGCACTGGCCGGCCCAAGAACTTGCCGGTGCCGCCTAAGATCGCGGCGTCTTCACCGTACACCCGGTCACCAGAGAGTTCGACGAAATCGGTGACTAGCGAGGCGACGTAGTCGTTGAAGCGCGGTCGGTCGGCGTGTCGCGCGACTTGCGTTTTCTGCCAGGGGTCAAGCTTGGAATAGATGTCGGCGAGCTGCTTCTCAGCCTTCACCTTCAGGCGCGACAACTCCGCGCCCATGGCCAAAGCTTCGGAGCCGGAGGCTTCCGAGATAGCAGCCAGCTCCTCGATCTTGCCTTCGACCTCGGCGACTGATTTTTCGAAATCGAGATAGGTGCGCAAAAGCCTGTGCCCGGACCCAAAGAGGGGCGGACAATACCCGCCCAGAGCCTTCCATCAAGGTAAAGCGCCACCTCGGATACCAGGATTGCGCCCGATTGCGGCTCGCTTCATGCTGCGGGCGCGAACAGAACAGGATCAAGCCACGTGACCAAGCCGCCCCGCCAATTTTTCGCGACTCTGGCGAGCGGCGCACCGGCACCGCTCCGCGAGCTGCCGGTCAATCTTGAGCGCATGATCCACTTCGTGCCGGCGCATAACGAGAAGC
This sequence comes from Caulobacteraceae bacterium, assembly GCA_016703335.1. Classification (GTDB taxonomy): domain Bacteria; phylum Pseudomonadota; class Alphaproteobacteria; order Caulobacterales; family Aquidulcibacteraceae; genus Vitreimonas. The sequence goes on along the minus strand of JADJCG010000001.1, from coordinate 506,024 downwards.
TGCGTAACCGCGTCGGCGAGATGGCCAAGACCGTCGACGTCATCCTCGCCAATCTCGAAGACGCGATCCCGGCCGACGCCAAGGAGGCTGCGCGCGCTGGCGCGATCGAGATGGGCAAGAGCTTCGATTTCGCGAGCGCTGGTGTCGGCTATTGGTCGCGCATCAATGCGCTGAATTCGCCTTGGCATCTCGATGACGTCACCGAACTCGTCGCCAATATTGGCAACCAGCTCGACGTCATTATGGTCCCGAAAGTGGAGGGGCCTTGGGACATCCACTACATGGATCAGCTGCTCGCGCTGCTTGAAGCCAAGCACAACGTAAAGCGGCCGATCATGCTCCACGCCATTCTAGAAACCGCACAAGGTGTCGCTAACGTCGAAGCTATTGCCGGCGCGTCGCCGCGCATGCACGGCATCTGTCTCGGCCCAGCCGATCTTGCAGCTTCGCGCAAAATGAAAACCACCCGCGTCGGCGGCGGCCACCCCGACTACAAAGTCATCAGCGATCCGGTGCAAGGCCAACCCGAGCGGCAAGGCGCGCAACAAGATCTCTGGCACTACACCTTCGCGCGCATGGTCGACGCCTGCGTCATGCACGGCATTAAACCGATGTACGGCCCGTTCGGCGACTTCGCCGATGAAGCCGCCTGCGAACAACAATTCCGCAACGCCTATCTCATGGGCTGCGTCGGCGCCTGGACGCTGCACCCGTCACAAGTTGCGATCGCCAAGCGTGTTTTCACACCGGACGTTGAAGAAGTGAAGCTCGCCAAACGCATGATCGACGCGATGCCGGATGGCACGGGCGTCGCGCTGGTCGATGGCAAAATGCTCGACGACGCGACGTGGAAGCAAGCGAAGGTGATCGTCGATCTGGCGCGTCTCGTCGCCAGCAAAGAGCCAGAGATGAAGGCGGCTTACGGGCTCTGAGCGCCGCGTAACCCGCGTCACACTCGCTCGCCGTCACCATTCCCACATGCGTTCTCTAACAATGGTGGGACGTATGAAAGTGCAGAAATATCTCTTCAGCCTAGTCGTCGTGACGGTGGTGTATTTCGCCGCCGCCGTGCTGCTCTCGCCCGCGATGGCTTAGCGCTTCACCCAGTACGCATTGCCGTCGTGAACTTTAAGCTCCTCGGTCACGCCGTGGCGCCTGGTGTGCCAAGACGACAGCAAGAAAAACGTCATACTCACAACCGAGCAGATGCGGGCGATGAGCGCCGAGGAGCGCGCCGCGCTGGAAGCGGGCATTCGCAAACGCGCGGCCGAAAACTTTGGATATGCGTATCTTACATATCCGATGATCCAAGCGGCGCTCTCGCGATGGGATCCGAACCATCCGATCCACGACATCACGTTGATGATGAACTCGCCGACCGTGCTTTCGATCGCGCGCGAGATCATCAATTGCCCGGGGCTGGTGAAGACCGACGCGCAAGCCAGCAACTATCGTCCCGGCAACTTCCTCACGCGCCACATCGACGATGGCCAAAAGCTTGAGCGCCGTGCTGCGTACACGATCGGCTTCACGCGTCAGTGGGAGCCGGATTGGGGCGGCCTGCTGATGTTCGTTGACGATAAGAAAGACATCTCGCGGGCGTACCTGCCGCGCTTCAATACGCTGACCGTGTTCGACGGCTTGCGGCTGCACAGCGTGTCTGCAGTCTCTGCGTTTGCGCCAGTGCCACGCTTGTCGATCGTAGGCTGGTTCCGCGATGACGGGCCGGGTTGGTTTGGCGGCTGAGGGGAAATTTCGATGAAAACGGCAGCCATTGCGGCATTTGTCCTGGCGCTGGCCGCGCCGGCACTGCTTTCGCGCAAGCGCCAACGCGCGCCGAACTCGCCCGCGTTGACCGAATCCTCCGTAGCACGCCGCTGATCGACGGTCACAACGATCTCGCTGAAGAGATCCACGACAATTACGGCAGCGATCAATCGCGCGTTGATCTCAACGCCGATACGCGCACGCTGTCATTCCCGCTGCACACCGATATCCCGCGCCTGCGCCAAGGTCGTGTCGGCGCGCAGTTTTGGTCAGTCTATGTCCCGGCGGAGCTGCAAGGCGCGGAGTCCGCGCAAGCCGTTCACGTGCAGATCGACACTGTCCGCCAGATCATCCGCCGCTATCCGCGCGTGTTCGAGTTCGCGCAATCGGCCGACGACATCGTCCGCATCCATCGCGCTGGCCGCATCGCTTCGATGTTCGGCATGGAGGGCGGCGAGGCGATCAACAACAATCTCGCCATGCTCCGCGACTTCCGCGCCGAGGGCGTCCTCTACATGACGCTCTGCCATTCAAAGACGACGTCATGGGTCGATAGCGCAACCGATGCGCCCGTCCATGGCGGGCTCTCGCCGTTCGGCGAAGACGTCGTGCGCGAAATGAACCGCATCGGCATGCTCGTCGATCTCAGCCACGTTTCGGCGGACTCCATGCGTGACGCATTGCGCGTCAGCACGGCGTCCGTGATTTTCTCGCACTCATCCGCGTACGCGCTCACGCCACATCCGCGCAATGTGCCGGACGACATGCTGCAGCTCGTCCACGCAAATGGCGGCGTCGTGATGGTGAACTTCTTTCCGGCGTTCACTTCGAACGAAGTCTGGCAATGGGGTGCGCGCCGCTCGGCGGAGGAGGCTCGTCTGAAGGCGCTCAATCCTGGCGCCCCGACGGCGGTCACTGAGGCGCTGGCGGCGTGGACGAGCGCCAATCCGCGGCCCGAGATCGAACTCAGCGTGATTGCCGATCACATTGAGCACATCGCGCAAGTCGCCGGTCACGACAATGTCGGCATCGGGTCGGATTTCGACGGCGTGCCGTTCCTGCCGCGCGGCTTGGACGGCGTTGAAGATTATCCTGCGCTCTTCGTCGAACTCATGCGTCGCGGCTGGAGCGATGCCGACCTCGCCAAGCTCGCGGGCGGCAATCTGTTGCGCGCTTTGCGCCAAGCGGAGCGCGTGGCCGCTCAGAGCTAGCGCCAAGGCGCTGAAACCGGAACGCGGCAGGCGCGTTGTGTTCCCATGGGTTGGTTGCGCGCTATTCCACCTCTGCCGTTCCCGGCGATCCTCTACGGCACGGTCGCGATTTTATGGGCGGTTTCGTCGTCATGACCATTAGCTCGCGCCGCGACGTTTCGTGGGCGTAGAACGGAGAGCCTAAATGTCCGCGCCCGACCCACATGATCTCGATCGTGTTTGGAAGCTGATGGAAAAGATCGGCGTCTGCATGTTCACGTCGAAAGACGGGGACCGTCTACGCGCCCGCCCAATGGGCGCCAAGCCGCGCAAAGATCGCCACGTGATCTATTTCCTTACCGACGAGCGTGGCCACAAGGACGAGCAGGTCGAGCAGGACAATCATGTGTGCTTGAGTTTCGCCGAACCTGGCGGCGGCAAATTCTTGGCCGTCAGCGGCCGCGCCCGCGTGACGAACGACCGAGAACTCATTCGCGAACTTTGGGATGCGGCGGCCGAGGCTTGGTGGAGCAGCGCCGATGATCCGCTTGTCCGCGCCATCGAAGTAACACCCGAAGACGCGCAGTTTTGGGAAGGACCGCACGGTATCGTCGCGACCTTCGCCATGGTGGTCGCCGCCGCCACCTCCGCGCCGCCGCTCATGGGCGATCAGCGCAAAGTCGATATGCAGTAGTCTCAAACAAAACGGCCCCGGTTCGCACCGGGGCCGCTTCATTTATTGGAGACTAGCGAACCTATTGGCGGCCGACGCGGCGGCGAGCGGGCGTACGCGCGCGGTTTGGACGCTGCGGTTCAGCTTGCACTTCGCGGATTTCAGTTTCCGCATGGAGCTCAGACACCGCTTCGAAGGTCAGCGTCGTCGTGTAGCTGCCGACTGCTGCCGCCGAACCCGCCGGCATGTCAGCGCGGTGACGCGCGGCGATGATGTATTGGCCCGGTGCGTCGAACGTGAAGGTCGCGTTGCCAGCGGCGTCGGTGACGACATAGCGGTCGAGCTTCGTTTCCGGATCGCCTGCCGCGTAGAGGACGACAGCGCTATTGGCCATCGGCGCGCCATCGAAAAGCAACTGAACTTGGAAGCCTTGGCTCACCAGCACTTGGTTCGGGTGCGTCACAGGGTGGAGCGCCAAGCGGCCGATATTCTGATCGACGGCCGTGCGGTTGGCGGTGCCGCGCGTGACGTACGTGTCGGCGACAGTGACCGTTTGCAGCGTCGTCGTCTGTGCATCGGCTGGCGGCGTTTCGCCGGCGCCAAGCACGCGCCACTGGCCGTTCTCGCCGACGAGGTTGGCAACTTGGCCGGTCACTTCACCGGTTGAGATGCGATAGGTGCCGCCGCGTGCGAGTTCAGCTTGCAGCTCGGTTGTACCGCCCGGCGTCACCGCGATGCGGTCCGCCGAAACGCGTTGGCCTTCTGGATTGATGACGCTCAGGCTGTCGCCAAGTGCGATGCCCGGCGTGAAGAACGAGGTTGCGTACGAGCCTTCGACTTCAACCGTCGGCTCAACAACCCAAAACGCTTCCGGCTTAATGTACGAGGTGTAAGCGGACGCCGGTGTCGCTACAGCCGCGAACAGCACGGCCGCCAAAACGTATCTCTTCATAAATCTCACTCGCCTGCTCGGCGGGAACCTATCCCGCTGATCCCTCACCCCTAAGTCACACGAGCCTGGGCAAGTTTTCAAGAGTGTAACACGCCTGTGACTACTTCGGCCGGTTGTCCAACAGCGCCAAAAGCCCAAAGAAACTGACGATCGTAAACCATAGGAACAGGATGAACCCGCCCAACGCGGCTGCGCCCATCAGCAGGAACCCAAAGCCAAACAGCCAGGCCGTGAGCACGCCCAATCCGGCGAGCAGCAGAAAGCCGATAGTCCACCAGAACGAGGTGAACCAGGTGCGGATCTGATAGTCCAAATGCGACCGCGCCAGCGGCCCAGCGCCGTCACGTGCCGCAAGCGCAATGATGACGCCGAGCAGCGCAAAGATCGCCGCGCTGGGGATGCTGAGCAGGAAGAGCACGTAAACGAGGAAAGCTGAGGTGCGGCCTGGTTCCGATGGGGGAAGGGGCGTGGTGGTCATCGTCTGCTCATCTCTTGTTCAAGGCTTCGGCTTCTTCGCCAACGGGTGCTTGGTCTCAACAATCGTCTTCAAGCGCCCCTCGGCCACGTGGGTGTAGATTTGCGTCGTCGCGATGTCAGCGTGGCCCAGAAGCGTCTGCACTGTACGTAGGTCGGCGCCGCCCTCAACCAAATGCGTCGCAAACGCGTGCCGGAGGACGTGCGGCGAAACCCGTGTCGGGTCGATGCCCGCCTTGGCCGCAGCAGTTTCCAATATTTGCGCCACGCGCCGGCGCGTGAGTTTGCCGTCTGCCGCGTTCGTGGAAGGGAACAACCAACGCTGCGCCTTCTCGCGCTGCGCCTCCACTTTCGGCAGCAACGCCTCACGCGCCACGACATGCGCGGCCAATGCTTCAAGCGCTGGTCCGCCAAGCGCAACCAAACGCTCTTTGCCGCCCTTGCCTTCGATGATCATGTGATCTTGGCCGGGGCGCGGCGCTGCACGCATCGGCAGCGACACCAACTCGCTCACCCGCAAACCGGCGCCGTAGAGCAATTCGATGATTGCGCGATCGCGTGCATTCTCCGATGCGCCAATCAGCGCTTCGATGTCTTCGAGCGACAATGTCTTAGGCAGCGACCGCGCCCGCTTCGGCGGATCGAGGCGCGATGTCGGGTCATCGCCGCGAATATTGTCCTGCAGGAGGAAGCGATAGAATTGCTTGAGTGCGGAAATCCGCCGTCGCGTCGTCGCGGGGGCCAGCCCGCGCTTGGTGAGCCCAGCGACGTAAGCCTCGATCGCCTCAGGCGGCGCCGCTCGCAATCCGCCCCGCACATGCTCGCGCGCATCGTCCAGATCACGCGCGTACGCGTCCAACGTATTCGCACGCGCCCCGCGCTCAGCGGAGAGCATTTCCAGAAATGACTCGATCAGAGCTGAGTCGGACACGAGACAAAGGTAGCAGAGGGCAGCACGAATGTCCGCCTCCGGGCCGACCCGATACTCTAGCGCTTCGGCGTCTCGCCGTTTAGCGCCGCCACGGCTTGGAAGCACTTGATGCAAATTGCGGTGCTGACGCTGCCGACAGTGCGCGCCCAGGTCTGTTCGTCCATGGCGTCGCACACATTGCAGAAGGCTTGGAAGTTCTGCTTGTCGTCGACGTGCCAGTGGAATCCGCGCGGAACGCCGTCCTTCAGCGATTGCGAGACGTGCACGCAGACATAAGTTGCTTCGCCCTGGCCATGCTGGGCGCACGTAATCTGGTCGGCCATGGTCCCTTAGCTCGGCGCGCCTGCAAGTATTGTTTCGGCCGCAATCCTGCGGGCTTCGTCTTCCAAGCGCAAGCCGCGCAACGCGCGAATAATTCGCTCAACAGACTCCGCGTCGAGGCGCGCCGGGCCGCGTTCGCCCATTGCCGCAACCGCGAGCAGCGCGCCTTCGCCGATTGCTCCGCGCTCCACCGCGGACGCTAGCGCTAGCATCGCGCCGCTATCGGCGCGGGCGCCGCCTTTGCGGTGCGTTTGCGAGCATGAAGGTTTGCACGCTGCCCTCAAGCGGCGCACCCAGCGCCGAAAGGATCGCTACATCGCGCGCCGCCGCACGCGCTTGCTGCGCGGTTGCGCGATCGATGCGCCGTTGCATCGCCATTGAGCCTTGCTCGTTACGCGCGCCTGAGAGGGCAACGAGCGCCGCGTCCAGAGGTGCGAGAGCCGCTTCGTCCGCGCCGGCTTGACGTGCGCTGGCGACCAATCGCGCGCCCAATTGTGCATCGCCTGACGCCAAAGCGGCGCGCGCAAACAACACGGCCGACGCCGCATCCGGCGCGCTTTGCAGCGCAGCGATGTCGGCTTTGAAGAAGCGCGACGCTGCAGCGAAGTCCGCATACGCGGTGGCGCCGCGCAACACGCCGGCAATTGCGGTGGCAGCTTCCATCGAACCGGGCGACGCCGTCACTTGGCGCAGCGCCGCTACGATCGGCGGCAGCGCTTGCGTGATCTCCGCTGGCGTCGCGGCCAGGATCGTCCGTGCTTCTTGTGCGCTGATGACGCCGCGGCGGAAGGCGAGGGCCGCGGCTTGTGCGCGTTGCGGCTGAGGCGCTTGCTCGTTCCGGGCTAGCGCGACAAGCGCCAGCGTCGAAGAGTTCGCCAGCGGGTTGGGACCGGGCCGCAGACCGGCGGCGATCGAAAGCTGCACAGCGAGCGAGTTATCGTAGCGCGCCGCCGGTGGCCGGGCGCCGGGCGCGCCAGCGGCCGCCGCGACTGCGCCGGTGTACCAAGCGTCTGCGGCGTTCTGCGTGCGTGCGAGTTCGAGCGCCAAATCCGCCGCAGCGCGGTCGCCTGCCGCCGCCGCACAGTATGCGCGTAGCCGTAGCAAGAATGGCGACACTTGTTCGCCGACTTCGGCGCCGCGTCCGCGGTTGCAAGCTTGCGCGCGTTGTCCGCGCGCGAGTTCAGCTTGTGCCGCATATTGCGCAATGGCGGGATCGGTCGCGCCGATACCAGAGGCCATCGTCGCAAGCTCATCAGCCGCGCCCATCTTGCCGAGCGCTTCGAAGCGTCTGCGTCCAGCTGCATCAGCGTCGCCGCGCGGTGCATCGGCGCCTGAGAGCAGCACGCGCCGCGCCAACGCCAAAGCCGCCGGTGAATCATACACGGCCGGCAAGCGATCAAACGCCAGCGCGAGAAACGCAGGATCGGAGCGACTCCAAATATCGCCCGGCAACGCACCGTTCGAACGCGACAGAGCGCCTACCGTCCAAACGTTGAGATCGCTGATCTGCTGCACCTGCATCGGCGCAGGCTCTTGGCCCGCTTGTGCATAAGCACACACCGGGAGCAGCACGCCTGCGGTAAGCGCGAGCGCGAAAGAGCGAGTAACCATGTTCGTCATTCCTTGAAGGCGTCCTGCACTTCGACACTGATCTGCTGAGGGGCGGGGGCGAGGCGGTCCGATTGGCCAATGAAAAACACGAACAGCCCCACAAAAACGACGGCGCCAACGCCGATCAGCGCTGGCTGCACCCAAACGGGCGCGGGCTTGCTGAACGAAGAGCGTCTGCGTCTGCGCTTATACATCGCCTAGTTTGGCCCCTCCCGTTGCGAGCGGACAAGAATGCCCTCAAAATGTGGCGAGTTTCTAGTCTTGTCCGGCCTTAACCTTGTTCGGACCTTTTGAGGTGATTCGTGGTTCCGCCGGAAAGCAGTGATGTCGGTGAGCGCATAGACGCCGCTGTCGAACTGCGTCGGCAGGCCGAGGGCATCGCGCCAGGCCGCACTGTGGCGCTTGTCGGCCTCATGGGGGCAGGCAAGACCACGATCGGCCGCCGTCTGGCGCACGCGCTGGCGCTGCCGTTCGCCGACGCCGACGAAGCGATCGTTGCGGCGGCGGGCCGGTCCATCGAAGACATCTTCGCTGAACGCGGCGAGTGTGAATTCCGCCGCGGCGAGCGCCAAGTCATCGCGCGCTTGCTCGACGGCGAACCACACGTGCTCGCCACCGGCGGCGGCGCCTTCATCGATCCGCGCACGCGCGAACTGATGAAAGAACGCGCCATCTCGATCTGGCTGAAAGCCCCGCTCGACGTGCTGATGAAGCGCGTCACCAAACGCGATCACCGTCCGCTCCTCAAAGAAGCCGACCCACGCGCCGTGATGCAGCGCCTCATGGACGAGCGTTACCCCATCTACGCCGAAGCCGATCTCACGATCGAAACCGGCAGCGGGCCGCATAACAGCGCTGTCGCGCAAATTCTGATAGCGCTGCGCAAACATCTGCAGGCGGTGACGTGATGCGCAACAAAGCAAACCTTCCCCCTCGCGGGGAAGGTGTCGTGCGGAGCGCGACGGATGGGGGCGCCAGCTCAGCAGCTTCGAAACAGCGCCGCCGTTACCCCACCCCAACCCCTCCCCGCAAGGGGAGGGGCGCGATAGAGTCATGAACACCATCCGCGTAAATCTCGCCACCCGCAGCTACGACGTTCACACCGGCGCCAATCTTCTCGCGCGCGCCGGCGAACTCATTGCGCCGTTCGCGCCGTCCAACCGCGTCTTTATCGTGACGGATGAAACCGTCGCGCGCCTGCATCGCCCCGCGCTCGCATCATCGCTCGACGCCGCCGGCATCAAGAACTGGACCATCACGCTGCCACCCGGCGAAAGCGCCAAGAGCTTCACCGGCCTCGAAATGCTGACGCGCCATCTCTTGCAGGCCGGCATCAGCCGCAAAGACCTCGTCATCGCGTTCGGCGGCGGCGTCATCGGCGACCTCAGCGGGTCTTGCAGCTGGCCTCGTCAAACGCGGCGTCGACTTCGTGCAGATACCCACGACCCTTCTCGCGCAAGTCGACTCCAGCGTCGGCGGCAAAACCGCGATCGACACGCCCGAAGGCAAAAACCTCATCGGCCTCATCCACCAGCCCAAGCTCGTCCTTGCCGATCTCGACGTCCTCGCCACGCTCGACGATCGCCAGATGCGCGCGGGCTATGCCGAGATCGTCAAAGCGGCGCTCATCGGCGACGCTGCCTTCTTCGACTGGTGCGAGCAAAACGCCGCCGCCATCCTCCACGGCAAACCCGTGGCACTTCAGCACGCCATCGCGACCGCCATCAGCTTCAAAGCCCGGATCGTCGAGCAAGACGAGACAGAGCAGGGCGTGCGCGCGCTGCTCAATCTCGGCCACACCTTCGCGCACGCGCTCGAAGCGCACTCCGCTTACGACGGCACGCTGCTCCACGGCGAAGCCGTCGCCGCCGGCATCGCGCTCGCGTTCCAACTCTCCGCCCAACTCGGCCACTGCACAGACGCCGAAGCCGCCCGCGTCAAAACTCACCTTGAACGCGCCGGCTTCATCACCAATCTCCGCAAACTCCCCGGCGCGCCCTACGACGCAGAAAAGCTCACCGCCCTCATGGCCGCCGACAAAAAGAACGAAGCTGGCCTTCTAACCCTCATCCTCGCGCGCGGCATCGGCAAAGCGTTCATGGATCGCAACGCACCCGTCGATCGCGTCCTCGCACTCCTCCAACAAGAAACACGATGAACCCCTATTTAAGTTTGCTGGTGGCGTTTCTGCTGCTCGCCGCCAATGCGTTTTACGTCGCCGCTGAGTTTGCGCTGGTGAAAGCGCGCGCCTTCCGCATCGACTCCCTCGCCGAAGAAGACAAATTCGGCGCCGTACTCACCAAGAAAATCCTCGGCAACATCGAGCACTATCTCGCCTGCTGCCAACTCGGCATCACCATGGCTTCGCTCGGCCTCGGCTGGGTTGGCGAGCCCACGGTCGCCGCCATCGTCACGCCGTTGCTCGCAGCCGCTCGGCATGAGCGAAGAGAGCATCCATCTCACCGCCTTCATCGTCGGCTTCCTGGTTTTCTCCTCGCTCCACATCGTCATCGGCGAGCAAGTCCCGAAGACCTTCGCCATCCGCAACCCCGAGCCGGTCTCGCTTCTCATTGCGTACCCGCTGCACTGGTCGTTCCTCGTCTTTTATCCGCTGAACTGGCTCTTGAACGCTGCCTCCAAGAACGTCCTGAAACTCTTCGGCGTCAAAGAAGTCTCGCACCACGAAGTGCTGACCGGCGCCGAGATCGAAAGCATCATCGACGTTTCGGCCGAGCAGGGCGAACTCGACATGAGCGCGCGTGACCGTGTCCGCGGCTCGCTCGATCTCTCCGAGCTTTCCATTGCCGACGTGATGATCCACCGCAAGAACATCAAAGCGCTCGACATCGATCTGCCGCCGCGTGAAATCCTGGCCCAAGCGATGAGCTCGCCGCACACGCGCATGCCGCTTTACAAGGATGAGCCCGACAACATCGTCGGCATCCTGCACGCGCGCGATCTCCTGCGCGCCATTTCCGAACACGGCCGCGACGGCTTCGACGTCAACGACGTGAAACGCAACGCCTGGTTCACGCCGATGCAAACCAGCGCCGAAGATCAGCTCGCCGAATTCCTGCGCCGCCGCGAACACTTCGCGCTGGTGGTGGACGAGTACGGCGCGCTCATGGGCCTCGTCACGCTCGAAGACATCTTGGAAGAGATCGTCGGCGACATCAAAGACGAGCACGACATCGCCGTCGTCGGCGTGCGCCAACAACCCGATGGCAGCGTCAACGTCGACGGCTCCGTCCCGATCCGCGACCTAAACCGCGCGATGAACTGGGATTTGCCCGACGAAGAAGCCGTCACCGTCGCCGGCCTCGTCATCCACGAAGCCCAAGCCATCCCCGACCCAGGCCAACGCTTCGCGTTTCACGGCTATCGCTTTCAGGTGCTGCGCAAACAGCGCAACCAGCTCACGGCGCTCCGGGTGGAGCGCGAGATGGAAGAAGGGATGGAGGGCGGGTAAGGGCTTCACTTCTTAAGGAAGAGCACGATATGAAGTATGGATATCCAGATGGCAGACGTCAGAATTTTACCTGAGTTCAAGAATTCGCCGCTCACCGAGGTGGTCTTGAGCGTCCAATTCGCGCCGCTGGTTAACTATCGCGGAACGAACGCCTTCGAAGTCTGGAGTTTGTTTCGGGAAGAGTTCAGCCAGCTGGAGGAGCATCCGCCGCTTCCGCAGCAATTTGAAACCTTCGGAAGGAGCGCTCAGGGTTCGTGTAAACCTTGAGTTTGTTAGAGGGCCGATGCCAAGCCGGTATTGGTTTCTTACCGATGACAAATCTGAGCTTCTGCAATTCCAGCCTGACCGTTCATCCAGAACTGGCGGAAGGTCGCCGCGGGCGGTCGACCGTATCCCTCGCTTCGAATCCATGATTGCGCGCTATTTCGATAACATCGGACGACGCTTGCTCTCTACGCCGAAACGAGTGAGCTTGGGCCCATCGCGCCGAACCAGTGCGAGGTCACGTACATCAAACTCAACTTCCTGCGCGGCGTGAGGACGGCAGCGTCGTTCCGCCCGAGCACTATTTTTCTCTTTTTGCCAAAGCCCCTCGATTTGCAGCGAGCGATACGCGAACCACGTTTAGGCAAGAGATCAAGGATGATCAGGGGGAGTCTGTTGGGCGATATATCATCGAGTTTGCGGACGCTTGGAATAGCGACGGCGAGTCGATTTACAGGCTGACATTGGTCGGAAGAGGTGCGCCGCAGTCCGCTGATCTAAACGCGAGCAGAGAGTTCATGGAACGGATGAGGCTGGGTATTTTCGACGCGTTTATCGCGGTAACAACAGATGAAGCTCAAAAAGCGTGGGGGAAGGAAACGTGAGTGCAGCGGTAGCGTTGGCAGGCGAGCGCCTCGACGAGGGATTTCTCTCAGCCTCGGAAAATGTGATCCCCTCTCCCTCGTGAGGCACGGCGTGTTGTCTTGAGTGAGCTGGACCTCAGAATTGGGCGCCGGGCTGTTCTTTTCAGCTTGAGGACCACCTGCGACTGCCCGCCGGTTGGGATGGCCACCGTGCGCGTCAGTTAAAGCTCGAGACTGTTCTGTATGCGGTCCGTCTTCTTACGGCGGTTTGCAAACCCAATACTCCCGCCTTCGGTGGTGCCAACCGTGTCCGGCGGCTTGCAATTCGAATGGCATCTGCAGTCCATTGATTTGGAGATCGTGGTTTTCGCCCCGACCAAGGTCGAGTTCTATGCTCGAGACGGCAAGAGTGAACTTGAGCGAGAACTTTCAGTCGACTTTAGACCACTGCTTCCGTGGATCGACAGGCTGTCGTGAGGGCAGATGCCTTTGGACCGCCCGCCAGTTGATGGGGACGGTGTCACGCTTCCGCATGACCACGCGGGACTAGATCCATCCGACATTGTCATTCGTCTTGTACCGCGACAATGGCGTGTCGCGGGCGCTCAGCCCGGTGCCTGGGCGCCTGAGCTCCGAAGCGTTCCAGAACCCCTCCGACAAATATCGTGGGTGTTCCGTACTAATTGCGAAGCTTGCTGCTGAAGCTGGGATTTCGATTGAGAAAATCGTAGCGAGCCGCAACATGTTGGGCGCGATATCAGTCACCGTTGGTCAAATTCGTGGACGAGGACTAAAGGTGGATCTGCCCGCTAGAGGATGATCCATTTCACGGTCAAATCTGGGAGAAGATCACTCGTGGGGACTGCGAACACGCTCCTTAGTTCAGCTGCTTGGTCGGTCCCTATCGCTGACACTGCCGTAACCGACAGAACAACTTAGGGTAGTCAAACTAAGCGCTCTTGGTTGGCTAGCCGCGTCGAACTCCCACCCGCATGGGGTCGCGCTTAGAATGGAGCTGCGATCGCGATGGGACTGAAGGGCTATCACACACTCGGCCAAGCCATTGAGCTCGGCGCGCTCGGCGTGCTCGTGCGCTGCGGCACGTGTCTCAATGTGCGCATTTTCACACAAGCGCACGCGCTCAAACTCTTCGGCGCCGACACATGCATCGACGACATCCCCGCGCGCTGTCGCGTGCTGCGTGTGGCGCGAAAGCCAAACACGCCGTAGCCAACTGGCCCCGTCGCTCCCGCGGCGGAAGCGACCCGCAACCGATCGTGCCAAAGGAATGGGGAGGTTGCCGTAGCTCGCTCTGTCATCCTTCCCCCTCGCGGGGAAGGTGTCGCGCGGACGCGCGAGCTACGCGGTTACAACCACCGAGCCTGCGGCGGCTTCCCGTCCAATCAACGCAAACGCCAGCGCGCCAACACAGAACAACACCGCACCAACCTGCAGCCCGAGATCGTACGATCCCGTCGCGTCGTGAATCTTCCCGAACGACACCAACGCAATCGCCGTCGAGATCGCGCCCGCCATCGCGATCACGCCGAAGATCGAGCCGTAATGCTTCAAGCCAAAACTGCGGCTGATGAAATACGCGAAGAGATCGACCTCCGCGCCTTGCTGCGCGCCGATCAGCGCCACAGCGAGCGCCGCCAATGCAAACGAAGGCTCAGGGATCATCAAGAGCACAATGCCAATCGCCGGCACCAATGTCGTGATCGCGCCCACCCATTGCGGCGGAAAGCGATCGAGCGAAAAGCCGGTGATCAAACGTCCGACCAGCAAGCCCGCCGCGTAGATCGACATGACAATCGCCACGTCGCCATCGTTCAGCCCTGTATCGCTCACCAGCGGCGCCAATTGCCCAAGCACGCCGGAGCCAGGAATGTTGATGCACGCGATCGCGAGAACCAGCAGCCAAAACCGCCCACGCTTCACCGCTTCGCGCAGCGTCACGTCCGGCACATTCACCGGCGCATCGTCGACGTCATCGCTCGCATGCGCGGTCGCTTCCTTGGCTTTGCCAATCAGCGCCAATGCGAGCGGCAAGCCAATCAACGCCGTCAAAGCCGCCAGCGCAAAGAAGCCAGGGCGCCAGCCGTATTCGGTGATCACGTACATCAGCAAAGGCGGCGCAATCATCGCCGCAATCGACGTGCCGGCTGTCGCGATCCCAAGCGCAAGCCCACGCTGACGCGCGAACGACGCGATCACCGGCCGCGTGTAAATGATGGAGGAGGTGCCGCCGCCAAAAACCCCGCCCGCGATCATCATCGCAATGTAGATTTCATACACGCCGGTCTGCAGCGCGTTGAGCGCATACACGGACGCGAGCCCGAAGCAGCAAAAGATCGCAACGCGGCGAAAGCCGAGCCGGTCGAGGTAGCGTCCGAGGATGGGCAACGTCACTGCGCCCGTCAGGAACGACATCATCGAGCCGAAGCTGATCGCGCCGCGCGACCAGCCGAACTCTTCGCTGATCGGTCCGATGAAAATGCTGGCGACGTAGAGATAGAGCGAAACGCCGGTGCCCATGCCGATGCCGGCGCCAAGCGCAACGCGCCAACCATTGCGCCACTCTGCGATGTCGGCTGCGCTCATCGCGCGTGGGGTATCGGCCATGCCGCTAGCACGCGTTCAAACGCGCACGAGGTCAAGCTCTGAGTTCATTATTGACGAGTGTCACCGATGACAGGCGTCACTCAGGCCGCTGCGACACGCGCCGTGTTCGACTTGCGCGCGACGCCACCCTCAAGCGTGAACGCCTCGCAACCTTCCGGCAGCGTCTCGCCGGCGCCAAGCAGCAGAACGCCATTCGGCGTCAGCGTATCAGCGACGCGGCTCAGCACATCAACCCGCGTCTCTTGGTCGAAAGCGGGCAGCACATGCGCGAGCACGACAATGTCGAACTGCCCAAGCTGGCCAGGATGCTTCATCAGATTGTGCTGCTCGAACTTCACGCCTGCGCGCAGCCGATCCGAAATGCGCCAGAGGTCGCCGGCTTTTTCGAAGTAGGCGATGAGCTTGCGGATCGGCAGCCCGCGCTGAATTTCAAACTGCGTGTAAAGCCCCGCACGCGCTTTATCGAGGAGCCGCTCAGAAAGATCCGTCGCAACAATCTCAGTCGCGGGATTGAGGCCTTCGCTGCGCATCTCATCCACGATCATCGCGATCGAGTACGCTTCTTGGCCCGTAGCGCAGCCCGCCGACCAAATCCGCACTCGCTCATGCGCACGCCGCTTCAGGGCTTCCGGCAGCAGCGTGGTCCGCAGCTTCTCGAACTGCGACCGGTCGCGGAAGAACCGCGTGTCGCTTTGCGCCAGATTATCCGCGATCGCATTCCACAACGCGCCGTCGGCACGGATACGCGCGGCGCCAATCAACTCCGGCACGCTGCCAAATCCTTCACGCCGCGCAAGCGGCTGCAAGCGGATCGAGATGGCGCCGGCCATGTCTTTGGTCAGCACCGCGCCCGAGCGCGTCTTAACTTCGCGAGCAACAAGCGCGATCTCGGCGTCGTTCAGCATTAGATGAGGCCTGCCTCGGCGAACTTGGAATGAAGAATATCGCCGTCGAACGGCTTCATCATGTATTCGTCCGCGCCGGCTTTCAGCGCTTCACTGATCCGCTCGACATCGTTCTCCGTCGTGCAGAACACAACCGTCGGCTTATCGCCGCCCGGCTCTTGGCGGAGCTGACGCAAGAAATCGATGCCGCTCATCACAGGCATCGTCCAATCAAGCAGGATGGCGTCCGGCATGCGCCGGCGCACCGCTTGCAGCGCTTCCAGGCCGTCAGCGGCTTCCTCAATCTCGAAGCGCATGTCTTCAAGAATGCGGCGCGCGACTTTGCGGATTACGCGGCTGTCGTCGACGACAAGGCAGCGTCTCATGTGGCGAACTCCATCGGATTCCGCCGGAACTTTTCAGGCAAGCCGGTTAATGGAGGCTTTAGGTTTGTGGCGAGTCAGAGCTGGAACGAAGCCGAGCGCGCGATCAGCTCGATCTTGTTCTCGGTTTCGCCGGGCGTTTCGCGGGCCGAAAGCTCAACCCCGCCCTGGCGGGCAAGAAGCCCGGTCAGCGTCGGCTGGATGGTGTGGCCGTTGAGATCGTCGCCTTCGCCCTTCAGCGCCGCGAACGTCGCATCCTTCAGTTTGCCGCGCGGGCCGGTAGCTGTGACGATGACCTCGCCGATATCGCCTTGTTTTGAGGCCGTAACTTCAACCGTGCCGCCCCGTGGCAGGCACTCGTTCGCAATCAGCAACAAATTCACGATCACGCGGACGGCGGGCCGCGGCATTCCGACATTCGGCGCGGACCAAACCAGATCGGCTTTCAGCACACCGTAGAGTTTTTCGGCGACCGCTTTGCCTTCGTCGATCGTGCTGTCGCCCTCGGCCATCGCGCCCGCCATGGCGAAGCGAAAGAACTCGAGCTTCGCCCACGCTTTGCCGACGCCGTGGTCCAGCAAATTCAACGCGTCCGGATCAGGTTTGCCATCGCCATCCTTGATCATCTCAAGGCCTTGGATGATCGCGCTCATCGGCTCGACCATGTCGTGGCAGATGCGCGAGGCGACAAGCGCGGTCAGCTTCGTATTCTCGATCATTACGCGCTCCAGATCGGGCAAGCGGCCAACATAAATGATTCGAGCGCTCGGCGAGGGGTTCAAAGCCGACATAAAGGGCGCCACATGGGAGCCTTCTCATTGAAAAGGTTGCGCTGATGGCGGCTGAGGCTGTGGCGGGCGGTGGATTAGGCCTCGAACACGCGGTGGCGCTGCTGGGGACTGCTGTTATCGCGGCGCCGCTGTTCCGCCGGCTGGGGCTGGGCTCGGTGCTGGGTTACCTCGCGGCCGGCCTAGTGATTGGCCCGTTCGGTATCGGCATCTTCCGCGATCCCGAGGCGATCCTTCATGTCGCCGAACTCGGCGTCGTGATGTTTTTGTTCATCATCGGCCTCGAAATGCGGCCCGCGAAACTCTGGGCGCTGCGCCAAGAGATTTTTGGATTGGGCGCTGCGCAAGTTGTTGCGTGCATCGTCCTGTTGTCGAGTGTTGGTATTGCAGCTGGCTTGCCATGGGCAGCCGCCTTGATCGGCGCGTCTGGCTTTGTGCTCTCATCGACCGCGGTGATCATGAAAATGATGGACGACGTCGGCGAGACCTCAAGCCAGGCGGGGCAGCGCAACGTTTCGATTTTGTTGTTCGAAGATCTCATGATCGTGCCGTTGCTCGCCGCTGTTGCGGTGATCGCAGGCTTGACGCTCGGCGTGCAAGAGAACGCGCCGCCGCTTTGGCAGAGCGTCGCACTTGGCGTGGGCGCTGTCGCAATTGTGTTTTTGGCGGGTCGCTACGTCATCAATCCGTTCTTTGGCATCCTCGCACGCTCCGGCGCGCGCGAGGTGATGACGGCGGCGGCGTTGCTTGTTGTGCTGGGCGCAGCGCTGCTGATGGATTTGGGCGGCCTCTCAATGGCTATGGGCGCGTTCCTTGCAGGCGTGTTGCTGTCGGACTCTACGTTCCGCCACCAGCTCGAAGCTGATGTGGAGCCGTTCCGCGGAATCCTGCTTGCGCTCTTCTTCATCAGCGTCGGCATGTCGCTGAATGTCACGGTGGTGCTGAGCGATTGGCAACTGATCGCTGCGGGCGTTGTCTCTTTTATGGTGGTCAAGGCGCTTGGTATTTATGGAGTCGCGCGTTTGTTCGGGGCCGACCAGCGGGAGTCGATTCGACGCGCGGGGCTGTTCGCACAGGGTGGCGAGTTCGCGTTTGTGCTCTACGCGGCCGCGCTTTCCGCTGGCGTGATGGATGCGCGCATCGCGGCGGTGATGACCGCGATCGTTATTATCTCGATGGCTCTTACGCCCGTCGTTGTGCTGTTGCTTAACCGCTTGATGCCCGCGCCGAAGGTTTCGCTCGACGGCGTGGAAGAGGCGCATGATCTCAACGGGCGGGTGCTGTTCGTCGGCTTCGGCCGTTTCGCGCAGGTGGTAAGCCAATCGCTGCTGGCGCGCGGCGTCGATATTTCGCTGATCGAGACCGACGTGGAGATGATCCGCGTCGCCGGCAATTTCGGCTTCAAGGTCTATTACGGTGACGGGACGCGGCTAGACGTGCTGCGCGCTTCTAGTGCGGCTACAGCGGAGGCCATTCTCATCTGCGTCGATAAGCCAGAGACGACCGATCACATCGTCACGCTGATCAAGTCCGAGTTTCCGCACGCAAAGATTTTTGCGCGCTCTTTCGACCGTGGTCACTCGATGCGCCTGGTGAAGGCGGGTGTCGATTATCAAATCCGCGAACTTTTTGAGTCGTCGCTGACCTTCAGCGCCGCGGTGCTGCGTGACCTCGGCTTCTCCGATCTCGATATCGCCGACACGATTGAAGACGTGCGCGAGCGCGACGCCGAGCGCTTTGAGATGCAGCTTGCTGGCGGCATCGAGGCCGGCCGCGGGCTCTGGCGCAACAACACGACGACGCCGGAACCGACGCCGTTCACGCGGCCGCGCCAAGAAGGCCGAGCGCTCAACGAGGAAGCTGCCGAGGTTCTGGAAGACCGCGAAGAGGCGAGCTGACCGGTTCCCGCGACGTAAACGGCGTGCACGCGCAAATTTGCTGCTAAGCTGGCGGCGGAGGGATTGATGCGGGCTTTGGTTTTTGTTGCGGCTTTGCTGTTGGCGGCGTGCACGCCGCGCGCCGAGCCTGATCTCAATCCGTTGGCGGAAGCGTACGTGCGGCTGGCGTTGGAAATCGGCACGCACGAGGAAGGCTATATCGACGCCTATTACGGTCCACCGGAATGGAAGACTGAGGCTGAAGCGCATCCGCGCTCGACTGCCGAGCTCAAAACCGCCGCTGACGCGCTGAGCGCGCAGATCGCCACAGCGCTCGGCGAGGCGCGCGATCCAGCTGGTGCAGCGTCGCGCGCGCGCGTTAGCGGCATATGTCTCAAGCGCGCGCTTTCGCCTCGATATGATCGATGGCGAGCGTGTGCCTTTTGCGGACGAGGCCGAACGTCTCTTCGCATTGCGACCGACTTTGCGTCCGCTTGAGAGCTATGACGCTGCGTTGGAGCGTTTGGACGCAATTGTGCCGGGTAGAGGGCCGCTGGCGGATCGTGTGCAGGCTTTGCGCAATCGCTACGCCATTCCGCACGATAAATTGTTGCCGGTGATGCAAGCGGCGATTGCTGAGTGCCGCCGGCGCACGGCTGAACATATCGAGTTGCCGGAGAACGAACGCTTCGAACTTTCGCTCGTCAACGGCCAGTCCTGGGGCGCCTACAATTACTATCAGGGCGACAATCACAGCTTGATCCAAGTGAACACGGATCAGCCGATCTATATCGATGCCGCGATCGGTTACGGCTGCCACGAAGGCTACCCCGGTCACCACGTGCAGGGGATTTCGGCGGAGCGTTTGTATCGCGAACGCGGCTGGGTTGAGTTTTCGATTATGCCACTCTTCTCACCGCAGGGGCCGTTGAACGAAGGTGGCGGCAATTATGGCGTCGATCTCGCGTTTCCCGGCGACGAGAAGTTGGCGTTCGAGCGCGACACGCTGTTTCCCTGGCTGGTCTCGATCCGGCGACCGCGCCGGCGTTGGCGGATTTGCTTGAGGCTTTACAAGAATTGCGCGGCGCGACGCTGACGGTCGATCAGATGTATCTCGATGGCGAGATTGATCGGGCTCGCGCGTTAGAGTTGCGTCAGCGTTACGGCGTGACATCACGTGAACGCGCTGAGCGGAGCTTGGCGTTCGCCGATCACTATCGCTCGTACGTGATCAATTATTCCTCGGGTGAGGATTTGGTGCGCACTTACGCTGAGCGCACAGGCGCAGACAACAATGCGCGCTGGCGCGCGTACGAGAGCATCCTCAATCAACCGACGCTTCCGGCGGACCTGCAATGACCAAACCCGAATTCCGCATGATCGACACCAACGGGATCAAGGTGCGCGCCGCGATCCAGGGCGAGGGGCCATTGGTCGTAATGGTCCACGGCTTTCCAGAGAGCTGGTATTCGTGGCGCCACCAAATGGCGCCGCTCGCCGCCGCTGGCTTCACAGCATGCGCCATTGATGTGCGCGGCTATGGTGGCTCGGACAAACCGCATGCTGTCGAAGCGTACGCGATGAAGGAGATTGCGGCGGATGTCGCGGGCGTCATCGACGTGATGTCGCCTGGCAAGCCCGCTGTTCTTATCGGGCACGATTGGGGCGCGCCGATCGTTTGGCACACAGCCGTGCTGCATCCAAAGCGAGTGCGCGCCGTCGCTGGCCTAAGCGTACCGTGGTTCGGCTTGCCGCCCATGTCGCTCGATGCGCTGATCAAGATGATGTACATTGATCAGGGCAAGTTCTTCTATCAGGCCTACTTCAAAGACGAGGGCGTCGCTGAGGCTGCGTTCGAAGCGGACGTGCGCGGCGGTTTGCGCAAGCTCTATTATGCGGGCAGCGGTGACTCCCAAGGTTATTGGGGCGGCGTGGACAAAGTTCACGGCGACCATTTGCTCGATGGCTTGGAAGATCCGAACCCGTTCCCGTGGTGGATGACTCCAGAGGACATCGACTATTTCGTTGATGAGTTCACGGTTTCGGGCTTCCGCGGGCCGATCAATCGCTATCGCAACCACACGCGTGATTTTGAGTATATGAGCACGATTGAGGATCGCGTGATCCATCAGCCGTCGCTGTTCATCGTCGGCGAGAACGATCTGGTGCTGAAGATGTTCGGCGGCAGCGCCGATGCCGCGTTCGAACGCATGCAGGCGAATACATCGAACCTGCGCGGCTCGCATATGATTCCGAAAATTGGTCACTGGACGCAGCAGGAAGCGCCTAAAGAAACCACTGGCCTGATCATCGATTGGCTGGCGACGCTCTGAAGACAGAAAACGCCCATCGAGAATAAGCCTCAAATCTACGGGTGTTTGCGTTGCCTGCCGCAGCGGCTGAGCCAATATCCGGACCTTGAGGAGATCCCGCCATGCCGACCACCCGCAACGAACTTCCGGACAACACGCGTAAAGCCTTGATCGCGCTAGTAGCGACTAGAGGCGCGCTGCGATCTCGGTGATGACCGGATAGGCGCTCATCACATCAGCCTCGGTGCATTCGAATTGTCCGACTTGGAAGCGGATGGCGACGGCGCCATCTACCCGCGTCTGCGTGAGATAGATGCGGCCATCAGCATTTATCGCCTCTACAAGCGCCAAGTTGAGATCGTCGACATTTGCTCTGCTCACGCCGAGATAGCGGAAAGTGAAGAGTGAAAAAGCAGCATCCGTGACAATCTCGAATCCGGGCGTCGCGCGCAGCTTCTCGCACAGCGCCCGCGACCAAGCGATGTGATTGCGGATCATGGTGCGCAGACCTTCGAGCCCGTAAGCGCGCAACACGAACCAAAGCTTCAAAGCGCGGAATTGACGGCCGAGTGGAATGCCCCATTCGCTGTAATTGACGACTTCGCTCAAGCCCAACGTGTGCAGATAATCCGGCTTCGCGGCGAGCGTGCGGGTGAGGCTCGCAGGATCGCGCACGAAATGGATGCTGCAATGGGTTTGCGCGCCGAGCCATTTGTGGGCGTTGACGACGATGGAGTCTGCGTGCTCTGCGCCAGCCCAGAGGTGGCGCAGTTCGGGGCAGATCATCGCGGCGCCGGCCCAGGCGGCATCGACGTGAAGATAGAGGTTGTGCTCGCGCGCGATGGCGGCGAGGTCGGCAACCGGATCGGTCGCACCCACGCCGGTAGCGCCGACATTGGCGATGATGCCGGCGGGTTTGTAGCCGGCAGCGATGTCGGCGGCGATGAGCGCGCGGAGCGCGTCGGGATCGGCGCCGCGGAGCGGGCCTTTGATCGGGATGCGCACGAGATTGTCGGCGCCGATGCCGGAGAACCAGACGGCGCGATCAATCGAAGAGTGCGCTTCGGCGGAGCAATAGATCCGCAGGCGCGGCGTGCTGGAAAGGCCGGTTTGGTTGCCGGTGAAATTCAACGCCCGTTCGCGCATCACCAGCACGGCAGCGAGTGTGGCAGTTGAGGCGGTGTCTTGGATGCAGCCTTGAAACACATCGGGCAAACCGAATGCTTGGCGCAGCCAAGCGACAGCGCGGGTTTCGAGTTCAGTGGCGGCGGGCGATGTTTGCCAGAGCATGCACACCGCGCCGATGGCGTTGACGAGATGTTCGGCAACGAGTGAGGCCGGCGCAGAATTCGACGGGAAGTACGCGAAGAAGCGCGGATGCTGCCAATGCGTCATGCCCGGCGCGATATCGCGTTCGAAATCGGCGAAGACTTTTTCGAACGGCTCGGGTGTCTCCGGCGGCGACGGCGCGATCTTCGCGGCGATCTCGCCCGGCTGCACAGGCGGACGCACCGGCAGATCGCGCAGACGCGCGCGATAATCCATGCCCCATTCAGCGGCCTTCACCGTCCACGCGCGCCAATCTTCCATGCGCTCACTTACTCAGCGCTTCATGCGCGCGTCGAGAAAATTCAACGTCTCTTCCCAATCGCGTTCGTGAATGCCGTGTCCGCCGGGGCGGATGAAGTGCGATGGCGGCTCACCGCCGAGTTCTGCGAAGACCGGAGATGTGGCTTCGCGGATTGCGCGCGCGCCGATCGGATCGGACCAGCCGTCGCGATCGCCGTGGCCGACGAGAAGGGGGCGCGGCGCAAGCAGCGCGAGCAATTGGTGTTGTTCGACGCTCGGCATCGTTGTTGCGAAGTTTGGCGCGAACCAGTGCGGATAGGCGCTGGTGATTTCGGTGCGGCTCTCGCCTGCGAAGGTCTGAGACGGCGCATCGCCGCCGCGGCCGGACTGAAGCGCAATCACCGCTGCGAAGCGTGGATCGAACACGCCGGCGACGAGAGCCGCTTTGCCTTGGCGCGATTGACCCCAGACGGCGATGCGGTTCGCATCGAAGCGTGGATCTGACGCCAGCGCTTCGTAGGCGCGTGAGGCGGTCCATGCCCAAGCCATGAGTGCGCCAGTGTCTGATGGCGCGAAGCGCGAGAGCGCGGCGCGCGCTTCGGGTTCGCGATCGGGGACGATGTCGCCAGCATAGACGAGCGCGACGGCGTAGCCGTGCGCGGCGATGTCGGCGAAGGGAGGTGCGTTCACGTAGCGGCCGAAGACACGCTCCACGATGGGATCCATTGCGTCGGCTTGGCAGAACCATTGGATGTAACCAACGGGACCACGGATCGCGCTCGGGCGATTGGGGAAGGCGGCTTGGTTGCCGCAAAAGTCGAGAACGAGAATGACCGGCGCCGGCGCATTTCCGGGCGGTCGCGCAATGGCGATATTGAAGTGGCGTGCTTCGCCAACTTCGACGCGCCATTGTTCGACGCGTTCGATGCCGCCCGCGTCTGCGGTTGAGACCTCTTGTTTGCTGGCGACGACCGGCGCGATCGGCGCAGGCATTGTGCCGTACACGTCGCGTTGAAACGCTACGAGCAACGCCTCGCGTTCGGCACTGATGGTCGCTGCGTTGATCGTTGGTTGCGGCGTTGGCGCTTCAATCGTGAAGTCGACGGCGCGCCAAGGGCCGATTGTGTAGAGCCAGCCGGTGAAGCTGAGCGCCGCAACTATGATGAGCGCCGCGAGCCAGCCAAACCACGGCACGCGCGGCGCTCAAGTCTTGTCGACGATGCCGACTTCCGGGCGATCATCGCCGGGGGAGATTTCGTCATGCCAGCGGCCGCGTTCGTCTTCCCACGATATTCCATGAGTTTCGCCCGGGCGCATTTGCTCAAGTGCGACGCGCTTGGCGGCGTTATAGGCGGCGTCGTGGCTGGGATAGGTGTTCGACAATGTGCCGTCGAGCTTGAACGCCCAGCCGCCATCGTGGCGGACGATTTCGTAAATGATCTTGGTCATAGGTGCGCTCCTAGCTTCGCTTCAAAGCTAAGGCGCAAGCAGCGAAACTCAAGTGCGCGCATTAAATCTGCACCGGCGCCCTCGCCGGCACTTCGCCAACCGCAGGCGCAGCGCCGGTGGTCCAGACTTGTCGCTTCAGAACGTCGGGTTCTCGATCTGCTTTTTGAGGTCGCTCTTCATGATTTTGCCGTTGGCGTTGCGGGGCAGCGTCTCGGGCCAGAAGAGCACTTCGACCGGCACTTTGAACGCGGCGATCTTTTGCGCGCAGTGATGGCGGAGTTCTTCGCTCGTCGCTGACGCGCCCGGCTTCAGGTGCACGACGGCGAGCGGCTCCTCGCCGAGTTGCACGTGCGGCTTGCCTATGACGGCTGCGTCCATGACGGCGGGGTGATCGTAGAGCGCGTTCTCGACCTCGACGCAGTAGATGTTTTCGCCGCCGCGGATCAGCATGTCCTTGGCGCGATCGACGATATAGATGAAGCCTTCCTCGTCGATCTTTGCGAGGTCGCCGGTTTTGATCCAGCCGTCGATGAAGGTCTCCGCGGTGGCTTTCTCGTTCTGCCAATAGCCGCGCACGACGATCGGGCCTTTGTACCAAAGCTCGCCGACTTCGTTGGCGCCAAGCAATTGGCCTTCAAGCGAGACGATCTTGGCTTCGCCGGTTGCGGAGGGCACGCCAGTTGAGGCGGGCTTACGCATGTAGTCTTCCGAACCGTTCGAGACGGCGGTGGCGGACGTTTCCGTCATGCCCCAGCCCTGGCCGGGTTGTGCGGTCGGGAAACGCGCTTTGATGCGGTTCACGAGTTCGGGCGCTGCCGGCGCGCCGCCATACGAGACGCCTTCGATCGCAGAGAGATCGTACTCATCGATCTTAGGATGCTCGAGCACTTGCCACGCAATCGTGGGCACGCCGCCGAAGTGCGTGATGCGTTCTCTTTCCATCAACGGCAGCGCTTGGTCGACGTCCCAGCGGCGCTGCATGACTATCTTATTTCCGGTCAGCATCGCCGGGATCATGATCGCGAAACAGCCAGTCGCGTGGAAGAACGGCACTGAAATGAGGAACGAACGTTGCGGGCCGTTTGGGTCGGGGGCCGGTGGCGCTCCACCGCGGCGCAGGAAGGCGCGCGCTTGCGCCGCCGCGCCGTTCAGCATGTTGGAGATGATGTTGCGGTGGGAGATCACCGCGCCCTTCGGATTTCCGGTGGTGCCGGACGTGTAGAAGATGGCAACGTCGTCGTCGGGCTTCGTTGGAATTGCTGGCGGCGGTGCGGTTGCGATTGACGCCCAATCGGCGGTCTTGCCGACAATGCTCTCGAGGCGGGCGACGCGCGGATCCGCGATCTCTTCTTTCGAGCGCGAGACGTAGATTTTGCGAAGCTCGGGGCAGTTGTCGATGTGCTCGCGGATGCGCTCGTAGCGTTCGACATCCACGATCGCGAGCGAGGTGCCGGAATTCTTAAGCCCGTATTCGAGCTCAGCGCCGGTCCACCACGCGTTTAAGGGGGTGACGATTGCCCCAGCGAGAACCGCGCCCCAAAATGCCACCGGCCATTCCGGCAAGTTGCGCATGATGATGGCGACGCGGTCGCCTGGCTTCACGCCGTCAGCGACGAGTTGGTGAGCGAACTTGTTGGCGGCGGCCTGGAAGGCGCCGACCGTCGCGCGCTCTTCTTCAAAGACGAGGTGGTCACGACCGGCGAAGAGGCCACCAGCGGCGTAGACTTCGCGCAAAGTCGGCGGCGCGTTCTTCCATACTTTCATACGGATGCCGCGGATTTCTTCCTCGCCTACCTCAAGCGGCGTGCCCGGCGCGGTGAGCAGCTTGTGCGCTTGCTCGATCGACATGGCTGGAAAGGCCGGGCTTCGCGCCGTCGCTCATCGTTTCCTCCCGCTTTGACGGCAAAGGCGCCGCCAGCGTCATTTTTGATTGCGCATGTTGAAACACGTCGCCGCGCAGTGAGCAACAGCAGCGGCAGACTAAACTTTGCCGGAATTTAATGATGCCTTGTCGCTTGCGCGAGCCTCGGGCAAGCATGATGCCAACGCCCTAGGCGGGGATTGGGAGACGCGCGGACATGGCCTTTGATTGGAAAACGCTCGCGGAGCGTGCTGATCCGCGCAAATGGAATTGGTCCTGGGTTGCGCCAGCGCGCGACTGGGCGGTGACCAACCGCAACACTGTGCTCGCAACGTCCGTCGCGCTGCTCGTCGGCCTTTGGGGCGGGGCAGTGCTGGGGCGGGTGTCGCTCGGTGCGCCGGCGTTTGAGTTTGCGCAGCTGGGTTCAATCGGCGCCGGTGGCAATGCCCGCAGCCAGAACGCGGCGCGTGCTGGCCTGCCGCAAGTCGATGGCATGGCGTTCGTACGCTTGCGCGCTGAGATGGACCGCACCGAGCCGCGCGCGTGCCTGGAGTTCTCGCAAAACCTCTCGACCGATCCTTCGGTCAATTTCGCTGACTACATTGCGCTGGAACCGGCGGCGCCGTTCCAAATCGATGTGTCAGGCAATCTCCTGTGCCTTGGCGGCCTGCCGTTTGAGCCGGAACGCCAAATCACTGTGCGCCAAGGCCTGCCGTCGCAAACCGGTGAGCGCACGGAGTACGACGAAAATTTCACGCTGACCTTCGGCGACCGCCCGGCTTATGTCGGCTTTGCCGGCAACGGCGTGATCCTGCCGCGCTCGGAAGCGGACGGCATCGCCATCGAAACCGTGAACGTGTCGCGCATCGCAATCGAAGTGCTGCGCGTGCCGGATCGCATTCTCTCGCAATACCAATTGGAGCAAGGTGAGAGCAACGAAGAGGGCGGCTGGGGCTATTGGAGCTTCAAAGGCGCTGGCGAGAGCGTCGGCGTCTCCGTTTACAAAGGCCAGATCGACGTCGATACGCGCGTTCGCAATGACGCTGTAACGACCGTGTTCTCGCTGGGCGCGGCGCTGCGCGAGTTCCGGCCGGGCGCGTATATCGTGAAGGTGAAGGACGTTTCGCCGAGCGCTGGCCAGCGCGGTGAGGGCGAAAACGAATCCGCCGCCTCGTCCTATCGTTGGATTCTCTACACCGACATGGCGCTGCAGAGCTTCTCGGGCGCGACGGGTCTTGACGTTGTCGTACGCTCGCTGCGTACGGCGCGGCCGATGAGCAATGTCACGCTGACGCTCATCGCATCCAACAACGAAGAACTGGCGCGCGTGCGCACCGACCGTGAAGGCCGCGTGCATTTCGCAGACGCGCTGGTAAATGGCGATGGCCCGGCGCGAGCGCGCTACGTCATGGCGTATGGCGGCGAGGGCGGCGATTTCGCGGCGCTCGATCTGCAACGCGCGAGCCTCGATCTCTCCGATCGAGGCGTCGATGGACGCGCCGCGCCTGGCGATGTCGATGCGTATCTCTACACTGAGCGCGGCATCTATAGGCCCGGCGAGCGGGTGCGCTTGATTGGCCTCATACGAGATCAAGTCGGCCGCGCGATCGCCAACCGGCAATCGACGCTCGTCGTCTATCGTCCGAACGGCACTGAAGCGCGGCGCATCCGTCTGACGGAGGCCGCCGATGCCGGCGCCATTGCTAAGAACATAGAGCTTGATCGTTCAGCGCCGCGCGGCGTCTGGAGCGCGCAGCTGATCGTCGACGGCCAGGAAGCGATTGCGGGAAGCGTCAGTTGGTCGGTCGAAGATTTCGTACCGGAGCGTCTGCGCGTGCAGATCGAAGCGAGCGAAGCTGTGCTGCGCGCAGGCCAAGCGCGGCCGATCAACGTGCAGGCTGACTTCCTCTATGGCGCGCCGGGCTCTGGCCTCGCGGTCGAGGCCGAAGGCCGGTTGATGATCGACCCGAACCCGTTCCCCGAGCAGGCAGGTTACGCGTTTGGTGTCGCTGACGAGAGCTTCGACGAACGCTTCTTCCAATTGCCGGGCACGGTGACGGACGGCACGGGCGCAGCGCAGCTGTCGTTCCAATTGCCGGAAGAGCCGCAAACAACAATGCCGCTGCGCGCGCGTATGCTCGCCAGCGTCGCCGATCCGGGCGGGCGCGTCGTGCGCGAAAATTTCACGGTGCCAGTGCGTCTGAACGACGTGTACCTCGGCATGAAGCCGACGTTCGAAAACCGTCGCGCCGGCCAAGGCGAAGTCGTGGGCTATGACGTGATTGCGCTCAACGGCAACGGCCAACGCGTCGCTGTGCGCGGCGTGCAATGGCAGATCGTGCGTGAGGACTGGAATTACGATTGGTACTTGGATGGTGGCCAATGGCGTTGGCGCCGTACGGGCCGTGACATTCCAGTTGATGGCGCGACTGTCGACGTTGGCGCCAACCAGCCGCTGCGTATTTCCGAAGAAGGCCTGCGCTCGGGTTCGTATCGCCTGATCCTACGCCGCGGCGCCGACATCATTGCCGCGCAACGCTTTGGCGTCGGCTGGGGTGGCCCGGCTGATGACGATCAAACGCCGGACATGGTCAGCGTTGTGGCGCCGACCGATCCGGTGCGCCCAGGTGCGCGCGCGCGGGTGCAAATCCGGCCGCCGTACGCAGGCGAAGCGCAAATCGTTGTAGCGACGGATCGCGTGATCGAAACGCGGACGATTCACGTCGATGCTAACGGCACGACCATCGATCTGCCGGTGAACGCGGAGTGGGGCTCGGGCGCTTATGTGCTCGTGACCGTGATGACGCCGCGCGATCCGGTGAACTTGCCGGTGCCGCGTCGTGCAATCGGTGTTGCGTATGTGCCGGTCGATATGGGCGGGCGCACGCTCACCGTCGAAGCGGGCGAAGGCCTGCAAAACGTTCGACCGCGCACGCATATTGAAGTGCCGGTGCGCGTGACGGGCGGCGGCACAGGCCAACGTGTCCGTGTTGCGATCGCATTGGTGGACGAGGGCATCCTCAACATCACCAAGTACGAAAGCCCGAACCCGGTCGACTATTTCTTCGGCCGCCGCGCGCTGGGCGTGGAAATCCGCGACGATTACGGCCGCTTGCTCAATCCGAACCTCGGCGCGCCAGCGAACGGCTCGCCAAGGCGGCGACTCGCTGGGCGGTGAAGGGCTGACCGTTGTGCCAACACGCACCGTGTCGCTCTTCTCTGACATCGTAGAAGTGCGTGGCGGCCGGGCGATGATCCCGATCGACATTCCGGACTTCAACGGAACGCTGCGGCTCATGGCGGTGGCGTGGAGTGAGAGCGCGCTGGGTCAGGACGCTGAACAGATCGTCGTACGCGATCCTGTTGTGGCGGAACTGATCCTGCCGCGCTTCCTCGCGCCTGGTGACGCGGCGCAAGGCGCGCTGAATGTCGACAACGTCGAAGGTCCGAATGGCGCCTACACGGTGACCATCACCGGCTCCTCGACGGCACAAATTGCAGCGCAACCGCGACGCTTCAACCTGACGCGCGGCAACCGGCAATCGGCTTTGATCCCGATCACCGGCGGTGGACTTGGTGTTGGCGATATCCGTCTTCGTCTGGAAGGCCCGCAAGGGTTCACGCCGGTTGAGCGGACTTACAACATCCAGTCGCGTGCGCCGTTCTTGCCGATCACGATCACGCGGACGGAGCCGCAAGCTTCGAACGCCTCGTGGCGAGCGCCGTCTGACGCGTTGGCTGGCTTCCAGCCGAGCGCGCAGGCGCTGATCTCGTTCTCGAACTTGGCGGGCATCGATCCGGCGCCGTTGCTGGATTCGCTCTACCGCTATCCGTACGGCTGCACCGAGCAGCTGACGTCGGTGGCGATGCCGTTGCTTTACTACAACTCGCTGACGGCTGAGACGACGAACCGGACAATCGATCCGCGTCTGCGCCGCCGCGTGCAAGAAGCGGCAACGCAATTGCTCGATCGCCAAGGTCCGGACGGCGCGTTCGGTCTGTGGAGTGCGGGGGACGGCAACGCCAGCCCGTGGCTCGGCGCGTATGCGACGGACTTCCTGCGTCGTGCGCAAGCTGAAGGCTATGCGGTGCCGCGTCAGCCGATGCAGCAAGCGTATGCAGCGCTGCGTCGTGTCGCGCGGCTCAACGACTTTGGCTCGGTACGTTACGAGTTCGAAGTTTATCGTTGGCCGGGTTCGAACGACACCACTGAACTGATGCGTTCGCGCGCTGCTGCGTACGCGCTCTACGTGCTGGCGATGGCGGGTGAGGCCGATATCGGCCAGATCCGCTACTTCCACGACAACCGCTTGAGCGGCGAACCTTCGCCTTTGGCGCGGGCGCAGATCGGCGCGGCGTTGGCGCACATGGGCGACCGTGCGCGCTCACGCAACGCCTTCCGTATGGCCGAGCAGGCGCTTGGCTATCGCAACACCGGCGACTGGTATCAGACGCCGCTGCGAGACCTTGCTGGCGTGATCGCGTTGGCGGCTAATGCAGGCGAGACCGAAATGGTTGACCGTCTGCGCCGCCGCCTTGAACGCGATGCGCCAGACGCGGGTGAGCTGATGACGCAAGAGCAAGTTCAGCTCTTGCTCGCGGCGCACACGCTGCAGGATCGCGCAGGCCCGGTGAACGTGACGTTGAACGGCCAAGCATTGGCAGAGCATCGCGTCATGGCGAACGCGCAACGTCTGGCTGCTGGTCTCGTGTTCCGCAATGCGGCGCGCGGGCCGGTGTGGCGGACGACGGCGTTGACCGGCGCACCGCTCCAAGCGCCGCCCTCGATGCAAGCCGGCTACACGATCAACAAGACGATCTATCGCCTCGATGGAACGTTGGCTGATCTGAGCTCGATCCGTCAGGGCGATCGCGTTGTTGTGGTGCTCTCGGGTCAACCCGAAGGCGCGCGCAACTTCCCCACCGTGATCGTCGATCTTCTGCCGGCGGGCTTGGAGATCGAGACGTTGCTCAACCCGAGTGATGGCTTCCAAGGTCAGAGTTACGATGGGACGACGCGCAACGGGCCGTTCTCGTGGATCGGTTCGATCACCTACACGCAAGTGCAGGAATCGCGTGATGACCGCTTCGTCGCTTCGGCCAATCTGCGTGGGCAGTACCGGTACGCGTACATCGCGCGCGCAGTGACGCCGGGCCGCTACACCCTGCCGGCGGCGCAAGTCGAAGACATGTATCGCCCAGGCGTGATGGCGCGCACCGACACCGGCACCATCGTCATCGCGCCGCGCGGCTAGGGAGGCGATATGCGTCGCGGCCCACGCGTCGCGCTGCCACTGACGGCGAACGGCAAACGCATCGCGCGTGTGCTGTTCGTCGCTCTGTTTGCGCTTTTCACGATGGACCAGTTGTTCGCGCCGCCGCTGCAACGGGTGCGTGAGGTGTCGCCGGTTGTGCTCGACCACAACGGCGAATGGCTGATGGCGTTCACGACGCGCGACGGCGCGTGGCGGCTGGAAGCGCGGCTCAATGAAATCGATCCGGAGTTTCAACGCCGCCTGATCGCGATCGAGGACGAGCGTTTCTGGTTTCATCCGGGTTTTGATCCAATCGCACTGGCGCGGGCGAGTATTTCGTATGTGCGGGCCGGCCGCGTCACGCAGGGCGGCTCGACGATTACGATGCAGTTGGCGCGGCTGCTGGAGCCCCGGCCGCGTACGATTGGCTCCAAACTGATCGAGATTGTCCGCGCGATGCAGATCGAAGCGCGGATGTCGAAGCGCGAGATCCTGGCGGCGTATCTGACGATGGCGCCTTATGGCGGCAATCTGCAAGGCGTGCGCGCGGCGAGCCGGGCGTATTTCCAGCGCGACCCTCAATGGCTCGACGACGCGGAAATGGCGCTGCTGATCGCGCTGCCGCAAGCGCCGGAGGCGCGGCGGCCGGACCGTCATCCTGTGGCGGCGCGGGCCTCGCGCGATCGCGTGCTGGACATGTTTGTCAGCGCGCATCTGATCAACCGCCGTCGCGCCCATGAAGGCAAGCAGAGCGCCATTCCGGCGCGCGCGCCGTTTCCGTACTCGGCGCCGCATGCGGCTTATGCTCTGGTGCGGGAGCATCGGGGCGAGGGCGTTGTTCACTCCTCGCTCGACGCGACACTGCAGCGTGACTTGGAGGCTCTCGTGCGGCGGAGCGCCGTTGGGTTGGAGCGCGAGGCGCAGATTTCCATTTTGGCGGTTGAGATCGATGGGCGCGCGGTGCGCGCGCGCGTCGGCGGGGTTGAATACGGTAGCGGCCAGCGTGCCGGCGGTTACATTGATATGACGCGGGCGGTGCGCTCGCCGGGCTCAGCGCTTAAGCCGTTCCTCTATGCGATCGCGTTCGATGAGAACATCGCCGCGCCCGAGACGCTGGTGCGCGATGCGCCGCGGCGGTTCGGTGGCTATCTGCCAGAAAATTTCGATCGGCGCTTCCACGGCGATGTGACGCTCGAAGATGCGTTGCGCCACTCGCTGAACTTGCCGGCTGTCGCAACGCTCGAGCGCATCGGCGCGGGCCGTTTCCAGTCGGCGCTGTCGCGCGCTGGCGCGCATGTGCGCATGCCGCGCCGTGCGGATAGCGAGCCGGGCTTGGCGCTCGCGCTTGGCGGTGTCGGCCTCACGCTAGAAGATTTGGTGCAGCTTTATGCAGCGCTTGGCGACGAGGGCGAAGCGCGGCCGCTGGTGACCACCGATGTCGCGACGCTTGCGTTCAGCCGCCGCTTCGTGCGGCCGCAGACGGCGGAGCGGGTGTTGGAAATTCTCGCAAGCTCGCCGCACCCGGCGGGACGTATTCCAGCTGCTGTCGCGCAAGGCGCCCCGCAAGTCGCGTTCAAGACTGGCACCTCCTACGGCTTCCGCGATGCTTGGGCGATGGGCGTGTCGAATGGCTATGCGATCGGCGTTTGGGTTGGGCGCCCCGACGGTGCGCCGCGTCCGGGCCGCACGGGGCGTAGCGAAGCGTTGCCTATCTTGTTTGAAGCGTTCGACCTGCTCGGCACCCCGCCACCGCCCGAGCACGAGGAAGAGCATCACGATCCAGTCGCGCCGGCGCTGGCGCGGTTCGAGGGTAGTGACCGCGAGAATTTGTCGATCCTGTTTCCGCCCTCCGGCGCTGAGGTGCTTGTGCTCGACTACACGTCGAACTCACGCGGGCTTTCGCTTTCAGCACGCGGTGGGCGTGCGCCTTTGACTTGGTAGGCGGAAGGCCAGCGCGTTGCCGGTGAAGCAACAAGCGGCCGCTCGATTTGGCGCCCGTCCGCGCCGGGCTTCTACAACGTCACTGTTGTCGACGCCGATGGCCAAAGCGCCCATGTGCGCGTCCGCATTCGCGATAGCGGCTAGCGCAAAAGAAAAGGCGCGGATCGTGGGAGGACGATCCGCGCCTTAGCAACTGATGTCGCGATCTCGGGGGAGGGATTAAGCGACCATCAGAGCAGCTTGATAGAGCGCTGCATATGCAACGGGTGCGAAGAGCACGAACGCTGCGACGACGAATCCAAACTTTTTCATCGTGGTGACTTTCGAACTGAACTTGGTGTCTGTGTGTTGACTAAAAGATGCCGGTCTTGCTCCCGGCGGATGCGTGGCGCGCGAATTTCTGCGCGTTAGACTTTGCCCAAAACAAAAGGCGCGGAGCCCAAGCTCCGCGCCTTCGTTGTTGACCGTCGCCGCTGGGGCAGGGTTAGGCGACGATCTGGGCAGCTTGCGCAAAAATCGCGACGGCGACCGGAGCAAACAGAACAAAGGCGGCGGCGATAGAAGCTATCTTGGTCATTTTCGTTTCCCTCATGTGTTTCGATGTTCGTTGACCTTGAGATGCCGGCGCCTCGGCGCTTGGATGCGGTGCGATGCATATTTTCTGCGCCCCGTTTTCGCATCGCTGTTCAAACAAAAGCGCGGACCTTGTAGCCAAGATCCGCGCTTCCACCCGATGGCGCCGCAAGAGAGGGAAAGTGGCGCGGCGCATTTCAACGGGCTCTTTGCCCAACGTTGAGATGCGCGGAACGCAATGCGCGGACGCAAACTATTTTCGGTGAAGCACGCAAAGAAAAAGCCGCGAACCTCTAGGGTGGTTCGCGGCTTCCTTAAATTGACCGTCGCTGGCGGGCTTGGGGATCAAGCGACGATCAAAGCAGCTTGATTGAGGGTGGCAAACGCAACCGGTGCGAAGAAAGCCAGCGCGGCGGCGATGCAGAAAAACTTGGACATTGTTGGCTCCCTGACTTGGCGTTGCGGTTCGTCTGAACCTCTGATGCAGCCAAGATATTGTTTGGATGTAACGGCCGCTGTGACTTCGGTCACACTGCGATGGATAAGGCTCCCGGCCGAGGCTGGATGGGCCCCGGCCGGGCCCGAACTAGCGCCGACGCGGCGGTTCGGGTGGAGCTGGGGGCGCCGGCGGCTCAGGCGGACGCGGCGGCTCTTCGAAGCGGACGCGGCCGTCGCCGTTGGCGTCGCTCGCATCGAAGAAGCGCAGGTGCTGTGCGACGAACTCTTCTCGGCTGAGTGCGCCGTCGCCATCGCGATCCGCTTCCTCTGAGTTTGCGATCAGCATCATGAACGGCATTGCCGGCACAGGCGGGACCGGCGGAACTGGCGCAACGCCCGGCGCCAGCGGCACGGGTGGCACTGGCGGCGCGATGTCGTCGCCTTCAAGCGTCGTCCAAGAACCGCCTTCGCCGTTCGTGCGGATGATGATGACCTCACGGTCGCCGTCACGGTGAATGCGGCGGACGTGGCGCTCTGCGCGTTCCGCGGCTCGCTCCGCCGCGCGTTCGGCGCGCTCTGCATCACGCTCGGCGCGTTCCGATTGGCGATCTGCGCGATCCGATTCACGTTCAGCGCGCTCGATTTCAACATCTGCGCGGCTCATGGCTTCGTCGATTTCGGCCTCGATGCGGGCTTGCGTTTCTTCGTCCACATCGCCGGTGATGACGCGCACTTCGCGGCCATTTCTGTCGCCAAGCATGCGGACATGCTCCGATACGTCGGCGTGGTGTTCGCGGCGGGTGGCGTGATCTGCATCGTCCAGCTTGCCGTCGTGATTGGTGTCAAGATCAGCGAAGATCTGCTCGTACGCGGACGAGGCTTCGGTGCGCGTGATCCAGCCATCTTCGTTGGCGTCGATGTTAATATCGCTACCGCCGCTCCGGATGACGACGCGGTGGCTTGATTGAGCGCTGGCCGCGGCGACCGTCAAAGCGGCGGCGGCGATGCCCAGGGCGATCGAAAGTTTCATGGCATTCCCCTCTGGAACCCGTTTGACGGGCTGAACGTGAGGCGGACCATGAGACTGCTACGTTTCTTCAGTACGTCAGCGTTGAAACATTGCCGAAACAGAGCGCCCGTATCTCTGCGATTACGCCGAGATCGGTCGGGGAGTGCTGGAAATGGCTAACAAATTCGAGCGTTAGTGTTGGGGCTCGCCATTCTCGCCGCGCCTGCAGCGGCCCAGCAGGATGGCCCGCCCCGCCCGCAGCTGCCGCCTCTGGCGCTCAATGCGCAGATGACAGACGCCCAGATCGGGGCGGCGCTTGATCCTTGGCTGGCCGGCTTGCAGCGCGATGACGTCTTCAACGGCGCGTTCCTGGTCGCTCGCAACGGTCAGGAAATTTACGCCCACGCCTACGGCACACGCGATCTCGCAACCAACGCCGCGCTCAGCGTCGACGATCGCTTTCCGCTCGCATCGATCGGCAAGGCGTTCACGCATGTCGCCATCGCGCAGCTTATTCAATCAGGCCGCCTGACGCCCGACACGAGAATCGCTGATGTCATCCCCGACTATCCGAACGCGATTTCTCGCACGGCGACCATTCAGCAGCTCATCACGCATCACGGCGGTATCGCTGATATCTTCGGCCCCGCCTTCCGCGACGCGCCGAAGAGCGGTTTTACGAACAATCACGCCTATTACGAGTTTGTCGCCGCGCAGTCACCGATGTTCGCGCCCGGCGCGCAGGAAGAATATTGCAACGGCTGCTACGTCGTCCTCGGTGAGATCATCGAGCGCGTGAGTGGTCAGCCCTACGAGCAATACATTGCTGAACACGTGTTTGCGCCTGCGGGCATGTCGCGCAGCGGGTTTTTGCGTAACGACCAGCTCCCCGCCGATGTCGCCCGTTTCATCGGCCATCCGCGCGGACCCAATTCACCGGCTGAAGATGTGACGCGCTTCCATGGCGTCGCAGGAAGTGCTGCCGGCAATGCCTACTCAACGGTGCGCGATATGCTGGCGTTCGACAGCGCATTGCGCGAGCACCGGCTGATCAATGCTGAGCTGACGGCGCAGGTGCTGCGTGGACAACCCGAAACGGGCCGCGCCACGTCGCGGATCGGCTTTGCAGGTGGAGCGCCCGGCGTGAACACGCTTCTGTTCGCCAATGGCGTCTGGACGGTGATTTCGCTCACCAACCGCGAACCCCCAGCAGGCGAGACCATCGGCTCTACAGTGTTTCCCCTGTTGGCAGGACCTCGGCCACAATAACATGGCGCTCATGAACGAAATCGCCCAGCCACCGCGCGTCCTCATCGTCGATGACGATTCCGCCATCCGCGAAGGATTGGTGGAGGTGTTTCAGCGCGCCGGCTTTGCCGCATCCTCGGCTGGCGATGTGCCGGCGATGGAGAAGGTGCTGAACACGAAGGGCGCGGATGTGATCGTGCTCGATGTGATGATGCCGGGCGAAGACGGCTTGTCCGCATGCAAGCGCCTCTCCGGCAAAGGGCGGCCTGCCATCATCATGCTGTCCGCGCTCGGTGATGATGCGGATCGGATCGTCGGTCTTGAGATTGGCGCTGACGACTACATGTCGAAGCCATGCAATCCACGTGAACTGGTGGCGCGCGCCAAAGCTGTGCTGCGCCGTCGTGACAACGATAGCGCTGCGCCCGGTGAGAGCGTTCGCTTCGCCGGCTTCCGTATCGATATCGCCCGCCGCGAACTGATCGATCCGGATGATGTCGTCATCCCGCTTTCGGCCGGCGAATTCCGTCTGCTGCGCGCGTTCGTCGAACGGCCGCAACGCGTGCTCTCGCGTGAGCAATTGCTCGACTACGCATTCGACAATGACAGCGACGTATTCGACCGCGCCGTGGACGTTCAGGTCTCGCGTCTGCGCCGCAAGCTTGAGCGCCCCGGCGGCATCGAGATTATCCGAACTGTGCGAGGCGAGGGCTATCTCTTCGTGGTGAAGCCGACATCTTGATGCGCGAAACTCGCGGCCTCCCCATCGCAGCTTATATCGGCATGCTGGTCGCGATCGCTTTGGCGGCCGCCTTTGTCGCGACTCTGGCGATCGTGATTTTCCTGCCGCCACGTCCGCCGGATGTGATGCGTGCCGACGTCGTCGCCGACAATTTCCAAGCTGGGTACGATCATATGGTCGCTCTCAATCGGCCGATGAATGAACGCGGCATGGTCTGGGAGGTGCGCGGCGACGAGCCGGAGGATGACGACTCGCCGGCCATGAGCGGCACGCGCATTCAGCTCGCCGACGCCATCGATATTCGCCCTGACCAGATCCGCATCCAGGCTACGAACATCGTGCAGAGCGACACGTTTGTGTTTCGTGTTGCCGAACTCGACGACTGGTCGGAGCAGTCGCAGCAGGCGGTTGAGGACGCGCAAGCCGCAGCTGAAGAGGCGCAGCTTGAACATGAACAGGCGACGGAGCGTCTAGAAGCTGCCCGCGAGCGGATTCGCGACCTGGAGCAAGAGCAGCAGGAAGCGATGAACGATCGCGACCACGACAGACAGGTCCGCATCGAGCAAGACAACGAAATCCGCCGTGAGCGTGAACGTGAGCGGGCAGAGGCGCGCGCTGAGGCGGCGGCCGAGCGCCAAGCTGCGGCGGCCGAACGCTTGGCGATGCGCATGGAGCAGCGCGTTCAGGTTGAAGGCGGGCGCGTCATCATTCACCGCCGCGATGGCGCGACCGAGTCTGTCGAAATTCACGGTCCTGATGGCGAGGTGCAGAACATTGAGGTGCCGAGCCACGGCGGCAACCTTCGCACGCCGCCCACACCAGTGGCGCCGCCTGCGCCTGTGTCACCGGTCAGCCCTGTGACGCCCGTGCCTTATGCGCCGGCGCCTCGCGCAACGCCCGAAACGCCTGCCGCACCCCGCCCCCGCGCCCGCGCGCGCGCCGCGCGCAACACCTGCGCCGCCCGCGCCGCCAATGTTTGCGCCTGCGCCTGAAGGCGCGGTGCTGATTTCAGGCTTCAAGATCGGCGCGCAATTGCCGGATGGCCGTTGGCTGGTTATGCGCCAAGGCCGCAACTGGGCTGAGCTTGGCTGGATCGCGCGCGCGGCAGGCATCATTGGCGGCACGCTGTTGTTGCTCTCTTTATTGGCGGTGCTGTTTGCCCGCTATCTCACGCGCCCGATCCGTAGCTTCTCGGACGCGGTGCAGGCGGTCGGCGTGAATCCGCAGAGCGAGCCTGTTGTAGAAGAGGGGCCGCGAGAACTGCGCGGCGCCGCGCGCGCCGTGAACACGATGCAAGCGCGCTTGCGCGCGTTGATTGCGGATCGCACCAAGACGCTCGCCGCGGTCGCGCACGATATGCGGACGCCGCTGATGCGCCTGCGTCTTGCTGCGGAGAATGCGCCGCCCGAGCAACGTGAGAAGATGGCCAAGGAAATTGGCGAAGTCGAAGCGCTGGTGGCGAGCTTCATCGCCTTCGCGCGCGATGATCCGGCGGAGGAGGCGCGTGTTCGGCTCGACGTGGCGGCGCTACTGCAGAGCATTGCCGACGATCATGCGGATCACAATCGAAGCGTCAGCTTCGAAGGCGATGAGCGGATGATCATCACCGGACAATCGCTTGGCCTGAAGCGTCTCTTCGGCAACCTTGTTGAGAACGCGCTGAAGTACGGCGACGCGGCGCACATCAAGTTGCGCATCGAAGATGGCCTGGTTGTCGTTGAGGTTGAGGACAATGGTCCCGGCATCCCCATGGAACAGCGCGAGAGCGTGTTCGAACCGTTCGTGCGTCTGAACGAGGAGGGCACGCGCGGCGCCGGTCTTGGCCTTGCCGCAGCCCGATCTATCGCCCGCGCCCACGGCGGCGACATCTCAATTCTGGATGCAGAGCACGGCGCTTTGCTACGCGTTACACTGCCGACGTGAGAAAATCTCGCCCGCCACGCGAGCGCAATGGTTCTCCCACACGCGCCGGACGCGCGCAGATGCAGCAAGATTAACCAAGCATAGGCTTTCTTGGCCGGCGCTGACATGCGCCGACAGGGAGGGAGTCGCATGTCAGGTCGCAAGCGTTTGCTGAGCACCTCTATCCTGCGTCCGATTATGTCCGCGTTGGTTCTTGGCGTTATCGCGCTGAGTTCATCGCCGGCATTCGCGCAGGATATCGAGGATGAGGATACTATCGTCGTCACCGGTTCGCGGATTCGATCGCCGCTGAACGATAGCGAGCCCGTCGTAAACATCGGACAAGAAGAAATCGCACGGACGGGTCTATCGTCCACGGCAGACATTCTTCAGCGCACGCCAATTTCCGGCGGCGGTTTGAACCAACGTTTCAATTCTTCAGGCAATTTCGGTAACCCGCCTGATGGCGGCGGTGTCGGCGCCGGTGCGGCTGAAGTCGATCTGCGTTACCTCGGCACGCCGCGCACGCTGGTGCTTGTCGATGGTCTGCGCTGGGTCAACGGCGCTTCGGCTTCGGGTGTTCCAGGTTCGGTCGACCTGAACACCATCCCGCCTGGCATGATCGATCGTATCGAAGTGCTGCAACAAGGTGCGTCGTCGATCTACGGTTCGGATGCCATCGCGGGCGTCGTGAACATCATCACGCGTGATGAGCAAGATGGCCTGATCGCTTCGGCGCAATACGGCGGCTATTACGATTACAGCGACGGCATCACGCAAGAGTACAACGCGTCATTCGGCGTCAACGGCCCGAATACACATGTGATCGTTGGCGTCGGCTACGTGGATCAAGATTCGGTGCTGGCCGCGGATCGCGACGTGTCGCAATTCCCGCAACCGGGTGCGACGTCGTGCTTGGCTGGTGGGTGCAGCTCCGGCACGCCGCTTGGTCGCTTCATCATCACCGACCCGAACACGACTCAAGGGCTGGATGTGACGCTCGCCTCGGCTTTCCCGCCGGGCGGCTTCCCGACTTACAACCCGGCGCTCGCCAACGGCGGCCCGGACTTCGTGCCATTCAGTGATGCCCTGCGCTTCAACTTCCAGCCGTTCAACTATGTTGTGACGCCGTCTGAGCGTCTCAGCTTGTTCGGCCAGCTGGTGCAGGACCTGCCCCATGGCATGGAATTCCGTCTGCGTGCCTCGTACGTCGAGCGCCAGTCGGCGAACCAAGCTGCGCCGCTGCCGCTCTTCGTCGGCCCAGACGCCGGCAACGGCAACTTGCTCGACACAGTCGTGATCGCCGCAAACAATCCATACAACCCGTTTGGATTTGATCTTGGCCCCGGCACGCTGACTTTCGTTGGTCGCCGTCTCACCGAAGCTGGTCCACGCCACTACGAGCAAGACGTCGACACGTTCAACCTGACGGCATCGCTGCGCGGCGAAGCGTCCTTGTTCGGCAATCCGTGGGATTGGGACTTCAACGTCGTTTACTCCGAGAACAACGCCGAGCAGACGTTCACGGGTAACGTGAATGCGCTGAACGTCGTTCAAGCACTTGGTGACGTGAATGCGTGCACCGGTTCGTGCGTGCCGCTGAATATCTTTGGCGGCGCCGGCTCCATTACGTCGGAAATGCTGGGCTTCATTGGTTTCACGCAGCGTGACTCGTCGGAGCAAACGCTCCTCGACTTCAGCTACAACATGACCGGCGACATTGCTCGCTTGCCGGCCGGTCCGCTGAGCGCCGCGTTCGGTATCGAAAACCGTCACACCGATGGTCGCTTCGATCCCGATCCGATCGTTGCAGCTGGATTCTCGTCCGACATTCCGGCCCAGCCGGCGAGGGGTGAGATCGAAGTTCGCGAAGCGTATGCGGAATTCCGCATTCCGCTGGTGAGCGATGCGCCGTTCGCGCGTGAACTCACGGCCTCAGTCGCGGCGCGCATCTTTGACTATTCGACCTCTGGTCAAGACTCGACCTTCCAGGCGGGTCTCAACTGGCGGCCGACGGATGACGTGCTGGTTCGCTTCAACTGGGGTGAGGGCTTCCGCGCTCCGTCTATCGGCGAACTTTACGGAACGGCCTCGCGCTTCGATCAAGAAGTGACTGATCCGTGCTCGAACCTCTTGGCCCAGCCCGCCAACGTGCAGACCAACTGCATCAATAGTGGCGTGCCGGCTGACGGTTCGTACACGCAGCTCAATCCGCAACTGCCTGTCATCACCAGCGGCAACCCAGCCCTGCAACCTGAGACCAGCGAAGGCTACAGTCTTGGCGTTGTTTGGCAGCCGTCGTTCTGGGCAAATACGGCTTGGTCTGATCGCATCTCGTTCGAGGTGAACTATTCGAGCATCGAGCTCGACGGCGCGATCAAAGCGCAGGACGGCCAATCTCTGCTCGACCGTTGCGCGGAAACGGGTGACGCACTCGCATGCGGCACCATCACCCGCACACCGACGGGCACTGTGTCCGCGATCTCCAACCCGCTGATCAATATCGGCGGCATCGAGACAGAGTCTGTTGACGTCACCGTCAATTGGACTTCGCCGGAATGGTCGTTCGGCACGCTCTCGCTGCGTTCCTCGACGAACTTCCTGCTCGACTTCACTGAGCTGGTGCCAAGTTCGTCTGGCCTGGTCGCGATCTCGCGCGAGGGCACGGAACGCGGCAGTCCGGACCAAGCGTATCCAGAGGTGAAGTCAACACTCACGTTGGATTGGGATCGCAACGCCTTCGGTGGCTCGATCACTGCCCGCTACATCTCGGAAGTGGACGAGGCGGGCGCCCGCAAACTCGCTCGACGCGACGACCTACTTGGACCTCCAGGGCCGTTGGACGCCGGGCATGTTTGATGATCGCGTGACCATCGCGCTAGGCATCAACAACGTTACGGACGAAGATCCGCCAGGTTGCTTCACCTGCGGTCTGAACAACTTCGACCCGACGACCTACGATGCACCGGGACGCTTCGGCTACATCCGGTTCAGCTATCGCCAATAGAAGCGAGCTCATCTGAAACTGAGCGGCGCCGGTGGGCCACCACCGGCGCCGTTTTCATTCGCTGCCCCGAAAGCGTCCGTCGCCTTCTTCGGTCACGAGCACGACGTTCGGATTTTCTGTCGCTTGCTCTTCGAACAGGCCGATATCGAGATCGGCTTGCGGCGTCGGCCCGCGCATTGGCGCCGCAGCACGCTCGGCAAGTTCGATGCGTTCGATCGGCGCCAGCGGCGCCGCAATGCCCGGCGCATGCATCGGACGCCAATAGGTAAGTGACATCGCGAACTTGCCTTCGCGCTCGACAATCTCGCCGAGCCCGTTCTTCACGACATCCGCCCACCGTTTCATGAGCTGTTTGTGATCGATGTAGAGCTTCGGCAGCACTTCGCTTGCGAGTTCGGCGGGCGCGCCAAGCAGCTCACGCGCTTCTTCCGGTGTGCGCGCGTGACCGAGTGGCTTCTTCGCAGCGCTTGCGCCCGTGCGCGCAACAGGCGCTGGCGGAGCGGGGCGCCAATAGCGCATCGTCACGCGCCAGCCATCACGCCAGATGAGTTCGTAGAGCCCCGTACCGTACAGTTCCGGCACCGCTTGCTCGGCCGCCTCCGGCGTTTCGAACAAGTCCGGCAGTTCCTCCACGGCAAGGAACACCGGGCCACCCGCCATGCTGGTGGCCTCGTCTTCCGTTCTCACGCGCGGGACGTCTGGCTGACGCGCCGCGGCAAGATTCGCCGCTAGGGGGAAAATGCTCATTTCTTGCCGCTGCCGGCCTTCTCCACGGACGTTCCCGGACATCGCCTTGTCATCGGGGACCGCCAAGCTAACGTTTCTTTGTCCTAGAGTTTAGGTGGGGAGTTCAAGCGATGTCGCAACGCCGGTGGAGCCTGGCAGCCCTTGCGCTTGCGCCAATTCTGGCGCTGGGCGCGTGCGACCAGCTCAGCGACGTTTGGAGCCGGATCACCGGTCAGGCGCAAGTCGAAGGCCCTGGCCCCGCACCTTTGGATGATGTGCCCCTCGCTGCGCGCGCGCTTTCTGGCGCCGTGCAACCGCAAGCGGAGATGGCTGCAATCCTTGCACCGGACCCTGTGCTGATCGCGCCGGGTCAGATCCTAGTCGGCGCGCAAGTGGAACGCGAACTTTCGGAAGCGGCGAGCGATATGGGCCTCGCGTCAAGCTTGGCGCGTTCGCTCCGCGCCGAAGGCATCGAAGGGCTTGAGCGTTTGCCTGATGACGTGGCGACGCAAGTGCGTGCGCGTGCAGAAAATGAAGCAGCTACCGTCGCGAGCAATGCTGCGCAAGACACGCTCCGCCGCCTCGGCATAAACGGCCAAATCACCGTGCGTCCCGGCGGTGTGGTGACCGTCGATCTCACCTCTGGCGTGAGCCCAACAGCGCTTCGGCGCAACAAACAGCTTGCAGCAGAGGGCAGTGAAGATGCGCCGCCCGCCATCGAATGGAGCCCGACCGATCGTTGCCCGCGAATCGTCAGCCAAGCGCAGCTTGAGAATGACATCGCGCTCGCAACGCGCTGCGCCATCCAGCGCCTCACGCAGTCCGGCGACTTTGAATACGTCGAACCGAACTATATCGCTGATAGCGGTTTCACGCGTCCGCCGCGCCGCGATCAGCCGCCAGTGACAACTCAGCCACCACCAGTGGCGACGCCAACGACAACGACACCCGCACCAGCGCCTATCGGCGGCGTTCCGAATGATCCGCTTTACGCACTGCAGTGGAACTATCGCGCCAGCTCTGGCGCGAACTCATCGCCTGGCGGCGCAGGGTTCGTGACGTTCTGGGAGGCGCATCAAGTGGGTGTGCGTACCGTGCGCGTTGCGGTGCTCGATACCGGTCTCGATCTTTCGCATCCGGACATGCGCAACGCCGCCAATGTCACCACCGGCATTGATCTCATCAACAATCCCGAACGCGGCGGCGATGGCGACGGTGTCGATGCCGACGCAAACGATTCCGGCGATCGCTGTGGCGCGACGACTGAAAACTCGTATCACGGCACACACGTCGCCGGCACAATCGGCGCCGCGGCTACCAATGATCGCGTCGGCGTCGCTGGCGGCGCTTGGGACGTAACGGTGATCCCGGTGCGCGTGCTGGGTCGCTGTGGCGGCGAGCTCGCGGACATCGTTTCCGGCATTCGCTGGGCCGCAGGCATTGCGCCCGCCGTGACGCCAGCAGGTCAGCAAGTCACGAACGCTACTCAGGCCGACATCATCAACATGAGCCTGACCATCCAGGCGCCGTGCCCCGCATCCATGCA
Source organism: Caulobacteraceae bacterium (assembly GCA_016703335.1). Classification (GTDB taxonomy): domain Bacteria; phylum Pseudomonadota; class Alphaproteobacteria; order Caulobacterales; family Aquidulcibacteraceae; genus Vitreimonas. The sequence goes on along the minus strand of JADJCG010000001.1, from coordinate 461,653 downwards.
AGCTGCGATCGATGCCGCTGTCGCGCGCAACGTCCTCGTGGTTGTTGCTGCCGGCAACAAAGCCAACCGCACCGCGCTCTACGCGCCCGCAAACTGCAACAACGTCATCGTCGTCGGCGCAGGCGACGCGCGCGGCGGTCTAGCGTTCTATTCGAACTTCGGCCCCGAAGTGGATCTGATCGCGCCAGGCGGCGATGTCTTCGCCGATAGCGACAATGACGGTCGCCCCGACGGCGTGCTCTCAACCCGCGCGACGCAAACTGGCTGCTATGATCCGCTGAACTCGAACTCGACCGAGCGCTGCTACTATTCCTTCTTGCAAGGCACCTCGATGGCCGCGCCGCACGTGTCAGCTGCGCTTGCGCTGCTCGCATCGCAATCGGGCCTGCGCGGGCGCGAGCTAGAGAATGCGCTCTTCACGCGCGCCATCTCGCCTTTCGCGGCAAACTTCGGCGAGATCGAGTGTGCACGTTCAGCCAATGCGACGCCAACTTCGACCGGCTCAGCGACATGCGCGCGGCAAAGCGGCCGAGGGCGGCTCGATCTTGCGCTCGCGGCGCAGCGTTTGGCGCCTTAGCGAGAGCACTTTACGGCGCGGTATCGGAGGCCCAAGGTCACGCCATGGATGTGAACGCTCTGCGCACGGGGCATCGCCGTGACCGGCGCGCTGATGGCGGTTGCGCTCGTCGTCGCGCTGCAGCCTGAAACGCCGGCGCTCGCGCAAGCGCAATCCGCTGCGCAACTGGCGCAGACGCAGAGCGCTGAGCCGCTGGGCTTCATCGTAAAGTTCCGTGGGTCCGGGCCCATCGCGCGTGCGCAAGCGCTTGCCGTGCGCGGGCAACTCGCGCCTGCGCAGCGTCAAGTTGAGATTCAACTTGGACGCCAGTCCGCATTCGCTGGTCTGTGCTTCGATCGCTTCACGGTCGGCGGCGCCGAGATCGTACTGCGCACGTGCGAAGCCGTTGCGGCGAGTGAACGTAACGCCGTACAGCAAAGCTGGGGCGCGCGGTTGCGGGCCATGCGGGCGGTTGAGTATGTCGATGCCAACGCAACGGCGACGCAACAGCGCGCGCCGGGCTGACGGAGAAGAGCATGGATTCTGGCGCGCCCATCGGCATCGGCGGCTATGAAGAGCGCATCATTGCGACAGTCGATGAACTCGCGCTCTACGCACGCGATTATCCGCCGCTTGAACCTGTCACAGGCCTGCCAGTCATTTGCCTGCATGGCCTCACCCGCAACTCGCGCGACTTCGAAATCATCGCGCCGCGCATTGCTGCGCTCGGCCGCCGCGTCATCGTTCCCGACATGCGCGGCCGCGGCAAAAGCTCGAACGATCCCGATCCCGCCCACTACGTACCGGCCGTGTACGCGCAAGACGTGCTGAAGCTGATGGATCAGCTCGGCATTCCGAAAGCTGTATTCATCGGCACCTCGATGGGCGGCCTCATCACGCTGGTGATCGCCGCGACGACGCAAGGACGCATCGCGGCCTCGGTGCTCAACGATGTCGGCCCGCAAGTGAATACATCCGGCTTGTCGCGCATCGCCAGCTATGTCGGCAACGTGCAGCCTGTTGCGACCATCCAGGACGCTGCCGAAGCGATCCGCTCCACCAATGGCGCTGCGTTCCCTGCCCGGCTCGATGATGACGCGTTCTGGATCGCTTTCGCCCGCCGCACCCATCGCGAACGAGACGACGGCCAGTTCGAGCTCGACTACGATCCGCATATCGCGCTCGCGTTCGCGGATTTCGATCCGGACGCACCCGCGCCGGACCTCATGCCGTATTTCCAGACACTGGCGAAAACGCCGGTGCTTAGCGTGCGCGGCGAGCATTCCGACATTCTGACGCCTGACGGCGTCGAGCGCATGCGCACCGCAGGCGATACGATTGAAGCAATCACGGTCGAAGGCATCGGTCACGCGCCGCAGCTCGATGAGCCCGACGCGTGGGACGCAATCCTGGATTTCCTCGCCCGCGTGGAGTGAACCTTACGGTGTCGCCAGCGCTTGCGTGAGTTGATCTAAAGCCGTTTGCATTTGCGCGCGTCGAGCGTCGCCGCACGTTGCGTCGCATGCGGCAACTGCTCGTTGCAGCGCCGTTTGTTGTTCTGTCGCCGTCTCGCGATCACCTAATTGAATCGCCACGAGGCCGAGCTGCAAATGCGCTGGTACGGGTGCGTTGGCGGCGCGCACGGCGCGCTCAAGCGCGGTCTTGGCCTCTTCCTTCTCGCCATTGGCGTTGTAGGCGAGGCCGAGCGCGTAGTTGATCACGCCATCGTTCGGCGACGCGCGCCGCGCATTGCGCAATTGTCGGATCGCTTCGGGGAAATTGCCGGCATTGAAAGCCGCGACGCCGGCTTGATATGGCACTGCCGGGTCCTGCCGTGGCGCCGACGACGAAGGCGCCATGCCGCCGCCCATCTGCGCGTACGCGTTCGGCGCAACAAACGCACATGCCAACGCCAAAGCTGTAACCATAGCTCTCATCGCAAAACTCCACCTGCCTCTCGCAAGTGGAGTGAATGCGAACGTGAGCGGAGTGTCTTGGGCTATGTTGGCGAGCGCCTGAATGAACTTGCGACGATCCATGCTGCACCTGTCAGCAGCAATGCGGTGGAGAGCAGGTGCCATTCCGTGCGGTTGTCGACATCGGTGATGACGCGCGGAATGTGAACGAGCAGCACAAAACCGCTGAACATCGATGCGAGCAGCGTAGCTCCAATGCGCGGAACGATTCCGAGTACCATCGAAAGACCTGCAGCAACATGACCGGCGCCCGTGAACCACGCCCAGAACACGCGGTATGGGATCCATGCGGGGATCATCGACGCGGTGAAGGCGATGTAGAGAAAGTGCGCGACGCCAAAGATGGGGAGCATCAAGCCAAAGAACGTCGCCCCGAGTTGAACGGCGCGCGCGCGAAATGAGGAGTCCGCAGCGCCAAGCCAAAACAGCGTCCAAGCACCCGCCGCGACTGCAAGTATTTCAGCAGGTGCGAGCCATGCCGCTTCTTCGCCCGCGATTACGTGCGGCGCTTGAAGCGCGATCCCCCAAAAACTGAGAAACGCCGCGATGAATACCGCCGCGATGCGAGCGCCGCGATTGACGATCAGCGCCGCGCCGGCTGCTGCGAGCAAAGCGCCGCTGACGTAAGCGAGCGGTGTTCGCCACGGGATCCAATCAGGCACTGGTTGCCAGGTTGTTGCGAAGTCCGCGTAAAGCAGGCTGATGACGCCCAGTCCCAACGCGCCGAGGCCCAGCAACGTGCGCCCCGCAGTTTCCGCGTAATCCAAATGTGAACTCCCTCGCGCCTATGAGCGCGAGAGCGAAGCTGGCTTTCTTGGGCGATATTGCTTCAGGTGCGCAGGCGCCATTGGCGCGGCGTGCAGCCGAACGCCTCGCGGAAGCACGAATAGAAGTGCGAGATGTCGTTGAACCCGACATCGAACGCGATCTGCGCGATCGGAGTCGTCGTCGTTATCAGGCGATCGGACGCCGCGCGCATACGCGTGTTGATCAGATACTGGTTTGGGCTTTGCCCAACGACAGCGCCAAACATGCGCACGAAGTGAAAGCGGCTGAGGCGGGCGACGTCGGCGAGGGTTTGCAACGTGCAAGCTTCACCGAAATGTTCTTCGATATGGCTCACGGCGTCCTGCACGCGCATGCGATCACGCGACGAGATGCGTTCCGGCGCGCGATCCTCGCACGCCGTCAGCGCAGCGTGTGCAAGCGGGTAAAGCAGATCCTTGCCGCCGGGCTGAGAAAGCCCGCGAATTAAGCCAAACACGCGGGTTGCGGCCTGACTCGGCGGCAGCGCGATGTGCTCAAAGCGCGGGCGGACACCAGCTTCGTTCGCGACCTCTTCAAGCAATTCACTCTCGAAGCTCACGACCAAGCGGCGGTTGCCGCGCGTATCGACATGGCGAACGCTAAACGGCTCGCCGGCATTGCCGAGAATGACCGAGCCTGGCGCTGCAAGCGTCGTCTGATCTTCGCTGGCGTACTCGAACCAACCTGACGTGACGAAGCCGATGGCGGCGGTCTCGTATGTCCACTGCGCGGCGGGTCCCGCAGGGTCGGCGGCACAACCATCTTCATTGACCGCGCGTGTGCGGTCGGCGCGGCTTGGCGGCCAAGTGGTGCGGAGAGCTTCGAGCGTCATGTGGCGGAAATTGCGCGCTCAGGCGTCGAGCGGCAAGCGCGCGCGTCCGCCGCGCGCATCACTTCCTTGTCAGCCCTCGGTCGCCTCGTCGAATTCGCTGGCGAGTTGAAGGAAGCGATTACCCCAGCCGCTGCTAAGCGACAGCTCCTGCATTGGCCCGGTCGGCGCGAACAGGATCGACATTGCGAACTGGTCGGGAATGTCACCGTTTCGCAACCGCGAAATGATGCCGTCGATCTCTTCCAGCGCGTGCTCAGCGTCGCGCCAGCTTGACCACGCGAAATCGTTTTCGGGCCGCGCCACAAGATCGCGTGCGCGTTGGAAAATGTCGAGCAGGACGGCGGCGCTCACAGCGCGCGCTTGAACAACTCGCGATACTTGTCGCCATCGAACGGCACGGCGTTGGAGAGCGTCGCAAGATCGGCGACGGCGTAGTCGATCGCGCCTTCGCCGTGCTCGGTCTTGACGCCCATTGCGCTCAAGCTCGCTGGCAAGCCGATGCGTGCGTTGAGGTCGGCGATGTACTGAGCCAGATCAGCATTTGGAGCGAGCCCAAGCGCGCGGCGCAGGCGCGCGAACTTCTCTTCAGCGCTATTGCCGATAATGGCGAGCGAGTGCGGGAGGATCACCGCGTTCAGCGTGCCATGGTGCAGCTTCAGCTCATGGATGCGTCCGAGTGCGTGGCTGAGGCCGTGTACGGCGCCCAGGCCTTTCGCGAAGGCAAGGGCGCCTTCGTATGAACCCATCATCATGTGCCAACGCGCGTCGCGATTGCTGCCATCTCGCACGGCGACCTCGAGCCACTTGCCGATCCGCTCAGCGCCATCGACGCCGATCGCTTCCGCCGGTGGATGCACGACAGGCGTCAGCACTGCTTCGATACAGTGGGTCATCGCATCCATGCCCGTGGCGGCCGTAAGCGAAGCGGGCAAACCAAGCGTCAGTTCTGGATCGCAGACGGCCGCCACAGGCACCAGGTGCGCAGAAACGAACGTCTCCTTCATGCCGTTGTCGAGAATGACGACCGCGCCTGGCGAGACTTCGCTGCCAGTGCCCGCCGTCGTCGGCACAGCAACGAGCGGCGGAATCTTGGTGATGAACTTCATGCCGCGCTTCGAGCCGCCCAAGCGCTCGAACGGACCCTCGTGCGTCACCATCAGACCCATCGCCTTCGCGAGGTCCATGGATGATCCGCCGCCGAATGCGATGATGCCGTCCGCGCCTGAAGCGCGATACGCGTCAGCTGCGGCGCGCGATGCGTACTCGGTTGGGTTTGGCGGCGTATCCGTGAACACGCCAGCGGGCGGTGCGCCTAGCGCGGCGAGCAGCGTGTCGAGCAAGCCGTTTGCCTTCAGTCCCGGATCAGTGACGACGAACGGACGGTTGACGCCGTTGGCCTTCAACACTTTCGGCAATTGCGCGAGCGCGCCGAAATCGAATGTGCACTGGGTGAGGTAGTTCATCTGCGCCATGGTTCGCTCCGTCGCCCGCTTGTCCCACAACCGGAATGGAACCGCTACCGGCAATGGACATCCTCGGCGCCGCTATTAGTCTCCGGCGCGCATGACTGAATCCGTCCTCGAAATCTCAAACCTCGCCGTCACCTTCGATACGCCCGACGGCGACGTGGAAGCGGTGAAAGGCGTCTCGTTCTCGATTGCGAAGGGCGAGTGTCTGGGCATCGTAGGGGAAAGCGGCTCGGGCAAAAGCCAGACATTCCTGGCTGCGTTCGGTTTGACGTCACAAAACGCGTGCGTGACGGGCTCGGTGAAATTTCAGGGCCGCGAAGTGCTTGATCTGCCGCGCCGTGAACTGGACCAAGTGCGCGGACGTCACGTCGCATTTGTTTTCCAAGATCCGTTGACCGCGCTAACTCCGCATCTCACCATCGAGACGCAGATGGGCGAAGTGCTGGAGCACCACTTCAAGGTGAAGGGCGCTGTCGCGCGTGAACGTTGCGTCGAGTGGCTGGAGCGCGTCCGCATCCCCGAGGCCGCGCGGCGCCTCACGCAATATCCGCATGAGCTTTCCGGCGGCATGCGCCAGCGCGTGATGATCGGCATGGCGATGATGGCCGAGCCCGCGCTGCTGGTGGCGGACGAGCCGACAACCGCGCTTGACGCCACGGTGCAAGCGCAAGTGCTCGATCTCATCGAGGATCTCCGCAAAGACACTGGCGCTGCGGTCGCGCTGATCACACACGACATGGGCGTTATCGCGCGCATGGCCCAGCGCGTTTCCGTGATGCGCCGCGGCGAAGTGGTAGAGACGGGTACGGTCGAAGAGATTTATTCCGCGCCGAAAGCCGAATACACGAAGATGCTTCTCAAAGCCGTGCCGCGCATCGATGGCGAGCGCTACGTCGCGCTGCCGGAGCCGGATACTGGCCCGCCAATCCTCAAGGTTGAAGATGTGCGCGTGGCCTTCCCGGTGAAAGTCAAAGGCGGCGGCATCTTTGGCGCCAGCAAGCCGTTGCGCGCGGTGGACGGCGTAAGCTTCGATCTGCGCGCCGGCGAAACGCTTGGCATCGTCGGTGAAAGCGGTTGCGGCAAGTCGACTTTGGCGCGCGCGGTTGTGCAATTGCTGCCGCGCAATGCCGGTGACGTGACATTCCTCGGTCGCAACCTGCTGCCGAGCGAGCGTGAGGCCATCCGGCAATCGCGCAAGGATTTGCAGATCGTTTTCCAAGATCCGCTGGCCAGCCTTGATCCACGCATGACGCTGGGCGCCTCGATCGCCGAACCGCTACTCGCTTTCGAACCGGTGTTGACGCGCGCGCAGCGCGAGGAGCGCGTGAAGGAGATGATGCGTCAGGTCGGGCTCGATCCTGATCTCATCAATCGCTATCCGCACGAGCTATCGGGCGGCCAAAATCAACGCGTCGGCGTCGCGCGCGCAATGATCCTGAAGCCCAAGCTCGTGGTCTGTGATGAGGCGGTGTCCGCGCTCGACGTTTCAATTCAGGCGCAAATCTTGAAACTGCTTGCGGACCTGCAGCGGGAATACAAAACCAGCTTCCTGTTCATCAGCCACGATCTCGCGGTGGTGCGCGAAATTTCGCACAACGTGCTCGTGCTCTATCTCGGTCGCGCGGTGGAGTATGGCCCGGCAGAAGTCATCCTCCGCGATCCTCGTCATCCCTACACGAAAGCGCTGCTCGCGGCTGCGCCAACGCCCGATCCGGATGTCGCGCGCAACAAACCGCGCGTGCGCTTGGTCGGAGATCTTCCGAGTCCGCTTGATACGCGCGCGCCCCTCCGCTTCCTCAAGTCGCGCATCATAGATAGCCCGGACGCAGTGCAGTATCGCCCGCAATGGATCGAGATTGACCCCGGGCATTTCGTGGCAGAGCACGATCCGGCGTCCGTCGCCGCTTAACGCCTAGTTGTGTCGCATCAATTCGTTCAAGCGTTCGCGTAACTTCGGCGCGGACTCGCCCAGCAGGTCTTTCGATAGATCCGCTCGGATGCGTGACTTCGCGCCTGCCGAGAGCATGGCGCGCAATAGGCCGAGTGCGCGTGGCGGGGCAGCAATCACCAGATGATCAAACAGATTGTGTTTCTCGGCATCGCCAACGCGGTCGGCGACGCGCTTTAGGAATTTCTCTTCTTCGACTTCATGCAAACTGCGTCCGCCATCCATAGCGTGCCGGCCGGCGCCAACGCGGTCGAAGCTGCGCGGAGCCTTGTCTTGCGGATCGTAGAGGTCTTCCTCGCTGATCTGCATCGACCAATCTGAGGGCTCCTCAAGTTCAGCGCCGCGCCGTTGTTCCACCAGCACGCGGGCGCGGCGACCATCGGCGACGAGTATCCAAGCGGTTCCGTCTTGAAGCATCTTGTGTCTCCTCTGCATTTCGCAACGCGACGGCAGAGGCTACGTTCCGCTGTAAAATCAAAGGGCCACACACTCGCAGTGTGTGTCCCTCGACGGTTCGTAAATTCGACTTAGGCGTGAAGCGCGCGCATAAGGTCTAGGCGGCGCATCGCCTTGCCCGGCAATTCTGCCAGCTTCGGTTGCGGCAGCTTTTCGATGCGCGCGCGCACGGCGTTTTCCGCACGGCGCACAGCAGCAGACCAAGAGCTACCTGCGACGACGCCGCGCTCGAGCATACGTTGACCGGTCGAGAGCTGACGCTTGTATTGATAGTCACCCGGGCCGAAATCGATTTCGGCGATGCCGTTGTCGCCGGCCCAGCCCAGCACCCAGCGCGCAAGCTGTACGCCCGGCGAATAGGAATCGTACGCGTTGTCGTGTGCGACGATCCAGAAGTGGAGCACGCGAGGGCTGCGCAAACAGAACGCGCCCGCCGCAAGCTGGCCTTTCAACGACAACGTAAACAGCGCCCCGCCGAACACCGTGCCGCGCGTTTCGAAGCTGGCGTTAAGCGTCTGCGCCACCCACGGCGCCGCCCAAATCTCGGGCTGGCCGGTACGTTTCAATTGCGCGTTCTTCCAAGCCAGTAGCGTTTCGAAATCGGCGCGTTCCGTCGACTGCGCGCGAAATTCGAGATGGCCGTGTTCACGGCCAAGCTTGCGGGCCTTCTTGTCTGTCTGGCGCACGAACTCGCTGCGCCGTTGCTTCAGCGCCGCGTCGTAGAGATCGCGTCCGCCGGCAACGTCTGCGATCCATGATCCTTCCTGACCAGCGACCGCGCCTTTCAGCAGGCTTTGGCCAGCCGGCGCATGCGTAATGTCGATGCGGCCGACTTGCAGCGCGCGGCAAAGGTCGCCTCTGTTGACCGCCAAGTCCGGCAACCCAACAACGCCCTGATAGTCCGCGATCGGTGCGCCCATGCCCATGGCGGCAAAGCGGGATAGACGCTGTGCGCCGAAAAAGCCCGCGCCGTCCTGGATCACACAGACGCGTGCATCATCGCGCACCGCGCCGACCATTTGCGCCCAATCCGGCGTCAAATAGGGGCTTTGCAGCGCCTGATCGGTGCTCTGGTGGGCCCTCCACAGGGCCGCGTCAGACGCACTGAGTTCACGCGGGTGTATCGTTTCAAGACGCACGAATTGTCCTCAAGGTGTTCGCGCGTCAGGTGTCGCAAGGGCCGGGCCTTGCCGGTCCGGCCCCCCCACAGGCAACCCTGCCGCCATACCTTGATCTCCCGGGCGGCCTCTGAAACAAGCCAGCCCATGGCGCTGCCCGTCCTTTATATCGGCAACAAGAATTACTCGTCCTGGTCGATGCGGCCGTGGCTGGCGCTGAAGTGGGGCGGTATCGCCTTCGATGAAAAGATCATTCCGCTCGGCGCCGAGGGCTATGGTCGCTCGCAGATCAAGGAAATCCGCGAAGTCTCCCCGAACGGGCGCGTGCCGGCGCTGCGCGTCGGTGATACCGCGATCTACGAAAGCCTGGCGATCTGCGAATGGGCGGCTGAGCAATCGCCTTCTCTATGGCCCGCCGACGCGCTCGCGCGCGCCGATGCGCGCTCTGCCGCATCCGAAATGCACGCTGGCTTTGGGGCGTTGCGCGAAGCGATGTCCTGCAACATCCGCCGCCGCCTCGACCGTGAGCAGGACTGGAACGCCAACGTCGGCGCCGATCTGAAACAATTGTTTGCGCTGTGGGAGCGCGCGCTCGGCAAATATGGCGGGCCGTTTCTATTTGGCCAACGCTCGATCGCTGACGCCATGTACGCGCCTGTTTGCACGCGTCTGCGCACCTACACCGTCACCATGCCGGACTCCGCACGCAAATATTGCGACGCCATTTTTGCCGACGCTGCTTTCCAGGAATGGGAGTGCGCCGCTGAAGCTGAACCTTGGACCATTGAACAATCGGAAGCGCTTTACAGATGATCAGATTTCTCATCGTCGCCGCAGCACTGACGCTCGCGGCGTGTCACAATCCTAGCGTCATGGACGGCATGGAAGAAGCCGAGCAGGCGTCGACGTCCATTCCAGGTTTGGGAGCTGAAGTGCAAGAACAACCGCAGACATTGCCGTCGGGCCTCGTGCTCCAGTTCACGCGCCGTGGCGCCGATCAAACCCTGCCAACGCCGTCGATGGGTGCGAGCACCAACGTGCACTACGAGGGCAGCTTCGTTGATGGCGGCGAAGTGTTCGACTCCTCGTTTGCACGCGGTGAGCCGGTTGAATTCCCACTGCAACGTGTTGTGCCGGGCTTCGCCGAGGCGATCACGCACATGCATCCGGGCGATGAAGTGATCGCCACGTTCCCGGGCTCGCTTGGCTACGGTGAATCGGGCAGCGGCCCGATCCCGCCGAACGCCGCGCTGCGTTTCCGTATCGTGCTGCTGTCGTTCCAAGAGCCGGGCGGCCAAACGGTCTCAGCCCCGCAGTGAGCGAGATCAGCGCGACGCTCGATATTCTCACGCGTTTGATCGCGTTCGATACGACGTCGCGCAACTCGAACTTAGAATTGATCGCGTGGGTGGAGGATTTCCTCCACCAGCGCGGCATCGCCTCACGTCGCGTTGCCAACGCGGATGGGACGAAGGCCAATCTCTACGCAAGTATTGGCCCCGACGCCCCAGGCGGCGTTGTGCTCTCGGGACATACCGATGTTGTGCCGGTCGATGATCAGCCCTGGTCGAGCGATCCGTGGGTGCTGAGCGAGCGCGACGGCAAGCTCTACGGTCGCGGCACGGCGGACATGAAAGCGTTCATCGCGCTCGCGCTTGCGCATGCCGATGAGGCGCGGGCGGCGGCGCTGAAGCGGCCGATCGTGCTGGCGCTCTCATACGACGAAGAGATCGGCTGCCTCGGCGCGCCATCAATGATCGCAGAGCTCGCGGCGCAAACGCACAAGCCATCTGCGGTGATCGTCGGCGAGCCTACGAGCATGAAGGTCGTCTCCGCGCACAAAGGCGTGCGCTCTTTCATTGTCGATGTGATGGGACGCGAAGGCCATTCGAGTTTGCCAGATCAAGGCGTCTCGGCGGTGATGGAGGCGATAAAGCTCATGTCGCTTGTGGCGGACATGGGCGAGGAAGCGCGCAGCGCCACACACCCGCACTTCAATCCACCCGGCCCGACAATGACCATCGGCAAGGTCGATGGCGGCACTGCCGGCAACATCCTCGCCCGCCGCTGCTCCTTCATCTGGGATTGCCGTTGCCCGGAGGCGGCGCAAGGCGACGCGATCGAGAAGCGCTTCCGCGCCGTCGCCGCCGAGATCGATGCGAACATTAAGACGCGCGCGCCAGAGGGCGGCGTCACTATCACGCGCCGCACCAACACGCCGGGCTTTGCCATCGAGCGCGACAGCGAAGCCGAAGCGCTCGCGCGCGCGCTCACAGGCGATAACGAAACCCGCGCCGTGGCCTATGCCGCCGAGGCGGGGCTGTTCCAGCGCGCTGGTATCCCCGCAATCATCTGCGGCCCAGGCTCCATTGAACAGGCGCACCAACCTGACGAATGGATCGAGCGCACGCAGATCGAAGAAGGCGCTCAGTTCATGCGGCGCTTGATCGCACGCCTCAGCGCGTGAGCGCAGCCAGCGCCGCGGCCTTTGCGATGTCACTGCTGTAGGCCACGAAGCCGTGGATCAGAAAATCGCCGTTCTTGCCGCCGTAGCGGAGCGGCGATCCATCCAGCAGCATGATGTCGCCGCCTGCGGCTTTTAGAATTGCGTGACCTGCGGCGGCGTCCCATTCGCTCACATCGCCGAAGCGCGGATAAAACTCTGCCGCGCCTTCCGCGACGCGACAGAATTTGATCGATGAGCTGGCATGCGTGATGACGCCGTTCAGCGCCTTGATGAACTCGCCGGTGCGTTCGTTGCGGCCAGAAAAATCCGAAGCCACGACGCGCGGCTGCGGCGGCAGCGCAGCGCTTGTGCTGATCAACTTCATCAGTTCAAGCAGTTGCGCCGTTTGCGGATCGCATTTGCCGGCAAGCGCCTTGCCTGGTTCGCCCGCGTAGAGTTCGGCCGTCGCTGGCGCGTAGATAACGCCGATCGTCGGGGAGCCATCTTCTACGAGTGCAATGTTCACCGTGAACTCGTCGCCGCCTTTGGCGAACCCGCGCGTGCCATCGAGCGGATCGACGCAGAAGAAACGCCCACGGCAATCGGCGATGCGCCCGGCGGCGACAGCTTCTTCGCCCAGCATTGGAATATCCGGCGCAAGCTCTTTCAGTCGCGCTTCAATGATCGCTTCAGCGCGTTGGTCGGCGATGGTGACGAGCGAGCCGTCGGCCTTGGTTTGCGCGTCGATGCCCGCCGCGCGCACAGCCATGATCTCGCGGCCAGCGGCGAGAGCAGTGCGATAAGGTCGTCGAGCGTCATAGGGGCGGGCTTAAGCAGCGAGAGGAGATCAGTCCAGCGCTTCAGGTGTGTTTGAGTCGAGCTCAGCCAGCCAAGCTGCCGCACTTGCGTCGCTCGGCATGCGCCAATCGCCGCGCGGGGAGAGGGCGCCGCCGGAGACGATCTTCGGGCCGTTCGGCACGGCGCTGCGTTTGTATTGGTTGGTGAAGAAGCGCGTGATGAAGACGCCGAGCCATTTCTTCAACGTCGCGTAGTCGTATTTTTCGCGCCAAGCGCTCCAGGCGAGGAAGAGGATCTTGCTGGGCTTCAAGCCATAACGCGTGAGCCAGAAGAGATTGAAGTCTTGCAACTCGTACGGGCCGACGACGGCTTGCGTGCTTTGCGGCGTGGCGCCGGGGATGAGCTCGGGGCTGATTTCACCTTCGAGAACTTTGTTGAGCGTCGCCGACGTGTTGGCGTCGAAGAGTTTTGAGTCCGACACCCAACGGATGAGATATTGGATCAACGTTTTCGGCGCGCCGCCGTTGACGTTGTAATGGCTCATGTGATCGCCGACGCCGTACGTGCACCAGCCGAGCGCGAGTTCGGAGAGGTCGCCTGTGCCCACGACGAAGCCGCCTTCCTTGTTGGCGAGGCGGAAGAGGTAATCAGTGCGCAGGCCGGCCTGCACGTTTTCGTAGGCGACATCGTATACTGGCTCGCCGCGCGCGGCGGGGTGATCGAGATCTTCGAGCATGCGCTGCGCCAGCGGTTCGATCGAAACTTCGCGCGCATCGATGCCGAGCGCATTCATCAGCGCCCAGGCGCTTGTCTTGGTTTCATCGCTGGTCGCGAAGCCGGGCATGGTCACGCCGATAATGTTCTTGCGCGGCAGGCCGAGGAGATCGAACGCGCGCGCAATGACGATGAGCGCGTGCGTGGAATCGAGGCCGCCCGAGACGCCGATGACGACGCGCTTGGTGTTGGTGGCTTCAATGCGCTTGGCGAGGCCGGAAACTTGGATGTTGTAGGCCTCAAAGCAGTCACGGTCGCGCTTGCTGAGATCGTCCGGGACGAAGGGAAAGCGATCGATCTTGCGCTTAAGCGGCAATTCTTCTGTAGGTGCGCCGAGATCGAAGCTAATGTGTCGCCACTTGCTGAGTTCGTCTTTCACGCGCGCTTGGGCGTCGTGGAAGGTGCCGACACGGCGGCGCTCTTGCGCAATACGCGCGACGTCGATGTCAGCGGTGACGAGTTTCGGGTCGCGCGCGAAGCGCTCGCCTTCGGCGATCTTCTCGCCCATCTCGTAGACGATGACTTGGCCATCCCAGGCGACATCGGTGGTGCTTTCGCCGTGGCCGGCGGCGGCGAACACGTAGGCGGCGGTGGCGCGGCGCGATTGGCTATCGACAAGCACGGCGCGGTCTTCAGCCTTGCCGATGACGATGTTCGAGGCGGAGAGATTGAGAAGAACGTTCGCGCCGGCCAGTGCGCCCATCGTCGATGGCGGTTGCGGCGACCAGAAGTCTTCGCAGATTTCGACGTGGAAGGCGAAGTCAGGGATGTCGGTCGCGGTGAAGACGACCTTGGCGCCGAAATCGACCCAGTCGCCGGCCACGGAAATGAGATCGTCCTCGGTGTCGCTAGCGACGCTGAAGTAACGCTTCTCGTAGAACTCGCGATAGTTCGGCAGGAAGCTCTTAGGCACGACGCCAAGAATGGCGCCGCGATGAATGACGACGGCGCAGTTGAAGATCGACGTACGCGATCGCAGTGGTGCGCCGACGACGAGAATTGGAAAGAGGTCTTCGCTTGCAGCAACAAGCTTCGCGATCGCCGCTTCAACCGCGTCGAGCAGGGGCTCTTGCAGAAGCAAATCATCGATCGCGTAGCCTGAAAGCGAGAGCTCCGGGGTGAGCAGCAATGCGGCGCGTTCAGCATCGGCCTCGCGCCAGAATTTCAGGATGGCTTCGGCGTTGGCGTCCGGATTAGCCGGGGCGACGACAGGCGCGCAGGCGGCCACCCGAACAAAGCCGTGCGCGTACAGCGATTTGAACCGCATGGCGGCTTCGTTTGGGGCTTTTCGGGAGGCCATGGCGTCAGTCTACCACATTATGCTCAGACTGACCATAAGGGGTCAGTCCTGATCGGGCGGCACGTCGACCTCGATCCGGTCGTCGTAACCTTTACGAGCCGAGTAAAACACAAGCGCCATTAACCCGCCGCCAAGAGCCAGCGACAAAAACGTGCCGAGCCCAAGCGCGATCCAGCCATGAATGCTCATCGATGAGCTGTCCCAGCCGGCGAGCGCGAACACCAGCGACGCGGCCAAAATGGCGCTCAAGCTAACCACGAGCAGGACTATCTTCATGGGCGATATGTGCGCCCGACTGTGTGCCGTTGCTAGGCGCTCAAGCGTCGCGGTCTGCAAGCGCACGGGCCATCGTCGCTGCCAGCGCGTCGGGATCATACGGCTTACGCACGACGGGAATATCCGCCATCGATTTTGGGATGATGGTGTGGTCGCCGTAGCCAGTCGCGAAGATGAATGGGATCTTGCGCCGCCGCAGTTCTTCTGCGACCGGGAAGGAGTTGCCGGAGCCAAGATTGACATCGAGCACGGCAATATCCGGCGTCGTAGCGACCAGCGTTCGCAGCGCCTCCGACGCCGTCGACGTGGTGTCGACGCCTCCGACGCCGCAGCTTTGCAACATCGACTCTGCGTCCAGCGCGATCACTAACTGATCTTCGAGCAGCAGGACCTTGAGGCCATCAAGCGAGGGGTGGTCTTGGCTCTTCTGCGTCGAGCGCTGCTTCGGCTTTTCTTGGCGCAATTCGGAAATGAAATTGGCGGGTATGACGAAGTGCGCGGTGACGCCCTCGCGCTCGAAGTTAATCTCACTGACGCCGCCGAGATCGAAGGGGATCGAGCGCGTCAGCAGCACCGAGCCGAAGCCCTGACGTGTCGGCGTGCTCGTCGGAGGGCCGCCGCGTTCGGTCCAGAGAATATCGCAACGGCCATCATCGTTGATCTGCCATTCGACGACGAGCATGCCATTGGTCTGCGAGAGCGACCCATATTTGGCGGCGTTTGTGGCGAGTTCGTGCAGGACCAGCGCCAATACAGAATACGCGCGTGCATCCAGGCCAATGTCGGGCCCATTGAGCGAGATCGAAGCAGCGTCGCGGTACGGACGCAGTTCGGACTCAAGCAAATCGCGCAGCGCACCGCCGCCGTCATTGCGGACGACCTGATCGTGCGCCTGCGCTAGTGCCATGATCCGGCCCTTCAGCGAAGCAACGTAGTCGGTGAGATCACGCGCTGGATCGATGGGTTGTGAGACTACCGACTTGATCAGCGCCAGGATGTTTTTGACTCGGTGGTTGAGCTCTTCGTTGAGAACCTTTTGGCGCACGTCGGCGGTCTGGCGCTCCGTCTCAAGAATTTCCGAATGGCGCATCACGACTTCAAGCAGCGCGGTACGCGCGGCTTCGGCCATTTCGCGGTCGTCTTCCGTCCACGGCACGGACTGGCGTTCAACCGTTTGCTGCCAGATCGTAAAGCTCTTGCGCGGCGTCAGCCGATCGCCGAGCGGACCGACTTCGTACTTCTTATTCGGATCGCCAGCCCATTCGACTGTGTGCACGACCTCTTTGCGAAAGAAGACAAGATAGTCCTTCGGCGTTTGCGAGAGCGGCACGGCGAGCACGCCCGAGACTTTGTCGGCGTACTCAGCGGCAGGCGGGTGACCGGTGCTGAGCTCGTGGCTAGCCCAAACGCGGCCATCGATGACGGTGCCGAGAAAGCGCATCAAAGAAGGTGCGGCTTTCGACGGCGGCGTATCGCCGTTCGTGCTCCAGGTGCCGTTGATCCAGAGGCCAACGCCATCGCATGGCACGAGACGGCGGAAGTCCTCCAGCTTCTCACGCAGGAAGCCGATGATGTCGCCTTGATATGAGGCGTCGCGCATGATGCGATCGAGCGAGCGGCGCGCGCGGGCGGCGCTATCGAGGCGCCACTTGCGGCTCATCGCTTCTATTTGCAGCGAGAAAAACTCGCCGAACATCTCCGCCGCGATGCGCTGTGGCAATGAGAGAATGCGCGGTCCGTAGTGGTGGCAAGCGATGAGCCCCCAAAGCGCGCCATCGACAACGATCGAGATCGACATCGAAGCGCCGACGCCCATGTTGCGCAGATATTCGCAATGGATCGGCGAGACGCTGCGCAGATGCGCCATCGAAAGATCGAGCGGTTCACCTGAAGCGTCGTACTCGGGCACGATCGGCATGCGCTCGCAATTGGCGTTCGAGATCACGCGAATGCGGTTTTGCAGATAGAGGCGGCGCGCTTGCTGCGGAATGTCTGTCGCCGGGAAGTAGGTGCCGTTGAAACCCTCAAGGTCGCTGCGCTTGGCTTCGCCGATGACCTTGCCCGATCCATCATGCGCGAACTGATAGATCATGACCCGGTCATAGCCGAGCACGCCGCGAATGAGGCGCGGGGCCTTGGCGAAGAGATCCTTGAGATCAGTGAAGCGCGCGACCGATGAAACGAGTGTGCGCGAAATTTCCAGCGGTCCGCCTGAGCTTGGCGCATCGGCGTGCTCAAACTCGATGATCGCGGCGCCTTTGTAGCGATGCACGAAGATATCGAAGTCCGCGCCGCCTGGCGTGAGGCTTTGGTTCACCAGCGCAACGGCACGCGTGCCTTCCGATGCCGTCGCCGCAGCGTTGCGCAGCGTATGAACAAATTCGGCGCCGAGCGCTTCTGAGAGCTCCCGTCCGTTCAGCTCAACATCACCGAGGCTGAGAAAGGATGCAGCGTTCGCGGAGGTGCGGAGGATCGTGCCGAGTTGCTGATCGCAAGCGAGCAAACAGCCGTGCGGCTGAATGGTGCCTGGAATGTGGATCGGTTCGCGATCGCAATTGCTAAGGTTTACGTCTTTGACGTCATACATTTGCGGCGCGCTCCATCGCGCCGGCGGCTGCTTTGAAAGCGGCGTTCGCGCCCGCGATCAGGGCGTCCTCATCACTTTTGTGGTCGCTCAAAACGGTGAGGAAGCCGCGCCAGCTTTCGAGTGTCTGCGCTTGGGCCCACAGGTGACGCGCGCCATAGTCACGATTGAGGCCTAGCGCCTCGACTTGTTTGCACAAGACACGCGCGCCGAGCGCGGAGCCTTCCAATACGTAGTGAAC
The DNA here is from genome assembly GCA_016703335.1 of Caulobacteraceae bacterium. Lineage (GTDB taxonomy): Bacteria > Pseudomonadota > Alphaproteobacteria > Caulobacterales > Aquidulcibacteraceae > Vitreimonas. The sequence continues at coordinate 444,072 of JADJCG010000001.1, read as the reverse complement.
GCCCATGGCGAATGACTCATTTGCTTGCGACGCCCAGCTCACTGGAGACACGCTAAGCGGAGTCAAATCAAGATCGTTGATGTCTTCGTGAAGGTAAGACGCGATGTTTTGCGGCGTCCAAGTTCCTATTTCTTTCGCGCCGTGAGTAGAAAGCCAGTCTTCAATCACTGACCTAAAAGCAAACAAGCCACGCAAATACTCATTGTACGCGGTTTGAGTTGCAAGTGGTCCGATGCGCGCCTCAAGCGAGACGTGTGCTGGCTCGGTTGCCTGCTTCAGGCGCTGCCTGACGGGGAGAGAAGAGTCGTACAAATAAACCGCCGCCGAACTTAAACGGCGGCGGTTCCATCTTGTTCCCGGCGAAGATTATTGGCCGCCCAAGCTCCGTACTTCGATCGTAGAACCGGCGGTGCGCTGACGCCATTGGCCGGCTTCGGTGCGATATTTCTCACCTACCGCGATGCGCGGACGCTCGAAAACTTCGCAGGCCACCGCGGCGGCCATCTCGTTGACCGAGACGCTGCGTTCAGCGGCGCGGCGCGTATAGAGTTGGCGGCGCTGGATGTTGTTTTGATCGACGCGACCCCGAAGGTCGGCGGAGATTGCGGCGCCGGGGACGAAGCCTAGATAACCGTCGGCCTGTTCGCCGATGAGGCCGCTCGCGCGGGCTTGAGCCAGTGCAGAATCCTGCGCTTGCGCCAATGCCGTCGTGGCGGTCAGCGCCAAACCGATGGCGGCGATGCCGGCGAGAACAAAATTGCGCGTCATGGCGTGGTGCCTCCGAACAGATCAGAGTTCTGATCCAATAGTTCTGCAGCGTCGCGCTCGAGCCGGACGATGACTTCCTGTCGGATATTGACGTTGAGATTGATCTCAATCGGTTCGTCCGGCGCTTGGATCTGCACTGGGATGCAGCCTGCGGCGAAGATCGCCGCCCCCAAGCTAGTCAACAGGTGTGCCCGCATCACGCGAAACTCCAGGGCTACTCTCGTAGCCGCCTCAAGCTGAATACGCTCTGAAGCTAGACTTTATCTTGGCGGCGGGGTGTCCGGGTCAACCGGTTCTTGTGCTTCCTGCTCCCGGCTTTGGTTGATCAGGACGCTGGGGTCCGTGATCGTTGCGGCAGTTTGCGCCAGGCGGCGGAAGGGGGCCGTCACACGGACGATGAAATCGAACGGCACGCCGCGAACGGTGATGCGGCCGACGCCGGGGATCGGCGCAATCGGGCCGAGGTCGACTGGGCGGCCGGAATTGTGGCCGCTGAACTCAATTGAAGAGACGACATCGCCGTTCAAGTCGCCGTCGAGCGTCAGAGAGAGATTGTCATATTGGAAGCTGCGCAGCGCATCGAAGGCGATGCGCGAGACGCCTGTGGCGCTGTCGCCGGCTTGGCCGGTGTAGGAGAGCAACCCACCTTCGCCCTGCGCGCGGATGACGCCACCCTCGACGAAGGCGCTCCGGCGGGTGAGCAGCAGCGGGAAACTGCCTTCGAGTCTTCCAGTCGCCGTCATGTCCGGCACGCTCAGCGTGCGCAGAAGCGCCGCGGCATCGACATCGCGCAAAGTGAGTTCAAAGCGCGTTTCGTCCGCGCCAAGCGAAATCGTAGTCGGGCGCATAGCGAGCGTACCGGATGCGAAATCGAACTCAGCGCTTTCGATGGAAACGCGCTGTTCGCTCAAAAGCTGGAAGGCGACGCGGCCATTGGTGACCGAGATGCCGGGATTGAGTTCGCCGACGGTGACGCGCTGACCCGGAGGCGTGGTCAGCGTCCACAGATCGCCGAAGCGGATCTCGCCACGCACGTCATTGACGATTGGGATCGTCGCTGTTGAGAGCGAGACGCCGTCGAGCCGCACGATGCCGGTGCCGAGCAAATCTTGGCGCGTTCCAGCGAATGTCGGCGCCCACGGAGATCGGACCGCGCACGCCTTCAACGAGACCACGCGCTTGCTCGGTGATTTCGTAAGGCTGCAATTCGGGGCCGAATTCGATGCGGTCGGCGTTCACGGTGGCGACGCCTGCGCCCTCATCGATGTTGTGGCGCGCAGTGAACCGCGCGAGTTGGCGTCCGCGGTCGTCCAACTGGATCGAGCCGGTGGCGCTGATCTCGCCGTTCTGCAGCAGCGCGTTCGCTTCCGTGATGCGCAGCGGATTGAAGAGCGGACGATCTTCGTCGCTGTCGGGGCGGTTGGCCGTGAGCAATGCTTCGCCAGCATGCACGCGGATGATCGGCTTCCCGTCCTCTGGCTCTGCCGTCCACGTCCCCACGATCGCCGAGACCGAGCCGGGCAAGGCCGGGTCGGTCAACGTTCCGGCGTCGAATGAACCCGCAACGCTCCAGCTATCGGCGATGCGCGCATCGGCAGTAAGGCGGCGGCGCAGCATCACATCGAGCGTGCGTTCATCCGCCATGGCGATGGAGAGCCGGGGCGCATCGGCTTCCAGCGCCAAAGTGAAATCGCCGGTGCGGCCGCGGAAGAGCCCAACGACGTTGCTCGCGCTCATACGCGCCGGTTGTCCTTCAGTGCCAGACATCCGCCCGTTGAGGCCGAGGTTGCGGATCGAAAATCCGCCCGACATGTTTTGCGCTGCATCGGCAGCAATCAGCGCGCCGTTGAGCGGGCACAGTGAGAAGGCGCCGTTTGCAAAAGAGAGACCGGCAGAGTCGATGCCGCCGAGGCGGATCGGCAAGCAGCCGTTGTTTGTCGTCACGCGCCAGCCGTGACCCCACTGAATGCCGAGATCGAGTGCGGCGACGAGATCGCGCACTTCGCCGTCGCCAAGTGGCCCGGTGATGTGCGCGGGGCCACGCAAATCGATGCGCCCGCCGCCCTTTGGTTGAACAGCGATGCTGACGCCGAGTTCGCTAGTGGCGATGCTCGCGTTTTCCGCGCGCCAATTCGCTAGCGTCAGCGTGCCGTCGGCTTCGAACGGTGCGTTAGGCGTCCAGTCCACGGTGTCGAGCAAGAGCGAAGCGTTCGGCGCGCCGCCGCCCGAGAGTTCGATCGCGATGGCTCCCGACACTGATGGGCCGGGCCATTGCAACACGAGCGCCGGACTGTCTTGGCGTAGCGGCGCGAGTTGCAACCGGGCGCCAGAAGAAGCACGCGCCTCAGCAGGCGCGGAGATCTGAACGCGCAAACCTTCTTCACTCGCGTTCATCGCGATCGGTATTGAAAGATCGAAACGATCCGCTGCCGCATCCAGTGCGCGTTCGGCTTGCGCGAACGTTGGGCCGACGGGGGCGTCGGGAATATCAGGGAAGGCGGCGCGCAGATCTGCTTGCGCGGCTTCGTTGAGGCGCGATTGCGCGAGGACGACGCGCGCTTCGCCAGAGAACGTCTCATCGCCTTGGAGTTCGAAACGGAAGACGCCGTTGGCGCTTGGCTGCTCAGAGACGAGCGCAAGCCCGCCGAAGCTGCCGCCCGTGAGTGACCAACGGCCCTGACCGCGTACATCGGCGCCATCCACGCGGCCCTCAAAGCGCGCGTGCTGCAATGAGTTGTCGCCGACGCGGAGTTCGCCCGCCGTGCCGCGCGCTTCGCTGGCCCATGTTTCCGGCGTAAGTTCAGTGTCGCGTGCGATGCCTTCAAAGCTGAGCGCGGCCGTGATGGCCTGCGCAGACAGGCTCGCGCTTCGATAGTTCGCCGCGCGGCCGTTGAGTTCAAAATTGTAGCGCGAAAGATCGAGCGGCACGCGGCCGAGAACGCGGAAGGCCGGCGCTGTAACGCGGGCGTTGTCCCAGGTCAGCGCGTTGGCGCTGGCGCTGAGGCGGAAAGAGATGTTGCTGTCGCGCGAAACGACGACAAGCTCGGCTGCGCCGTTTTGGAGTGCGTACGCTTCGCCAGGGCGCGAAGTCGCGGCGATCGCGCCCAAAGCCGAAAAGTCCTCGCCGAGCGTGCCGGAGCTTTGCAGCGTAGCGTTGAGCGGGCCAAACGGCGTGTCGAGGACTGCCTGCCCCTCAAGAATCTCAAGCTCTATGGCTGGAAGGCTAGGGCGGCGCCGTCCGGGCTTGCCGCCGCTCAGTCGCTCCAGCGCACCGGCGGAGACCCGCCCGCCTTCGTCCATGCGAAGGTGGAGGCGCGGGCGCACCGCGCGAACAAAGTAAACGTGCGGTGAAATCCCTTCCCAGCGCCACCGCACCTCGACCAGGGGGATGGCGGCGTCAGGCGCGGTTTCCAATCCGAAGCGGACGTTCGCCAACGCCGCGCTGTTCAAATCGAGGTTAACGAACTGGAAATCGGCGTCGGCGCCGCGCTCTGAAAGCGCTGCGCCAAGCATGAAGGACGCGATCGAGTAGCGGACGAACCAGAGCCCAGAACCCAGCAAAATCAAGCTTATACCCAGGGCGCCGAGCGCCATAGACCAGCCGGCTATGAGCCGACGTGGGGGCGGCGGGTCAGGCGGGAGCTTTTTTGGCTCTCGTTCTTCACTCGCAACGGCCTGGTTAGACCTGTGTGCCATACTCTTCTGCTTGGCGTGGTCCTGGTTGGGTTAAAGCCGCTTTCTGAGGCGTCTTACAAGCTAACTGGATGACGCCATTACGGTTTCTGGCTGAATAACCAAACGGCGGAAAACACTTGTTGATGGTGCTTTTCTGTCAGATGGCGGCTATTGGAGCACGAGATTGAGAGCAGAATTCGCTCACCGGCTCATGAAGGCCCGTAAAGGAATGGCCGCTGCTGGCCTCATGGCAGCGGCTTTCCTGGTAGGTCTTGGGCTGGCCTGGAATGCAGGCCTGTTCAGCGGCGCCGCCACTGCGGCTGCGGCTGAAAGCGCTGCCATGCGCGAAGAAGCGGCGCGGCGCGCCGAGCAATTGGCCTTCACTGAAGTTTATCTCCGTCACGAAACGAAAGAGATGCGCGTCGCCAATGGCGAGACGTTGGCCGGATTGTTGGCGCGCGCCGGTGCGTCTTCGTCGGACACCAACGCGGCGATGAGTTCGATCTCTGACGTCTACAATCCGCGCCGCCTGCGGCCGGGGCAGGCGATCAGTCTCTATTTCCAACGCGATGGCGCAGATGCTCAGCTGACGGGGATCGCATTCCGTTCGGAGCCCGGCGCGTCGGTCACGGCTAACCGCACGACAACCGTTCGAGCGCTTCTGCGATGACGAGGGCAATACGGTCCGCACCGGCGACCTGCTGTTCGTTTCGCTCGAATCCAGCCGTGGCTCGCGCGAGTTCTATCAGTTCATGGCGCCCGGCGACTCACGTCCCGATTGGTACGATGCCGACGGCAAGAGCGCGCGGCGCTTCCTGATGAAGACGCCGATCAACGGCGCGCGGCTCTCTTCGGGCTTCGGCATGCGCCGTCACCCGATTTTGGGCTATTCGCGCATGCACCGCGGCACTGATTTCGCCGCGCCAACCGGGACAGCGATTTTGGCGGCGGGCGACGGTGTCGTTGAGCGCGCCGGACCGTTCAGCTCGTTCGGCAATTACGTCCGCATTCGTCATGCCAATGGCTACGAGACCGCTTACGCGCACATGTCCCGCTTCGCGCGCGGCATGCGCGCCGGCGCGCGCGTGCGCCAGGGGCAGGTGATTGGCTACGTTGGAACGACGGGACGCTCGACCGGTCCACACTTGCACTATGAAGTGCTGCGCCGGGGGCAGCAGATCAATCCGATTAGCCTGCGCGTCGCCAACGGGCGGAACCTCACGGGCCGCTCCTTGGAACTCTTCATGATCGAGCGCGCACGTATTGATACGCTGCGCCAGGTGCGTGCGCGCGAAAATCCAGCGCAAGAAGCGGTGACGCCGATCAACGCGCGCGGTTCCGGCCGCTAAGGTTCGCGAAAATCACAGTTGAGCATGTGAGAAATCCGTCGCAATGTCTGCGCGCGCCAATCTGTGCGCGGAATTGGTCGGCGGAACATGGCGATCCGAGCTTTGATTGCTGACGACCACGAGCTGTTTCGCAGTGGAATGAAGCAGCTCCTAGTAGACGTGCTTCACGCTGAAGATGTGCGCGAAGCAGAAAGCATGGATCGGGCGCTCGAAATCTTGACGGCTGAAGGCGCGGGCGACCTCGTCCTGGTCGATTGGCGCATGCCGGGCATGTCTGGCGCGGAATCGCTTGCCGCGCTGCGTGACGGATTTCCCGAAGCCAAGGTCGCGGTGATTTCGGCTTGGGAAGAACGCTCCGATATTCTCGCAGCGCTCGGCGCCGGTGTGCACGGCTACATTCCAAAGTCGCTGTCATCGACCCAGATCGCGACGGCGCTACAGGGCATTCTCGAAGGCCGCATCTTTGTGCCGCCGGCAATGGGCAAGCGCGAAGGCGCGCCCGGCGAAGGCTCAGGCGGCGCGTTCAAGCTCGATCAAGATAAGCTCACGCTCCGCCAGCGCGACGTGCTGCCCGAATTGCTGAAGGGGCAGGCGAGCAAAGAGATCGCGCGCACGCTCGATATCGCCGAAGGCACGGTGAAGATCCACTTGGCCGCGATCTATCGTGCGCTTGGCGTGCGCACGCGCGCTGAAGCGATCGCGAAGATGAGCAAAGCCGGTTAGGCGCGTTCCGCGCGTACGACGAACGTTGCGCCTTTGCCTGGCGTCGATCGCACTTCGATAGTGTGCTTCATCAACTCGGCCAGACCCTTTGCGATTGTGAGTCCGACGCCAAGGCCATTGCCGCTGCTGCCATCGGCGCGAACGAATTCAGCGAAGATGCGTTCTTGATCCTCTGGCGCGATGCCAGGTCCGTCGTCGCGGACTTCAATTTGGACGGCGCCGTTTTTCTCGATGGCGCTGACATGCGCTTTGCCGCCGCCGTGCGTTGCAGCGTTCGAGATGAGTTGCTGCATGATGGTTTCGAGCAGCACCGGATCCGAATGAACATAGAGCGGCGTTGCCTCTGCTGACGCGCGCGGTGCGCGCGCGAGAAGATCGTATTGGCGCATATCGTGGCCAATCGCTGTTAGGAAGCGGGTTTTTACGCTTTCGCTGTCCATCGAGGCCTTCTCGCCTCCGCGAGCGTGCGGCGCAAGCAGCTAATCCACCAGGGCGTTATTTCGCTCAAGCCAAGCAATGAGATCGCGCGGCGGCGCTGGCTTGTGCATGAACGTGTAGCCGGCGCTTTTTGCCGCGCGCTTCGCGTCGTTGTTAAGCGAGCCGGACAACACCAAAACCTGCGCGCGCGGCGCACGCTTGCGCAATTGCTTTGCAGCCGAAACACCATCGGTGTCCGTTAAGTGAAAATCAGTAATAATGATCGTTGCGCGCGACGTATTTGCGCCCGCGGTGGAAGCAACATCGTCAGCGTCCGCGCCGTGCACGACGTCAGCGCCCCAATCGCGCAGAACGATCTGCATTGCTTCTGCCGAACCGCAATGGTCTTCGAGGAGGAGGATGAGCGGACGTGTCTCCATGCATCGCATATCATCACGGAACCGTGCGCAACGTCAGTTGACCACGTGACATAGGTCAGACGGCATAGGCCTTCGCCTAGCGCTTCGTGCACGACCTTTGGGGAATTCATCCGGCGTCGCTGTTCGTGCATATTTTTGCGCAGCGAAGGGATTGACAGAATGCTCACGGCGACCAACAGCGCAGAACGCTTCGACGACACCTCATCGAGCGACGACGATTACTTCGTGGGCTCAGATAGAGCCGGTGAGTCAGACTTCTGTTCTCGCGACGGCGCGCATGCGCTGCAGGCAAAGATCGAAGCGTATTGGGCGGAGCGCGGCCAGAAGGTGCAGATCATGCTGCACAACGTCGGCTTTCATCCCGCAATCCGCGCCGCGCGCTTTGACGTGCGTAGCGACATGGTCAACGGCATGCCGCGCACCAATGGCGCACCGAAGCGTCCAGCGCCGGTCGAAGCCTTCCTCGAAGATTTTGACAATTTGGACGACGATCTAGTCTTCGAATAGTCACACCAGTTGGCCCTGGGCGGGTCTCCGTGGCGAAGGGCGCGGCTTTCCTCCTCCAGGGCCGCGCCCTTCGTCTTTTCTGGCGTACGGATTCACTTGCATCGCTCGCGGCCGCGCGGAATGGATGCGGGGCATGTCCGACGATATCTCCCCTCCACAATTTGAAATTCCCGAAGGCTACGCTGCGCTCGAATGGCGGCGCGGCTTCGTGCGCCAGATCGGACCGCTCTACCGGCGCGCGAGCAACGGCGGCTACACGATGGGTTTTCGCGTCGAAGAGCACCACACCAACGGCATGACTAACGCGCATGGCGGCATGCTCATGAGCTTTGCTGATATGGCCTGGGGTCACATCGTTTCGGTCGAAACCTCCTCATACTGGGTGACGGTGCGATTAACGCTCGATTTTCTCTCCAGCGCCCATATCGGCGATTGGGTGGAAGGGGCGAGGCGAGGTCTTGTCCACCGCCGATGATCTTTACGTCGTGCGCGGTCGCATATGGTCCGGTGAGCGCACGTTGATTACCGGCACTGGTGTCTTCAAGCCGATCCAGCGGCGCGACCCTCGCCCTGGGGAAAAAGCGTTCGAAGCCAAGCCCAGCTAACCCGCGACGCGCGCGTGGTGGACGCTGTTGCGCTGTCGGAGCTAAATGCGCGCATGCGTGTTTCTCGCCGTTCAGTTCTGGTCGCCATTCCGCTCATGGGCTGCGCGGGCGAAGCCGATGCGCGCGTTAACGTCATTCACGTGACCCCGACCGGCGAAGGCGATGGCTCGTCATGGGAGAATGCTGCGGCCTTCGATGCGATCACGAACCTTATCGAACATCTGCAACCGGGCGGTGAAGTGCTGATCGCTGCTGACCGCGGCGAATACGCTATTGCTGATGTTATCGAGATCGCGCGCGGCGGCCGTGCGAGCCAGGAAGTACACATTCGCGGCGTGAACGCCGCCACCGGTGCGCCGATGCTGGCTTTGGTGCGGGGCGATCAGGCGGGCGACGAAGGGCCGGAGGTGTTTAAGCTCGTTCGCGGCGCCAGCCATGTGAAGTTCTCGCATTTTGATTTCCGCGACATTGGCAACGGCGCGTTTCGCGTCGCTGGCGCGGTGTCGAACGTCACCATCGAAGATTGCGCGTTCGAGAACATTTACCGTTTCTTCGAGAACACGGCTGGCGACGGCGAGGGGCACGCCAGCATTGACGGTTTTGTGCTGCGTCGCTGTCGTGGCTCGCGCGTGGAGCGCGGTTTTCTCCGCATCCGCTACAATTCACGGAACGGCCTGATCGAAGATTGCGCCGCGCAAGGCACCACAAACGACGGTGGTCGTATCCCGGTTGGGTGCGCCCTGGATGATCGGGCCAGCAACATCACGTATCGGCGCGTGGTTATGGGCGGCTTCCAGCAACTGAACGGCTGCGAATACTGGAACGGTGACGGCTTCTCTGACGAGCCCGACAATGCCAACATTCGTTACGAAGCTTGCGAAGCGCGCGGTTCAACCGACGGCGGCTTCGATTGCAAGAGTCGCGATTTGGTGCTGACCGATTGCATTGCCGAAGACAACAAACGCAACTTCCGCATCTGGGGCGACCACGCGACGCTGACCAATTGCACCAGCCGCGATCCCAACTTCCGCGGCCGCGACGCCAACGAAAACGCCAGCCCGTGTCACGTCTGGATTGGCGGCGAAGAGAATATCGACATCGACATCGCAAACCTCACAATTGCGGATCATGACGCAACGCCGATCATCGAGTTCAATCACGACGTTGGCGTCGTGAAAATTCGCGGCGTTACGATTAACAGCCCGCGTTTGAACTGGGGGAATGACGAAGGCCGCATTCGCGCCAGCATGCTGGTCGGCGAGCCGCAGTTCCACGCGGTTATAGCTAACAACTGAACCTCTAATCGTACTGCGCGAAGCAGTAGCGTCGCAGGTGAGAAACATTGCTTACGCTCGTCGCTGAGGCATAAATCCAGCGCGTGGTAAGACCTCCCGCCTCGCCTCCGCCAGCTGCATTCGAGACATGTCGCAAACACCAGAATCAAAGTCCGGTGAAGAAGCCCCGCTGATCTTCGTGGTCGGTGCGCGTGGCGTTCCCGACGTAGAAGGCGGCGCGGAAAAGAACGCGGAAATGTTGTTTCCGCTGGTGGTCGCGAGCGGCAATTACCGCGTGACGCTGGTTGGCCTGGCGGACAATATCAAGTCTGAAGAGTTCAAAGGCGTGCGCTTGATGAAGGCGCCGCGCTCGAACTTCCTGAAGACCGACAAGATCCTTTACTATGTGACCGCGATTTTCATGGCGATGCGGTTGCGTCCGCGGATCGTGCACTTCCAAGGCTTGGGTTCGGCGATCTTCCTCTGGGCCTACAAGCTCATGGGCGCAAAGACGGTCGTCCGCTACGGCTCCGCCGATTATCTCGTCGGCAAGTGGGGTACGCTCGGCAAGCTCGGCTTTCTATTGGCGGAATTCCAGCTTCGGTTCGCGGATGCAGTGATCTCGGTGACGCCGGCTTTGGCCGAACGCCTGGCGCGTCGCGGGATCAAGGGCAACGTCCACGTTATCGCCAACGCCGCCGATCCGCTGCCGCCGGTTGAACCGAGTGCCGAGCAGCCGGTTGGCGATTACATTCTCACGGTCGGCCGGGTGACGGCGCAGAAGAACGTAGCGAACCTCATTCGAGGTTACGAGCTGTTCGCCAAGGACGTGGCTAATCCGCCGAAACTCGTCGTCGCGGGCGGACTGGACGAAACCGATTACGTCGAAGGCCTTCAGCCGCTGCTGACTGAGCGCACAGTGCTCGCGGGCAAGTTCACGCGCAGCGCCATGGCGCCGCTTTATCGTGGCTCGAAGATTTATATCAACGCGTCGCTGCACGAAGGCAGCTCCAACGCAGTGCTCGAGGCCATTGGCGCAGGTTGCTCGATCCTGCTCAGCGATATCCCCGAAAATCGCGACTTCGGCATGCCGCTGCAAAACTATTTCGACCCCAATTCACCGGAATCCATTGCAGAAGCGCTGAAGCGCGCATTGAGCGATCCGCAAGCTTACGTGGCGGACGCCGGACGCTATTTGACCTGGACGAAGGTCGCTGAGCGCACGCTTGACATCTATCGGGGCATCGCGCCTTTCCACGGCTCCGAGATCGAGCGGCCTGATGCGCTCGTTTCGGCCTCCTGACGGGGCGAGCCAATGTGCGGAATCGTGGGCGTTGTTGAGGGCCGGGGCTTTGAAGTCCCGCGCGCGCAGGTGGAAGCTGCGGTCGCCGCCATCCGCTATCGCGGGCCGGACAATCAAGCGTTCTGGTCAGAAGAGAGCGTAACCTTCGGCCATTTGCGGCTCTCGATCGTCGATCTCTCGCCCGCCGGTCACCAGCCGATGTTCTCGGCCGATGAGCGTTACGTCATCACCTACAACGGCGAGATCTATAACCATAACGAACTGCGCGCCGAGCTGGACGCGGAGTCCGTCCACAATTGGCGCGGCAGTTCGGACACCGAAGTTCTGCTCGAGCTGATCTCGCGATGCGGCGTTGAAGCAGCGCTAAAAAAGGTCGACGGCATGTTTGCGTTCGCGCTTTGGGACCGGCGCGAGAAGCGCATGTTTCTGGCGCGTGACCGGTTTGGTGAAAAGCCGCTCTTCTACGCGGTTCGCGGTGAGGGGCTCGCGTTTGCCTCCGAGCTGGCGGCGCTGGAGCAATTCAAGGCGCTCGATCTCAAAGTCAGCCGCGATAACGTCGCGCGCTACTTTACCTGCGGCTACGTTCCCGCGCCGTTCAGCATGTACGAAAACGTGTTCAAGCTGCCGCCGGCTTCGCTGCTGACGTGGAAGAGGGGCGAGCAGGCGAAGATCGTCGAATACTGGTCAATCGATGACATGGCGCGTGGCGCCATCGCTGAGCGCCGGCCCATGGGCATGGCAGAAGCGGTCGATGAACTGGATCGCTTGGTTCAGGCGTCGGTCGCGGAGCGGATGTCTGCGGATGTGCCGGTCGGCGTTTTCCTCTCGGGCGGCATCGATTCATCGCTCGTGACCGCGGCGATGCAGAAGTGCGCGACGCGACCGGTAACCACGCTAACGCTCGGCTTCGAAGACCCGCGCTTCAATGAAGCCGACCATGCCCGCGCGATCGCCAAGCATCTTGGCACTAACCACATCGAAGAGATGGTGACGGCTGACCAGGCGCGCTCGGTCGTGACACGCCTTGGCCGCATGTACGACGAGCCGCTAGCTGACTCATCGCAGATCCCGACTTACCTGGTTTCGGAGATGGCGCGCAAACACGTCACCGTCGCGCTCTCGGGCGATGGCGGCGACGAAGGCTTTGCCGGCTATCGCCGTCACTTCGCGACGCCGAAGCTCTGGCATCGCATGCGCAAGATGCCGATGCGCGGCGCAGCTGGCGCGATGATTAACGCAACGCCCGTGTCGGCGCTGAGCCTGGGCTTGGGTTTTCTCAAAGGTTTCACCGATCGCTACGGCGCAGGCGGCGACGTCGGCCCGACGTTGAAGCGTGTCGCGCCATGGCTCGGCGCAACGTCGCTGATCAATCTGCACGAGCTTAGCCTGGAGAAATGGCCGAGCAACGAGCCGGTGGTCCCGGGCATCGGCCATCTCAACGGTCGCGATCATGGCTTCCTGCCTGAGAGCGAGATCGATCAGCTCTGCCTGCACGACATGCGCAACTATCTGCCGGGCGACATTCTGGCGAAGGTCGATCGCGCATCGATGGCGGTGAGCCTCGAAACGCGCATTCCGCTGCTCGATCCGGAAGTCGTGCGCTTTGCGATGACGCTGCCGGAAGAGCTGCGGATGAAGGACGCCAAGGGCAAGCTCATCCTGCGTGAACTGCTCGCGCGATGTGCCGGTGGAAATGTTCGACCGGCCCAAGACTGGCTTTTCGCCGCCGCTCGAAAGCTGGCTGCTCGGCCCGTTGCGCGAGTGGGCGGCAGATCTGCTCTCACCGGCACGTCTCGAAAGCCACGGCCTGCTCGATACGCAACGCGTGCGCGATTTCTGGTCGCGCTATCAGCGCGGCGGCACGATGGAAGAGGCGCGCCTCTGGTCAGTGCTGCAGCTGCAGAGCTGGATGGCGGCGCGTTCGCTCTAACCCGTCTGCGGCTGCTTTCGCTGTAGCGAGAGCAGGTAGAGCGTATAGCCGCAGATCAGCCCGTAGAGGATGTTTCCTTCGACCATCCACATCGGCATCGTCGCCATGTTGAGCACGATGTAACTCAAATGCGCGCCAACAAGCACGCCGCCTTGCGGATGGCGCACGCGCAAAGCCGACACCAGCATCGACATCCAAACCCACAAGATAACGAACACGCCAACGACGCCGTATTCGTAGAGATAATTCACGAGCGTGTTGTGGGCATAGAGCGGGAAGGTGTCGTTCCAGGATCCGGGCCGAAGCCGATCACGTATTCGGTCAAATCGCCCTTCAGCCACGCGTAGAAATACGAACTCCAGATGAACGGACGCCCAGAGAGCAAGCGGCCTTCATCGACGGTGTATTCAGAGGGCGGCTTGAAGAAGTTCACATCGCCAGAGCTCGCGACGGTGACGTCGTTGAATCGCTCCGCGAGGAAGAGACTGAGTATGCCTAGCGTCAATGCGCCGGCGACGATTAAGAAGCTCGCGACAAATGGGCGGTCTCGTAGTGGGAAACGCCCGAGCGATGATGCGGCGAGATAGGTAATCAGCAGCGGCGCAATCGCCACCAGTGTCGTGCGGTAGTTGGCGAGGAAAATGCCGACGACGCAGATCACGATAACAGCGAACTTGAGTTGCTTTTGGATGCCGGTGGCAAAGCAAGCGGCCGTTAAGCACGTGGCAAGCGTCACCGAGAACGCGGCCTCGTGGTTGTAGCCGCCAATATAGCTCATGGAGTTGACGTCGGTTTCGGTCATCTTGCCGTAGCCGAATACGATGGACATCAACCTGCCAGATGAATACCGGCAGGAAGGACCACAGCATGGAAGCCATGAAGTCGCCGCCGCGAGCGCGCGTCATGGCGCCGTAAACGGAGAGGATGATCACGATCAGATAGGCGTGCTTGGAAAGGACGGTGACCAAGCCTGCGGTCAGTCCGCCATTGGCCAGCGCGCTCACAATCGCAAGCGCCATCAGTACGTAGAACGGCAGCAAAAACCGCAATTGCAGGTGCCGCAGATTGATGTTCATCAGGCCGACGATGACGAGGCCCATGGACGCCAAAGCGTTGGCCGACATGCCTGCCGCCAACGGGCGGTACGTGATCGTGTGGAATGCTGACATGACGTAGCGCAGCCACGTGGATCGGCTCTTGCTTGCGTCATGCGGCTGCCGGGCAAACGAGAAGGAGGAGCGGCGTGACGAAGCGCAAACGCGCTCTGTTCTTGATTAACTCACTTACTGGCGGCGGCGCCGAGCGGGTCATGTGCACCTTGCTGAGCCATTCCGGAGCCGGAACGCGCCGGAGTTCGATATTTCGCTAGGCGTGCTGGACAAAGAACCTGCGGGTAATGTCGCGCCGGATTGGGTCGATGTTCACCAGTTCGATTGCGGGTTCTCGCTGGCCAAAAGCGTCATGGCGGTGCGCAAGCTTCATCAGGAGCTCCGGCCGGACGTTTCGCTGAGCTTCCTTAACCGCGCCAATTGGGCCAACGTGCTGGGAGCGCGTACGCCTGTGGTGCTGAGCGCCCGGGCGCACACCTCGCACCACCTGGGCAGCGGCCTCCGCGGAGCCGTGTCACGGACAATGGTGCGAACCCTTTATCCGCGCGCGGCGCGGATCATCGCGGTGTCCGACGGCGTAGCGCGCGATCTGCAAAATAATTTCGGCGTGCCCGCCGAGAAACTGCTGAGCATTCCCAACCCCGTCGACAGTGAGAAGATCAAAGCGACCGCGCGCGAAGCCGCGCCGAGCGCTGTCGATGGGCCGTTCATCATGTCAGCTGGCCGGCTGGTGAAGGTGAAGAATTTCGACGTGCTGATCCGCGCCTTCGCGGCGGCTGGCGGCGGGCGCAAACTGGTTATCGCAGGCGAGGGCGAGGAACGCGGCGCGCTTGAAGCATTGGCGCGCGAGCTCGGCGTTGCGGATCGCGTGATTTTACCTGGCTTTATCGGCAATCCGTATCCGCTTATGGCCGCAGCCGACATTTTCATCTTGTCTTCGGAGTCGGAAGGCTATCCGAACGCTCTGATCGAGGGCATGGCGGTTGGCCGGCCTGTGATTTCCACCAATTGCGATTCTGGACCGTCCGAGATTCTCGCCGAGAAGCGGCGTCACGCCATTAGTGGCATCACGTTCGCCGAGCATGGCGTGCTGGTGCCGGTCGGCGATGATGAGGCGATGGCGGCCGCCATTCGCGCGCTGGATGATCCAACACGCCGCGCCGACTACGGCGCGAAGGCCGCAGCGCGGGCGGCAGCTTTCAGCGCGACCGCGATCAAGGATCGATACTGGGATGTGTTGCGTGAAGCGATGAACACGGGCGCGTCACGAGGCGTTCATGCCGAGTAATATCGCGCCAGTACAGCAAGGTCCGGCGCGCGCGTTGCGCATCGGCATTTTCGGCGGCTACGGCACCGGCAATTTCGGAAACGATGCGTCATTCGAAGCGCTGCGCGATTTTCTACGCGCCGAAATGCCTAACGCGGATATTTCCGCGATCTGCAGCAAGCCTGAGCCAACGGCAAAGCGTTTCGGCGTAAAGGCCGTCGGTATTGCCGCGCCGCGTCCGGAAGGCATTTGGCGCAAGCTCGATACGCTGATGCTGCGCCAACCAAGCACGTGGCGAAACTGGTCGCGCACGCTAAAATTGCTCAATGGCTACGACGTCATTCTCTCCGGCGGCACCGGCGTGTTCGATGATTTTCGCGACACACCGCTAGGCTGGCCGAGCGTGCTTCTGCGCTGGTGCTTGGCTGCGCGCATGAAAGGCGTTGAGTGGCGTTTCATCAGTGTTGGCGCTGGTCCCATCGTTAATCCGATCGGGCGCGAGATGTTCAAGTTTGCCGGATCGCTCGCGCGCCAGCGGCTCTACCGCGACGAAGATTCATATCAGTTTATGCAAAGGCTCGGCGTTGATGGGCCGATCGACAGCGTGGTGCCTGATCTGGCGTTTTTGCTGCCGCCAGTTGCCGATGCTGAGCGTCCCGTAGGCGCGCCGCTCGTCGTTGGTGTGGGCATGATGACCTATCACGGGTGGCACAGCAGCGCTGGCGTCTACGACACATACATTGATCAGCACGCGCGTCTGATCGAATGGCTGCGGGAACGCGGTTACGGCGTGCGCATGATCCTCGGTCAAACGCCAGCGGATGCGGGCGCCGCGCGTGATGTAGATGCGCGCTTGAAGCAAAGGGTGCTCACGCCGCGCGAAGAAAATGCGACCTCCATCCATGACGCGATGGCCGTGATGGCCGAGACGGATCTGGTGATCGCGTCGCGCTATCACGTGCAAATCGCTGCGCTGAAGATGGGCCGGCCGCTGATCGGACTGAGCTATGGCCCAAAGACGGATGCGCTGATGGCGGACGTGGGCCTGAGCGAATTCTGCCAGGACCTCGATCACGTCGACTTCAATCGGCTGACGCAACAGGTCGAGAAGATGGTCGCCGGCCGCGAAGCGTACGCCGCGCAGGTACGTGAGAAAGTAGCGGCAATGAAGGCGAAATTGATCGCGGCGCTCAAGGCGCTCGATCTCAGCGCTTAGCTCGCGGCTGTGGTGGAATCCGCCGGCCAGCGCGGCGGTGCTTGCGGGCGCTTCACGCGCTTCAAGAACAGATAGTACGGCCACACCGCGACCGACGCGATGAAATCCAGCGGGTTCGGCCTGTGGCCGCGCGAGGCGAGGCGGCCGAGATCACGCTTGGCGATGGCGCCGGCGCCGGAGACCGCCCAGAACAAAATACGCCGGTAGAACACGCGCAGGAAGCGGTTCAGCACGCGCTTGTATTCCGTGTTCGAAAGCGCAGCGGGGCCGTAGCGCTCGATGAAGAGCAGCTTCTCCCAGATCACCGCTTTAACCTTCGGCGCCAGCGTAAACACCAGCGAGCCGGAATCCTTATGGCGGATCGTGTCTGCGATATATTTGTGCACGAAGCCCGCGCGCTTGCCGCGCGAGAGCGTGCGGCAGACCGAGGCGATGTAGCACTCGACGATATCGTTCGGATAAAAATTCTCACCCTGACGCATCACGTCCGTGCGGAAAGAGTACGTGCGCGGTCGGGATGTGCGCTTCGTCGGAGAGGAAGCGGGCCAGCATATTGCTGGACTCATAGAAAGTGCACTCGGCCGGGAAGTCGTGGTTCCGCAGGACGCCATTCATCTTCTCGATGCCGGCAACCATGACGATAGTCTCGTCCGCGAGTGCGACCTCCATCATGTCGGCGATGGCGTTAGGCGGCATGGTGTCGTCCGCATGCAGCATGCGGAAGTGGGTGGCCTCCGCCGGGATCAGCGTCGCGACCTTGTTTGAGTTCTGTTGGAAGCTGACGGTTTCGGGGTTGCGGATCGTGATGATCTGCACCTCGGCGTTGGCGTAGCGGGCGATGATCTGGGGCGTTGCGTCGGTGCTGGCGTTGTCGACGATGCAATGGACCAGTGGCCGGTAGGTCTGGGCCTGGACCGCCTTGATCGCGTTCTCGACGTGCCGCGCGCCGTTGTAGCAAGGCGTGATCACCGCCACGAGCGGCTTGGCGGGAGAGGGAGAAGCGGTCGGCATTAATCAGGCAGCCCAAATGTCCCGCGGACGGGGTGAATGCAGGTGCTGCCAGAGCAATAGTCGGGCCGTCAAAGCCGCCCGGCGCTTTCGGTGGGGATTAGCTGAATAGGCTCATGAACAGGCTGACGATCCAGGCGAGGCCGGCCCACAAAGCTAAGCTCACCGCGACGGCAGCCCAAATCGAGAGCGCCATCGGCCAGCGCTTCTGAGCCGCGCGCGGCGCTGGGGCGACACGTACTTCGGCCTTGGAAATCGCCGCCTGGGGCTGGGGAACCATATAAGCCAACGTCT
Source organism: Caulobacteraceae bacterium (assembly GCA_016703335.1). Classification (GTDB taxonomy): domain Bacteria; phylum Pseudomonadota; class Alphaproteobacteria; order Caulobacterales; family Aquidulcibacteraceae; genus Vitreimonas. The sequence goes on along the minus strand of JADJCG010000001.1, from coordinate 426,187 downwards.
CTGTCCGCTTGCTCAATCCACAATCGCCATGGTTGCACTCTTGGCGTTAAGAGCCGGGAGTTGTCCCGAAAGTTGATGGGCCAGAATGATCGGTTTTGGGCAGTTAAATTTCGGACAATTTTCAGTCGATCCTGGGGGGTAACGCAGGCCCGTCTTTCAAGTTCCGGTGTACTTGGCTGGCTTCGATCAGAGATTGGCAAACGGCGACCTGTCGCTTGTTAGCAGTCTAGTACAAATTCCCCAGTCAGGCGAATTCAAATCACAGACTTCGCGCGCGTGTTTTGTGCGGTATTTCACACTCGACGGTTCGCCAGATTTCCAACTGTTATTGTGACACCCGCCGCCAGCGAAAAGCGTATCGCGGCGAACGCGCAAGAGTTCTGACAAGTGGCGACTAAGGAAGCGAAAATCCGCGACGAAAAAGCGACACTGGTTGTGTTTTCACCAAGTTTCGCACTCTGCGCTGTGTGCCAACATAAGACGCGCTAGCGTTTTTGTTCTGGCGGAGTAATTGCTTTCAAAGCCGGGGCCCCGCCGAGAATTGCGCGGGCAAGGAACGTCGAAATGAACGTAATCGCCATTCGCAAGCCTACGGGTGAGATGAATCTCCCACCCGAGGATGGGGGCGAACTGGGTACGTTCAGCCTGAAGTGGATTTTCGCGTTCTTGATGCGCCGCTGGATGCTGATCGCGGCCATCGGCGCGGTCGCGTTCGCGTTGGCGTTTACCGTGTTCATGATCCAGCCGCCGCAATACGGCGCGACCGCCCTTGTTATGATGAGCGGCGGTGGCGAGCAGCTGCCCGGCCCGCAAGATCCGAATGGCCGCGTGAACCCGCCGCCGACGGCGCCAGTGGTGGACCTCGCAACTCGAAGTGCTGCGCTCCGACATGCTGACGGGCCGTCTGGTCGACTCCCTGGGATTGATGACCGACCCGGAATGGAACGCTGCGTTGGATGATGCCGACGCGCCGCTTGCGACCGATACGAGCCCGGCTGCCGTCGCCTACCGCGCCGAAGTGCGCCAAGCCGTAGTGAAGGCAGTCAGCGGGGCGATCACGGTTCGCCGCCGTGGCCTGACCTACGCCGCCGAAGTCTCCGCTAACTCGCAAAGCCCGGAGCGCGCGGCTCAGCTTGCGAACCACCTCGTTGAATTGTTCCAGCGTTATCAAATCGAAGCGCGCATCGAGAGCGCCGCTCGCGCCAACACGTGGCTGTCGACCCGCCTCAGTGAACTGCGCGCTGACGTCGAAGCGAAGGAAAGTGAAGTCGAGCAATACCGCGGAAGCACCGGCCTGGTTTCGACCCAAGGCGCGCTGCTGATCGAGCAACAGATCACCGACGCCCAGAACGTCCTGAACCAAGCGCGCGCCGATCAGGCCGAACGCCAAGCTCGTTATTCTCAGCTCCAAGACATGCTGAACTCGGGCGGTTCGGCTGACTCGGTCGGTGTCGTTCTAAACTCGGTGGTGATCAGCCAGCTGCGTGCGCAGGAGGCGACGGTCGCCCGCCAGCTCGCAGACTATCAAAACCGTTACGGCGAAGCGCACCCGGCGATCGCCAACGTTCGCGCCGAACTGGCGGACATCCGCAGTCAGATCACCGCGGAAACGCGCCGCATCCAGGCCGGCATGCGCAACGATGTCGATATCTCGGCCGCGCGCGTCGCGCAGGCGGAGGGGGCGCTGACCGCGCTGCGCCGTGAACTCGCCGGTGGTGGCCCGGAAATGGTTCGTCTGCGGGAACTCGAGCGCGAAGCCGCCGCCGCCCGCACCGTCTATGAGACGTTCCTCCAGCGTGCGCACGAATTCGCTGATCAAGGCACGATAAACACCGCGCCGGCGGAATTGATCTCGGCCGCTGCGGTCCCGAACGAGAAGAGCTCGCCGCGTCTGTCGATCTCCTTTGTGATGTCGTTCGCTCTGGCTCTTGGTCTGGGCCTGGCCGGCGCTTTCCTTGCGGAAGCACTGGATGACGGCTTTGCCAGCTCGGATGACGTCGAGCGCAAGACCGGTACGCCGGCGCTTGCCAGCATCCCGCAAGTCCGCCGCAGCGAGCTGCGCCTGTCGCCAACGACGGCTCAGCATCCGGCCGCGTACATGATCCAGCGCCAGATGTCGGCGTTCACGGAAGCCTTCCGGGTTCTGCGCACGACCATCCTGTTCGCCGCGGGCCAGCCGAAAACGCAAGTCGTCGCAATCACTTCGGCGCTGCCGAACGAAGGCAAGACGACCGTCTCGCTCTGCCTGTCGCGGGTCTCGGCGCTTTCGGGCCAGCGCGTGCTGCTGATCGATTGCGACCTCCGCCGCCGTTCGGTGAAGGAGGTTCTCGACATCGAGCCGGACGTTGGCCTGCTCCAAGTGCTCTCGGGCGAGGTCACATGGCGCCAGGCGATCTATCTCGATGAAGCCAGCGGTATGTGCGTGCTGCCGGTGAGCGGCTCGGGCTTCACGCCGAGGGAAATCTTTGGCGCCGAAGACATGAGCAAGCTGATTGCGGAACTCCGCGGCTCGTTCGATCTCATCGTGCTCGACTGCGCGCCGGTGCTGGCTGTCGCTGAGACGCGCGTCGCTGCGGCGAAGGCCGATGCTGTAGTGCTGGTTTCACGTTGGCAGAAGACGCCGATGCGCGCGGTGCGCGCGGCGCTTCAGCAGCTGAACGATGCTGGCGCCAATATTCGCGGCGTCGCGCTCAACGGTCTCGATCGGCGCGTGCCTGGTTATTACTCGTATCCGACGTACGACTTCTCGAAGAGCTGAGACAGTTTTCGCCGGACGCGAGTTTTCCACAGTTGCTGAGCGAGTTGTTTCGCTTTGGTCCTTGCTTCGCGCGTCAGGCGAGCGAGGTTGGATTTCGGTACTGAGATATCAGTGAGCGCTTGCAATACGCTCTCTCGGTGTCTTTAAGTAAAGTTGCTGAGAGTTCGTACAGAACGGTGCGAGCCACGCGGGGTTGCAATGCAGGAAAAGTCGAAAGCTAGCGAAGAAAGCGCTAGCGCCGCAGCACCAGTTCGCGCCCCAGTGGCGTCGCGCGCCGCCGCGTCTCATTGCGATTACGCCGCCAGCCCCGCCGACGATCGCCGAAGCCGCGCCCGCCGTTGAAGTTGTACGGAAGACGCTTGAGCCTGGCGCGGCCGCGCCGGCTCGCCGGTCGGTGGCTGGTCGAAGCGGGCGTTTGACGTTTTCGCCTCGTCGTCCGCCCTCGTCGTGCTGGCCCCGCTGCTGGTCGCGACCGCCGTCGCGGTGAAGATGGACAGCCCCGGCGATGCGATTTTCCAACAAGAGCGCGGCGGCTTCGGCGGCAAGACGTTCCGGATCTTCAAGTTCCGCACGATGTCGGTCATGGAAAACCGCGGCGTCGTGCAGGCGATCCACCATGACGCGCGCATCACCCGTTTGGGCGCCTTCCTGCGCCGTTCGAGCTGGGATGAGCTGCCGCAGCTCTTCAACGTGCTGATGGGCGACATGTCGATCATTGGCCCGCGCCCGCACGCGCTGGAGCACGACATCCACTTTCACAAAGTCGAACTGACCTATGCCGAGCGCTTCAGCGCCCGTCCGGGCGTGACTGGCTTGGCGCAAGTCAATGGCTGCCGCGGCCCGACTGAGACGGTCGAGAAGATCAAAGCGCGCACCAGGTACGACGTCGAGTACGTCCGCAACTGGACCTGGTGGCGCGAAGTCGAGATCGTCGCGGCGACGGTGGCGTTGCTGTTCTGGAAGAAAGATCCCGGCGCACTTTGAGCCGGAATTAGCGCCCCACGCGAGGGGCGCTTTTTGCATGAACAAACATCAGTACGCGGACGTGTCTGGCCTTGGGGCGGGACGCGCTCGCGGCATAGAATAGAGGCGCCCGCAACGCTGGATACGTGCGGGCTTTAGAGAGAAGGCGAGACGTCCATGAAGGTGCTGTTGACGGGTTCACGCGGCTATATCGGCACGGTGATGACGCCCATGCTGCAAAAGGCTGGGCACGAAGTTGTTGGCCTGGACGCTGATCTTTACTCGCGCTGCACGTTCGAAGACGGCGGCGAGATCGTCGACATCCCGACGATCATCCGCGACACGCGCGACGTGCGCTTGGAAGACGTCGAAGGCTTCGACGCAATCATCCACCTCGCGGCGCTCTCGAACGATCCGCTGAGCGACCTTAACCCGACTCTGACCTACGACGTGAACCACCTCGCGTCGGTGAAGATCGCTGAGCTGGCCAAGAAGGCCGGCGTGCCGAAATTCATCTTCGCGTCGTCGTGCTCGAACTACGGCAAGACCGAAGGCGACGAGATGATCGACGAAACCGGCAAGCTCGCGCCGGTCTCGGCCTACGGTGAATCGAAGGTGCTGGTTGAGCGCGACGTGAAGCCGATGGCGGACGAGAAGTTCTGCCCGGTGTTCATCCGCCCAGCGACCGCTTACGGCGTGTCACCGCGCCAACGTTTCGACATCGTGCTGAACAACCTCGTCGCCTGGGGCATGACCAAGGGCGTCATCTTGCTGAAGTCGGACGGCACGCCGATCCGCCCGATCGTTCACATCGAAGATATCTCGCGCGCCTTTATCGCCGCGCTGGAAGCGCCGGCCGATCTGGTTCGCGGCGAAGCGTTCAACGTCGGCCAAACGGCACACAACTACACAGTCCGTCAGATCGCTGAGATCGTGCGCGACATCGTGCCGAACACGACGATCGAACTCACCAGCGAAGCCGGCCCGGACCCGCGCTCGTATCGCGTGAGCTTCGAAAAGATCAAAAACACGCTGCCGGGCTTCCAGCCGCAATGGGATGCCGTGAAAGGCGCCGAGCAACTTTACGCCGCTTACAAGAAGAGCGGCGTCACGGTCGATGAGTTCGAAGGCACGCGCTACAACCGCATCAAGCACATCAAGAAGCTGCTCGCGGACGATGTGCTCACCAACGAATTGCGTCCGGGTGCGGAAGCGGTCGCCGCGCAATGAAGTTTCACAAGACCACACTGCAGGACGTCGTTCTCATTGAGATGACGCCCTTTGGCGACAATCGCGGTTGGTTCGGCCGTTCCTTCTGCATGAAGGAATTTGCCGAGAACAATCTCGAGGTCAGCTACCCGCAGCACAACACCGGCTACTCGAAGACGAAGGGCACCGTTCGCGGCATGCACTTCCAAGTCGATCCGCATTACGAAGTGAAGGTTGTCCGTGCGCTGCAAGGCGCCGTGCACGACATCATCATCGATATGCGTCCGCATTCGAGCACGTATCTGAAGTGGGAAGGGTTTGACCTCTCGTTCGAGAACGGCCGTCAGCTCTACGTGCCGCGCGGCTTTGCGCACGGCTATCAGACGCTGATGGACGATACGCAGGTGAGCTATCTCTGCTCGGCGATGTACGTGCCGGATTCGAACGGCGGCTACCGCCACGACGATCCGGCGTTTGGGCTGAAGTGGCCGCTGCCGGTTTCTGAGATGTCGGACAAGGACAAGGCTTGCCGGATTTCGTGCAACCGGAAAAGAGCGGCGTGAAGCCAAGCCGTGCGTCTCGATGCCGGTTCGGTTCTAACGAATTATGGACCGCCGGCGTCTCGCCGGCATGCTCGGACATTTTGTGACCGCGGGGGGGGGGGGGGCGGGGGGCCCCGGGGGGGGGGGGGCGGGGCGGGGGCGCCGGAACGGGGCGCCCGCCGCGTGCCCTAAGGCGCGCGTCGCTTCGTGACGATGCGCGCTGACAACGCTCTGACGGGTCAGCGCGAGCCGGCGGGACGCCCCGGCGGTCCATATTGGGATCGCGCCGCAAGCGGAGGCGCCCGCGAGGGACATGTCGAACGATCCCTCGGACCACTGCAGGACCTGCGATGTCTCGGCGCGCTATCCGAGACCGTGTCGATGAGCTGGATTGCGCAAAGACCGCGGCGCGGCATCGGCGTTTTCGCCCGGCGGCGCAGTCAACGAGGGGGCGGGGCGCAGAAACCCCCCCCCCGGGCGCGGGGGGGGGGGGGGGGGGGCGGGGGGGGGGGTGGGGGCCGCGGCCGGTGGCACGAGCAGGCCTGAAAGCGGAGGTCTCGTCGGCGCAGCTCCTTCTTTCCAGGAAAATGACGCAAGCACGTGCGTGGATGCACGAGCGCTTCGATAAGCGCCATGATGCGAACCCCCCCCCCCCCCCCCCGCGAGCGCATTGGCTTTTTGGCGCGGATAAGGCGCCTCTGCCACGGAAAACAGGCGCGCCGGTCTATGCTTCGTCGTGCGCCGGTAAGTGCCGCCTTCTGGCGGCGCGAAACGGCGGCCTTGTGCGCCGAAAGCCCAAAGGCGCGACGTGGGGGCGCGACGTTTTCTCGCCGGCGTTGGATGAAGCGCGACGGCCTTTAGGAACAGCAGGCATTCGACGGCGCGTTCAACGCGGCACAGCATGCGATGCAATCGGACGCTGCGTCCTTGCCAGCCGAAGCGAAGGATCGAACCAAAGACTTCGCTCAACAAACGCAGCATCGAAGTGAAGAACACTTCGACGCTCGCTGTCGTAACAATGGGGGCTCTGGCTTGGGACACGGGCAGCCATTGTGCGCCCGTCTTTTGCCTGTCGGATTGATTTTGCTGCGTTGGCTTTGTTTTCAGCGGTTTGCATTCAAAACAGCGTGGATAGAGCACGCGCCAATCCTGCGACCGCAGGTCCGCGTTTGCTTCGATAGGCTCAGCATGACGCTCCTGTGAGGCTGGTGCGGACTGAGGCATCGTCACCCCGGAGCTTGTCGAAGGGCGACGTCACCGGCGGCTATGCCGGCGAGGGCGCCGGCGCTCCGGCGAGAGCAACGCTGAGCGTGTGGCCAAAGGCCCGCGCTCTCTTGGAACGCGGGCCTTCCGTTACTCGGCAGCTTCGCTGGCGATGATCCAGTCGAGGATCTTCTCCGAGAAGCCGTCGACGCGGCGCCAAGGCCCATGGCCAACACCGTGCTGATACGACGCGACGTTGACCATGTAGCCAACACCCTTCGGCGCGGGCACAGGATCGTGCGATTGCTCGTCAGTGAAGACGATCAGACGCGCGTCCTTGCGGTCAACTTCGGCGACGGCCTGTCCCAGCAACGTTCCGCCATGCGGCTGCGAAGAGGTGATCGCATCGCGCAATGCAAAGCCACGGCGCGGAGCGATTTTCTTCACGTGGTTAGAGAACGTGTAGATTTCCACGTCCTCACCGATCTCGCGCGCGAGAATGGCCAGGCCATTCGCGGCTTCGAGACGGCGCATCTCCGAACGCCCCGAGAGCGGGGAATCCATCGAGCCCGAAACGTCGACAAGCAGGATCGTCTTGCCCGTGAGCTTTGCGTGACCCTCGATCGAACGGAACATGGCGTGTTCGAGTTCGGGTTCGAGGTCCGGCGCGTGCTGCGCGGCCGCAATGAAGCGGTACGGCAGAACGCGATCGGTACGCATCTCATCGAGCGCCTTGCCGATCGCCTTCTTCGAAACGCCGGCGTGCTGCATGTTGCGCAAGTTGCGCAGCAAGGCGAGCGCGCCGAGCTTCTTGTCAGCGATCAGACGTTCGAACGTCTCCTTCTTGTCGGCTCCGCCCGACAGCGCGACTTCCCAGGTATCGGGGGAGGCGAGCTTGCCGTCGACCAACTGCTTCCAGATCTTCTCCTGCGCCTCGTCCTTCGGCTTGGCGTGGGTGATGAACAGCACGTCGCGCAGCTTCACCGCGGCGTCGCGGTCGTACTTGGCGAGCTGGTAGGCGTCGAACTTCGCGAACGCGCGCGCCAGGCCCTTCTTGACCTGCGCCGAGACCGCAGCCTTCTTGCGTTGCTGCATCGGTCCGAGCGCGTCGGCCCAGTAGATGGCGAGGAATTCGGTCAGTTCGTCCGGACGCTGGATGATGCGCTCGAGCGTGTCGGCCACGAGACCGCGGTGGGTTTCGTGGCGCGCCATCTCGCGCACGATCAGGAGCGGCGCGTGACGCAACTTCATGTCTTCGCGCGCTTCAATAGCGAGCGCAGCGACGCGTTCGGGTTTCACCTTCGGTACGAGCGCAGCCATGCGCTCGGCGATGGCGACGCCGGACTCGTAGAACTGGCTTTCCCACAGCATGCAGTTCATCAGCGTCCGGCGCAGCTGCGCTTCCGGCGTGAACGCACGGCCTTTCGCGGCTTCATGCGTGCGCACGGCCTGGGGTTTGTTGATCTTCACCATCGCATTTCACCTACACTTCCTACTCCATCATCATTGTTCACCGGCGACAATCACCGGAAAAACGCCAGCCAGGGGAACGTACGAGACCGTTCGTGCTCTATCCAACTGAGCTACAGGTCCACAGAGGACCTGGCGGGACTCGAACCCGCGACCACGCGATTAACAGTCGAAGTAACGGCTTCTCTTCACCACCTGCCGACGCACGATTTGGCGATCACCATCGCCAAATTTCATAGAACCAAGCGTCAGCCGGGGAACGCTGCGATCTCCGCGTGTTCGACCCATGGGGTCGAGCTTCACCCAAAGAAGTAGCGGACATCTTCACCACCGGCTGACCTTGCCACACGACGCACCGCGCCGCGCAACTTGGATTGGCGGGGAACGAGCGAGACGAGAACCCCTTGCGGGTAACTGAGCTACAGCCTTTCGGCTGGCACGACTTGAACGCGCGACCTCCGCATCAAGCGATGCGGCGCTCTCTCCGATGCACTCGTCTCTTCACCACCGCCAAACTTGGCGCTACGCCGATCGATGTGACCGGCGCAGCAATGGCATTGGCGGGGAACGGACGAGACGCGAAACTGCTTCCTTGCGGAAGCTGACACGCTCTGCATGCCCGAAGGCACGCCAGCATCTTGTCCCTGCACGAAGAACGCGATCTCTTCACCACCGCCAAATTCTATGCCGAGTTAGGGAACGGACGACATCTGCAGCTTGCCGAAGCGGACTCTACCCCTGGGGTACAGGCGAGCAGGTTGCCTGGCGGACCGCGACCCGAAGTATCAGGCTTCCCCGCAAGTGACTGGGAAGGACCTCGCACTGCCTCGCTGAGGCCCCCATGGACCCGACGGGAATTGCACCCGCGACCTCGTCGGTGGAAGCGAAGTAACAGACTTCTTCACCACCGGATCGGAATTGGCTTTTGTCGGATTTTATGACCGACAAAAATTGTATTCAGGGGAACGGGCGACGCGGCCTTTGGGACGTTTGGCAAAACGAAGAAATCCGCGCCTTCACCACCTGAAATTAAAACTCTCCTTTGTTTCCGCATGATGAAGGCTTCGGAGAGGCTGGAAACAAAAACCCCTCCGGAGCAGTGAGCTCGGAGGGGTTCGAAAACGTCGAACATTTGAAATGGGATCAGCCCATTTCACCTCCGCGAGAAAGCGCGCGCGCATCAACCTTCGCGCGACCCAATGGGTTGTGCGTGGTCAGCGCCGGCTGGATGAATGCGAAATTGCTTCTCATCGTTCTTTCTCGTTTCTTCGCGCACGAACTGCCGCGAGCGAAGGGGCGGGTGTATGATCGCGGTTCGTGGCAGCGTCAAGGCGAAAAACGCGACGTTGCGAATTTTGTACTTGAAGCGATGCGCCCGGCGCCTACGTTCGTGGGCGCAGCGTTCAACCAAAGAGATGCGTGCGGCGATGGAAATTCTCTGAGCAAACCCCGTTGTTTTGTCTCCAAGAGAAGTGCGTCTCGCCATGCCTACTACGATCACACTTTCCAACTTGAGTTGGGCCACGCCGGATGGGCGTGAGCTATTTTCCGGTCTTGATTTCACCTTTGGCGCCGAACGAGCCGGGCTCGTTGGCCGAAATGGCGTGGGCAAAACCACGCTGTTGAAGGTTGTTGCTGGCGATTTGCTTCCGCGCAGTGGCGCTGTCGCTGTGAACGGGCGCGTCGCCGTGCTGCGGCAGATGGTGCAAGTCGATGCGCGCGAAACGATCGCGGATTTGTTTGGCGTTGCGGATGCGCTGGAGCTGTTGAAACGCGCTGAGCGTGGCGAGGCGAGCGCGGATGATCTGGTGCACGCTGATTGGACGCTGGAGACGCGGCTTGCAGATGCGCTGACCCGGTTTGCGCTCAATGCAGATGCGGAGACATCGTTGGCGACGTTGTCTGGCGGGCAGCGAACGCGCGCGGCGTTGGCCGCCTTGGTGTTTGCCGAGCCGGATTTCATCATCTTGGATGAGCCGACGAACAATCTCGATCGCGATGGGCGCGCGGCGGTGCTTGATTTGCTGGCGGGATGGCGCGCGGGCGCTGTCGTTGTCAGCCACGATCGCGAACTGTTGGATACGATGGACGCGATTGTGGAGATGACGACGCTGGGCGTGCGCCGCTATGGCGGCAATTGGAGTGCGTATCGCGCGCGCAAGGCGTTGGAGCTGGCGGCGGCGCAGCATGACTTGGCGGATGCGGAGAAGCGCATCGCCGATGTGGCGGAGACGGCGCAGACGATGGCGGAGCGCAAGGCGCGGAAGGATGGCGCGGGCAAGCGCAAGGCGGCGCGTGGAGATATGCCGCGCATTCTGCTCGGTGCGATGAAGCGCAAGGCGGAGGAGACGAGCGCGAGCATGTCGCGTTTGGCTGAGACGCAGCGCGAAGACGCGGAAGCGGATGTGGTGGCGGCGCGCGAGCGGATTGAGGTGCTGCAGCCGTTTACGGTGTCGCTGCCGTCGACGGATTTGGCGGCGCAGAAGGACGTGCTGAAGCTGGAGGATGTGACGGCTGGGTATGAGGCTGGGCATTCGGTGCTTCGTGGATTGTCGTTCGCAATCGTGGGGCCGGAGCGCGTCGCAGTCACCGGGCCGAATGGGTTGGGGAAGACGACGTTGTTGTCGCTGATCGCGGGTGCGTTGCTGCCGTGGTCGGGCAGTGTGCGGGTGATGATGGATTTTGCGGTGCTGGATCAGCGGGTGAGTGTGCTCGATCCGGCGGTGTCCATTCGCGACAATTTCATGCGGATCAATCCGGAGGCGAATGAGAATGCGTGCCGCGCAGCGTTGGCGCGGTTCATGTTTCGCGCGGACGCGGCGCTGCAAATCGTTGGCACGTTGAGCGGCGGGCAGATGCTGCGCGCGGGGCTGGCGTGTGTGCTGGGCGGCGAGACGCTGCCGCCGCTGCTGATCCTGGACGAGCCGACGAACCATCTCGATATCGACTCGATCGAGGCGGTGGAGGCGGGTTTGCGGGCATATGACGGCGCGTTGCTGATCGTGAGCCATGACGAGGCGTTCCTGGCGGCCGTGGGTGTGACGCGGCGGCTCACGTTGCAGTGATCGAAACGCCGCTCGCGGAGACGTGAGGCGGCGGACGCGGCGCGCCGGATTAGCGTTTGCGCATGAGGCGGGTCACAGCATTCGTGTGCATGGCGTTGGCGGTCAGTGTGGCGTCAGCGGATGAGCCGGCGACGTGGTACACGATCGTCGCCGATAGCGGCGCGACTTTGGGCCATGTCTCGCTGCAGGTTGCGGCGCGCGCGGATGGGCGCGATCTGATCGAAAGCCAGCAAATCTATTTGCGCGAGCGCGGCGGCGTCGCCAATCGCACGACGACGCGCACTGTAGTGCGCGAAGAGGCGGATGGTCGTGTGTCTTCGATCGAGTCGACGGCGCGGACGGGGCGATCCTGGAGCCGGACGAACGCGACCGTTGGCGCTAATCGGGTCGATGTGGTGCGCGAGACACCGACAGGGAGCGGACGCGAAAGTGTGGCGTTGCCGGCGGATATCCGCTTCGACGATGGCGAGGCGCTGCTGCAGAGCTGGACGCCCGCAAGCACGCCGCGTCTGGAGTTCACGAATTTCGACAGCGACTCGATGGCGGTCGAGCGCATTGTGATTGAGCCGCTTGGCGCTGCTGACGCGCAGGGGCGCATCAATGCGGTGCGCTGGCGCTATGAGGGGCAGGATTTACGCGGCGTGTCGCGGATCGCGCTTGAACATGGGCGATTGGTGGAAGTGGCGCAGCCGATGTTCGGTGAGACGTTTCGTGTGCGACTGACGGATCGCACCACCGCGGAGCGGCGGCATCCGCCATATCAGGTGATACCGAACATGGCGCAGCGGGCGCCGTTTCAGATTTCGCAGGAGGCGCGGCGGGGACACATCCGTTACCGCTACGCGTTTCGCGAAGGCGTCACGTTTCCGCTGCCGCAGACCGGTGAACAGCGCGCGCGGACGGATGGCGCGTTCATCACTTTAGATATTTGCGACGCGTGTGGGCCGGGTTTGCCGACGGATGAAGCTTATCTCGCGGCGGCGCGACGGTCGACGACGTGGTTGCAGAGCGATCATCCGCGCTTGCAAGCAATGGCGGCGGCGGCGCGTGGATACGATGTGTCTGATGCGCGCAAGATGGAAGTGCTGTTACAGCGCGCGATCCCGTATCTCGAAGAGGCGGATTTCAACGGCCACTATTCGGCGCTCGATACGCTTGAGCGGCGGAAGGGGGATTGCACCGAGGCGGCGGTGTTGTTGGCGGCGCTCGGGCGCGCGGCAGGCATTCCGACGCGCGTAGCGAGCGGCGTATCGTATTCTCGGCAGAGCTATCATGGCGTGAGCAACGCGTTCATTCCGCATAGCTGGGTCGTTGCGTACGTCGATGGCCACTGGCGGAGCTTCGATTTGGCGCTGCGAGAATTTGATAGCGCACATATTGCGCTGACGATTGGTGATGGTGATCCGCGTTCGATTGCAGCGGCTGGTCAGTTGGCGAGCTTGCTGAGGCTCGACACTATGGCCGAGGTTCGCGCTCGCCCCGCTGGCTGAACGTAGCGCACACGAAAACGGCGGCGATCAACCCCGATCGCCGCCGTCCATACTCCGTAGAGCTTATTCCGCTTCTGAAGAAGCGGCAGCTTCGCCGGCTGACGCGTTGTCGTCGGTGGCGCTCGATGCCGCGTCGTCTTCGTAGACGATCGGCAGTTGAGGCGTCGCTACGGCGTGCGTGTCGGCAACTTGCTCGGGTCATCGGTCAGGACCGCGCCGATGATCGTGAGATCAGTGCGCGTGGATGGATCCTGAGCCGCCGCGAGCGTCGGCAAGGCCAACGCAGCAACAGCCAGAGCTACACCGAGTTTCAATTTGTAGGACATGATTGTCTTCCCTCCTAACGATGAGAAGGAGAGCGCACGTTCGTGCAAGCGCACAAGGCGCGCGCAATCACCAGTGCGTGTTCTGTTGGGGTTCTCGCGCTGTTGTGAATGCCAAACGCGTGATCAACGCACTGGTGCTTCGGGAAGCGTGTGCTGCTGGAAGAAATCCGAGATCACTTCGGTGGCGTTGATGTCCATGTTGATTGGCTCGGGTCCGCTGTTGGGGAGGCCCGGCCAATTGTGAGCGCCGCCGTTGATCAAGTAGAACAGAACATCGGCGCCATCGGCGCAGCCACGCGGCGCGAAGCGAACGACACGCGTGCCCGGCGAGCGACCGCTCTCGGCGATGATCGCGCTTTCGCCGGTTAAGCTGCAGCCATTGCGGCGGATGAAGAAGGCCACTGTATCTTGAGCGCCGAGCGAGATGCGCGTTGGTTCGCCGCCGCGGCCATCGGCTTGGATGACGCCATTGTAGGCGACGCTTTCATCGCCGGTGCCGTGCATCAGGAGGAAGGGTGCCCGGCGTGAGCGGCAGCGGCCGGTGAGTACGCTGTAAAGCCCGGCGCCAACTGCGGCGTAGCCGGCGAAGGTGTTGGACGAGGTGCAGGCCATGCGGATGGTCATGAAGCCGCCGTTGGAGAAGCCGGTGAGATAGACGCGGCGCGGATCGATGTTGAAGTCGATGGCGAGATCGCGAACGAGGGTCTCGAGGTATTCCTGATCGTTTTGTGGCGTGACCGAACGGCGACCGGTGAGGTCGTTAAAGGCGTTCCACTCATTGTTGATGCCTTCGGGGTAAGCGACCAGAAAGCCGTGCCGCGCGGCGGCGGCGTTCCATTGTGTATCTTGAGCGATGCCGGTCGCGTTTTGCGGTCGTCCGTGCAGGACGACGACCAAAGGCGTCGGGGTTGCGGGATCGTAGCTGGGAGGGGCGTACATCAGCATGGCGCGCGCGCGGCCATTGGCGCCGCGCGGGGTTGGTAGCGCGAAGTGTGTGCGATCGAAGAAGAACGTGTCGATCGTTGCGGCGGTGTCGATGTCTTGTCGATTGAGTTCGTAGTTGGCGCCAGTGCGGAACCAATCGTGCTCGCCGCCCGGGACTTCGATGTAGGCGACGGGTGCGCCAGTGCATGTTGCGAAGTAGGAGCTGTCGCCCCGGTTTTCGGTTGCTTGCGCGCAGCCATTCACTTGGCGCCAGTGGTTGACGGTCTGATCCGCGCTCAGGCGGCGCACGCGCTGGCCTTGGTTCACTTCTCCGCCGTTTACAGGGTAGAGGTCATCGCGCCGGCCATGCAGGATGAGCATTGGCGTGGGAGGGGCGCTCGCGCATGTGGTCGAGATGTAGTCCCACATGAGTGCGCTGACCGCTGCGACGCCGGCGAGTTGCAGTTGTCCGTTGCAAGCGAGGCGGTAGGCGAGGGCGGCGCCGCTGTCGTATCCCGTGATGAATACTTGAGCGCGGTCGATCGTGTAGTCGGCGTCAATGGCATCGATGGCGGACGCGATGAAGCCTGCATCATCGCGCGGCACGTCTGCGCGAGCGAGGGCGGCGAGGCCCCCATCATTCCAAAACGCTTCCGATGCTTGAGGATAGATGACGATTGCGCCACGCGCGTCGGCGACGCGACGTAGGTGGCTGAGGCGTGGAAGGCGCGTGCTGAAGAGAAGCGGCCGTGTAGCGCGACGATGAGCGGTGCGGGCGTGCCGCTATGATAAGACGGTGGGACGTAAACACCGACGGTGCGCTGAATGCCTTCGTATTGAAACGAGTTTAGCTCGAGATCGTCGTAGGCGTGCGCTACGCTGCCGATGAAGAGTGCCGACAACGCGGCAGCGAGAATTGTGAGTGTGCGTCCCATGCTTTGAGCAAAGCTGCAGCGCGTTCGTGTGCGCCAATCACATCTCCGCGAATTTAGCCGCCTTGCCCGTTCGTCGCGCCGAAGATGCAGTTCGCAGCATCGTCCAAGACGTGAGCCGACCCCCGGCGTGGGTGCGGCGCGAAGAGGAGAGGGTCATGCGGCGAGATGATTGTGTTCGCGCGGGCTCCAGATCTCAACGTGGATCGCATCGATCTGTTTGTCGCGACGACGCAGGGCGGCGCGTATGACGGCGGGACGGTGCTTAGCCTCGCCGTCAACTTATCGAACTCGGATACGCTTGGCGCGGAGATCGACTGGTCGCAGCCGTCGCATTTGCTGTTCTCTGCGCGGCGCGCGGAAGCGAGCGCGGGTGGCGCCGATGCGTACTGGATCGAATATCGGCTGCACTAAACGAAAGGGCCGCGACGCCATCTAGCGCCGCGGCCCTCGTTCCCCACGCCTTTGTAGCGTTTAACCTTTGACTTCGAGCAGGCCGTTTTCGCTCAGCACCTTCGCCGCATCGTGGATGCGTTCGTAGGGGAGCTTGGCGCGTTGGGCGATGTCGAGCAGCGAATGCTCGCCGTCGGATTGGTTCAGCATCCAGAACACTGGCAGGTTGGCGTCGTAGGCTTTTTTGTCGCCGCCGATGGCGCCGTAGAGGCCGCGCTTGCCGAGGTTCGGCTCGCCGTGCGGCGCCAGGTTCACCGTCTTGTACTCGTTCTCGAGGATGTCGATGATCTGCAGCGTATTCTTGTAGGACTTCTCGAGCGCGTCCGGCTTCAGGAAGTCCATGTTGTCGGCTGACGTATGGTATTCCGGGAAGAGGCCGAAGCGCGAACGGAGCAGCAGGCCAACGTTCAGACGGAACGCCGGCGAGTTGTATTGGCGCTCGTCGTAGCCATAGGGCCAGAAGTCGACGATGTTCGGGTTGGCTTCTTCGTCGCGCAGGATCTTTTCGACAGCGCGATCGACGATCGCGTCGCCGGCTTGGCTGCGCTTGTAGGTCGGTCCGCCCGGGTCGCCGACGCACGAGAGGATCAGGCCGTTCTTGATGCGCTTGATCTTGTCTTCGTTGCGGCTGAGCCAGGTGATCGAGCCGATCGTGCCCGGCGCGAAGATGAACTGGTACGAGTAGCGCGTCTTGCCTTGGAGCGAGGCCAGAGCCTGCGCCAGGTGCGTATTGACGCTCATGCCCGAGCAATTGTCGTTGGCGAGCGAGGGGTGGCAGCAATGGGCTGAGAACAGGAAGATCTCGTCGCTCTCACCTTGGAGGAAGTATTCGCCGTAGGTCAGCGAGCCGTTCGGGTTGTGGTCGGCGTCGATGAACGCCTCGTACTCGCCGTCCGGCAGGCTCATCAGCTGGTCGTGGCTCATGCAGAAGCCCCAGTTGATGTTGTAATAGCTGGTCCGATACGGGATCAGGTCGGGCTGATCCGGCATCGTGAAGATGTGCTTCTTGAGGTCCGCCAGTTGGAACTTGCCGTTGATCGGGCCGGAATAGTTCAAGACGTGCAGATTGTGCTTCTTGAAGTCGATGATCTTGTTGCCTTGCGGATCCTTGATCCAGGCGTCGCGGACGTTCCATTCCGGCGCGATGGTCCAATCGAACGCCTGCGTGCCTGACGGCACTTCGTGGATCTGCAGGTCGATCTTCGACTTGATGTGGCCGAGCGTCTCGCGGACGCCGTTGCCAGAAATCGAGCGGCAGATCGGGTAGAGCGTGTTGGCGAAGTCCCAAAGCTCTTGGCCGATGCCCGGCTTGTAGAGTTGGTTGACCACTGACTCACGAATGACGGGCATGGAGAGCTTTCCTAAATCGCGACGGTTTTGCCGTTCACAAGCGCGTAAAGCACGTTCCGGGCCGCACGATTTGCGTCCACGGCTGCTCACGCGCCGGTGGTGACTTCCAAATTTTATCGGGATTTTTCAGATGCCGTTAGAGCCGGTGTTTTGTCAAGTTAAACGCCCAACTGCATGTGTTTTCCGCCAATTGGACGAGCTTGTTGACGCCGCCGGAAATTGGTGCGCGTAACAGCGCTCTACGGCATGGGTGTTGCAGCCTTAACGGCTGGCGCGAGAAGCGCGTCCAGCCCGGTGAGTTGGGGTCATGAAAGTCGTTCTATTCTGCGGCGGTCTCGGTACGCGCATCCGCGAGTATTCCGAAAGTGTGCCAAAGCCGATGATCCCGATCGGCAACCAGCCGATCCTGTGGCACGTGATGCAATACTACAGCCAGTACGGGCACAAGGATTTCGTGCTCTGCCTCGGCTACAAGGCCAACACGGTCAAGGACTTCTTCCTTAACTACAAAACCCAGACCTATGGCGATGTCATCGTCGAGGGCTCCAAAGTTGAGCTCTTGGGCCCGCGCGAAGAAGATTGGCGCGTGGCGATGATCGATACCGGCGTGTGGCGCAATATCGGCAGCCGCTTGTGGGCCGTGCGCGATCACGTGAAGAACGAAGAGATGTTTTGCGCCAATTACAGCGACGGCCTCTCGGACGTGAACCTCGACGACATGATCGCGAAGTTCAAAGCCAGCGACAAGATCGCCTGCTTCCTCGCCGTGCACCCCCCGGTGACCTATCACCTCGCGGACATCGCGGCGGACGGAAAGGTCAACGCGTTTATCACGTCGGATCGCTCAGAAATTTGGATCAATGGCGGCTTCTTCCTGCTGAAGCCGGAGATCTTCGATTATATGAGCGACGGCGAAGAACTGGTGGTCGAGCCGTTCGCGCGCCTGATCAAAGAGAACAAGCTGATGGCCTATCGTCATACTGGCTTCTGGCGCTCGATGGACACGCTGCGTGACCGCCAAGTGCTGGAAGAGATGATGGAGAAGGGCGAGATGCCCTGGAAGGTCAACGGCAACGGCAAGAAGCCGAAAGCCTAAGATGCTGGCGCTCGACCTCGCACGGCCGGGCAAGACGCTGCGCGTATTGGCGCTCGGCGCGCATTCGGATGACATCGAAATTGGCGCTGGCGGTGCGATCCTATCGTGGCTCGCTTCCGGCGCTGAGGTGTCGGTCGATTGGTGCGCGCTCTCGGCTCCGGGCGAACGCGCTGATGAAGCGCGTGCGAGCGCGATGGAATTTCTGGCTGGCGCTAAGCAGGCTGAGATTCATCTCGGTGAGTTTCGCGATGGCTACTTTCCTGCCGAACGCACAGCGGTGAAGGATTGGGTTGAGGGGCTGAAGCGTCTGGAAAAGCCGGACGTTGTGCTCTGCCATCAACGTAATGACGCGCACCAAGATCACCGTGTGGTGTGCGAGTTGGCGTGGAATACGTTCCGCGATCATCTGATCCTCGAATACGAGATTCCGAAATGGGATGGCGATCTTGGTCAGCCGAACATCTATGTGCCGCTGAGCGAAGAGGTGCTCGCGCGCAAGATTGAGCTGCTGCACAAGCACTTCGGCACGCAACGCTCCAAGGCGTGGTTTGACGATGAGACGTTCCGTGGCTTAGCGCGCCTGCGCGGCGTTGAGTGCCGCGAGCGTTACGCTGAAGCGTTTTTCGCGCGCAAACTGCTATTGAAATAGGGACGGACGACGATGGCTCACGCCGGCTTTGAAAAATCCAACGTGCTGCGCGCAAAGGGTCAGCGCTTGATCCCCGGTGGTGCGCATACCTACGCCAAGGGCGATGACCAGTATCCGCTGCTGGCGCCTGGGCACATCGTGCGCGGCAAGGGCTGCCGCGCTTGGGACGCCGACGGCAACGAGTACATCGAGTACGGCATGGGCAACCGCGCGGTCACGCTCGGTCACGCTTACGAGCCGGTGCTCGCTGCGGTGCGAGCGGAGCTGGAGAACGGCGTGAACTTCACGCGCCCGGCGGCGATTGAAGTCGCGGCGGCGGAGAAGTTCCTCTCGATGATCCCGAACGCCGAGATGGTGAAGTTCTCGAAGGACGGCTCGGACGCGACATCGGGTGCGGTGAAAATTGCGCGCGCCTATACCGGCCGCGACATCATTGCGATCTGCGGCGATCACCCATTTTTTGCGGTCGATGATTGGTTCATCGGCACCACGCCGATCAATGGCGGCGTGCCGCAGGCAGTCACCGATCTCACGGTGAAGTTCAAGTACAACGACATCGAAAGCGTCAAAGCGCTGCTGGCGAAGTACCCTAAGCAGATCGCGGGCTTCATTCTCGAGCCGACGCGCGGCAACGATCCGAAGGACAATTTCCTCCACGAGCTGAAGCGCCTCGCGCACGAGGACGGCGCGCTCTTCATCCTGGACGAGATGATTTCCGGCTTCCGCCTGCACAATTACGGCGCGCAGCACATGTACGACATCGACCCGGATCTCTCGACCTGGGGCAAGGCGATTGCCAACGGCTTTTCGGTGTCGGCTCTAGCTGGCAAGCGCGAATTCATGCGGCTGGGCGATCTGGAGCAGTGGGACAAGCCACGCGTGTTTCTGATGTCGACGACGCATGGCGGCGAGACGCATGGTTTGGCCGCGATGATGGCGACCATGGATGTCTACAAGAACGAGCCGGTGATCGAGCATATGGTTCGCGCCGGTAAGCGGTTGATGACGGGCATCGAGCAGGCGGCCCGTGCTCGCGGCGTCCATGAGCACATCAGTGTCATGGGCATGCCGTCGAATGCAGTGTTTGGGACGACTGGTCCGGACAGGAAGCCGAGCCAAGCTTACCGTTGCGTTCTGCTGCAGGAGCTGATCAAGCGCGGCGTCATCGCCCCGTCGATCGTGGTCTCCTATGCCCACAAGGATTCTGACATCGACCAGACCATCGAAGCGTTCGATGGCGCGATGGAAGTCTATGCCCGCGCGCTGAGCGACGGTGCGGAGAAATTCCTCGTCGGTCCGCCGTCGGAGATGGTCTATCGCGCGTACAACAAGAAGCCGGAAGGCGCGGCGCCGGCGGCATAACCCACTGCGTTAACGAAGCCTCTGAAATTTGCGGATTTTTGTGCCGCGGTTACACGCGCTGCGGTTGCACTCGGTTAACCACGCTCCGCCAAGCTCCCGCGCACGCCGTGCTTCGCGCGGCGCCAGGGGAGCCGCGAAAATGAACGCCCGTACCGACCGCGTTAATCAATCCACAGCGCAAATTCCCGCTGGGAGCGCAATGCGTTGCGATCTGGGCCATCGGCGCCAAATCCTGAGCCGTTCACTCTTATCATCTGGATTTCCAGGTGTGCCTGGCGGCTTGGGGGAAGCTTTGCGTATCAATCCATTTGCTTCGCTGTTCGCAGCGTCGCTCATCATCCTGGCGCCCGTTCACGCGGCCGCTCAGACTCAACAAACTCAAAGCACCGCGCGCGAGGAGAGCGTTTCGGTGCGTGACCGCGATCGTCCCGAGTATGATGCTCAGGGCCGTCGCCTCGGTTCGTTCAACCTGAACGCTTCGCTCGATCTGGCAGTCACCAGCACGGACAACTTGTTCGCAGCTCCCGACGGCGCGCCGAGCGATGTTGATGACATCTATTACGGCGTCTCGCCGAACGTGGCGCTGTCGTCTGATTGGTCACGCCATGCCGTTGCGTTCGACGCTGGCGCGCGCTTCCTCAGCCATGAGGATTTCTCGAACGAAGATGCCGACACGCACTATGTGCGCGCTACCGGCCGCTTCGACATCGGTCAGAACACGGCGATCCGCGGCTCGGCCCGCTCGTCGCACGAAGTCTCGCCGCGTACCGATCCGGACTCACCGTTCATCGGCGACCCGGTTGAGTACGACCGCATGGATACCGGCGTCGGCATCTCGCATCGCTTCGCGCGCTTCAACGTGAGCCTCGACGCGACGAACAGCGATTACGATTATGACGGCGTCCAGTCGTTCCGCGACAACGAAGAGAGCGCTCTTCGCGGCCGCATCGAAGCTGAACTCAGCCCGCGCATTGGCCTGTTGCTTTCGGCCACGGTCGATGAGCGCGATTACAACAACTCACCGCAATTCAACTCGGACGGCCAAGCTTACATGGTCGGCCTGTCGCTCAACAGTGATCTGATGCGCGGCGAGATCCAAGTTGGCCAATTCGAGCGTGACTATGCTGGCGTTGCCGGCACGTTCGATGGCGTCGCCGTTGAAGGCAATGTCGAGTGGTATGTGACGCAGCTGACCACAGTTACGCTGACCGCACGCCGCGACGCTGACGACCAAATCGGCGCGTTCTCGGGCGAGCCTTACGTCACCGAAGAATACGGTGTCCGTGTCGATCACGAGCTGTTGCGTAACGTCATCCTCACGGGTGCGGCGCGCTTCGGCAACCGCGACTACGAGACGATCGCCCGCGAGGACGATTACAACGAGTGGGAATTGGGCGCTGACTACATGCTCAACCGCAACGCCGTCGTGCGCTTCCGCTACGAGCACGACGAAGTTGATTCCCCGGCGTACCGCGACTACGAGGTCAACCAGGCGACGCTTGGCCTGACGCTGCGTTTGTAAGCAGTGCGCGGGCGTCGTTGGGCGTGAGCTTGAACGATGTCCGCGGGGGATAAGAAGTCCAAGTCCAAAAAAAGCGCCGCGCGGAAACGCGCGGCGCAGGGCGTTTCACTGACTGACGCTTTGGCCGAAGCGGCTTGGAGCGAAGCTGACGCGGCGCTAGCGCAAGCGTTGGCGGACTTCGACGAAGCCGACACCGCCGACGGCAAGGCCGCTCGCAAAGACGCGATGGCGCGTTTGGGGCAGGCATTGTCGCGCGCCGGTCGCAAACGGGGGCTCGCACGGGTTGGCGAGCTGGACGAAGAAGTCGACTTCGACGCCGAAGCCTACGACCTCAACGCTGCTGTCGCGAAAACGCCGAAGACTGTCCGTATCCAGGCCCGCGGTGTGACGCGAGGAGGCGAAATGCTGGCCAAGCCGCGTGTCGCGCCCGTGGATCGGAATAAGCGCTCATGAGCGATTGGACGCTCTGTATCGACTTCGGCACGGCGTATTCGAAGGCGGCCGTGGCGCCGACGGGGGCGTGGTCGCGCTTTGATCCAGCTTCCGTGCGTCCGCTCATGCTGAGCGCCGATGGGCAGAACACGTTTCTGCTCGATAGCGCGGTGTTCGTCGATGAGGACCGGGTGCTATTCGGGCGCGCTGCGCTGAATGAAGCGGACGCGCAAGCCGACAACAAACGCGCGGCGTTGCGCTCCTTCAAAACGCTGCTGAGCGTCAGCGATCTGGACCGCGCACTCAATACCAACGCGCCAGCGACCATCGATCCGCATCGCGTCTTTCAGATGCGCGATCTGATCGTGCTTTATCTGGCTTATCTGCTGGCCTCGATCGAACGCGCGATCACGGCGGATCCGATCCTGGCGCAGGGCGGCACGTTCAGTCGCCGCTATGCTGCTCCCGCTTGGCGCAGCGGCGACAGCGCCGGCATGCACGATGTGATTGTGCGGCTGTTTGGAGAGGCAGAGGCGTTCCGCACTGCCGTTGGTAAGCGCCTCCTCTCGCCCGATGGCCTTTCGCTGCGTGCGATCAGCGAAGCGCTGCCGAAGGCGATGGAGCGGGCCGAAGCGCTTGAGATGGGCCTCATCTTCGAAGCGACGGCGGCGGCTGCCTATACATCGGTTGGGCTCGAGGGCTCCGGCTCGCACATGATCGTGGTCGATATGGGCGCGGGCACGACGGACATTGCTGCGTTGGCGCGGCTTGGGCCGCGTACGATCGAATTGCCCGAGGCGCGTGTAACGCTGAAGCAAGCGGGCGATTTCATCGACCGGGTCATCGCTAATCGGGTGCTGGAGTCAGCCAAGTGGGCCAAGCGCCAGGATGAGCGCACGGAGCTCTGGTCGGTGCTGATGCGTCAGATGGGCGACATCAAGGAAGCCGTCATGGCCGACGGCCGCGCCACACTGCGCAATCAGGGCCGAAGCATTACGCTATCCTTCCGTGACATGGAGAAGGACGAGGACTTCCGTGAGTTCGAGAAGAGCTTGCGCCAAGCGTACGATCACGCGCTGGCGGTTGTGCGCGATGACGCACGTGCGCGTGGGCGCTCGGACGTGCAGGCGATTGCGGTTGGCGGGGGCGCATCGACGCCGTTCATTCAAGCGCTGATCCGCCGGAAGATGGAATCTACGCGGCCGCGCGTGATCCCACGCCCAGCGACGCCGGATTGGGCGCATGCGCGTGAGTTCAGAGGCAATCTGGCGCCGGTGTTCGCGCAGCTCGCGATTGCTATCGGTGGGGCCTTGGCGCCGGACAGCATGCTGGCGGCGCGGAGCGGGATCAGTCCCCCCGCAAACGACCGAAGCGGTATTCCGGTGGAACGCGATTGACGTAGACGGCGGTTTCGCCGCCGCGCGGACGACGCTGTAGCGCCGCCAAGGCGCGCCGCACGAGCCGGGCGCGGAGGCGAGGTTGCGCCACGGGCCGCGCGCTCGCGAGGCGGGGATGAAGTGCAGGCCAGTTTCGTCCTCTTCGCCGACGAAGTTCTGCCATTGGTTCGGCTGCTCGCAGGCGTCGACCAAGCCTTCGTCCGGATCGAAGCCAAGGCCGCGCGTAAGTGAGCGGCGGCGCAGGTCGCAATCGATTACGACGACGGTGCGACCCTGTTGGGAGGCGGCGATCGCGGTGCAGAGAGCGGCCGTTGTCGCGCCTTCATTCGGCAGCGCGCCGGCGAAGGCGACGACGCCATCCTTGTTGATCGCGTTTTGGAGGTCGCGGAAGGCGGTGGCGAATGGCGAAGCGGGTTGGAAGGCGAGGCAGCCTAGCGGTGTGCGCTTGTCCGGCGGCAGTTGCCGCACGGCGCGTTCGGTAAGTTCGGGCGCTGCGCCGAGAATAGCGTAATCGCGGTTCTTGCCGAAGCTCGAGAGTGAGGTGATGGTGTTGCGCGCCAGTTCGCGGAGCACTGCGGCCGTCAATCCGACGCCAATGCCGACGGGCGCCCAGAACAACAATGCGCTCAGCGGCTTCACGCCGCCGCTCAGATCATAAGCAACGCCGCCGGTGGCGATAATCAGCGCGATCAGGACGAACAGAAGCCATTGCCGGCGCACGCCGCGCCGCAAACGCCCAAGCGCCAACGACTTAGACGGCGGCCGGCGCGATCGCAGAGTCGCAGCACCGAGCGTGCCCGGCTCTTGATAGCGCGACCGATCCCCAGTCATCGGTGATGTCACCGTTACTCCCTCACGAGTCTCGCCAAACGTTCTGCGGCAGGACTCGTTCCCCCATCAGCTATCCACAGCGTATAGCTAAAACTCAGGCGAGTTCGAGTGCAATTGTTAGTGGCGGCGGCGAAGTTATCCACAGGGTGGTTACACTGCTGAAGAATTTCTCGCGCAACGCGCGCCCTGTGGATTTCGCCGCGTAGTCAGCGAAAAATAACCAAACGAGGGCCGGAAGAGATTGCAGTTTCTCGCGGGAGGTACTTAATCGCGCGAGCGACAGTCAGGAAAAGCCATGCTCATCCAGTTGCCCAGCGGTTCATCTGAACCGCAGGGACCGCAGAATGCGGATCAGACAAGTACAACATTCGAAGCAGGGCTTCGTCGCGACCTCGCGAGTTCTCCGATCGTCTCTTACGACGCAATGCTTGGCGGCGTTTCCAAGCGTGCAGTCGATCTCACAGTCGCACTGATCACTGCGCCGGCTTGGCTGCCGGTGATGTTGCTCGCCGCTGGCGTTGCGAAAGTGCGTGACCGGTCGCCGGTGTTTTTGAAGCATGAGCGCGTTGGCTATGGCGGACGTTCGTTCGATTGCTTTGCTTTGCGCATTTCGCCGGTCGCGAAGCCGAGCGAAGATGGCGAACAGACGGTTGCAAACGATCTGCCTGGCAAAGCCTCGCGCGGCGTGAAAATCCGCAACGCGCTCGAGCGGCTGCCGCAACTGTTCAATGTTATTCGCGGTGAGATGGCGCTGGTCGGTCCGAGCCCACTGAAGCGCGAACAGCTCGAGCCGATGAAGTCAGCGCGCCGCTATTACCTGAGTGCGCGCCCTGGCATTGTAGGCATCAGCACGATCATCGGCGGCAGCGGTGATCCGAGCCAATACAAGATCTATGCGATGTCTTGGGCGCCTACGACGGATGCGCTGATCTTCTGGGATGGCTTGCGCTCGCTGTTCGATCGGCGCGAAGAGCTTTGGAATCCGAGCTTTGAGCGCGCGCAGCCGAAGCAGAGCACGAGCGGCATTGTTGTGCGCCGCCGCTCCGAACCCTGATTACGAGACGCTGTAGTAGGACTTGGACTCGTTGAAGTAGAGCGAGTCCGTATACGACTGCCAACGCGGCAGGACGTAGTTCAGCGCGATACCCAGAATGTTGCCGCCGGCGGCTTCGGTCTGCGCCACAGCGGCGCGCATGGCGCCGATGTGGGTGCGGCCAGCGCGCGCGATCAGCACGGTGGTGTCGGCGCGGCCGACGACGATGCGAGTCTCCGCTACTGCCAGGATCGGTGCGCAGTCGAGGATCACCAGATCGTAGTGCTCGCGCAGTTCGCCGATGAGGTTGCCCATCGCGTCCGAGCCGAAGACGTCGCGTGGCGTGAAGCCGGAGGCTGCGATCGGCAGGACGTGCGCATCTGAGTTCGGGTCTTTCACGATCGCGGAACGCCACGGCGCTTCACCGGCGAGCACTTGCAGGATGCCAACATCGGTTTCGATGTCGATGACGTCGTTGATCGATTGCTTGCGCAGGTCGCAATCGACGACGCAGACCTTTTGGCCTGACATCGCCGCAACGCGAGCAAGGCACATCGAGATCGTGGTCTTGCCTTCATCCGGAAGCGCCGACGTCACGGCGACGACCTTCGATGTGAGATCTAGCTTCGAATAGACGATGACGGTCCGCAGCACGCGCAGCGATTCCGTGAACGCCGACATTGGGCGGCCGACGAGGTAGCCAGAGGGGTGGCGCTCAGCCGGCGGCATTTGGCGCATCATGCGCTTTGAGATGGTCGGGATCGAAGAGATGGCGGCGACGCCGACCTTGGCTTCGAGGTCGTCAGCGTTCTTCACAGATTGGTCGAAGAGTTCAGCGATGAGTCCGGCGCCGATGCCGACGAGCAAGCCGGCGGCGAGCATCATGAGCAGAGCGAAGCGCAGTTGCGGTGACGACGGCTGGCCAGGCAGCGATGCGGCTGAAAGCAAGCGCGTGGTTGGCGCGCTGAGTTGCGATTGGTCCGCGGAATTCTGATAGCGATCGAGGAACGATTCATAGAGCGCGCGTGCTTCCTGCGCCTTCGTTTCTAGGTCACGGAGGCGTTGCTGGCCGCCGGCGTTGGTGGCTGGAGCAGGCGCCGGCGCGGCGGCGGCGCGGCGCTGTTGTTGGAGCGATTGCACGCGTGAGCGGGCGCGCGAGACGTCGCCTTCCATGGAAGCTTGGATACGTTGCACTTCGCGTTCGACTTGTGCGTCGAGATCGCGGCGCTCGGTTTGAATCGCCTGGACCGCCGGGTGCGTCGGCAAATAGCGGTTTTCCAGATCTTGCTGGCGGCGGGCGATGTCGGCATCGCGCTCGCGGAGCGTGTTGATCGTCGCCGAGTTGACGGCGTTAGCCAGCGCCTGGATGTCGGCGCCCGAAGAGCGAAGGTCGGTGAACTGGCGCAGGCGCTTCGCGCTCTGCGAGATCTGACTGCGCGCCTTGCAGCAAGGCTTGGACGTTGTCGCCCTGCGGTTCGGCAGGGCGACATCGTTTGGCGAACCAGGCCGGATTCCAGGCGGAACGTGTTGAGCGCGTCTTCCTTGGTTTGAACGTCTTCGCGCAGCTCAGCCAGGCGGCGCGATAGCCAGGAGTTTTCGCTCATGGCGCCGGCGGCGTCGGTGTTGACTTGGCTGGCGATGTAAACGTCTGCGTAGGTGTTCGCGAGCAGCTGCGCGCGTTGCGCCGTTGAGGCGCGACCCTGGATTTCGATGATGCCGCTTTGGGCGCGGGGCTCGACCGTGATGGCGCGCGCGAGATCTTCGGCGAGACCTGGCGTTTCAGTCGTCCCGGCTTGCATCCCGAGAGCCGAAGCCAACTCGTTCATCAAGGCTGGCGAGCGGAGCAGGGCGACTTCTGCTTCGAGCGGCGAAATTTGCGCGGTGCTGGTGGCCGCCGGCTGATTGAGGATCAACATCGACGTCGCGGTGTAAACGCGTGGCTGCAGCATGATGGCGCCAAACGTCACGACGGCTGCAACGGCGCTGCCGATGGTGATAAGCCACATGCGACGGCGGAACATATTTTTCGCGGCGGTGAGGCCGAGCATGTCCGCCAACCCGCGCGGAGCATTCTTCCGCGAGTCCTGCGCCTGTTCTCTATTGACCACGTTCATATGGTTCACGCGCGGCCCATTTCTTGGTGCTCGAATTGAACGGCGAAGAAGGCACTAACCCTAGCATTGCCGCAAAGCCAATGTCGTCATCAAGCCGTCGCCATGCATGCTTTGCGCCGCGCGAACGTGTCGAAAAGATCGCGGCGGTGGATTAACCGCGTTTGTCTTTTTTAGAAGAGGCGCTCGCCGATGCGCACTGTGTCGCCAGGGAGAACCGGTGTCGCGACCGTCAGCGGGTAGGAGCGCTCGACGTTCTCATTCGCGTGACGGATGAAAACGCGGCCCTGGTTCGCCCGATAGGTGAATCCGCCCGCCGTCGCGACGGCGTTCGGGACCGTCAGGCTGGCCGAGTAGGGATAGGTCCCCGGTCGCTGGACTTCGCCGAGGATGAAGAACGGCCGGTAATTCGTCACTTCGACCGAAACGCTGGGGCTACGGACGTAGGTGGCGAGTGCGGTTTGCAGCGTGGAGGTGAATTCCGACACAGTGAGGCCGCCAGCGCGGACGGTGCCGACAAGCGGATAGGCGATCGTGCCTTGGGAGCCCACGGTAAAAGGGCCCGTCAGATCGGGTTCGTTGAACACCGTGATGCGGATTTGATCGCCCGCGCCCAACCGGTACTCGACCGGTTCAGCCATCGCTTCGGTCCCGGGCGCCATAGTGGTGCAAGCGCCAAGAGCGCCGGCGCCAGTGGTGAGCGCCAAAGTACGCAAAAACGCGCGTCGGGTGTGCCAGATTGGCGATGTCATGAACGTCGATCCTCGTGGCGTTCCTACGCTATGGCTTATTGGAAGCAAAGCGGGGGCCAGCGCTCCCCTCACAACCGCGACAATTTTCCCTCGCTACAGTTGCCGCTGCTCGAATGGCGCGAACCGTTAGGGTTGCTTCGCGCGTGAGGAGCGTAATTCGGGAACTCCGTTGCGAGCGCGTCGGGCGGGGTGTTTTGATCGACCCCGTGAGCGTGCTGCGGCTCTTCCAACGACCGAAATCACCCGTCACGAGATTTCTTGACGGACGGGTTGGCTATGCCGTCGGCGACATTCACGGCCGCTCCGATCTCTTGGCGGACATGATTGCTCTTCTGGAGAAGCGGTCGATTGATGACGCGCGCCTGGCCGGTCCGCCGATTGTCATTTTCCTGGGCGATTACGTTGACCGCGGCCATGACAGTGCCGGCGTCGTCGGCATGCTGGCAGCCGGAAAGCCGCGCCATTGTGAATGCCGCTATCTGCGCGGCAATCACGAACAGTCGCTGATGGCGTTTCTGGAAAACCCAATGGCCAACCGTGGCTGGCTTCTACAGGGCGGGGCCGAGACGGTGATGTCGTACGGCGTGCGTCCGCCGCCGTTCAACGGCTCAGCTGAAGCTTGGCGGCAAGCGGCGGATGAGTTGCGCGCGCGCATGCCGGCTGCGCACCTCGAATTCCTGAACGGCTTGGAGCGTTACATCGAGCTCGGCGACTACGCGTTCGTGCATGCCGGCGTCGACGATACGCGCTCCCTCGCGGATCAGCCGGATGAAGCGCTCTATTGGAGCCGGGACTCTTTCCTCTCGTCGAAGCGTTCGTTCTCCCATCGCGTCGTCCATGGCCACACGCCGGTCGACCGGCCTTACGCTGACGCCCGCCGGATAGCTGTGGATACCGGGGCCTATGCTTCGGGAACGCTGACCGCCGCGCGGTTCGAGGGGGAGGCGCTTACCTTCCTCTCCGTCCGCCGTCCCAACGTGACCGTTTCGACGCCGTCTCGAACGGTCCTGGCCGACCAGGTCGATTGGGGCTAGGCGCGGCGCGAGGTCCGCTTGTCCACCTGCGCGGTGCGGTTTACACCGCCCACCGAACAGGAGATCGCGGCATGGCGCAGAGCGGCGCACACGGAAACATGGACATCACGGATCAGAAGGAGACCTTCCACGGCTTCCTGATGGCGTCCGTTTGGACCGGTGGCCTCATCGTCCAAGCCATTAGCCTGCTGACGCTGGCGTTCGCGATCGGCGCGGGCTGGTGGCCCGGCCTCTCAGTGTTCGTGGTGATCGGCGTTGCGTTCGGTTTGGCCTTCCGCCTTTCGGGCGTTTACTGGGCCGTGCAGGTGGCGCTCTGGGTGCTGCTGGGCATCGGTGGACTCATCGTTCCCGCGTTGGCGGGCTGATCGTTGAAGATATCCGTCCTCAAGGAAAGCGCGCCTGGGGAGACCCGGGTCGCGGCAACGCCAGAGACGGTCAAGAAAATCGTGGGCCTCGGCCACACGGTGACGATTGAAGCGGGCGCCGGCGCAAGCGCCAGCTTTCCCGATGATCAATTCAAAGCAGCGGGCGCAGAGATCAGCGCTGACGGCGGCATCGGTGGCGCCGACCTTGTTGTGAAGGTGCGCCGGCCGACTGACGCAGAGATCGGCAAGATCAAAGCGGGTGCAGGCTTCGTGTCGTTGCTTGAACCTTACGGCGACAAAGCGACGATCGACGCGCTGGCGAAAGCCAAGATCGATGCTGTCGCGATGGAATTCATTCCACGCATCTCGCGCGCGCAATCGATGGACGCGTTGTCGTCGCAAGCAAACCTCGCTGGCTATCGTTCCGTGATCGAAGCGGCGGGGCTTTATGGCCGTGCGTTTCCAATGATGATGACGGCCGCTGGCACTGTTGCCGCGGCGAAGGTGTTCATCATGGGCGTTGGCGTTGCGGGGCTGCAAGCCATTGCAACCGCGCGGCGCTTGGGCGCCGTGGTCACGGCAACGGATGTGCGGCCAGCGACCAAGGAGCAGGTTGCTTCGCTCGGCGCCAAGTTCGTCGCTGTCGAAGACGAAGAGTTCAAGCAGGCGGAGACCACCGCGGGCTACGCCAAGGCGATGAGCGCGGAATATCAGGCCAAGCAAGCGGCGCTGGTGACCGAGCACATCGCCAAACAGGACATCGTCATCACGACGGCGCTGATCCCAGGCCGCGCTGCGCCAGTGTTGGTGACGGAAGCGCAAGCTAAGTCGATGCGCCCGGGCTCGGTGATCATCGATCTGGCGGTGGCGCAGGGTGGCAATTGCCCGCTCTCGAAGCCCGATGAACTGGTCAATGCGAACGGCGTGAAGATCATGGGCTTCACCAATCTTCCCGCGCGCCTCGCATCGGATGCGTCATCGCTCTATTCCAAGAACGTTCTCGCGCTGCTGCCGCTGCTAACTGACAAGGACAGCAAGGCCTTCGCACCTGCCTGGGATGACGAGATCATAAAGGGCGCTATGTTGAGCAAAGGCGGTGCGCTCGTGCATCCGCACTTTGCTCCGAAGACCGCCGCATGAACGACGTCGAATTCGCCAAGCGTTACTACGAGGCGTGGAACAAGCGCGATCTCGACGCGATCCTTGCGCTTTACGCGGACGATATCGAGTTTTCGTCGCCCTACATCGCTGCCCTCGGCTTCTCGCCAGATGGCGTGATCCACGGCAAGGATTTGCTGCGCCTCTACTTTGAGAAGGCGCTGGAGCGCGCGCCGCAGTTGACGTTCACGCCGGAAGATCTGCTTGTCGGCGCGCGTGGGCACACGTTGATTTACCGCAATCATCGCGGCGAACGCGCTGCTGAAACTCATGAAACGGATGGCGTCGGCCTCGTCATCCGCGCGGACGCGACCTACAGTACCGAATAAAGGTACGGAGGAACGCGCATGGCCGGTCTCATTCGTAACGCGCTCGTCGCGGCGGTTGCCGCTGCTGCGCTCAGCACGCCTGCGCAAGCGCAGAACGCCAGTATGGCGCAAGACCTGAGCTTGTGCGCGGGCGCGGTCTCCGCTGTTGGCAATCTTGATGTGCTGACCTACCCGCGCGGCGCGTCTGGTGAATGGGCGCCGCTGCTTGGCCGTATTCTCGAAGCGCTCAATCGCGAAGAGGGCGTTGAGGGCATGACGGGCCGCTACGCCGCGAGCGCCGCTAAGGGCTACTGGCTCGAACAATCGGCGAGCGAGCGCACCGCAGCCGCGAACGAGTGTCGCGCTCGTTTCGGTTCGTAACGCAGGCGACGACTATCGGTTGACCCCGCGCCGCTTCCGTCGCTTAGTCCCTCGCGAAGAATCCGTTCCGAGGGGCCTCATGGAAGCGGTTGATCCTTTTGTCTTCTATCTCGCCATCTTCGTGCTGGCGATTTTCGTCGGCTATTACGTCGTCTGGTCGGTGACGCCGGCGCTGCACACGCCGCTCATGGCCGTCACCAACGCCATTTCATCGGTGATCATCGTCGGTGCGCTCATCGCCGCAGGCGCGAGCGCGATGACGGATGGCGGCTGGGTCGCCAAGGGCGCGGGCGGGCTGGCGGCGGGGCTTGCTGCCGTAAACATCTTCGGCGGCTTCCTGGTCACGCAGCGCATGCTCGCGATGTACAAGAAAAAAGAGAAGAAGTGACGTGAGCCCGGCCGACTGGCGCGCGCTGATCGAAGCTTACCTCGACGGACGTCTCTCCGCCGAGGCGTTCATGCGCCGTTTTGTAGATGGCTGGCGCACGAGCGGCGGCGCGGCGCCGCGCGCGATCGTGGCGCTGCAGTCCATCGTCGAGGCGTTCGAAGCGGACGTTCTGGACGCTGGCGAAGAGGGCGCGGTCAGCGACGATGAACTCCGGCAAGCGGCTGAACGCGCGCTTGCAAATCTTGGCGAAGAGCCGCCAGTGGCGCCGCACACCTTCGACCGCACGCGCGCGCGCGAAGATATGCGCCGCTTTCAAGTGCAGATGCGCGGGTGTGCCGGGTTTGGCTGTGTGATCGCGCTGGTCTGGGTCGCGCTCTGCCTCTTGCAGATCAATTTCGTGATCGAGTGGATCCACGCCAAGGTGATCGAGAGCGTTTGGCTCTCGGCGGTGATTGGCTTCTTCCTCGCCTTCGTGCCGATCGTCGGCAACATCCTCGCCTTCCTCGGCGCGACGCAAGAGGGCTGGTCAGCCTGGCTCGCCGCCATTGTTTTCTTCGCCGCGCCTGCGGTGACTATTTTCTCCGGCTGGTCGCGCTATCGCCAGTTCGGACCACCTAGGGGCTGACATGAACGCTGATCTCGCAGCACTGCTTTATCTCGTCTCCGGCGTGCTTTTCATTTTGGCGCTGCGCGGGTTATCGAGCCCCGAGACAAGCCGGCAAGGCAACAATTTCGGCATGATCGGCATGGCGATCGCAGTTGGCACGACGCTGTTGTTGATCGGACCCGACACGACGACGTGGATGATCATCGTCGCCGCAATCGTTGTCGGTGGCGGCATCGGCGCGGTGATTGCGCGCTCGATCAAGATGACGGCGATGCCGCAACTGGTGGCGGCGTTTCACTCGCTCGTCGGCATGGCGGCGGTCGCGGTCGCTGCCGCGGCATTCTATGCGCCGGAGAGCTTTCACATCGCGACGGATGAAAATGTGGGCGCGTATTTGCTGCGCACGCCGATTCATCTGCAGTCGCTGATCGAGCTTTCGCTCGGCACCGCCATTGGCGCGGTCACGTTTACCGGCTCGGTGATCGCGTTCGCGAAGCTCAACGGCAACATGTCCGGTGCGCCGATCATTTTGCCCGCGCGCCACATCATCAAGATTGGCATTGCGGCGTTGATTGGCCTGCTCATCGTGATGATGGCGCAGGCGCACGGCACCGTTGAGTGGCATTTCTGGGCGCTGGCGGGGTTGTCGTTCTTGATTGGCATTCTGCTGATCATTCCGATCGGCGGCGCGGATATGCCGGTCGTCGTGTCGATGCTGAACTCGTATTCGGGCTGGGCGGCGGCGGCGCTTGGCTTCACGCTTGAGAACGTGGCGCTGATCATCACGGGCGCGCTGGTCGGCTCCTCGGGCGCGATCCTCAGCTACATCATGTGTAAGGCGATGAACCGGAGCTTCATCAGCGTGATCCTCGGCGGCTTTGGCGCCGCGGATGGCGCTTCGGCTGCGACGGGCGGCGTGCAGCGCGCCCGGTGAAGCGGGCAGCGCCGACGACGCGGCTTTCATCATGAAGAACGCATCGAAGGTCATCATCGTGCCGGGCTACGGCATGGCGAGCGCGCAGGCGCAGCACAGCGTGCGCGAAATGGCGGACACCTTGAAGAAGGAAGGCGTGGAAGTGCGCTACGCTATTCACCCTGTCGCGGGGCGTATGCCGGGGCATATGAACGTGCTGCTCGCTGAAGCGAACGTGCCGTACGATGAGGTGTTCGAGCTTGAGGACATCAACAACGAGTTCAGCACCGCGGATGTCGCCTACGTGATCGGCGCGAACGATGTCACCAATCCGAGTGCGAAGACCGATCCGAAGAGCCCGATCTTTGGCATGCCAATCTTCGATGTTGAGAAGGCGAAGACGGTTCTGTTCGTGAAGCGCAGCATGGGCGGCGTGGGCTATGCCGGCGTCGATAACGAGCTCTTCTATCGCGACAACACGATGATGTTGCTGGGCGACGCGAAAAAGATGACGGATGAAATTGTGAAGGGGCTCTAGTGGAGCTTCGTCTCTTCGATCAGCATTTCGAAATCTACGGGGGATGATGGTGATCGCGTCTCTGGTGCTAGCGCGCCGCGTTCGCGGCCAGCTCGTTTCGCGCTTCCAATAGTGTCAACGTACGCGTCGGCTTGAATACGCCTGATCTCGCTGCCGAGTATGCATACACCGCGCTAATAAGCGCTGCCGCGATCCAGAATATCGTGTTGATCTCGCCGATGCCGAGATACGTGGCTCCAATAAAGAAGATCGCGCCTAGCGCGGCGCCGATCAGAGCGCTCGGCCGATCAGGTCCGAATGTTGCTTTCAGGTCCGGGCGTTGCTCGGCAATGGCCTGAAGCGCGGCCATCGCCGCATCGTAGTAGATCTTCTTGTCTGCGTCGGAAGCACCGAGGGCGCTCTTTTGCCAGCAGCACATGGCCATTTCGCCGTCGCGCGGCTTCAAATAAACTGCGGATACTCGAGTGCGTGCGCCAACGCGCTCTGAGATGCGGATCCTTGGTATCCCCGCGAAGCTCACGTCCCAGCTCTTTGCGACTTCGCCGCCCTTCTTCTATGTTGTCGATACGGAAAGAGAGTTCGAACGTATCCGCAGGCGGAAGTTGAGGACTGCGTTGCCTCTGAATGCGAAGCTTTGATCTTCGTCCACGCGCGCCTCTCCCTTTGACCTCGCCGATTTGTCACGAGGAACCGAGGTCCGGCAAGGCTAGAACGCTCGCGGAGGGATCATGGCGGACGTTTTTATCTCGTACAAAAAGTCGGACGCGGATCGTGTTCGTCCGCTCGTGCAGAACCTGCGCGATGCTGGGCTTGATGTTTGGTGGGATGAGGGGATTCAACCGTCGACATCGTGGCGCGCGGAAATTGCGACGCAGCTTGCAGCGGCTAAGTGCGTTGTCGCCGTTTGGACGACGGACAGCGTTGATCACGAGCAGGGCGCTTGGGTGATGGAAGAGGCGACGCACGGCCAAGCGCGCAAGATCCCTAGCGCGGTACGTCTCGACATGGTTTCGCCGCCGCTTGGCTTTGGTGAGACGCAGTACGCCGATCTCGCCGCATGGAGTGGCGGCGCGGAGGATCCGCGGTTTCAGCATTTTCTTGGCGTGGTCCAAGCGATTGTCCGCAGCGAGCCGATCCCCGTCGCGCCGCGTCCCACGCATTTCGAGGCGCCTGGCATCAAGCTGCAAGGCGTGACGATGCAGAACGTTAACATTCAAGTCGGCCAGGGTCGCGATGAGGCGGAGGAAGAGTCCGATGTCGACGAGAGCGAAACGAGGCGAGAGACGGCGGCGCGCCGCTCACAACCGTTTTCGCCATCGATGTTCTTGACTCGCGCGATCGGCGTCATCTTTCCGCTCGTCGCGATTGTGGTTTTTATCTTCTCGATGGGAAACATGGCGTGCGATCAGGGCAATGCGCCCATTGCCTTCTGCAACGTGCTGAATAGCATCACCGGCAAGTAAAGCTGAGCCGACGAGGGCCGTGCGATGTTGGGCGCAACGCTGACGTTTGTGCTTTGGCTGCTGATGTATGTGTCGGTATTCGCTTTTGTATTCGGAGCGTTCGGCGCTGGCGCGATCGGCATTCTCTTCGCATTGGGGCCGGAGCCCGCCGCCAAGGAGCAATTCATAAATGCTGTCGTGGCGTGGATGTTCGTGGTCTACGCAGCTATTGGAGGCGCGGCGGCCGGTGCGATCACCGGTGCGCTCTATGCTCTAGTGCCGCCACGGTCGCGGAGCATTTTGATTGCGGGAGCACTGGGCGCCGGGATGGTCTTGGCGTGTTCGCTGTTGAGTGGCCTTGGCGCGGTTTATCCGCTCGGCTGGATTTTTGCCGTTGTGGCGTTGGCGACGACAGCGTCAATGATCGCCGGATGGATCGTACGCAAGCTGAAGACTGGCGGTCGTAGTTCGAGCGCCGATGTGGTTGTGAAATGAAGCGCCGGTGGCTTGTTGCGCTCGCGGCGGTTTTCATTCTTGTCGCCGCGCCGGTTGCGGCGCTCGCGACGTTTCAATCTTCGCTGATCTATCATCCCGATCGCGAAGAGGTCGCGCCGAACTTTCCTGAGACGCAGGCGGTGCGCATCGCGACTGAGGATGGTGAGAGTCTCGTCGCTTGGTATCGCACGCCGCAAGAGGGGCAGCCGGTATTTCTGTTCTTTGATGGCAATGGCGGGCGGCCGCAAATTTGGGGCGGGCGTTGGCGGCGCATTGCGGAAACGGGCGCTGGGTTTCTCGCGGTCTATTATCGTGGCTATGCGGGATCGACGGGGCATCCAAGTGAACGTGGGCTGCATCTCGATGCGCGGGCCGGGTACGATTGGCTGATCGATCAAGGATATGAGCCGCGCGACATTGTTATTCACGGCTTCTCACTCGGCTCCGGCGTTGCAACGCGTCTTGCTTCCGAGCACCCAGCGCGGGCGCTTATTCTTGAAGCGCCATTTACTGGCGTGGACGATGTTGTTGCGGATTATTTGACGCCTATGGCAGCCGTGCTGGTGCGGGAGAGTTTTCGATCGCGCGATTGGATCGGCGATGTGCACATGCCGGTGCTGATCGTGCATGGCGATCGCGATACGGTGATCCCGTTTGCGCAAGGGGAGCGCTTGTTCGAGATGGCGAACGAGCCGAAGCAATTCGTGCGCATCCCGGGCTCTGATCACGCGACTTTGGTGCGCGACGGCATTTATCCGCACATCGCAGCTTTTCTCGCCGAAAATCCTCGGAGTAAAAAATGGCCGAACCGAAGACCAAACCGACTAAAGCGTCTGTCGCCGCGTTTCTCGCGGCTGTGGAGCAGGAAGGCCGCCGCAAAGATGCGAAGGCGGTCGATAAGCTGATGCGCGACGTCACGGGCGAGAAGCCCATGATGTGGGGTCCGAGCATTGTCGGATACGGAAGCTATGAATCACGCAGCGGCGATTGGCCTATCGTGGGCTTCGCACCGCGCAAGGCCGCGCTGGTGCTATACCTGATGGGCGCCTTTAAAGGACGTGACGCGTTGATGAAGAAGCTCGGCAAGCACAAAGCAGGCAAGGGTTGCGTCTACATCACCAATCTCGCCGACGTTGACCAGGTCGTCTTGCGCGACCTGATCGCACGCGGTGTGGACTACATGCGCACGCAGTACGTACCGAACTGAGCGCTACCAGATCGTGACGCGCTGATCTGGCGGCAGGTAAAGTGCGTTGTCTTGCGTGACGCCGAAGGCTTCGTACCAGGCGGCCATGTTGCGGACGACGCCGTTGACGCGGAAGTTTGGCGGCGAGTGCGGGTTGGTCAGCACGAGATTGCGTAGCGCTTCGTCGCGATACTTCGAGCGCCAGGCCTGCGCCCAGCCCAGGAAGGAAACGCTGCGTGCCGGTGAGGTTATCACGCACTGGCGCTTGGCGGCCGTTCAGCGAAAGCTCGTAGGCGCGCAATGCAACTTGCAGTCCGCCATTGTCGCCGACGTTTTCACCGAGGGTGAGGCGGCCGTTCACGTGCAGGCCGGGCAATGCTTCGAAGCCATCGTATTGAGCGGCGAGTGCGCCGGTGACGCGCTCGAACGCTGCGACGTCTTCAGGGCTCCACCAATCGCGCAGCACGCCGCGGGCGTCTGACTTCGCGCCTTGGTCATCGAAGCCGTGGCCCATTTCGTGGCCGATGACGCCGCCAATGGCGCCGTAGTTCACGGCAGCGTCCGCGTTCGGATCGAAGAAGGGTGGCTGCAGAATTGCGGCGGGGAAGGTGATGACGTTGAGCACCGAATTGTAGGAGGCGTTCACCGTTTGCGGCGTCATGTTCCATTCGGCGCGATCGACCGGGCGCCAGAGGCGCGCGGTGGCCCAATCGCCGTTGAACTTGTTGGCGCGTTTGAAGTTGCCAGGCGTCGTCGGCGACAGCGTCGAGGCCAGTGAAGTCGCGCCACTTATCGGGGTAGCCGATGCGCGGCACGAAGGCGGCGAGCTTTTCCTGCGCGACGACTTTTGTTGCGGCCGTCATCCAGGGCGATTGATCGATGCGTTGCGAGTAAGCGCGGCGGAGATTTTCTACCAGCTCCAGCATTTGCGCTTTGGCTTCTGGCGGGAAGTGACGCTGCACGTAGAGCTGGCCAACCGCTTCGCCCATCGTGTTGTCGATCACATCGACGGCGCGCTTCCAGCGTTCTTGCTGTTCTGGTTGGCCGTTCAGCGTGCGGCCAAAGAAGGCAAAGTTCGCGTCATCGATCGCGCCTGGGAGTACACGGCGCTGCTGCTGATCAGATTGTAGGTGAGATAGTCGCGCCAGGTTGAGACCGGTGTCGCCAAGAAGAGTTGCGCCAGCGGCGCCATGGCGCTGAGTTCGCGCACAACCACTTCGGTCGCTTCGCCCATGCCGGCGGCTTCGAGACCCGCGTCCCACGGGAAGTTCGGCGCGATGGCGCGGAGTTCGGCGCGGGTTTTTAGGTTGTAGGTGCGATCGCGCTGGCGGCGGTCCGCGACAGGCCAATGCAGCCTGGCGATTTGCGTTTCAAGCGCCATGATTGAGCGGGCTTTGGCGGCGCCGTTGGATTGTCCGGCCAGTGTGAGCACCTGCTCGATGTAGGCGACGTAGGCGACGCGGTTAGCTTCGCCGTCGGCGCGGCGATAATATTCGCGCTCAGGAAGGCCGAGGCCAGCATGCGTGAACGAGACGACGTAACGCTGCGGGTTGCGCGCATCGAGGCCAGCGAACGCGACGATCGGGCCGTTGGTGGGGATGTCGTTGCGCGCCATCGAGCGGATGACGTCCTCGTGCGTGCGCAACGCGGCGATGCTGGCGAGATCTTCTTGCAGCGGCGCGAGGCCCCGCGCGTTGATCGCGTCGGTGTTGAGGTAGGCGTTGTAGGTCGCGGCGATGCGTTGCTGCGCTGAGCCTGGCGCGCCGCCGGCGAGGGCGGTCTCTTCGATGATGACGCGCTGATCCTGGCTCGCTTTCTCAGCGAGGATGACAAACGTGCCCCAGCTGCGCTGGTCGCTCGGGATTTCTGTCGTGTCGAGCCAGCGGCCGTTGCAATAGCGGAAGAAGTCGTTGCCTGGCTGAACGCTTGGATCGCCTGCAGTGAGATCAAGGCCGTAAGCGCCGATGGCTGCGCTGCCGCCGCTTGAGGCGCTCCGCTGCCGCCTGCCGTACCAGTTGCGCAGCCCGCCGCGGCGAGCGCGAGCGAAGAAGCGCCCAGGGCGCGGCGAGTGAAGCTGAGCATGAGATCCCTCCAAGGTGGCGGGATCATCGTGGCGGCGTTGCTTGGCGACAAGGCCGAAGCTGGCCGTCAGCCGCTCCAATTCGCGCCTTGATCGCAAACTGGCAAAGAAAAAGGGGAGCCGGAGGCTCCCCTTGATCGTTTGGCGTTGGTCGCGCGCTTACCAGATGGTGACGCGATCGGCCGGCGCGAGATAGAGCGCATCGCCCGGTTGGACGTCGAACGCCGCGTACCAGCTGTCCATGTTCCGCACCGTGCCGTTGCAACGGTAGATCGACGGTGAGTGCGGGTCGGTCAGGATTTGGTTGCGCAGCGCGGCGTCACGGATGAGCGCGCGCCACACTTGCGCCCAGCCCAGGAAGAACCGCTGATCGCCGGTGATGCCGTCGATGTCCGCGGCCGGCGCGCCGTTTCGCGACAGCGTGATAGGCGTGATACGCGACTTGCAGGCCGCCGTTGTCGCCGATGTTTTCACCGAGAGTGAGGCGGCCGTTGACGTGGATGCCTTCGAGCGGCGTGAACGCGTCGTATTGCGCCGCGAGGCGATCCGTCACTTGTGTGAAGGCGGCGACGTCTGCCGGGCTCCACCAATCACGGAGCACGCCTTGTGCGTCTGACTTCGCGCCTTGGTCGTCGAAGCCGTGGCCCATTTCGTGACCGATGACGCCGCCGATGGCGCCGTAGTTCACGGCCGGATCAGCGTTCGGATCGAAGAACGGCGGCTGCAGGATCGCGGCCGGGAAGACGACTTCGTTGAACGTCGGATTGTAATACGCGTTCACCGTTTGCGGCGTCATGAACCACTCGTCCTTATCGGTCGGGCGGCTCAGGCGTGCGAGGTCGTGGTTCCAGTCGAAGACCGATTGGCGCTTGGCATTGCCGAACGCGTCGTTGGCGCGGACCTCAAGCGCGGAATAATCACGCCAGCGATCCGGGTAGCCGATCTTCGGACGGAAGGTCGCCAACTTTTCGCGCGCCGCGACTTTCGTCTCGGCCGACATCCAGCTCAGCGCGTCGATGCGCTGGCCGTAGGCCGTGCGCAGGTTCTCAACCAGCTGACGCATTTGCTCTTTGGCTTCCGGCGGGAAGTGGCGTTGCACGTAGATCGAGCCGATGGCTTCGCCGAGGGCGCCGTTCACGGCTTGCACCGCGCGCTTCCAGCGCTCGCGCTGTTGCGGCTGGCCCGACAGCGTCGTGCCGTAGAAGGCAAAGACTTCGTCGTCGATGTTCTTCGGCAGGATGGGCGCGTTGTTACGCACCAGGTGATAGGTG
Organism: Caulobacteraceae bacterium; assembly: GCA_016703335.1. Classification (GTDB taxonomy): domain Bacteria; phylum Pseudomonadota; class Alphaproteobacteria; order Caulobacterales; family Aquidulcibacteraceae; genus Vitreimonas. Next base: position 386,151 of record JADJCG010000001.1, on the reverse strand, counting down.
AGGTACGACTTCCAGGTCGAAACCGGCGTCTGGATGAAGAGGTTCGCGAGCGGGCCCATCGCCGAGAGTTCAGCGACAACCACTTCTTGCACGTTGCCGAGGCCAGCGGCTTCGAACGACGCGTTCCATGGGAAGCGCGGCGCCAACGTGCGAATTTCCGCGCGCGTCTTCAGATTGTAGGTGCGGTCGCGGTCGCGGCGATCGGCGATCGGCCAATGGCGTTCGGCGATTTGCGTTTCGAGCGCGACGATGCGGCGAGCTTGCGCGCCGGCATTGCTTTGACCCGCGAGCGTGAGGAGGCGCGTGATGTGCGCTTCGTACTCGCGACGGATGTTCGGGAATTCGCCGTCGGTGCGGCGATAATATTCGCGCTCCGGCAGGCCGAGGCCCGCGTGCGTCATGTTGCAGATGTAGCGATCCGGATTGCGCTCATCGAGGCCGACGAACACGGCGATCGGCGAGTTGACGGCGATGCCCGGCGTCGCGATGAAGCGGATCGTTTGCTCGTGATTGCTGAGCGCTTGGATCTGCGCGAGCTCTTCTTGAATGGGCGTGAGGCCAGCGGCGTCGATCTGCTGCTGGTTCAAGAACGAGTTGTAGAAGTCGGCGATCTTTTGCTGGTTCGTGCCAGGAGCGCCGCCAGCTAGCGCGACTTCTTCGATGATGACGCGCGCGTCGTTGTCGGCCTTTTCGCGCAGGATATCGAACGTGCCCCAGCGGGTGCGGTCGCCTGGGATCTGCGTGTTCGCGAGCCATGTGCCGTTGGCGTATTTGAAGAAGTCGTCGCCCGGCTTCACGCTTGTGTCGCGCGCCGCGAGATCAACGCCCCAGGCGCCGATCGCTGCCGGCGCGCGTGCCGCTGCTGTCGTTTCAGTCGACGTTGCAGCCGTGCCCGTGGCGCAACCAGCCAATAGCGCGACCGACGACGCGCCCATGGCGCGGCGAGTCAAAAACATCATTGAGTACCCTCCGAAGGTCTGTTCGTTATTCCGCCGCGGCTAGTTTGCGGCGGCCCCCATACAAGCGCCCGTAGAAGCCAAACAGGCCGCCAAAGATGCGCTTAAAGTCGAGCCCGATCATGTAGAAGACGGGCGTCAGGATCAAGGTCGCCGGCATACAGATCAGGACGCCGAAGGCCAGGCTGATGACCATCGGCTTCAGGAACTGCACGATCGCCGCGTTCTCGAGGATCATCGGCGAGGTGCCGATAAATTCCGTGACGGATGTGAGGAAGATCTGACGGAAACGTGAGACCGAAGCTTCTGTGATACCTGCCTCGGCCTTCACCCGCATGACCTGAAAGCCCATGGCTTCGAGTTGCTCGGCCCGTTCGCGGTATTCCGGGCCGTCATTCATTTGGGCGGAGGTCTTCAGTTCGATCGGGCCGCGCTGGAAGCCGGATTCCGCGCCTGCGGCAATCATCTCCTCGTGCGGCTCCAGATCCGGCGCGATGCCCACGTATTCCACGACTTGTCCGTTCGGCAGCGTGATGTCGTGGGGTTTCCATTCGCCTTCTTCGGGGAGTGCTTGGCCGGAGCCCTTCATGCGCAGCGCGAAGTAGCCGCGGATTTGATTGCAGCGGTCCACGAGCACGACGTTGTCGTTCACGACGACGCCGATAGCCGCGATCATGCCGAGCCACGAGAAGAGGGCAAAGCTGATGCCGAACATCAAGTGGCCGAGCAGGGCGCCGACGATCGCAAACGGGATGACGCACAAGATCATCAGCGGCTGCGCGTAGGAGCGGAAGGTGACCGCGAGCAGGAAATAGATCGCCGCGAACGCCATCGTCATCAGCGTGATGAACTCGTTCATGAACTCCTGCTGACCTTCGGCTTCACCGATGGCGCGGCGCGAGACACTAGAGAACCGCCCTTCGAAAGCTGGCCAGTAATCAGTGTCGAGCGTGCGCATGATTTCGGCGCGCCCTTCAGCGTTGACGAGGTCAGCAGTGACGAGGATCGAACTTTGACGTTGGCGCCGATCGAGACCGGTGACGCCTGGGGCGAACTCCCATGTCGCGACGCTGGCGAGCGGCACTTCGCGGCCATCCGACGTGCGGATGCGGAAGGAGCCGAGGCTTTCCAGCGTGCGGCGATCATCGCGCGGGTAGCGCGTGTAGACGCGAACGTCGTCGCCGTTGCGCGGCAGGCGTTGCGCTTCTTCGCCGAAATAGGCTTGGTGCACTTGGCGTCACGTCGATGAGCGTGATGCCGAGTTGTTCGGCGCCTGGCAGCAAGGTGAAGCGGAGTTCTTCGTTGGCGGCGTCTTGGCTGTCGCGAACGCTGGTCACGCCCTCGAACTGCAGCAACCGCGCTTTCAGATCCTCGACCGCGATTTCAAGGTCTTCCTTGTTGTCGCTGATCAGCGCCAGATCGATGGACGGCGAACCTGAGCCCGAGAGCGAGAAGCTCACTTGGTCTGCGTCCGGCACTTCGCCGAGCAATTGCTCAAGCCGTTCCGTGATGAGGCGCGAACGCATGTCCGGCCGCGTTTCCGGCGGCGTCAGGCCGACATAGGCCTGGATCGTGTTTTCATCGATGAACTGGCTCCACGACCGCACGACGCCGCGCGATTGCTGGCCAGTGAGCGGATCTTCGTAAGCGTTTTCGCTCGTTTCTTGTTCAAGAGCCAAGCGCGCGGCGTCGAGCTGAGCGCTCACTTGCTCCATGCGCGAGAAGGGCGTCGTTTGCGGCAGTTCGATCGAGACCTGCATGAAGTCGCCTTCGACTTCCGGCATGAATGTCATCTTCACGCGGCCGGTGAACAGCAGTCCGACGCTGAGAACCATGATGACGAGGAACACCGCCCACGTCAGGTAACGCATCTTCACGGCTGTGCGGACGAGCGGGCCGTGGAGATTTTCAGCGACCCAGATCACCGAGCGTGCGCACTTTTGCTGAATGCGCATCAAGCGTGCCATGAAGCCAGGGCCGTCGGTCTTGGGCATCGTCACGTGCGCCAAGTGCGCGGGCAGGATGATCAAGCTTTCGATCAGCGAGAATACCAAAGTCGAGATAACGACCATGGAGATGGCGCTGGTGAACTGGCGGACCTCGCCCGAGAACATCATCATCGGCGCGAACGCGATCATGGTCACGAACACCGATGCGACGAGCGGCTTCAGCACCATTTGCGTCGCCAGGATCGCGGCATCGGCGCCGTGGTGGCCTCTCGGCGCGCTCATAGACCGCTTCGCCGACGATGATGGCGTCATCGACCATGATGCCGAGCACCAGCAAGAAGCCGAACACGCTCATAAAGTTCAGCGACACGCCGATGTACGGGAGTATGAAGAACGATCCCGCGAACGCGGTCATGACGCCGAGCGTTGACCAGAATGCGACTTTGGGGTGCAGGGTCAGCAGCAGCAGGAAGAAGATCAGGAAGAAGCCCTGCGCTGCGTTCTGGAAGAGCAGATGGAGTAGCTCGTTGTAGCCTTCCGACTCGTCGTTCACGATGGTGAGCTGGAGACCTTGGGGCAGCGTCGTGCGGAATTGCGTCAGCGCTTCGTCGACGGCTTTCTTGGTGTCCCAGATGTTGAACTGGTCGGCGGTTTGCAGCGCGACCAGCATCGCCGGTTCGCCGTTCATGCGCGAATAGAGGTTCGTATCGACGAAACCGTCGTTGACGGTGCCCACGTCGCCGATGCGCACAACGCCGCCGTCTGGCGTTTGACGGATGATGATGTTTTCGAAATCGAGTTCGGTGTCGGCGAGATTGCGCGCTTGGAGCTGGAAGTTGCCGTCAGCCGTGCGCACGGCGCCGGCGCCGGCGTTGACCGAGCTGGAGCGCACCGCGCGCGCCACGTCGTCGAAGGTCAGGCCAAACGCTTGCAGCGACGCTTCTGACACTTCGATCGAAACTTCTGGCGGACGCGCGCCCCACACTTCGGTGTTGGCGCCGCCAGGCAGCAGCGAAATCTGATCGCGCAGGCGCTCCGCGGTGTCACGCAACGTGCGCTCATCGACGTTGCCGTGCAGGCCAATAATGAAGGAGGCGTTGCGGCCGACTTGGCGTGTCACGCGGATCGGATCCATGCCGGTTGGCAGACCCGAGATGGATTCTACGCGCGAACGGACTTCTTGAGTCATTGCGTCGATGTCGGCGCCTGACTCGGATTGAATGCTGACCCAACCGAAGCCTTCGCCCGAACGCGAGCGCACCCAGTCAACGCCGTCGAGGCCAGCTGTAGCTTCCTCGATGCGGATGATGACTTGGCTTTCCATGTCCTCCGGGCTGGCGCCCGGCCATGACGCGGAGACTTGGACGCTGTTGTCGCGTCCAGGCGGCCAGAATTCCTTCTCCATCTTGTTGAAGGAGAAGACGCCGGCGATGACCACGAAGACCATCAGCAGGTTGCCGGCGACGGGGTTGTGTCCCCACCAGGCGACGAGGCCCTTCAGCATAAGATCATTCCTTCAATCCTCGCGCTGAGGCGAGGCGAGTAATTACGGGCGAATGTCGAGGGGTTGCTGCGGCGTTGTTGGCGCTGCTGCAGGTTGTGTGGTGGCGCCGCCTTCGCGGTCGATCGGCGTGACTTCCATACCTTGACGCGGCGAGGTGAGCACCGAGACGACGACGCGTTCGCCATCGGCGAGGCCAGCGCGGAACAGCACTTCGTCAGCCGTGGTTTGCGCAGCGCGCACTTGGCGAACGTCGATCGTGTTCTGCGCGGTCACGACATAGACGAATTCGTTCCGCTTCAGCGCGCTGCGCGGTGCGGCCACCAGCGTTTCGCGGTTTGAGCCTTCGAGGCGCGTTTGCACGAACATGCCCGGCGCGAGCGGCGCGGCGTGACGCGAGCCAAACGGATCGCGCACTTCGACGATGCCATAGACCAAGCGCGTGCGTGCATCGACCGAAGCCTCGGTGCGAACGAGGCGGCCTTCCCAGGCTTGGATACGTCCGCCGGTCACGCTGGTGACGTGCGCGGCGGGGCCTTGGTTGGCGGTCGTTGCCGAAAAGCCAACCGGAAGGCGCATCGAGGCCAGATCCGCGTCAGTTAACGGTACGCGGATTTCCATCGTGTCGGTCGAGAACATCACTGCGACCGGTGAGCCTGGGCCGACATAGTCGCCGACATTGGCGCGGCGCTCACGAATGCGGCCCGTGAACGGTGCGCGGATCGATGCGCGGTTGAGGTCGAGTTCGGCCGAACGCAATGATGCTTCGGCGGAAGCTAATTGCGCACGCGCTTGCGCCATTTGCGGCTCGCGCACCGCAAGTGGCGGGGGGTCGCCGCGGCCCAGGGCTTGCCAGTCCTGACGAGCCAGTTCGCCTTCAGCTTCCTCGCGCGTCAGGCCTTCTTGCGCTTGCGCAACTTGTGCGCGCGCACGGACGACGGCGAGTTGATAGTCGGCCGCGTCGATGCGGGCCATGACTTCGCCTTCAGTGAACGAGCCACCTTCAGCGAATTTCGGACTCGCCCACACAAGGCGGCCGGCGACTTGCGCCGCGAGGGTGGCCTCAACGCGCGGGCGCGCTTCGCCTTGCACGTTGATCGAAACTGTTGTCGGCCGCGCGTGCGCGACCGCGAACTGCACTGCTGGCGCGTGCGGCGGCTCACCTTTTTCTTTGGCCTTCGGGCCGGTGGCGATCATGACCGCGAGCAAGAGCCCGCCGCCAACAATCACAACGAGAGGGGCTGCAAAAATTGCGATGCGGCGAATGCCAGCCCAAAGGCCCTTCGGCTTATCCTCGTCAGGCGCAGTCTGCGTCGTCATGCTGAGGTCCATCTTGTTCATGGCGTGAGTTCCCGATCTTCGTCGATCCCGCCGGTGCGGGCGCCGCCGCCGAGGGCGACGTGATAAGAGATGCGATTGGAGATGCGCGCGGCGCGCGCAGTGATGAGGCCGCGCTCGGCGTCGATGCGGCGCGTGTAAGCGTCGATCAATTCGAACAAGGTGGCGACGCCGCGCGCGTATTCGCGTTCCGCTAGCGCTTGTGCTTCGCGCGCTTCATTGGCGGCAATGCCGAATTGCTCTTCGCGCACTTCCAGCGATTGATCGGCGCTGATCGTGCCTTCCACTTCGCGCCAAGCGGCGATCGAGGTGCGCACGTAGTCCGACGCCGCGGCGCGGCGGTCAGCGACTGTGGCGCGCGATTCCGAGAGCAGCGCGCCGCCGTTGAAGATCGGCATGGTGAGGCCCGCGACAACGTTCGAAATCATGTTCACGCTATCGTCGACGTCGCTGAGCTGCGGGTTCGGATTGGTGAGCGGATCGGTGTTAAGGCCAGCGCTTGCGCGGAGTGTCAGTCGCGGCAGCATCGCCGCACGTGCTTCGTGAATACGGAAGCCGGCCGCGCGCATGCGGTTTTCGGACGCGCGCACGTCTGGACGACGCTCAAGCAGGTCAGACGGCGCGCCGGCTGCGGCAAGCGGCGCGAGCGTGGGCAATTCGCCTTCCGCACGCAGTGATCCGTCCGGATAGCGGCCCATGATTTCTTGCAGGCGGCGTGAAGCGATCAGAAGCGAGTCCTGCGCTTGCGCCTGAAAGCCGCGCGCAGAAGCCACTTGGCTGCGCGCCGTGCGGAGATTGAGCGAAGAGATGAGGCCTGCATCGTAGCGGCGTTGCGTGAGATCGAGCGCGCGTTCACGCGTCTGCAAATCTTCCTGCGCCAGCGCCAGCAATTGCTGCGCTTCAATCAGATCGACCCAAGCTTGCGAGGATTGGCCGGCAACCGAGAGTCGCGCGTCGTTCAAATCTTGCCGCGCCGCATCGGCGCTGAGATCGGCTGCGAGGGCGCGGGAGGTGAGGCGGCCCCACAGATCGATCTCCCAGCTGGCGACGACGCTTGAAGTCAGCATGTCGGAGCGAATGCGCTCTTCAGTGCCGGTCGGTGTTTCGGTGCGTGAGCCGTCCGCGCCGACGCTCAAGCTCGGCAGCAGATTGCCGCCGAACGCACCGCGCGCGCGCCAACGCGCCGCCTGATACCGCGCTTCGACAATTTGAAGATCAGGGCTGCCGGCAAGCGCTTCGCGCGCCAGCGTCGACATTTCGGCCGAGTTCAGGTCATCCAGCCAAGTTGCCGCTGGGGAAGCGGCGAGCTCCGCCGCCCGGTCAGCGCCGATCGCGTCCGCGGCGACGTAAGAGTCGGGCTCGGGCGGGAGATTTCTCCCCGCGCACGATCCGGCCAGAGCCAAAAGCCCCACGCCGACCAAAAGTCGAACCCCGTTTCCCATTTTCCCTCACACGACCGCTCTAGCTACCACCCTCTCGAAAGTCAATAAAACAATATTGACAATCGATAAGGAATTCTCCCCAGGCAGCTAAAGCGCACCTCTCCCGTCAGCGATTGGATGCCGGCGCGCCCGTTTTGGATGCGGGGCTCGCTGCACCGCGACGAACGGGCCGGAATCCAGCGACGACCGGCCGTCTTCACGATGACGTTCGAGAGGGGCGCAGGCCGACAGCTTGCCTTGCGCGACTCTACGCACGCGCCCTAAGCCGGATCAGTATGGCCATGAACCGCATCACGCCGCGCCAGCGATTGGATCGCCTTCCGGCCGCGGCTTGGGCGGCTGGCGCGCTCGGTGCGCTCGCGGCGCTGTTTGCGTTCGGCACCAATGCCGCCGCCGCTGTGCTCATGGTGCTCGCTGCAGCGGCTGCGTACTGGGCCATGCGGGAAGGCAGGCGCTTCGACATCACGTCGAGCGCCGATCAGATAGAACTTGTTGGTCTCGCCGAACTCGCGCCCTTGCTTGAAGCGTTGCCGGATCCGGCGCTGCTTGTGGACTCGGAGAGCCGCGTCGTCGGCTCCAACGCGGCGGCGCGCCGGCAAATGCATTTCGAAGCGCGAGGGCAGTTTCTAACCTCGATCCTGCGCCATCCCGATGTTCTTGAGGCGGTGCAAGGCGCTTTACGGGAAGGCGCTAGCCGCGCTGTCGAGTATGAGACGCCGGCGCAAGTTGATCGTCATACGCGCTGCTACGTGGCGCCGGTGACGTGGGGCGCCGATCGCGCGGCAATGCTGGTTTTTCACGATCAAACATCGAGAATTAGCACTGAGCGTATGCGTGCGGATTTTCTCGCAAATGCCAGTCATGAGCTGCGCACGCCGCTCGCTTCGCTGACGCTATTGATCGAGACGCTCTCAGGCCCGGCGCGCGATAACAGCGCCGATCGCGATCGCTTTCTTGGCATGATGCAGGTGCAGGCGGACCGCATGCGGCGCTTGATCGACGATCTGCTTTCGCTTTCGCGCATTGAACTCGATGAGCATGTTCCGCCGTCCGATCGCGCCGATCTTTCAAATGTCGCGCGGGAGGTGGCGGATTCACTTTCGCCGGTACTGAAGGAGCGCAACGTCACGCTTGAGCTGCGCGTGCCTGATAAGCCGGTGCGTGTTGTCGGTGAACGCTTCCAGCTTGCGCAGGTAGTGCAGAACCTTGTCGACAACGCTGTGAAATACACGCCTGCGGGCGGCACGGTTACGCTTGAGGTTGCGGGTTCTGGCGATCGCGAAGAGGTGTCGGCGCTGGCCGGCAAACGCTGGGATGAAGCGGCGCGCATCGCGCTGCTGACGCCGACGGCGGCGGCCAATCGATCCTACGCCTACGTGCGCGTCGAAGATTCAGGTCCAGGCGTCTCGAAGCAGTTTTTGCCTCGCCTGGGTGAGCGATTTTTTCGGGTCGAACGCGAACTCGGTAACGAGCGCGGCGGCACGGGTTTAGGTCTCGCCATCGTTAAGCACATCGTGAACCGCCATCGCGGCGGTTTGCTCGTCGAAAGTCAGCCTGGACGCGGTTCCGCCTTCGCGGCCTATGTGGAATTGGCGGAGGAGGCCTGATGAAACGCCGGGGCGATTTCACATCAGTGTCATGGAAGCCCCCTACATACGGCCCGCATTGGGCACGGATGTCGCCTCGACGCGCGAGCGTTGAGCTAAGGGGTCGAATATTATGGAATTTTCTTCCGTCGGTTCCGAGCGCCCAATGAGCAACGGTCCGTCCATGGTCGCCCCGATCGTCAAGGCGAGCGCTGGCACGCTCGCTGGCGCCGCGGTGAAGATCGCCGCGCGCGATGTGAACGTACATTACGGCGACAAGCAGGCGCTGTTCGACGTCTCGATGGACATCCCGGATCGCGCCGTTACGGCCTTCATCGGCCCGTCGGGCTGCGGCAAGACCACGTTCCTGCGCTGCTTCAACCGCATGAACGATCTGATCGATAATTGCCGCGTCACCGGCTCGCTGCAGATCGAAGGCAAGGACGCCTACGGCAAGAACGTCGACCCAGTGGTGCTGCGCACGCGCGTCGGCATGGTGTTCCAGAAGCCGAACCCGTTCCCGAAATCGATCTACGAAAACGTCGCCTACGGCCCGCGCATTCACGGCATGGCGAAGAGCAAGTCGGAGATGGACGGCATCGTTGAGCAGTCACTGCGTCGCGCTGGCCTGTGGGAGGAAGTGAAGGATCGTCTGGCGCAGCCGGGCACCTCGCTTTCCGGCGGCCAGCAGCAGCGTCTCGTCATCGCCCGCACGGTGGCGGTGAACCCGGACATCATCCTGATGGACGAGCCGTGCTCGGCGCTCGATCCGATCGCCACCGCCAAGATCGAAGAGCTGATCGACGAACTCCGCGAGAATTACTGCATTGTCATCGTCACGCACTCGATGGCGCAGGCGGCGCGCGTCTCGCAAAAGACGGCCTTCTTCCACCTCGGCAAGCTGGTTGAGACCGGCGCGACTGAGGAAATCTTCACCAACCCTCGCGATACGCGTACTCAGGATTATATTACTGGCCGGTTCGGCTAAACCCGATGGCCGCCCCCAAGCGATTACGCAGCGCGCCAGCTTTGGCGCGGCGAGTTAAGGCGACAATGGCAGAGCATACAGTCAAAGCGTTTTCCGAAGAGCTCGACGCGATCACTCAAGAAGTGGCGCGTATGGGTGGCTTGGCGGAGACCGCCATCAACGACGCGCTGTCCGCGGTTGGGCGCCGCGACACCGAACTTGCGCAGATGGTTATCCAGCGCGACCCAAAAATCGATGCTGCGCAGCGCGAGATCGAAAAGCGCGCCATCAAATTGTTCGCGCTCCGCCAGCCGATGGCGAGCGATCTGCGTGTCGTGCTCACCGCTTGGCGTATTGCTGGCGAGTTGGAGCGCGTGGGCGACCTTGCCAAGAACATTGCCAAGCGCACGCTGATCCTGAATCAAGACGAACCGATCCAGCTGACGCGCAGCATTGAGCGCATGGGCAAGATGTCGGCGGCGCACCTGAAGCAAGTGCTTGACGCCTACGCCAACAAGGACGTTCAGTCGGCGATCAGCGTCTGGAACAACGACGACAATATCGATGCGCACTACAATTCGCTGTTCCGCGAATTGCTGACATACATGATGGAAGACCCGCGCATGATCAGCTCGTGCGCGCACTTGCTCTTCATCGCCAAGAACCTCGAACGCATCGGTGACCACGGCACCAACATCGCCGAGTACATCCACTTCCTCGTCACCGGCGAGGATATCGCGACGCAGCGGCCGCGGGCCGACGCGGCGGAGTAGGGCAAACACATCATGGCCAAGGCAACACACGTGCTGGTCGTCGAAGACGAGGCGGCCTTGGCGGATTTGCTCAAGTACAATCTCGAGAAGGAAGGCTATCGCGTTTCCGTCGCCAACGATGGCGAAGAAGCGCTTGTAGTCGCCGACGAGAGTGCGCCCGATCTGGTGGTGCTCGATTGGATGCTGCCGAAGGCGCCCGGCATCGAAGTTTGCCGCCGTCTGCGCGCACGCCAAGATACGCGCAACACGCCGATCGTGATGCTGACCGCACGCACGGAAGAGAGCGATCGCATCCGCGGTCTCGATGTCGGCGCTGACGATTATCTCACCAAGCCATTCTCAATGAACGAGTTGCTTGCACGCTTGCGCGCTGTGATGCGTCGCATTCGTCCAGGCTTGGCGGACGACAAGATCGTGATCGGCGACATCGTCATGGATCGCGTGTCGCACCGTGTGCATCGGGGGCAGCGCGATGTTCATCTGGGGCCAACGGAATTCCGCATCCTCGATCATTTGATGCAGCATCCCGGGCGCGTGTTCAGCCGTGAGCAATTGCTCGATGCGGTGTGGGGCTCGGACGTGTACGTCGAGGCGCGCACAGTGGACGTGCACATTGGCCGTCTGCGCAAAGCGCTGATGGTCGGCACTGAGACGGACCCGATCCGTACGGTGCGCAGTGCCGGCTACGCGCTGGATGTCGAGGCGGCTTAAGCGCGCCGACTTTCGCTGGGTCAATCAGATATTCGCGCGAGCAGAATTGGCAGCGCGCGTGCAGATTCCCGTCTGGCTCGATCAAATCGACTAGCTCTTCTTTCGGAAATTGCTTCATCACGCCGGTGAGGCGTTCTTCGCTGCAGGTGCAGCGATCGTCGAGCGGCACGGCTTCGCCCATGCGCACGCCTTCTTCGTGGAAGAGACGATAGAGCAAGCGGTCGGCCGGAAGTTCTGGATCGATGAGTTCTTCGTCGGTTAGCGTGTTGAACAGGATTGAGGCGCGGCTCCAATCTTCCTCGGTGTCGCCGCGCGCTTGATCGCTAGCGAGACGCTGCATGAGCACACCACTGGCGCGCCACTGCGAGGGCGCGTCGCCTTTGATGATTTCACCAACGGCGAGGCGAATGCCGGTGTCGGTTTGTTCGCTGACGCGGAAGTAGTTCTGCGCGCATTCAGCCAGCGTGGCGCCTTCAAGCGCGACGACGCCCTGGAAAGGCGTGGTGTTCTCGCCGAGATCGAGCGTCAGGACGAGGCTGCCCGCGCCGAGAAGTTCGGCGGGCGGCATGCGGTGCGCACCTGCGAGTTTCTCGGCTGAGCCTGCTTTGAGCCGTGCATAGCCGCGCACGCCGCCGTCGAGATGTTCGGCAACGAGCAGTGACACCGGGCCTTCGCCTTGTGCTTGGATGACGAGGCGGCCGTCTGTCTTCAGCAACGACCCGACAAGCGCCACAAGTGTCAGCGCTTCACCCAGCAGCAATGCGACGGGGCGCGGGTAGTCATGTCGATGCAGGATCGGATCGAGCGCGCCTTCCGCAAGCCGCGCAATGCGGCCGCGTACAGGCGCGTTGTCGAGGCCGAATGGCGCGATGATGTCGTCAATGGCAGGCATGAAGCGGGCGATATGGGGCCTGGCGATGTGGCAACGTCGCGTGCTCCAGGCCCCAATTCCAAGCCTTTGCCCAAAGGCACCAGAGCAATACGGCCTTCTGTGCGTGGATGCGGTTTTCGGCTTCATCCCAGGCGGCTGAGCGTTTGCCGTCGAGCACGCTGTCGGTGACTTCCTCGCCGCGGTGGGCGGGGAGGCAGTGAAGGAAGATCGCGTCTTTGCCGGCGCGCGCCATCATCTCGTCGTTGACGGCGTAGGGCGGGAAGGCGGCGAGGCGTTCTTCTTTGTCGGTGTCGCCCATCGACACCCAGGTGTCGGTGACGACGACGTCGGCGCCTTCGATCGCCTTCTTGGCATCGTTGTGCGCTTCGACATCTGCACCCGCTGCGATCGCGGCCGCGAGCTCTTGGCCGCGCGGGGCGTAAGTTGTGGGCGTTGCGATGCGGAGTTTGAAGTCGAGCTTTTCGGCCGCTTGCATGAACGAGGTGCAGACGTTGTTGCCGTCGCCGAGCCAGGCGATGGTCTTGCCGCTGATGTCGCCCATGCGCTCTTCGATCGTCTGCAGGTCAGCAAAGATCTGGCAGGGGTGGGAGAGATCGGTCAGGCCGTTGATCACCGGCACTGTCGCCGCCGCCGCGAAGTCCACCACATCCTGATGGTTGTTGGCGCGGATCATCACCGCGTCGACCATACGGGAGAGTACGCGGGCCGTGTCTTCCACGGTTTCGCCGCGGCCGAGCTGTGTGTCGTTGGCATTCAGTACGATGGCTTTGCCGCCGAGTTGATGCATGCCGATCTCGAACGAGACGCGGGTACGCGTCGAGTTCTTCTGGAAGATCATCGCCAGCGCGTAGCCATCGAGCGGTGCGTCCTCATCAGGCGCGGCCTTCGGCCAATCTATGCGCGCGGCCTTCCGCGCATGCGCTTCATCCAAGATCGCGCGCACGTCTTCACGCGAGAGGGCGCTGATGTCGAGGAAGTGACGCGGCGCTTCGATCACGCGCTCGCTTCCGCCATCTGCGCCGCCAGCACCGCATCGATCGCGTCGATGAGCTGGCTGAGTTCTTCTTCCGTGATCGTCAGCGGCGGCGCGACGCGCAGCACGTTGTCGCCGGCGACGCCGACCAGCACTTTGCGGGCGCGAAGCTTGGCTTGGATGTCCTTCGGATTGACGGTGAGCTTGATGCCGCGCAGCAAGCCTTTGCCGCGCACGTCCACGACGAGGTTCGGGTGGCGATCCTTCAACCCTTCGAGTGATTGCGAAAGATAGTTCGCAACCTTGTTGACGTGCTCAAGGAACGCTGGCTTCGACAATTCGTCATACGCGGCGTTGCCGACGGCCATCGCCAGCGGATTGCCGCCAAACGTTGTGCCGTGAACGCCGACGACCATGCCTTTGGCCGCTTCCTTGGTCGCCATGAACGCGCCCATCGGGAAGCCGCCGCCGACGCCTTTAGCGACAGCCATGATGTCCGGCGTCATGCCGCTCCATTGGTGCGCCCACATCTTGCCGGTGCGGCCCGCGCCCGATTGCACTTCGTCGAAGATGATCAGGAAGCCGTTTTCGTCGGCGAGCTTGCGATAGAGGCGTAGCGTTTCTTCCGGCACGGCGCGCACGCCGCCTTCGCCTTGCACTGGCTCGATGATGAGCGCGGCAGTCGTCGGCGAGATCGCGGCGCGGAGCGCGGCTTCGTCGCCGTACGGCACTTGAATGAAGCCGGGGAGTCGCGGGCCGAAGCCTTCGAGATAGGCCGGTGTGCCAGACGCGTTGATCGCCGCGTACGAGCGGCCGTGGAACGAGCCTTGGAAGCCGATGATGTCGATGCGCTCGGGGTTGCCGTTGGCGCTGTGATACTTGCGCGCGGTTTTCAGCGAGCCTTCGATCGCCTCGGTGCCGCTGTTGGTGAAGAACACGACGTCGGCGAAGCAATCGCGCGTGTACTTCGCCGCGAGCTCTTCTTGGCCCTTCACCTTGAACATATTCGAGGTGTGCCAGAGCTTGCCGGCTTGCTCGGTCAGCGCCTTCACCAGGAACGGTGGCGCGTGGCCCAAAGCGTTGACGGCGATGCCGGCGATGCAGTCGAGATATCGCTCTCCCTTGTCGTCCCAAATCCAGCAGCCTTCACCGCGCTCGAAGTTTTGCTGCGGCGGCGAATAGACGGGAAGAATATGGCTTTCTGCGGCGCTCATTTTGGCTCTCAGAATTTGGGGAAGGCGGGGTTTTGAGCCGCGCCGCTTGCAAGGTCAAGCGGCTGGGATCATCACCTTTTTATGAGACGAGACCATTCCATACCGCGCGGCGAACTGCATCGCCTGGTTCATGAATCCGCCGTTTTGCAAGGCAATCCGCTGGGCGATCCGTTTGTGCGGGAGCTCTACGTCTGGACGCCGCCCGGCTGGAGCGCGGCGGAGCGTTTGCCGGTGCTGGTGGATTTGAAGGGCTACACGTCCACGGCGCTCGCACATGCGAACTGGATGCCGTTTTCCGAGAACTTGCCCGAGCGCCTGGACCGGCTGGTGCATGAGGGTATGCCGCGCGTGGTGATGGCGATGCCGGATTGTTTCACCAAGCTCTTCGGCAACCAGTATTTGAACAGCGCCGGAACCGGCCGCTACGCGGACTATCTTTGCGATGAGATCGTGCCGTTCGTGGAGCAGCGTTTTGGTTGCGGCGGCAAGGGCAAGCGCGGGGTGTTCGGCAAATCGTCGGGCGGGTACGGCGCTGCGTATCACGGGCTGACACGCAGCGATTTCTGGGACGCGATCTCGATCCAGAGCGGCGATATGGGTTTCGACGCACTCTACATTCCAGCGTTCTTCGAAGATCTCAATGTGCTCCGCAAGTACGACAACTCGATCGAGAAAATGTGGAAGACGCTGACGGCGAAGCCGAAGATGAGCTTCGCGGAATCGGTAGCGCTGATGGATTGCGCGCAGAGCGCGTTCTTCGATCCGGACACGACGCAGTTCATGAACATGCGTCTGCCGTTCGATCCCTACACCGGTGAATGGATAGCGGAGCGTTGGGACAACTGGCTGAAGAACGATCCGGTGGTGATGTTCGACACGCTGGGCGAGAATCTACGCAAGCTGAAGCTCATCTACATGGATTGCGGCGACCACGATAATTTCCGCATTCACTTCGGCATGCGCCGCTTTGCGAAGAAGCTGAAGGCGGCGGGCATTCCGCACGAGTATGACGAGTTCGATGATGACCACATGGACGTGGACTATCGGATGGATGTGTTTCTGCCGAAGCTGGCGCGGGCGTTGAGTTGACTACTCTCAAAGGGCACACGGCGAGGACAGCGCACATTGTGCTTTCCGCCGGCACTAGTAAGAGGCCGAAAACCAACGCCGCCGAAACGCAGAGTGCAAGTTGCCACCGCCGAAAAATGTCGGCCCAATTAACGCAAGTGTTGCTGTTAGAAGGGTCAGCGTCATCGCTCCAGCAAGCGCGGATTGCCGCTTTGTGCGTCAGTCCATTGATACCTGCTCCAGATAGCCAATGCTGTCGTTGCGACTGCAGAAACAACGAGCGCGATGCCGCTTCCTTTGGGTTTGAGGCGTAGGCCGAGAAGGAACGCCAGGATGGCGCCGACGATCCCCACGAGCGCCTAAGCTCCGCAGCCGATACCCGCTCTTGATCATCGCCCAGCTTGCGTAGCTCAGCACCAGCGCAAGTGCGCCGGTGAGGATCGCACCGGTCCAGAGTGGGGCGTCATGGTGGCCGATGAAGCCGTAGCGGAATCCGTCGATGAGCGAGAACACTGGGTTGTAGTGCGAGATCGTACGCACGGGCTCTGGCAGGATGGAGGTTGAGTAGAACGTGCCGGAGAGGAACGTCAGCGGCACGATGATGAAGTTCGTGACGGCGGCGAGGTGATCGAATTTGTCGGCCCAGATGCCGCCTAAGAGGCCGATGGCGCCGAAGATCACCGATGCAACGATGGCGTAGTAGAGCGCGGCCAACGGGTTCACCGGCATGATGTTGGCGAGGAACGCGACAGCGATCAGCGACGCAAAGCCGACGAGCAATCCGCGTGCAGCGGCGCCGACGATGAAAGCGATCGTGAGTTCAAGCGCCGAGAGCGGCGGCATCAGGAAGTCGACCGAGTTGCCTTGCACCTTCGCAATGACCAGCGACGACGACGCGTTCTGGAAGGCGTTCGAGAGGATCGACATCATGACCAGGCCAGCGGCCAAGCCGTCTGCGTAGGCCCGCGTGGTGCCCGGCCAATCGCCTTGGCGCACCAGGCTGAACACCAGCATGAAGAGCAGGGTCTGGATCAGCGGCGCGAACACCGTCTGCGCCCCGACCTTCAGGAAGCGGCGGATTTCACGCCAGACGAGGGTCTGCAAACCCAGCCAATTGACCGCTCCGTAGTGCCTGGAAGTGAGCGCCGGAGGCGTAGTTCGAACGGCAGTGTCCATACGCAGAACAGCTCTTTCATAAATTCTTAACGAGTCTGAGTGCTCGTTAACCATGTTGCGGGCCCAAGTCCCGGTCTCCGCTCAACTTAATGAGCCGAGTCCCTGCCGAAAGCCCGTTAGTAAGAAGTGAGTAACCCACCATATGTCATGGGATAAACACTGCATCTTGGGTATCCACATGATAAAACCACAACCCATTGACTTGTTCGCTCAAAAGGGGAGTGTGTCGCATTCCCGTCAGAAATGGGCGGGGCCATGGGCCAAGGGGGCTTGAACACATGGGCTGGTCAGAAGAGCGCGTTGCGCTGCTGCGTAAGCTGTGGGCCGAAGGGCTTTCAGCTAGCCAAATTGCGAAACAACTGGGCGGGGTCACCCGCAACGCCGTTATCGGCAAGGTCCACCGCCTTGGTTTGGCGGGCCGGGCCACACCGTCACGGCCGGCCAAACGGCCAGTCCGGACTGCACGTCCGCGGGTGATAAGCCCGTCGGCGCCGCGTCTCCGGATACCGTCAATGGAGCCGCGCGTGGTCATTCCTGACCTCGAGCCGGTGAAATTCGAAGACGGCCGAGCCGCAAGTGTACTGACTCTCAACGAGAGCATGTGCAAATACCCGATCGGCGATCCGACAGACGCGGACTTCGCGTTCTGTGGCCGCAACTCCTTCGACAAGCATCCGTATTGTCAGGACCACGCGCGTCTCGCCTATCAACCAAGCCAAGCGCGTAAGCGCCGCCAGTCCGGCGAGCCGGATGAGCTTCGCCGCATGATGCGCCTGTCGGCAATGTAGGGTTCCGATCCTGCGAACTGAAACGCCGCTGTCGGAAGACGGCGGCGTTTTTGTGTGAGCAATGCCGCGCGCGGCGTGCGCGGCGCCTGTGAGCATCGATCGCCCGGCGCGGCTCTCCACAGAAATGAATGGCCCAAGCGCCGCCGCATTTAGCGACACAAGTTCCGCGCGCATGGCGGCGATCTATCACTTCAACGGTGGGCTCTCCGAGGGCCGTCTGGTGACGCTGGTGTCGCGCGCCGCTGCGCTCGCGCTGGCTGCCGCCGCCGTTGCGCTTGTGAGCCTGCTCAAGATTGAAACGCCTGACGATGGGTTGGGTGCGCCGGTTGTGACTGCATTCTTGAGCGCGCCGCAATCGCCGCCGCAGCATCCGCGCGTCATCCGGCCTCAGCATCACACTGCAGAAGAGACGGAAGCGGCGAGCGCCGCTATCGGTGAAGCGGACGACTGGCCGCATCTTTGGACCTACGACACGCAGGGCCGCATCGTGCTGCGTACGAACGAGCAATTGGCGCGATGTACGAATGCGCGACAGCAAGGGCGAGAGGAAGCTGACTGCCCGGATTCAAACGAGCGCACGCCGATGATTTCACGCGACAGCTGATGGTCGCCGTCTGACTTGCCACGCGTTCTCCCGCGCGGAATACTTCTGACGGCGAGGGAGGGGGATTGTTATGAAGCGTCTGCTGATTTGGGCCGTATTGTTTGTGTCATTCGCGATGTTTGCGCCTGTACAGGCGCACGCGCAGAACCGGCACAACTACACGGTCCAAGAATTGCCCTTGCCGAATGGCGGCGGACGCGCCTGGGTTTATCTGCCAGACCAAAGCGCGGGCGAGCGCGTCCCAGTAGTGCTGATCGGCCCTGCAGGAAGTCACCTCATTGATGGCATGACGCTCGGCGACGGCGATCGGCCGGAACACATTCCCTATGCCAGAGCGGGTTTTGCAGTGGTGTCGTTCGACATTCCCGGCATGCCGACAAGCGATGAGGGCGAAGCGGTTGTCCTGGCGGCTCGGCAATTCAAGGAGGGCGACGGCGGCGTCATAAATGCACGCGCCGCTCTCGCCTTGGCGCTTGAGCGATTTTCGCGTCTCGATGCCAATAACGTTTTTGTCGCCGGTCACAGCTCCGCAGCGACTTTGGCGCTCACTCTTTGCGCACGGATCGAGAACCTGAGGGGCTGTGTCGCTTACGCTCCCGATGTCGATCTGGTCGCTAGCGTTGGCGAGTTCGGGGACATCGTCGAACCCTTTATCCCCGGCGAACGCGCGTTCATATCGAGTATCTCACCAATCGAGCAGGTCGAACGCATCCGCAGTCCTGTGATGATTTTCAATGCGCGGGATGATGACGTAGTGCCAGTCGCGGCGATCGACGCCTATGCGCGCCGAGCTGAGCAAGCAGGCGTGACGCTCAACAGAGTAGTCGTCGCTCGCGGTGGTCACTACGAGTCCATGATCGACGAAGGCATCCCCGCCGGCATCGCCTGGATGCGGGCGCATATGGCCGTCAATCCGTCGCAATAGCGTCTATTCGCGTTCGATCACGAGTGAGACGCTGCCGACGCGCAGGCCATGCCAGCCGACGGTGGCGTTGTTCAGGATGTCGCCGTCGGCGCGCAGCGCAAGCACATCGCGGAAACGAACCTTTCGACCGCGGCCGTTTTCGGTGGGCAACATCACATCGTATTCGAGGCGGAAAACATCGCCGTCCTGATAGCCTTGCGCTTCGCCGACAACATCTTCGCGCGTGCCAGTGAAGCGGCCGGGGCCGGTGCGGCGCAAATGCCAGGTTTTCCGATCGCGTTCGCCGTCGTCGTAGGCGAAGTCTTCAACCAGTGTGAGCGTGACGCCATCCCACGTGCCGTTTAGTTGCGCGGTGAAGCCGCGGCGCACGCCTGTGATGGCTCGGAACTCGCCGCGTGCGACGCTGGCGCCCACGAGATCGCGCTCGGCGACGAATGGCGTTGTTGAGGCCGCGGATGGAACTGGCGGCCGTGTCGCGCATGCTTGAGCGGTGAAGGCGAAGGCGGCGATCGCGGCGACGCGGAAGAATTGGTTCATGCGCTTCTTACGTGCGAATGCGCCGCTTGGATTTGCTAGCTCGCTTCGCGATCGATCAGTACAGCGAGAAAAAGCGCGGGGCCGCCGTGGGCGGTCCAGCCGTGGCTTGTGCCGCGTTGGATGACTATTTGGCCGGGTTTGATGCGGGTTTCAGTGTTGTCGAGGACGAGCGAGGCGTCGCCCGAGATAAGACAGATGATGTCCAGGGTCTGCGTTTGATGCATTGCCGGATGGCGTGTTTGATCGCGGAGTTCGTGTTCTGCGCCAAATTCCGCAAAGCGTTGGCGCGCAGCGGCGGCGATCATCTCCTGCGGCGCGCCGTCCGGTGTGGGCTGGATCATGAACCAACGCACTTTCACTTTGCCATGTGCTGGCGAGAGGATGGAGACGCTCTCGCCGAGGTCCTTGGCATCTTTCGGATTGATCGCGCCGCTCGCAGCTTCGTGCCAAATTTCAGCAAGCCCGCCGAGCGCCGGATCGCCGATGCCGCCTGACGGTGGGCCGTCGAGGATGATCGTGGATTTGCCGTTCGCATCATCGCCAGTTCCGATGCGGCGCATGGTCTCTTCGAAGCCTTGGAAGATCATCAGTTCGCCAATCTTGAAACGTGCGGAGAGTCGAGCGCGAAGAGCGGAACTTTAATGTCGAACGCTTCGCCGTTTTGACGCTGCATCGAATAGGCGCCCATCATCATGCCGCTTGGCGCAGCGAGCGGGGCGGCGCTCGTGTATTTGAAGCTAGCGCCAGGTGCGATGACGGGTTGTTGGCCGATGACGCCTTCGCCGCGGACTTCTTGCGTGGCGCCGTTTTCATCGGTGATACGCCAGAAGCGGGACATGAGCTGAACCGCGTCAGGGCGGTTGTTTTCGATTTCGATCGTATAGGCCCAGACGAAGCGTCCGTCGTTGGGCCGGGATTCTTCAGGCAGGAATTGCGGATCGACGCGCACGATCATGCCGGCGGTTTCTTGTTCGTACATAAGGGCAGTGTAGGGCCGCCGGAGCGCTGGACAAAGCCCCCCAACCGCGCCAGTCAGGGCAAATGAGCACCACACACGGCGTTCTCTCAGATAGCGAAATCAAAAAGGCGATCAAGCAAGGCTGGATCGCCGCCGATGCGGCGTATCTGGACGACCAGATTCAACCTGCGAGCTTGGACTTGCGGTTGGGTACGACGGCGCATCGGTTGCGTGCGAGCTTCCTACCAGGCGCCGGCGCGAAGGTGGCTGATCGTCTCGATGGCGAGATGGTGATGCACAGCATCGACCTCACCAAAGGCGCGGTGTTGGAGACGGGCTGTGTCTATCTCGTGCAAGTGCAAGAGACGCTGGCGCTGCCGCCGCATATGCATGGCGCGGCGAACCCGAAGAGCTCGACCGGGCGCGTCGATGTGTTCACGCGTCTGATCACCGATGGCGCGCAGTCGTTCGACTACATTCCGATGGGCTATAGCGGGCCGATGTGGGCGGAGATTTCGCCGTGCACGTTTTCGGTGCTTGTGCGCACCGGCACGCGGCTGAGCCAAGTGCGTTTGCGCCGTGGCCCGCCGCATCCGAAGCGCGAGATCGATTTCACGATGGATCTGTCGCTGAAAGGTCCAGTGGGCTTTCGTGCAAAGCGCCATTCGGGCGTCATCGATGTTGATCGCGTTGGCGGTTATGATCCGCGCGATTTCTGGGAGCCGATGGACGCGCGCAAGGGGCGCGTCGTGCTGGAGCCGGGGCAGTTCTACATTTTTGCGTCGAAAGAGAACGTCGTCATTCCGGCGGATGAAGCGGCGGAAATGGCGCCGATCCGGCCGGAGCTGGGCGAGTTCCGCGCGCACTATGCAGGCTTCTTCGATCCGGGCTTCGGCATCGCCCCGAACGAGGGCCGCGCGGTGCTCGAAGTGCGCTCACGCGACGTGCCGTTTATCGTCGAAGACGGGCAACCGGTTGGCAAACTGGTGTTTGAGCCTTTGTCTGGCCCTGTTGATCGGCTCTACGGTGAGAGCGGATCGAATTATCAGGGGCAGGGTCTGAAGCTCTCGAAGCATTTCGCGCCTTGGAAGTAGCATGATCAAGAATTGGCTTTGCGCGGCGTTGGTTGTCGCGTTTGCGGGCGCCGCGCATGCGGACGTAAAGCCGCCGCCAGCGCCCCCGCCAACCGCAGAGATCGCTTCGCCAACGCCTGTTAGGCCAGCGTTGTTTGTAGCGCGTGACGAAGACTCCGCGATCTATCTCTTCGGCACGGTGCACGTTCGCCGCCCTGGCAGCGAGTGGGGCGGACCCGCCGCGCAGGCGGCCCTAGCGGAGGCCGACGAGGTCTGGACGGAGATGGATATCTCGGACGCCAGCCAACAAGATGTGCAGATCTTGATTTTCAATCACGGCATGGCGTCGCCGGATCGGCCGTTGTCGAGTTATCTCAACAAAGCCGAGCGCGAGCAGTTGGCGGCGGCAATCGCGCGCTTCAATGGCTCGCCGGAAATGTTCGAACGCATGCGTCCGTGGCTCGCCGGCATGATGCTCTCAGTGTTGCCGATGATGCAGACGGGCTATGAGGCAGACGCGGGCGTTGATCGCGCGGTGATGGCGGCTTCGGGCGACGCGCATCCGCGCACGTTCGAGACAGCGGCGGACCAGATCGGGTTCTTCGCGAATTTGAGTGACGAAGCGCAGCGCGAATTTCTGCTCGATGGCATTCGTGGCGCCAACGAAGACGCTTCTGAAATGGACGAGATGTCTGGCGCTTGGGAGCGCGGTGATCTCGATACGCTTGAACGAATGGCGCTTGTCGATTTTCAGCGTGACTATCCGGAGCTGTTCGAAGTGCTGTTCACGCGACGCAACCGCGCTTGGGTCGAAACGTTGACGCACGAATTGGATGGTGCGGGCGTCGACTTTGTCGCTGTCGGCGCGGGTCACTTGCTGGGCGAGGGTGGGATCGTGGAGTTGCTGCGCGCCCGCGGCGTTTCGGTTGAACGAGTGGAATAGGTGAAGCTGATGAAGTCAGTGTTTGGCATGTTCGCAGCGCTGTTGGCGTTTTTGTTCGCGTCGTGCGCGCAGGCGCCGGCGCAAGAAGAGGGCTCCATCTCGCCGCTGCTCTACGTCGTGCGCGACGCGGACTCGACGATGTATCTCTACGGCACCGTCCACGTGCGTCCACGCGGCTCCGATTGGGGCAATGATCGCGTGCGCGCCGCACTCGATGAATCGAGCGAGATCTGGACCGAGCTGATGATGAACCCGGAGACTGACGGGCAGACGCAAGCGCTTGCGATGCGCCTTGGCCGCGCTGAGCCGGGTCATCCGCTGTCGAGCTGGCTGACGCCGGAAGAGAATGCATCGCTGAACGCGGTGACGACGCGTCTCGGCATGCCGCAGGGCGCGCTTGAAGGTGTGAAGCCCTGGCTTGCGGCGTTGACGCTGACAGTGATGCCGTTGGTGCAAGCTGGCTACGACGCGGAATCCGGTGTGGATCGCTCCGTCGATGCTTATGGTGACGCTGCCGGCAAGACGATGCGCGCGCTGGAGACGCCGGAGCAGCAGCTGACCTTCTTTGCGAACCTTAGCCCGGAGATGCAGCGCGAGATGCTGCAGGAAGCCATCAACGAGTCCGACAGCATCGCGACGATGATCGGCGAAATGTCCAATGCATGGGAGCACGGCGATGAGCGTGCGCTTGAGCACGCTGTCGTCGAGGAAACGCGCACGGACTATCCCGAACTCTACCAGATGCTGTTTGTTGACCGGAACAATGCCTGGATGGCTGAACTCAGCCGAGAGATGGAAGGTTCAGGCGTGGATTTCATCGCCGTCGGTGCAGGTCACATCATTGGCCGCGACGGCCTCGTCGCGCAGTTCCGCGCGCGTGGCTATCGCGTAGAGCGGGTGCGCTAAGCCGCTTGCGCGGTGGCGCTGTTGGCTTTCACGAGCGCTTCACAGGCGCGGAGCAGATGCGGCCAGCGGACGATTTCGGTGTAGATGCCGGCGCGTACCCGCTGTTCGCCGAACACTTCGTAGAGCGGCGTTTCGCGCGGTGTTTGCAGCACCTCTTCCAGCGGCAGGGCGTGGTGGAAAGTCTCGAAGAGGTAGGCGTCAACGCCTTCGGCCGAGTCGATATCCGCTGACTCAGAGGCGATGCCCGGTATCTGAGCGATGGCAGTGTTCTTGGCGGCGGCGGCTGCATCGGGCAGGCGGATATCGGCGGCAATCAGCGCCGATGGCGCGCTGGGCGTGAGCGCTGCCGGCACGACGGGATAGGTGACGAGTGTGATCTTGCGCCCCAAAACCCGCCCGGCGCGCTCTGTGGCGAGAAGCGCGATCACGTACGTGAGATCGTGCGCGACGTTGTAGTGTTGCCAATTATCGGCGACGACGAGGTCAACATCGCGGGCGATGAAATCCGCTGCGAGTTCATCGACCCAGCGCAGCACTGCGGCGTGCTCGCTGGTCAGCAGCATGTCGTAGAGATCGCGATCCCAGACGCTACCCCATGTTTTCGCTATTGTGGCGCCTTGCGCTTCGATCAGACGTTCGCTTGCGAGCCGACGTGTGCTATCGGCGCCTGAGCGCGAGCCTTGGGTCAGGATGTACGTGTGCGGGCGAACGCGCGAGAGCCAATGAAAGACGCGGATCTCATGCGCGGGATGAGCGATAACCAGTGCGGCGCATCGTGCGGGATCTGTAAGCCACGCCGCAAAATCGCTGGCCTTTGGCGAGATTGACGTGGTGACCGCATCGCTTCGCATTTTGATCACGACCCTCGAGCTGGCGACTCGCCGCGGCGTGCAAAACGTTACACGCGATTTGGCGCTAGGGCTCTGCCAAGCAGGGCATGAAGTGTGCGTCTACACCCGAAAAGGGGGGGTAGTCGCGGACGAACTGAAAGCGCAGGGCGTTCGGGTTGAAACCAAGATCGCGCGTTTGGTTGGCGCGACGTTCGATGTAATTCATAGCCATCACCCGGCGGCGTGTTCTCCGGTGTTTGCGGAATTCCCTGAAACGCCAGCAGTTTTTGTGTGCCATGGCGATGCGAGCTGGTTCGACGCTGCCGTGCGCTTGCCGAACATTGTGACGTACGCAGCGGTCAGCGAGTCCATGGCTGAGCGTGTAGCGGCGGATACAGGAATTCCTCGCCAGGACATCGCGCTGCTTCTGAACGCCGTCGATACGAAGCGGTTTTTGCCGGGGCCAGCGCCGCAAAACCCGCCGCGGCGTGCGTTGGCTTTTGCCAAAAATTCAGAGCACGTCGCTGTATTGCAAACGGTGTGCGCGCAGCGCGGCATCGCGGTCGATTTTATTGGCGCCGCGGTCGAAACGCAGCTGGATGATCCGGCGCGGGTTTTGCCGGGTTACGATCTCGTGTTCGCGTCAGCGTTATCGGCGATCGAAGCGATGGCGTGCTTGCGCCCGACGATTGTTTGTGACGGGCGTGGGATGGCGGGCATGGTTGACATGGCGCGCTATGAGGCTTGGAGGCCGAAGAATTTTGGCGTCGCCGCGTTGAATGGGCCTTTGAGCGTTCAGCGCGTTGCGCAGGAGCTTGATCGTTACGATCCGGCCGAAGCCGCGCGCGTTGGTGAGCGTCTGCGCGCGGAGGCGGGGCTTGATGCGTGGATCGAGCAATGCGTTGCGCTTTATCGTGAAGCGATGGATGCGCCGCGAGCTGCGCCGGAAGAATCGGCGCGCATGTGGGCGCAGCATCTTGAGCGATGGACGCCGCGCTTGGCGGACGAATGGGCGTTCACGGAAGAGCGCCAGGCTCTGATCAATGAGGTGCGGCGCCTGCGTGCGGGCCTCGATGAATTGCCGCTCGGCGATCGGATCACGTTTGGCGATGATCGCGCCTCTGCTCGCTTCATCGATACTGTGGGCTTTGAGCGCCGCGACGGCACGATGTGGACCTCCTCATCATCCGCGACGATGCGCTTTCGGCTTGGCGTCCTGAACGCCGATCTCGATGTTGAAATAGAGTTCGCGACTTATCTGCCGGCAGCGGACGTCGGGCTTCAAATCACGCTGCTCGCGAATGGCGTTGAGATTGAGCGTTGGACTGAGGCTGGATACGCGGGTTGGACTGAGCGGGTGCGCACCTTCCGTCTGCCGCGCGACATGTGCCGTTCCACTGCAACTTGGCTTGCGTTTCAGTTTGCGCAGACGGCGGGCGCTGTGCCGGGCACGGCCCCTGGCTTGTGTATGCGCTCAACGACGTTTCGGCTTGGCTAGGGCAGCACGAGTTTGGCGCTGAAGCCGCGCGGTGTGAGGTTTTCTAGGATCAGCCGGCCGCCGTGGCTGTCCGCGATGGCTTGGGTGATGGCGAGTCCGAGGCCTGCGCCTTTGGCTTCGCTGCGTGCTTCGTCGGCGCGGAAGAAGGGATCGGTGAGCTTCGTGAGCAATTCGGGCGGAACGCCTGGACCTTCGTCGCGCACTTCAGTCACGGCTTCGTTCGCCTCGTTGCGATAGGTCCGCATGATGCCGCCGCCGCCATACTTGGCGGCGTTCTCGGCCAGATTGCGCATGGCGCGGGCAATTTCGGTTGGCCGGCACTCGACCATCAGCGCTTCGTTCGCTTCGGCGGTGACGTTGACGCCCATGTCTTGGAGTTCGCCGCAGAGCGTGCGCGCGATCTCGGCGAGATCTACGGTGCTGCGTGCTTCGTCGCTGGCGCCGGCGCGTGCGAGCGACAACGCTTGCTCAGTCAGCGTTTCCATTTCAGCGACGGACGCGAGTAGGCGTTGGCGTTCGGCGTCGTCTTCGATCAATTCAGCGCGGAGGCGGATGGCCGTGATCGGCGTCCGCAGATCGTGGCTGAGCGCCCAGAGCATTTGCCGTTGGCGATTGAGTTGGCGGCCGAGCCGTTCGGCCATTGCATTGAATGCGGTCGAAGCACGGCGAACATCTTCCGGGCCGCTGACGGGCGCGCTGACATTGCTTTGACCCGAGCCCAAAGCTTGCGCTGCTTTAGCAAGATCGGAGAGCGGGCGTCCGATTTGTCGCGACACCAAAGCCGCGCCGATGCCGACGATGATGATTGAAATGAGCGCGCCGACGATTGCACTGACAGGCGCTGGGCGCGGGCCCGGAAGGCGCGCGGACGTGTTGAGCCAGCTGCCGTCGCTCAGGCGCACGGAAATGATCGCTTCGGTGACGCGCACTGTGGGCGCATCCGAGAGACTATCTGGACCACCAGGGCCGCCAGCGCCAAAGCCGTCCGGTGGTGGTGGCCGATCATCCCATTCGCGATCGTCCCGACCGCGTCCGCGGCCACGATCGCGCGGATCACGCTCAACCCGCCAGCGGCGCGATGGCGCGTCGACAATGCGGGTTTGAGCGTGCGCGTTGCTGTCGGTCAGGCGTTCGGAAATAGCTGTCGCGATGCGTGTGCCGGCGCCGCCGAGGTTCGCCGTGATTTGCGGCTCATCCGACACGCTGAACCGCATCGAGAAATCTCGGAAGGAGTCCACGGCGGTCGTGCGGCGTTCCGCGGGAATGTCGCGCAAGCGTTCCGCGGTGAAGGCCACGCGTTCAGCGACGTTGGTTTCGGCGGCGCGGCGTAGGGCGGAGCCGCGCTCGTTCGTATAGATGGCAAAGGCAATGGCGTAGGCGACCATCACGGCGACGATGGTGACGGACACCATGCGCCCGGTGAGGGTGTTCAGCGGATTGATCACGCTCTCTCGACGGGCGCCGTGAACACGTAGCCGCCGCCCCACACGGTCTTGATCAGTTTTGGCGTGCGCGCGTCCGCCTCGATCTTGCGGCGCAGGCGGCTGACTTGCGTGTCGACGGCGCGGTCGAACACGTCCTTGCCGCCATCAAAGGCAAGATCGAGCAGCTGATCGCGCGACAGCACGATCTTCGGCCGCTGCAGGAAGGTGAGCAGCAGGCGATACTCGCCCGTGGACATTTCGTGGACTTGGCCTTCGTCGTCGACGAGTTCGCGTTCGGCCAGCTTCAGCGTCCAGCGATCGAAGCGTAGCGCTTCGCCGGTTGGCGCTTCGACGTTCGGTGGCAGAGCGTGCGTGCGGCGCAAAACAGCGTCGATGCGGGCCAGCAGCTCGCGTGGGTTGAACGGCTTCACGACATAATCGTCGGCGCCCACTTCCAGGCCGATGATGCGGTCGAGTTCCTCGGCGCGGGCCGAGAGCAGGATCACCGGGATGTGGTTGGTTTCACGAATGTGCCTGCACAGCGAAAGACCGTCCTCGCCCGGCATCATGATGTCCAAGACCACGGCGTCGATACGGTTTTCCTTGATCGCGCGGCGAGCGGCCTCGGCGCTATCGACGGCGGTCGCACGGCGCCCGTTTTTGCGCAGGAATTGCGCGAGCGACTCGCGAATTTCGCGATGGTCGTCAACGACCAGGATATGGGGATCCTCTGGCGCCATGGTTCTTGTGATGTGCGCCGCCGGTTGACAAAAATCTACCAGGCGCGCGTGCCTGATGCGTGCCAAACCTTGGCGCGGCGCGCTAGACGACACACTTTGGCAAGAACGAGGGCTGTTTCGCCTTATCCGCGCCCAGGTCGGGCGCTTCCTGGGGCGGCGTTATTTGAGGGGACTTCCGAATATGAGCTTTAAGACTGTTTCGGTCGTTGTGTGCGCGGCTTTGAGCCTGGCGGCCTGCAGCAGCCGCGCGGCGCAGGACCGCACCGCGCCAATCCGTGCATTGCTCTCAGCTGATGCGCTGATGATGGTGAGCTTCGATACGAACGGCGACCTTTCGGTGACGCGTGACGAAGCGGAGGCAGGTTTTGCGCACGAGTTCACGCGCGCCGATGCGAACACCGATGGTTCGCTGCAGCCGATTGAGTTCACGAATTGGTCCAACTTAGTGTTGGGCGGATCGCAGATCGGTCCTTATCGGTTGGATTTCGATCGCAACGTCGACAACATCATCACGCGCGAAGAGTTTGATACCGAAATGCGCGCGCGCTTCAGTCAGTATGACGAAGACGAAAATGGCGCGCTGTCGCGTTCGGAATTTGTGCGCTTGGTCGGGCAGGCGAGAACGCCGACGCCGCGCCGTCAGCCGGTGGCGATCGGCGGGCGGACGCCCTGACATGTTTTGACGCAGTTGCGGCAAACGGTCGGCACACCACCTACATATCATCTGATCATACGGTGATGCGCTAGTTCCCCCCAGCGTGTCCCGTCATGCAGGCCCAGCGCGACCCTCCCCCCAGGCGCTGAGGCCAATTACAGCGGCCGGCGCCCCTCCCTGGTGCCGGCCGTTTTCTTTTGCGATTTCGAGTCGGGGATTACTTTCCAGACAAACTTTGTCGCACGCGCGACCAATCGGCGAAAAAACGCTCCTGTACCTCCTGACCGTAGAGGGAGCAGGCTGCCTCCAAACGCAGCCGGAAGGAGTGATCTCATATGAGAAAAATTTTGCTTGTCGCCGTGGGTGCTGCGGCTCTGGCGGCGAGCGCCTGCGGCTTTGCGCAAGCGCAGAATGGTTCCGCAAACGAAGGCGCGCGTCATGGCGTCTTCCAATCAGACTCCAATAGCGATGGCGTGCTGACACGTGCGGAATTCAATGCCGGGCGTGAAACGCAATTCGCGCGTCTTGACGCTGACCATAACGGTCAGCTGACACGCGAAGAGATGCGCGCCGATCGTGGTGAACATCGTCGCGGCCGACGCGGCGGTCATCGTGGCGGGCCTGGCGCCGGCATGTCAGGCGCTGATGCGAACAACGACGGGAACATTACCCGCGACGAATTCCTCGCGCGGCCGACCGCGATGTTTGCGCGGCTCGATACCAACAGCGATGGCGTGATCTCAGCGTCCGAACGTCCGCAACGGCCCGAGCGCGCTGGTGATGACGGCCCGCGCCGCGAGCGCGGCGATCGTCCGAACCCGGATACCGATGGCAACGGCACGTTCTCTCGCGCCGAGTTCACGGCAATGGGTGCGGCCATGTTCGATCGTCTCGATGCGAACAATGACGGTCGTGTGACGCAAGAAGAAGCGCAAGCGCAACGCGGTCATCGCCGCGGCGGCGACCGCACCTAAGCGGAACGTGGCGCGGTCAGGCTGAGTTCAGCTTGGCCGCGCTACGATCGCTAGGCGATTTCGTTTGACTGGGGTGCTCGGCCGGCGCGGGCTCTTGCCGCGAAGCGTCATGCCGCCATGTGAGGATATAAGATGGAACTGACGGCTGTGAAGGAACGCGTGCAGAGCACGGCGTCCGGGCTTTGGGCCAAACGCCCAGGGCTTTTGCGCGGCCGCAATCTTTTCATCACGGGCGGTGCGCTCGTTGTGTTGCTCATCGGTTGGAACTTGTTCGGACCGAAGAAGGATGAGGATCCGTATCGCACCGCCGCTGTTGATCGTGGCGCGATCACACGGGTTGTGAGTGCGACTGGCACGCTGCAGCCGCTTGTCTCGGCTAACGTAGGCTCGACCGTATCTGGCCCGGTGCAGAGCGTTTCAGTGGATTTCAATTCGCAGGTTCGCGCTGGTCAGGAGCTGGCGCGCCTTGATCCGACGCCGTTCCAGCAACGAATCGTGCAGGCTCAAGCGCAATTGGCGCAAGCGCAGGCGCAAGCGGCGGTCGCGAATTCAGACTACCAGCGTTACCAGCTGTTGCAGCAGCGCGGCTTTGCTTCGGAGCAATTGATGGCGCAGCAGCGCGCCGCGCGTGACACGGCGCGCGCGGCTGTTGCCTCCGCCGCCGCGCAAGTGGCGACAGCGCGTACGGATTTGGATCGCAGCATCATCCGCTCGCCAATCGATGGTGTTGTTGTGGATCGGCAAGTGAACGTTGGTCAGCCGGTGGCGTCGAGCCTGCAGGCGGCGACGTTGTTCACGATCGCGCAGGATCTCTCGCGCCTGCAGGCGAACATCACAGTCGACGAAGCTGACATCGGCGAAGTGAACGAAGGGCAGGCGGTGCAGTTCACCGTCGATGCATTTCCGGACCGTCAGTTCGAAGGCCGTGTGAGTCAAGTGCGCCAGCAGGGCGTCGCTGAGAGCGGCGTTGTGAGTTACACGGTGGTCGTCGAGGCCGACAATCCTGGTCGTTCGTTGCTGCCGGGCATGACCGCGAACGCAGAGATCGTGTTGGAGCAGCAAGAGAACGTCTTGCGCATTCCGAATACGGCGCTGCGCTTCCGTCCGGCCGATCCGGATCTCGTTGCTCAAGGCCAAGCGCTGATGGGCGGTGAACGGCGCGGCGGCTCGGGCGAAGCGCAGGCGCAGACGCGCGGCGAGCGCGGTGGTCAACGCGGCGAACGCGGGCAGGGTGGCCAGCGTGGCGGTCGCGGCGTGGCGCAGATCGCCGAAGCACTGCAGCTCAACGAGCAACAACGTGCGGCAGCGCAGACGGCGTTTGATAACGCGATGGCCGCGAACCCGCGCGGTCAAGGTGGCAGCGGCGATCGTCGCGGCCAATTCCGGCGCATTCGCGAGCAAGTGATTGCTGCCATTGAGCCGACGCTCACCGCTGAGCAGAAGCAATTGCTGGAACAGATGCGCTCAGGCGGTGGACCACGTCAGGAAACACGTAATCAGGTTGTGGTTTGGGTGTTGCGCAACAACAAGCCAGCGCCGGTGCTCGTCGAGACCGGCATCGCCGACAACGGTTACACGCTGCTCTATAGCGGCCTGAACGAAGGCGATGAAGTTATCATCGGCGGCGGCCCACAAGCAGCGGCCACGACACCGGGCGGCCCGTTTGGCGGCGGCGGACGCGGCGGTGGCCCCGGCGGCGGCGCGCATTCGGGGCACATGACGCCATGGCCCTAATCGAAGCCAACAACCTGACCAAGCTCTATCGCATGGGCGATGAGACGGTGCATGCGCTCGCGGGTGTGAGCTTCGCGATCCCGCAGCGCGACTACTGCGCCATCGTCGGCCCGTCGGGCTCGGGTAAGTCGACGCTGATGAACATACTCGGCGGCCTCGACACGCCATCGAGCGGTGGGATTACCATCGCCGGCAACGACATCGGCGAAATGAGCGATGACGATCTCGCCGTCTTCCGCAATCAGACGATTGGCTTTGTGTTTCAGAGCTTCAATCTGCTGCCGCGCCTGACGGCGCTGGAGAATGTCGAGCTGCCGATGATCTACGGGGGCGTATTGCCGAAGGAGCGTCACGAACGCGCCGCGGCGTTGCTGCAGCGTGTGGGTCTAGGCGAACGCATGGGCCACCGGCCGACGCAGCTTTCAGGCGGCCAACAGCAGCGTGTTGCGATCGCGCGTGCGCTTGCGGGGCAGCCGGCGCTGATCTTGGCGGACGAGCCGACGGGCGCGCTTGATACCAATACGGGGATCGAAATCCTTGGGCTGTTTAGTCAGCTCAATAAGGAAGGGGCGACGATCGTGATCGTGACCCATGACCATGATGTGGCACGCGCGACCAAGCGGACGATCGAAATGCGTGATGGTCACATTGTTTCAGATGAGTTGAACGATCGGAGTGCGCGCCATGATGCGAACGTCTGATCTTATCTCCAGTGCAGGGCGCGCGCTGCGCGCTAACCCAATGCGTTCGGCGCTCACTGCGCTCGGTGTTATTATCGGCGTTGCCTCGGTTGTTGCGATGGTGGCCCTTGGTTCCGGCGCGCAAGCGCAAGTGGAGCGTTCAATCGCAAGCTTAGGCTCGAACTTGCTTATCGTCGTGCCGGGCGCCATGCGCGGCGGCGGCGGTGTGCGCGGGCAGGCTGGCGCTGGCGGCGGCTTCGACTCGCTCACGCTCGACGATGCTGCCGCCATCGCGCAGCTCGAAAACGTTGCCGTTGTCGCGCCATCGCAGCGCGCACGTGCGCAAGTGATTGCGAACGGCGCCAACTGGAACCCTGAAGTGAACGGCGTCACGCCGGACTTCTTGATCGCGCGCGACTGGAACATTGCACAAGGCCGCATGTTCGATGAAACCGAGGAGCGCCAAGCGCGCCGCGTCATCGTGCTCGGCAATACGGTCGCGATAAACCTGTTTCCGAACATGGATCCCGTAGGCCAGACCGTGCGCATGAACGGCGGCACTTACGAAGTCATTGGTGTTCTGGAATCAAAAGGGCAGTCAGGCTTTCAGGACCAGGACGATATCGTCCTCGCGCCGTTATCGACTGTTAAGCGCCGCATCGCCGGGCGGCGTGGGCGCGGCGACACAGTCAGTCAGATTTCGGTGAAGGCGCAGAGCGAGGATGTGCTCAGCCGTTTGCAGGAAGACGTCGAGAACACACTGCGCCAACGTCACCGTACGCGTGAAGGCGAAGACGATTTTACGGTTCAGAACCTGAGTTCGATCAGCGAGACGATGGCGCAAACAACAGGCGTATTCACTGCCCTTTTGGGGGGAATTTCCGCTGTTTCGCTGCTCGTCGGTGGTATCGGCATCATGAACATCATGCTGGTGAGTGTCACAGAACGCACACGCGAGATCGGTCTGCGCAAAGCCTTAGGGGCGAGGCAGTCAGACATTCTTCATCAGTTTGGCTTGGAGGCCGTGACGCTTTCCGTCGCGGGAGGGATTATCGGGTTAGTTATTGGCGTTGCTGGCGCCTGGGGCATGACAACACTATTTAACCTGCCATTGGTGGTGTCGCCTTTAAATGCTGGGTTGGCGATCGCCTTTTCTGGATTGGTCGGGGTCGTGTTTGGCGCGTACCCCGCATGGCGCGCAGCGAAACTCGATCCGATCGAGGCGCTGCGGCGGGAATGAGGAAGAAGTCCTTGATGCGTACGTTGATCGTTTCTCTGGCTGCCCTGAGCGCCGCAATCGGAACAGCGCAAGCTGACACGCTCGGCGAGGCGATGACCTCGGCGCAGGAGTCAAATCCGACGCTCGCTGCGCAACGTCAGCGTCTGCGCGCGACGCGTGAAGCTTTGCCGCAAGCCTTGTCGGCAGCACTGCCGCAGATTTCGCTGTCGGCTTCAGCAAACGCCGCTGACCGCGACTTCGAAGATCCGCTGACGCCGGACGATGGCCGCACCGAAACGTGGTCGAGCTCGGCCAACATTTCGCAATTGCTGTTTGGCTCGGGCCGCGTGCTCGCTTCAACCCGCGCCGCCCGCGCGCAGATTGCCGGCGCGACCGCTGATTATGAAGGCGCCCGCCAATCGCTGCTGCTGGATGTGACGACTGCTTATGCAAACGTCCGCCAAGCCCAGGCCGTGGTTACGGCGCGCGAGACGACCGTCGCCAATCTTCAGCGATTGCTCGAATACGCGCAGGCGCAGTTCGATGCCGGCGTGGTGACACGCACGGACGTTGCGCAAGCTCAGGCCCGCTACGCGCAAGCGCGCACGCAACTCGTGCAAGCGCAAGGCGCTATGGCCGCCTCCGTTGAAGCGTATCGCCGCTTGGTTGGTCGTCCGCCGTCAGATCTTCAAGTCCCGCCGGCCGCAACCGGTCTGCCGATGGATCTCGACAACGCGCTTTCGACTGCCGTCGACAACAACCCGACTTTGATCAGCGCTCAGGCCGACACGCGCTTGGCCGACGCCAACGTCGCTTCTGCTGCCGCGCAAGGCCGCTTGAACGTCACCGCCGAGGCCGGCTTCTCGCAGGGCGCCGATTTCGACGATGATCTGTCGGAAAGCTCGAACGACACGGTCGGCGTTCGCCTATCAGTGCCGCTCTTCCAAGGTGGCCTCATTCGCTCACGCACGCGCCAGCAACGCGCCCTGCGTTCTGCTTCGAATCTCGATCTCGCGGCGACGCAGCGTTCGGTGCAGGAGGTGGTCACCAACGCTTGGACTGGTCTCGCCAGTGCGCGCTCCGCCGTCCAGTCGGCGCGCGAACAGGTGGAAGCGGCTGAACTCGCGTACGAAGGCGTGCGGCTCGAACAAGAAACCGGTCTGCGTTCGACCGTCGAAGTGCTGGACCAGGAAGCCGATCTGCTCACCGCGCGCCTCGCGCTGGCGCAAGCCGAGCGCGACCTGGTTGTCGCCGAGCGTCAGATGCTGGCCGCGGTTGGCACGCTGGACATTCCGGCCGGCTCGGGCGGCCTCATCGAAGATAACGACCAGCTTCGCGGCCGTTAATCGGGCTCGAACACGCCTAAATTGCGCACGAGGTGCGCTTGCCGCGGTTCGATGTTAGAGCCGCGGGATGATGTCGTTCTTCTCTGCACGGTGGCTTGGCGCGCTGGCGCTGTTGGCGTCGCTCTTCGTCGCGATGATGTTTGCGGGCCTGGCGCTGACGCCCGATCCGGTGCGCACCCAAAACGCGCCGGGCCAGTTCGACGCGCAAGCAGCGCGCGTGCGTCTTGTGCGCTTCCTGGGCGATGGCGCGCCGCATCCGGTCGACAGCGCTGCACTGGATGATGCGCGCGACAGGCTGCTGAACGAGATTGTTGCGCTCGGGTTTGAGCCGGAAGTCCGCGATACGTTCGCATGCCGCCCACAACCGCGCGGCCCCTTGGTAGATTGCGCGCGCGTCCGCAACATCATCTTCAGCGTCGGGCCGGAGAGCGGACCGGCTATACTGGCAGCGGCGCACTATGATTCAGTGCCTGCGGCGCCGGGAGCCAGCGATGACGGCATCGGCGTCTCGGTATGGCTCGAGATCGCGCGGATGCTTTCGCAAGAGCACCTGACGCGGCGCGTGATCTTCCTGTTCAGTGACGGGGAGGAGCCAGGTTTGCTCGGCGCCTATTCGATCGCGAACGATGATCCGCTGATGGAGTCCGTCGAGGCTCTGGTGAATCTTGAAGCGCGCGGCTCTCGCGGGCCGGCGATTTTCTTTGAATCGAACCAGCCGAACGCCGATGCGGCAACAGCGTTCAGCGCTGCACCGCGACCGATCGCAAACTCGGTGATGGCAGATGTCTATGCGCTGCTGTCTAACTCAAGCGATGTCACCGCGCTGACACGGCCGGGGCTCGATATCCTCAACATCGCCGTGCTCGATGGGCTTGAAGATTATCACACCCCGCAAGATTCGATTGAGTCGCAGGATCTGCGCAGCGTGCAGCACATGGGTGATGTCGCGCTCTCAGTCATAAACCGCTTAGCGCGCGAGAGCGACCCGGACGTCGCGACGCCTATGGTCTATACCGACATTGCCTCGCGCGTGTTCGTCGTGGCGCCATCTTGGGTGGCGCAAATTGTGCTCGCGATCTCGGGTTTGATAGCGGCGTTCGCGTTCTGGCGAACCGGAGCGCAGGGCCGATGGAGCGCGCTGGCCGCGCCTCTGGGTTTGATCGCGATCGCGGCTGCGGTGTCCTTCGCTGTCGGCTTTGGCTTCAGCGTCTTGCGTCCCGGCGCGGACTACGGGTTCGCGACGCCGGAGCCTGCGCGCGCGTGGTGTATGCTCTCGGCATTCTTTGCTGCGGTGTTGGCGCTGCTCGCGATGCGCGGCAATCGTTCGGCGGAACAAACCGGCGCGGCGGCGATGCTCTTGTTTGCAATGATAGGCGGTGGACTCTCGATCATTCTGCCCGGCATCTCGATCCTCTTCGCCATCCCCTCAGCCGCCTTCGCGGCAGGCGCGCTCACGGCTTTTGTGTGGAAGCCGGCTCAGAGCGTTGGCGCGTGGATCGCCGCGCTCATCACCATCGCAATCTGGGGGCCGCTGCTGTTCTTGATCGAATTGGCGCTTGGCTTCGAGATGCCGTTCGCCTTTGCGATCATCGCGGCTCTGGTGTTGCTGCCGTGCCTTGGACTTATCGCGCAAGCACGCGGCGAAGGCCGCTGGCGCGAATTGGCGGCGGTCACGACGGCAGCGCTCGCTTTGAGCATCGTCCTCTCCGCGATTGCGCCAAGTATGTCGGATGCGCGCCCGCGGTCACTGAACATCACTTATTTTTTGAACACGACTGATAACCAAGCGCGCGTGCTCGCTGGCTCCGCCGAACGCGAACTGCCGCAAAGTCTCGCCGGCGCGTTCGAGCCGGAGACAATTCTGCCCGGTGATCGCTTCGACACCTGGGCCACGCCGGCGCCTGTCGAGCAAATTGCGCCGCCCGAGCTTCAAGAGATCAGCGTGACGCAAGAGGGCGGTGAGCACATCATTCGCGCGCGACTGGTCATGAACGGCGCCTACCGCGCCATCCTGCGCATGCCGATAGCGACCGAACCGCTCCGCGTGCGCGTCAACGGCGTGCTCACGGATTTTGCGGACACGGGCGGCGAAGGCGGCGACTTATCGGGGGCGCCTCCCCCGGCCCCGCCCTGCCCCCAGCGGAGGCCCAATGCAACGCCGATTCAGATGTTGACACCGACGCTAAGCCGCTTCGGGTTGCGCTAATTGGAGCGGCGGGGGATCGAACTGGACATTCAGCTTGGGAAGCTGACGTTCTACCTCTGAACTACGCCCGCAAAGCTGACGGGCCATGGGCGTAGAGCGTGATTTGCCAGTGGGTTGGCGGTTATCAACCGCACGGTTTTCGCGGAGATTGCCGCGCGTTGCTTCAAGCGGTTTTCTTCCGGTTTTCGCTCGCGCGGAAGAACTTACGATCACTCGATCACTTGCGGTGCATTCGTGAAGCGCTTCACTCGATCATTTTAGTTGATCTTCGCGTTACTTCAAACGCTGCAACGCGATTCAAAATGATTTCGGAATTCACACTTTCCGTTTTCAATACTCGCGTTCAAAAAACCTCTCGATGATTGCAACGAACACTTGAGTTTCGTTGACCCTTCGTGTATACTGGATGACGTTGATTGATGAGCAAAGACGCCCCGCGTCGCGCCGAGATCAGCGTTCACTTTTATTATGATAAGCGCCGTTCGGCTGCACACTTTGCCGCGCGGACGCCTGTGACATCCCCATAACAACATAACCAGGGAGTCATTCCTTATGCACGATCAACGTGCCAAACGCATTCGCGCCAAATATCCAACCTCGAAGATCATCCAAGAGACAGTCCATGCACTGGTCCGCTGCGGCGTTCCAGTGGAAGCCTGCCTCTCACAGATTAGCCCAAGCGGCCAACTGTTCCTCTCCGAACTCGTCGCCCGCATTTCCCCCAGAGAGCAATCACCCTGGTTAGCATGGGACAATCCGTGGTGAGTAAGTTGACCGCCAAGAAGACTGCAAAGGTAAGGTCTATCACTATCACAAGGATGGTCGGGTCGCCGACGCATCCACAGTGCCTAACACACCGGCATTCGATGCCGGGCTTCCGCGCACACGTTGAAGATAAACTCGCAGTCCGCAAGGACAACATATCTGCCCTCTGTGCCGAGTATCGCGCCGACGTTCGCTTTAAGAGAACGTCACCCTCGACGCAGAAGCAGTGGAAGCGATGGCTGAACATCATCGAACGGGATTTCGGTGAAGTTCGACTGGCCGCGTTTGAAACGCATGAGTGCAAGGCTCGCGTTGCTTCGTGGCGATCACAATGGGGCCACGCCGAAAGAACCGCAGACTATGCTATCCAAGTGCTCTCGCGCTTGCTGTCGTTCGCGGCCCAAAAGGGCAAGATTCAGCGCCACTACTGCTCTGACCTGGATCGCTTATACAACGGTGATCGATCAACGATCATCTGGGATGCGAGCGAGATCGAAGCACTGCGGGCTTTCGGTCAAAGAACGATGTGGCCGTTGAGTTGGCTTGCCTGACGGCTTGCGCAGAGGCGACCTGTTGGATTTGAAGTGGTCAGCCATCTCCGACAATCGCATTCGAGTTCACACCCAGCAAGAGCCGCTTCAAGACCCTGGTATCGATCCCGCTCTATCCGCGCCTGCGTAAAGTCTTGCAGTCCATCCCGCGTCGCTCGGAGTTCGTGCTGACGAACTCACGCGGAAAGGGTTGGTCCGATGGCGGCTTCGCGTCATCATGGAACAAGCTCAAGAAGAAAAGCTCCGCGTCGGCTAAGCACTTCCACGACTTAAGAGGCACGGCTGCGACGATGTTCCTGAATGCAGGCGTCAGCATCGCGGATGTCGCGCAGTTGATGGGGTGGTCCAGCCAGCCTGCAGAACATTGCGTCTCGATACATCAGCGAGGATACGCGGGCGGATGTTCCTGTCATCACGACTTGAAGAGGCGATGATGGCACGGGGAGCCCAAGAGCGAGGCGGCCCGGCGGAACGGTGCAGCCACAACGCAAGGTGCGTTCGACCAAGCCAGCGTCGCGGTGACTAAATAGGAGAAGGCACAAACTTAAAAGAGGTAGAATGATAAAGACACCATCCGCGCTGCTCACGCCATCTGAATGCAGCGACTATCTGTCGTTGGATGCTCGCACGTTGGCAAATTGGCGAAGTGATGGACGCGGCCCGCCCTTCCGAAAAATCGGGGCGGGTTCGTTACTCCGTCGAGGACGTTGAACGGTTGGATGCGCTCGCGAACACAGCGAAGCGCGGGACTATCGCCCGTGAACATATCCCCGGACTGGAAGTCGGATCGGAAGCTAGCCACTAAAGATCGTGAAGATGCAGAGTTCAGGCAGCGCAGCCACCAACTCCGGGAAGCCTACCCGGTGTTTCTGGCGCGGATGCCAGCGGGATCAATCCCCGTAACCTTGGTCGTGCGGCAGCACGTCGATACGGCGATCAAGGGTTGGCGACCGAGAATCTCTTGCGAGCAGGCCACATCCTGCGTTGCCCGTTTCATCTATGGCGTCGAACGGGCTGTCTACAAGAAGCTCGCCCGCCCTGACGCCGGATCGAGGCGGAAACGCCTCTCCCGATTTTTTGTGCGAGAATGGGGGAATGATCTCGGCTTGCATTTGCACGGGGCCATCGAGCATCCCGCGTCGAAGTCGAGTGACGAATATCTCACGCTGATGACGGACCATTGGACCACGCTCAACGATGCGTTCCGAATCCATTTTGGCGACGAAGCGAGTGAGCGTTGGACAGAATACACCCTGAAGGCCAAGAGCGGCCCGTTGGCCGACAATGTAGACGTAGAGAACCTCTACTTCGCATAGCTCTTCCCTGCGATGCGGGCCGACGGCTGCCCTTGGTTATGCCATCAGTCATCCACCCTCGCGGCCTCGAAAATCGACTCCCCGAGCGCTCATCCTGCGGTATTGCCATACCAGTGATGAAGGCAAGAGCGCTACTTCTGTCTCCGTCATCATCGCCAGAAACGGATGAGTTTTGCTTGTCATACAGCTTCCTAAAGCCAACGCTCCACCGATCACGGGAGTAAAGGTATGCGAACAGGCCCCACCGATCAGCCATACGCATCTTCTCGCGGTCAGATTCGGTGAAGTCGGCTACGGCTTGAAGTCCATCTGTCTCTCGATAGTTTTCGGGTATGGCTGTGATGGCTACAACTGCTGGAAAGAGAACTAAATGCTGGCGACGCTAGGTTGGCTGATAGCGATGGTAGCCTTCGTGGGTGCCTTCACCTGCATTGCCAGGGCGTTCTATTACGTCATGCGTTGGCGTGTTGACCCAGACACAAGGGGAGACTGGCAGCGCAAATTGATGATCGGAATGGCCGCGTTCATCTGCTTCTTTCTGCTCGCTGCCGTCGGTGCCATCCTATTGCAGATTTCCGGCGCGCATATGGATCGGCATAGTCGTAAAGCGCGATACCGCTCGACTGGCCGCTTTGGGCCAGAGTTCGGTCATGACGCCGATTTCTGCGAGCGGTTCGGTCGATCAAGCTCCCGCCCTTCGTCGTTAGCGGATAAATGCCGCGAGCCGCCATGTCACGATGCCGAGCAAGACCGGCGACAAAAACCGCCGCGAACATCCAAAGTCCGTTCGGAGCGACGACGGCAAGACTGGTCGTTCCACTCACAGAGATTAATCCGGTCAATACAAATGGCGCGGCGGCGATGACCACGGCAAGCAACTTCACGAAGCCTCTTAGCACGTCTGCCATTCCTCGAATCCTTGCTGTGCTGTTCGCCGATAGTGGGCCTACGACTTGTCGGTGCGGGGACGCCGAGTCACGACGAACAGCCACATCAAGGCATTAGACAACAGCGCGGCGCACGCAACGCAGAGCATCGCAAGCCTGACATCATCGACTGTTGGGCAACCACCGTCTCGCTGGGCCAACAGTGCCCAAGTCCCAAGCCCACGATTTGGAAAAAGGCAAACGGAATCGAGGCGGCAGTTAAAACAACGGCTGTGCTAAATCTTGGCGCTAGGTAGGTCAGCACTGCCATCACTGTGACCGCGATGAGCGTTGGCCATGTCAGATCGAAAATCATGGCGTCACGCTTGGTGGCCGAACAAAAACTGTGGAGGCGGGCTATGGGCCACGGATAGGCGTCTTCCACCGGACCCTTCTATACGAGCGCCTGCCTTCCGCCAGGGATCGATCTGTAGAGCGTCGAAGGTGACACGCCCAAAGTGGCGGCAACGCCTTCCACGGTGATTCCCGGCGCAGCCAGCATGGCTTTCGCCTTTGCGACATCCAAAGCGCTCATCTTGCGGGGACGCCCACCCAAACGCCCCTGGCTGCGAGCATGGGCCAAGCCTGCCGCGACCCGTTCCTTTAGAACGCCCCTCTCGAATTCGGCCATCGCTCCGATGACGTGAAAGAACAATCTGCCACTCGGACTCGTCGTGTCGATTTTTCGGTAACGCTCTGAAAGCCGATGCCGCGTTCGGCCAGCGCTTCGACTGTCTCGATGAGTTGGCGGAGTGACCTAGCTAGGCGATCCATTTTCCAAACGACCAGCACGTCTCCTTCGCGTGCGAACTGCAATGCCTTGGCGAGTTCGGGGCGATCCCGCTGTGCGCCGGAAGCGGCTTCCTCGAAAATCTTCTCGCAGCCTGCCTTCCGCAGCGCATCCATTTGAAGGCCGGTGTCCTGGCCGGTGGTTTTCGAGACTCGTGCGTAGCCAATCAGCATGGGCGATCTCCGACAAAGGTCGCCTGAAGTGGTTTCGACACGTCGGAGTTTCAAGGGACGGTTTTGACATGCGATCCGGGCTTCCTGGAGTGTGCGGGCACGGCTCGAACCGACATCGCAAAACCAAATGTTTCTGCTATGTGCCAGTCGGGGCGAGATCAGATGTCAGCCAGCGATAATTCACCACCGCAGC
Source organism: Caulobacteraceae bacterium (assembly GCA_016703335.1). GTDB lineage: Bacteria > Pseudomonadota > Alphaproteobacteria > Caulobacterales > Aquidulcibacteraceae > Vitreimonas. Next base: position 344,851 of record JADJCG010000001.1, on the reverse strand, counting down.
CCACACAGTTGAAGGCGACGCTCCATAGGGATGGTGTGAAGGCCCCGGCGTTGCTCGCGTTGCAAACTGCGGTGGGTGCTGTCGTCATTGGCCTGCGAGCGTTAGAATCTGCGGAACTATCCGGCCCTATCGAGATCAAAGGCCCTGCCATGGCGTTCAGGCTCGAAGATGGGGTGGCTGACGCACAGCATCGCCGCAAAGCTTACGAGACTTGGCTACTCGCGAGAGGCTTTCATGAATTGGCGAAGGGGCTGAGCGTCAATGGAAGAGGCGTATGTCTTCGTTGCCTATCGAAGCTTCAGGGGACCAAGGTTACTGGTGCCGAGTTCAAAGCGCAGTTGAGCGACGCAAAGGCGAAAGCGAACAAGCAGAACTTCCCCGACTTGGTTGACGCACTGAACACAACGCTCTCAGAGCCGTTGCATTGGGAGAAGGAATTCCTCTCTGAACAAAGCTCGAAACTGCTTAGAGCATCGCGGCGGCGTCATCGTTCAAGACAAAGACACCGATCCCAATGCCTCCACGCTAACGCTATCGTTTCCCCGTGTTCAAATCTATGTCGAGCGCGAAGGCCAAGAGATCGAGATAACTCCGCCATTTGCGGTCGAGGCAGGCGAAGAAATCTCATTTCGTGCCATTGCGCGAGAGCGCAGTTTTGCCGTTGGTGAGAGAATTACGGTCAACGCCGAAGAATTCGGCGAAATAGCCTTCGCGTGCTGGATCATGGCTGATGAGCTTGCCTCGAAGCTACCCGGACCGTCCAAGCCATCAGACTCCAAACCGTGACGTCAAACGCATGGCGTTAGATGTCGATGGCCTTGGGCAGTTAGCGACGCAGCCAAACCTCGCTTTCGTCCTTGGCCGCGTTCCTCGCTTTGCGGGTTGCGCTTCGTGCGATTGGGTGCTGATTGTGGGCAACCTTTGGGGGTTAAGATGGCTGAAGCCAAATCGAATCGTCGCTCTTCCGCCGTCATGATTGTTGCGGTGGTTCTTCTGGGCGTGCTCACGGCGGCGTTAGGAGCGCTTGCGATCCACGGGTTCTTTGTTACCGGCTGGTTGCTGCCATACTGGAACGCGATGACGGATGCTCAAGCCTCGATCATCTCGCAGCTAATCTTCTTCTTGGCCGTAGCGTGGGGTTCGCTGCTTGTCCCCTTGCTGTTTGGCGGCCAACTGAAATCTTTAGAGGAAGCCGCCGACAAAGCACAGGAAACTTACGACGGCATCAAACGCCAGCTTGAAGAGAGTGCGTCGGAATCCCGGCGTCAGTTCTCAAGCATTAGCCGCTACCAGCAAATGTCGCTTGGCTATTTCGCCAGCGAAGGGGTTTTCACAGACCTGGACGACGAACAGAAGAAGGCGTTCGTGGAGAACGCATGGCATTCGGTAGAGTCGAAACTGACGGATGCGCTCAACAAGCTTCATGGTCGAACACGACAATGGGTTAGCGCCGGTGGAAAGTATCGCTCGACACCTTGGTGGGACCGAGTGAAGGAATCGAAGGCGCTTGGGGATTGGTGCTCGGATTTCCGTATCATCTCTGACGCCAAGTGGGCCGCTTCGCGGGGCACCGTTCCCACGTTCGAGCAACTCAAGGCCGTCAACGATGCGCTAAAAGAGTTGCAAGAGTTTGTGTCGCCGCTCGATGCGGAAGCTGGCGTTCCGGCAATCCAAGGGAATGCGCAGCCCAACGGAAGCGCTCAAACGCCGGATGCATCGGCAACGCAGTAGCGGGAATCGCGTATGTGGGCTTTGGCCAAAGACTTTCACGCGGCCTTTCGCAACGCTTGGGTCAGCATCGGCATTCTCATTTCCGCTGTTGCGTTGTTTGAGTTCGGCGTCCGCACCTTCTCGCTGCCATCCGGTGCTCTGCTCGAAGCTATCACAGCGGCGTATCGAACAATCTTCTATCCCGTTGTGGAGCTTTTGTTCGGTTGGTTGCCTTTCGAGATGACGCCCGAACTCAAGGAGGCTGAAGGAAGGCGATGTCCATGCGGACCCGCTGCTTGATCCCTTCGTTGGCGCACCGCTACCGCGCATCCTAGGAGCGGTCGTAAGCAGCCTAGCGTGGCCGCTGGTGGCGGTGCTGTTGTGGTCACGGCCCGTTGTTGTCCATTTCCAACCAGCGCTCTATCCAGGCACACGGAAAGCTGCGTGGTGGCGACGCCGAAGAATGCTCCGCAGAGAGCCAGCGTCCTACATGGCGCGAGCACGGGCCAACAAGACCTTCGATCACGACCTTCGCGCGGTCTTCATCTTGCAAGTTTTGGCAGTGCTGGCGGTGGTCGCTGGGATGGCGGCGCTCTCTGTGTTCGATGCATGAAAAGCAAACATCAGGTTGGCGTCTGGTGTTCGCATCTCGCCAGTGCCGCTTGGAGCGAAGTGCAAGTTTACGTCCAGTAGCGTGGCCTAACGAATGCTTGGAACACGTTTTCCGCAAACCACTCTGAAAAGGCAGAGTATTTGCGTATTTGGGAAGCTGACGTTCTACCTCTGAACTACGCCCGCGAACGCGCGATGCATACGCTAGAGCGCCAGCGCGCCGCAAGCGGACGTGGAAGTGGGGGCGAGGTTGGCTTAGATAGTGCCTAAAGGAGCCCCGCTGACATGACCGAGATCGCACAGGCGCAGTTGCGCAAGTTCGTGGATGAGATCTGGAACGACGAGGTCGTGCCGACGCTCACGACCTATATCGCCATTCCGAACAAATCTGCGTCGTTCGACCCGGATTGGGAAAAGAACGGGCATATGGAAAGGGCGGTCGAGCTTTTTGTCGCTTGGGCGAACAAGAAGTTGCCTGATCTGCCGGGCGCGACACTTTCGGTTGAGCGTTTGCCGGGGCGCACGCCGCTGATTTTCATCGACGTGCCGGGCGCAACCAAGAGCGCCGACACGGTCATGCTCTATGGGCACCTCGACAAGCAGCCGGAGATGACTGGTTGGGCTGAAGGCAAAGGGCCGTGGGTTCCGGTGCTAGAAGGCGACAAGCTCTACGGTCGAGGTGGCGCCGACGACGGCTATGCGATGTTCGGCGCGCTGTCGGCGCTGCTGGCGCTGAAGGCGCAGAACGTTCCGCACAAGCGCGCCGTCATTGTAATCGAAGCGAGCGAAGAGAGCGGCTCACCGGATCTGCCGTTCTATATGGACGCACTGGCCGAGCGCATCGGCAAGGTCTCGTTGGTCGTATGCTTGGACAGCGGCTGCGGCGACTACGACCGACTGTGGCTGACGACGTCGCTGCGCGGTATGGTCGGCGGCACGTTGCGCGTCGATGTTCTCGACGAAGGCGTTCACTCGGGCGACGCTTCAGGGATCGTGCCGTCGAGCTTCCGGATCGCGCGCCAATTGCTGGCGCGGTTCGAGGACATCGAAACCGGCAAAATTACCGGCGCAGACTTCAATGCCGAAGTGCCTGCCGATCGCCAGCGGCAAGCGAAGGTCGCGGCGCAGGCTCTGGGCGATGAAGTCTATTCGAAGTTTCCGTTTGTGGACGGGATGAAGCCTGCAGGCACGGAAGGGGATCAGCTGGTGCTCAATCGCACGTGGCGACCGGCGCTCTCCGTCACCGGCTTTGCAGGCGCGCCCGCGCCGCGCGATGCCGGCAACGTGCTGCGGCCATTCACGGAGCTGAAGCTCTCGCTGCGCGTGCCGCCGACGGCGGATGCGAAGAAGGCGAGCGCGACGTTGAAGCAAATTCTAGAGCGCGATCCGCCGTACGGCGCGCACGTGAGCTACGAAGGCGAGAAGGAAGGCTCCGGCTGGAATGCGCCGGCGACTGCGCCGTGGCTTGAGTCAGCGCTGGAGGATGCATCGCACGCAGCGTGGGGCCAGCCGATGGCCATGATGGGCGAGGGCGGCTCGATCCCGTTCATGGGCATGCTCGGCGAGAAATTCCCGGAGGCGCAATTTGTGGTGACGGGCGTGCTTGGTCCGCACTCGAACGCGCATGGTCCGAACGAGTTTCTGCACATCCCGACGGGCAAACGCGTGACGGAAACGGTTGCGCGGGTGCTTGCCGCGCACGCGCAAAACTAGCCGGCGGCTTTTTGCGCTACAGATGAGGCCGTCGCCGCCAACGGGGACGGTCGCTTGCGCGCGTAACGCATCACGGTCGCTGCGAGCATGTCACGATCGGCGGGTTTCACGATGTGCTCGGCAGCGCCGAGCGCGAGAGCGTGCGCGCGATCTTCGTTCACCGAAAGCACGACGACAGGAATGTCTTGCGTCTTCGGGTCATGCTTCAAGCTTTGCAACACGCGCCAGCCGGAGCGATCCGGCAGGAAGATGTCGAGCAGCACCAGAGCCGGTGATTTCGCGCGCGCAAGCGCCAAGCCCGCTTCGCCGCCGCCAACGCCTTGTACCGCAAAGCCTGCGCGGGTGAGGGCGCGAGCCGCGAGTTCGCGGGCGTCCGCCTCATCTTCAATGACGATGACGAGCGGTGCGTCTTCGTGGCCTTGAACCTCGTCGACCTTCGCTGCTGCGCCCAGCGCCGCGGCGGCATCGCCGAAATCGACGGGCACATGCAGCGTGAAGGCTGAGCCTTCGCCGAGTGCGCTCTTTACAGTCACATTGCCGCCGAGCAGTTGCGACAGGCGGCGCGTGATGGTGAGGCCAAGGCCAGTGCCGCCATATTGTTGCGTGATGGAGGGATCGGCTTGCACAAACGGCTGGAAGAGTCGTGAGACGTGCTCTTTCGACATGCCAATGCCGGTGTCGCGGACCGTGATGAAGACCTGTTCGACGCCGTTATAGAGCTTGCGATCAAAGGTGACGTCGATCGCGCCGTTCTTTGTGAACTTGGCTGCGTTCGAGAGCAGGTTAAGCACGCACTGACGCAGTTTCATCGAGTCGGTGTTCACGTCGCCGCCGAATGGCGTGCCGGAGATCGTGATCTCGTTGCCGTTGCCGGTCGCGATTGGCCGCACCGTTTCGATCAGATCTTCCAGCATCTCCATCGGATCGAACTTGGCCGGGATCGCTTCCATGCGTCCGGCTTCAATCTTGGAGAGGTCGAGAATCTCGCCGATGAGCGAGAGCAGGTGCTTCGCGGCCGTAAGGATACGATTGAGATCCTGCACGGTGCGGTCGTCGCCGTTGTCTTCGGCGTCTTCCTGCAACATTTCCGCATAGCCGATGATAGCGTTCAGCGGCGTACGCAGTTCGTGGCTCATGTTCGCAAGGAATTGCGATTTTGCTAGATTGGCGGCGTCCGCCTCATGGCGTGCGTGCGCGAGGTCATCTACTCCGCGTTCCAATGCGGCGCCCGCGATCGACAAGCACGCGCAGCATTTGTGCGAGGGACGCGGTGGTCTCGCCGATATCCACGGCAGCCGTGGCAGAGAGCTCATTGTTGAGCGTGCGCAACGCTTCGGCCTGCTGATTGAGCGCGTGCTGAGCGTCCGCGATGACAGCGGGGGCGATGGCGCCGGAGATTGCGTTGGCAATGCGCGTCACGCACGTCACGCGCACCGGAATGCCGTCCGGCGTGGTGCGTACAAAACCCTGATGCCGAACACGAACGGAGGTCCCGTCGGCGCGCATTATATCGTGCTCAAGCGCTATGCGGCGCACGGCCCCTGGCGCCGGTGTGAAGGCAGCATTTACCAACGCGCGATCTTGGCTCGGCGCAAAGAAGGCGCGCTCGACGATGTCGGAGTACGCGATCGGGCGGCCGATCATTGCGCCGAGTCGTTGCGCGCCTGAGATGCGACCGCGCTCGAAGTCGATTTCCCAACCGGCCGAGGCAGTTTCACCGAAGCTCATATTGAGCTGGCGCACCCACTCGGCGTCCTGCATGCGCGCATGAGCGGCGCTGTTGGTTTGATGAAGAGCGCGGGCAAACACATATGAGATCGACCCGCCGGCCATGATAACCGCGGCGAACGCAGCGAGATTGCCGCTCTGCAGTAATACTGTGAGGCCAAGCAGTGCGTAGGGCGTGCACGCGATCAGCGCGTGAATGCGTCCGCGCTTGGCGTTGAATGCCGTATCAGTCGCCAGTGCGACGAGCAGCGTCGCGCAAATGGCGCCGCCCATGGCCGCACCGGAATACCAGGCGATCGCCGGCGCCACCGCAAGACTAGCGGCTGTTGCTACATCGAGCGCCAACGCCGCAGCGGCGGCTTGCGTTGCGGAAAGCTGCTTGAATTGCTTCGAAAGCGTGTTGCGCGTGGTGTCGACGAGCAGTGCGAGACCCAGCCATATCGTGGCAAGCGCGGCGCCAGCGACACTCGTGACCGCGAGCGCGATCATGCCATAGAGATAGTATCGCGCGCGCGCGCCCGAGAAGACTTCAGCTGCGACACGCTCGAGCGCCGCATAGTTGATGAAGTATTGCACCGCCCACCCCGATGGATAATTTCCTGGTAACGCTATCGCAGCTCTGTAAAGCAAGCGTTCGTAAGAGCTGTATTTCGTGCTGTTTTGAAACGAAGATTGCGCGATGTGTGGATGAGGCGTGAACGAAAACTAGCACGCCGCGCTTGAAGGTAAGAGGTCATGAACTTTCGCTCTGACAACACCGCGCCAGCTGCGCCAGAGATTATCGCGGCGCTAACATCGGTAAATGAAAGCGCAGCGCCTGCGTACGGCGAAGATCAGTGGTCGAAGCGTTTGAATGAGACATTCAGCGACGTGTTCGAGCGCGATGTGCGGGTGTTCACAGTCGCGAGCGGCACGGCGGCGAATGCGATTTGTGTGGCAAGTCTCACGCCGCCGTGGGGCGCTGTGCTGTGTCACCGCGAAGCGCACATTGAGTGCGATGAATGCGGCGCGGCGGAATTCTACTCAGGCGGCGCGAAGTTGGTGCTCATCGATGGAGATGCGGCCAAACTGACGCCCGCAACACTGGAAGAGGGCATTGCCCGCAATGAACGTGGCATCCACTCAGTAATGCCGTCCGCCATCTCGGTGTCTCAAACCACGGAGCGCGGCGCGGTTTACAAGCCAGACGAACTGGCAGCGCTTGGCAAAATCGCGAAACGTGCTGGGCTTGGCCTCCACATGGACGGCGCGCGCTTTGGCAACGCCGTCGCCGCTCTCGGCTGCAAGCCTGCTGACATCACCTGGCGGGCTGGTGTGGATCTGCTGTCGTTTGGTGCAACCAAAAATGGCGCAATCGCTGCGGAGGCGATCGTTTGCTTCGATCCAGCGCGCGCCGAAGAGATCGGACGCCGCCGCAAGCGCAGCGGGCATCTCTTCTCGAAGGGTCGTTTCGTGGCTGCGCAGCTCTTGGCTTATTTGGACAATGATCTTTGGCTCAAGCTTGCCCGCCAATCGAACGCCATGGCGGCGCGTTTGGGCGAGGCGGCGTTGCCGTTCCTGTCGCATCCGGTGGAGTCGAACCAGCTCTTCATTAAGCCAGGTCCTGAAGCGCTTGCGAAACTGCGCGCCGCAGGGGCCGAGTTCTACGATTGGGGCAATGGGCAATCTGGCGAAGCGCGTCTGGTGGTTTCCTGGAATCAAAGCGAAGCGGATATCAACGCGATGATCAAGGCGCTGTCGGCGCTGCGCTAAGCGGCGCGTGCCCGCTCGTCTCGGACCTCAGAGGCAATATCGCTCGTAGGGTGCGCCGTGCGCGCCGAAACGCCGTGCTTGGTCTTTGACCAATAGTGCGGAAGGAAGATGAGCTCGAAGAGCGCGCGGTACGCAGCGATAGAGGAGAGCGGCCAATAGAGCGGCATCGTCAAAGCGGCGCCTGCGTGGCTGAATGTCCGAGAGAGGCCGCACGCGGTGAGCGATGCGAACATCGCAACGCAATAGCTGAAGATCGCAAGTATAAGGTCCAGTGGCGCGAGTAGATCGTATGGCGTCAGCAGTGCCGTCAGTAGAATGAACGCCAGCGGACCGTGCACGAACGCCGCGAGGATGCCGGTCGCGAAGGTGAGTTGCATCGCGGCGAATGATGCGAGTCCCATCTCGCGCGCGGTCCGCACTGGATTGCGCATGAGCACTAGCCATGTTTGCAAATGGCCTTTGATCCAGCGCGTGCGCTGGCTTAGCCATGCGCCAAATGTGACCGGCGCTTCCTCGTAAGTCGGTGGGCCGATGACGCCGATATGATAGCCATCGCGCGCGAGGCGATAGCCAAGATCTGCATCTTCGGTGACGTTGAAGGCGTCCCAGCCGCCGCTCTCGCGAAGAACGCTGGTGCGGAAATGGTTGCTCGTGCCGCCTAAAGGCAAGGGTAGTTTGAAATGCGCCAGCAGCGGCAGCATTTCGCGGAACTGGATCGCGTACTCGGCGGCGAACTGACCCGAAATCCACGAGACGTCGGCGTTATCGATCTCCAGCGGCGCTTGCACGCACGCGAGATCGGCGCCGCCATCTTCGAACGCGGCCAAAGCGGCCAAAGTTGCTGCGCGTGCGGGCGGTCCTCAGCATCATAGACGACAACAAACTCGCCACGCGCACGGCCTAGCCCTACGTTCAATGCTTTCGGTTTGGTTCGTGGCGCGCAAGCCGGAATGATGACGACTTCGACGTGCGGCATGCCGCTCGATGCAGCGCGCGCAGCGGCGATCGTTTCCGGATCATCGCTCTCCACGAGGAGCTTAATGTCCAGCGCCTCGACTGGGTAATCGATGCGGGCAAGCGCCGCGATCAGATCAGGCGCGACGTTGGCTTCGCGGTAAAGCGGGCAGAGTATTGTGTAGGTTGGAAATCGCGCTGGCTCTGCGAGGCGAAATAGAAGCGGCGAGAACGGACCGGCCGCAACCGACCGCACGAAAATCGCCATGCTGAAAATTGCAAGCGCCGTGATGTGGAGCGCGAGGAAGGTGATCTGAGGCGCGGCGCGTGAGGCCCAGACGAATGCTGCGCACAGTGCCACGATCGCGGCGAGCTGGGTGAAATGGAAAACCCGGTGCGCGGAGCGGCGCGGCTGCGATCGAGCAAAGCCGAAGCGCGCGTCTTCCAACGCGTCGTCGTTCGCCACGATTGCGGTCTTGAAGCCGTCTGGCCCCTCGGCCCCATCCATCCCTATGCCCCACCCAGTGAGCCGTGCTGGGTTATGCACAGCTTACTCACAAGTGCTTAGGGCAACCGTCCGGAGGGGGCCAAGTGAAAATTCGCACTAAGGGGATGGCGCCTTCGTCGCCGCCGTCGGCGTCGCGCTATCTGAGATCGCGCCCGCCAAGCGGAACAGAAGCGGGTTAAGCCCGATCGAGATAAGCGCGCTGGCGAGGATGAGATTGTAGGTCTCGGTTGTCAGCAGCCCGAGCGTGACGCCCATGCCGGCGAGCACAAACGAGAACTCGCCGATCTGCGCCAGCGAGGCGGCGATCAGCATGCCGGTGCGCAGCGGCAGCTTGTAGAGCGTGGTGATGGCGAGCGCGGCGGCGGTCTTGCCGACCATGATGATGGCCACGACTGCGAGGACGCCGATCGGTTCTTCCCAGAGCGTCATCGGATTGAACAACATCCCGACAGACACGAAGAAGAGCACTGCGAAGGTGTCGCGGAGCGGTAGCGAGTCCTCGGCGATGCGATGCGTGAATTTGGTGCCGTTCAGCACGACGCCGGCAAGGAAGGCGCCGAGCGCGAACGAAGCGTCGAATAGCTCATAGGCGACCCACGCAATGCCGAGCGCCAAGGTGAGGGTGCCGAGCGAAAGCAGTTCTCGCGACTTCAGGTGCGCGACCTGGACGATCAGCCACGGAAATACGCGTGCGCCGACAAACAGCATCAGCGCCACGAAGATGGCGATCTTGCCGATGGTGAGACCGAGCGCCGACAGCGTACCCATCGTGGACGCGCTCTCGCCGCTCGCTGCGCCAGCCAGCGCTGGCAGTAGGACGATGCCAAGCACAATGGCGATGTCTTCGATGACGAGCCAGCCAACGCAGATGCGACCATTCTCAGTTTTCACCAGGCCACGCTCTTCGAGCGCGCGGAGCAGCACCACGGTGCTAGCGACCGACAGCGAGAAGCCGAGCATCAGCGATTCCGCCGCGCCCATGCCCATCAAAGTGCCGACACCGAAGCCCAGCAGGGTCGCTGAGGTCATTTGCACAAGCGCGCCGGGGATCGCCACGCCTTTGACGGCCCAAAGATCGGCGAGCGAGAATTTAAGGCCGACACCAAACATCAGCAGGATCACGCCGATCTCGGCAAATTGCATGGCGAGGCTAGTGTCGCCGACATAGCCCGGCGTGAATGGTCCCATGACGACGCCGGCAACCAGATAGCCCACCAACGGTGAGACGCGCAGTTTCTGCGCCAGCGTGCCGAAGAAGAACGCCAGCGCGATCGCTGCGACGAGATTGAGAATAAGGGCGTGGCTTTCCAGTGTGACCTCGCAAAATTGTTCGTGCCGGCCGTCGCTGGCGCGGCGGTCGCCGATCGGCGAGTTGATGGATGGCCCAATCGAACGGATCGGGTCTGTGATGTCAATGTTATGAGACGATTAGATCGTGATCGCGCCAACGCGTCGCGGTATATACGTGCGCAGAGGACGCAATGAACGCAGAAGATCTACGCGCTGTGCTGCACGATATCGCCGATCGCGCAGTGGCGTTTCGTGAAACGCGCGCTGAGGCGACGCATCGCCCCTTGTGTTCGTACGCGGAGGCGCAAGCGGCGTTTAACGCTGCGGTGCCTGAGCACGGCATTGCACTTCAAGAGTTGATCAGGGAACTCGCGACGCTCACTGAGCCTGGTCTCGCGAACATGGTCGGCCCGCGTTTCTTCGGCTGGGTGATCGGCGCGACAGAACCCGCTGGCATGGCGGCCGATTGGCTCACCAGCGCTTGGGCGCAGAACGCCGGCAATGCGCACGCGACGCCGACGGTTTCGGCCTGCGAGGAGATGACGGGGCGCTGGCTGCTCGACCTGCTCGACTTGCCGCGGCAATCGTCCGTAGGGTTCGTCACCGGCGCGACGATTGCGAACTTCACGTGTCTTGCTGCAGCGCGCGGTGAAGTGTTGCGCCGTGTTGGATGGGATGCGGAAGCTGATGGGTTGTTCGGCGCGCCGCTCGTGCACGTCGTGCTCGGCGAGGAAGCGCATTCGACGGTGTTTTCTGGGCTTCGGTATCTCGGGCTTGGCGCTAAGCGCGTTGTGACTGTGCCGGTGAACGAGCAAGGGCTGATGCAGCCCGGCGAGTTTGCGAAAGCGATCGCGAAGCTCGACGGACCGATCATTGCGATCGCGCAAGCGGGCCACATAAATTCAGGCGGCTTCGATCCATTCACGGAGATTGCGGAAGCGGCGCACGCGAAGGGTGCTTGGCTGCATGTCGACGGCGCGTTTGGGCTTTGGGCGCGAACCTGCCCTGATCGTGCGCACCTTGGGCGTGGTTTAGAATTGGCGGATTCATGGGGCGTCGATGGTCACAAGTGGCTGCAGACGCCGCACGACAGTGCGTATGCCATCGTGCGCGACGCCGAAGCGCACCGCCGCGCCATGTTGATCGCCGCGAGCTATTTGCCGGAAGGCAAGGAGCGGCACCCGGCGGATTATGTGCCTGAGCTGTCGCGGCGTGCGCGGGGCTTTGCGACGTGGGCGATGATCAAGTCGCTTGGTCGCGAAGGCATTGCCGCGATGGTCCGCCGCCATTGCGCGCAGGCGCGTCGAATGGGTGAGCGGTTGAGCGCCGAGAGCGACATCGAAGTCATGAACGATGTGGTGCTGAACCAGGTCGCGGTACGCCTCGGCGCGGATATGGATGGCGCCAAGGCCGATGCGCTGACGGATCGAGCGATTGCGCGCATTCAACGCGACGGGGTCTGCTTTGTTGGTGGCGCAAATTGGCGCGGGCGGCAGATTGTTCGCATCTCGGTGATCAGCGCCAACACGACGGACGCCGATATCGATCGCAGCGCCGACGCGATCATCAGCGCGTGGCGCGCGGAAAAGCACGCGAACGCGAACTAGCGCAAGGCGGAGCGCGCCGTTGGCTCCAAGCGCCGGATCTCTGGTGCTCCAATGAGCATGCCGCCGAGTTCTTTTTTGACGGTTTCGTGCGCTTGCGCGCCGTACGCGCCAGCGAGCATGAAGAAGACCGTCTCGTTCTCGCGCACCGGTAGCCGCGGGTAGGGGTTCGGTGCGTGATCGGTGATGAACGTGGCAAAGGGTGCGGCCACGCCGAGCGTCGGCGCGATATCGCGCTGAAACCGCGCGATGAAATCGGTCTCCGCTGTCGGCGCTAGAACGTAAGCCGTCGAGATGAACGGCGATCCGCCAGCTCCGGCGCCAAGCGTTCCGCTGAGCGGTCGGAGCTGCATGACGTTGTCGGAGTCGGCAATCGTCGCGTTGGCGGCGGTGCGATGCTTTTGCCAGATCGGGCCGGTATAGAAGCCGTCGAGTGCGGTGAAGCGCGATTGCGCGTCTGCAAAGCTGCGGAGCCAAACGAAGCGATCGGGGCGCTCAAGGTCGCGGAAAATGGCTCGCACATGCGCGCCAAGTGCTTCTTGCGGCTCGATAAACTCGCGCTCGAAGAGATCGATCAACGCCTCGCGCTGGCCGGCGTGCAGGGTGTAGTCGCGAAATTCGAAGATGGTGTCGGTCATGCGCGTACGCTAGCGCGCATAACCTGACACTGAGCGTCAGGCTTTAAGCGGCCTTCAGCAATTCACCGGCTAGACCACGTTTCAGCAAGGCGCTGGTTTCGCGCACGCCGAAGATTGCGGCGAACTGGCCGAAGCGCGGTCCGCTCTCGACGCCGAACAGCACTTCGTAGAGCGCTTTGAACCAATCGCGCAGCGGCTCGAAGCCGTGCTCTTTGCCGACGGCGTAGACTTCGTTCTGGATCGTCTCGCCATCGGTCGTGTCGGCCGGCAGCGCATCGAGGCGAGCGATCAAATCCTCGAACGCGGCGCGCTCCTTGTCGGTGGCGGCACGGAATTGCTTCGTCGGCTTCACGAAATCGTTGAAGTAGGCGATCGCGTAATCGGTGAGCTTGTCCAGGAACGGATGCGTTTGCGGTGTCGTGCCTGGCGCGTACTTGCCGATAAACGCCCAGAGCAAATCCTTGGTCTCCGCGTTAGAGGCGGAGACGAGATTGGTGAGCAGGGCAAAGGAGATCGGCGTCAAATCCTTTGGCGGATTGCCGGCGTGAATGTGCCAGGCCGGATTCTCGATCTGCTCGGCGATGTTCTGCGTGTGATAGCTATCGACGTACGTCAGATACTCGTCGACCGCCTTCGGGATGACGTCGAAATAGAGCTTCTTGGCCGTGCGCGGCTTCTGGAAATTGTAGAGCGAGAGCGATTCAGGCGCGGCGTACGAGAGCCATTGCTCGACGCTGATGCCGTTGCCTTTGGTCTTTGAAATCTTCTCACCGTTCTGATCGAGGAAAAGTTCGTAGACGTAGTTGACCGGTGGTTCGGCGCCGAGCGCCTTGCAGATGCGCGCATAGACGCCCTGGTTCGGCTGGTGGTCCTTGCCGAACATTTCGAAGTCGACGCCGAGTGCGGCCCAACGCATGCCGAAGTCCGGCTTCCACTGCATCTTGGCGCGGCCGCCCGTGACCGATTGCGTGATCTCTTCGCCGTCTTCGTCGTCGAAGGTGATCGTGCCGGCTGCGGCGTCGATCTTCTTCATCGGCACGTAGAGCACGCGGCCGCTCTTCGGGGAGATCGGCAGGAAGGGGCTGTAGGTCTTGCGGCGATCTTCGCCGAGCGTGGGCAGCATGATGGCCATGATCTCGTCATAGGCCTTCAAGGCGTTGAGCAACGCTGCATCGAAGGCGCCCGACTTGTAGAGCTCGGTCGCGGACTTGAATTCATACTCGAAGCCGAAGCCGTCCAGGAACGCGCGCAGGCGCGCGTTGTTGTGAGCGCCGAAGCTTTCGTGGGTGCCGAACGGATCGGGCACGACCGTGAGCGGGCGCTGCAGATAGGGCTGCAGCGATTGCGGGTTCGGGATGTTGTCCGGGATCTTGCGCATCCCATCCATGTCGTCCGGAGACGCAGATGATACGCGTCTTGATCTTGTCGCCGGTGAGCGCGCGGAAGGCGTTGCGGACCATCGAGGTGCGCACGACTTCGCCGAACGTGCCGATGTGCGGCAGCCCCGAGGGGCCGTAGCCGGTCTCGAACGTTACCACGGCCTTCGGGTGCTTCTGATGCCGCTCAAGCACCAGACGTGCTTGCTCGAAGGGCCAGGCCTTGGCGGCGGCAGCGAGGGTGGTGAGGTCAGACATCAGCGAATCCAAGTGGAGCACCGATGTAGCGACGCCGCCGCGCGAAGCAAAGCGCACGTGTTTACTCGCTGATTTGCTGGCGTTTGCCGAAGAAGCGGTCACGCAGGCGCCCGAGCGCGGCGCGGCGTTTGGCCAGGAACCCCCAGCCGAACACGCCTGCGGCGACCCAGAGAAAGCCTTCAGTGGCGAAGGCGGCAACTGTGACGACGCCGGTCCAGACCACGATCGTGGGGTCAAAGAAGAAGTAGGTAATCGCCACCGACGCCCACGCGCCGACCAAAACGAGGCCGGCAAGGGAAAGAATGATCCAACGCGCTTTCATGTGCTGCTCCGTGGTTTCGAAAGGTAGCAGCCGCGGTGACGCCGATCGGATGCGGGGCGTTGCGCTTTTTGTGCAGCCAGGGCAGACTCGGCGAGTCATGCGCACCCTGATCCTACTCCGCCACGCCAAAGCCGTTCGCGCCCATGAGGCCGATAGCGATGAAGAACGCGGGCTGACCGGGCGTGGCCGGCGCGATGCGGCTGCGGCTGGTGCGGCCATGGCGGCAGCGGGGCTGAGGCCGGGCGCGGCGTTGGTTTCGACTTCCGAGCGCACGCGAGAGACTGCCGAGCATGGTTTGGCTGGATTTGCGCTGGAGACGTTTTTTGAAGACGCGCTCTATCATGCGGCGCCGGAGAGCATTTGGGATGCCTTTAGCGCCAGTGACGCCGAGAGCGTTGTGATCGTCGGACACAATCCGGGCATTGGCGATCTGGTGTCGATGCTGGTGCATCAAGCGCACGACGGCTCAAAGCTCGCGCGCGATTTGAGCGGTCATTTCCCTACAGCAGCATTCGCGGCGTTCGAGATTAAAGGCGAACTGATGCGCGCGGCCGGGCCGACGCTGATCACTGCCTGGAAGCCGGATCGCGGCGACGATTAGTTCGGAATGAAGCGGGCGTCCCCCAAAGCGCCGTCTGAAACGGTGCGATTGGCGTTGACATATGTCGTGCCATTCCATTGAGACACCGGGAATGACATGCCTGGGCCGCCCGTGGCGATGTCGTTGCCGTTGTTGTGCTGTGTTGAGAGCACGATCGCGCCGCCGGGTTGGCCTTGCCAGATTTCGCCCCAGGCCCCGTTGTTCTGACGCATGAGAATAGTAAGCGAGCCGTCGCCGTAGCAGGTGAGCATGTTCGGCCCGCCGCCGATGGTGAAGGTAATGACGCGGCCAGGGCTGCTGCCGATATCGGCCACGCTGAACTGGGGCGTCACGCGTTCACCGCACTCGTTTTCGACTTGGCCTTGGCCGTCGGCGCGTAGTTGCAGTGCGGTGAGGATGGCCGTGCGCTCTGGCCCGGTTACGTCGCCACCTTGCGCCGTGGTTGTGCCCGTTTGTGCGTCGGCTTCGCTAGGCGCGGCGGCTTGGCCGCAGGCCGCGAGCGCAAAGAAAAGCGTAGCGGAAATGGCGTGAACTAGGCGCATGCGAGAAACTCCCCCAGCGCCTAGCTTCGCACGGAGGCGGGGCCGAGTCATGCGGACTCGACCCCCGTTTTCGCTAGCCGTCGAGAGGTTCTCGTTCCTCACGCTGCGGTGGCGCGCGTTCGGCGCGGCGGGCGAGTTGAATGAACTCGTTGCGCCAGCCGTTTTCGTCGCGGCCGCGAGAGGATTGGGCGAGGCGAATGACTTCGTCCCAATCGAAGTCGCGATTTAAGTAGGGATCGCCGCGCAGCAATTGGCCGTAGCCAGCAACAGCCGCAGCCCAACGCGCAGCCTCCGGCGCTTGTGCGAGGCTGTTCACGGCGTCCGCATCGGTGATCGGGCGCTCGATGAGCCGCGAGTCGTGTTGGCCGGGCAGTTTGTAGCGAATACGCAGGAAGGCGATTTCGCTGGGGCCTGTTGCGGCTGCTTGCTGGTCGCGTTGATAGCGCAGCGGCTCGGTGAAAGTGGGGCCGCCGACGGGCGTGATTTCGTAGATAGCGGTGACGGAATGGCCAGTGCCGATTTCGCCGGCATCGACGCGATCGTTGTTGAAGTCTTCGCGGCGGAGCGCACGGGTTTCGTATCCGATCAAACGATATTCGGCGACGCGCTCTGGATTGAATTCAACTTGGATTTTCACGTCGTCGGCGATCGGGAAGAGGGCGCCGTTGGCTTGTTCACCCAGCACGCGTTGCGCCTCGGCCTCGGAGTCAATGTAAGCGGCGACGCCGTTGCCGTTCTGCGCGAGGCGCTGCATCAGCGCGTCATTGTAATTTCCGGCGCCGAAGCCGAGGACTGAGAGATAAATGCCAGTCTCGCGTTTGCGCTCGACGAGATCTTGCAGCTGCTCGGTGTCGGTGATGCCAACGTTGAAGTCGCCGTCTGTCGCCAAGATGATGCGATTGACGCCGTGCGGATCGAGATTTTCCTCTGCCAGCGCGTAGGCGAGTTCCAAGCCTGCGCCGCCAGCGGTGGAGCCGCCTGCATGCAGGTTGTTCAGCGCTTCGCGGATACGGCCCTGATTATCGCCGCGCGTCGGCTCGAGCACGGCGCCGGCTGCGCCTGCATAGACGACGATGGAAACGTGATCGTTTTCCGTCAGTTGCTCTGTGAGCAGGCGGAAGCCGTCGAGCGCGAGCGGCAACTTGTTTTGATCGCTCATCGAGCCTGACACATCGATTAGCAGCACGAGATTGAGTGGTGGTCGCTCGGTGCGCTCAATGTCGTAGCCTTGCAGACCGATGTGAACGAGTTGGCGGCCTTCCGCCCAAGGCGACGGTGCGACTGAAATCGTTGTCGAAAACGGCTCTTCGCGTTGGTTTGGCGGCGTGTAGCCATAGTCGAAATAGTTGATCAGCTCTTCGATCCGCACTGCATCTTGCGGTGGCAAGCGGCCTTCACTCAGGAAGCGGCGGATGTTGGTATAAGAGGCCGTATCGACATCGATCGAGAACGTCGAAACCGGTTCGTTTGCCGCAAGATGGATCGGATTCGGGATCGCGTGTTCGTAGCGTTCCGTATCCGTTGCACCTACGGGCGCTTCTGCGACGACAGAATAGTCAGCCGCGCTTTCATTGTACGTGGATCCGCTCTCACCGCATGCGCTAAGCGCAAGCAGTGCAGCGGCGCAAGCCGCATGCAACAATTTCATGATGTGTCTCCTCGCACTTGAGACGCTCTCACGAACGCGTGAGTTCGTCATCGACGAGCTTCGCAGAGGTTCGAGTCAGAATTTCATAGCGCGTGGCGCGCGCGACACGCAGCATGTGGCAGTTGTACAAGACGAGCTTCTCGCAAATGCCGTGGCTCGCGCCGCGCTATGACAATTTGTGAGAGCTACTGGCTCGCCCATAGAATGCGCGCGATCCATTCGATCTCAGTTGTCGCTAGTTCGCGCGGCTTGTGCGCGGGATTGAGAGAGAGGAGCTCCACCATCTGATCGTTCTTGCGGCCAAGCAGCTTGGCCATCACTTCACCGCCGCTCGTGCGGACGATGACGCGATCACCACGCCGCACGGCCGCGCCAGGCTGAACGATGACGACGTCGCCGGCGCGATACATCGGTTCCATAGAGTCGCCGGCGATCTCGAGCGCATAGACGCGGTCTTCGCCGAGATCGGGGAAGCGCACCGTTTCATCTGCGCCGACAGGAAAGCCGTTTTCGTCGAAGAAGCCGTCAGCGCCTGCGCGCGCCATGCCGACGATCGGGATTGCGCGGCCTGCGCCGCCGCTGCGGCCAACGAGGAGGGCAGCGAAGTCTTCCCAATTGGTCTCGGCCGCCGCGAGAGCGCGCGAGACGCTTTCGGTGGAGGGCCAGCGCGGTTTGCCGTCAGGCGCCTGGCGCTTGGATTTATTGAACGTAGTCGGGTCGAGACCCGCCGCGCGTGCCAGGCCCGAAGCGGTCATGCCTTTGCGAGCGGCCAGGGCGTCGATCGCGCGCCAAATCTGGGCGTGGTTCATGGGGGCTGGTTATAGCGTGTCCGGAAGGACTTTCAACCCATATATAGGATAAAAGTCATAATTATATACTGACGCCACAAGCCTAAATAACTAAATTGGCCCTATGAAATTCGACGCCCCCAATTCCAGACCGAAGAAGCGGCCCGCGCCTACATCGAAGCGCTGCGCTGGCCGAACGGCGTCCGCGTTTGCGGCAAGTGCGGAACGATTGGCGGCGACTACCCGACTAAGCGTCCGGGCCGCTATCGCTGCGGTCAAAAAGGAATGCCGCAAGGACTTCACCGTCATGACCGGCACGGTGATGGAAGCCAGCCACATCAAGCTAAACGTCTGGCTGATGGCCTTCTATCTCATGGCGTCATCGAAGAAGGGCATGAGCGCCCATCAGCTCCACCGCACGCTGGACGTCACTTACAAGTCGGCTTGGTTCTTGGCTCACCGCATCCGCCTTGCGATGGCGAACGGCGGTTTGCTCGCTGGTCCGATTGGCGGCGCTGGCATGGTCGTGGAAGCCGACGAAACCTATTACGGCAAAGTCGAAGCGCCGACTTCAGTTCGCGCGGACGGCCGCCCGTACAATCGCGGCCACAGCGGCAAAGGCCAGTTTCGCGGCGTTGCCAACAAGCGCGCGATCATCGCGCTTGTGGAGCGCGGCGGCCAAGCGCGCGTCTTCCACGTTGCCGAAGCGACGAAGAAAACCGTTGCGAAGCTGCTGGACGAAAACGTTGACCGCCGCTCACGTCTGCACACGGACGAAAGCCTTCTCTATCCGGCAGTAGGCAAGTCGTTTGCCTCTCACGAAACCGTCCAGCACAAGGCTGGCGAGTACGTGCGCGGCGACGTCACGACGAACAATGCCGAAGGCTTTTTTGGCGTGTTCAAGAAGGGCATGAGCGGCGTTTATCAGCATTGCTCAGAGAAGCACTTGCACCGCTACGTTGGCGAGTTCGAGTTTCGCTTCAACCACCGCATCAAACTCGGCTGGTCTGACAACGCCCGCGCTGACGCCGCTCTTGTTGGCGCAGAAGGCAAGCGCCTGACCTATCGGCGGACTAACGGCGCCGAACAACAGGTTTAAACGCCTGCGCGCCGCGCGCGTCCGCAACATCATGGCAAAGCGCTTCGGCAAGCTGAGGCCGGCCACAGATCCGAACACGTCAAAAGACTTGTTTGAAGACGATTAGCGATTCGTTCCGGTGAAGAGTCGCGGCAAGTCCGCGCGCGTCTCGACTCCGCGTTGCAAATCCGCTGGGATCACAAATGTGAGAATCGATTCGGGGCGGCCCAACTTGCCGGAAAGGCCGCCCCGTTCGACGGTTTGAAGGGAATGGACTCCCACTTCGAACCACCGGTCATTGACTCGGATTTTATCCGCCGCGCCGCCTCTCACAGTCAAGGAGTTCAGTTAGTGAACGAGGACTGCTCTACAGATGAGATGGTATGTTCTGAGCTACGATCTGCGCCGATATCCGACGCAGAGTGAATACGACCGCTTACACGAAGCGCTGCGCACTGCTTACAAGTGGTGCTGGGCGTTACAGTCATTCTGGATTGTCGGAAGCGAGCTTCTGCCCAGCCAGATAATTCAGGAACTCTTGAGCACCGGGACGATCGACGACAACGACGGCATCGTCATTCTTGAAATTACGCGTGTTGGCGACTTCCGACGCCTTGCGTCTCAAGAGATCGTTGATTGGATGAACGCCAACATTATCAGAGCGTGACATTCTATTCTTTGCGCGGGGGCTTCGGCTCCCGCGCCTCCTTCTTTTCGTGGATTGGCGGGGTTTTGAACGCGCCGCGTAGCGCGTCTTCAGCGCGCCGCTTCGTTTCTTCTTCGCTGTATTGATCGTCTTTAGGCGGCTTAGACATGACAGAAATCTTCGCTGGCTCGGAATTGAAAATTGCGCGTGCGCGTAAGCACGTGATCGAATTTGAGCAGTACGTGGCCGACCATAGGATGCTCACCCGCCGAAGGTGACCAGAGAAACGCACGGACCCAGCCGACGAATGGAGCGCGCTCAACACTCATGTTGAAGTGAAAGTGTTGCCGCCAGAAGCGGGCGCGATCATTGGCGACGTAATTCATAATTTGCGCGCCGCGTTGGATATCATGGCCGTTTCACTTGTCGGCGCCGTCTCGACGGACACCGAAAATGTATATTTCCCGTTCTGCACCGACGCGAACGAACTCGATAAAATGATCAAGCGCCGGGGCTTTGATCGCGCGGGACAAGATGCTGTTGACCTACTCAAGCAATTCGCTCCGCACCGAGGAGGAAATGAGGCCCTGCGGGCTCTGCATGAGTTGGACATTCAGGACAAGCACCACATGGTCATCCCGATCCTCGCCAACATCAGCTCGCCTCCTAGCCGCGTCGAGATTGATGAATCCGTCCAGCCGCGCCGCGTCCGACTGGTCCCCCTCGACTACGACCCGAAAACGCTGTTCGCGCCCTCGTTCCCCGACAACAGCTTCCTTGCTCATCGTGAGGTCATCCCAACGCTGCATGAGCTTGTGGGCCTTGTGGAGGGCATCCTCAAAGCGTTCGCGGCGCTCGTCGCCGCGCGGAGCCCGCCAGCTTCCGGGCGCGGACTCAAAACGAAGCAGATAATCAAGCCTGAGCTAGGAAAGTAAACCTACCTTCGCGCCACAAACGCCATTGAATTTCGCGCAGGATTCCATAGCCTTGCCAAATCAGCTTAGGGTCTTACCGACGCTAAGTGCTTGATTTTACAGCGTGTGGCGTGAAGTATATAATTAGGATAAAAGTCCGCAAAAGCCTGGCTGGGCGAGGTAGCAGGCGACATCCACGTCAGAATCGGTAAAGCGCAACGACCGTGACTTCTCCGCACGATCTTGTGACGCGCGGCTTGCGCCTGATCGACCCCGAGACGGCGCACCACGCCGCGCTTTGGGGTTTGCGTGCGCGCCTTGGGCCGCGTGCGCGCGCCGATCGCTGGCCGCGTTTGAAGACGACGTTGGCCGGGCTCGACTTGCCCAATCCGATCGGCATGGCGGCTGGCTTCGACAAAAATTGCGAAGCGCCAGATGCGCTATTGCAATCGGGCTTTGGCTTTGTCGAATGCGGCACCGTCACGCCGCTGGCGCAAGAGGGCAATCCCAAGCCGCGTATCTTCCGGCTGAGCGAAGATCGCGCGGTGATCAATCGCCTGGGCTTCAACAATAAGGGGCTCGATGCGTTCGCGGATCGGCTAGCCGCGCGCGAGAAGAAGCCCGGCATTGTCGGCGCCAATGTTGGCGCAAACAAAGAGAGCGCAGATCGCGCGGCGGATTATGTTCTGGGCATGGGGCGTGTGTGGAAGCACGCGTCGTACGTGACGGCGAACATCTCGTCGCCAAATACGCCCGGCTTGCGCGGGCTGCAGGAACGCGGCGCGCTTGAGGATTTGCTCGGACGTTTGCGCGAAGCGCGTGTGCCGCTGTCGGCAGCACATGGGCAGCGACCGCTATTTCTGAAAGTGGCGCCGGATCTCGATGATGCGGCGATCTCTGACATCGCCGAGATTGTCATTGCCAATAAGCTGGATGCGCTGATCGTCTCGAACACGACGCTGCAACGCCCGCCGCACCTTACGTCGGATAATTGCGAAGAGCAGGGCGGGCTTTCGGGCCAGCCGCTGTTTCAGATTTCAACGCACGCGTTGCGGCTGTTCGCGCAAGCGCTGGACGGACGCTTGCCGTTGATCGGCGCGGGCGGCGTGGAGAACGGGCTGACTGCGCTTGCCAAGATCAAAGCTGGCGCAAGCGCCGTGCAGCTTTATTCAGCGATGGTGTTTCAAGGGCCAAGCCTTGTCGCGCGCATACTCGATGAACTCGACGGCCTGTTGATGGCCGAAGGCTTCGATCACGTCTCTGAGGCGGTAGGCGTAGAGCGCGCTTAGGAGCGCGCGACCGTCGTGCGGCGAAGCGTGGTCGTGCGCTGACGCACGTCGGCCACAAGCAGACGCAGGTCGCCGTTAAACTGCGTGTCCAGCTGGCGCATGAAGAGGCGCTGCTGAAGTTGGCTCAGCCAAACGCCGTCGGCGCCGACGGCCACGTCAGTCGCTTTCCAGCCAGCTTGCGAGCGCAACACTTTCCACTGAACGCGCATCGGATCGCCGCCGCGCGGACGGACCGTGCTGTCGACGACAACCGTGGTTGCGGTTTGCTCTTCCGAGCAGTTCACTTCGATGCGTGCGCCGTTGAAGCTGGCGAACTGGTTTTGGTAGGTCGCGATCGCGAACTCTTGGAATGTCGACAGCCACTCGGTGCGCAGCGCCGTGTCTTGCTCAAGCGCGCCGCGATAACGGCCGAGCACGAAGAGGCCGATGCGGCGCGTATCAGCGAACCGCGTCATCAACGTGCGGAATTGTGTTTCCCGTTGCGCGATGTTGGAATTGCCGAGCGCCGCGAGGGCTTCGGCTGCGCTGCGCTGCACGAATTGCTCCGCATCCGCGTTGCGAACTGCGTTCGTGTTGCATGTCGCGTACGCGTCCGGCGCAACCGCGATCGCGCCGAGGCCCAAGAGGCCTGACAGAAACGTGGCGCGGGTAACGGGACGGTTCACGACAATACTCTCCTTCAGTCCTGCATCGAGGTGGGAAGCGCGAGCGCTTCCGTGAAGACTACGGAATTCTCAGCCTCATGGATTTGATCCGTCTGTTGCGGATTTGCTTCAGCGGATGCGCCCCCATTTGGCGTGTTTGTTGCCGGCTCTTCATCTATGTCGTCGAAGTCCGGCGAATCTTGGACATCCATGCGTCCGTTTTGGATTGCGGCTTCGCGCGCAACTTCATACGTGGCGCGATAGGTAAGGTAGAGATCGCCGCCTTGCGCTTCCATGGAATCGATCGGATCGAGCAGTGCTTCACGTTGCGCAACGCCGGCGATGACAGTGCGCGCCGCGCGCACAGTGTTCACGTCATCGAAGTCGGCCCACGTCAGCGGATCGAATGCGGAGTCAACGATGCGGCCTGCGCCATCGCGCACGTTGGTTGGTCCAAGCACCGGCACGAAAACGTACGGGCCTGACTGCACGCCCCAAACGGCAAGCGTCTGACCGAAATCTTCGTCGTGACGATCAAGACCCATGCTCGTCGCAGGATCGAAAATGCCGGCAATGCCGATGGTTGTGTTGATGGCAAAGCGTCCGGCCGTCGTGCCGGCGCGATTGACTTCGCCCTGCAGCACGTCGTTCGCGAACACGACCGGGCTTTTGAGATTGCGCAAGAAATTCAGAACGCCAGTGCGGAGAGGGCGCGGCGTCACAGCGCGATAGCCGCGCGCGACAGGTTCGAGCACGGCGCCGTCGACAGCTTGGTGCACGCTGAACATGCCGCGATTAAAGCCCTGCCACGGATCGCCAGCGTCAGCAGCCGGCCGCGCGCTCGTATCCGGCGCAATTTCCTGCGCCGACGCCAGCGTCGGGACGGCCAAGCAGGCCGCCAAAGTCAGTACAGAAACTAGTCCCCGCATGTTCGGACCCCCTTAGGTCCAGCGCAGATAATGCCGGGGTAGGGTTAATCAACTTGCCTGTTTCGGGCCTGAACGGACTGTTTAGGGCAGTGACCTCCAAAACGGACGGAAACCCCTGATCTTGTGAGTAATTCCGCCCCCGGGGCGCGGAAGTCACGCTTGCCTGCAAACTTATCCACTGGACCGTAAGGGCCGCGATGCGGATCTGGCTTGGCAAGGCCGCCGCCAGCGTGTCATATAAAGATATGTTTATATCTCCAACTCGACCTGTGCCGGAGCTTCGGGACACCGACCGCGTCGTCGCGGCGCTTCGGGCGGTCGGCGAGCAGACCCGCCTGCGCGCGTTGGCGCTGCTGACGGAAGGCGAGTTGGCGGTCGGCGAGCTGGCGCAAGCGCTTGGCCAGAGCCAGCCGCGCGTCAGCCGGCACTTGAAGTTGCTGACGGAAGCGGGACTGATCGAGCGCGCACCGGAGGGCGTGTGGGTGTTCTATCGTTTGCCGCGCGCACACGACGGAGCGTCAATTCGCGGAAGCTGCGCTCGCGATGCTGGACCCAAGTGATCCGGTGTTGGCGCGCGACGTGGATCGCCTGCACGAGATCCGCGCGGCGCGTGATGAAGCCGCCGCTGAATATTTCGAGCGCAACGCCGCCGATTGGGACCGCGTGCGCGCGTTGCATTTGCCGGAAGCCGATATCGATAGCGCGATCTTGGACGCGGCGGGAGCTGGCCCGTTTGATCTGATGGTCGATGTTGGCGTTGGGCAGGGGCGGATGATCCAGCTCTTTGCCGATCGCGTGCGCCGCGCTGAAGGTTTCGACACTTCGCGCCAAATGCTGGCGATCGCGCGCGCGTCGCTCGGTGATCTGAAAACGAAGGCAGCTGTGCAATTCGGCGATGCGTATGCTCCGCCTATGGGTGCGGGGACGGCGGACTTGGTGACGATCCATCAAGTGCTGCACTTCCTCTCCGATCCTGGCCGCGCCATCGCCGAAGCGGCGCGGCTTCTGAAAAGCGGTGGCCGCTTGCTGATCATCGATTTCGCGCCTCATGCGCTTGAGTTTCTGCGCGAAGAGCACGCGCATCGCCGGCTCGGCTTTACCGATGCTGAGATCGGCGAATGGTGCGAGTCGCGGGCCTCTCGCGACTGAAAACAACGACCTTGGCGCCAAAGAAGCGCGAGGCATTGACCGTCAAAATTTGGGCTGGGGCGAAGCCATGAGCGTTGAGCACCTTCAGGACTTGATCGCCGACGCCGCGCCGCGCGGACGTCAAACGCGCGTGTCGTTCGAGTTCTTTCCACCGAAGTCGGAAAAGCTCGATGCGGAACTGTGGAACTCGATCCGCAAGCTCGAGCCGCTTTCGCCGAGCTTCGTATCCGTGACCTACGGAGCAGGCGGGTCAACGCGCGACCGCACGCACCGAACGGTTGCGCGCATGGTCAGCGAAACCACGCTGAAGCCTGCCGCGCACCTCACCACGGTTGCCGCGAACAAGACGGAAGTGGATGCCGTGCTGCGCGATTACTGGCGCGCAGGCGTGCGTCGCATCGTGGCGCTGCGCGGCGATCCGCCCGGCGGCGTTGGCATGCCGTATCTGCAGCATCCGAACGGCTACGCGAGCGCGACCGAACTCGTGGAGGCGGCGTCGCGCATCGGCGCGTTCGACATTTCCGTCGCCGTGCATCCCGAGAAGCACCCATCGAGCGCGAACTTCGAGCACGACATCGAGAACTTCAAAAAGAAGCTCGGCGCAGGCGCCTCGCGCGGCATCTCGCAATTTTTCTTTGAGGCCGACATTTTCCTGCGTTTCCGCGATCGTTTGGAGAAAGCGGGCGTGTATGCGCCGATCCTACCGGGGATCATGCCGGTTACCAACGTGAAGAGCTTGCGCAAGATGGTCGAAGCGTGCGGCGCGACGCTGCCGCGCTGGATGGTCCGCTTGTTCGAAGGTTTGGACGACGATCCAGAAACGCGCCGCTTAGTCACCGCGGTGACGACGGCGCAACTTTGTGCGCGCCTCGCGGCCGAAGGGGTGGAAGACTTCCACTTCTATACGCTGAATAGGGCCGATCTCGCGTACTCGATCTGCCGCATCCTCGGCGTGCGTGCGAAGGAGACAGCGCGATGAACCGCACCGAACGCCTCGCCGCGCTCAACGCCGAACTCGCCAAGCGTATTGTGATCCTCGACGGATCGATGGGTGCGTATCTGCAGGGCTTCGGGTTGCAGTCCGAAGATTTTCACGGTGAGCGCTTTGCTGGGCACGCCAGCTCGCTCAAAGGCAACAACGATCTGCTGACGCTGACGCGGCCTGAGGTCATCACCAAGGTGCATGACGCGTATTTGAGCGCTGGCGCGGACATCATCGAAACCAACACTTTCAGCGCCACGCGCATCAGCCAAGCTGAGTATGCGCTCGAAGCGATCGCGTATGAGCTGAACCTTGAAGGCGCACGAGTGGCGCGTGCCGCGTGCGACAAGTTCGAGGAAGCCGATGGCAAGCCGCGCGCGGTTGCCGGCGCGCTTGGGCCAACGACGAAACTGCTCTCGATGTCGCCCGAAGTGAACGATCCCGGGCGTCGCGATAGTGATTTCGATACGATGGCTGCGAACTACGAAGAACAAACGCTTGGCCTGATTGAAGGCGGCGCCGATCTGCTGCTAATTGAAACCATTACCGATACGCTGAACTGCAAGAGTGCGCTCTGGGGCGCGTGGGAAGCGTTTGATAAAACTGGTGTCGAACTGCCGATCTGGATCAGCGGCACCATTACCGATCGCTCCGGGCGCACGCTTTCGGGTCAGACGGTGGAAGCCTTCTACAATTCGCTGCGCCACGCCAAACCGTGGGCCATCGGCCTGAACTGCGCGCTCGGTCCTGCAGATATGCGCGCGTTCCTTGCTGATCTTGCGCGCGTGGCGGAATGCGCCGTGAGTGCGTATCCCAATGCCGGTTTGCCGAACGCGATGGGCGCCTACGATGAGACGCCGCATTCGATGGAAGCGCACTACGCAGAATGGGCGAAGGCTGGTCTGCTCAACATCGCCGGCGGCTGCTGCGGCACGACACCAGACCATATCGGCCATTTGAAGCACGCCATCGAAGGCGTGAAGCCGCGCACCCCTGCGGCGCATGATCCGCGTATGAAGCTCGCCGGCCTCGAACCGTTCACGGCGGCGGCATGAGCGACGTAAACATCTTTGCCAACTTCATCATTGTCGGTGAGCGCACGAACGTCACCGGCTCGGCGAAGTTTCGTAAGCTGATCGAAGCGGACGACTACTCCGGTGCGCTCACAGTCGCGCGCCAGCAAGTCGAAAGCGGCGCCAATGTGCTCGACGTAAACGTCGATGCGGGCATGATTGATGGGCCCGCGGCGATGACGCGGTTTCTTGAACCTGATTGCGTCCGAGCCCGATATCGCGCGCATTCCGCTGATGATCGACAGCTCGAAGTGGGCGGTGATCGAGGCCGGGCTGAAGTGCGCGCAGGGCAAGTCGATCGTGAACTCGATTTCGATGAAGGAGGGCGAAGAAGCTTTCTTGCATCACGCGCGCAAAGTTCGCCGCTATGGCGCTGCGGCCGTCGTTATGGCGTTCGACGAGCAGGGGCAGGCCGATACGGCTGCGCGCAAGATTGAGATTTGCACGCGCGCCTATCGGCTCTTGGTTGATATCGGCTTTCCGCCCGAAGACATCATCTTCGACCCGAACATCTTCGCTGTCGCGACAGGCATCGAAGAGCACGCCGAGTATGCAAAGGCCTTCTTCGAGGCGACAGCTTACATTCGGTCCGAGTTGCCGCACGCGCACGTCTCTGGCGGCGTGTCGAACGTATCGTTCTCATTCCGCGGCAATGAGCCGGTGCGCGAGGCGATGCACGCTGTGTTTCTCTATCACGCCATCCGTGCCGGCATGGATATGGGCATCGTCAACGCCGGCTCGCTGACTCTGTACGATGACGTCGAGCCGGAATTGCGCGAGCGCGTCGAGGATGTGCTTCTCAATCGCCGTGATGACACGACGGAGCGTTTGCTCGAAGTTGCCGAGCAGGCGAAGGCCGGTGGCAAGAAGCAAGCGACAGAGCGCGATCCGACGGTGAAGGGCGATGTGCGATATCGGCAAGAACATCGTCGGCGTCGTGCTGCAATGTAACGGCTACGAAATCGAAGATCTCGGCGTCATGGTGCCGTGCGATCGCATCTTGGAGCGCGCAAAAGAGATCGGTGCTGATGCGATTGGATTGTCGGGCCTGATCACGCCGTCGCTCGATGAGATGGTGTTCGTCGCCAGCGAGATGGAGCGATTAGGGTTGAAGCTGCCGCTGCTTATCGGTGGCGCAACCACGTCGCGCACGCACACGGCAGTGAAGATCGCCCCGGTGTATTCCGGGCCAATTCTCTACGTGCCGGATGCCTCAAAGGCGGTGCCGGTGGTGCAAAAGCTGCTCGGCGATGATCGCGACGCTTTGGTGGCCGCAACACGCAAGGAATGGACGTCGCGCGCGAAGCGTATCTCGCCGGTCAGGACAAACGCCCGCGTTTGCCGCTGACGAAAGCGCGTGAGCGTGCGCCAAGCTTGAGTTCGCGCCAGTGAAGCCGAGCTTTCTGGGTGTGCGCTCGTTTGCCGAATATCCGCTCGAAGACCTCGTGCCGTTCATCGATTGGACGCCGTTCTTCGCGTCCTGGGATTTGATCGGACGCTATCCGGCTATTCTGGAAGACGACATTGTCGGCGAAGCCGCGCGCAATCTCTATCGAGACGCGAAAGCGATGCTGGAGCAGCTCGTTGCAGAAAAGTGGGTGAAGGCCTCTGGCGTCGTTGGCTTTTGGCCCGCGAACCGCGATGGCGACGACGTTGTGCTGTTCGCGGATGAGGAGCGCAAAAAGGAAATCGCGCGTCTGCACACGTTGCGTCAGCAGATCGACAAGGGCGAGGGCAAGGTTAACTCAGCTCTCGCGGACTACATCGCGCCAATGGGTACGCCTGACTATGTCGGCGCATTCGCGGTGACGGCGGGGATTGGCGAAGGAGATGTGTCGATCCGATTTAAACGTGCGAACGACGATTACTCCGCCATCATGGCGCAGGCGCTGTGCGATCGCTTGGCCGAGGCGTTTGCTGAAGCGATGCACGCAAAAGTGCGGCGCGAGCTCTGGGGCTACGCCAAAGACGAAAAACTCAGCGCCGATGACATGATCGCCGAGCAGTATCGCGGCATTCGTCCGGCGCCCGGGTATCCGGCGCAGCCCGATCACACCGAGAAGCGCACGATCTTCGATTTGCTCGAAGCGACGACACACACCGGTATCGATCTCACCGAGAGCATGGCGATGACGCCGCCGTCTTCCGTGAGTGGCCTCTACTTCGCGCACCCGCAGGCGGAGTATTTCGGCACCGGCAAGATCGATCGCGATCAGGTCGCGGACTACGCGGTCCGGAAGGGCTGGGATTTGGCGATGGCGGAAAAGTGGCTCTCGCCGATCCTGGCGTACGATCCGTTGCTGAAGGCAGCCGGTTAGGGGATTTTCGCCGCCCCGGAACACCCCCCCCCCCCCCCCCCCCCCCCGCGCCCCCGCCCGCCCCCCCCCCCCCCCCCCCCCGGGGGCCCCCCGCCACCCCGCCCCCCGGGCCCCCCCGCCCCCCCGCCGGGCGCCCCGGGCCCGGCGCCCCCCCCGGGAGGGCCCCCCCGGCCGCCGGTCCCCCCGGGCCCCCCCGCCCCGCGGCCCCCCCCGCCCCCGCGGCCGCAAAACCCCCCCGCCCCGGGGGCGGAAGCCCCCCGCCCGGGGCGGGCGCACAGCCCCCCCAGGGGGCGCCCCCCGGCCCCCCGGCCCCCCCCGGGCAAGGCCCCCCCGCCCCGGCCCGGGCCCGCCATTTGCGGGGGGGCCGGCCCCCCCGGGGGGACAAACGCCCCCGGGGGGGGGCAAGACGGCCCCCCCCCCGGGCCCCGCGGCGCCCCCCTTTCCCCGCGGCGCCCCCCCCGGGAAAGACCCCCAACCCGCCCCCCCCCCCCCCGGCGCCCCCCCCCCCCCCGGGGCCCCCCCCCCCCCCGCCAAGCCCCCCGGCCCCCCCGCCGCCCCGCCCCCCCAACCCCCCGGGCGGCGGGGGCGCCGCCCCCCTTCTTCGTCCGCCCTGGGCCCGCAATCGTCGCATCCGGGGTGGCTCCGGTCGCAATCTGACTGCTAGAACGCCTCGAATCTCTCTCGGGGACCATCCATGAAACGTCTGATTACGCTTGTCGCCGCGGCGCTGGCGCTTGTCGCCTGCGCGTCGTCGTCCACGCCGCAAAACGGCGAACTGCGCGTCGCGCCGCTCGCTTACACGATGCGCACGCTGCCGAATGGCCTGCGCGTGTACGCGATGCCGGATCGCGATACCGCGAACGTGTCGGTGCAAGTCTGGTACGATGTCGGCTCGGTGGACGATCCCGCCGGCCGCTCGGGCTTCGCGCACCTCTTTGAACACATCATGTTCAAGTCGACGCGTAACATGCCGGAGCAATTCTTCGACCGGCTGACCGAAGACGTCGGCGGCTACAACAACGCTTCGACCTACGACGATTTCACCAACTATTACGCGGTGGTCCCGGCCAACCATCTGCAGCGCGTGCTGTGGGCGGAAGCCGATCGCATGGGCTCGCTCGTCGTCAACGAAGAGAGCTTCGATTCAGAACGCGACGTTGTGAAGGAAGAGCTGCGCCAGCGCGTGCTCGCTTCGCCGTACGGCCGCTTGTTCTATTTGTTCTTGCCGCAAGTGAACTATGACGTTCACCCGTATGGCCGCCCAGGCATTGGCTCAATCGAAGATCTCGATGCCGCGACTGTGGAGGACGTTCGTCAATTCCACGCGCAATACTATCGCCCCGACAACGCCATCCTCGTCGTGTCCGGCAACTTTGATCAAGCGCAACTTGACTCGTGGGTCGATCAGTATTTCGGCGACATCGCGCATCCGAACCGCGCGATCCCGCGCGACTATCCGACCGAGCCGGAGCGCACGCAGCCGCGCGAGTACACTGTCTACGCGCCGAACGTGCCGCTCCCGGCTGTCATGATCTCGTATCCGCAGCCAGCGTCCACCGATCCGGATATCCCGGTGCTGATGGTCATCGACGGCATTCTGTCGGCCGGCACGAACTCGCGTCTCTACAATTCGCTGGTCTATGAGCAGCAGATTGCGGCGCAGGTGTTCACGAATCTGGAAGCGACGCAGGATCCGGGCGCCTATGGCGTGTTCGCGATCATGTCGGAAGGCCAGACCGCTGAAGCTGGCCAAGCAGCGCTTGCTGCGCAAATCGCGCGTCTGCGCGATGCGCCGGTGACGCAAGCCGAGTTGGATGAAGCCAAGAACGAGATCGTCACCGGGACGCTGCAACAGCGCGAAACCGCTGAAGGCCGCGCCGATGAGCTTGCCGACGCGGTGATCCGCTACGGCGATGCCGGTCATGCCGATCGTTTGCTGGCCGCGATCCAATCGACGACGGCGTCCGACATTCAGCGCGTCGCCCGCCGCATCTTCAACGAGAACCGCCGCGCGGTTGTGCGCTATCTGCCGGAAGAGCAGGGCCGCACAGGCGATACGATCGCGACCTCGTCGCGCATCCAAGCGCGCACGCTCAACATCCCGGCGGCGGAAATTCCGACGTTCACGTTGGCGGCTGAAGGTCAGCGCGAGCAACCGCCGGCAGCCGGCACGCCGATCGACGCGCGTATTCCGGCAGCGTCGCAACGTACGCTCGCGAATGGTGTTCGCGTCATCGTTGCGCCAAACCGCGCGGTGCCGTTGATCAGCGCGGACTTCCGTATCGCGTCTGGTGGTTCGTCCGATCCGGCGAACCGCGCTGGCCTTGCCGGCATGACCGGCGATCTGCTGACGCGTGGCACGACTACGCGTAGCGCTGTCGAAATTGCCAGCCAGATTGAATCGCTGGGCGCTGCGATCGGTTCTGGCGCCGGTGTGGATTCTTCGGCCGTCTCGCTGCAAACCCGCAGCGATCGCGCGCAAGAAGCGTTCACCGTCTTCGCCGATGTGGTTCGCAATCCCGCGTTCGCGCAAGAAGAGCTCGACCGTGCGAAGTCTGAATCGCTCGACAATCTGCAAGTTTCGTTGAGCCAGCCGGGCAGCATTGGCGGCTATGCGATGACGCGCGCCATCTACGGCACTGCGCCGTATGGTGCGATCGCCTCGCCGACCAGTATTGGCGCGATCACGCGCGACGACATGGCGGGCTATCACCGCACCTACTGGCGACCGGACAACGCTGTGCTCGTCATCACCGGTGACGTTTCAGCGGAAGAGGGATTTGCACTCGCTGAGCGTTACTTCGGCGACTGGGCGCGCCCGACGACGGCGCTTCCGGCGCGTCCTGACCTGACAGCGTACGCGGCGCCGTCGCGCACGATCGTCGTTGACCTGCCGGGCACTGGCCAGGCGGCTGTCTCGATGGGCTTGCGCGGTGTTGCGCGGACGGATGCGGATTACTTCCCGCTTCTGGTCGCCAACAACGTGCTCGGCGGCGGCTACTCCGCGCGCTTGAACAACGAGATCCGCATTCGTCGCGGCCTCTCGTACGGCGCCGGCTCAAGCCTCCAGGCCCGCATGGGACCCGGACCGATCGTAGCGTCCGCACAAACGCGCAATGACGCGGCCGTGCAGGTCTATGAACTGATGCGTGCCGAAATCCGGCGCATCGGAAGCGAGCCCGTGTCGGTGTCTGAACTTACGGCGCGCAAGGCAGTTATTATTGGCAGCTTTGGCCGCCAGATCGAGACGACCGCCGGCCTCGCCGGTCAAATCTCGACCTTCGCGCTTTATGGTCTGCCGCCGGAACGCCTCGGCACCTACGTCGCCGACATCACGGCGGTGACGCCGGCGCAAGCGCAAGCTGCGGCGCAGCGTTACTTCGATGCAAACCGAGCTGACGTGGTTGTGGTGGGTGATGCCCAGCACTTCTACGACGGCCTGCGCCGCCTCCGGCCAAACGCCGAGCGCATTCCGGCTTCGGAACTGAATCTGGACACCGAGACGCTCCACTGAAAACGGCGGCGGCGTCATCCACGCTTGGATGACGCCGCTGACCGACTCGGTTAACCATGATGGCCGTGGCCGGTCAGAACATCATCCGCATCGCCGCCGTGGCGCTTGGTCTGAGCACGCTGTCGTTTGCGGCAGGTGTGGCTGGCGATCTCTCGGTTTTGGACGCGCCGCGGTCAGGCCAGCGCGTCGTTCTGCGCATCCCACCGGAAATTCCGGCAGACGCGCCACGCGCCGGTCCGCTCTTATCCACAGCTTCGGCAGAGGCCGCGCCGGTTGGGATGGCGCGCTACGATCGGCGCATCGAGCTTCGTCGGCTGGTCGCCGCCGTCCACGCTGCGCACGAGGAATCCTTTGCGCTGACGCCGGTTGCTGTCGAGGTCGCCACCGAGCAACAGACGAAACCGCTGACCCAAGTTCAGGTGAAACCGGCGCGGGAGGCTCTTTCGGAGCCGCATGAGACCAAAGCCGCCTGAATTAGTGCGGCTTTGCCGCAACACTGGCGCCGGGCGCCTGCAACAGCGCCAAAATACTGCCCCTTCGGAGCGCTCTTCTCATCCCCTATGACGCAGGGATTCGGGTCGAGCTTGTGCGGGAAGGGTGCTGCGGTCGTCGCCGCTGCGCTGACACTCGCCGTTCCGGCCGTCGCCCACGCTCAACAACAACAACCCCGCCAGCAGCCTAATGCCGCCCCGCAACGTATGGTCCCGGTCACTGCCGGCGCTAACCGTTACGCCACGCCAGATGGGGCCGTGCGCTTCGTGCTGGATCGCTCGGGCGGCCGCGCTGCTCTGGTGCAGTTCGAGGGCGATCCCGAAGTCCACGTACTGCGCCCGACTATGGGTGCGGGCGGCGACGAGATTTTCCAAACAGAGAACGGCGACGTTCGCCTGCGTGTCACCTCGCACGGCGGCATCATCGTTTACACGCGCGCGATCCGCACTGGCGCCGCCGCCTCCGAAGAAGGCCGCGTCGCGCCGCTGACGCCTGAGGACCTGGCGTTCGCCGAAATGCAGCAACGCTTCCGCGTGCTGCAAAACCGCACCCGCCGCAGTGTCGGTCAGCCGATCATGTTCACTGTGCCGGCGCAGATGTCGCCGCAAGCCGCTGGTGTCGTCACTGACGCTGCAGAGCGCGCTGCCGAAGGTTTGGCGGAAGCGCCGATGACAAACGTGCGTCGCGTGATCATCGCGATTGGCCGCGTGCCGGCGCTCGCGCTTCGAGGCGATACGCTTCTTATTCAGGTTGCCCCGCAACTCGGCTATGCCGGGCGGCCTTCGTCCAGCGCCATTCGCAACGTGGTGATGGGCCAAGTCCAAGGGCCGGAACAATAAGCAGAACCGCCACCGCCGATGAGGCGGTTTTTCGTTAGCCTTTGAACTCGTCCTTCTGCTTGCGCAGCGCAGCAAACGCTTCGACCGGATCAACGTTCGGCAAGATCGCTGGCGCGCGCAGGAACGGGTTGGTATCTTTCTCTAAGCGCAGTGTCATCGGCACAGTTGGTTTTCCGGCAGCGCGCAAGCGATCGATCTCGGCCGATCGTGTACGCAGTGCTGCATTGTCCGGATCGACGGCCAGCGCGAAACGCGCATTCGATTGCGTGTATTCGTGCGCGCAATAAAGCGTGGCGTCGTCTGGCAACGCGGCGAGTTTTTGCAAGCTCGTCCACATTTGCTGCGGCGTGCCCTCAAACAAGCGGCCGCACCCCAGCGCAAATAGTGCATCGCCAACGAACGCGACTTTGTCCGCGTCGAATACGTACGCGATGTGGCCCAGCGTATGGCCGCCCACGTTCAGCACCCGTGCTTCAATGCCGCCGATCTTCACCCGATCACCATCATCGACCACACGATCCGGCGGCGTTCCAATCCGTTTGACTTCGGCGGGGCCAGTAACCGTCGCGCCCGTGTTTTCTTTGATCGCGGCGTTGCCGCCGGCGTGGTCGGGGTGCCAGTGCGTGTTCCAGATGTCGGTGATGCGCCAGCCCTTGGCCTCGGCTTGGCGCAGATATTCCTCAGCGTCCGGCGTATCGATCGCTGCGGTCGCGCCGGTGGCGGGATCGTGAATGAGAAAGCCGTAATTGTCGGAGAGGCAGGGGAATTGATGGATTTGAAGCATTTCCTAGCTTAGCCCTCTCTCGCCATGCGCGTCGATGTTCTCGCACTCCAACGCTTCTATGCCTCCTCGCTCGGTGACGCAGCGCGGCGTGCAGCGGCGCGACGACTGGCGGCGCTGTGGCCGCATGCCGACGGCCTCGACGTGCTCGGCGTCGGCTATCCATCGCCTTATCTCGATCGCTTCCGCGCCACGGCGCGACGCGTGGTGACCATGATGCCCGCAGCACAGGGCGCCGAACCGTGGCCGCGGACGCCAGGTTGCGACAGCGCTCTCTGAGGAGTCGCGCCTGCCGTTCATGGACGCCGTCTTCGATCGCGTGCTCATGGTCCACGGACTTGAAGAGTGCGATGCCGTCCCCGCGATGTTGCGCGAGATCTGGCGGGTGCTTGCCCCTGAAGGCCGGCTCGTCGTCATTGCATCAAACCGTTGGAGCTTGTGGGCGCAGTCGGACATCTCGCCGTTCGGCCATGGCCGCCCGTATTCGCGCACGCAGCTCGCTTCGCTGCTCGGCGACTCCATGTTCGAACCGGTGGTTTCAGCGCGCGCACTCTATGTGCCGCCTTGGCGCTGGGCAGCTGGCGCGGCTGACGCGTTCGAGCGCGTGGGCGAACTCGTGTGGCCCGCGCAGGGCGGGCTTGTGCTCATGGAAGCAGTGAAGCGCCTCTACGCCACCACCGCGCGCTCGCAGGGGCGTGTCCTTTTGGCCAAAGCTCCAGCGCGAACGCGTCCTGGACCAAATGGCGCCTTGCCCGACAACAAACGCGACACCTAAGAACATCCGATCACTTCGCGTTTGGGGCCAGCGTCGGATGAAACTCATCACCGCCATCATCAAACCGAGCCGGCTCGATCCCGTGCTCGATGCGCTGAAAGAAGCGGGTTGCGGCGGCATCACGGTGTCCGAGGTGCGCGGCTTTGGGCGCCAGAAGGGCAAGACGGAAGTCTATCGCGGCGCCGAGTACGAAGTGAAATTACTGCCTAAGGTGAAGCTCGAAATCGCCTCCGGGGCTGACGCGGTTGAACGCATTGTTGAAGCGATCACTACGGCTGCAAAGACGGGCAAGATCGGTGACGGCAAAATCTGGGTTGCAGACCTCGATGCCGTGCACCGCATTCGCACCGGCGAAACCGGCGAAGCCGCGGTCGATGGTTAGCGCAAGATTTTCAACGTCTGCATTCCTGACTTGATGGGCGCTGAGCGTCCGCGTTTGCGCATGGCAGCGCCGCTCACATCGTACCTGGAAGGCGGTTCGTCGCACCCCCGATGCGAGACACGTTGTTTGGGCTAGGATCGCCGACGGCAGACAACCCTAGCCTCCGAAGGGGAAAATCATGGAAATGTCTCGGCGCTCGCTTTTGAGCGTATCGGCTGCGGGCGCTGTGCTGGCGGCTTGTGCACGTCCGGCAGCGTCCGGTGATCTCAACAGCATCCTCAACACGCTCGTGACTGAGTTTCTGCGTGCGTCGCCTGAGTACGCGACGTCGCTCTCGGTGACGGAAGAGCAGGCGGGCGGGCGCTACATCGATCGCTTGAGCGATTACTCGCGCGCCGCCGCTGAGCATCTGCTGCAAGTCTCGCAAACGGGCGTAACGCAGTTGCAGGCACTGAACCGCGACTCGCTCTCAGCACAAGACGCGGTGACCCACGATGTCGTGCTGACGGCGCTGCAAGACGGCATCGCGTCTGCGCACTACAAAACCGGCGGCGGCGCACAAGCGCCATACACTGTTACGCAGCTCACCGGCGCCTACACCAACCTTCCGGATTTCCTTGCCAGCCAACACCCGGTCACCAACCGCGACCAAGCCGATGCGTACATCGCGCGTCTCACGGCGTACGGCCACGTTCTGGATCAAGAGTCCGAGCGTGTCGGCCTCGACGCTGCCGATGGCGTAATCCCACCGGACTTCGCGCTCGACGGCGCGCTTGCCCAGCTCGGCGCATTCCGCAACAAGCCCCCGGCCGAGAACATCTTGGTCACCAGCTTCCGCGAACGTCTGGCGCAAGTCTCTGACATCAGCGATGCCGACAAGGCGACACTGGTCAGCCAAGCAGAAAGCATCGTCCGTGACACGGTGCTACCCGCCTACCAGCACCAGATCGAAGCCATCACCGCGATCCGCCCGCGTGCGACCCACGATGCCGGCGTCTGGAAGCTGCCGGACGGCGAGGCTCTCTATGCCACGGCGCTGCGCGCTTACACGACGACCTCGATGGCGCCGGACGAGATTCACCAGATGGGTCTCGATCTCATTTCGCAATTCACCAGCGAAATGGACACGATCCTGCGTGCTCAAGGCATGACGCGTGGCTCCGTCGCCGAGCGTATCGGCGCTCTCGGCCGCCGCCCGGATCAAATCTACCCGAGCACGGACGCTGGCCGCGAACAGCTGCTGGCGGCGCTCAACGCGCAGGTCGCTGCGATCCGCGCACGTATGCCGGAAGTCTGCGGCGTGCAGGCGCGTGCGGCTCTCGAGATCAAGCGCGTGCCGGAATACACGCAAGCTGGCGCGCCAGGCGGCTACTACCAGGGTGCTGCGCTCGATGGCTCGCGTCCAGGCGCGTACTACATCAACCTACGTGACCCGGCGACCGAATGGCCAAAGTTCACGTTGCCAACGCTGACGTACCACGAGGGCATTCCGGGCCACCACTGGCAGATCTCGATCCAGCAAGAGTCGGGTTCGATCCCGTTCATCCGTAGCGCGCTGCTTGGCTTCAGCGCTTACGCTGAAGGCTGGGGCCTCTACTCGGAGCAGCTCGCCGACGAGATGGGCATGTATGCCAACGATCCGTTCGGCAAGATCGGCTACCTGCAGTCGGCGACGTTCCGCGCTTCGCGCCTCGTTTGCGACACGGGCATCCACTCGAAGCGTTGGACGCGTGAGCAAGCCATCGATTCGATGGTGGCCGCGACGGGCGATCAACGCTCGAACGTCACCACCGAAATCGAGCGCTATTGCGTGTGGCCCGGCCAAGCCTGCAGCTACATGGTCGGCCGCCAAGCGATCAACCGCATGCGCGAAAGCGCGCGCACGGCGCTGGGCCAAAACTTCGACATCAAGGGTTTCCACGACACCATCCTGACCAACGGCTCTACGCCGCTATCAGTGACGGAGTCGCTGGTGAACCAATGGGTCGCGACGGTTTCTGGGCCGGCACAAAACTAAGTTCGCAGACTGAACAGGCAGGCGGCGGCGTGAGTGATCACGCCGCCGCTTTCTTTTCTCGGACCGGTTGGCGGGGGAGTTGTCCGCGCCTCCCCAAGAAGCGCACGCCTTTGAGCCACATCAGCAGCGCTTCCCAGTGGATGCCGGCGATGACCTTCAGCGTCATCAGCGGGTTGCCCATCCAGACACGGAAGAGTTGCGCGTCGGTGAGTTCGCGTCGCGCGCCGGCGAAAGAGGCGGTTAGCGCAATTTCTTCGCCGAGCCGCACGGTCATGGCGACGGCAACGCGCTCATCCGGCGGCGTGACGGTGAACTCATAAGTCAGCCCGCCTTCGAGAAAGGGCGAGACGAAGAATTCTTTGGCGCAGGCCTGGGTAATGGCGCCGTTTTCCTGCACGCGCGGCGGCAGTACGTAAAAGTGGCTCTCGCCGAATGTGTTTGAGACTTCATGGACTAGCG
Source organism: Caulobacteraceae bacterium (assembly GCA_016703335.1). Classification (GTDB taxonomy): domain Bacteria; phylum Pseudomonadota; class Alphaproteobacteria; order Caulobacterales; family Aquidulcibacteraceae; genus Vitreimonas. The sequence continues at coordinate 306,526 of JADJCG010000001.1, read as the reverse complement.
CGGCGACGGAGCCGTCACGGCGATAGCAAAAATAGACGCTGAGCGGATTGAAGACGTAGTTGAAGAGCCGAGGCATCGTCAGCAGCACGATCCGTCCGCCGTCCCACGCAATGCCGGCTTCGCGGAGCTTCGCTTCGATCTGCGGTTTCAGCGGGGCATCCTTGCGCCCGGCGTGATCGCGATCAAACAGCGCGAAGAGCGCATTGCGATTGTGTTTCAGCAGGTTCAGGCCTTCAGGGGGCGTATTCAGGTCCACCGTCAGCATGAACACGCTGTAGCGCAGGCGATGCTTGCCTGGGCGAACGTGCGCAACGTGGCCGGTGTATATCGCGTTCATGCCGCGATCGCGCTGCGTTGCGTTTGGGCGCCGATATAGATGCGGCCGGACTCGTTCTCGACCGTCCAAGGCCGGCGTACGCCGCCGAGTTGTTCGGCGACAGCGAGGCCAGCCTGCAGGCCGTCTTCGTGAAAGCCCGAGCCAAAGTGCGCGCCACAGAACCACGTATTCTGCACGCCCTGCAGAGACCACAGGCGCTCTTGCGCGCGCATGGCTGCGGCATCGAAGAGGGGGTGATCGTAGTCGGTCTGGTAGAGCACCGTTTCCGGTCGAGGCTCGACGCGGGGATTGAGCGTGAGGAAGATCTGCTCGCGGCTTTGAATGTTCTGCAGCTTGTTCATCCAATAGGTGACGACACACCCACCATCCGGATCGTCGCCGACATAGTTCCAGCTCGCCCACAGTGGCTCGCGGCGTGGCATGAAGGACGGATCGGTGTGCAGCACGGCGCGGTTCTTTGCGTATTTGAACGCGCCCAACAGCTCGCGCTCCTCGGTGCTCGGGTCTTCGAGCATTGCCAGCGCTTCGTCGCCATGCGCGGCGATAATGACGTCGTCGTAGCGATCCGTTCGGCCGTGTGCGTCGCGCACCCAAACCCCGGCGCCATCACGCCGGACAGAAACAGCGCCCGCGTTTAGCCGTGCGCGTTCGGCGTAATCTGCGGTCAGCTGCCGAACATAGGCTTGGCTGCCGCCCTCGACGGTACGCCACTTGGGCCGGCCGCTAAGTTTCAGGAGCCCATGGTTCTCGAAGAAGCGAACGAACGCGAACGCGGGGTAGAGGTGAATGTCAGACATCGAGGCCGACCAAATCGCCGCCGCCTGCGGCAGCAAGTGATCGCGCTGGAATGCTTCGCCGTAGCCGCGTTGATTGAGGTACTCGCCCAGTGAAATCAGCTGGTCGCGCGTGCGCAGCAGATCCAGCGGCGCGCTACGATAGAAGCGCAGCAAATCCCAGGTCATCGACCAAAAGCGCGGGCTGATGAGATTTCGTCCGCCGCAGAGAAACGCCGACGTATCGACTGACGAGTACTCCGTCTTACCGCCGCGCAGCGACACACCGAAAGACATGTCGGAAACCTCGGTCGCCACACCAAGATGTTCGAACAATGCGATGAGGTTAGGGTAGGTCGCGTCGTTAAACACGATGAATCCGGTATCGACGGGCGTAGCCCCTAGGCTCGTCTCAACCGTCACCGTGTTCGAGTGCCCGCCTAGGCGATCGTTCTTCTCGTAAACAGTGACATCATGCTTCTTGCTGAGCAGCCATGCCGCCGACATTCCGGCTATCCCCGAGCCTATGACGGCGATACTTTGCCGTTGCGTCGTGTCACTGGAGGAAAAAGCCATCGGAAGGTTCCGCTCCAGCGCACCCATCGCGGGCTGGTCTGTAAGCGGATACGGGCCGTGCGCGCTTGCGGTTCACACTGATCCGAAAAGGGAACCGGCCCGTAACAGGCCCTATGCGCGTGTTGGAATTCGCCTCCGTTGGCCTAGAAGCGGCGTTTCCTCCGCGTCGGAGGTCGCGACGCGTGCATGACGGCGTCGGAGATACGGACGAGGCGCTGGTTGCTCGCGTGGCGCGTGGCGATCGGGAAGCGTTCGCGCGGATATTCTCCGCTTATGCCGGCAGGGTGAAAGGCTACCTCTTGCGCTTAGGCGCTCCAGCCGCTGTTGCCGAGGATTTGGCGCAGGACGCGATGGTTGCCATCTGGCGGCGCGCGGCTTCATTTGATGCGGCGAAGGCCAAGGTCTCGACTTGGGTATTCGTCATCGCGCGTAACGCGTGGATCGACAAACTCCGCCGCGAGAAGACTGAACTCGCATATCGCTCGGTGACGATCATCACCGAAGAGAGTGAAGAAGAAGCGCCCGACTCCGCTGCGGTGCGTGGCCAGACCGAAGAGCAAGTCGCAGACGCAATGGCGACTCTCTCTGAAGAGCAACGCCAAGTCGTGCGGCTCGCGTTCTTCGAAGAGCGCCCGCATTCGGAAATTGCGGAGCGGCTTTCGTTGCCGCTCGGCACTGTGAAATCGCGCTTGCGGCTGGCGCTCATCAAGCTGCGTGCGCATTGGGAGCAATATAAGTGAGTCCGCATCACCATCCTTCGGAAGACATCCTGACGGGCTACAGCGCCGGCGCGCTTGAGCCAGGCTTCGGCTTGGTTGTGGCTGCCCACGTCGAGGTCTGCGCCCATTGCCGGGCGCGCATTGGCGCTTTCGAAGCGATCTCCGGCGCGGCGCTGAAGGCGCTGCCACGCGCGGACGTTGGTGAGAATGCTCTAGCCAATGTCATGGCGCGCCTCGATGCACCCGTCGAACCCGTGGCTGCGCGAGATGTGCGCCCGTTCATCGAGCGTTTGCCGCTGAAGCCAAAGAAGTGGATCGCGCCGGGCGTTTGGGTCGCTGGTGTGGACACGCCACGCGCGCCGACTGATCGCGTCTATCTGCTTTCGGTCGCCTCTGGCGGGTTGACCGCGCGCCACGATCATTCTGGCGTTGAGTTCTGCACCGTGTTGAGTGGCGCCTACCGCGATGAGCTGGGCGTTTTCGCTGCCGGCGATTTCGCCGCCGCTGAAAACGAGCTCAATCACCAGCCGATCGTCGAAGGCGATGAAACCTGCGTCTGCCTCTTCGCCACCGAAGGGCGCCTCAAACCGCAAGGCCTGCTCGGCCGCATCGCTTTTGCTTACGCCAATGTCTGATCGGCGACTTACAGCTCGCCAGCACGTGTGACCTGAGGCATAGCTCGCCGCGCTCCTTTTGAGGCGGGGTGAGCGCATGAAAGCAACGACACACCCGGCCAGTGCGCGGGCCCACGCCGCACCTACGCTCACCGCTGGCGTGCGCATTTCCGAAATCGATCTGCTGCGTGGCCTCGTTATCGTGCTGATGGCGCTCGATCACGTGCGCGATTATATGCTGGGTGGCGCGGGCATGGTCGGCGTTGGCAGCAATCTGCTCGACCCGACCACGACCACTCCGGCGCTCTACATCACGCGCTGGATCACGCACCTCTGCGCGCCGACATTCGTTTTTCTCGCTGGCGTTTCGGCCTATCTGCAATTCGCAAAAGGTAAGACAACGCCGAATCTCTCGCGATTCCTTTTGACGCGCGGCCTTTGGCTCATCTTCCTGGAAGCGACAGTGATCAGCTTAGGCTGGTCGTTCGGATTTCCCTACGTCTTCTTCTTGCAGGTCATCTGGGCAATCGGTTGGAGCATGCTCGCGCTCGGCGTGCTGGTGTGGTTGCCGCGCATGGCGGTGCTGGCCATCGGCATTGCGATCACGCTCGGCCACAATCTCCTCGATCCCATCAACGCGCAGCAGATGACCGGCTTGGCGCAGCTTGGATGGACTTTCCTGCATGACGGCGGGCCGATCTTTGTGGGTCAACAGCCGATCGGTTTGATTGCCTATCCTATGCTGCCGTGGGTGGGGATCATCTGTCTGGGCTACAGTCTCGGCAATGTGTTCGCGGAGGCGCCCGAAAAACGCAATCGCACGATCCTGCTCATGGGCCTCGCGATGCTGGCCGCGTTCTTGGTGCTGCGCTTGACCATGATCTACGGCGATCCCGCATTCGCCACGGGTCCCGAAGCGGTCTGGCGCGATTGGCGCGAACAACAAGCGCTTGGCGCGGCAATCATGGTGTTCTTCGACGTGCAGAAATATCCGCCGTCATTGCAGTTCACGTTGGTGACGCTCGGCATCATCTTCACGATCTGGCCGCTATTGTCGCGTCTGCGCGGGCCGATGGCGTCAGTGCTCAACACGTTCGGCGCTGTGCCGTTCTTCTTCTACGTGCTGCACATCTATTTGATCCATGTGCTGGCGATCGCCGTGAACGCCATCGCGGGCAACAACGTCGAAGGCTTGTTCAATTATATGATCAACGTCTTCATGGCGCCGGAGAAGCTCCAAAGCTTGGGCTTCGCGCTGCCGTGGGTCTACGTGACGTGGCTCGTTGTATTGGCGTTGCTGTACCCGCTCTGCCGCTATTGGCAGTCGCTCAAAGCGCGGCGCCGCGACTGGTGGCTCTCGTACCTTTAGGCCGCCGCTTGCCGTTGCTGCACTGACGCCGCGATGCGATCCGCGTACGGCGTCAACAGCGGCGGCCGATAGCTCTCATTCGCCGCAAAGCGCAGGCGTGCCGTCTCGTGAATGTCTTCGAACCGGTTGAGCCCCGTGCGCCAGCGCGAGGTGAGGGCGCGCATAATCGGGAAGCCTTTGCCATCAACGGAGGGCGTGATCGGGTCGATGTCGGCCAAGCATCCGGAGATAACCGAGCCTGGTTCATTGGTCACCGAAAGCCCCGCCAGCTCCGCGCCTTCAAGCACCCACATCAAGGTGCAATTCGAAAGCCCGCGCACTGGACCGCCACCGACACCGCCATGATCGCCAGGAAACCATTGCTGTGCGACGCGCGGGCGTGTGCCCGGCGTGTTGAATGCATCGATATTGTTCCAGAGCGTTGGTGTGAACGGCGCGGGTCGCTCATCGATCGCGACCGCATGGCGCGCGTGCTCAACGCAACGCGAGAGCGCCGTGTCGTGAAATTCATACTCCGCGTTCATGCCGATTGAGATGGGCAGGAGCCGCGGAATGCCGAGCGATCCTACCGTGTCCCAAACGCCAAGATAGCGGATCGAAAGATCAACCGGCGGCGAGGTGAACGGGCGCGCAAGCCTTGGCCAAGCAATCGCGTGCGCGACGCGGAAGCGCTCGGCTTCCTCGCTGTCAGCTGTGACTTCGCGCTGGCGATAAAGATCCAGCGCCGCGCGTGACTTGTCGACGTGCTCACGCCGCAGCACGCCAATCTTGCGCAACAGGCCTGCAGAGCGAACGCACCGTGTAAGCGCCACGCGAGAAGCCGAACAGGAATATCTGATCGCCGGGCTCGTAGTTCAGGTTGATGAAGAGCCACGCATCGAGCAGGTGGTCATCCAAGTCCGCGCCGGTCATGCCCTGCCAAAGGCTCGCGCCGCTCAGCGACGAACCAACGCCAGCAGAATAATAGACGATCTGCAGATTGCCTTTGGCATCACGCGGCGCCACCGCGCGCGCGGTGAGCGCGACATTGGTGAGGCTATCGCCATCAAGGCGCTGCCACGTCCCGTCGCAACAGATAACCAGGCGCTTCATGTGGATCGCGTCACGGCGTCAGCAGAAAGACGGCTTCTTCGCAGAACCAATTCGCGCGCCAGATGGTCTTGGCGAACGGCGCGCCTGGGTGTCCGTGTGAGAGCGGCACCGCGCGTTCGATACCGAAACGCATTTCACGCGCAAGCTCGGCGAAATCGCGGACCGTGTAGCGCTGAAGATGTTCGCTCGGCCCAAGTCGGCCCTTCAGCAACATTTCAGCGCGCTTGTCCCAGCGGCCGGCATTGGTGATCGAGACGATCACGTTCGCGCCGATCCGCCCGGCTTGCTTCAGCGCCGCTTGCGGACGGCGGAAGTGTTGCAACGTCCGTGAGAACACGACGTAGTCGAACGCGCCGCTCGGAAACTCACTCAGATCGCGCTCGGCATCGCCCTGCACAACCGACATCCCGCGCACCACGCAGCGATGCGCCTTGTTCGGATCGATTTCCAGGCCGCGCACCTTCGCGCCGCACTCGCGCGACAAGAGCTGCAAAAGCGCGCCGTCGCCGCAACCGACGTCGAGCACACGCGCGCCCTTCGACACCATTCGTGAGATCGCGAAGTGATCGCCGCGCGGTTCAGCTTGCGTCAATTCAAGCGGTGAGGGGTGGACGAGTTCAAGCTGCGCCATCACGCGCCTCCGCCATTGAGCGCCAAACCGCGCGCCGAGGCGGCAGCATCGAGAAAGCCTGTCAGTGCCGCTTCGAACGCCGGCTCGTGACCCATATAGCCGTCGTGGCCATGCGCGCTGGTGATTTCGAGGAATGAAGCCTCAGCGCCGGCCGCCGCCAATGCGCGGGCGATCTCGCGCCCGTTATCGGGTGGATAGCGCCAATCGCTTGAGAACGAGAATACGCCGTGCCGCGAGTGCTGCCTTGAAACGCGTTTGCGAGCCGGCCGCCGAAATCCGCGGCGAGGTCGAACCCGTCCATCGCGCGCGAGAGGTAGAGATACGAGTTCGCATCGAAGCGATCAACGAAGCCCGCGCCTTGTTGCTGGCGCATCGTATCGTTCGCGCCCTCTGCATTGAACGCAAAACGCTCTAGCGTGCGCGCATTCTCGAAGCGTGATCGCACATCCTGCGCCGACAGCCCGGCGAGTTGCGCCGATGTGCGCGCAACTGCGCCGCCACGCGTCGGGCGCGTGCCGTGTTGCAGGTAAGCGCCATTGCGCCAATCGGGATCGGCCATGATTGCCTGGCGGCCCAACTCCGCAAGCGCAATGTTCTGCGCCGATTGCTTCGCTGCCGCCGCCACCGTCACGCACGCGAACACGCGCTTTGGATACGCGCTCGCCCATTGTAGCGCCTGCATGCCGCCCATGCCGGGGCCTATCACGCAGAAGAGGTTCTCGATGCCGAGCGCTTCGACCAGCATAGCTTGCGCGCGCACAGCATCCGCCATCGTCAGTGCCGGCAAGCGCAGTGAATAGGGCAACCCATCCGGCGCGATCGTGCCCGGCCCCGTCGTACCCATCGAGCCGCCGAGCACATTCGAGCACACAACGAAAAACCGGTTGGTATCGATCGGCCGGCCAGGGCCGACGATGCGCGGCCACCAAGCTGGGCGGCCTGTGATCGGGTTTGGGCTGGCTACGAATTGATCGCCCGTCAGCGAGTGGCACACGAGCACGGCGTTGCTGCGCTCGGCGTTCAGCGCGCCATAGGTCTCAAAAGCGACGTTGAGCGGCGCCAGAGCTTCGCCGCTGGAGAGTTGTAACGGCGTCGTCGCGTCGAACGCGAGGGAACGCACACCGCCAGCGGCCTGGAGTTTCGCTGCTGCGCCGCCTGCGTGAATCATGCGCCTTGTATAAACTGCGTCGCGGGGGAAATATCCCCCTGGGGCGGGCGGCTGCTGTTGAAGACTCGCGCTGCACAGCGGGTCGTTGGCGCAGAGCGTGAAAGACCGCTAAGGTTCCTCAAATGAACGATCAGAGCCCCCCCGGTTCGCCACTCGAAACGATCCGCGCTGAGATCGATGGCATCGATAAAACGTTGCTGTCGCTGTTCGCGGAACGCTTGCGGGTGGCTGAGAAGCTCAACGGCTTGAAGCCGCCAGAGCATGGCCTGCCGATCCGGCCGGGCCGCGAAGTTGCTTTGCTGCGGCGGCTCGTTGCGGAAGCGCCAGCGCCTTTGGAGCGCGAGTTCGTCGTTGAGCTGTGGCGCGCCATGATCGCCGCATCGCTTCGCCGGCAACGCGTGATCGATGTCGTGGTCGGCGGCGGCCGCGGTGATCCGACGCGTTTGTTCGATATCGCGCGCCGTCATTTCGGCGCCCGAACGCGGATCAAGGATCTCGGTGAACCTCAAGCCGCGCTGCAGAAGGCCGCGGATAATCCGGACTCGGTCGTCGCGGTGACGAACTGGCCGGCTGCGCCCGGCGTCGGCGCTTGGTGGCCGGCGCTGTCGGAGCGGCGCTTCCACAATCTGCACATCATCGCCGGTTTGCCGCTCCTTGCCGGCACGGAAGAACCGGAAGCTGCTGTGTTCGCTGCCTCCCAAACCGAAGAGGCGGGCGGCAACGACGTCACGATCTTGATTGCTTTCGACCCGCATCACCGCCTGCAGCGTGCGCTGAACGAAACAGGGCTGACGGGCCGCGAGTTGGCGCGCGCCGAACCGCGCGTGCTTGTGCGCATCGACGGCTTTATCGGTCTCGACGATCCGCGCGCCGCCGCACTCGCTCGCGCGGGCCTCGATAGCGTCCGCGTGCTCGGTTCGTACGCGCGCGTCTAATGCCCATGATTTTCGACCGCATCGCCATTATTGGCGCCGGCTTGATCGGCGCATCTATTGCCCGTGCGGCGCGTGAGCAGGGCGCGGCGAATACGATCGCGATCTATGACGCGAACGCGGCCGTTCGCGAGCGTGTGCGCGAACTTGATCTGGGCGAAGTGTTCGATGAGGCCGAGAAGGCCGTAGCGCAAGCTGAACTCGTCGTTCTCGCCGTTCCGGTTGGGGCAATGGGACCTGCAGCTGCTGCGTGCGCGCGCGGCCTGAAGATCGGCGCGATTGTCACTGATGTGGGTTCGGTGAAGCAGGCCGTTGTCGATGCCGTTGCCGGCGCGCTACCGGCTCACGTCTATTTCGTTCCCGGCCACCCGCTCGCGGGTACGGAGCATTCTGGTCCCGACGCCGGCTTCGCCACGCTTTTTCACAATCGCTGGCAGATACTCACGCCGCTCGCTGACCAAGGGCCAGCCTATCCCGCCGCAGTGGATCAGCTCGAAGCCTTCTGGCGCGCGCTCGGCGCCAATGTCGAGCGCATGGACCCGGCGCGCCACGACGTTGTCCTCGCCGTAGTCAGCCACTTGCCGCACTTGATCGCGTTCAACATCGTCGCGATGGCGGAGGATTTGGAGAGCGTCACCGAGAGCGAAGTGGTCAAATACTCCGCGTCGGGCTTTCGCGACTTTACCCGCATCGCCGCGTCTGATCCCACGATGTGGCGCGACGTGTTCTTGAACAACCGCGAGGCCGTGCTCGAAGTGCTTGGCCGCTTCTCGGAAGACCTTGCAGCGCTACAACGCGCCATCCGCTGGGGCGAGGGCGATACGCTTTATGATCTCTTCGATCGCGCTCGTCGCATGCGCCGCGAAGTCATCGACGCCGGTCAGGATACGTCAGCGCCGAACTGGGGCCGCGACGAGACGTCGAGCTAGTATACCGGCGGCAGCGCCCGCACCGGCAGACCTTCGATCCGCAACACGCCATCATGCGCGCCGATGTCGAGCGTGATGTCATTTCCAGTCACGACGTAGTCGGCGGCAAGCAAGCTCAACGCGCGCCGCGCATCGTTATCGATGTTCGGTCCGTTCGATATCGCGGTCAGGACTGGCGCAGGGCGGTCGACCGGCAACACCAATCGTCCATCCAGCCGCCGTTGCGCATCTAGCCCGCCTTCGCCCGTGCCTGTCGTTTCAAGTGGACCCCAATTCAGTTCGATGGCCTCGAACCGCATCCGGCCGCCGCCTTCGCGCCATGGGCCGAGTGGATCGCCGGGCGAAGATTGCGTCGTCAACGCGCCATGCGTGACGACGATTAACGCACGCAGGCGTGCCACATCGAGCCCGAACGCTTCGAAGCTTCGCACCGCGCGCGGCAACGAGATCGTCTGCGCGTCGAACGAGAACTGAAAATCCCCCGAGGACCGGGCATCGGGTCGCACGGTCGCCACAACTTTTGCGGCATGCAGAACGCCTTCTTCCGCTGGATCGTCAAGAACGAGATTGTCCGCCTCGATGCCAGCTTCTGCGAGTGCGTTGCCATTCGTGCGCACGCTCGCAATCAGCGCATCGGCGCGGATGTTGGTCGTCGCGCCGTTTGCGCGCGCGATGGAGATCGGCGCCTTGGCTTCCAAGATTGCATGCTGAGGCTTTAGCGGATCGATGTTGAGATCAGCGCGCGCCGTTTCCGCGCGCCAACCGCCGCGCGCCGCGACGTAGCGCACATTGCGCATTTCCAAACGCAGCAACACCGGAAAGCCGTGGCGCACGATTTCGCCGATCTCGACCGTCGCGCCGCCGGCGTTCTGCTCGAACTGCCACGCATGCACGCGCCGCTCGGCTTCGTTCGCGAGATAATTCCAATAGAGAACCCACCCCAGCGCCGCGACGACAAACAGCGTCCACGGACCAATGAGTAACAGATTGCGCGACTTCATTGCGCCACGCTGCGACGCTTCTCGGGCGGCAGCAAGGCCTGGCTCTCGGTTTCCAGAACACGCTCAAGTTCCGCCATGAATTGGTCGCGCGGCAGACCCGGCGGAATAGGCGGCAACACTTTGAACGTGACGTGTCCCGGTTTGCGCAAGATGCCTTTGGGTTTCCAGATGAGGCCGGTGTTGAGCGCAACGGGAGTCACTGGAACGCCTAGGTCCTTGTACATCGCCGCGATGCCCGGCTTGTAATCCGGCGGCGCGTCGAGTTCCTGACGCGTGCCTTCCGGAAAGATCAGTACCTGACCGCCTTTGGCGACAGCATTGCGCGCGCCGCGCATCAAGCTCTTCAACGCTTTCGCGTAGCCGCCGCGATCGACGCCAATCTGGTTGCGCTTCAAATACGCGCCCATCACTGGCACGCCGCCGAGTTCGGCTTTGTAGACATAGACCGGACGCGGCAAGAAGAGCGCCGGCGCCATCGTGTCGAGCGTCGACTGATGCTTCATCGCGATCAGCGCGCCGCCCTTTGGTACGTTCTCCAAGCCTTCAAACGAAACTTTCGCGCCAACGATCCAGCGCAGGCCCCACACCACTGCGTGGCCCCACGAGCGCAGCGCCGTCCAAACGTGGCGCTCGTTGAACACCACCAATGGCCACAGCACCAAGCCGATCATGGCCATCGAGCCATAAAGCCAGATGACGAAAATAAACGAACGTATCCAGTTCATGCGTCGCCTTCAGCCCTGTCGGCGTCGTTGCCGCCGAGGCCGATCAACGCTTCCCGCGCTCGAATGACAAGATATTTTACGTACTCCGCACCCAGACGCGACGCCGCGCCGAGATCGCTGCGCCAGAGCGCAGGGTCGGTCCAGCGCGTGCGCACGGGGTAGGGATGGATTTGCGCTTCCGGCAGAGCCGCTTCGAGCTCAGCCCGGCTGCGCGGCATGTGATAATCGTCGGTGACGAGGATGATGTTGGTGTAGCGATGCTGGCGCGCCCAGGAGGCGGTCTCTGACGCATTGCCAAGCGTATCTTCGGCGCTGCGTCCGACATCGATGCAGCACGCGCCCAAAGAAGCATCGGCGTCGAGCGCGTCAAGCAACTCCGCATCAGTGACGATGCGATTGACGCCTGAAATCAAAAGCCGCTCGCCCTTGTGCTCTTCAAGGAGGCGCACGCCCGTTGTCAGCCGCTCGAGCGAACCACCCGTGAGCGCGACGATCGCTTGCGCCGGCGCAGGCTCTTCTACGTCTTGGCGAACGGTCTCTGCGAAATTCCAAAATCCAACGAGAAACGCGACCAGCGCGATAAGCGCGCCCCAGAGCAGCAGTGAACGCACTAGCCGAGCCTCGCGGCCAGGGCATGGAAGTGTCCCGCGGCCGCGCGCGCGCCAGCGCCAGCGGCAATCGCGGTTCCCAGCGGCGCAGCGACGATCGGCACGAGATCAATCGGAAGAATCATTGTCGTCAGAGCATTCAGTGTCGTGCCGGGAATAGCCAGCATGAGAACGATGACACCGGCGACAGCTGCGAGCACGCCGCCAACAGCGCCCGCATAAAGCCCGATGACAGCGGCTTCATCTGCGATGCGTCCGGCAGTTTGTCCGCGCGTCGCGCCGAGATCGCACATCACGGTCACCATCTCGCGCCGCCGCGCAGCGAGTCCACGCGCCGCCAGCCACGCGATCACGCCCATCATCGCGGCGAAAACAATTGCGCCCCAGAAGGCAAAGTTGCGGACCTTCGGCGCCAGTCCGCCACCGCTGGCCTCATCTGGCGCTTCGATCACTTCGGCGTCTCGCCGCCGGCTGCGAGCGCGGCGACGATGTCGCCTGAGATGTCAGCTTGCGGCGAAGCAGGGGCAAGTTCGATTTCGATCAGGCGGAGGTCGGGCACGTTTGCCGGATCGACCGGCTCTCCGCTCGCTTCGCTCAGAAGCTGTGCCGCGCGTCCGGCCGTAATCGGCGCGGCGCTGGTGACGTGGGGAGCGCTGGCAAGCGCGGTTTCGGCCGCTACCATTCCAGCTGGACCGTCCGGCGCGAGCACCCTGACAATCGCGTAGGCGTTGCGCGACTGCTCATACTCAACCGCCACACGGTCAACTGAGCGGGCGGCCAAGCCCGCCGCTGCAGCTGCGAAGGCTGCGAACGCTAGTGTCCAGAAGAGCGCGCGCTCGATCCCCAAGAGCCCGCCTCTCATTCATACGCCTCCGCGTCCGCAGCTTCGGTCTGCTCCGGCGCCGAGAGCCGACCGCGATCAACCCGCCAGACCCACATCGGCGCAACGTCCGAAAGCGTATCGTCCTGACTTGCGATCACAACACCGGCTCCGACGCGACGCATCTCGGAAAGTAATCGCACAATCCTGCGGCCGTCGGCGGGGGACATGCCTGCGGTAGGATCGTCCGCAAGAAGCAAAGTTGGCTTAGCTGCAAGCGCGCGGGCTATGGCAGCCCTGCGCCGTTCCGCACCCGAAAGTTTTCCACAGCCAACTCGGCCGCGCCGCCAAGTCCAACGAAATCCACGTTCTCGCACGTCGTGCTCATAATCGCGTGGTTTTTGCCCAAGCAGACGCAGCGGCATGGCGATGTTGTCGAACGTCGACCATTGTTCAATGAACGTTGGATTTTCAGCAACATAGCCGACGCGCCGCTTCGCATCGGCGATCTCGCGCGCCCGCGCCCGCATCAAGTCAACGCCAAGTATTACACTTCTGCCAGACCGTGGCGGCAGCGCTAGTCGCACGAGGTGCGTGAATGTAGTCTTGCCAGCGGCTGCGGGGCCGGTGATGAGATTAACTTCTCCAGCACGAGCTTCGAAGTCTACGCCCATCAGAACGGTGGACGCGCCATAGCCGGCATCAACATTCGAGAGGCGAACCAACACGCCACGCTCGAATAGATCGGTTTCAATACTAGCGCGAGGACGGGCCATGACTGGACAAGCTAAATAGAATCAATGCACCGAAGAGAGTTATTGGGGCAGCTGAACGTATTAACATGATCCTTACCTGCACGTCTTGCTCGACCCGCTATTATGCGGATGACGCCGCGATCGGTTCAGCCGGTCGCACCGTGCGCTGCGCCGCATGCGGTTTCTCCTGGTTCGCCGAGCCGCAGCTTGAGCTGCGCGCCCCGACCGAGGCGACGATGGCGCGAGCCTCCGAAGAGCCCGCGCGCGAACCACTGACACGTGAACGTGTCGAAAGATTGCGTCGCGCCGCCGAACAACCTGGACCGGCGCCGTCAGCGGCGGCGAAATTCCGTCAGCAACAAACCGATCGCATGCGCCGTGATCGCGCTCGCGCCGCCGTTGTTGTTTGGGGCGCGACGGGCGCTGCCCTTGCGGCAAGCGCCACCGGCATGGTGATGTTCAGACAGGACGTCGCCGAGCTGTGGCCGCGTTCGGCCAGCGCGTTCGCCGCGCTTGGCTTGGATGTGAACGTCTATGGCCTCGAATTCTACGACCTCGCCGTCGAGCGTGATTTCAGCGGCGCGACGCCTGTGCTCGTGGTCAGCGGCGAAGTCCGCAACATCGGCCGTGACGACAAGCTCGTCCCGCCAGTTCGCGTTTCTCTGCGTGACACCAACTCGCACGAGATTATGCAACTCGTTAACGCGATCACCGATCAACCAGTGGCCGCTGGCGCTGCGGTGCCGTTCCAAATTCGAGTCGAAAATCCGCCGACCGAAGCGGTGGATCTTGAGACCACGTTCGCAAGCTTTGGTGAGATGTCGATGGCCGGGGGTCCGGCGCACGTTTCGCCTGCGGCGCCGCAACAGGATGAATTGCTGCTCGACGAGCCGCTCGATCCTGCGCACGAACTGATCGATCCGTCGCACTCGACGACGAGCTCGATCGGTCCGGCGGACGGCCTCCGCCTCACCACCGGCTAAGTGCGTATTCTTCTTTCTGCGGAAGACATCAGCCAGCGCGTCAACGCGCTGGCTGATCGCTTTTCAGCGCAAGTGAACGATGACTGGACTGTCGTCGCGCTGCTGCAGGGCGCGATCCCGTTCGCTGCTGATCTGATGCGTGCGCTCGAAGTGCGTGGCTCGCACCCGATCTACGATTCGCTTTGGCTTGAGAGTTATCGCGACGCGCGCGAGAGCAGCGGCAAAGTCGTTGTGCGCTCTGATATTTCGCGCTCCGTTGATGGCCGTGGCGTGCTCATCTTGGACGATGTCTTCGACAGTGGCCGCACCATCGCCTTCGCGCGTGCCCACCTGCTTGCCAAAGGCGCGACGCAAACGCTCGCCTGCGCCTTCGTGCGTAAGCCGGAGGCGCTCGGTCAGGACATCGACGCCATCGGATGGGATGCGCCCGCCGACTTCCTCGTCGGCTACGGCATGGACGACAAAGGCCGCTATCGTGGTCTCCCATATATCGCCGCGATCGACTGACGCCTTCGACAAGCCCGGCATCCGCTCCTACAAAGCTGTGGGCGGAGGGTGGCATGCGTACATTGGCGGCGGGACTTTTGGCATTGGCGCTGAGCGCGTGCACGCCAGCATCGGCGCCTACCGCAGAAACGCCGGCGCCCAGCGCAGCCATGACCAGCGCGATGACCGCTGCGCGCGAGCACGTTGCCGCGAACGAAGAGGCAATCGTTCGAGAACTGCGCGATCTGCTCGCGCTGCCGAACGTCGCCTCCAATCCCAATGACATTCGCCGCAACGCTGAAGCGCTTGTTGCGATGCTCGAAAGGCGCGGCATCAGCGCGCGCATCATCGAAACGCCAGGCGCGCCGGTGAACGTCTACGGCGAACTCACAACACCCGGCGCGACGCGCACGTTGCTCTACTACGCGCACTTCGACGGCCAGCCAGTTGAACCGCTCGACGCCTGGGTCACGCCGCCGTTCACGCCGACATTGCGCGCTGGCCGCTTCGAAGACGACGCGGCAATCATTCCGTGGGAGCGCGCGACCTATCCGCTCGCTGACGACGCCCGCATCTACGCCCGTTCCGCCAGCGATGACAAAGCCCCGATCGTGGCCATGCTCGCAGCCATCGACGCCATGCGCGCCGCGAACATTCCGCTTTCGGCCAATCTCAAATTTTTCTTCGAGGGCGAAGAGGAGGCCGGCTCATCGCACCTTGCGCAGACGCTGCAGCTCCATCGCGATCTGCTCGCGTCCGATCTTTGGTTGTTCGGCGATGGTCCGATCGATCCGCGTGGATTGCCACGTGTCGCGCTCGGGGTACGCGGCATCATCAGCTTCCGCCTCACGACATATGGTCCGGCAACCAGCCTGCACTCGGGCCACTACGGCAATGTCGCGCCCAACCCCGCCGCGCGTCTCGCGCATCTCATCGCCTCCATGCGCGCCGAAGATGGCCGCATCACTATCGATGGCTTCGATGCCGACCCGCCGTCGCGTGAAGCGCTGGCATTGGCGCGCGATGGTTTCGACACCGAAGGCATGCTCGCCGGTCCCGGAAATCGCGGAGAGCGAGTCCGGGCTGAGCTACGGCGAATCCATCATGCGCCCAGCGCTCAACGTCACGCAGCTGTCGTATGGCGGCGCCGGTCCGCAGCGCAACGCGATCGACGTCGAAGCCAGCGCGGGTTTCGACATCCGCCTCACGCCTGGCATTGCGCCGCAGCGTGCGCGGGAGCTGGTGGAAGCGCACGTCCGCCGCGAGGGTTACATGCTGGTCGACGCGCCGCCGACGCCAGAGCAACGCCGTGCCAATGCTCGCCTCGCGCGTTTGGAGTTCGGCGACCTCGGCTATGCTTCCGCCGCGTCCGATCTCAGCAATCCGGCCGTGCGCCACATCATCGAAATCTCACGCGCCGCGAGCAACGGCGAAGTGCGCATCGTTCCGCTCATCGGCGGCAGTTTGCCGATCGCGCCGATAGGCGAGGTGCTGCAAACACCGTTCGTCATCGTTCCGATCGTCAACGCGGACAACAATCAGCACTCACCAAACGAGAACATCCGCATGCGCGAATTCCGCCGCGGCATCGAGTTTTACGCGGCGTTGCTGGCCGAGGGCGGCAACGGCTGGTGAGCCGCTAGCGCGCGATCATCGCCTTCAGCGCTTGTATCTTCGCGCGATCATGATGCGCCGCGATGAAGCGCACTTTGCGTTTGCCGAAGCGCAGCTCGTACGCCGGCGGCATGCCGGTAGGCACATCGAGTTCTGACGAGGTGAGATCGCTCCACGCCGATCGTTTCACACCCAACATGCTGCGCGCTTCGATCCACTCGGCCGTCGCGCGATAGCTGGTCCAGGCGAGCAGCCGCCAAACTGCGAGCAGCATCAGCACCGGCAAGAGCAGCCACATCGCCATGAAGAAGCGCGACGGCCGCTCTTCAGGCCCGAGACCTTCGAATGGATTCGGAACGAGGCTCAACAAAAATGGCACGAGCGCGATGGCTGCGATGGCGCCAAACAGCAGCCAAAGCCTCGGGCGGATCACAAGTGGCGCATCCATGGGCTCGCCATGCGCCAGGTCTCCGCTGTGCGCACTCCCATGTTCGCGGGATCAAGCCGCAAGCGTCAGCGCGATCCGCGTGCCTGTGTCGCCAGAGGCAACCGCAAGCTCCGCACCGATTTGCTGCGCGCGCGTGCGCATATTGGTGAGCCCGCGCCCGATGGCGGCCGTTTGCTGCACGAACCCACCGCCATCATCGGCGAGCGCAATCTCGATGCTATCGCCGTCGCGCCGCAACACCACGCCAATGCGCGTCGGCGCGCCGTGCTTCAGCGCATTCGTGCAGGCCTCCAGCAAGACACGGTAAATCTGCAGCGTCTTGTCCGGCCCAATGTTCGGCGTCGCGCCGACATCCTCGATCTGCCAATCGAGCGTGACGCCTGCCGCTTCACAACGCGGTTCGATGCGCGCGCGGAACGCGCCAAGCGCACCCGTGAGCGATCCTTCGCCTTGCTCAAGCGAATCCACCACCAAGCGGAGATCATCCAAGCTTTGCTCCAAGCCGCTGACCAACGCGTCATCCGAGAGCTTGCGTGACCGGGCCTGCAAGATCAGCCCCAGCAATTGGCCGCCAATGCCGTCATGCATATCGCGCATGATCCGGCTGCGTTCTTCAAGCAGCATCGCCGCGCGCTCGTTGCGACGGATTTCTTCCATGTTGACGAGAATCTCGCGCTCGCGCTTCTCGACAAGCACATTGAGCTTCTCTGCCGTTGCGGTTGCCGCCTCGAACACGCCGCGCGCCCGCGCCGCGAGCGAGAGCAGCAGCGCCAGCGGAAAGAACATCACCGCGGCGCCCAGTGAGACGCCGTAGATGAAGAAGAACCGCACCATGATGATGTCGACGACCGCGGCGATCAGCACGAAGATGAAGGCCGACGCTTCGAACGGATCGCGGAAGCCGTTGCGGCGATAATAGCTGACCACGCGCACGAGACAGAAGGCGATCACCGCTAACCCAAGAAAGCCGCATGCGCGGTCAACTTCCTGCGACCCGATGGGCGGATTTAAGTAGATCGTCACCGCGATAAGCGCTGCTCCGGCAACCATGGCGCCAATCGCCGAAAGCCCCAGCGCACGCCGCGCTTTTCGCGGCCACGGCGCCGTCAGCCATCCTAAGCGATGCCGCAGATCGTTGCGCTCCGAGAACACCGAGGTCCATTCGATGAAGAACCAGAGCAAGAAGATGCTCGTGCCGAGATAACCGACGAAATAGATGCCGTTAGCGACCGCGCCATTCCAAGGCGGATCGCTTGGCGACAACCCGATCACCTGCAGCGCCCACGACGCCGCAAGGCCACCAAGCGAATACATCAAGCCGCGCGCACCCAGCAGCGACGCAGCCGCAAAGCAGAACGCCGCGACGAATGCAGCGATCACGCCCGTCGCCACATGCATGTCCGCACGCAGCACCCGTAGCGCTACGTATGAGGGATAGAGCGCATCGTACTCGCCGAGATAGACTGGCCGCAGGTGGCCGAATCCCACACTGCGCTGCACTTCAATGTCGAGCACCGCACCCGCGTGCGCCAAGGGCGGCGGAATGCGGATGAGACGCGGGCGACGGCTCCAGTTCGTGGGATCGCCGGTCGATGGTCCTTCGCCGCCAACCAAGACGCCGTCGACATAGAGCCGCGCATTGTCGTGCGCGCTAACGACCAGCAACGCTGGATCGCGCGCGTTCGCTGTCTGAGCATCAAGCGTCGTGCGGAAAATCAGTGGCTCGGTCGAACAGCAATTCCAATGCGGCAGCGTGGCCGGCTGGAAGGTGGCGCCCGGCGTATCGGCGACCAGCCCGTCGGCGACGCGGCGGCCAGGTACGTTCTCGGCCGTCGCGTTGATGATCAGAAGGCCGCCGCAGAACGCGGCGAGCAAAAGCAGGATGACCAATGTCGTCGGCCAGCGAGGCTGTGAGGCAGGGTCTTGCTGCGGCGTCATCTGCGTTGATTGACGGAGGCGAGCGCCCGTCGTCAATCCTTCAGCTTGATCAAACCGGCCTGGACCGCTTCAAACACCGCTTCGCTGCGCGAGTTTACCGCGAGCTTGCGGTAGATCGACTTCACGTGGTCGGCGACCGTGTGCGGTGAAATCCCATGCAGCCGCGCGACCTCCTTGTAGCGAAAGCCTTTGGCGAGGTCGATCAGGACCGCCGTCTCTTTCTCGGTAAGCGGCACATCAGGGCTCGGCCCGTTCGGAGACATGCGTTCGCGCATGCGCGTCAGGATGTGGCTCGCCACGGCGGGTGAGATCGGCGCGCCCCCGCCGAGGACGCTGCGGATTGCTTCTTCCGCTTGCTGCTCGCCGGCGCCTTTCAGCAGATAGCCGTCCGCACCGGCTTCGATCGCGCGCACAACGCTGCGCGCATCGCCAAAAATGCTGACGACGATGATCTTGATGTTCGGGACGCGCTCGCGCGTTTCGCGGATGAGTTCGACGCCGTTTCCATCCGGCAAGGCCAAATCGATCAGCAAGACGTCAACGCCCGGTCCAATCAGCGCGCGCCCGCTGGCGAGCGTGTCGGCGACACCAGCGATCTCCAGCCCATCGGCACGCGTGACCACTTGCGCCAAATCCTCGCGCAGAATCGCATCGTCCTCGACGATAGCGACACGTGCGCGAGGTGGAGATGAGCTCAATTGAGGTCCTTTGCGGCGCGCCACTCTGGGGCAGGACGCACCGCTTAGCCAGATATGCGGCTCAGTTGTTGTTGTTTTGTGGCGGATCGTCGTCGTCTTGCGTCTCGTCGTAGATCCAGTACGCGGCGCCAACGCCGAGACCGATCCAGACCCAATTCAGTGGCCTTGAGAAGAAGCCGCCTTCGCCATCGGCCGCACCGAGTGCAAACGGCGTTTCCAGACGCGGCGGCGCGTCGCCCGTCAGTGAGAACGAGAACATGTCGAGGTTCCGCATGTGGCCGTCGCCGTCGCCTTGCTGCAGGCTGAACGAAAGCCGTGTGTCGCGACGTTCTTCTTGACGCTGAAACGGAATGCTGAGCCGCATGCGTACAGCGTCGCCGTCGGAAGCGTGCGCGCTGTTCAAGTTATCGAAGTCGCGGCGCATCTCTTGCGCTTCGGCGCTGCCGGCCATCAAGCCGACGCCCAAGACCGTGGCCAATGCCAAACTGGTGGACGTTTTCATGCATATCCCTCCGCTACGGTTTCACCGCGCACTTGAGGGATGGAGCGCGCCGGGGCGCACTCACAACCGCATGAATATGGGGTCTAACTCCGGCGCTGGAATTGCAGCGCCAATTGCCCGCCCGCGCCGTCCTGCAAGCGCAGCTGCAGCGCGTTGGCCTGGGCCGCGAAATCCGCACCGATTTCGCCAACACGTCCGCACGTGTACGAAAGCCGTGGCTGCGGCGCCTCGGTGAACGTCGCGGTCCAACGGTCGGTTTGCCCGCCCGGATCGGCGCCCGCCCAATTGAACGTTACGCCGCCGTTCTGAGTCTCGCTGACATCGAGCGCGACCGCGCGCGTGCCGTTCCAACCCGTGGCCGCGCCAACGCGTGAAGCAGTGAAGAGATCGTACGTGCCTGGCGCGATCGTGCCGCCGCGCAGATCGGCTGCCGCTGCGGCGGTGATCACCTCTTCGCCGACGGCGACTTGGTGAGCCGCGTCCGGCGTCACGTCATTGCATGCGACGGTCGTCGGCCCAGGCGGGGTCGATGGCCGATCCGATTGCTGGGCTGGCGGCGAGCAGGCCGCGAGCAGGGCAACGAAAGCTGTGGTGAGCAAAAAGGCGCGCATGCAATCCCTCCAGATGATGGGAGTGAGAGTGGAGCGCGCCGGGGCCATTTCAAGGCGCGACGAGGGACTAGCTATCGCCGAAGCGATCCATCAGGCGGCGCAAATATTCGCGCTCGGCCTCGGGCGGGTTCGGATCTTGGGCGCGGCGGCGGATTTCATCGTAGATTTCGCGCGCCCGCGCAGGGTCCGTTGTGTTCGGCACGAAGCCTGGACCATCGCCATTGCCGCCTGTGCCACGCCCAAGCGGATCGCGGCCGCTGCCTGCGCCTTCGTCACGGCCTTGACGTCCGCGGTCGCGCATCTCGGCGCCCAAGGCTTCCGCGCCTTCGCGTAGATTATCGAGCGCCGCGCTTTGCGCCGCCTCAGCGTCTTCAAAGTCACCGCGCCGCAGCGCGTCCTCGGCTCGGCGCATCGCTTCGCCCGCGGCGTTTAAATCCTCGCTTGGGGCCGCGCCGGCTTCGTCCGCCATGCGCTGGGCCGCCTGCAAGCCTTGGCGCAGCTGAGATTGGCGTTGCGCGAGTTCGTCGCCGCCTTCGCCGCCCTGCTGATCGCCGCCGCTACCGCCTTGGCCTTGTTGCTGCTGTTCTTGTTGGGTCTCGTCGCGCAGCGCGCGCTGCTCGCCCATCGTCTCCGAGAGCTCGTCCATACTCTGCTGCATTTGCTGGTCGCGATCGCCTTGCTCGCCGCCTTCGCCGTCGCCGCCTTGGCTGAGCTGGACGTCGAGGTTCGAAAGGATCTGCGCCAATTGCTGCAGCAATTGTTGCGCTTCCGCATTGCGGCCTTGCTCTGACAATTCCTGCACGCGGCGCAACATGTCCTGGATATCGCGCTGTGAGAGCGTCGCCTGATCCTCGGTGTCTTCCATGTTTTGCGGCGTTTCGCCGTTGCGCAGTGCTTCTTGCACCAGCGCCTGCATGTAGTCCTGGGTCGCGCGCTGCAGCGCGTCGAGCAATTGACGAACGCGCTCTTGCGGGGCGCCTTGCTGGAGAGCTTCGGCCAATTGACGCTGCGCTTCTTCGAGCGCGCGGCGTGCGTCTGCTGCGCCGCCGTATTCCGCGCGTATGGCAGTGCGCCACAGCGTGTCAGCGGCGATGTCCGCTTCTTCGGGATTACGCGCGACGCTGAGTTGCGAGCGCGCCGTGCGAAATCCGAAATATACAGCAAGATCGCGGAAGTAGCCGTCGCGTGCGTCCATCGTGAGCGCATCGATCAAGCGTGCCGCGCGTTGAATGCCGGCAGGCGCACGCCGCAGCGCAGGCCGGCTGTCGTAGTCGCGCACTTCAATACGCTGATTGCCGAGCAGGATGTCGCCAGCTGGTTGTGTGCGCCGCTGCACGCCCGACGCGCGCCGATACGGTCTGCGCTCGGCCAGGATATGGCGGCGGATTTCAATCGCCGCGCGCGCGAGCGGTTGCAGGAAGATCTTCTCCGGCATCGTGAAGTGCAGCGCGTCGCTGACGCCTTCTTGGCCAAGCGCGTCGATCGCCACGATCCGCGCTTCGACCTCCATGCCCGCATAGGCATGGGTGCTGAGATCAACTTCGTTTTCGCCCTCCGCCTCGCGCGGATCGCCGGTCGGAGCCTCAAGCTCGGTGTCCACCGGATCAGCGCGCACCAAACCTTCCGGCGGATTGAGCGGGCGCACGCGCAGCACCAAGCGCCGCACGCCATAATCGTCCCGCGCTTTCCACGAGAGGCTTACGCGCTCGTCCGAAAGCGTCGCGATCGGCGCGTCCCAAGACGCGCGCGGTCGCGAATCCGGCGCAGGCGCGAGCCGCCAACGCGCGCGCGTATGGAAGCGCACGACGCTAAGCTCTCCGCGTCCAGGAATATCAAGTTGTGCTTCCCACGCACCGTCTGCGGCTTGCGTGAAACGCGCTTCGCGGCGCCCGCCTTGACCGTGGAAGCGCAGCACCGGCGCGCCGGCCGGTCCCATGACGCGCACCGTCACGCGGATTGACGGCGGCGTCACCACGCGCTCACCAATTAGATCACTCAGCGAAACTGGCGCCGCGTGCGTGTACTCGGCAGGCGATGCCCAAGCCTCAAGCGCCATCTCCTGATCGCCAAGCAGCGGGCCAGGATCGGGCAGGAATGCGCGCGCTAGTCGATCGCCCGATTGCGCACCTGCGGCAACGAAAGCGCCGATGAGCAGCGCGCCAAGCAGATAGCGAAGTTTGTAGCGGTCGATGTCATCGAGCTGAGGGCGCGGCGGCCCGAGCCGTAACTTGTCTGTGCTCTCAAGCAAGCGCTCGCGTTCGCGATTCCAAAGCGCAACCGAGAAGGGATCATATTTCGTGGGCTGATCGCGCAGTGCATCGAACGCGCCGGCGTCCATGCGCGAGTCCGCCGCCAACTGCGCGCGCGCTTCTTCTTCGGTCGGTGCGCGCCACGCGCGCCGCGCGCGAACGGCGAGATAACCGAACAGCAGCAGCGCAAAGATTGCGCTCAGACTTTGCAGCAGCAGCGGCAGGCGCTCATGGCCGCCCAGCAACGCGAATACCGCCCACACGCCCACAGCGCCGAGCAGCACTAACCCCGCACGGAGCAGCCGTTCCAGCGCCAGCCGGCGCCGGGCCCGGTTCGTTTCCCGGGCGAGCTGATTGAGGGCGTCCTGATGCTTCATTTCCGCGCCGCGACGGTATCAGCCCGTTTTGAGCCAAACCATGACCATCCCTCGCAAAGACGCAGCCAACGTCCCAGGTTCCCCATGTTGACGGCCATAGGGGCGGCTCTAAGCTCCGGACCGCTTTTGGGGGGATTACGCATGAACATTCGGACAGCCCTGGCCGTGGTGATGGCGGCAGGCCTAATGGCGTGCGGTCAGCTCTTAGGCGGCGGAGGTTTGCAGCCCGGCCAAACGGTCTCCGGCACGCTTGAAGCCACGGAGACGAAGTCAGATCAGAACAACGCCGTCGCTGACGTGTACCAAATCAACGGCCGCGCCGGTGAGCAATACACGCTGACGCTCACCTCCGAAGCATTCGACCCTTATCTATTCGTGCGCGGCCCGGGCTCGCTCTCGCAAGACAACGATGACGACGGCAGCGGCAGGCTACAATTCGCGCCTCGCCATCACGTTTCCCGAGAACGGCACGGCGCAAGTTTACGTCACCAGCTTCAGCCGCAACGCTACCGGCGCTTACGATCTTCGCCTTGAGCGCACCGGCGAAGCGAACGCCAACGTCGCGGGCAACACACAGCCCGGACAAGCGCCGGCTGTGACGCCGCAAACGCTCGCCGGTGAACTGGCGCAGGGCGACACGACGCTGCAGAGCGGCGAATTCATCGACACCTATCCGCTGCAAGGCGTCGCTGGTCAGCAAGTCGAGATCAGCCTCTCTTCGCAAGCATTCGACACCTATGTCGCGATCAGCGGCCCAGGCGGCTTCTCGCAATACAACGACGACGACGCCGCCAATAACACGCGCAACAGCCGCCTTGTTGTGACGCTCCCGGCCACGGGCGAATACACGATCCACGCAACATCGTACGCAGGCGGCGAGACTGGCGCGTACCAGCTCAATATCGGACCAGCGCAATCAACGACCGCAGCCGACGCGGTCCAAGGCGGCCCCGGCCAAACCTTCGCCGCAGGTCAGACGATGAACGGCGAACTCGCGGCAGGCGATACGACGCTGCAAACCGGCGAGTTCATCGACAACTTCAATTTCCAAGGCCAAGCGGGTCAGCGCGTTACCATCGACATGCGCTCCACTGCGATCGATCCGTATCTCATCCTGCTCGCGCCCTCAGGCGCTCAGGAAGACAACGACGACGCCTCCTCAACCGATCGCAACGCGCGCATCGAAACCACGCTCACCGAAACCGGTAACTACCGGATTGGCGCGACCTCGTATCAGCCGGGCGAGAGCGGTGCGTATGTTGTGACGCTGCAGCAGGGCACGGCGCCGCAAGTCTCGGCCAGCAACAGCGCTCGCCGCGTTTATGCGGTGATGGTCGGCATTTCCGATTATCCGGGCAGCGGCAACGATCTGCCGCTCACGGCGGAGGATGCACGCAAGCTGCAGCAATCTTTGCAGCGCCAAGGTACGCTCGCGCCTGAAAGCGTCACACTCGTTGATGGCCAAGCCACACGCGCCAACGTGCGCGCGGCCATCCAACGCGTCGCTGCGGCCGCCGGCCCGAACGATCTCTTCCTATTCTTCTACTCTGGTCACGGCAATCAGGTGCGCGGCCAAGTCAGCGCGACCGAGCCCGATGGTAAGAACGAGACCATCGAAATGGTCGACGGCTCGATCACTGACGAAGAGATGAACCAGATGTTCCAGCAGGTGCGCACGCAAACATCGTTGCTGGTGCTGGACTCGTGCTTCAGCGGCGGCTTCGCCCGCGACGTCGTCAGCCGCCCGGGCGTGATGGGCATCTTCAGCTCTGAAGAAGATCTGACGAGCTCAGTCGCGGAGAAATTCCAAGCCGGCGGTTTCTCTCGCACTTCATCCAAACCGGCCTCGAAGGCGCGGCGGATGAAAACCGCGACCGCGTCATCACCGCCGGCGAACTCGGCGCCTACGTCCGCCGCGAATTCGCCCGCGAAGAGCGCATCCAAGCGAACACGCAAGACGGCCAAAGCAATTACCAATTCCCGGTGGTTGAACGCGGCGCTGTGCAGGTCGATGCGCCAGTGATCGCGCTCTAGGCGATCGTGCGCCCTAGTCCGCGCCCCACGGCGCGGGCGGGGCGGCGACGGGCCGCGTCAGGTCGAACTCGACACGAAAGTGCCGGTTCGGCCGCCGCAGCTCATATGCAAACGTCCGCCCCGGATGCACTTCGACAGCCCAGACGTTGTCGACCGATTGCGGAATGTTGTTCTGCGTGAACATCGTTCGCGAGAACGCGTCCGCCGGAAACTCCTGCCGTTCGGCGGAGCCTTCGCTCAGTGTGTCGCCGCCATATTGGGTCAGCGTATCTTCGCTGCCGTCCTCGTGCCGGTGGTCGTGCTTCAAGCGCAGACCGTCAGCGGTGCGCGTGAGCACCCAGGTCCGAGACCGGTTCTCGCCGACGTGAAACGGGATGCGCACTTCGTCGCCGCTGCATTCGCGGACCTGCATCACAAGCCGAGAGTTGGCGAAACTCCCATCAGCCGTATCGGTCGTAACAACGCGCCCCTCGAAACTCTGGCCGCACAGCGCGCGAAGACTGGCGAAGAACTCATCGTGCGGCGAAGCAGGCGTTGAAGCGCATGCGCTCAACGCCATAGCCAAAGCAGCGCCAGAAAATGCACGTCTGATCAAGTTAGCTCTCCATCCAAGCCGGCAAGCTTTCCAGCCTCAGCTGTTCAGCCACATCCCAACGCCGCCGCACGACCTCGAACTTGTCGCCGCTCACCAGTACCTCAGGCACCAGCGCGCGCGCGTTGTAGGTCGAGGCCATCACCGCCCCGTAGGCGCCAGCCGTCATGAACGCGACGAGATCGCCCGCTTCCAACGGTGGCAGCATCCGATTGCGCGTGAACGTATCGCCTGTCTCGCAAATCGGGCCGACGACATCGACCGCTTGCTCAGACGCGGTCGCCTGCTTCAGTGGCATGATGCCGTGGTAGGCGTCGTAGATCGCGGGCCGGATCAGATCGTTCATCGCCGCATCAAGCACCACGATCGGCCGTGGCCTCTCCTGCAGGCGCACCACACGCGAGAGCAGGACGCCCGCATTTGCCGCGATCATCCGCCCCGGCTCAAACGACAAACCAATGTCGAAGCCATCGAACACGCGGCTCACCATCGCTGCATACTCAGCCGGCGAGGGCGGATCAGGCTCGTTGAAATACGGCACGCCCAGGCCACCGCCGAGATCTAGCCGCTCGATCGCGATACCGTTGCTGCGCAGCTTTTCCGCCAGCGAGCGCATCACGCGGAACGCGGCTTCCAATGGCGCAAGATCACGGATCTGGCTGCCGATGTGCACCGCCAGCCCTTGTGCGTGCAGGTGCGGATCATCGGCCGCGCGCGCGTAAAGGGCCAGCGCCTGCTCGGGCGAAACGCCGAACTTCGCATCGCTCTTGCCGGTCGATATCTTGTCGTGACCGCCCGCGCCAACGTCCGGGTTCACGCGGATCGCGATGGGCGCCTGTTTGCCGACCCCGCGCGCGATCTCTGAAAGAAGCTCCAATTCGGCGCGGCTTTCGACGTTAATCTCATGCACGCCGGCTTGCACCGCGAACGCCAGTTCATCTGCCGTCTTGCCGACGCCGGAGAAAATGATCTTCTCCGCCGGCACGCCAGCCATCAGCGCGCGCTCGATCTCACCGCGGCTCACTGTGTCAGCGCCAGCGCCTTGCCGCGCCAACGTTGCAATCACGGCGATGTTGGCGTTTGCCTTCACCGCGAACGCGACCAGCACGTTGCGCGGCAAGAACGCGTCACGAAAAACTTGGTAGTGACGCTCAAGCGTGGCGGTGGAGTAGACGTAAGCTGGCGTGCCGACCGCCTCAGCGATGTCAGCCAGTTTGACGCCTTCGCAGCAGAGCGCGCCGCCGCGATACTCGAAATGGTTCACGGCGTGGTCTGAACGCCGCTCTGATATTGAGCGCAGCGCGAGTCTTGCGGCTGGTTGCGCTCAGCTTGCTCGGCGCACTCGCGGCGAATCGCTTCTTCGGCGTTCCAGAGCGGGTCCGGGCGTTCGAGGTCGCCTTTGATTCCGCATGCGGAAAGGAGCGTCAGCGCCGTAAGTGCCAAAACGATGCGGCTCATTTGAACATCTCCTTCCACCGCTCAACCTGCTCGCGCACGCGCTGAGGGGCGGTCCCGCCATAGCTATCCCGGCTCTCGACCGATTTTTCAACCGTCAACAACGCCCGCGCGCCCTCACTAATGCGCGGATCGACGGCCTGGAACGCGTCGAGCGGCAAGTGTGCCAACTCCGCCACGCCCGAATCTTCAGCGGCGCGGACGATTTTGCCGGTGATTTCGTGCGCCTCGCGGAACGGCACTGTGAGTTCGCGCACCAGCCAATCGGCAAGGTCCGTGGCTGTGGAATAACCCATCGCGGCCGCGGCGCGCATCTTCTCGCGATTGAAGCGCATCGTATCGATCATGCCGATCATGGCAGTGACGGAGAGCGCGAAATCATCGAACGCCGAGAAGGTGAGCGCCTTATCTTCCTGCAGATCCTTGGCGTAGGCGAGCGGCAGCTTCTGAACAATCGCGTTCAATGCCGCGAAGTCAGCGCCCACCCGCGCCGCTTTCGCGCGGATCAGCTCCGCCGCATCCGGATTGCGCTTCTGTGGCATGATCGAGGAACCCGTCGACCAGGCATCGCTCAAGCGCGCAAATCCAAACTGCGGCGACGTCCACAACACGATCTCTTCCGCTAGGCGCGAAAGATGCGTGATCGAAATCGCCAGATTGCTGAGCGCCGCCAGCGCAAAGTCGCGCGAGCCCACGGCATCAAGCGAATTGGAAGCCGGTGCATGAAAACCCAGAGCTGCCGCCGTCGCTTCGCGATCGATCTTGTAGCCGGTTCCAGCCAACGCCGCGGCGCCTAGTGGGCATTCCCAAGCGGCCTCTAACGCGCCGCCAATGATCCGCACGCGGTCGCGCTCCAGCATCGTCACGTAAGCGAGCAGGTGGTGCCCAAGTGTGATCGGCTGCGCGGTCTGCAAATGCGTGAAGCCCGGCATCACCCAGTCGGCGTGCGCCTCGGCCTGGCGAAGGAGAACAGCCTGCAGCGCCCGCAATCCATCAGCCGCTTCACGCGCCGCGCGCATCGTCCAAAGCTTGAAATCTGTCGCCACCTGATCGTTGCGCGAGCGGCCCGTGTGGAGGCGTTTCCCAGCTTCCCCGATCCGTTCGGTCAGCCGCGCCTCGATATTGAGGTGAATGTCCTCAAGCGCCGCGGAGAACTGGAACGTTCCTTGGACGATTTCCGCGGCAATCTGGTCCAATCCCGCTTGTATCGCGGCGTTGTCTTCCGCCGTAATAATCCCTTGCGCCGCCAGCATGGCCGCATGCGCTTTCGAGCCTTCGATGTCCTCGCGCCACAAGCGCTTGTCGACATCGATCGAAGCGTTGATGGCTTGCATGGCGTCGGCGGGTTGGGCAGCAAAGCGCCCGCCCCACATCTTTTGACCGCCGCCTGAGGGTTCTGAATTGGACACGAACGCAAACTCCGCGCCCCCGCAGAAACCCTGGGCGCTGTGGGCTGCACTAACACTCGTAGCGGCTGGGGCTATAGCGCTTGTCTACGTGCTTTTCATCGCCTCTTCAAAGCCCGAGACGCAACAAGGTCTGAGCCAATATGCAAAAGGCGAGATGATCCGCCTCTACGTTGAAGAGGCGCCGCCACCGATGCCGACGCGCGCATTGCGCGACGCGGCCGGAAACGAAACGACGCTCGCCGCATATCAGGGCCAAGTTGTTGTGCTCAATCTTTGGGCCACGTGGTGCGCGCCGTGCATGGAGGAGATGCCATCGCTGGCCGTGCTCCAACGAAACTTTGAAGGTCGCATCGCCGTCGTGCCTATTAGCGTCGACAGCGAGGGCGAGCGCGCCAAGGCGATCAGTGAGCTGCAGCGCCTGTCCGGCGGCTCGCTACCTTTTCTGCAAGACATGACCCGCGGCGTGCTCTTCGACGCACAAGCTGCTGGCATGCCGGTGACGATCATCTACAACCGGCAAGGCCAGGAAATCGCGCGCTTGGCCGGCGGCGCCGACTGGGGCAGTGAAGATGCTACGCGCCTGATCGAAGCGGTGCTCGCGGAGGAATAATGGTCCCGGTCGTCGAAACCGATCGCCTGCGCTTGCGCGGGCATGCATTGCGCGACTTCGATGCATGCGCCGCGATGTGGGCCGAGCCGGGCGTCGTGCGCTTCATCTCAGGCAAGCCGTCGACGCGCGAGGAGAGCTGGGGGCGCTTCCTGCGCTATCCGGGCCACTGGCAAATGCTCGGCCACGGCTTCTGGCTGATCGAAGAGAAGGCGACAGGCGCCTATGTCGGCGAGGGCGGCTTCGGCACGTTTAAGCGCGATATGGAGCCTGCATTCGCAGCGCCGGAAATGGGCTGGGCACTCATGCCCACTATGCATGGCAAAGGCTACGCCAACGAAGCCGTTACCGCGATGATCGCCTGGGGCGAGCCGCATTTTGATCGCCGCGACTTCGTTTGCATGATCTCGCCGGGAAATGGCCCGTCGCTAGCGCTCGCCGCCAAGCACGGCTTTAGCGAATACACGCGCACGACCTACAAGGGCGAGCCTTCGATCCTGCTCCAACGCGCTTAGAGGTAAGGCGAGAGCGCCAGCCGCACGCGCGAGCCTTGTACCAGCACTTGCTGGTAAGTCGCGGGCGTAGGAGGCACGTTGTACGACGGGAACAGCGCAACGAAGCGATTGAGCTCGCCTACCGCGCGGCTGTACGCACCTAGGTTCTCGCGGCGGAGATCATCTTCGCGTAGCAGCAGTGCTTGCTGCGCCGCGAGCGCAGCGCCCATGCTATGTCTGTACTCAGTTGGATCGGTGGCGCCGTCGGCGACCGCTTGCTGATAAAGCCCCGTTGAAAGGTCAATCATGCGCACAACGAGTTGGGCGTCGTCGAAGTTGAGCCTCCCGACCGCGTGCGTTAGATTTTCTTGCGCCGCGCGTAGGCGTTGCATCATCTGCGCGCGCGTGAATGACGTACCCGCCGCGGCTTCGCGGAGCGGCGTGACGTCCAGCGTGCCGAACTGATCTTGCGCTGGCTCGTACACTTCCAGCAATCCTTGCTGCACCAGGATGGCAGCGTCGACCGGATTGCCACTGTTGCCGCCGCGGTCCGCAACGATTTGAGCCGCGGCCATCACGTAGCCACGCAAATGTTGAATGCGCATCGCTGTGAGCTGATCGCCCGAGAGCCCGGTGTAAGCTGTCAGCGCACCGGCCTCGCCGTGCTCTCCGCCTCGTTCGCCGAGCGACGCTTCGCCAGCTTCACCAGCGGCATCGACAGCCGGGGTCGCGCCGCCGTTTTCGCCGATCGGCGGGAGCTCGCCAGCTTCGCCTTGGCCGCCTTCGCCGACATCAGCGCCGCTCTCACCGCCTTCGCCGCCGCACGCCGCCAATCCTAGAGCGGTCGCTGCGACGCCTACCGTGCGCCAATGCTTCAGTTTCAGCGTAATCATAACTCAGCGCCCCTCCGTGGGCGGCGCGCACCCTGCCTTAGGTGCGAACTGTTCGCAACGCGGTGCGACCGTTAGTCCAACTGGTGGCAGTTCTTATCAGGCCGTCGCGGCAGCGGCCACGAGCGGTTATTTAAGTGAGATGAGCCTGGTTCTTCAAAGCCTGTTGGTAGCCGAGGATTTGGATCGCGTGCGAGCCGAACTGGCCGCGCTCACATGGTCGTCCGGCAAGCGCACGGCTGGGTCCGCAGCGCGCGACGTGAAGGAAAATCTCCAGGCCGACGGCTCGGATCCGCGTGTGAAGGAACTGGAGCGTTTCGTGGTCGAAGCGTTGCGCCGCCATCCGCTGTTCGAGATCGCCGCGCGGCCGGCGCGTCTCTCGCGCCTGCTGTTCTCACGCTACGAGCCGGGCATGACCTATGGCGCACACACCGACGACGCGCTGATGGGGAAGGGCGAAGATAAGCTCCGCACCGACCTCGCCTTCACGATCTTCCTCGCCGACAGCTCGTCCTACGAAGGTGGCGAATTGGTTGTGGACTCGGCGCTCGGTGAACAGGGGATCAAGCTCGAAGCCGGCGACGCGATCCTCTATCCCGCCGGCTCGATCCACCACGTTGCACCAGTGACCAGCGGCGTCCGCCTCGCCGCAGTGGGTTGGCTCCAAAGCTTCGTGTCCGACCCAACGCAGCGTGAGACGCTGTTCGATCTCTCCGTCACACGTTCGCGCCTCGCCGCGGCCGGGATCGCGCGCGAAGAATTGCTCAAGCTCGACAAGAGCATTTCCAACTTGCTGCGCATGTGGGCGCGTTAGCTTTTTTCGGCGCCAAGCTGCTTGGCATATCCGCCAGCAACCAGCTGCACCATCAGGTCAAAGAGCTTGTTCGGATCGGCGCGCCGCAAGCGAGCGATCTCAGCTTCCATGCCTTCGGCCAAGATCAATTCGCGTTCGCCAGCGCGCAGTGCATCGACAATCCGTCCGGCAGCTACGCCAACGTCCATGCCGTTATCGATCACGCTGTCGCTGACGCCGCGCGTCGCCGCATCGGCGTCGAGCGCGTTCTTGGAAACATTCGTTTTCACTGATCCCGGTGCGACAACGAGCACGCGCATGCCCAAATGCGTGGTCTCGGCCCGCACACTGTCATGATAGCCAATGATTCCAGCCTTCGCGGCGCTGTAAGCGCTCCGGAGCGGCGGTCCTGCGATACCTGCCACGCTTGAGATCGCAACAATGTCGCCCCCGCCGGCGGCAGTCATGCGCGGCAATAGCGCTTGGGTCAGTGCGATTGGCGCCAGCAAATCAACGCCGATGATCTTCTCATAGACCTCGAACACCGTATTGACAGCGAGCGAGCGCTGCGAAATCCCGGCATTGTTCACCAGGCCATCGACGCGCCCGCCCCAATTCCAAGCTTGCTCAACCAAAGCAGGGATGCGCACATAATCGGTCGCTTCGAACGGCAGCACCAGCGTTTCGCCGCCGGCGCGCTTAGCAACATCGTTGAGCGCTTCAACGTTGCGGCCCGAGAGGATGAGCTTGGCGCCATCTTTTGCTAGCGCTTCCGCTAACGCTTCGCCGATCCCTGAAGATGCCCCAGTGATCCACCAAACTTTGCCTGCGAACATGCGGTCCTCCTCGCGGGAGGAACCTCACACACTCACGCGCCGTGGCCAAGCGTCAGCGGAACGGCTGCACGTCGTGGCGATAGTCTTCTTTGCGCGCCGTCGCGCCGCGCTTTAGCGCCGTCCACGCGAACACAATCCCGGACACCAGCACCACCGGCAGACCGAGGATCACCACCAGCGGCGTCGTCGCAAACGACATGGCGATGGAAACCTGTGACGCCGCGCCCTGGTGCTCATGCTCGGCGATGCTACTGAGCAGCGTGGTCAGCACAAACGGGGCTGCTAACGCCGCAAGCACGCCTGCTGTAACCACGTGCAGCACGACGATCCGGCGCGACTTCGGCGGTCGCCCGATGATCCAGCTTGCGCCGAGCGTCACCAGCGCGATCGCGAACACAGCGAAGAGCGCGGTGACCGCCAAACGCTGCGCGCCAAGGTCCTCGTAAAACAACGCTACCGGCCACCCGATCGCAAGCGCCAGTGCGATCGGCGTCCAGAGGAACGCCGGCTTCCGCCACGCGAGCGGAGCGATGCGTTGCGGTATGGGTTGGCCGCGCATGGGCTGAAGCATACGCGCGAACAACGCGGCGTCACTGAGGCTGAACCCGTCACGCGAACCATTTCCCCAAAAGGTTTTCCTCGGGCGCGCAAAAGTGTTTCAAAGCGTTCATGGACGCTCGCCAACATTCGATCCCGACCAGCCGCAACCGTGACCCGATCCTCGCTGTGTTGAGACGTGTGATCGCACCAGGCTCGCACGTGCTGGAGATCGCCTCGGGTTCCGGCGAGCACGCGATCCACTTCGCCAAGAATTTGAGCCGCGTCGAATGGCAGCCAAGCGATCCCGACCAGAACGCGCGCGCCAGCGTCAGCGCATGGATCGAACACGACGGCGCTGAGAACATTGCGGCCCCGCTCGATCTCAATGTGGAGGAGGAAGGCTGGGAGCGTCCGTTCGCGACCGGCTACGACGCGATGATCGCGATCAACATGATCCACATCTCGCCGTGGGAGGCGACCTTGGGACTGATGCGCGGCGCCGGCATTTTGCTCTCGAAAGCAACGCGCGGCCCCGGCGTGCTCTTCACCTATGGGGCCTACAAGCGCGGCGGCGAACACACCGCGCCTTCAAACGAAGCCTTCGATGCGTGGCTCAAAGAGCGCGACGAGAGCTACGGCGTGCGCGATCTGGAAGAGGTGGAGGCGGCCGCCAACGTCAACGGCTTACGCTTGCGCGAAATCATCGAAATGCCGGCGAACAACCTCTCGCTCGTGTTCGAGCGCTAGGCGACTTGCTCCATCATTTCCGCGTTGGAGCCCGGAGATTTGTCGCCGCCATTCATGCCCTGACGGATCTTCTCTTCGATCATTTCGCGGATCTTATCTTCAGCGGCGCGCCGCTCATCCGGCGACATCTGCGATAGCGCATCTTCCGAGAGGCCAAGGGATGCCAGCACTTGCTCGCGCATCCGCTCCATCGGAGTCTTCTGCGCTTCCTTCAGAAATTTTTCCGTCGCGCTCATCTCGGTGAGCTGCGCGGGCTCTTCGTCGTCGAGACTTTGCAGTGAGAGAATGCTCTCGAACGACAGCGGCGCTGCGGCGCTGCTAGGCAAAATCGACAACGGCCCGGCAGAATTTGCCGCGGCATTTGTGTTGGTTGTCGCAAAGACACCAGCGCTCGCACCTGAATTTTGTGTGCGAGACATCAAAGAAAGCAGTGGATTAACACCAACCGCGCCGATGTTCATTTGCCAGTGTCCCCTTAGTCACGTGGCAAGAATGCAAGCCCGGCGCCGCTCATGGTGAATGTCACAAGCATTTAATGCGCGGGCCATTTTCGCGTCGCGAACTGTGCCTATCTCCCGCGCTGCGAACGCACCTGTTCGCGCAACCCAAGGAAGTTTCATGCGCACTGCTATTTCGCTGCTCGAGCTCGCAATCGGCAGCGCCTTCACGATCGCCGTTGTGGCGTACGTGGCTCAAGGCGCGGTCTTGATGGCCAATATCGTGCTGTGAGGCGCATCGCGTCGGGAGCGCAGGCAGAACGCCCGCGCTCCCGCGCACCTTTTCATCAAGTTGGAATCAAAACACCGACGGCTTTAGCGCGTCGGCGTTGGGGGATCGGTCCGGTAGTCGTAGAATCCGCGTTGGGTTTTGCGGCCAAGCCAGCCGGCTTCAACATATTTCACGAGCAGCGGGCACGGGCGATACTTCGAGTCCGCAAGGCCTTCGTACAGCACTTGCATAATGGCGAGGCAGGTATCGAGCCCGATAAAGTCGGCAAGCTCAAGCGGGCCCATCGGATGGTGCGCGCCCATGCGCATCGCCTTGTCGATCGCTTCAACCGAGCCGACGCCTTCGTACAGCGTATAGACCGCTTCGTTGATCATCGGGATCAGAACGCGGTTCACGATGAAGGCCGGGAAGTCCTCGGCGTTGGCGATGTTCTTGCCGAGGCTTTGAATGAACGCGACCGAAGTGTCGTACGTTTCTTGGCTGGTGCCGAGGCCGCGAATGATTTCGACAACCTCCATTACCGGCGCCGGGTTCATGAAGTGAAGCCCGATGAATTTATCAGAGCGATCTGTCGCCGCTGCGAGGCGTGTGATCGAGATCGAGGACGTGTTGGAGGCAAGGATCGCGTCCGGGCGTAGCACCGCTTTCAGATCGCTGAACACTTTGCGCTTAGCTTCGTCCTGCTCGACGATCGACTCGATGACGATGTCGCACGCCGCGAGATCGCTCATTTTAGCGGCGCCTTTGGTGCGCTTCAGGGCGCCATCCATGTCAGCTTGCTTGATGATGCCGCGTTGGACTTGGCGCGTCAGGTTTTTGGTGATGGTCTGGATCGCGGTATCGATGCGGGAAGGATCCGCATCGTTGATCAGCACATCATAGCCGCCCAGCGCGCACACGTGCGCGATGCCATTACCCATTTGCCCGGCGCCTACGACGCCGACCGTGGAAATCTTGCTCATCTTGACCGTCATAGGCGCTTACGCGCCGCTGAATTGCAATTGTTGTTGCAGTGCAGCATGGCACGCGCGCGAGCGCAAGTGGCGTATGGAGCGCGGGCATCCCCGCCCGCGAACTCCGGCGGAAGAAGTCGCGGGCGAGGACGCCCGCGTTCCATATTAGACGCCTGCCTTGGTCAGCTCTTCCATCAGCTCTGGGACCGCAGTTTTATAGTCCGCAACCAAGCCGTAATCGGCGACTTGGAAGATCGGTGCGTCTTCATCCTTGTTGATGGCGACGATGACTTTCGAGTCCTTCATGCCGGCCAAATGCTGGATGGCGCCCGAAATGCCGATGGCGACGTAGAGCTCCGGCGCGACGACTTTGCCAGTTTGGCCGACTTGGTAGTCGTTCGGCGCGTATCCGGCGTCCACCGCCGCGCGCGAGGCGCCGACAGCTGCGCCGAGCTTGTCGGCCAGTGGCTCAAGCACTTTGTGGAACTCTTCGCTCGAACCAAGCGCGCGGCCGCCCGAAACGATGCGCTTCGCAGCCGTCAGTTCCGGACGATCCGACTTCGCCATCTCTTCGCTGACGAACGCGGATTTGAACGGACCAGCTGGCGCGGCAGTCATTTCAACCGAAGCGCTGCCGCCATTACCTGCGGCCTTGAACGCCGTCGGCTGCACAACGAGCACCTTCTTCGGCTGCGAGTCCTGCACCGTGATGATCGCGTTGCCCGCATAGATCGGGCGCACGAACGTGTCCGGGCCTTCAACGCCGATAACGCCAGAGACTTGCATCACGTCCAGCTTCGCGGCCACGCGCGGCGCGGCGTTCTTGCCGGTGGTGGAGGCGGGGAAGAGGATCGCGTCATAGTTCGCCGCGAGCGGCACGATCAGGGCTTCCAGCGGCTCAGCCATTTGCTTGGCCAACGTCGCGCCATCGGCGTGCAGCACTTTGCGGACGCCATCGATTTTCGCGGCGGCGGCAGCAGCGCCGCCAGCGTTCGAACCAGCGACCAGCACGTCCACATCGCCGCCCATCGCCTTCGCGGCGGTGACGACTTTGTTCGTGGCGTCCTTCACGGACGCATTGTCGTGCTCAGCAATAACGAGAACGGCCATCTTAGATCACTCCCGCTTCTTTGAGTTTGCCGACGAGTTCAGCCGTCGTCTTCACTTTGATGCCTGCTTGGCGCTTGCCCGGTTCGGCCGTCTTCGTGACCTTCAGGCGCGGCGTGATATCGACGCCGTAGTCAGCTGGCGTCTTCGCATCGATCGGCTTTTTCTTTGCCTTCATGATGTTCGGCAGCGACGCGTAGCGTGGCTCGTTCAAGCGCAGGTCGGTCGAGATAATCGCCGGCAGATCGACGTCCAGCGTTTGCAAACCGCCGTCGACTTCGCGCGTCACGGTCGCCTTCGAACCGGCGAGCACGATCTTCGACGCGAACGTCGCTTGTGGCCAATTGAGTAGGGCGGCCAGCATTTGCGCGGTGGCGTTGTTGTCGTCGTCGATGGCTTGCTTACCGAGGATCACCAGATCCGGCTTCTCAGCTTCGATCACAGCTTTCAGAATTTTCGCGACGGCCAGCGGCTCAACTTCGCCGTCGGCTTTCACCAAAATCCCGCGGTCAGCGCCGATGGCGAGCGCGTTGCGCAGCGTCTCTTGTGCTTGGTCCGGGCCGATCGAGACGGCGACGACTTCCGTCGCGCTATCCTTCGCGTGCCCGCCGCCGCCTTCCTTCATGCGCACCGCTTCTTCGATCGCGATTTCGCAGAACGGATTGATCGACATTTTGAGGTTCGAGAGATCGACACCCGATCCGTCCGGCTTCACCCGGACTTTGAGATTGTAATCGAGCACCCGCTTGACCGGGACGAGGACCTTCATCGTTGAAATCCTTGGAGATTAGCGGCGTGTGACCCACGCCTAATTCGCGGTCGCACATAAAGCCCGTAAGAAATGTCTCGTCAATGCGACTATCGGGATAGCTGGCCTCTTGGAGGCGCATCCAAATTTCACCGGGGCGGCATCCCCAGCCCGACACGTTTCACTCGGAGAGCATACTCATGATGATCACCCGCCGCCCCTTGCTGATGGGCGCCGCAGCGGCAGGCCTGATGGCCGGCAACGCCTACGCGCAAAGCGCCTCAGACTTCATGGGCGAATGGAACGGCGCGCTGAACATGGGCTCGCAAACCCTGCGCTTGCGCCTCGTTGTCGCCGAAGGCCCGACCTCGACGCTCTACAGCGTCGACCAAGGCAACTCCGCCATCCCCGTCGGCACGACGACGATCGCGGGCGGGCGCATCACGCTCGATATTCCCGCCATTCGCGGCAGCTTCACTGGCGAACTCCGCAATGGCCGCATCGAAGGCCAGTTCACCCAAGGCGGCACGCTGCCGCTCGTATTTCAGCGCGGCGAAGCAACTGCCGGCACGACTGAAGCGCTAACGCAGGCACGCCTCGAAGCGCTCCGCGCAGGCATCAACACGCCGGCGATGGCGGCAGCCGCAACCAAAAGCGGTGGCCGCAGCATCGCCTTCGCTACTGGCTTCCGCGCCATCGGTCACGAGCAGCACGTAACAACCTCCGACAAATGGCACCTCGGCTCCATCACCAAGTCGATGACTGCCACGCTTGTCGCGCGTCTTGCCGAAGCAGGGCGCATCTCCTGGACTGACACCGTTGGCGGCGTCCTCGGCGGCGCCATCCCAGACATGCGCGCCGAATATCGCGACGTGACCTTCCGCCATCTCTGCAGCCACCGCAGCGGTCTTCAGGGCAATATCGAGATGTCCGACCTCCTGGGCTTCTCCCGCATCAGCGACGACGCGCGCGCCGAGCGCATCCGCTATGCCAGCCTTGGCCTTCACCAAGAGCCGAGCGGACCGAAGGAAACGACGTTCGAATATTCGAACACCGGCTACGTCATTGTCGGCGCGAT
Organism: Caulobacteraceae bacterium; assembly: GCA_016703335.1. Taxonomy (GTDB): domain Bacteria; phylum Pseudomonadota; class Alphaproteobacteria; order Caulobacterales; family Aquidulcibacteraceae; genus Vitreimonas. The sequence continues at coordinate 268,559 of JADJCG010000001.1, read as the reverse complement.
GCTCGAAACCAAGATGGGCGCGCCGTGGGAGCGGCTCATCCAAGAGCACGTGTTCAATCCTCTCGGCATGTCGAGCGCTGGTCACGGCCCTCCAGGCACGGCCGGCGCCTACGATCAGCCGCTCGGCCATATGCCGAACGCCGCTGGTGTGATGGAGCCGCAAGCGCCGAACAATGGCGACAGCGACAACCCAGTCGCGCTTGGCCCGGCAGGGCGCGTACACGCCAACTTCGAAGACGTGCAGAAATATCTGATGGCGCATTGCGCCATGCGCGAAGGCTTCCTCAATCGCGAAAGCTGGCAAACGCTGCACACGCCGCCGTTCGGCGGGCCGTACGCGATGGGCTTCTCACGCCAAGGCAACGCGCTCTGGCACAATGGTTCGAACACGCTCTGGTACGCCGAAGTGATGTTCGATCAGTCGCGCGGGATTGTTGCAGCGGCTGCGGCGAACGATGGCCGCGCAGGTGATCTGCGCGCGCCGGTTGGTTCGGCGCTGATCGGAGCGGCGCAGGCGGTGGTGTGACGGAGCTGGCGTCGCCCTTCGACAAGCTCAGGGTGACGCCAACCATTCCTTGCTGCCAAACATCGCGTCACGCTGAGCCTGTCGAAGCGCGGCGCGACGCACGCTGTTATCGAGTGAGCACGCTCGGCCAATTGCTATTGGCGTGACTGATGTGTCCTGGGATGTCTTGCTCCCAGCGCGTTTGGATTTCGGAATTGTAGTTCAGGTAAAGCTTGCCATCGACGATCCGCCAATTGTTCGGATTGCCTGCGGCTGTGTAGCCTTGGCTCACCGCCCACGCGCAGTAGCCGCCGTACTGCGGCACGTAGCGAGAGGGATTGGCGCGGAACGTCGCCAGGTGCTCGGCAGACGCGAAGCGATATTCGTAGCCTTGGTGATTGATCCGAAATTGCGCATTTCCACGCACCGGGCGCCCGTCAGTGAAATACGCCACCGGGTCATAGCCACCGACAGCAACGCGTGAGAGCACGCCCGTATAAACCGGCGCTTGATCCGCATAAGCCGGCGCGGCAGCGAGCGTGAGTGTGCCAAAAGCGAGAGCGGCGGCGATGATGATCGAACGCATGTGATTGTCCTTAGGCGTGAGCGGCGGCGCGCACTTGCGACGCAGCGGGCTTCGGGGTGGGAACGAACGCGCGGCCGATATCCGATAACAGCGCAGCGATCTCATTGCGGCGGATGGTCAGCAGCACGATGGACGAAATCCAGATCGTGACAGCCGCAGCAAACAAGCCGCCGCCGTCATTGTTCGGATCGATGCCGAGCGGCGTGAACAGATGGAAGCTCACCGCACCCGTCATCACTGCAAGCCCGATCGCGGCGCCCAAAGCGTTGAGGCGCGTCAGGCGGGGGAGGAGACCGACAAGCAGTAATGTCGAGGCGGCGAGTTCTGCGGACCCGATCACGTACTGGCTGAAGAGGCCGGTATGGCCGAATAGACCAGGCAGACCCAACGACCCGGCCCAGCCATCCAGGCGGCCGAAAATCTCCTGCGTCTTCGGGTGATCGGTGAATTTGTAGCGCAGCGAATCCAGGAACACTGCGGCGGCGAACACTGAAATCGCGGCGGGCGCGTAACGTTTAACCTGAGCCAACATGACCGGCCCTCCTTGCTGGGAGAGACGTGTCAGGGGTGGGGTTGGTTACAGGAAGGTGCGTTTCTGTGGTCTGGCAGATCAATCCTCCCACAGAATTCCTTTCCCGCCGCGGTTCTTGTTTTGCCCGTCGAGAATGTTCAACGTCGGCATAACGACAAATACGCAAAGGGCGCCGAACGGGAAGAACAGCCAAGGTCCGTTGATCAAGATTCCCCAGCGGGACGAGGGCCAACAGAACGACCCCGCAGCCCTGGCAGACCTTCATCCCCCAGCCCAAGCGTTTGCCGAAGAACTGCACGAAGCTCTCCTCAAATCTACCAGCGCAGGAACTTCGATCCCACGAACGCCCCCAGCGCCGCGCACACGGCAATCGCCAGCGTGTACCACGTCGTCACGAACGCCACGGAATCCGTCGGGCAATACATCGCGTAGGCCATCGCCGATACGCCGCCTGACAACGCGCCAATCGCAGCTCCTGTCAGCGTAATCCGCGTCGGCGTGAAGGCGCGCATGAACCAGGTCAGCAATGCCGCCGCCGGCACAGCCAAGATCGGGATCAACACCACGCACCATGGCGCGCGGCCTTCGCCGCCCATCCACGCCTGCCAGCGTTGCTCCGGCATTTCGCCCATCAGCGCCGTCGCCGTGGCAATCGCGCAAACACCGACGAACAGCGCAATCGCGAACAGCCGCCAGCCAAGCGGACGGCCCGGCTTCATCAGCTGTACAGCCACGGGCAAAATCACTGCCGCCGCCAGCGCCGAGAACATCGCTTTCATCATCACCGGCATGCGCGCCGTGCCGATATCGGGCCGTACGCCCAAACCGATCGCCACCAAAGCCACGGCCACGATCAACCCGACCACTAACGTGATCGCGAGGTTCATCCGCCAGCGCGGACGCTCGGCCGGTTCGACTCCGCGCGAGAGCGCGTTGATGAGATCGTCGGTCTTCACGTCGGTTGCTCCTCGCCCATGAGCCGCATCAGCGTCTTCAGGCCGCGATGGATCGAGATTTTGATGTCGGATTCTGAAAGGCCCGTCGCTTCCGACGTTTCCTTCACGCTCCGCTCTTCGAGCTTCACCATTCGGATCGCGGTGCGTTGTTTCTCGGGGAGCTTGTCCAGCAGGGTAGCGACATCGCGCTTGGCGTCGCTGGCTTCGTAATCCGGATCGGGCTCGCCCACATCGATGCCATCGAGCGAAGCGTGCGCGCGGTGTTTGGCGCGGCGGAGAAAGTCGATCAGGCGATAGCGCGCGATAGCGTAAAGCCACGCGGTCAGCGGGTAGCTCGGATCGTAACTCTCGCGCCGCGTGTGGAGCGCCACCAGCGTCTCCTGAACCAAATCCTCGGCATCCTCGGCCCGGCCCCTCAACCGGGAGCGAAAAAAGGCGCGCAGCAGGGCCGCCGCTTCCGTCAGGAACGCGCGCGTTGCGGCTTCATCGCCGGCGAGACCCTTCAGAAACAGGGTCTTGAGTGCGGCTTCGTCGGCCAATTCCCCTCGTTCAAGTCGATACGAGTGCCAGTGTTGCCCGGTTACACCTGGACGCCCTGTAACATCCGCTTTAGCAAATTAATCGCTGGGGGTCAGGAGAGCCAATGTTTGGCCGACGCAAGAAGTGCGCGCTGCTGATCGATTTTGACAACGTGCTCGGCATGACGAGCGGGGAATTTACAACATCCATCGCCAAATGGATGGAATGGCTTGAAGACGGCGCCTTTGATGAAAAACGTCAAAAGCGCAAATTCCTGATCAAGCGCGTCTACTGGAATCCCCTCTACGATAGGTACCGCGACCCGTTCGAGGCCGCTGGCTTCGAGGCGTTTGCCTGTGCCGCCATCGCCAAGAGCAAAAAGAGCTCGGCCGATATGGTGATCACGCTCGACGCCGTGGACATCGCGGCGGGGACGAGGGGGCTGGAAGAAATCATCTTGCTCACCTCGGACACGGATTTCGTGCCGGTCGTGAACCGTTTGCAGGAGCGCGAACTCGAAGTCGTCGCCATGGGCCACGAACAGAACCCGACCGCCGCCGTCTATCGCGAGTACGCCGACAACGTCGTGCTACGGAACGCGTTCATGGATGCGTTCAAGTACGAGCGTCCGAAGCGGAAATGGTTCGGCCTCGTGCGCGTGAAGCCGCCTGCGCCGAAACCTGCGCCTGCGCCGGCGCCAAAGCCTGGCGGCGCGAAAGCAACGCCGCTCGAACTCGCCGCCGAACGCATCGTCCACGCCGCACAGGGCGTCGGCGGCGCAATGCTCAGCCGCAAAGCTGCGATCTTAGCGCTGCGCGATGTTTCGGGTTTCAACACTGGCGGCGCGAATGCGTGGTTGGGCTACGGCTCATACGCAAAGATGCTGGTGGTAATCGCGAAGAAACGCGCGGATCTGCGGCTCTACTCGTATCGCAATGGCGGTGTCGCGGTAGCCTATCGCGCGCCGGACAGTAGCGTCACGCCGCAGCGTTGAATTTCAATATCATAGCCGCCGAAACGGATCGGCCGGATAAACGCCGAGCACTGTCATCGACGACGAGAAGAACGCCAGCTCCTCAAGCGCCAGCTTCAGCCCGCGCTCTTCGGGATGGCCTTCGACTTCGCAGAAGAACATGGCCGCCGAGAAGCCGCCGCCTTCGATGTAGCTCTCGATCTTCGTCATGTTGACGCCGTTCGTAGCGAAGCCGCCGAGCGCCTTATAAAGCGCGGCAGGCACGTTGCGGACGCGGAAGACGAAGCTCGTCATGCACGGGCCGTTGTTCGCAGGCGCGCGCTGCTCTTCGCGTGAGAACACCAGAAAGCGTGTTGTGTTGTGCGCGGCGTCGGCGATGTCCGCCTTCAGCACGTCGAGCCCGCAAATCTCTGCCGCGAGCGAAGAGGCCAGGGCGCCGATCTTCGGATCGCCAAGCTCGGCGATCTCGCGTGCGGCGCCGGCAGTGTCAGCCGTTTTCACCGCGACGACGCCCAGATCGCGCAATTGTTTGCGGCATTGCCCCAAAGCTTGAGGGTGCGAACGCACATGCGTGAGGCCACCGAGCTTTGCGCCTTTTAGTCCCAGCAATTGGTGACGGATCGGCACGAAGCGTTCGGCGATGATGTAAAGATTGCTCTCCGGGATCAGCGTGTGCACATCCGCGACGCGGCCGGCGACGGAATTCTCGACCGGAATCATCGCGTAACGCGCTTGACCCTCTTTCACGGCCGCAAACGCATCCTCGAAGCTCGGGCACGGCAAGGGCTCGAGTTCTGGATAGGCCTCATGCGCGGCGATGTGAGAGTTCGCCCCGGGTTCGCCTTGAAAGGAGATACGTTCGCTCATAGGTCGCGAGCGTTAGCGCAAGCCGCGCCGATAAGGAAAGAGCCCACCCGTCATGAGCATGACGCAAAACGCAGAGCGCGCCATTCTGGAGCAAACGCGCCGGGGCTTGCGGACGCTGCTTGCTGTGCCCGCCGCGCGGGCGGGCGGATTGGCGAAAGTCGAGGACTTCGACATTCCCGGACCGGGCGGTCAGCTTCGCGCGCGCTATTACGAGGCGGCCAATGCCGTCGAAGCGCCTTTGCTGGTTTACATTCACGGTGGCGGCTTCGTGTGCTGCGATATCGATACGCACGATTCAATCTGCTCGTGGCTCGCGAAATCATCGCAAGGTCGCGTTCTGGCGATCAGCTATCGGCTCGCGCCGGAGACACGTTTTCCCGGCCAACTTGAAGATGTGCGCGCCGCGTGTGCGTGGGCGTTTCAAAACGCGCCGCACCTCGGTGCGACGCCGGAGAAGATCGTGGTCGCCGGCGATAGCGCCGGCGCGTATCTTGCCGCGACTGCGGCGCTTGAGCTCAATCGCATGACGCCTGGCTCGGTGCCGCTGCAAGTTCTGCTCTACCCGCTTGTGCACGTGCAGGATTCGCTCTGGGCTGACGAAGAGCTGCGCAACTTCCGCTTTCTCGGCCGCGTCGCGGCACTCTACATCGCCCGCAGCTTGGGCGCGGAAGCGCTGCCGTCTCTGTTGGACGTCGATCTCTCTGCCGCGCCGCCAACGATCATCGCCGGCGGCGGGCCGATGGATCCGGTGCGCAATGATGCGAAGGCGTTGGTCGATGCATTGCGCAAGGTCGGCGTCAGCGTCACCGAGAAGAAATATCCGGTGCTGATGCATGGCGGGCTCAACTTCACCGCCTATTCCAAAACCGCCACGACAGCGCTGCAGGATGTCGGCCAGCTGGTACGTGAGGCGTTCGCGCGCTAAACATCCGCCACGAATCCGGGGGAGGATGTCTCATGCGCACATTTTTGATTACCGGATTAGCGGCGTTGGCCGTTTCTGCTTGTACGCCCGCTGAAGAACAACACGGCGCTTTGTCCGAAGGTTGCGGTGCACGCGCGACGGCGACGTGGAATACGCCAGCTGATCCGAATGCGTCGATCGAAGCGATCACCACCGGCCCAGATTGCGCGCGCGCGGTTGCGACGCTGATCATCCGCAACGGTTCGGGCGCGCCGATTTATTCGGAGACGCATATCCCGTCGCAAGTGATGACGCTCGCGGAGGCCAGCGCGCCGGCTGCGATGCAAACGGCGCTGCAAGAGTGGATCGATCCAGCCGGCAACACGACGATGCAATCGAGCTCAGCGCTCCCTGAATGGCCCGCGAACGCCGACGGCCCGCAGAACGGTGAATTCCCGTTCTATCCTGCCGAAGGTTCTACACGCGAAACCTACGACGCGGTCCGAGACGCAAACGTGCCGATGTATTGCTATGTGCAAGGCATGGAGAGCTTGAATTGCTTGGCGCTCCGCGACGGTGCGCTCGAAAGCGTCGGCGTTCAGAGTTTTCCGGGCTAACGTTTGCCGAGAACAGCTCGCGCGGCTTCCAAGTCGGGCGGGCTGTCGACGCCTTTGGGAAGTCCGCGATCGAATCCGCACGGATGATCATGCCCATCTCGAGCGCGCGTAGTTGTTCGAGCTTCTCGCGTCGCTCAAGCGGCGAAGGCGGTGCAGCGACGAAACGCGCCAGCGCATCGCGGCGATACACATAAATGCCGACGTGCCGCTCGATCGGCCCATCACCGTGCGGCGCGGCGGCGCGCGTGAAATACAGGCAACGCCCATCGGCGGCGCGCACGGCTTTCACAACATTCGGATTGTTGCGCTCGCTCTCGTCGGTTGACGGCGACACCAAAGTCGCGATGTCGGCGCCATCGCGCAGTGCGGCAACGGCTTTTGCAACGTCCGCGGCGCGCATCGTCGGCATATCGCCTTGGAGGTTCACGGCGACGTCGTAGCGACCGGCTGGGTCGAAGGCTTCTAAGGCGGCGTGAACGCGGTCCGAGCCCGAGGGGAGATCGGGATCCGTCAGTGTGACGTTACCCCCAGCCTTCAGAGCCGCTTCGGCGACTTCTTCCTCACAGGCGGCGACCAGGACCGGGCCGGCATTGGCGCGTTTCGCGAGGTCGACCATCCAGGCGATCATTGGGCGGCCGTGGATATCGGCGAGCGGCTTTCCGGGCAGGCGGGTCGAGGCCATGCGGGCCGGGATGACGACGACGGGGTTCATGTCCGATCCCTGCCGTGCGGCGGGTTGACGCGCAAGGGCGCTCCAGGCCGCATGGCGTCACCGTGGCCGCTTGGCGAGCGACGCAACGCACGCCATAAACCGCTCAACTTTTCCGGGCGCCAGCAAGGCAGGGCGATGAGCGATCTCAAGATGAATTCGGTTCTCGGTGCGGGCATTGCTGCCGTGCTGGGTGTGATGCTTGTTGGTGTCGGCGCCGAAACGCTGATTCACCCGAATTATCCCGAGAAGGCGGCGTATCTGCCGGACGTTGTGCTCGACACCCCTGGCGGCGCAGCGGCGCCGTCTGGCCCGCCGGACTTCGGCCGCCTCTTCGCTGACCCTGCTGGTCTGCAGGAACTCATCACGCGCGGCGAGCGCGTCCATGCGCAGTGCGTCTCGTGCCACACCTTCGATGCTGGCGGCGCCAACGGCATTGGCCCGAATCTGCATGACCTGTTCGGCCGCGCGGCGGCCAGCCATGCTGGTTACGACTATTCGGAAGCCATGCGTGGTCACGGCGGATCGTGGGATTATCTGGCGCTCAACGAGTTTTTGACGTCGCCGGCAACTGTCGTGCGCGGCACCAAGATGGCGTTCGCGGGCCTGCGTAACGATCAAGATCGCGTTGCGTTGATCGCGTTCCTGCGGTCGATTTCACCCAATAACGTGCCGCTTCCTGCACCGTTGCCAGAAGCAGCGCCGGCCGCTGCTGAAGGCGATGCTGCTGCGACGACGACCGAAGCTCCGGCGACGACGGCGCCCGCGCCGGCGCACTAACGCTTCAGAATCTTGGCCAACAAAAACGGCGCCCCGCGTGAGCAGGGCGCCGTTATTGTTTTGCTGCGTCGCTTCTTACGAAACGGCGGCCAGCGTTGGACGCTGTTCGGCAATGTCGCCGCTGAGGATCGTTGAGCCAAGCATGTCGAGGAACGCGTCACCCTTTTCGGTGCGCTCGACGAACACGTTGCGGCCGTCCTTCGGATCGCGGCGGCGCTGGACGAAGCCCAGACGTGACAGCGTATCGAGGGCGCGCGTGATTGCCGGCTTGCCGACATTCAGCGTCGCCGCAAGGCCGCGCACCGTGTGCGGGGCTGGTTGCAGACGGACCGTCATCAGGACCGCCATTTGGCGGGCCGTCAGATCCGGTGCGTCCGAACGGACCGTTGTGACGGTAACCCGACGCCACAGGTCCAATGCTTCTACTTGGTTCTGACCCAGTTCCATGCCGACCTCCCAGATTGAATCGCAAGTGGAAGATTCGCTGATTTGGTGGTCGGTGCAAGCGCGAAACCACAAGATGTTGTGGAATGGCCGAAATGATTAACCAAATCTTGATGGAAGAAGCCGAAACGATCCTTGTTTGATTTGGCGTTTTTGCCCTCTGAAAAAATTTGCGTCCGGATCGAACCGAAGCCCATCCAATACCGACTTAGAGGCTGTGAAGGGGGCGAGTAGCGTTGCGTCGCGGACTTGATCATGCGCTCGACGACTATCTCGTCCTGCTGGCTCAGGGCGGCTCGCGCGATGCGTTTGCCCGGCTGGCAGCGCGCTGGACGCCGAAATTGCTGGCGTTCGCCGCGCGCTTCCTCGGCACGACGGAGGCAGCCAGTGATGTGGTGCAGGATGTTTGGGAGAGCGCGGTGCGCGGGCTCCCACGGCTTGACGATCCGGCGCGGTTTCGACCGTGGATTTACGCCATCGCGGCGCGCAAGTGCACGGACTCGTTGCGCGGCAAATATCGCAGCGCTCGCATCGTTGAGAGTGCGCGAGCGCTGGAGATTGAACCGGCGAACGCCGAGGGCGCGAACAATCAGCGCCTCGATGTCGCCGCCGCGCTTAGCCGCCTGCCGCTGGATCAGCGCATCGCTGCGAGCTTGTTCTTCGGTGAAGAGCTCAGCATCGCCGACATCGCGATCATTACCGGCGTTCCCGCCGGCACCGTGAAGTCCCGTTTGTTTGCGGCGCGCAAAGCGCTGCGTGATGCATTTGGAGAAGACCATGTCAAATCTTGATCGGGCTATTCGTGACGCGCTTTCGCAAGAGGATCGCGAGTTTCTTTCTCGCTTCGACGATCATTCTACGCCCGTTGGCGAGGTGTTGGATACATTTCGCGGCCAGTGGGCTTTGATGAACGCGTTTGCGGCCGTCATCACGTTCGCGCTGTTCGGCGCGTTCGTTTATTGCGCCTGGCACATGTTCGGCGCGAGCGATGTGCGCGAGACAGTGCTTTGGAGCGTCGGCGCGATGATCACCATGCTCGGCGTCGCAATGCTGAAAATGTACTTCTGGATGGAGATGAACAAAAACATGCTGCTGCGCGAGGTGAAGCGCCTCGAATTGCAAGTCGCGCGGCTGGCTTCGCGTGAAGCGGTTTAAGGTGCGCCGCCGAAGCGCTTCTTGATGACGCGCCAGCTGGCGCGGATCGCCTGGGCTTCGCCGCCTGAGGGGCGGGCCGGTTTCTCTTTGGGGGCCCAGGCGTAGACGTCGAAGTGCGCCCAGGTCGGTACGGTCACGAAGCGGCGCAGGAAGAGTGCGCCGTAGATCGCGCCGGCCATCGCGCCGTCGCCGGTGTTTTTCAAATCGGCGGCGGGCGTATCCATGTCGCCTTCATACGCATCCCAGAGCGGCATTCGCCAAATGGGATCGCTGGTTTCGATCGAGGCTTGCGCGTACTCGGCAGCGAGCGCGTCGTCGCCCGTGAAGAAGGGCGGAATGTCCGGGCCGAGCGCCGTGCGTGCAGCGCCGGTCAGCGTTGCGAAGTCGAGCAGTAGTACGGGCTTATCTTCGCAGGCGCGCGTGATGGCGTCGGCGAGAACAAGGCGGCCTTCGGCGTCGGTGTTGTCGATCTCGACGGTGAGGCCTTTGCGGCTGGCGATGATGTCGCCAGGGCGAAACGCGTTGGCGGACACGGAGTTTTCCACGACCGACAAATAGACGTCGAGCCGCACATTGAGTTTCGCATCCATGATCACATGCGCGAGGCCGAGTGCGTGCGCTGCGCCGCCCATGTCTTTTTTCATCAGCCGCATGCCGGCGGACGGTTTGAGGTCTAGCCCGCCTGTATCGAAGCAAACCCCCTTGCCGACGAGCGCGACGCGCGGTGCGTTTGGATCGCCCCACGAGAAGTGCACAAAGCGCGGCGCTTCCGCAGAGGCGCGGCCGACGGCGTGGATGAGCGGATAGTTTTGGGTGAGGAGATCGTCGCCGACGATGGCTTCGAATTCGGCGCCGTAGCGCGCTGCCAATTTCTCGGCGGCGGCGTGAAGAGCGATCGGGCCCATGTCGTTGGTTGGCGTGTTGACGAGATCGCGGACGAGCCAGCTGGCTTCGATGATGCGCGCGGCTTCCGCCAAGTCTGCGCCTTCGGGCGGCGCGAGCTGTGGGGCGGGGCGCTTGCGCTTCTTGTAGCGGTCGAACGTGTAGGCCCCCAGGCCCCAGGCGATGGCGGCGGGCGTGCCGTTCAGTTCGCGCGGCGCGAAGGCTATGCGGTAATCGCCAGCGGGCAGGTTTTGCGCCAGAGCGCCGATGACGTTCACATTGGCTTTGTCGCCGGCGCCGAAAAGCACGCGCTCGATCGAGCCATCGGTGGCCGGCACCAGCAAAATGCGGGCGTTTTGAGCTTGGAAATCATGCGCTGCCGCCATTCGGCGCAACGTTTCGGAATGGCGCTCAATCCACGGACTCCAGTCGCCGGTGCGAATGACGTGGATCGGCACTGCCGGAGCATCGGAATTGGTCAAAAAGGGTAGGTTCGCCATGTGTCGTTCCTAGTCCGTCATTAGCCCTTTGTTGAGCATCGGGGCGCAGCATTAGGCGCTTATTAGGATTCGCGCCCATGTCCCGCCAGCTCATCGCCTTGCCGTTTGCGCTTCTTGCTGTTTCTTCGCTCGGCGCTTGCGCCACTTTGAGTGGCGGCGGTGAGCAAGCAAGCGCGGAAGCAACCGCCGGCGCAGCGCCCGGGGCGCGCGCGATCGACCGGCATGCCCGTGAGCAAGTTGCGCGCGAAGATACGTTGACGCAAATGGCCTTCTGGGCCGCCGAATACCAGACGTTTCCAAACGACATCGAAGCTGCCCAACGTTTCTCCGAAGCGCTGCGCAAAGGCGGGCGTACAGATCGCGCGGCGCAGATTGCTGGCGAAGCGCTCAGCCGCTTTCCGGATGATCGCCAGCTGATGACGACGTACGGCTTTGCGCAGATCACGCTTGGCCGCCCGCAACAGGCGCTGCGTCCGTTGGCGATGGTTGCGGCGACTGAACCTGAGAATTGGCGCATCCGTTCGGCGCTGGGCGCTGCGCTCGATCAATTGGGCCGCTTTCCCGAAGCGCGTCAGGCTTATCAAGAAGCGCTGACGCTGCAGCCGAACAATCCGCGCGTGCTCACCAACCTCGGCGTGTCGCACATTCTGGCCGGCGAGCCGGACGATGCTGAGCCGATCTTGCGCCAAGCCGCTGGCTTGCCTGGCGCGCCGGCGGAAGCACGGCAGAACTTGGCGATCGCGATCGCGCTGCAGGGCCGGTTCGACGAAGCTGAGCAGATTGAACGTGTGGATCTGTCGCCAGCGCAAGCTGCGCAGAACATGCAGTATCTGCGCGGGTTGTTGAGTGATCCGCGCCGCTGGAACGATATGGGGCGCGGGCGCTAGCGCGCGGACTGTGACGTCGCCCTTCGACAGGCTCAGGGTGGCGCGTTTTTTCAGAATGATGATTGTTCGGGGCAGCCACCGGCGTCAGCCTGAGCTTGTCGAAGGCGGCGTGCGCGCGCGGCCGCGCCGAAGAGCTTCGGCGCGGTTCACTTAGTCAAAGCTCGCCGTGAGCCTCAGCTCGTATCGCCGAGGATCTCGTTGGCGCGGATGGCTTGCATGAAGATGTCGAGCGTTAGCTTTGGATCGCGGCGATCGCCGACGAAGCGGCGTGGTGCGCGTAAAGCGTAGCGTTGGATGGTCTCGCGCGAGCGCGCAACGCCGATGCGACGTGTGCGGGCGAGGCGCATCACGTAGGGCGTCGGATTCTCCAGCATGCGGCGCAGCGCTTCGGCGCGGCGGGCGATCGTGAAGGCGGTTGTGCAATGGTTGCGCGGCGCGGGCTCAATCATTGGCGTTGGCGCCCGATCCCAGAACGCGCGGACACGCGGCGCATCGCGATCGCGGACGACGCGATGATCGCGCGGAATGGCGAGCGCAAAGCGCGCGTGCCAGGCGGCGGGGTTGTTGAGATCGATTGCGCGTGCGGTGGACGCTGCGCGCGCACGGCGTCGCGCTGGCGGCGCGGTGTAGAGCCCGCTGGCCGCGAGTTGCACCTCGACAACGCGTGGGCCGCGTTGCGGTGCGGGTTGCGGCAACGCCGCCGCTTCGGCGAGCAACAGCTTGCGCGCGAGGATTTCGACGAGGGCGAGTTGGCGTGTGATGCCTTTGCGCATCAGCGGCGCGAGTGTGAGCGTGGCCAGAAGCGCTGGCGCGCCGATGGCGGCGATGACGCGCGCGAACAACGCACGCAAACGCTCCCAAAGCAGTGCTCTGGGGAGCGGTGTTGTCTGCGGAGTGGGAGCGGCGGGGTGCATGTGCGCGAGGAGTATGCGCGCGCTGCGGAGGGGGTTGGATAGATTTTGGTGCGAGGCGTTTGGAGTCAGTGGGTTAGGGTGCTGAGGTGTGGGATAGATTTTCGCGGTAGCGCACCTCAGTTCGCTTACGGCTCTCTCGCCGGCTTTGGCTGTTCGTCGTAGGCGCGCACGTGTTCTGTCACCTCATACGTCGGAGGCGGCGCCGTACCGGGATTGAAGACGCCGGGCGCGATGTTTGGAACGCCGCCGAATGTGCCACCCGGATCTGGACCCTTTGGCGCTGAGCCAATGGCGGGCGTGGACTTGCTTAGAAAAAGCACGACACCGGCGACGACCACGATGGCGCCGACGACGATGACCGCAGCAACGAACTCTTCAATCACAGCACTCTCCCCGGTGAGAGCTTAGCTCTGACTCTTGAGGTTGTCGCGGGGACGCGATCTTGGAGCGCGGGGCGTTGCAGCGGTCGCCAATCGCCCGCAGGGAAGCGCTTTGCGCGCGTGCGTTGGCGGGGTAACGACCTTTGCGATGAAGAACCGGCCTTTGCTGATCATTGCGTTCGCTGGGGCATTTATCCTCTGGGCAGCCTATCACACGCTTGGCGGGATCGAGGGGATTCGAGCCGATCCATACATGTCGCTGGCGGTGTTTGCGATCACGTTGCTGATCTGCTTCCCGGTCTTTTGGTTTCGCTATCGCCGCATGCAGCGTGAGCCGATTTATGAGGCGGTGCCTGAACCTGCGCCCGATGCGGCGCTCGATATTTTGTTGGACAACACACCGATCGTGATCGTTTCGTCTCGGCTGAAAATGCTGGTGCTGCTTGTGGTCTTGGTGCTGGCGATTGTCGTTTCCGCCGCAATGGTGTGGACGCAGCCTGGCGTTTGCCGCGTGGGCGGCATGGTAGTGACTGCGCCATTCTTTGGATTTGCGGTGCTTACGGGGCTGATCCGTTTGATGATGTTGGAGCGCTTAGAAATTACGCCTGAAGGTCTGAGGCACACGAGCTTTGGGTGGTCGCGATTTTGGCCGTGGGGCGAAATTCGCGATCTGACGTTGATCCGAGCGCGAGGGGCGTTCTCTTGGATATCGGGCATCACCTTCAATCGGTTTTCAGCTGAGCAGCACGCGGCGGGTCCAGCGCGCGTTGTGCTGCGGCCGACGTGGCGGATGGCTTCTGACCAATTGGCCGATCTGTTAAACCGCGCGCGACTCCGTTGGTCATCGCCGCTCGCGTCGACGTACGTTCCGGTCAAAAAAGAGCTTCGCCCACTACGCGCCGATGGTGCTCACGTGGCTCTTCGCCGGCGGCATGCTGTATTTGCTGATGGTGCGTCCGTGCGGGTGAGGCGCTGCGGCACGCGTAAGCGCAGAGGCCGCAGCAGTCTGTGACGTTTGCAGGCTTTAGTTGCCGTTCATCAGGTGGCTGACTTGGATGAGGGCCGGGCCGATGATGACGGCGAAGAGGACCGGCAGGAAGAACAAGATCATCGGCACGGTGAGCTTCGGCGGCAGTGACGCGGCTTTCTTCTCGGCTTCAGCGAGGCGCAGGTCGCGGTTTTCCTTGGCCATGACGCGCAGCGCCTGACCGACGGGCGTGCCGTACTTTTCAGCTTGCGTCAGCGCCATGGCGACGGCTTTCACACCTGGGTGGTTGGTGCGGCGCGCGAGGTTTTCGTAGGCCATGCGGCGCTCGGGCAGATATGAGAGCTCGGCCGTCGTCAGCGCGAATTCTTCGGCGAGTTCGACGGAGGCGGTTGCGATTTCTTGGCCGACGCGTTGCAACGCCATTTCGATCGACATGCCGGATTCAACGCAGATCAGCATCATGTCCAAGCTGTCCGGGAAGGCGGACATGATCTTGGTGCGGCGCGTGTCGGCGAGGTTCTGCAGATAGATGTTCGGCGCGTAGAAGCCGACGGCGAGACCACCGACCACCGCAGCGAGCTTCATGTGGAAAGCGAGCTCGGGGTTGATGAAGAGAATGTAGAAGAGAGCGGCGATGCCGAAACCAATCGGCAATGCGGCGCGATAGAAATAAAACATCGTCTGCGCGGCGTGGCCGCGAAGGCCGGCGCGGATGAGCTTTTCCGAGAGCGTATCGTCGGCCAGCGCCTTTTGCAGGTTCAGGCTGTCAACGAGGCTCTTGGCAATCGAGTTGGCGTTCTTGTGTTGAAGCGAGCCTTGGCCCTTGGCCAGCTCAGCGCGCGAACGCTTGCGCAGCTCTTCGCGCTTCTTAGCGACTTCTTTCAGACGCGAGCCGAGCTTGTCTTCGGCGAGCGAAGGGGCAGCGATGGTGACGATGGTCGCGAAGCACGCGCCCGCGCCAAGAACACCGGCAATCAGCAGCGGATCGGTGAGGGTATCGACAATGTCGGCCACGTCTTTGCCCTCAGAACTTGAAGTTGACCATCTTGTTCATGATGAAGATGCCCATGGACATCATCGTCGCTGCGCCGAGCAGGATGAGATGGCCCATGGGTTCTGTGAACAAGATCATGATGTAGGCGGGGCGCGTGAAGTAGACCATCAACATGACGACGATCGGTAGCGAGCCGATGATCATGGCCGAGGCCTTGGCTTCAGATGAAAGCGCTTTGACCTTTTCCTTCATGAGCTTGCGCGCGCGCAGCACGGAGGAGAGGTTGCCCAGCGATTCAGAGAGGTTGCCGCCCGTCTTCTGCTGGATAATCAGCACGATCGAGAAGAAGTTTACTTCAGACAGCGGCATGCGGTCGTACATGCGTTGCATGCTTTGCTCGAGCGGCACGCCCATGGCGCTGGAATCGACAAGCGCTTGGAATTCGGCGCGCAGCGGTTCGGGGCTTTCAGCCGCGATGATGCGCATGCACTGATTGAGTGGCAGGCCGGATTTCACGCCGCGGACGATGATGTCGATGGCGTCGGCGAGTTGGTTGGCGAACTTCTTTTGGCGCCCTTCAACGAGCATGCCGAGAATCCAGCGCGGCAGTCCAAGGAAGCCGACGAAGAAGCCCATTGCGGCGGCGCCAAATGTGAAGAGCGGATTTTCGGCGCCGGCTTGCATCACGAAGCCGATGATGCCGCCGACAACGCCGACGCCGGCTGACGCGGCCCAGAACGTTGCGGGCGGGGTGCTAAGGCCAGCTTGTGCGAGTTGGCCCTTCACCGAGAAGCGGCGCTTGCGCGATTGCTTTTCGTTGTTCGAAAGCTCTTTCAGCGCCTCGGCGGTCGATTGGCGGCGCTTCAGCGCGGCGATTTCGACGGCTTGCTTGCGGCGATCGATGTTCTTGGCGCCGCCGCCTGAAACCGCTTTCACGCGCTTGTTCGCTGTCGCCGGCTGGCTCTTGTCACCGGCGAACACGAAGCCTGCGCCGCCGATGGCGATGAAGGCGAGAACAGCTGCGATCAGTGAGGGGTCCATTAGCTGGCCTCCGTCTCGTCGAGCGCTTGAGCCAGTTCTTTTTCGAGGCCGAAGTAGCGCGCGCGCTCCCAAAAGCGCGGACGGCCAACGCCGGTGCCCTTGTGACGGCCATTGATGCGGCCGTTCTGATCTTCGCCCTGAATTTCGTAGAGCAGCAGATCTTGCGTGATGATGGTCTCGCCTTCGAGGCCGAGCACTTCGGTGATCTGCGTGATGCGGCGCGAACCGTCACGGAGACGCTGTGCTTGGATGACAACGTCGACGGCGGCGACGATGATTTCGCGAATGGTTTTCGCCGGCAGCGAGAAGCCGCCCATCGTGATCATCGATTCAAGACGGGAGAGAGCTTCGCGCGGCGTGTTGGCGTGCAGCGTGCCCATCGAGCCGTCGTGGCCCGTGTTCATAGCTTGCAGCAAGTCGAACGCTTCGCTGCCCCGGACTTCGCCGACGATGATCCGCTCAGGGCGCATACGCAGGCAGTTCTTGACCAGATCGCGCATCGTCACTTGGCCCGAGCCTTCAAGGTTCGGCGGACGTGTTTCGAGACGCACGACGTGCGGCTGTTGCAATTGAAGTTCAGCGGCGTCTTCGCAGGTGATGACGCGCTCTGTCGGATCGATGAAGGCGGTGAGGGTGTTGAGCAGCGTGGTCTTGCCCGAACCGGTACCGCCGGAGATCAGCACGTTGCAGCGGCAAGCGCCGATAATCTGAAGGATCTTCGCGCCAGCGGGCGAGATCGAGCCGAACTCAACGAGGTTCGAGAGCTTCAGCTTGTCTTTTTTGAACTTACGAATGGTGAGCGTCGGGCCATCGATGGCCAGCGGCGGCACGATGACGTTGACGCGCGAACCGTCAGGCAAGCGCGCGTCGCAGATCGGTGAGCTTTCATCGACGCGGCGGCCGACTTGGCTGACGATGCGCTGACAGATGTTCATCAGCTGACCGTTGTCACGGAAGCGGATGCCGGTCTTTGAGATCTTGCCGTTGACTTCGATGAACACGGCCTCGGCGTTGACGGACGCGGCGCTGAGGCGGCCGGGCGGGCCGCGGGCGGCGGCGCAGCGGTGCGCGCTGTCGGTTGCGGCGACGCGACGGCTGTCGGGCGAGGCGCAGTGGCCGCTTGCACACGCGCGGCGGGTGCGGCGACGGAATCCGTCGGCGCAGCGCTCGGAGCGTCGCCAGTGCCTCGCTTACCGAACATTCAAACCCCTAGCGCTTCAGAAATGGGATCTTGTCAGTGATCGACGATTTCTTCGCCTCCACCGGCTTGCGCCCAGTCAGTGTTGCAGCAAGGGCGTCGAGCGCGATCGCAGTCTTCGACTGCGGGGCGACTTCGCCAACCATTTGACCGTTGTTCGCGGCCATACCGAAAAGTTGCGGATCGAACGGGATTGCGGCGACCGGCTCAGCGCCCAACGCCTCCGCAAAATCCTTGAACGGAATTTCCGGGCGCTTCGGCACGCCGACCATCGAGAGCACCACCGCCGGCGGTGAATCGTAGGGACGCATCGCCTTCAGGAGATCGATGATGTTCTTGGTGTTGCGGAGCGAGGCGAGATCCGGCCCGGCGACGATGATTGCATCATCGGCCGAAAGCAGCGTGTTCTTCACCCACGACGTCCAGGTGTGCGGCAAATCCAAGACAACGAACGGGCTCGTGCGGCGCACGCGCTCGATCACCATCTCGTAGGATTGCGGATCGAGTTCGAACTCGCGCTCAAGCGTTGCGGGTGCGGTGAGCATCTGCAGGCGTTGGGTTTGCTTGGTTGTGACGCGCTCCAAGAAGACGTCGTCAACGCGATCCGGCGCCATCAGGGCGTCAGCAATCGATTGCGGCGGGTCTTGGTTGAAGTCTAGCGCGGCGGTGCCGAAGGAGAGGTCGAGGTCGAGCAGCGTGGCGCTCGATTCCTGACGCTCGGCGATCGACCAAGCCAAGTTGTGCGCAATGGTGGAGGCGCCGATGCCGCCGCGTGCGCCAATCACCGAGATGACACGGCCGGCGAATGGCTTGTCCGGGTTCACGTAGAGGCCGCAGACGGTGCGGATGAGGTCGAGTGGCTGGATCGGCGGCACGATGTATTCGCTGACGCCGCGGGCCATGAACTCGCGGAAGAGGGCGATATCGTTGACGGCGCCGACGATGACGACTTTGGTGCCTTCCTCGATCACCTGCGCGAGGCGATCCAGGTTGTGCAGCATTTGCTGACCCTGCATCAGCGTATCGATGATGAGCAGGTTCGGGCTGGCTTGCGCGGCAAAGCGCGTGACAGCGGCTTCGATGCCGCCCGGCTCAATCGTGATTTCCGCGCGCGCCATACGGCGGTCGGCGGAGATACCGGAGACGATGTCCGAGATTTCGTGGCGATCGCAGACGGCGTGAATGGTGATGCGCGGCACCGGTTGTTCGGTGCTACGGGTATCTTCGCGCGGCATGATCGGCATGGCGGCGCGGCGTGCGCGACGCTTCGCAGGCGCGGTCAGGCCATATGGATCTGCGCCTGGGAGCGGGGCGCTTTCGTTGGCGATCAACGGCGCTTCCGCTTCGTCGAACGGCGGCAGTTCGCCGCCGACGAGATCGCCGACGCCGAACGTATCGTCGTCCTCAAGAACGAAATCGTCGTCCGAGCCGAGGCTCCAGGCGGGATCCGGGTTGCTCATGTTGCTCAAGCCCTATTGCACCGCGTTACTGATGGTGACGCGTTCGTCGCTCGTGCGTTCGGCGTGCGTCTGCTCGCCGGCGCGATATGCTTGCATGACCGTGTCGCGGCGACCGGAGTCGCGCGCGGCCATGTCACGCGGATGATCGAGATCGGCTGGATCTTCGACCATCGACGCAAGATTGAAGTTCGTGGCGCAGCCGAAGCTCGACCACGGCTGGTTGTTGCTCTGGTGCGCGAGGTCTTGCTCATAGAGCGGCGCGCACTCGGGCGCTTGCGCCTCGAAGCGGCTGAAGCTCACCAGGATCGGCATCGTCTCGCCGCCAACTTCGCGGGTGGAGCCCGCGATCGCTGCGTAGGACACGCCCGCATCGGCAAGTGCGCGGCGCGTATCTGCTGCGAGCACTGAAGCTGAGTCAGAGTTTGCGCCGCCAGAGGGCGTTTCGAGCGTCAGCGGGCCATGGCCGTAGCGCAGATAATCGTTGGCGAAGCTCTGCAGCTGCGCGTGATCGGTAGCGCCAAGCTCCATCTGGCCTGGTGCGACCGCGATCTCTATGCGCTGCACCGCAGCTTGCGCCGTTGGCTGATGGCGATCGGCGACACTCGCCGTCGCGATGCGCTGGCGGATCCGGTTTCGGAATGCCGGCGCATGCGGTGAGCGCGCTGACGCCGAGCAGGAGGAGGGGCAGACGGGATTTCATGACGTGCCTCATTCGATCACGTGGCCATGCGGCCCTTGCAGGCGGTCTTGTCTTGTTCGCCGCTCTCGCGCGCGCCGGGCGGTAGAGATGGTTGAGACGGCCGGTGAGCAGGCTCTCGCCTTCACTCGGGTTTTGAAAGCCGTCTGCGGGCGTGCGGAGATTTTCCGGGCTCGTCGGACGCACGAGATACGGCGTCACGATGATGACCAGTTCGGTTTCGTTGTTGATGAAGTCGCGCGAGCGGAAGAGCGAGCCGATCACCGGCGTGTTCATGACGCCAGGGACGCCTTCAACCGCGTGACGCGTGCGCTCTTGGATGAGGCCGGCCATCACGATCGAGCTGCCCGAGGACATTTCGACCGTCGTTTCAGCGCGGCGTACTTGCAGCGCCGGGATGGTGATGCCGCGGATGACGGTGGTGGTGCCGTCTTGGTTGCGGATCGGCGTGTCACCGGTCGAGATCGCGCCTTCGCTCGTCAGCTCCGACACTTCGGTCGACACTTTGAGCGAGATGTTGCCGCCGGACATGACGATCGGTGTGAACGAGAGGCCGACACCGAATGGTTTGAACTCAACTGATATCTGGCCGTCGTCGCTGTTGACCGGCACCGGGAATTCGCCGCCGGCGAGGAAACGCGCCGCTTCGCCGGAAATCGCGGTGAGGTTCGGTTCGGCCAGGACGCGGAGCAAGCCGGCGCGTTCAAACGCTTCTATGGTTGCGTCGGTGCGGCGTGCGCTTGACGTTGCAGGGCCGTACGTGGTCTGCCCTGGTCGGATCGAACTCGCCGCCGCCACCGACACCAGCGGAGCCGGTGCCGATGTTCGGATCGACAGTGCCGCTCGGATAGGTGTAGCTCCCTGGGCGCAGGATGTTGCTGGCGATGCCGCCGGTTGCGGAGAGGCCGCCGAGCAGCGAGCCGTTCACCGAGAAACCGTTCGCCGTTGCAAGGTTCAGGAAGTCGTCTTCGCCGATGAGCTGGTTGATCATCTCGTCGTAGTTGGCGTTGATGCCGAGCTGACGGACGAGCGTGCGGCTCATCTCGACCACGCGCACGCGCACGAGCACCTGCTCGCTGCCTTGCACGCGGATCAAATTGATGACGTTCGAGTTCGACTGTGCCGGTCGGGTGGCGCGCCGGACGCTCGCACCGCCGCTGGTTTCGCCGAAAACGACTGCGCGAGCCTGGCTGCGCGATCCGCTTCGGCTGCGTTGCGCGCCGTGCCGTTGAGCACGATCGAGCCGTTCAACGCTTCGGCTGTGATTTGTGAGTCAGGACCAAAGCGGCTGAAGAGGGTGTTGAGTGGCGCAACATCCGGCTCGACGCGGATTTCGACGTTGGCGATTTGGCGGCCAGCTGCGTCGAAGAAGAAGATGTTGGTTTGGCCGAGTTGGCGGCCGATGACGTAGGCGCGGCGCGCCGTGCGCACCGTTGCGTCTGCGATGGCCGGGTTTGAGATCAGGATGTCTCGTGCATCAGCCGGCAGATCGATGATCGCCGATTTGCCGAAGGGCAACACCAGAGCAGCCGACTGGGAGCCGCCGCCACCATTGATGCGCACCGTGCTTGCGCTCGGAGGCTCAACCTGTGCGGCCGCGTATGTTGGCGTTAGCGCTACCGCCGTCGAGAGGGCAGTGGCGAGAGAAACGCGAAGCGATTTCCCGGCGTTCATCAATTGCCCCCGGTCACGACGCCGTACGCATGCATGCGTACGCCGCCCGATTGCTGTTGGCTGAGTGGCGACCCGTGATTGGGCGCCTGGAGGCCGACCGTTTCCACCTGCACGCCGCGAAGCGCGAGGCTGATCGTGCCCATTTCGTCTGCGAGTGCGAGGACGCGGGCGTCTTCAGCGCTCAATTCAAGAACGGCGACGCTGGCGGGCACCGCTTCAGGTGCTTCGCCAGAAGTTTGCGTCGTGGTGCGATCACCCAGCGCCATGACGCGCACGTCGCGGAGGATGATGTCGCTGCGAACGGTTTCGCCGCCGCCGCCTTGATTGTTCACGCGCGCAGTCATGATGACGTCGACGTGGTCGTTCGGCTGAATGAAGCCGCCAGCTGCAGTGGTAGACTCGATCTCGATGGCGACAGCGCGAAAGCCAGGCTCAAGCTGCGCGGCCATGAAGCCGCGGCCTTCCGGCTGCACGATGGAGGCCGCAACGATCGGTTCGCCCTGCACAAAAGCGCGGCGTGCCACGCCGCCGACGAAATCGGCTTGCGCGGACGGTTGCTGATCTAGGCGGACGAAGCTGTTGGAAACAGATGAGGTCGGGAAGAGGGCGACGGCGAGGTCGCTTGGCGCGAGCGCTGCGCCTTGCGGAATGTCACGCGCGGCAACGAGAACTTGCTGACCGGCGATCTGCTCGGTCTCAGCAGCGGTTTGCTCGGCTTGGCGTGCGCCAAGGCCACGAATGAGAAGAAGAGCGCCTACGGCCGCGACTGCGGCAATCACCAAGACGATCAGCTGACGCGCCGACATATGTTAGACTCCCCGCGCGTTCGTCCCCGAAGCACTTCAACGGAACAGACCATTGTTGTGGCTAAGGCAGGGTTAACGGGCTTGACAGGTAAGGAAGGGATGGAATCGCCATGAGCGCGCCGATCATGATCGCCACGCCGTAGGGGATGCCGTTTTGCTTTTTCAGAAGGTGGTCAACGAACGCCGGATACGTGCCGACGGGAATAAATGAGCGAGCCGTTAACAGCGCGAGCGCCATCACGCCGCCGGCGATCGCGGTCCAGAGAATAAACGGCATGAAGGCAGTGAAGCCTGTCCATACCGACACCGCTGCGAGCAGTTTCGCATCGCCGCCGCCGATAATGTTGAACTGGAAGAGGATGAAGCCGAGCGCCAAAACGCCGAAGGCGAACACTAGGTGCAGGCCGACTTCTAAGAGAGGTGCGCCTGCAATCAAAGCGGCGACAGGGAAGATCGCGGTCAGCGCGATCGACACCCAATTGGGAATGATGAGGCGCGATGCGTCCGAAAACGCCGCGAAAAGAACCAAACCGACATAAGCGGCGAGTGCGATCGTTTCGAACATTGCGCAATGATTCTGCGGGGTAGCGCCTCAAGGAATTGTTAAAAACAAAAACGCCGCCCGAGGGGCGGCGTTTCGAGAGGGAAACAAGGACGCTTAGGCCGCAGCACTCGAGGAGGGCTGCGGCCGTTGCGTTTAGTCTTAGCCCAACTCGGCAGCAACGTTGCCGAACGTGCCGTTCAGGCCGTCGCCAACCGCAGTCACGGCGGCAATGATCGCAACGCCGATGAGGGCGGCGATGAGGCCGTATTCAATCGCCGTGGCGCCGTCTTCGTTCTTCAGGAAACGCTTCAACATAATAATAACTCCGTTTGTCGAGTGCTCTTTCACCGGCCCGGTCTGATGTCGCACCCGACACCCTTCCCAAGCGCTCGCTGACATTACGGGAGCGAAGTAAATTTTGGCGCCAATAGAGAAGGCAAAAAGTGGATTAACGAAAATGGCGATTTGATCTCGCTTGCAGTGTTGTCATCTCTCATGCGTGTGCGGGTTTCTTAGCGATCCCGAAACCATTCGCGCGTAGCCAGTATAAGGAGAGATAGAAAAGGAAACGCCAATGCGCGTTCTGCGTCCGCTAGTCGCTGCCTGTGCTGCATTGTTTATGTTCGCAAGCCCGGCGTCAGCTGGTGATATTCGCGTTTCGCTCGATCAAGCCTTCCCAATTCGTTTGTCGGAAGCCGCCGAGGGCGTCGCCATCGGCAACCCGACAATCGCCGGCGTCACCGTTCAGAACGACATGTTCTTGTTCGTGACCGGCCGCTCTTATGGTTCGACCAATCTTGTCGTCGTCGGGCAAAATGGCCGCGTGCTCTATTCGGGCCGTGTTGTCGTAACGCCGGACGAGACCGATGTCGTGATGATCACGCGCGGTGTTGAGACGGCGCGTCTTGAGTGCACGCCGCTTTGCCGGCCGCGGCCGGACATTGGCGATGGCGACACATCGACGGCTGTCACCGATCAGATCAATAACCGCGCTGCCGCTGCTGGGCGCCGTTAATCTGCGTTTACCCTCTCGTTTGACGGAATATCAGCCACTCCGGGCGTAAGGTCGCTTTTCCCGGAGGCGATATGTTCGCGCGCACACTACGCAGAATGAAGGCTTTCCGTCGGTTCGCTCGCGCGCGCCGCGGTTCGGCTGCTGTCGAATTTGCACTCGTGCTGATGCCATTTTTCTTGCTGACGTTTGGTCTGGCCGAAGTCGCCATGGTCGGCTTCGCGCAAACCAGCCTCGATTTCGCTGTGTCGGAAACGGCGCGACAGATCCGCACCGGCCAGGCGCAGACCAACGGTGGGAGTGAAGCGCAGATCCGCAGGCAGCTCTGCAGCGAACTGAACAGCTTCATCGTCATGGGCTGTGACGGCAATCTCTTCCTCGATGTTCGACGTTTCACCTCGTTCACCGACGCCAGCAACAGTGCGTGGAATCCGGTGCAGAACAACCAGTTCTCGGCGCAGGGCATGGGTTATCAGCCTGGCCAACCGTCCGACATCGTCGTCGTCCGCGCGTATTATCGCTGGAAGGTGATGACGCCGCTGTTCGAACCGATTTTTGAAAACGTTTCTGGTGGCGAACGAATTCTTGTCTCGACAATGATGTTCCGGAACGAGCCTTTCTGATGAAGCTGGTCCAAAATCTCCGCCGTTTCGCACGCGAAAATAAAGGCCTCGCCGCGCTAGAGTTCGCGATTATCGCGCCGCTCTTGATGGTGCCGCTGCTGCTCGGGTCCGTCGATCTGATCGACGTGATGGGCGCCAATAAGCGCGCGCAAAACGCGGCTGCTTCTTTGGCAGACGTTGTGGCGCGCGACACCGAGATTTCAAACGCAGAAATTACCAGTCTCTGGCGTGCGCTCGATGTGCTGATGTTCCCAAACGGCTCCGCTGACATGGAAATCCGTGTTAGCAGTATCAGCATCGTGAATTCATCGACGGCCCGCGTTATTTGGAGCGAAGGTCACGGCGGCATGTCTGCGCGTCAGGCCGGAACGAATGTGCCGCTGGACAACCGCATGATGGTTGTCGGCACCAGCGTCATCATGGTGGAGTCGACCTATAAATATGACGCGCCGCTGGGTTTCCTGTTTCAGAGCCAGGTGCGTATGACGCACAACGCGTACCGCCGGTCGCGCCTGGTTGATCCGATTCCGCGCGTCGCCTGATCGGCGCCACTTGACGCGGGCGCCCATCGCGGGAGACTCCCGCGATGGAAGATCCGAAAACGCCGGCTGAGGCCGTCGACCGACTTGAGTTTTTGCACGACCGCGCCGTCAAGGCGCTGATCACCGCCATTCGCCGCTATGCGGAAGAGGGAACGCCGCCATCTTTGGATGAGCGGATGCTGTTTCGCTACCCGGAGCTGCGTGTCACATATCTGCCAACTGCGCCCGCGCCGCGGCTTGCACGTGCGTTTGGTCAGCTGACGTGGCCGGGCGAGTACGCGGTTTCGATCACGCAGCCCAAATATTATCGACCATATCTGCTTGAGCAGCTGAAGTTGCTGGTGGACGATTACGGCGCTGAACTCAGTGTGCGCGTCAGCGACACTGAGATCCCGTATTCGTTTGTGCTCGATGCGGCCGGTTCAGCGGCGTTTGAGAATGTGCCTGCGGAAGAACTGGCGCGTTATTTTCCGAGCCCGCGGCTGACGCAAGTTGGCGATGCGGTGGTCGATGGGTTGCGGATCGAACGCTTGGATGGCGCGCGGCCGCTGGCGCTCTTTGATGCGCCGCGCACGGATTATTCGCTGAAGCGCATCCAGCACTATACCGGCGCACCCTGGAGCGATGTGCAGCCCTGGATCTTGTTCACGAACTACCAGCGTTACGTCGAGGAGTTTGTGCGTTGGGCCGCCTCTGGCGTTGCCAACGGACCGAAGGGCTGGGCGCTGTCGTGCCCTGGGGCGTGCGCATTGAAGCTGGCGATAAAGACGCTGAGGCAAAGGCGCTTGATGTGCCGTGGCGCAAATATCAAATGCCAGCGTACCATTTGACCACGCCGGACAATGACGGCGTGACGCTGGTGAACATTGGCGTCGGCCCGTCGAATGCGAAAACGATCACCGATCACCTCGCTGTGCTGCGTCCGCATTGCTGGCTGATGATCGGCCACTGCGGCGGCTTGCGTCATACGCAGCGCATCGGTGACTATGTGCTGGCGCACGCGTATTTGCGGCGCGACAAAATTCTCGACGATCGCGTGCCGTTGGAAATTCCGATCCCGGCGATTGCGGAGGTGCAGATCGCGCTGCAGCAGGCAGCGACTTCGGTCGCGGGCGGAGAATCAGAAGATTTGCGCCGGCGTTTGCGGACCGGGACGGTGGTTTCGTACGCAGATCGCAATTGGGAGCTGAATTACAATCAGGAGCGGCAGTTGTTGTCACAATCGCGCGCGATCGCGGTGGATATGGAAAGCGCTTGTGTGGCCACGCAGGGCTTCCGCTTGCGCGTGCCGTATGGCGTGTTGCTCTGTATCTCGGATAAGCCGGCGCATGGCGAGATCAAGCTGCCGGGTGTCGCGGATCGCTTCTATGATGCGGCCGTCGGCGCGCACTTGCGCATTGGCTTGGAGACGATTGCGTTGCTGAAGCAGAACCGAGACAGGCTGCACAGCCGCAAGCTGCGCGCGTTCGACGAGCCGCCATTCCGGTGATGCGTGCGGTGTTCGGCGCTTTGCTCCTTCTACTGAGCGCGTGCGCGCCAGCGCGGACGCCCGGCGATGACGACGCCGGCGCAGCAGGCAATTGGCCGAAGAAGTTCGTCAGGTCGATGCGTGCGGCTATGTCGGATGCCGCGGGCCGTTCCAAATCGCGAGCGAACTCGACATGGCGAGTTTCCGATGGGAATGGCCGTCCCGGACTTGCCGCGCAACGCATCGTGCAACCACGCGGACCTTCAAAACTATGGCCCGGCGCGCATGTGCGGATTTACGCGCGATGGCGTCATCTACGTCGCCGTGGACGGCAGGATCATCAGCAAAAGCATAAATGTCGATGAGCCGCCGGGAGCCGGGCTGCCCTTTGGATTGGAGGGCGGGCAAACGATGGAGCAGGCGCTCGCCACCATGCGCGAACACACCGAAGCGCCGCTCGGCGTCAACACATTCCCGGGTGGCGGCGGGCACTACATTAGCAATGACGACATTCTGAAGAATGCGCACGATCGCCCGTTCTTTTTTGGGGTTGTTGGTCGGGGCCCGGCTGCGGGGTATCCTGTGCGGGATCGGTCGGCCCGACCGACTGAGGAGGTAATCGTGCGCAAGAAACTTTTCTCTTTCGGTTCGCCGAGTTGGCTCGCGTGCGGTCCGTGTCGGCGACATCATCGAGGTGGCGGGCACCGCGCCGATTGGTGCAAATGTCCCGGGGGACGTTTACGCGCAGACCAAACGCTGCCTTGAGATCATCGCGGCCGCGCTTGCGGATGCGGGCGGTGACGTGAAGCACGTCACGCGAACGCGGATCATGCTGACGGACATCACGCAGTGGCGCGAAGCGGCGCGGGCGCACGGCGAAGTGTTCGCGGATGTCCGGCCGGGCTGCACGTTCGTGGAAGTCTCTGCCTTCATCGATCCAGAATGGCTGGTGGAGATCGAGGCGAGCGCCGTCATCGACTGAGTGCACAACCAGCCACAAAAGCAACGGGCCCAGCTTTCGCTGGGCCCGCGCTTTAGTTCTAGCTGTTGCGATTAGCGGAAGCTGATCGTCACCGCCGTACGGCGGTTCAGAGGCTCACGCACACCGTCGCGCGTCGGACGGGCGAGATCGCCTTCGCCGCGTGCTTGCGTTTGGATCGAACCGGCAGCCATGCCACGCGCCACGAGGGCGTCGCGGACGACCGAAGCACGACGCTCCGACAGGCCTTGGTTGTAGGTCGGCGAACCCGACGTGTCGGTGTGACCGACAACGATCGTGCCGCTGACGTTGCACTGACGCGCGCGGTTGACCGCGGCATCGATGGTTTCGATCGCCGCTTGGTTGAGGTTCGAGCGATCCCACTCGAAGTACACAACGAATTCCGACGTCGGGCACGCCGGGCGTTGTTGTACGACAGGCGGCTGCACTGGCGGCTGAACCGGCGGCGCCACAACTGGCGGCGCAGGCGGTTGCGAGAACTGATAGCGCACGCCGACCGTCATCGATTGATCCATGTAGTCTTGCTCGATAGTCGGCTCGACCTCGACGCCGTTGGCGACGAAGTAGCGATAACCGATATCGAGATCCCAGCGTGGGCTGAGGCCGACGGCGAAACCAACTTGGCCTTGATAGGCGAGAACAGTGTCTTCACCGTCGCCGAAATGGTTGCCGTAGTTCGTGGTCACGCGCGCAGCGCCGGCGCCGAGCCCGACGTACGGCTCGATCGCACCGCCGCGGTTGAAGTCATAGAAGAGGTTGGCCATGGCCGACCAAACACGGGTTTCGCCGTTGCCGCTGAGGCCGGCTTCGGTGTCGATGTCATCTTCGTCGAAGTCGTTGAAGCGGTGACCGAGTTCGCCCTCAAGACGGAAATTGTTTTGGAACGCGTAGCCAAGGCCGAGATATTCCGACCAGCCGTGCTCATGGCCCAGCGTGTATTGGCCGAAGCCAGTTTCGTCGATGTCGGACTCGCCATCGAACGTGTAGCCAATATCAGCGCGGCCGTACCAACCTTCAGTCGCGTGCGCGACGCCAGATGTGCCAGCCAACAACGCGGCGATCGCAATCGCCTTTTTCAAATTCTTCGACATCCCCGTACTCCCCGAGTGGCCACATTCGTGGGCCCAACAACGCAAAAACCTTAGACCCCGATTGCCCCATTACAACTTGAATCGCGGCGTCGGGGTTTGGCTTGGGTTGAAGCGTGCGCGGGCGCCACACAGCGGGAGCGCTTATTTGGCGGGGGTTTCGTAATCATGCCCCTACACGCTGCGGCCGCAGCCGTTGAGCGTACGGCCATCGATCACGACCTCGACCGTGGATGGGTAGGCCTCGCCGCTCATAGCGTCCTCACAGGGGAAACGGCGGTTGGTGATTGAAAGTGTGGCCCTGGGTTTGAGCTTCGAAGCGCGTTGCGCCTTCGGCCGGGGCGCTCGGCGCGCCACGCGGAAATTCGATGCGGGTTTGGCCGTAGTCGATCAGCGCGACGATCCGGTCGGCGGTGTAGATGTCGACGATCCAGCCGGGCTCTTGGCCAACGGCGCGGAAATCGACGCCGGCGGCGCGGGCGGTCTCCCAGGTCGGCATTTCCGCGAGCGCGGTTTGGGTGGGGTTCGGCGCTTCGGCCGTGGTGGTTGTCGCCGGCGTTTCGGTTGTGGCCGCTGGCTGTGGGGAGCAGGCGGCGAGGGCTGCGACTAGGATCAAGGCACGCATCTTCATCTCCTCAATGAAAAACGCCGCCGCGCTTTGGGCGCGACGGCGTCTTCGTCTGGTTCAGTCGATTAGCGGCCGGTGAAGGCGCTGATCGTCACTTCGACGCGGCGGTTTGCGGCGGCCGAGCACGGTTGCGTAACCGGGCGGGATTCACCGAAGCCTTGCGTGATGATGCGCTGACGGATGACGCCGTTCGACGCCAAGACAGAAGCAACGTTGCTCGCGCGACGTTCCGAGAGGTCTTGGTTGTACGCATCGGCGCCGGTGCAATCGGCGAAGCCGTACACGTCGACGGTCGTTTGCTCGTACTCGCGCAGAATGCTGCCCGTGTTATTCAAGACCGGCACGAACTGGCTCTTCACCGTGTCACGGTTCAGGTCGAACGTGAGATCGGCTGGGAAGATCGGTAGAATCTTCTCTTGGTTGATGCGCTCAACGCCCACGCCGGTGCCGGCGAGACGCTCGCGCAAGTTCTGATACGTGCGATCCATGTAGTTGCCGATGGCGCCGCCGGCGAGCGCGCCGATCACGCCGCCGATCGCGGCGTTGCGGCGGTCGTCACCGCCAGCGAGCGTGCCTGCGCCTGCGCCTACGATTGCGCCGATGATGGCGCCGTTTGCGGTGCGGTTTGCTTCACGTTCGCCGGTGACCGGATCGACCGTGGTGCAACCAGCAGCGAAGATGAGAACCGCGAGCGCGGCAGTAGCTTTACGAAACATTGGGTAACCCCTCCAATTGAACGAGCGCGAGATATGGCCCGATCCAGTCGGGAACATGGCGCCGGTATTCTGAGCCTGCGCTGAACGCGCAAATCAGTCGAGCGTTCCCGACGAGTACCGAACTAGGCGGCCAAACTGTTCGGTCATCACGCTATCCACAGGCGCGGCGAGCGCCTGGAGGTTGAGGCTCGGATCGCCTGATACGCGATAATTCATTCTAATTTTCGCGCCATTGGGGTGTGGCTCGATCGTGAATGTCAGCACACCTGTAACGCCCATTTCTTGGAGCGGGCCCAATCCGCCGATCGCGCGGAGCGTGCGGGTGCCTTCGTGCTCCGTCACCATGACGACGCGCATGTGCTCGACGGACTGGCGATTGCCCCAGCGTTCGCACCAGCATCCGCCGGCCCTCGCATCGAGGCGAAGGTTTGAGGCATCGCCAGAATAAGTGTGTGCGGAATTCCACCAGCGCTCAATGCGGGTGAGATCGCGCCACGCTTCCTGCGGTGATGCGGCGACTTCGGCTTCGACGTGGATCGTGAATGTGGACGGCGAACTCGACGTGACCTCGGCGCTGGCGATCGGCGCCGAGAGAAGGGCCGTAGCCGCGAAGGCGATCGTGAAAAGGCGCATGACGTCCTCCCTTGAATGAACGTTCAACTCCTTTTTGAGCGATCGTTCAAGTGGCGATGTTAACGAAAGTTCAGGGGCCTGTTGTCACAATCTTGCCTGCTTTGACGGCAGCCGCATCCCCCGCGCTCGATAGCGCCAAGCGCGCTCGCGCTTTGGCCAATGTTGGCCGCGCGCGGCAGGCCAATATGTGGCTGCGGCTTGGGGCCTGCGCCATCGTTGCGGCGGTCGCGACATCAGTTGTTGGCAATGCGTGGCCGGTGTTGTGGGCGCTTGGGCTCGCGCCGGTGATCATGTTCGACGGCTGGGTGTTCGGGCGGTTGTTGAAGCAATGCCTGGCCGGCGAGGCGCCGCGCAGCTTTCCTCGCATTATCGCTTGGACTGCGGCGCAGAGTATTTACGGCAATCTCATCGCGGTGATGTTGTGGTTCTCGCCGTACGTGCCCGGCGAGACGCTGGCGATCATTTACATGTTCGGCGGTCTTGCGAACGCGGCGGCGACGTTGCGCTCGTCAGTGTCGCTTTCGGTTGCGGGGGCGGGATCGACGATCGCGTTTCTGCTGGGCCTGCCGCTTGCGGATTACCTCCTGAACGGCGCGCGCAATCCGCTCGATCTTATGCCGCTGATGGGTGGGCTGTTGTTGCTCGCGTTCGGCGTCAATCTTTGGAAGAGCTTGCTGGCGTCCGATGCGGCGCAGCTTGAGGCCGAAGCTGCGGTGTTGCGCGAGCGTCAGGCTGCGGCAGCCGCTGCGGCGGCGAAAAGTGGCGTTATTCAGCGCATGAATGACGAATTGCGCACGCCGATGACGGCGCTGGTTGGTGCGGCTGAGCATTTGCGGCGTGCGGCGCAGTCACCGCAAGCCCGCGCGCATATCGCGACTTTGGTGCAGGCGAGTGAAGTGTTGCGCCTGGTGCTGAACGATCTTTCGGATCTCGATCGGCTTGAGAACGGTCAGCTGCGGATTGAGCCGAAGGCATCCGATCCGCGCGAAACGCTGCGTGGGGTTGTGAGCGCATTTCGCGCGGCGGCGCAGGACAAAAGTCTCGAGCTCTTCGTCGATGTAGATCCGGCGATGCCGGCGCAGATTGAGATCGATGCCGGGCGCGTGCGGCAGGTGTTGTTCAATCTGCTTGCCAATGCGATCCGTTACACGACGCATGGGGGCGTCCGTGTGCGGATGAGTGCGCAACCGATCGATGCGTCACGCGTGCGGCTGAGCGTTGTTGTCGCTGACACGGGCGCAGGCATGTCGCGCTCGCAATTGGCTTTGATTTTTGGGCGCGAGCGTTTGTGCGTTGATGGCGAAGGGCCGGGCATTGGGCTGGCGATCTCGCTGCGCTTGGCGAAGCTGATGGGCGGCAAGCTCACGGCGAAGAGCGAGCTGGGCGAAGGCTCGATGTTCGCCTTTACGCTCGATGCGCCTGTCGTCGCCGCCCGCTCCAGCACCGCCGCCTAAAACCGCGTCTTCGGAGGCCGCCGGTGCTCCGTTTGATCGGCGCTGCGCCGTTGGCGGCCTTGATGGCGGCGGCGCGTGTGGAATTGGGGCGGCAGCGCGCGTCCTCCCGTTGCGCCGACGCCCCGAACTCCGCCCTCGCCTGCGGTTCGGCCCCGCAGGCGAGGGTGGAGCGTCGTTAGCGCAGGAATCTTGTGAGCTTGCGCGCGAGCGCATCGGCATTGCGCGTCTCGCATTCCCAGATCACGAGTGATGACCAATCATCTTCGCGGAGTGTTTTCAGGGTGGCGCGATCGCGCGCGACGTTGCGGCCGATCTTTGCGCGCCAGTAGGCGGCGTTGTCTTTCGGTTGGCGTGCGCCGCGTTTGCAGTCGTGACCGTGCCAGAAGCAGCCGTGCACGAAGATGACTTTGCGCATGGAGCCGAAGACGAGATCGGGTTTGCCGGGGAGCGCCGTGTTGTTGAGGCGATAGCGCCGCGCGTAGCCGAGATCGCGCACAGCGGTGCGCACTTTAAGTTCAGGCGCCGTGTCGCGCGATTTAACGGCGCGCATGACGGCGGAGCGTTTGACGGGATCGAAAACGTCGGCGCGCATTTAGGCGCTCTTACGCGCCGCGGCAGCGCCCGCAAGCGGAGCGAGCAGGTGTTGCGAAAGCCAGCGCACGACTGGCACGCAGACAGCGTCACCGACGAGGTGCAAGGCTGCGGTTTGTCCGGTTGGAAGCGGGTAGTGCTCGGGCACGCCCATCAAGCGCGCGGCTTCGCGCGGCGAGAGCAGGCGCGAGCGTAGTTGCTTGCCTTCGACGAAGAGCAAGAGCTGGCGGCTGGAGCCGCCGGAAGGCGTACGCAAACAGCCGGCAAGGCCGTCAAACCGCGCTTCTGCGCGCTGTACGCGCTCGCCGTGCTCGATGCGGATGCGGCGGAAAACGGCGCCGACTTCGCGCCGCCCGCCTTCTTGAAGTGCTTCCAGGCGCGTGCGCTGGAGCGTGCTCATTTGCGAGACGAGTTTGGCCGTTTGCTCGTCGCTAGCCCAAGCGTCGCTGTGCTCGTCGAGGAGATCTGCGAGGCGGGTGTTGCGCTTGGGCGGTGTGTCGAGGCGCCACCAGACGAAGCGCTTGCGTTGTGCATCGGGCAAGCGCGCGACGACGTTGCGGAGGCTCTGTGTATGGAAGGGTTCGCTCGGCCCTGAAGCGATGAGGTGCGGCGGCGGGTTGCGCGCGGCGATGACGAACAGGCGCGGGCGCGATTGCGGCGTGAACATCGCAGCGTCGGCTTCGAGTGCGCCGGCGCGATAGCCGAGATCATCGAGCGCATGGATGAGCGCAGCGAAGTCGGCGCCACCGTGCGAACTCAGAAGACCGGTGACGTTTTCTAGCGCGAGCACGTCAGGTGCGCGGCCTTCGTCGCCGAGTTTTTCGATCAGGGAGTGGAAACCCCAGAAGGCGCCCGAGCGCGGCGCCGCTAAACCTCGGCGTGCGCCCGCGAGCGAAAGGTCCTGACAAGGGAACGAGGCCCAAGCCAATGCCGCCTTGCCAGGCAATTTTGCCGGCGTGAGCTTCCAGATGTCGCCTTCGTGCATGTCTTCGCCGGGCGCAAAGGCCGTGCGGTAGGCTTTGGCTTTGGCGGAATCGATGTCGTTGGCGAAGGTGCAGGCGAAATCGGGTTCGAGCCCGAGGCGGGCTAAGCCACCCCCCGCGAAAAACTCCCACAGTGGGGCGCCGGAATCACGCTGCATGGGGCTATACTAACTCTTATGGTGGTGCTGACATCCATTCGGATGGCAGATCCGAGAGGGGGAAGCCGATGCGGACCTTGATCCGCGGTGCGCTGATAGGGCTTGCGCTCGGCGCAGCCGCTTTATCTGCGTGTCAGCGCCAGGCGCCCACGTCTGAAGAGGGCGAGACATCGCCTTCCAACGCTGAGCGCGAAGCCCAGATCGCTGCCGAAACGCTCGCCGCGCTTGGTGGGCCGGCGAATGCTGAGCAGCGCGCGGCATACGAAGGTGAGTTCCAAGCGGTCGGTGGCATCGACGCGCTCGGCAATGCT
The DNA here is from genome assembly GCA_016703335.1 of Caulobacteraceae bacterium. Lineage (GTDB taxonomy): Bacteria > Pseudomonadota > Alphaproteobacteria > Caulobacterales > Aquidulcibacteraceae > Vitreimonas. The sequence goes on along the minus strand of JADJCG010000001.1, from coordinate 234,840 downwards.
GAGGGCGCGTGGGAGCTGACGCTGCTGAACGATTATGCGCAGTTTACGCGTCCGGGTCTGGGCGAGGACGGCGGCATTCCGGAAAATCGCGACTATCGCGCCGGCGGCATGCGTGTCGTCGCGGGGCCGCTGACGATTACGATCTCACAGCAAGCGTGCAGCTCGAGCGGCGTTGAGCTGCCGTACACGGCGCATGTTCTGTTTGAGGGCGTCGCTTATCAGGGCTGCGCGCGGCGCGGCGTGATTGAAGGCGAGCGTCCGACTTGGGCTTCGGTCCTGCCGGAGCTGATGCCGGCGATCAACACCTGTGCTGAGCGCGCATCGTCGACGCCGATCCGGGTGACGTTCGCGTCGCCCCTGGATGAAGGCGAAGTGCTGGTGCGCGTGCGTGAAGCCAATGGCTCGCGGCGCGAGTGCATTGTCACGGGCGGTGCGGTTTCGATTTACGAGCCGCTCTCGGACGATGATCGCCGCAACGGCGAAGGCGAACCGGAGTTTCAGCCGGGCACCTCGCGCCCATCGGCGCGCAATTGCCGGACGGTTGAAGCGGCGGTGGATCGCAATGGCGCGCAATTGGGTTGGCTGATCCGCAAGAGCTGCTGAGAGTTCGGTGGCGCCAATGCTCACCGCGATCTTCGCCTTAGTTTTCGTCTGCTGTGTCTCTGCATACTTTATCTGGAAGAACCATTCGACCGGCTGGGCACATCTGCGCAGCGGCCCCTTCGCCGAACGAAAGTCTCAGCCTATTCTCTATTGGGGCTGCCAAATTTTCTATCTGGTGCCCATCGCCATCGCGGTGATTTGGGTTTGTCTCGTGGCGTTCGGGAGTGGGTAAATCGGCCCGCCGAGTGACGCGAGCAGCGCTGCTTCAGCTCAAGTAAAGAGCGCGTTGATCCACTGGATGGCGCTGTCGATCACGACGATGCCGATGCGGGCGCCGAAATAGACGGACGCGACTGACGCGATCGCGGCGGGGATCGTGAGCACCATCAGCCGGCCGTCGCGTTGAAGCAGGGCGAGCGCCGTCATCGCGACGGTCATGCCGGGCGGCCAGTTGGCGAACGGGATCGGTAGGATCAGCACCAGCGCCATCAGCAACGTTTGCAGGCCGACAAGGATGGTGGCGGGGAAGCGCGTCAGGCGCGACCAGCGTGGTTTGATCAAATACTCGACGCGCTTCAGCGATGGGATGGCGAGATGAAAGGTGCGCCGTAGGGCTTCGCCGCTGACGCGCCATTCGCGCACGCGCTTCGGCACCACAAGACGGCGTGAGCCGAACACCATTTGCAAAGCCGGCGCGAGCATGAGCACGCCGAAAATCGTCGAAATACCGGGAACGTTCGGCACGCACATCGGCAGCGCCAGCACCAGAAGCAGCATGCCGTGCGCGCGTGAATCCAAGCGGTCGATCAACTCGCCGACGCTGACGCTCTCGCCCGGAAACGTCTCAATCAGATCTTCAAGCAGCTCGGAAGCTGGCCGGCCATGATTGGGCGTCGCGCCGTGATGGGCGGAGGGGGCGGGTACCGGCATATCCATGGAATATGTGCGTGACATGGGGCGCCCGTCTCGCTTTGGCGAGTCCTTTAGCGACGTTCAGACAGCATCAACCATACGAGCGTAGCCACGTGATGCATGAAGCGCGCAATGGCGCTCCTTTTCCTGACCACCCTAGCTTCGGCTTGCGCCGGGCCTACGCATCCGCCTGCCGAATTGAATGGCTTGTGGAGTTCTGGGCCAGCCGCGTGCGCAGCAGGCATTGGCGTGCGCTTTGAGTCGGACAAAATCGAAGTCGTCTATGAGGACAGCACGCAAACCTTGTTCGAGCATCCACGTTACAATCTGGAGAGCAATGAGCGATCGTTTCGTGTGCGCATCACCTATGATCTGCCGCGCGTGACCGGCGGGACGCGTGTGGCCGGCGCGCATGGCGTGCTGGTCTTGGCGCGGCAATCCGGCGGTGGTTTAGCGCCGGTCACGCACAGCATTGTCGATGCGCGCACCGGATCGCAGCGCATGCGCATCGCCAATGACCCGGTGGTGCAGGCGCTGACACTGACGCCGTGCGGGGCGCATCCCTGGCGCGAAGATCTGCGCGGTCGCGAGGCATAGAAAAACCGGTACTGTCTCGGTTTGAAATCGGAATAAGGCGCATAGCTCCCTTGGGAAACGGCCCCGAAGCGCTGTGCTTAGCGCTATGGATGAGCCGAAGAAGCCCAGGTTCCAGCCCAGCGATCCGCTCTCGAAAGAGGCGCCGCGCCGTGAGATAGCGGGCCAGCTTCGTGACCCGCGCCGCGCCTGAGGGCGATGCACAGAGAGCTAAACGGCGAGGACGACTACGATGCCTAAAGGCCCACGCGGAACGAACCGGATCGTAAACGCTGTTGGCCTGGGAGCACTGATCGCGCTGGCGTCTGCTGCTGGCGACCAGCTGTTCGGTTACTGGGGTCTCTTTGCTGTCATTGCATTTGGCGGGGCGTTCGCGCGATCAATTTGGGAGCAGATCTATGCCGAAAGGTCCTAGAGGCGAGCGCCGTCCAGCTGACGTAATCGGCAACGCCATTAAGGTGGCGAGGCTTGCCGTTGGAGACGAGGAAGAGACCGTCATTGATGACGGGAAAGACCCTGCGGCTAAGGCTCTAGGCGCTAAGGGCGGGCGCGCACGCGCTGAGAGCCTGTCACCGGCAGAGCGCTCTAAGATCGCAAAGAAGGCCGCAGCTAAACGCTGGAAGAAGAAGTGAGCGCTCCGGACAAGCGTTCCCCCCTCTACGTTCTTTGGCTCAAGGCTGGGCATCCTGCAGCGTGGTTAGGCTATGTCGCGATTGCGGCCATCGCCGTTGTCTGCGCTCTGATAATTGCTGCGTTTTGTGGCGTGTTCGGGAGTGGGTGAACCGGCTCGCTGAGTGAGAGAGCAATGAGGAGTGGGTGAACCGGCCTGCGAATTTTACGCAAAAACCGCCGGCCATTGCTGACCGGCGGCTCTCAAATCTCAACGTTGGAGCGTCGGATTATTGGGCCGATTGGCCGGTCGACGCTTGGTACGTTTCGCCGTTGCAGCGCGAGATTTCGTCGGCGCTCAGTTGTTGGCTGGCCGAAGAATAAGACGCGATGCGCAGACCGTCGGCTTGGCGCACGAACTGGCGGCACGAGCGGACGTTCACGCCGTGGTCGGCGCGGGCGAGGCAGGTGTCGCCGTTGCAATCCCAAATGGTGTTGAGCGCGATAATGCGGGTTTGCGCGGCAACCGGGGCGGCGAGCTTAATCGTGTAGAGGTCGCGGGCCATGGCCGGGGCGACGAAAGCTGCGCTCATGACGGCGGCGGCGACGATTGAACGAAGGGCGTTCATTAAATTTCTCTCCTGGACTGGTCGCGCTGCTTGGGGAGGAGCGCAGGGCCTTTATGCCCGCGTCGCTAATTGCTGACAAGGGAAAATTGAAGGAATGAGAAAATATTCACTGAACAATTATTACGTAACGTCAGCTACGGCTCAGGTCTCTGCTTATGGTTAAAAAAGGCCAACCGGCCTTCCGGCCGATGCGCTAGATAGGCTCCAGCTGCAGGGACGCGTGCGGGACGGCGCGTCGATAACCGAAGGGGACGTGTCGCGATGACGCTCTACAAGTTTTCCGTGGGTGTAGTGCTGGCGGTGGCCATGGTGGGAGTGCTGGGCATGAGCGCGCTGGTGTTCAGCTCGCGCGACTTCCAATACGGCCTGCAGCTGATTTCGCCGTCGACCAACGGCCTCATCTCATTCGCGCAGCTTGATGCCGCGGACCGGCAGATCCAGCAGCTTGAGAGTGAAAGCGCTGGCCCGCGCGGTGAGCTGCTTGAAATCGATCAGCAGATCGCGGCGCTCGATACGCAAGTGCAAGGCGCTGAAGCCAGCACGAACGAAGCGAGCGCTGCGATGGTCGGCGCGATCGCCGACATCGAAACGCGCGCCAATCTTCAAACCACCGAGAGCGCCGCCGCCGACATGAGCGCGCAGGGGCTTTCACAACGCATCAACGCGCTTGCGTCGCGCCCCGGTTTGCCGGCTGGCGATCAGCAAGGCATCGCAAATTTGAGCGTGCAGGTTCAGCAATTGGCGTCGCAGGAAGAAGCGCTTGATGATCGCACGGCGGAGCGCTCGGCGCTGGTTGCGCGTCAGCGTTTGGTGAGCGGGCAAGTGGCGGAAGCCAATCGCCGCGTGTTCGCGCTTCAGCAAAGCGTTGTGCCGGATTATGAGCACTTCCAACGTATCCGCGGCGAAGCCAACGCACTGCGCACTATGAGCCCGTTGGGCGTGAGCGCCTTCTTGGCGCAAGGGCACCCGGCGCTGCTGTCGACGGTGCTGGTGCTGCTGATGGGCGCGCTAGGTTCGCTGCTTTATCTCTTCCCGGCATATCTCAATCGTCCAGTGCCAGTGACGATGGCTGAGATCGTGGTGCGTTTGATCTTTGGCATGTGCGCGGCTTTGGCGTTCTACGTGCTCGCGAACGCGGCGATTGCTGGGTTCTCGATCGCATCGTCGGTGCAGCAGGCGACGACATCTTCGACGCTCAACCCGTTTACGGTGTCGCTCGTGGGCATTGTCGCGGGGGTTCTCTCGGAGGACATCGCCAAATGGATTCAGGATCGAGGGCGAGGGATCTTCCAGCAAGGCGGAGCGGCTGCGTCTGCACCGATCCCCGCGCCGCCAGCGCCTGAGGCCGCGCCAACAGGCGGCTCGTGAACAACAACGCCATTTCGTAGCTCTATCTGTTCATGGGGCTATTGTGCCGCTGACGTCGCGATACGCGCTTTCACGCGCGCATCGCGCTCGTTAGTGTGCGCGCAACAAAGTTTGAGGAGGACCCGATGGGCCGTGCAGTGATCGTTTCTTATGCCCGTACGGGTTTGGCGAAGTCTGGCCGGGGCGGGTTCAACGATACGCACGGCGCGACGATGACGGGTCACGCGATCAAACACGCTGTTGAGCGGGCCAAGATCGATCCGGCTTTGGTGGAAGATGTGGTCATTGGCTGCGGCGCGCCGGAAGGCGCGACGGGCACGAACATCGCGCGCCTTTCGCTGATCCGCGCCGGGCTGCCGGTCACGACCTCGGGCACGACGGTGAACCGGTTCTGCTCGTCAGGGCTGCAAGCGATCGCGCAGGCGTCACACTACATCATGAACGAAGGCGCGAAGGCGGCTGTCGGCGGCGGTGTTGAATCGATTTCGTTGGTGCAGATGAGCGGCAAAGCGAACCGCTATCGCATCACCGAAGAAGAGCTGATGAAGACCAAGCCCGAGCTTTGGATGGCGATGATCGAAACCGCCGACATCGTGGCGAAGCGCTACAACGTCGCGCGCGATTATCAGGACGAATACTCGCTTCGCTCGCAGCAGCGCATCGCCGCGGCGCAGGCCGCCGGTTTGTTCAACGACGAAATCGTGCCGCTGAAGACACGGATGAAGGTCGTCAACAAGGAGACGAAGGAAGAGAGCTTCGTCGATTATGTGGTGACTAAGGACGAGTGCAACCGCGCCGATACGACGATTGAAGGCCTCGCCAAGCTGGAGCCCGTGCGCGGGCCGGGCAATTTCGTGACGGCCGGCAATGCGAGCCAGCTTTCGGATGGCGCGGCGGCTGTCGTGCTGATGGATGAGAAGGAAGCTGAGAAGCAGGGTATTGAGCCGCTTGGTTTGTTCAAGGGCTTTGCCGTTGCGGGCTGCGAGCCGGACGAAATGGGCATTGGCCCGGTGTTCGCCGTGCCGCGTCTGCTCGAGCGCCAAGGCCTCAAGGTCGATGACATCGACCTCTGGGAACTCAACGAAGCGTTCGCGTCGCAGTGCCTCTATTCGCGCGACAAGCTCGGCATCGATCCGGAAAAGTACAATGTGAACGGCGGCTCGATCGCCATTGGTCACCCGTTCGGGATGACGGGCGCGCGGCTGGTTGGTCACGTGCTGCTGGAAGGACGCCGTCGCAAGGCGAAGAACGCGGTGGTGACGATGTGCATCGGCGGCGGGATGGGCGCGGCTGGATTGTTCGAGGTGTTCTCTTAATGCGTTGGCTGATCGTTGCGGCGGCGCTGGCGGCTTGCCGCTGCGGCGGGCCGCGCAGCAGCGCGGCGCGAAACCAGCGAGGCGATGCCCTGCGTCAACGCGCCGACATGAGACGACGATCGGGCCTGATGGCGCGGGCGGCATCTCGACGGCGGTGGCGATGAACGTCGATGCGGTGCGCAGTGCCGCGCCGAATTATGTCGTCGCCGAAGTTGACGATCAGGTTGAAGGGCAGGCCTTCAAGGCGATTACGCTTTCGGCGCGCAACGAAGAAGTGTTCCGCATTCTGCCGGCCGCCGACAATGCGCATGCGCATGCGATCGTGACACGCTCGACGCAGGCGCGCAGCCCGGCTGGCGAGATCGTGACGCAGTCAAAGTTCGGGGTGGCGCCGCCGGAAGAGGTGACGTTCTGCGCGACGGAGTTCGTCGATGGCGCGCCTGGCTTTGCGTGCTCGACGGCGCAGGATGGGCCGTTCTGGCGTGTCTATCGTTTGCCGGAAGGCGCGGGCGCGGCGGAGACGTTCGAGGATATCGAACCGGATTTGCTGCACGACGCGACGTTGGTTGAGATGCGTTGGATTGCGCCGCGGGTTTAGGCCTGCGCGTGGCGTCGCGCTTCGACGGGGCTCAGCATGACGCCAAATCAAGCGCTGGCGCTAGCAGCGTCAGCCGACTTGAGGTGGGGCGGGCCTGCCCTACGTCAGAACTTTATGCACGCTGCTCGCGGCGGCGATGCGTTCGCCAGCATCGGTGCGAAATTCAGCGCTCATGAACACGAGCGTGCGGGTTTTGCGCACTAGTTTGGCTTCAATTGATCCAGCGTCGGCTCGGGCGAGCATGTCGAGGGTGACGGAAACGAGCGCGGTTTGTGCGCCGGCTTCGCGATCGGCGGCGGCTTCGAGGGCGTTGACGATGCGGGCGGCGATGGCGCTGTCGGTCATTTCTTGCGCTTGATCGCCAAGTTGATGCGCTCGTGCGCGACCTCTAGCGAGGCCCATTCGCCGACGCTCGCCATTTTTCCGGGCTCTAGATCTTTGTAGTGCTGGAAGAAGTGCTTGATCTGCCCGACCAAGAGCGGCGGCAGATCGTCATGTGTTTGCACGTCTTTGTAGAATGGGTTGAGCGCATCGACGGGGACGGCGAGGATTTTTTCGTCGACGCCTTTTTCGTCGTCCATAAGCAGGACGCCGACGGGGCGTGAGCGGATGAGGCAGCCGGGCACGACGGGCATCGGTGTAACGACCAGAATGTCGATCGGGTCGCCATCATCGCCGAGCGTGTTCGGGATGAAGCCGTAATTGCTCGGGTAGAGCATTGAGGTGTGCAGGAAGCGATCAACGAACAGCGCGCCGCTCTTTTGGTCGAGTTCATACTTTACCGGCAGGCCGCCTTGCGGGATTTCAACGAAGGCGTTGACCTCGTGCGGCGGGTTCGGGCCGGGGGAGACGAAGCGGATATCCATGCGGAGTCTCTACATCAATCGTTGGTCCGCATAAACGGCTTAAACACGCGGGCGCTGTCGCCATAGACGCGAATTGGCAGGATCAACCCCGCTTCGTCGCGATCGAAAGGGGGGGGGGGGGGGGGGGGGGGGGGGGAACAAACGAGGCGGGGGGGGGGGGGGGACAAGCCAAGGGAAGGGGGGGGAGACCCCCCACCAACACCACCAAACCGCCGGGCGGGGGGGGGCCGAGGACCCCCCGGCCGGCCCGGGCCCCCCCCGAAAACCGACACCGCCTTTCACATGTTCTTTCGGAGCGGCGCCAAATCCGCGAACTCAGGCGCGCGCTTTTGCGCCTTAGCCGCAAACGCTTCCATCATGTGAGGCGGCGAAAACATGCCTGCCTGCCAGGTCGCGATGTAATCGAGGCCATCAGCAATGGAATGATCGCGCGCGTGATTGATCATGCGCTTTGAGCCCGCGACCGCGACAGGCGCCTTCTGCGATTTCCCGGGCGAGTTCCAGGACGTGGTGAGCATTGCGTCTTGCGTGGCGAAGGTTTCGTTGATGAGGCCGATCTCTTTTGCCTTTTCAGCGGGCAGCGGCGGCCCGAATACGCCAGTTCGCGCACCCAGCCTTCGGGGATCAGTTTGCATAGGCGCGGGAAGGTGCCGACGTCGGCCGTCATGCCGATGTTGATTTCAGCGATCTGAAAGAAGGCGTCGTTCGTGCAGAAGCGGATGTCGCAGGCGCTGGTCATATCGACGCCGGCGCCGATGCAGCCGCCTTGGATCGCGGCGATGACGGGAATGCGCGCGTTGTCGAGGCAATTGAAGCTGCCCTGCAGCGTCAGCACGAATTGGCGGAAGGCTTCGGCGCGCGAATATTGATCGCCGCCGCTGGCGCTGATGCCTTCGCCATCGGTGAAGACGGAGATGTCCATGCCGGCGGTAAAGTGCTTGCCGGTGGAGGAGATGACGATGACACGGGCTTTGGCGTTGTCGTTGATGTCGTTCACGATCGCCGGCAGCTCATTCCAGAACGGACGCGGCATCGCGTTGAACGCCTCGGGGCGGTTCAGGACGATGTGGGCGACGTTGTTCTCGATGCTGACTTTGAAGCAGGTGGATTCGGTCATGGTGCGCGCCCTCAGCCTTTGGGGGGGCGCCGGGGGTGCTTTTGGCCTGCGGCGGGTGTGGCTCGTGTGGGGCGGCGGTGTGTCGCCGCGGCGGGCCTCCGGGGCTGGCGGTGGCGTCGCTGCGGGGCTCGGCGGGCGGCCCCCGGGGGGCCCGGGGGGGGCGGCCCGGCTGGTGTTGTCGCTGCACGGTCTGCTGACCTGGCGGCGCTTGGGCACCGCGCCGTGCGCGCTCGGCGTTTCTTCCGTGTTCTTCGCCGGCGGTGTTTTCGCTTCCTCGCCACGACGCGTTTCGATCACCCTTTGCTCCGGGCTGAGTTTTGGTGCTGTTCCGGGTGTGAGGTCGCGGGGCGATTGGCGTGCCGCGCTGCGCTCGCTGGGCGCTGATTGCGCTACGGTGCGTGACGCCGGCCAATCTTGAGATGGCGCTGCATGCCGAGCGCTATCCGGCGATCGGCGCTGGTGCCTTGTGGTTGCGCATGGCGTTTCAGCCGGTGCTGATCTGGATCATCTGGTGGGCGACGCGGCGTTAGCCGACGCGCGCGGACATGCCGCCGTCGACGGGTAAGAGCACGCCGGTGATGTATTTGGCTTCGTCGGAGGCGAGGAAGAGGGCGGCGTTGGCGGTGTCCCAGGCGTCGCCCATGGCGGCGTTGAGCGGGACTTGCGCGGCGCGTTTGGCGCGTAGGGTTTCGACGTCGATGCCTTGCGCGGCAGAATGGCCCGCGATCGCCATCGGTGTGTCCATGAGGCCGGGCAGAATGGCGTTGCAACGGAGGCCGTGCTTGGCGTTGGCGAGCGCGACAGAGACTGTAAGCCGATTGAGCGCGGCTTTCGAGACTTCGTAAGCGATCATGCCGGAGCCCGCGAGCGAGGCGAGCGAGGAGATGTTGACGATCGCGCCTTTGCTTTCGCGGAGCGCCGGCGTCGCGGCTTTGATCGTGAGCCAGGCGCCTTTTAGATTGACGCTCATGATGCGGTCGAAGGCGGCTTCGTCGGCGAGGTGCGCGGGGCCGTCGCCGCCGCCGCCAATGCCGACATTGTTGATGAGAACATCGACGCCGCCGAAACGGGAGCTGGCTTCCGCAACGATGGCGGCGCAGGCATCGGCATTGGTGATGTCGGCTTCGAAGGCGGCGCCGCCGATTTCGGCAGTGGTGGCTTCCGGCGCGTTCGCCGATGCGATCGACGCAGAGAACGCGCGCGCCTTCGCGTGCGAAGAGCGTCGCGATGGCGCGGCCGTTGCCGATAGTATCGCCCGGTGTCTGCCCGGCGCCGACGACAATGGCGCGTTTGCCTGCAAGTCTCATGCGCGTGAGGCTACTACGCGAAGACGACGCCTGTCAGTACGGCGGCGTAGTGCACGCCGGCGGCGGCCATGACGAAGGTGTGCCAGATAGCGCGGCGGAACGGGAGTTTTTCGGCGACGTAGAACGGGATGCCGATCGTGTAGAGCAGGCCGCCGATGGCGAGCAGGATGAGGCCGCGAGCGGCACGCCTTCGATCATCGGCCCCATCGCGGCGACGACGAGCCAGCCCATCAGCACGTAAAACGCGATCCAGATTTTCTTGCCGATGCCGGGCAGGAAGAGTTTGCCGGCGGCGCCGATGAGCGCGAGCGCCCAGATGATCGTCGTCATCGAGATCGCCCAGGCGCCATCGAAGCGGATGGTGGTGAAGGGCGTGTAGGTGCCTGCGATCATGAGGAAGATGGCGGCGTGGTCGAAGCGCCGCAGCAGCGATTTGCGCTTGTGGTTCTCGGCCAGATTGTAGGCCATCGAGCAGCCGATCATGGTCATGACGCAGATGGCGTAGACCGCGACAGCGCTGGCCATCGGTAAGCCGCCTTGCCAGATGGCAAGGCCAAGCGCTGCGCCGACGGCGAAGGTGAAGACGCCGAGCGCCACGCCATGGACCCAGCCGTCGACCAGCTTTTCCAGGCGGGTGGGGTAATGGAGCTTGGGGAGCAGGTCGGAGAGGTCATTGGCGGAGAGCATGGCGTGTTTGAGGTGATTTGTCAGGCCGCTTCGGTCTGACAGTTTGCGACGATATTTCTTACGCTCCCGGGCGACGAGCGCGGCGCGCTGGCGCGCCTGGGAAGCGTGATAAGGGACCCATGAAGAATCACTTGGATCGCCGGGTTTTCTTGGCTGCGTTGCTGGCGGCGACGCCGGCGTTTGCGCAGCGGCCGTTGCTGGATGGATTGACGCAGGGCGATGCGAGCCGGGGGATCAAGGAGGCGCTGTCGCTGGCGTCGATGAACGCGACGAATAGGTTGGCGCAGCCGAATGGGTTCTGGGGCAATCCGCAGGTGCGCATTCCGTTGCCGGGCGTGCTCGGGCAAACGCAGCGCACGCTGAGCCGGATGCGGATGTCGGCGCCGCTGGATCAGCTGCAGGAAAATTTGAACCACGCGGCCGAGTCGGTGATGCCGCAAGCGGCGACGTTGTTCACCAATGCGGTGCGCACGATCACGATTGCGGATGCGATCGACATCGTGCGCGGCGGCAATGACAGCGCCACGCGCTATTTGCGCGGGCGCACGCAAACGCGGCTGACGTCGCTGCTGCGCCCGCCGATGACGACGGCGCTGACGCAATCGGGCGCGTTCACGCTGATGCGCACGGCGCTGCGCGAAGTGGGCATGTCGAGCATGACGACGGATCTGCGCACCGAGGTCATTAACTTCTCGACGACGAAGGCGCTGGACGGCTGCTTCTATTTTATCGCCGAAGAAGAACGCGCCATTCGGCGTGATCCTTGGCGGCGAACGAGCGATATTTTACGGCGCGTGTTTGGTTCCCCCCCGGGAGGCGTCTTGAGCCTTGGCGCGTTCCCTCGCCATGGTCCGCGCCGTGACGTGAAGCATCTGAAACTTTCCGCCGCGTCTCGTTCGAAGTTCCCGGCGGACGTATGGCCGGCATCGCCTTCGGCGGCGAGACGGCGACGCCGGATATCGTGTTCATTCACGCGACCGGTTTTAACGCGCGCACCTATCGCACGCTGCTGCAGCCGCTGGGCGAGCGCTTTCATGTGCTGGCGCTGGATATGCGCGGGCACGGGCTGACAACGCTGCCGCATAAGCTCTTCAGCTACACATCATGGAAGCGCCATCGCGATGATCTCATCGCGGTGCTTGAGCATTTCACCGCGCCGGTGACGCTCGCGGGCCATTCGATGGGCGCGACGATCAGTTTGCTGACGGCGGGTGTGCGTACCGATCTGGTGAATGGCTTGGCGTTGCTGGAGCCGGTGGTCCTGCCGGCGGCCGGCTATGCGTTGTGACGGCGTTTACGGGGCGCGGGATTTTCAAGGCGTTTCCGCCTGAGGTGATCGCGGATTATGTCGCTGATGGCTTGGTTGAGAGCGGCAAAGGCGCGTTCAAGCTTGCTTGTGATCCGGCGTTTGAAGCGGCGACCTACACCGCGCAGCGGCACGATCCGTGGGGCGCGTTGCGGCGCGTGACCGATCCGTTGGTGTTGCTGCGGGCTGAGAAGGGCTCAACGATCACGGAAGCTGCGATGCATCGGATTGCGGCGATCAAGGCTGATGCGCGTGTCGCGACCGTTGAGGGCGCGGGGCACATGTTGCCGATGGAGCGGCCGGATCGCGCGCGGGCGGCGATCGAGAGCGCGGCGTTGATGGCGCGCCAAGGGCGCAAGTTTCACGACGCTTTGGTGCAGTAGCGCCGGTTGGACGCTCAGGCCCGGCACCAACGCAACGGTTGTTCCACGCGGGCGCGGGCTTCTGGCAGTGGGCGTTAGCGCTTTGCGGGTGGCGACGTCGAAGGTCAGCGCGACGGCTTCCATGCTGGCCCACGGCGCCCCGGTTTCCGGATCAATGATCCAGTGGACGATGCGTAGCGTCTTTTCGCCGATCTCGGCGATGCCGGAATGGACTTCGATCAATTCGCCCGCGCGCGGGAAGCGGCGGAAGACCACGCGGGATTCGACGACGGCGCCTGCGGGCTGCACGCCTTCGCTTGTCGCGGCTCTGCGCCATGGCGCGAGCAGGTTGGGTACGCTGTCGGAGATGCGGCCGGCGAAGTGTTCGCCGCGCAGGCGCCCGAGCGCGTCGCATTGATCGGATAGACGATCGCGCCGCCGATGCGCTAGGCGCCCGAGCGCGCTAGCGTTTGCGAGCGAAATCTCGGCCGGCGCTTTGGTGATGTCGACCGAACGCGGCTTGGCGTGCTCAGGCAATTTGCACTTCAGCCGCTTGGCGGCCGCTTGGTGCGCTCCGACCACGGGAAGCTGCGCAAGGCGCGGGTTTCGACGTGACGCACTTTGAAGGTGAAGGCGGTGCCGGGCGCGCCATCATGGTGGCGCATGTCGAGGCAAAGCGTGGCTTCAGTCTCGCTAATGTCGACGACGCCGCCATGCATGATGAGCGGCGCGCCGGGGCGTGCTTCCTTGATGAAACGCACGTGTACTTCTTGCGCCAATAGCGTGGAGCCGGCGGATTCCGTGAAGGCGTGCGGGATCTCGAGCGGGCGCGCCATGTGGGCGAGGCCGATGAAGGCGCGCTCAAGATGAAAGCGGATATTGAGGTGGCCGCCGTCGTCGCATTCCCAGGTGTTGACGCTGCCCTGGTAAAGCGGCGCGGGCAGGGGCGCCGGATGGGTCACGCTGCTTTTTGGCACTGCGCGCAAACCCCGCTGGCTTCGATCATGGTGCGGCGAATAGCAAAGCCGTCTTTCTTGGCGGCTTCAGAAAGATCGATGAGCGCGTGGCCGGCGTCGAACTCTTCAGCGCCGCCGCACTTTTCGCAGATGAGAAAGATGGTCGAGCGTTCGCAGGCGCCGACATCGCAGGCCATGAACGCGTTCAAGCTTTCGATGCGATGCGCGAGGCCCATGCGCACGAGAAAATCGAGCGCGCGATAGACTGTCGGCGGCTTTGCCGATTTGTCGGCGTCGATCAGCGGTAGAAGATCGTAGGCTTTTGCGGGGCCGTGTTGATCGAGCAGGAGCTCGAGCACGCGTTTGCGCAGCGGCGTGAAGCTCTCGCCAGCATCGGCGCAGCGTTTTTCCGCTTCGGCCATTTGCGCAGTGTGATCGTGGGCGTGAGCCATCATCTCCGATATCGCAGGGTGTGGGGTCCGCGGAAAGATGGGGAGCGGCGCGCGGGAATTTGAGATCGGGCGCGCAATAGAACTTTACAAGAACAAATGAGTCGCGTATCAATTTGGAACATACAGCGAACGATGTAGTGGATTTGAGCGGGGGCGTCCGATGAGCGAAGCAATTTTCCGTGGAATTTCAGGTCGCTTGCACCGTTTCAGCGTGCATCGCCCGCATGAGCAATTCGGCACGGCGCCGGCGGTGTACTGCTTTGCGCGCCCAGGCCCTGGCGGCCGTGGTTGGACGCCGTTGTTCTTGTCGCGGACCGGCAATTTGCAGAAGCGTCTGGCCAATCACGAACAATGGCCGGAAGCGCAGCTCCTGGGCGCGACCCACATCCTGATCCACCAGCACGACGAGCGCGATGCGCGCGAATATGTGGAAGCAGACCTGGCGACGGCGTTGAAGCCGGCGATGAATGGTCCGTTCCTGGATGCTGAGCTGACGGAAGCTGCGGAAGAGAGCGGCGTAAGGCTGGTTTGGGCGGCTTAGGTTTTCATCTCATAGGAGCTGACGATGCGCGAGGAGGTTGGCGGGTTCGTCTACATCCTCGCGAGCGCTCGTAATGGGACGCTCTACACTGGTTCGACACGCGATTTGCTGGCGCGAATGTATGAGCATCGCGAAGGCGTGTTTCATGGATTCACACGTAAGCATAGCGTGACACGGCTCGTGTGGTTCGAAACGCACGAGTCAGTTGCGGCGGCTTACACGCGCGAGCGGTCGATTAAACGGTGGCATCGCGATTGGAAGCTTGCCTTGATTGAGAAGGCCAATCCGCAATGGCGTGATCTTTATGATGAGATCACAAGCAATTTGCTTCCCGTGACTTTTCTCAACACCGCTTCCCGGACGCAGCCCCGGCCTTGAGCCGGGGCCGAGCCATCCGGGAGGAGGTGTAGAGTTGGTGGTCGGTCCTGTGTCCCGGAGGCGCACACGCATCTTGGGATGCGTGTGAGCTTGGCCGGGAAGCGTGTGAGTGGTTGCTTCCTAAGTCGCTAGGTTAGCGCCGTCCCGGTTGCGCATTTTGCGCGGAGGGCAACGCTGCCGCGCTTTGGGCGCTGCGGGCGAGTTGGAGGAATTCGGCGCGCCAGCCGAATTCGTCTTGGCCGCGGGCTGACTGCGCCAAGCGGATGACGTCGTCGTAGCCGTAGTCTTGGCGCAGGAATTGGTCGTGACGCAGCAATTGGCCGTAGCCTGCCACTGCCGCGGCCCAACGTGTGGATTCCGGCGCTTGGGCGATGTCGCTGACGAAATCGCGTTGGGTGATCGGGCGTTCGATCAAGCGCGAGCGTGTCTTGGCCCGGCAGTTTGTAGCGAATGCGCAGGAAGGCGAGTTCGCTTGCGGTTGAGGGCGCTGCGCCTTCGCGTTGATAGCGCAGCGGATCGTTGAAGGTGGCGCCGCCGACGGGGACGATCTCGTAGATCGCAGTGACGGCGTGGCCTGCGCCGATATCGCCCGCGTCCACGCGATCGTTGTTGAAATCCTCGCGGTTCAACATGCGGGTTTCGTAGCCGATCAAGCGATACTCGGCGACGCGGGCGGGATTGAACTCGACTTGGATTTTCACGTCGTTGGCGATCGTGAACATGTTCGAGGCCATCTCGTCGTGGAGGACGCGGCGCGCTTCGTTGATGGTGTCGATGTAGGCGGCGTTGCCATTGCCGTTCTGCGCCAACGTTTGCATCAGCGCGTCATTGTAGTTGCCGCTGCCAAAGCCGAGCACCGAGAGATAGATGCCGGTGTCGCGCTTGCGCTCGACGAAGTCTTCCAACTCTTGCGGGGTTGTTGATGCCGACGTTGAAGTCGCCGTCCGTCGCGATGATGACGCGGTTGACACTGTCGCGGCGGAAGTTTTGCTCGGTTAGCGCGTAGGCGAGACGCAGGCCCTCGCCGCCGGCGGTGGAGCCGCCTGCATGGAGGTTTTCGAGCGCTGCGATGATGCGGCCGCGTTCGTTGCCTGGCGTTGGTTCGAGCACTGCGCCGGCGGCGCCGGCGTAGACAACGATGGAGACGTGATCGCGTGCGTTCAACTGCTCAACCAGCATGCGCATGCTTTGGATGACGAGCGGCAGCTTGTTGGCTTCGCCCATTGAACCGGACACATCGAGCAGCAGCGTGAGGTTCAGCGGCGGACGCTCGCGCGGGACGATGTTGTAGCCTTGCAGGCCAATATGCACGAGTTGGCGCCCTTCAGCCCAGGGTGAGGGCGTGACAGTGACGCTGGTGGAGAAGGGCTGTTCGCGCGTTTGCGGCAGCGGATAATCGTAGCGGAAGTAGTTGATCAACTCTTCGGTGCGCACGGCGTCTTGCGGCGGCAAGCGGCCCGAGGTGAGCATGCGGCGCACGTTGGCATAGGATGCGGTGTCGACGTCGATGGAGAAGGTCGAGACCGGATCTTCCGCGACCATATGCACGGGATTGACGTCGACGTCTTCGTAGTTTTCGCGATCGACATCGCCGGGCATTGGCTGCGGCGCCATTTGTGCGTAGTTACCCACGACGCCGCGAATCGCGGCGCGCGAGCGGCCGTCTTGCGTCATAAGTGGCGACGGCGGTGGTGGTGGCGGTGGCATTGGCGGCGGCCCAATGCTTTGCTCTTGGGCGGTCGTTGTGATCGTATCATCCTGTGGCGCTGATTGTGACGCGCAAGCAGTGAGAAGTATCGCGCAGGCAAATAAGCCCGCACGCCGAGTGTTGCGTAGCATGACGTTTCCCTCCCGAACCGTCCGGACCACGGTTTCTTGACACGGTAAGCGAAGCGCCGCGATCGGGGCCAACATGAGGCATGTGCGCGGCGTTTTGTGCGCACGCGCTAAGTTCACGCGGATGTGTGGTGAAAGCTATGGCGTCGTTTCGTTGAAGGCCAAGCGGCCGCGGAGATCGTCTTGCTGGGCGTTGTCGACGGCGAAGACGAGTAAGCCCGATTGTCCGCCGACGTTGACCGGTGTGAGGCCGGCGACGGTTTGGCCCGCTGCGAGGCGCGCGGCGAAGCCGTTGGGGGCGGCGCTGATGTAGCTGACGACGTCGGGGCTGGTTGGGCACATCACGACGTAAGCGGCGCGGTGCGCTGCGATGCGCGCGAGGGCTTCGCGTGGCTCGGCGGTGAAGGCGGTGAGCACGTCGCCGATCGCCGCATGGTTGCGGTGGTGCGGGGTGGCGACGACGCTGTGAGCCGAACGAACGATGACGGCTGCGCCCATGTCGATCGGCGTGAAGAGTGTGCTCGTTGGAAGCGCGGCAAGCGTTGCGGCGTCGACCGTGCAGGACGGACCGCGCGCGACCATGTGCGTGGCGGCGTCGAGTTGAAGCGCGGGACGTAGCAGCGCGGGTGTTGCGATCGCTAAGGCCAATGCTGTCAGCACAGTGCGTGTCGGCATGAATTGGATGGCGCGGGCACGGGTGAAGAGCGCGTAGCCGGCGAACGCGGCGGCGGGCGCGGCGAAGGCGTGCGCGACGGCGCCGGTGCGCGAGAGGACGAACATCAGGGCGCCGGAGGCGGTGATGAGGGTGAGCGCTGTGATCCAGCGCAAGCGTTGTTCTCCTGTGGCGCCGCGCGTGGCTTGGATCGCGCCGAGCAAGGCGACTAACCAAAAGCCGCCGCTGGCGATGAAGGCGCCGATGCCGCGCTCGATCAGCGGTTTGGATTCACCGACCTCGTCGAGCCAGAGGGTGCGGACGATCGGTTCGAGACCGCGGAAGGGGCCGGCGAAACATTGTGCGCCGCCCGTGAAGAAGGCGCCCGCGACGGCGGCGCCGACGACAACGCCGAAGACAGCGCGCAGGCGCAGATCGGCGAACAGTTTGGCTTGCAGGCTCAGCGCAGCGGCCGAGGCGATGGCGAAGGCGACGAAGTAGGGTTGCGAAACGCGATCGCATTCCACCGCGATCCAGGCGCGGGGCATGGTCAGGGTTTCGAGCGTGAAGCTGGTGAGCGTCAGCGCCCAAAGATAGGCCTGTAGGCGCGGCGCTTCGCGGCCATCGAGCAACCAGCGCACGCCGAGCACGGCGGCAGCGCAGGTGATGACGGGGAAACCTTCGAGCGAAATGTTGAGCCAGCATGCCGCCGCGATGCCGGCGATGACGCCGCCGCGGCGTTTGTGGGTTTCATCGAGCAGCGCCCAGAAGACGACGAGCGCCATCACCATCTGCCAGCCGTGATGATCGATGCGCAGCGGCATGATCTGCGAGTAGATGAGCGCCGATAGTGGAACGCTCGCGGCCGCGAGCGGCGCCCAAGTGCGGTTGACCAGTTTCGCGGTGATGGTGGCGACGAGCCACATGGCGAGCGCCATCACGATCGCGGGAAGAGCGAGCGCGACGACGAGTTCGGCGTTGGCTTGGCCGATGAGTGGCTTCAGCGCGAGGAGCCCGAGCGCGATCGGGATATCGACGAGACGCGACCAATGCAGAATGCCGCCCACCGGGGGATTGATGCGATGCTGCGTGACATCGAACCAGTCTTGTCCGGCGAGCCAATCGCGCACTTGTTGCAAGCGCAGGTAATCGTCGGAGTCGGGCAACGACATCGAGGCGATGGCGTGGCGATTGAGTAGGATGAAGAGCACCGTCAACGCGGCCCACATCGCGCCGACGATCAGGTGCTCGCGGCGGCTGAGGCTCAGAATGTTGGCGGAGGTCATGGCCGCGGCGCGAAGATCAGGTGGCGGCGAATGAGATAGACGATGCAGAAGCTGACGCCGACGGAGAGCGCTTTTGCAATGATGGCGGGTGCACCTAGCGTCACTGCGGTGGTGAAGGTGGCGACGGTGACGGCGAGGCCGCCGAAGCCGGAGGCAAAGAAGAGTGCGGCCTGGCGCGCGCGTGCCGTGCGGCTTGCGGCGAGCGAGTCCGCGAAAACGAAGCGCGACGAGAGATCCAGTGCAGGCCAAGGCCGATGATGTAGCCTGCTGCGGCGCAGATGGCGGGCGGAGCGCCGGCCCATGTCATGTTCAGCGTGACGATCGTGTCGACGCCAAGGGCGGCTACGCTCACCAGCACGTAGCGCACGCGGTCTTCACCCAGCATGCGCATCGCGTTCGAGGTGAGCGCGGCGATCTGCACTAGGCCACGCGGCGTGGGACGAGGCGTTCCGATTTCAGCGCTTCAGCTTCGCCTTCAGAGCCGGACTCGTGATACTCGGCGTCTTCGTTGACGCCCCACACATTGTAGCGGCGATCTTGGGCGAGAATGTTCTTCACCGTGAGCATCGCCGTCATCATGGCGTGATCTTGATTGTTGTACTTGTGCATGCCGTTGCGGCCGATGAGGTGGAGCGTCGGGTATTTTTGCTCAAGCTCTTCGCGCACGGCGTCGACGTTCTGCTGATAGGTCTCGTCATAGACCGGGTACGCCTTCTCTTGACGCACAACGACACCGCCGACGACGTCATCTGGATTGCAGAGACCCAGTTGCGCCATTTCGCGCTTGGCGAGTTCGACCAAGTCTGCGTCCTTCGAGGCCCAGACGTTGTCGCCTTCGAAGCAGAAATATTCGAGGCCGACGCAGGCCATGCTCGGATCGGGCACCATTTCGGGCGACCATGAGCGGAAATTCTGGATGCGGCCGACTTTCACCTTCGGGTCGTGGACGTAGATCCAATTGTCTGGGAAGAGGTCTTCCGACTTGATCATCAGCGCGACGGTGAGGAAGTCGCGATAGCGCAGGTTGAGCGCAGAGTTGAACGATGCCGGGAGCGGGAAGGTTTTTGCCGCCAGCTCTTTCATTGGTGCGGATGAGATGACGTGCGCGGCGGAGATGACGCGTTGGGCGCCGTTCGTGTCGGTGATGACGACGCGCCAGCGTTGCGTGGCTTCGTTGAAGGAGAGCTGCGTGACGTCGGCGCCCATTTCGACGCGGCCGCCTTGCTCGATGATCTTATCGCGCGCGGCTTCCCAGAGCATGCCGGGGCCTTTGCGCGGATAGCGGAAGCTTTCGAGCAGAGTCTTCGTCTGCATGCCGTCGTTCTTTTTGCCGTTGAGCAACGGGATCGAGCGCTTCAAGCCATCGATCACGGCGGTCATCAGGTTCAAGCCTTTGATGCGCTGCGCGGCCCAATCGGCTGAGATCTCGTCGCAGCGCATGCCCCACACTTTTTCGGTGTAGGTCTTGAAGAAGATTTGGAAGAGTTCGCCGCCGAACTGGTTCACGACCCATTGCTCGAACGTCTTGACGTCCTTGTGCGGGAAAACGCGCCAGCGGGCGTAGGAGAGCATGCACATGGCGCTCTTGAAGATGCCCAGGTTGAAGAGGGCTTCGAAAGCGCGCAGCGGGTATGAGTAGAACTTGCCGCCGTAGTAGATGCGCGACATGCGCGGGCGGACGATGAAATCGTCAGGCAGCAGCTCGTTCCAGAGGTCGACGACTTCGCTCGACTTCGAGAAAAAGCGGTGGCCGCCAATGTCGAAGCGATAACCTTCGTGCACAACAGTGCGGCTGATGCCGCCAACGTATTGCGGATCCTTCTCGGCAACGAGAACGCTGACGTTCTGCTTGGAAAGCAGGTAGCCTGCGGTGAGGCCAGCGGGACCCGCGCCGATGATGGCGACGTCAACCGACGCGCCGGAGTTTACCTGCGCCATTGCGCGTCCCCGAATTATACCAACGGGGTTTCTTAGCGGTTCACCGTAAATTTCAGTCTAAGCCGCATCGCTAACGGGGCTTAACGAAGCTTGCTGTGAAGTTGCTAGTGGCGCGTGGCGTCGTGCTTCGACAGGCTCAGCATGACGCCAATTTGAGCGCCGGATGACGCCAATTCAGACGCCAGCGCCTCACTCGCGTCACCCTGAGCTTGTCGAAGGGCCGCGCTTACCGAAAATGCCGGCGAGGGCGCCGGCGCTCCAGGTTTAGCGGCGGTTGCGTTCGCGTTCGGCGGCGCGGCGTTGTTGGGGGATCCAGTCGCGGACGAGGGTGTCCAAGACGCTGAGCGGGACTTCGCCGTGCAGAAGCACTGCGTCGTGAAAGCCGCGTAGATCGAAGTCGGCGCCGAGTTCGTTGCGGGCTTCTTCGCGTAGGCGCGCGATTTCGCGGCGGCCGAGTTCGTAGCCGCAGGCTTGGCCGGGCCAAACGATGTAGCGATCGACTTCGGTTGAGACGACGCCGGGCAGATCGCCGGTGGTGCTTGAGACGTAATCGATGGCTTGCTGGCGCGTCCAATTTTTGGCGTGGAGGCCGGTGTCGACGACAAGACGCACGGCGCGCCAGAGCTGCCAGCGCAGATAGCCGATGCGACCGGCAGCGTCGCCATCGTGGAAGCCTTGCTCGTCGGCTAACTCTTCGGCGTAGAGCGCCCAGCCCTCGCTGTAGGCGTTGAACGAGGTCATGCGGCGCAGAAGCGGCGTGTCGGTGAGTTCTTGCGCCAGCGCGATTTGGAAATGGTGACCGGGGACGGCTTCGTGGAAATCCTGCGTCGGTAGATCAATGCGCGTCATCTCGGCGAGGCTGCGCATGTTGATGTAGTAGATGCCGGGGCTTGAGCCATCGAGCGACGGCGGATTGTAATAGGCGCCCGGCGCGCCGGCTTCGGCGAAGGCGGGTACACGGCGGACTTCCAGGCGCGCTTGCGGCAAGCGGCCGAACCATTGCGGCGCGCGTTCCATCACGCGGTTCACGCGCGCTTGCACGTCGGTGATGAGTTGAGCGCGGCCGGCGTCGCTATCTTCGTATTGATAGCGCGGGTCGGCGGTGAGCTGCGCCAGGCGTTGGCCGACGGGGCCTTCGGTGAGGCCGAGGCGGCGGAGCGCGATGTCGAGTTCGCGGTTGAGTTCGGTGACGCGGTTGCGGCCGATGGTGTGGATTTGGTCTGGGGTGAGATCCGTGGTGGTCTCGATCTTTAACACGGCAGCGTAATACTCGGCGCCGCGCGGCAGGTTTGAGACGCCGGGCGCGTCGCTGGCGCGTGAACGCTCCGAGCGCACCCAAGCGAGCGCGCGTTGGTGGGCGGGCAGAATGTTGTCGCGGACAATGGCTTCGGCGCGCGCGATCAGGACTTGGTTGTCGCGCTCGATGACGGTGCGGCGTTCGGCGTTTTGCTCGCGCGCGGCGATGGCGTCGAGCTTGGTGCGGAAGCCGGTGATGTAAACTTGCGAACTCGGTGGATCCCGGAGGACGCTTTCGAGCATGCCGGCGACGGTGTCGAGGACAAAGCCTGGCGGGCGCACACCGAGGGCTGCGTCTTCGCGCGCGCGGTCGGTTTCTTGATCGATGGCGTCGGCAACGGCGCGCAGGCGCGTGATGTAGGCCTCAGCGGACGCGGTGTCGGTGACGTCGTGGCGTTCGTCGAGGAAGGAGGGCAGTGTGATGAAGGCGCTGTCCATTTGATTGATGACATACGGATGCGCGCCACCCAACGGACCGAAGTCGCCATAGTTGAACGCGGCGGTGCCGGCGACGCTGGCGAATTGATCGCGCAAGACGGCGTAGGTGAGTTGATCATCTTCGCTGAGACGGCTGACATCGAGCGCGCGAAGTTCTGCATAACGGCGGACCGCAGGACTGCGGCGCGCTTCGAGTGCAATGCTTGAACGATCGTCGAGACGATCATTGTAGGCGCCGCCGGCGGCATCGTCTTGCACGCCGGTCTGTGATGCCGTCTCGGGGCTGTCGGCGAGAATTTCGCGCGCCCAATCGGAGAGCTTGCCTTCGAAGGCGGTCATCGGCTGCGCTTGGCGCGGGCCGCAGGCGCTGGCGGCAAGCGTTAGTCCCAGAACCACGGCGGCAGCCCAACGGATCGGCTTCATTTATCCCTCAACAGGCAGGTTGCGCCGCAGCAAGGCGCCGGGCCGGGAATAGCATGCGTCGGCGCTGAGAAAAGGGCCGGTCATCGCAGTTGTTTTGCGCTAACGTGTTGCGGAAACCGCGCATTCGTGGTTTTGACGGCCCCTCAGTGGTAGGGAACTCGCGGAGACGACCATGACAACCGCCCAAGGCGGCCAGCAAACGCTGGGCAAAATCCTTTTCTACAACCAGCTCGAGCCGCTTTCGGTTGAAAAGCACGGCAAGCTGGGTGTGAGCCAGGTCAGCAATCCGTTTGCGTTCCTCGCTGACACGCACCTCGTGCCGTTGACGGTCGATGAGTTCGGTCTCGCGGCTGTTTGCTACCCGATCATTTTCGACACGCAGTCGAAGACGCCGTTGGCGGTGATGGGTCTGCGTCCGGGCATGAACGTGTTCTTGGGCGCTGATGGCTCGCTGGACCCGGAAGTGTATCTGCCGGCGTTCGCGCGCCGCTATCCGTTCCTGCCTGTGTTGGCGAACCAAAGCCAAGAGAAGGGCAACGAGGACCGCGTTCTCGTCTGCATCGATCGCTCGGCGAAGATGCTGTCGTCGACGCCGGAGCTGCCGTTCTTCGAAGGCGACAAGCCCTCGCGTTATACGCAAGAGGCGATCCAGTTCTGCCGCGAGTTCGACATGCTGGGTAAGCGCACCCAGGAATTCGTGAAGCTGATGGATCAACACGGCCTGTTCGAGTCGACGCCGCTGGCTCTGCCGCGCGCGAAGGCCGACGGCACGCCGGACGAGCCGACCAAGCTCGGCGAGTACCTGCGTATTTCGGAATCGAAGCTCAACGCGCTTCCGAAGGAAGTGTACCTCGAACTCCGCGACAAGGGCGTCACGGCTGTGATGCACGCGCACCTGCTCTCGCTCGGCCTGTGGCCGAAGATCCTGAGCCGTGCGGCGCGCATTCAGGCTTCGACACCGCTGCGCTAAGCCGCGACGGACTGAAGTTCCAAAACGCCCCTCGGAAACGAGGGGCGTTTTTCTTTGGGGCGCGGGTAACCGGCCGGTGCGGCGGCGCGAATGGGTACGTGCGGGCGAGCCGCATTGGCCTGGGGCGGTTCAGCCTGTATGCGCGTATCTATGGTCCGTTTTGCCGCGCTGGCGGTTTTCCTCCTCGGTTTCTTCCTCTCGCCATCTGTCTCAGCGCAGCCATTGTCTGCCGAGCGGCAGGTGCAAGCGGCGCTGCATTCCTCGCGAGCAGCGGTGGCGCCGGGTGAGCGCTTCACGATCGTGCTGCGCGAGACGATCAATCCGGGGTGGCACACCTATTGGCGCAATCCCGGCGATAGCGGCGAGCCGACAAGGCTGACGTGGACGCTGCCGACAGGATGGCGCGCGGGCGAGATCCGGTGGCCGGCGCCTGAGGCAGTGCCCTACGCCATGCTCGTGAATTACGGCTACGAGGGCGAGGTGCTCTTTCCGGTCGAGATCACTGTGCCTGCGAATGCGCGGCCCGGTTCGACGGTGACGCTGAGCGCGGCTGCGTATTGGCTTGTGTGTTCGGATGTGTGCGTGCCGGAAGATGCGACGCTGACGTTGAGCGTGCCGGTGGCGGCGCAAGGGCGCGATGATCCGGAATGGGCGGCGCGTGTCGGCGAGGCGGTTGCGAATATTCCGCGCCGCCAGGATGGCGTGAACGCGACGATCGCAACGGGCGATCCCGCACGGCTCAGTGTCTCGCTGCCGAATGCGAGCGCGTCACGCAATATCCGCTTCTTTCCGTTTGAGCGCGGCGTCGTTAAAGCGGCGCCGGCGCAGCATGCGCGCGTTGGCGCTGGTGGCGCGAGTTTTTCGCTAACGCCTGATCTGCGTCCGCTAGGCGCTGCGCCGCTTGCGGGACTTGTCGTTTACGAGGCGCAAGAGGGCGGCGCGTGGGTGCGCCGCGGTGTTGAGATCGAAGCGGGCGCCGGGTGAAGCGATTGCGGGCACGGACGATCAGGCGGCGGCGATGTCCGATGATTATCTGCTCGCGGATATCGAAGGAGGCGCTGAGGCAGCGTCAACGCCAGCCGCTGCTGAGATGACAGGTGTTGCGTTGCTTGCGGCGCTTGGCTTGGCATTTCTCGGTGGTTTGATCCTCAACATCATGCCGTGCGTGCTGCCGGTGCTTTCGGTGAAGGCGCTGCAATTTGCGGGCGGTGTGCAAAGCGGCGACGCGCGGCGGCACGGCGTTCTCTATTTCGCCGGCGTGATGGTGACGTTCCTGGCGCTCGCTGTGGTGTTGATCGCATTGCGCGGCGCGGGCGAAGCGGTGGGTTGGGGCTTCCAGTTGCAGGCACCGTGGGTGACGAGCTTGCTGGCGCTGCTCTTCTTTTTGATCGGCCTTAATCTGCTCAGCGTTTTTGAGATTGGCGCTGGCGCGCAGAACGTCGGCTCTCGTCTGGCCTCGCGCGGCGGCGATATGGGCGCGTTCTTCACGGGCGCGCTGGCGGTGATCGCAGCGACGCCGTGCACGGCGCCGTTCATGGCTGGCGCCATCGGTGCGGCGCTGACGCAATCGGCGCTGACGACGTTGGTGATCTTCGCGGCGTTGGGCCTGGGGTTCGCACTGCCGCTGACGCTGCTGCATTTTGCGCCTGGTTTGCAGAAGCTCATTCCGAAGCCCGGTGCGTGGATGGAGCGCGCCAAGAATGTGCTCGCGTTTCCGATGTTTGGCGCGGCGGTCTGGCTCGTGTGGGTGCTAACGGAGCAATCCGGTTCGCAAGGCACGATCGCGCTGCTGACGTTGTTCGTGTCGGTGACGTTCCTGATTTTGTCTTCGCGTTGGGGGCGGGTGTGGTTGGCGATCGGCGTGCTGCAACTCGCGATCGCTGGCGCGTTCATCTGGCGACCGTTGGTCGGCGTGGAAACGCACGAAGTGCTGGTGTCCGAGCCATGGAGCGCGGCGCGGGTGACGGAGCTTCAGGGCGAAGGCCGTGCGGTGTTTGTGAATTTCACAGCGGCGTGGTGCGTGACCTGTAAGGTCAATGAAGTGGCGGCATTCACGCCGCGTTTGGCGGATGCGTTTGCCGGAACGAACACGGCGTATCTGGTTGGCGATTGGACAAATCGCGACGAAGCGATCGCGGCGGAGTTGGCGGCGCGTGGACGCGCGGGCGTCCCGCTTTATTTGTATTATCCGGCCGAGGGCGGCGAGCCGCGTGTGCTGCCGCAAGTGCTGAGTGAATCTTTGTTGCTGGAAACGGTCCAGGGAGAGTGACTATGCTTTCAAAGCGCGAGTTCTTGCTGGCGGGCGCTGCTGTGTTGGCGCTTGCTGCGTGCGGGCCGGCCGCGAACGTTGACCATGTCGCGACTGGGGCAGCGGCGCCTGCGTTCTCGGTGACGGATGCGACGGGCGCGGTGCGGACGTTGGCGGAGTTCGCCGGTCAGAACGTCATTCTCGAATGGACGAACAATGGCTGCCCTTACGTGCGCAAGCACTACGATGCCGGCAACATGCAAGCGCTGCAGCGCGATGCAGCGGCGCGTGGCTGGACGTGGTTGCAGGTGATTTCGTCGGCGCCGGGCGAGCAGGGCTATCTCGATGGGCCGGGCGCGGTGGCGCAGGTGCAGACTGAGCAAGCGACGGTGACGGCGACGTTGCTCGATGGCGATGGCGTCATGGGCCGCGCGTACGGCGCGCTCAACACGCCGCAAATGGTGATGATCAATGGCGAAGGTCTGATCATCTATCAGGGCGCGATCGACGATCGCCCGTCAGCGCGGCCTGAAACGCTCGAAGGCGCAACGAATTGCGTGCGCGCGGCGTGGGCTGATTTGGAAGCGGGGCGGCCTGTGCAGATTGCGCAGACGACGCCTTACGGGTGCGGTGTTAAGTACGCGGCTTAAATTTTAGCGCAGAGCGATGTTGCGTTCGTCGGCGCGGTCGGCAGCGGCTGAGGCGGCGAGCGGTGCAAGCATCACCGTGTCTTCCATCAGAACGCGCAGGTTCATGAAGGCTGCGTCCTGCTCGGTTTGCGTATCCGCATCGGTGAACTCGGCAGCGCGCTCTTGGGCGTCGTTGGCGATGCCTTGGAAGATGCACGGCATGTCTTGGCCGACGCCGGCATTTTGCAGCGAAGTTGAGAGACGTTGCGCGTCGCCCGAAAAGGCTTCGATGCGCGAGACAAAGTCGGGAGAGAACGTGCTGACGGCCGCCAAAGTGCGCGCCTCGGCTTCGAGGTCAGTCGCCATCTTCGGAATGTCACCAAGGCTCGCGACGTTAAACGCAACCAAAGCGAGACACGTAAGCATGTAAGGGTTCCTTCGCGCGCGAACGTTGCCCTTAGAGCAAGAGCGGCGCCGGGTTACTCGTGGGCGGCGACCTGAGCCTCGGCCACCGCGGAGGCGGCCATCGGGGCGATCAGGATGGCGTCGTCGAGAAGAGCGCGGAGGGCGCTGAAGGCCATTTCGCGTTCGGTGGCGGTGTCCGCCTCTTGAAGCTCATGCATGTGCACAAGCGCGTCTTCAGAGATGCCGTGGAAAATGCACGGAAGGTCTTGGACAACGCCGAGCGCGCGGAGCGAGGCTGAGAGCTGCTCGGAATCTTGCGAGAAGTCCTGGATGTTGGCCAGGAATTCGGGGGTGACCTCGGTCTGGGCGCTGAGGGTGCGGGCCTCGGCCTCGACCTCCGCGGCCAGCGACGGAAGCTCGGCGGCGCCGACGGTAAGCATCAAAGCGATACAGGTGAGCATGGTTTGAACCTCTTCGCCTGTGAGGCGAGCAAGGGCCGGGCCACTCGCTTGGGCCGGGACGGCTTGCGGGGGCTGCGCCTAGTCCCTAATCCCCAATCTCTAGCCCTTTGAGCAATTGCAATATGACCGACCAAGCTGCCCCTCGTCCGAAACCCCGCCGCGCGCGCGGGCTGCCGGATCGGCGTGGGCCGGATCTGGCGCTCGAGCGCCAGCTCATCTCGCGTGTGTCGAAGGTTTACGAAGACTGGGGCTTCGAGTCGCTGGAGACGCCGGCGTTCGAGTACGCGGACGCGCTTGGTAAATTTTTGCCGGACCAGGATCGGCCGAACGAGGGCGTGTTTGCGTTCGAGGACGATGAGGAATGGGTGGCGCTGCGCTACGATTTGACGGCGCCGCTGGCGCGGTTCGTAGCTGAGAATTTCGACGCATTGCCGAAGCCGTATCGCCGTTGGGCTGCGGGGCCTGTGTGGCGGAATGAGAAGCCGGGACCAGGACGGTTCCGGGAGTTCTGGCAGTGTGATGCGGATACGGTGGGGAGTGCCTCGCCGGCGGCTGACGCTGAGATGATCGCGATGGCGTGCGCGGCGTATAGCGCTGTAGGCCTCGCCGACCGGCAGTTTCAGATCAAGTTTTCGACGCGGAAGCTGCTGGACGCGGTGCTTGAGAAGATTGGCGTTCCGGCGGATGCGTTTTCGACGCGCCTCACTGTGCTGCGCGCGATCGATAAGTTCGATCGCTTGGGGGTGCGCGGTGTCGAGGCGCTGCTCGGCGCAGGCCGCAAAGATGAATCTGGTGATTTCACCAAAGGCGCGGGTTTGGATGCCTCGCAAGCGAAGGCTGTGCTTGATCTGGTGAGCGCTGGCGCGGGTTCACGCGCTGAAGTTGTCGAACGCTTGGCGGCGATTGGCGGCGAGGAGTCTGTTTCTGAATTGCGTGCGATCGATGCTGCTTTGAGCGCGCTCAATGTTGGCGACGCGCAGGCGCAAATCGATCCGACAATCGTTCGTGGGCTCGAATATTACACGGGCGCTGTTTTCGAGGGACAGCTCATCGGTGGCGATGGCGTGTTCGGCTCCATCGGCGGCGGTGGCCGTTACGATGATCTGGTCGCGCGCTTTCGTGGTGAACGGATTCCGGCGACAGGATTTTCGATTGGCGTGTCGCGTTTGGCGGCGGCGTTGCAGGCGCAACAAGCTGCGGAGGCCGATGGCCCTGTTGTTGTGTTGGTGATGGATCAGGCGCGCGTTGCCGATGCATTGGCGATGGCCGATGAGTTGCGGCGCGCGAGTGTGCGGGCGGAGGCTTATCTCGGCGCGGCGGGGATGAAGGCGCAGCTGAAGTACGCCGACAAACGTGCTGCGCCGATTGCCGTCATCCAAGGCGGTGATGAACTCGCCAAAGGTGTGGTCACACTTAAGGATCTGAAGCTCGGTGCTAAGATTGCAGCGGGCTTAGGTGAGGATCGCGAGGCCTACACAAAGGCGCGCGAGCAGGTTCAACAAGAAGTGTCGCGCGATCAGCTCGTTGCCGCAGTGCAGCAAATGCTCGCCCGCTAGGGGCATCTCTGCAACGACGCGCCGCTATCGATCACAAGCGCTTGACCCTGCGCTCAACGCGGCTCAATTTCGCCGCGATCGTCGGCGTCGCGGACGGTCGCGTTTCGGGGAGGAGACGCCCTTCTACAAAGCGACGTGAAGCGGCCGCACCGGGGAACGGTGCGGCCGCTTTTGTATCTAGCGCTTGGGCGGATCGATATCTTCGAACACGCCGCGCTGCTCCGCCAATTCTTCTTCACGCGAAAGATCGCTGGCAACCCGCGGTGCGAGCTTGCGGCATGACCATCCGAGCACGATCAAACCAAGCAACGCCGATACGAATGATCCGCCGAGAACGCCGAAGCGCACTGGCGTTGCGAGGTCGCCGCTGCCGAAGGCGAGTGTGCCGATGAACAAACTCATCGTGAAACCAATGCCGGCGAGAATCAAGATACCGAGCATCTGCCCAAACGTGCCGGCCGGGCGTTGCTTCAACATCATGCATGCAAGATACGCGGCGAGCATGATGCCGATGGGTTTGCCGAACACGAGGCCAAGGCCGACGCCGAGTGCGATCGGGTGAAGAGGGCGCTGAGCCCGGCGCCGTGCAAGATCACGCCGGCGTTGACGAGCGCGAAGATCGGCATGATCGCAAATTGCACCCAAGGCTTCAGCGCGTGCTCCGCGGCAATGAGCGGTGAGCCGTCGGTCTTGTCGCGCATAGGCACGGTCATGGCCGTGAGAACGCCGGCGATGGTGGCGTGAACGCCGGAGATCAGCATGAAGCCCCAGAGCGCCAGACCGAAGAGCCAGTAGAGCGGCAGTGCTTTCACGCCGGCGCGGTTCATCAGCAGCATGATGCCGAACGTTACCGCAGCGCCGCCAAGCGCCCAGCCGACGAGGTGTGTCGAATAAAAAAGTGCAATGACGAGGATGGCGCCGAGATCGTCGATGATGGCGAGCGCGAGCAAGAAGAGGCGCAAGCCCGCAGGGACGCGAGGGCCGAGGAGTGAAAGCACGCCGATGGCAAAGGCGATGTCGGTGGCGGCGGGGATGGCCCAACCGCGCAGGTAGGAAGGCTCGCTGGGCGGTGAGTGCAACATAGATGAGTGCGGGGGCGATCATGCCGCCAACGGCGCCGGCCATTGGAAGCGCGGCTTCGCGCGGGTTTTTGAAGGGACCTTCAACCGTCTCGCGCTTTAGTTCGAGGCCGACATAGAGAAAGAAGATCACCATCAGCGCATCGTTGATGATGACGTGCAGATTGAGCGGGTGTGCGCCTTCGCCGATGCCGATGGAAAGCCCAGCGATTTGTTCCTCGATCAAGTGATGGAAAACTCGCCTGCGGCGCTGTTGAGTAAAATAAATGAGACAATCGTCGCGGCGATCAGAACGAGGCCGGGTGTTGTGTCGCGCTGCCACCAATGTGTTGTGCTGCTAGTCATCGGGCGCAACCTACGCACGCTTCACAAACCTGCAACAAAAACCGGAGTGGCGCGAACGACACGTGGGATAACGTAAGAGGGCTGCAACACAGTCGTCATGCAACTGACGGAGAACTGTCGAATACCGCCGCTATGAGCCCGTCGCACGGACGACGCTGCGATCACGCACGTCGCGAAGGGGGTGTCATGTTCTCCAAGAAATTGCTTTCGAACGCGGCGTTGACCGCACGCAGGATCGCGATGGCCGGCGCGGCGCACGCGCAATCGACCGCATCGCAGATCCAGGAAGGAGAATCGATCATTGTCACCGGCACACGCACGAATCTCAATGGTGTGATCTCGGCTGAAACCGTCGGCCGCTCGCGCTCGACCGTTACCCAGGATTTGATTGATCAGCAGACCGCCGGTCAGACGATCTTCAACACGATCAATCTCGTCCCGGGCGTCAACTTCACAAACACCGACCCGTTCGGTTCGTCGGGTGGTCAGATCCGTATGCGCGGTTTCGATGGCGCCCGCATTTCGCTGACGTTCGACGGCGCGCCACTGAACGACACCGGCAACTATGCGATCTTCTCGAACCAGATGATGGACCCCGAGTTGATCGCGCGCGCCAACGTCAACATGGGCGCGACCGACGTTGACAGCCCGACGGCCTCGGCCACGGGCGGCACGATCAACTACATTACCGCGGTGCCGGAAGAAGAATTCCGCCTGCAGGTGCAACCGTCGGTCGGTGACTTCAACTATTGGCGTCTGTTCGGCCGTCTCGATACCGGCTCGTTCGGTCCGGCCGACACACGCTTGTTCGGCGCGGCGTCGTTCCAACAATACGATCAATTCGTCGGCCCGGGCGAGCTGCAGAAAGAGCAGTACAACGTTCGTGTTTATCAGCCGCTCGGCAATGGCGGCGACTTCATGAGCGTCGCCTTCCATTGGAACGAGAACCGCAACAACTTTTACAGCCAAGGCACGCTCGCCGACTGGACCGCTAATCCGAACTTCTCCAACAATGCGACCTGCGCGTTCGACACGACAGTCGTCGCCGGTCGTACGAATGACGGTGAAGGCAGCAGCAGCAACGTCAACGATCCGGCCGCTTGCACCAACTACTACAACCTTCGCATCAATCCGACGAACACGGGCAACCTACGCGGCCAGTCGCGCTTCTCGCTCGGCGAAAACCTGACGTTCACGTTTGACCCAACCGTTCAGTATGTGATGGCAAACGGCGGCGGCACGACTGTCGTTGAAGAGCGTGACGATCGCCTCGATGGCGCCGGCGGCAGCGCGGGCGGCCTGGGTGTCGACCTCAATGGCGACGGTGACGTTCTGGACGCGGTGCGTCTCTACTCGCCGAGCAACACCAACACGATCCGGTACGGCGTGTTGTCCTCACTGATCTGGGACATCAATGACAACAACCGCCTTATCTTCGGCTATACGTTCGATAGCGGTCGCCACCGTCAAACTGGCGAATACGGCCGTCTCGATGCGAATGGCGATCCGCGTAATGTGTTCGGGGGCAAGGATGGTTTCGGCGATCCCATCCTGACGCTCGCTGGCACCGATTTCCAGAAGCGCGACCGTCTTTCGATCGCGACACTCGAGCAATTCAGCGTCCGCTACCTCGGCGATTTCTTCGACGACGCGCTCACGGTCGATTTCGGCATCCGCGCACCGCAGTTCACGCGTGAACTCGATCAGCGTTGCTACACAACGGCCGGTTCGTCGAGCGATCCGACTTGCGCCTATCCCGGCGTTGTGCCGGCCGGCGTCGCGCCGTTCCGCGCCACGGTTGAGTACGAAGACGTGCTGCCAAGCCTCGGCCTCACATACCGGATGGCTGAACACAGCCAAGTCTTCTTCGGCTATTCCGAAGGCCTCTCGGCGCCACGTACGGACGACCTTTACAACGGCATCAGCGGTGCGCAGCTCGATCTCGTCGAGCCTGAAACGTCGCAGGCTTACGATCTCGGCTATCGCTACCAAGGCGATCGCCTGATCCTATCGACTCAGGCTTGGTTCAACTCCTTCGACAACCGCATCGTACGCGTGTTCGACCAAGACCAAGGCATCAACATCTCGCGCAACATCGGCGCCGTTGATCTCTGGGGTTGGGAACTTGAAGGCGGCTATCAGATGACGCCAGAGCTCTCCATCTCCGGCTCGGCTGCCTACACCGACAGCGAAGTGCAGGACGATCTGCCGGCGCGTGTCGGCGGGACCGACTACCTCGTTCCGACTGCGGGCCGCCAACTCGTGGAAACGCCGGATTGGACCTTCGCCGGGCGCGTCGAATACGAGAACGGACCGTTCACAATCGGCCTGCAAGGAAAGTATGTCGGCGAGCGTTGGGTGACCGACGTCAACGATGTCAGCAGCGATGCTTACACGACGGTCGACCTAGATCTGCGGTGGGACTTTGGTCAGCTCTTCCATACTGACCGCACGTACCTGCAGCTCAACGTCATCAACCTGTTTGACGAGCGCTATTTCGGCAATCTGTCGACGCAGATTTGCTCGGTGAACCTCCCGGGCACGCCTGCAGGCGGCAACACGTACGATTGCGAAAGCGGCGTCATTGGCACCCCGCGTTACAATCTGGGCGCGCCGCGTACCTGGATGGTTTCGCTGCGGGCCGAGTTCTAAAAGCTTCCTCCCCGAGGGTATACTTGAGAGCGGCGCTGGCAACGGCGCCGCTCTTTTCTTTATGGGCGGAGGAGGCGTTCGTAGAAGCCGCCGAAGGCGCGGTCGGGGGCGATGAGGTGGGTCTCAATGATCCAGAAGCGCTTGCGGCCTAGGTGGTCTGGATCGCTGAGCTTGTTGGGGTTGTCCGGATAGATGCGCGTGTGTTCGCGTTCGCCGGGCCAGGTGAGATGCGGGAATTCGCCGACGGTGTGGCCGGCGATCTTGCCGCCGAAGAGGTAGCCGCGTTGTTCGGCGGCGTTGCAGGCATGGGAATAGAGTTCGGCGCCGGTGATGTTTGGATTTGCGTTCGCGTGCGCGCGCGTTGCTTCGAAGACTTCAGGGAGCGCGGCGATGAGCGCGTGGTGCGCGGGGTCGTTCCCGATTGCGTAGGTTTGGCCGATGTCGGCCTCCCACTCTTCGAACACCGGGCCGAGATCGAGATAGATGGTGTCGTTCTCGCCGATGGTGCGCTCTTCGGGATTATCGGCGAAGACGCAGAGTGTGTTGGCGCCGGTGCGGACGAGCCGCTTGTGCCAGTGGCGGGTGACGCCGAACTCGCGCTCTGCCAGGGCGGCGATGTCCGCATCGACTTCGCTTTCGCGTCGGCCTGGTTGAACGAAGCCCGCGTCTTCGATGGCGGCGAGCATCTCCAGAGCCCGCGCCTCCGCTTCAACCAAGCGCGTCCACCGTTCTGCCTCTGACATCATATAAAGATATATTTATGTGATTATACGGTCAAGGCAGGGGTCGCTTCGGCTGGAAATTCGTTGCGCTCAAGTGCAACGCTTTGACGTGGCCGCCATCACATCTTGCGAACTTCCGACTGGAGCTTTGCTCCGCACCTACGTTGGCGAGGGCGCGTATACGGATTGCTTTGCGACGGATGTTGCGGCGGGCGTTTCCTTCGCTTCGTTTGTCGAGGCGTTTTACACGAGCGCGGCGTTCAAGTGTGAGCGGTTCGTGCTGACTTGGGTGGTTGCGAAGCCTTCGAGTGATGACGACGCGCGACGGCTTGCGCGGGGCGAGACGGAGAAGTTTGCGGCTTGGACGGTTGAGGCGCGGGCGCCGGATCAGGTGCTGGTTTGCGATTATCTCAGCCGCACGCGGTCTTGGCTGATGGTTGCGCCGATCGAGGGCGGTGGGACGCGTTTGTATTTTGGCAGCGCGGTGGTGCCGGTTGGTATTGGATCAGGACGAGCGCGGCTTGGGTTTCCGTTCAACGCGCTGCTGCCGTTTCACAAGCTCTATGCGCGCGTTTTGCTGGGGGCGGCGCGGGGGCGTCTCGTGAAGCTCACTCACGTGCGCTTGTAGACGCACCAGAGCGGCGCACCGTCGAGGTTGCCTTCGCCGCAGAGTTCGAGACCGTTTTTGTAGTAAAATTGCAGGCTCGCTGGGTTGGCGGTGTCGAGATAGACGCCGTGCGATTTTGGATCGGCGCGCGAGCGCTCGCAGAAGTGATCGAGCAGAGCTTTGCCGGCGCCTTTGCCTTGAAGGGAGGGATGCACGCCGATGACGCCGAGATAGTAGAAGATTTCGTCGGGCTGGTGCGTGTCGCAGATTTGCTCGTACGCTTCGAGGCGATCGTGAAATTCCGGCACGCTCGACTGGAACTGTAGCCATTCTTGATTGATCGCGGTGGGCCAAGCCGGCGGCGAGGTGTGATTGCCCATCGTTGCGCCGCGGATTTCGCCGTCCTCTACCAACACGTCCGCCGGTGAAGCGAGCGCGATGCGGGCGCGGAGCAGGATGGAGAAGAAGGTCTCGATGCCGGAGGGACGCCGTCCGGGTGATGCGCGAAGAGATAGAGCATTAGCGGATCGCGCGCGAAGGCATGCACGAGCGTCGCGATGGCAGCGGGCGCGTCTGCGGTGGTTGCGGGTTTGATGGTGAACATTTGCGAGTCCCAAATTGCTCAGTCGATCGGTATCGCCAGCAGCATGAGCCAACTCGTCAACGGTCGGCAACGCGGATTAGCCAAGAATGCCTCTGCGTCTTGCAAGACCCACCACGCGATCGCTTAGCAAACTCCAGACGCCACCTGGATAGTCAGGCGCTCCGCGATCGCTGGCTGCTGCGTCAATGCGGTTGATCGCTCCCGGACCATCCTCACGGGCCATCGCCGCGGCAATCGCGATTTGGCGAAGGCGCAGTACCGGTGGGCGCGTTTCAAGATTTCTGACCTTCGCGAGTTGATCGTCGGCTTCGCTGGGATTGTTGTCGACGACGGCGGCAACGAGGCCTTGCGCGATCCGCGTCGCAGCAGCGTCGGCAGAGATTGCGCGGCGCATCGGCCGTCTCGCGTGCGCCGGCGTCATCTCGCTCCATCATGCAGGCGAGGAACAGGATGAAGTGGACGGCGAGGCTGTGCGCGCTTGTGTCGGTTCGCGCTTGCGCCAACTCTTCGCTGATCCAAGGGGGCCATGCGCGCCGGGGCACTCCGTATTGGATTAGACTATAAGCGTAGGCAAGGCTCGTGGGCCGATCCTCGCGCCACAAAGACACGATGAGACCGCCGTCATTGGCTCCGCGCGTGTCGTTGAGGCGCGGCCATGTTGAGACGAGTGCGCACGCGCATGAGTAAAGTCCAAACGCTACGCACAGCGTCAGAAGGAAGGCATGAGTTGGCGTGTCGCTCGTATGTCGTACGACCATGAGGTCCGCGCCACGCGAGAGCACCATGTTGTCCGGTGTGGTCTGGGGCGCGGTGCTCGAAGCAAGGGCGACGAAGGCGAGCAATAACGCAAAGCAAAGCCAGCTTGCGATGGGGCCGCCAGCGGTGAATGCGGTTTCGCGCCACTTTGTGTTGGCGCTCCGCGTGTTCGGAATTGCGGCGACGAACCCAGCAACGTCTTGGCCGCCGACATATCCCGCGACAGAGAGGCTGAAGGGCCGAAGCCGGACGGCCCACGGAGCAACGTGAAAAGTCAGAACGCGCCAGCCTGCCGCTTGCGCGCCGATTGCGTGCCCAAGTTCGTGCAGGAATACGACCGGAAACCAACCTGCGAGCAGAAACACCCAACGCCAAAATGTGTTCGCTTCGTTGTTTGTATCAATGCCAAGAACCAGGATGATGGCGAAGATCGCCAAGCCCGACGCGAGCGCCGTGATCAAGGCGCCAACAACTCGTTCTAGTCGCATCAATCCGCCCCGCCAGCGCACTTACGCTAGCGTGGCGCGCCGAAAACAAAAGGGCGGAGCTTTCGCTCCGCCCTTCGTTTTAGCTGACTGCTTGGTGGCTGGATCAGAAATCCATGCCGCCCATGCCGCCCATGCCGCCGCCTGGCATGCCGCCGCCGGCGGCATCCTTCTTCGGGGCTTCGGCGATCGTGGCTTCCGTCGTGATGATGAGGCCGGCGACCGAGGCTGCGTCTTGCAGCGCCGTGCGGACAACCTTCACCGGATCGATGATGCCGGCCTTCAGCATGTCGACGTATTCTTCGGTCTGGGCGTTGAAG
Organism: Caulobacteraceae bacterium; assembly: GCA_016703335.1. Classification (GTDB taxonomy): domain Bacteria; phylum Pseudomonadota; class Alphaproteobacteria; order Caulobacterales; family Aquidulcibacteraceae; genus Vitreimonas. Next base: position 198,531 of record JADJCG010000001.1, on the reverse strand, counting down.
CCGTAATTGTCGTCCTTCGACTCACGCAGCTTGCCGACAACGATCGAGCCTTCGACGCCTGCGTTTTCGACGATCTGACGCAGCGGCGCTTCGAGCGCCTTGCGGATGATCGCGATGCCGACGTTTTGGTCTTCGTTGTCGCCCTTGATCGAGAGCTTGAACGCCGAGCGCAGCAGAGCTGTGCCGCCGCCGGGGACGATGCCTTCTTCCACCGCAGCGCGGGTGGCGTTCAGCGCGTCGTCAACGCGGTCCTTGCGTTCCTTCACTTCCACTTCCGTCGCGCCGCCGACCTTGATCACCGCAACGCCGCCAGCGAGCTTCGCCAGGCGTTCTTGCAGCTTCTCACGGTCGTAGTCGGACGTGGTGTCTTCGATCTGCTTGCGGATCTGACCAACGCGGGCTTCGATGTCCTTCTTGGCGCCGGCGCCGTCGACGACCGTCGTGTCGTCCTTCTTCACGACGACCTTCTTGGCCTTGCCGAGCATGTCGAGCGTCACGTTCTCAAGCTTGATGCCGAGGTCTTCGCTGATGACTTGGCCGCCGGTGAGGATGGCGAGGTCTTCCAGCATGGCCTTGCGGCGATCGCCGAAGCCCGGCGCCTTCACGGCGGCGACCTTCAGGCCACCGCGCAGCTTGTTGACGACGAGCGTGGCGAGGGCTTCGCCTTCGACGTCTTCAGCAATGATGAGCAGCGGACGTTGCGACTGCACGACGGCTTCGAGAACCGGGAGCATCGGCTGGAGCGACGACAACTTCTTTTCGAACAGGAGGATCATCGGATCCTCGAGCACGACTTCCATCTTGTCGGCGTTGGTGATGAAGTACGGCGAGAGATAGCCGCGGTCGAACTGCATGCCTTCGACGACTTCGAGTTCGGTCTCGAGGCTCTTGGCTTCTTCAACCGTGATGACGCCTTCGTTGCCGACTTTCGCCATCGCATCGGCAAGGAACTTGCCGATGTCGGTGTCGCCGTTGGCCGAGATGGTGCCGACTTGGGCGATCTCTTCCGAACCGCCGACCTTCTTGGCGCGCGCCTTGAGGTCGGTGACGATGGCGGCGACAGCTTTGTCGATGCCGCGGCGCAGGTCCATCGGGTTACGGCCCGAAGCGACGGCCTTCATGCCTTCGCGAACGATGGCTTGAGCGAGAACCGTGGCAGTGGTGGTGCCGTCGCCGGCTTCGTCGTTGGTTTTCGAAGCAACTTCACGAATGAGCTGGGCGCCCATGTTCATGAACTTATCTTCGAGTTCGATTTCCTTCGCGACGGTGACGCCGTCCTTGGTGGTGCGCGGCGCGCCGAAGGACTTTTCGATCACGACGTTGCGGCCCTTCGGGCCGAGCGTGACTTTTACCGCGTTGGCGAGAATGTCGACGCCAGCGAGCATACGCTCACGGGCATCGGCGCCGAAATTTACAATCTTAGCAGCCATTGGTGCTGAACCTTCTTGGATTGCGGGTCTTCAGACCCGCAGAATTTCTTGAAAACGAAGAGCGCGTCTGAAGACGCGCGGTCCGAGGCGTTTAGGCCGCGTCCTTCTTCTTCGACTTCTTCTCTTCGATGACGCCCATGATGTCGGACTCCTTCATGATGAGGAGCTCCTCGCCATCGACCTTCACCTCAGTGCCCGACCACTTGCCGAACAGGATGCGGTCGCCGACTTTCACGTCGAGCTCGATACGCTCGCCGGATTCATCGCGCGCGCCGGGGCCGACGGCGACGACTTCGCCTTCTTGCGGCTTTTCCTGAGCCGTTTCGGGGATGATGATCCCGCCGCGGGTCTTTTCTTCTTCTTTTACGCGCTTCACGAGGACGCGGTCGTGCAGGGGACGAAAGCTCGCCACTGGTGTACTCCCTTGGTTATTAAGGCCTTTTGCCCGCCAGAGCGGCTGTTAGCACTCGCTCGCTCTGGTTGCTAAGGACGGGAAATAGGGGTCCGGCGGGGCCAGGTCAACCTGGTAACCGAGGGGGCAGGCAGCGAAATTCGCATTGCGGCGCGCCGCTGGCGCCGACCGGCGACTTCGGGCGTTGGCCCGCCATGACGCGTCCTGGCCCACAAGATCCCGAACCCGATGGCTCGAACCGCCACCCCAGCCGCCGACCGAAGTACCCGACTCGCCTGTGAGCGACCCACCGTCGCCGCCTGGTACGCCGCCTTCGGTTGTGGCGATGCCGGCGCGCCGCATCTGGCTACATTGAGCAGTGCGGCTGACACGCTTTGGCGCCAGTTGGCTTGATCCTTGGCAAACCGCAGACAAAAGTCCTGGCGAACCGTGCAGCGCTCGCACTGGGAGTAGGACTACATGCCAAAATCGCTCGCGATGGCGACGCTCGCCGTCGTTACGCTCGTTGTCGCGACTGCCGCTGCGCAGACGCCGTCTGCGCCGCCGCAAGGACCGCCCGTCGGGACTGCGCCTCCGGTAGATAATCGCGGTGAACGCGGCGCGCTGTTTGTGAGCCCGATGGGCCAGCCGTTCCGCGCCAATCCTGAGAGCCGCCATGCGCCCATCCTCTTATGGCTGGCTCACGCGGACACCGATCATGACCAACAGATCAGCCGCGACGAGTTTGTGGTTGAAGCAATGGCATTCTTCACGGACGACCTCGACACCAACCACGATCAATCGGTGATCCCGGTAGAGTCGACGGAGTTTCGGCGCATGCATGCGCCCGAAGTGCTGAACCTCGATACAGCGCCCGTCACGGTATCAGCGCGCCAGCGACGTGAGAGCGCGACTGGCATTCGCGGGGCTCGGCCGGAGGTGCGGACACGAACGAGCGCAGAAGGTCTGCGCGAATTCACCCCGTCAGTTACGGGCGCGCCACGGCGGCCGGAGCTATTGCGCCAAGAAGAGGTTATGCTCGGGGTCGAGGTGGAGCCGGTGATGTCGTGCGATCGCGATTTCAGCCGGCGGATCGATGCGGCGGAATTTCAAGCGTGCGCGGAGCGCCGGTTCTTGGCGCTCGATATCAATCACGACGGCTATTTCACGCTCTACGAATCGGATCGCGCGCGGGCGATGTTGGAGTTTTATGGAGTAGCGGTGATGTCGGCGCCTAAATGGCCGTTCGCGCGTTCGCTCGGTGATGAACCAACCAACGCCAACCCAACCCGAGCCGGATAGCCCGGAACCACCGCCGCAACCGCCGACGGAAATTCCAGATCCGCCTGTGAATGATCCGCCGTCGCCACCAGGAACGACGCCACCGGTGGTGGCTATGCCGCGGCGCGCAATCCTGCTCCATTAGTTCGGGCCCGCTTTGCGGGCGAGCTTTGGAGGGGAGCTATGCTGCGAATTTGTCTGTCGGCGCTGTGCCTGTGGTTTGGGCTTGGCGCCAGCGCGATGGCGCAGGAGCGGCCATCGGAAGAACGCCTAGTTCTCGCGCGTGAGGTTGTGACGCTTTCCGGCGGTGAGAGCGCTTTTCGCGACATGATGGACCAGATGCGGCCGATGATGCTGCAGGACATGCGCGCGTCTGGCATGAGCGAGCAGAACGCCAATCACATAGTCGATATGTTCGTTGAGGAATTTGCGATCGAAGTGCCGCGACTGATGGAACTTGGCGCGCTCGCGTACGCCAACGCGTTCACGGATCAGGAATTGCGCGACTTGGCGACGTTTCTCCGGACGCCGTCGGGGCAAGCGATGATTGAGAATCAAGCCGAGATTGCCGGCGCAATGATGCGTGCAGGCATGTTGGTGGGGCAGGAAGTCGGGGCTCGCGTTGTCGAGCGGGCGCGGCAGAACCCGCCGCCGCATACGCCGTAAGCAGGAGCGCCGGATGAAATACGTGCTTCTTGCGGTTCTGCTGGTGATCGCGCCCGCGTTTTCGACGCCGGCGTTTGCGGATGAAGCCGAGCGCATGGCGCTTGCGCGGCAGGTGATCGCCACTCGTTCGGATGAAGCGGAGATGCAGTTCTTCGAGGCGACGCTGCCCTACTATCTCAGTGTCGTTGAGCAGACGGCGGGCATGACCGAGGCGGAGCGCGATCGGCTGCCGGACTTGTTGCGCGAAGAGTATGTTGCGGCGCTTGGGCCGGCGCGCGAGCACGCGGCGGCTACGTACGCGAGGATATTCACGGAAGAAGAGCTGCGTGAACTCGTGGCGTTCTACTATAGCGGCGTCGGCAGGAAGTTCTTGGAACGTCAGACCGAAATTCAACGGGATGGCATCGATCTGCAACGCGTGATGAATGCTGCTGTTTTGCAGAACACGCTCGAACGCATGCTGCAAGCCCGCAACGCGGAGCATTTCTAGCAACGAAAGAGCCGCCTCGCGTGGGGCGAGGCGGCTCGATCTTTTAGTCCGGTGACGCGCGTTAGTAGTAGTACATCGCGTCGAGCACGAGGCCGCTGGAGACCACGATCAGAAGAACGTCGCGGCCGACCAGGATGTAGCGGCAGCCATAAGGTGCAGGCGGCAGCCGGTAATAGAGATCGTATGGGATCTCTTCCCAGTAGATGTCGTACGGCAGGACGTAGCCGACACGCCAATCGCGATATGGGCGACGCCATCCGCCATCATAGCCGTGCCAATAATAGTTGTGGCCGTAGAAGCCCGAGAAGATCAGCGAGTAGCCACGGTCGAAGTAGAAGCCGTAGCGAATGCTGCGATAGTCGTTGTAGCGCGGGCGATCCCAGTCACGGTGATTGCTGTGCCAGCGACTGTAGCGATCGCGATCACGACGGCCATCGTCGCGGCCACGGCCCCAATCGTTACGGCTATAGTCGCGGCCACCGCCACGTCCGCCGTTCCAGTTGCTGTCACCACGGCCACGGCGATCATTCCAATCGCCACGTCCGCGACCATCGTTGTCACCGCGTCCACGACCGTCCCATTGGCCGCCGTTGTTGTCACCGCGTCCACGACCGTCCCATTGGCCGCCGTTGTTGTCACCGCGTCCACGACCGTCCCATTGGCCGCCGTTGTTGTCACCGCGTCCACGACCGTCCCATTGACCGTCGTTGTTATCGCCGCGACCACGACCGCCGCCTTGTTGGCCGGCATTGTTGTCGCCGCGTCCACGACCGTCCCATTGACCACCGTTGTTATCGCCACGACCGCGACCGCCGCCTTGTTGGCCGGCATTGTTGTCACCACGACCACGACCGTCCCATTGGCCGCCGTTATTGTCGCCGCGACCACGTCCGCCGCCTTGTTGGCCAGCATTGTTGTCGCCGCGTCCGCGACCGTCCCACTGACCGCCGTTGTTATCGCCACGACCGCGACCGCCGCCTTGTTGGCCGGCGTTGTTGTCACCACGACCGCGGCCGTCCCATTGACCGCGATTGCCGCCTTGCTGACCGGCGTTGTCGTTCCCACGACCGCGTCCGCCGCCGCCATTCCATTCGCCACCACGCCCACGGCCGTCATTGTTGCCGGCTGCAGGAGGCGGGGGCGCAGGTGGTGGTGTTTGCTGTTGTACCTGCGGCGGGCGCTGACCGCCGTTATCGCCGCGCTCGCGTTGTCCGCGATCTTCACGTTGTCCGCCGCGATCACCGCGTTCGCCGCGATCTCGGTCACCGCCATCGCGGTCTCGGGCGTGTTCGCCACGTTGAGCGTAAGCCGGGGGCGCGACTGCGACCCAGGCTGTTGCGCTCAAAGCGGCGGCTGCCGCGATGAGGGCTTTTTTCATGTTGAGGCTCCCAGGTGCGTCTGCACAAATCCTCGCAGAAGACACGATGGGACCGAGCGTCTGAACCGAAGCTGAATCGAGGATGAAGCGCCTTGGCGGCGGAAGTTCAGCTTGGCTCAGCTGGCTTTGAGGCCGTTGAGCAGGAAGCGGACGGCGCGGGCGACGTGAGCCTTGAGCTCCGCATCCGAGACGACGTAGGTCTCGTCGGTGAGGGCCTGAAATTGGTGGCGGCTGCGCAGGAGCTCGATGAAGTAGGCGACGCTCTCGCGTGCGTCTGTCTCGTTGAGGCCGGCGCGCTTCAGCTGACCGGTGAGTTCGTCGTGGATCATGTTCGAGCCGCCGGTCGTGAAGTAGCGCCGGAGTTGCTCGGGAACTTTGCGGCCTTCCGACACCATCACCCGGAAGAAGGCGAGGCTGTCGCGCTGGAGCAGGCGGCGAAGGAAATGCTCGCCGACCATTTGGAGTGCCTCCTCTAGTGGCATCCCATCGACACTGACCGGCGGGCGCATCTCGCGGGCGAACCTGTCGTGCTGGTCCTGCATGAAGGCGAGGAACAGACCTTCCTTGTTGCCGAATTGGGCATAGAGGGTCGCTAGGGACCCGCCGGCGACGCGGACCACGTCGTTGACGCTGGCAGCCTCGTAGCCGTGCTCAAGGAACACTTCGCGGGCCGCCTGGAGGAAAGCTTGTCGGCGCGCAACGCCGCGATCGGGCTGGCGCCCCTCAGGGTCGGACGTCTTTATGGCAGCCCTTCCCATGATCCTGACAAACCCTTCACGTTCCCGTGAGAATAAATGCGGGACCTAGGGGTGCAAGCGATCAGAGCTATGCCTTACGGACTAGTGGTAACCTCGACTGACCTAACGTTGGGTGCACTTGAAGCGGCAGTAGCGGTGGCTACGTTCGGCGCAGGGCCACTGGGGTCCTGGCCAAATCAAGTTACCTCTCATGCCAGACGATGCCGGTTTTCGGCTCGATGCCACACGCGCCAAGGCTAAGGTGCGCGCCATGGCTCAAACACCCGGACGCCGCGGATTGATGACTGCAGGCGGCGCAGTGGCGCTCGTTCTTCTCGCGATCTGGGGCGGCAATTGGTTCTTTGTCGGACGCCACATGGTCGCGACGGAGAACGCATACGTGCGCGCGGATATTTCGCTGATTTCGCCGCAGGTTGAAGGCTATGTCCGCTCGATACCGGCGGCCGAGAACCAGCTGGTTCATGCGGGCGACGTGCTCGTTGAAATTGATCCGACCGACTATCAATCGCGTGTCGCTGCCGCGCACGCGGCGTTGGCGGAAGCGGAAGGCTCGCGCGCATCGCAACAAGCGGGGCGCGCTTTGGCCGCCGCGGACGTTGCACGCTACCGACCACTGGCCGAACGCGGATTGCTTTCGCCGGCGCGGATGCAACAGCTTGAGATTCAAGCACGCCAAGCGGGCGGGGGCGCTGCGGCTTCGCAAGCGGCGGTTGAAGCTGCGCAGGCACAATTGGCGCAAGCTGAACTCGATCTCACGCGTACGACCATTCGCGCGCCGATCGATGGCGTTGTCGGCGATCGCCAAGTGCAACTTGGTCAGCTGGTGCGCACGGGCGCGCCGCTGATGTCGGTGGTGCCGGTGCAATCGGTCTATGTCGTCGCGAACTTCAAAGAGACGCAGATCGAGAATTTCCGCCCGGGTCAGCCGGTGATCATCCGCGCCGACATCGCGCACAATTTGCGCTTGCGCGGCACGTTGGATTCTATCGCGCCCGCCAGCGGCACTGAGTTCTCGATCATTCCGACAGATACCGCGACCGGCAACTTCACCAAGATCGTGCAGCGCGTGCCGGTGCGCATTCGCATCGAGCCCGGCCAAGAGGGGCTGCAGCTGCTCCGCCCCGGTTTGTCGGCTAGCGTCACAGTCGACACACGCGAATGAGCGACGCCGCACTCGCGGCCGCTAAACCGGACGATTCACCGCCGCTCTATATCTGGATCGGTTTTATCGCCATGGTCGTCGGCCAGTTCATGGCGATCTTGGACATCCAGATCGTTGCGAGCGCCATTGGCTCGATTCAAGCGGGCGTGAGCGCCAGCCGCGATGAAATCAGCTGGGTGCAGACGGCGTATCTGATCGCCGAAGTTATCGGCATTCCGTTGTCGGGCTTTTTGGGCCGCGCGCTTGGTACGCGGCTGTTGTTTTGCATCTCCGCGCTTGCGTTCTCGGTCTCAAGTTTGCTGTGCGCGTTCTCGTGGGACATCGGCTCGCTGATCGTCTTCCGCGCGCTGCAGGGCTTCTCGGGCGCGGCGATGATCCCGACCGTGATGGCGACGCTTTATCTCGTCTTCCCGCAGCGCTTGCAGCCGATGACCGGCGCGATGATGGGCATGGTGATCACGCTGGCGCCGTCGCTTGGGCCGACGATTGGCGGTATCGTTGCCGAGACGCTCGGTTGGCGCGCATTGTTCTGGGTAAACGTCGTGCCAGGCGTGCTGATCACGATAATCATCTGGAACACGATGGGCTCGCTCGGCAAACCGCAATTCGATTTGTTGAAGAGGATCGATCTCGTCGGGCTTTTGGGGCTGGCGATGTTCTTGGGCGCGGCCGAGTACACGCTTGAAGAGGGGCCGGCGAACGAGTGGTTTGCGTCGAGCGAAGTGACGATGTGGGCGCTGGTGTCTTTGGCTGGCGCGGTCTTGTTCTTCTGGCGCGCCTTCAAGGCCGAAACGCCCATTGTGGATTTGAAGCCATTTAGTTCGCCCACGTTCGCGATAGGCGCGGGTCTTGGATTCATTCTGGGGCTTGGCCTTTTCACGTCGGTATTTTTGACCCCTCTGTTCTTGGGTTCGGTGCGCGGGTACAGCGCGCTGCAAATCGGGCACACGATGTTCGTCCAGGGCGCGGTGAGGTTTTTGACCGCGCCGATCATTGGGCAAATCGGGCGCAAGATGAGCGACACGCGGCCGCTCGGCATGATTGGCTTCTTGCTGGTTGGGCTCTCGTGCTGGGTGCAGGCGCATCTGACGGCCGAGGCAGGCTTCTGGGAGCTGGCCTGGCCGCAAGTGTTGCGCGCGCTCGGGCTGATGATGACGTTTAACTCGGTGATGCAGCCGGCGTTGCAATCGCTGCCGCCGCAGCTCGTTCACTCGGGGGCGGGTTTGTTCAACACGTTCCGCAATTTGGGGGGCGCGTTCGGTATTGCGGCGCTGGCGACAGTGCAGGCGCATTCGTACGCGCTGCATCGGCAGGAGCTTTATTCGGCCGTCAATCCGAATAACTCGCACGTCGCCGGCATGATCGCCGGCATGCAATCCTATCTTGAACAAGCTGGTGCGGCTGATCCGGAGCGACAGGCGCTGATGCGCTACGCGGCGCTCTTGGATCGCGAAGCGCTGGTGATGACCTTCAACGATCAGTTCTTGCTGCTGGCGGTTGTGATCAGTTTGTCAGCGTTTGCGATGCTGCTCCTGCGGCCGCGGCCGAAGATGGGCATGGGCGCCGGTGGTCCGCCGCCTAAGCTCGATGAAGCAGCGATGGCGCATTAGCGCGAAACGACCACTGTTAAGCGGCGCGGAGCGCGCCCTTGATGGCTTCGAGCATGTCTGGGCAGAGGGGCGCGGCTTTTGAGCCGAAGGATTCTGCGAGCGCGCCGTCTTTGCCGATCAGAATCTTGTGGAAGTTCCAGCGCGGCAGCGCGCTTTCACCGAGTTCGTCCGCGACCCATTGGTAAAACGGGTGGCGGCGTTCGCGCGACGTGATCTCGACCTTCGCGGTCATCGGGAAGGTGACGTGATAGGTCGTGTCGCAGAACTCGCGGATTTCTTTGTCGGCGCCTGGTTCTTGATGGCCGAAATCGTTGCAAGGCACGCCGATGATGACGAGGCCCTTGCCGACCTTCGCTTCGTAGAGCGCTTCGAGATCGCGGTATTGCGAGGTGAAGCCGCACGCGCTCGCTACGTTCACCACGAGGATGGCTTTGCCGGCATAGTCGGCAAGCTGCACGTCGCCCGGCTCATCGAGTTTGGCGAAGCTGAAATCGTAGGCAGTGGTCATGGTTTGACGAGCAAGTCTTTCAGAGAGGCGGGGCATGTAGACCTCTGGAACGCCCCAAGCGGCAATGCATGTGGCGTTCCGCGGGGCGTGGTGATACAGCCCAACACGTGACCGTAAACCGCCGTTCCCCCATAGAAGCCTCTCGAATTTGAGGCCCGGCCCACGTTGAGCCCGAAAAATCGGTGCTCCGCGGGACCGGGACGGCTACATCACATTCGCTTCACTGGAGAATAGACCTCATGGCCGATGCGCCGGCTGGTCGCGATTACCGCGAGACCGTTTTTCTGCCTGACCTTCCAGGCGATCCCTTTCCGCTGCGCGCGGGGCTGCCGAAGAAGGAGCCCGAGCGTGTGAAGCATTGGGCCGAGATTGGGCTCTATCATCTGCTGCGCAAAGAAGCGGCGGATCGGCCGAAGGTCGTGTTTCACGATGGCCCTCCGTACGCGAACGGGCCGATCCATATCGGGCACGCGGAAAACAAAATCCTGAAAGACTTCGTCGTGCGGACGAAGCAGATGGCCGGCTTCGATTGCGATTACGTGCCGGGCTGGGACTGCCACGGCCTGCCGATCGAGTGGAAGGTCGAAGAAGATTTCCGCAAAGCTGGGCGCAAGAAGTCTGAGGTGCCGGCGGTTGAGTTTCGCCGTGCGTGCCGAGAGTACGCCGACAAGTGGATCCCGCTACAGCGCGACGAGTTTCGGCGGCTCGGCATCGAGGCCGATTGGGACAAATACTACACGACGATGAGCTTCGAAGCCGAAGCTGCGATCGCGCGCGAGTTTTTGCGTGTGGTGCGGACTGGGCTTGTGTATCGCGGGAGCAAGCCGGTGATGTGGAGCCCGGTGGAGCGGACTTCGCTGGCGGAAGCTGAGGTGGAGTATCAGGAGAAGACGAGCCCGACGATCTGGGTGAAGTTTCCGATCGTGACGGCGTCGCGTGCGTTCGCCGGCCGGAAGCGGCACGGCGTGCGAAGACGCTTGACGCGCGTGGTCATCTGGACGACGACGCCGTGGACGATCCCCGGCAACCGCGCGATCTCCTTCGCGCCAGATCTAGTACGGCGTTTATCAGGTTGAGAGCGTTGAGCAGGGTCTTGCGTTCGAGCCCTGGGTGAAGGTCGGCGACAAGCTCGCGCTTGCCGACAAGCTGGCGGAAGATGTTTTGCGCGCTGCGAAAGCGGCGTCGTGGGAGCGGTTGAGTGATCTAGATCCGACGGGGCTTTATTGCGCGCATCCGTTCCGCGGTCAGGGCTACGAGTTCGACGTGCCGTTGCTCGATGGTGATCACGTCACCGACGATGCCGGTACAGGCTTTGTGCACACGGCGCCGAGCCATGGTGCGGATGACTTTGTGATCTGGACGAAGCATTTCGGTCAGGAAGGCATTCCGTTCACCGTCGACGAAGACGGCAAGCTCACGAACGAAGCGCCGATGTTCGAAGGGCTGGAGGTCATCCAGCTTGAAGGCAAGGGACTCGGCAAGGATGGCCCCGCCAATAAAGCGGTGATGGATAAGCTGATCGAAGTCGGCGCGCTGCTGGCGCGTGGGCAGTTGAAGCACTCTTATCCGCACTCGTGGCGGTCGAAGGCGCCGCTGATCTTCCGCAACACGCCGCAATGGTTCATCGCGCTCGATAAGGCTTATCGCGATGGCAAGACGCTGCGCCAGATTGCGCTTGATGAAATCGATCGCGTTGATTGGGGGCAGAAGCGGACGGGCGAGACGAAGGATTACAACCGCATCCGCGGCATGATCGAGGATCGGCCGGATTGGTTGGTCTCGCGTCAGCGCGCCTGGGGCGTGCCGCTGCCGATCTTCGTGAAGAAGAGCGATGGCTCGATCTTGCAGGACGATGAAGTCGACGCGCGTATTTTCGCGGCGATGAATGACGGCGGCGCTGACGTCTGGTGGGCGACGGCGGCGCAGGATTTCCTGGGCGCGAAGTACAAGGCGGATGAATACGAGAAGGTCGAGGACATCTTGGATGTCTGGTTCGACTCGGGCTCGACGCATGCGTTTGTCGTCGGCAATCCCGAGGCGCCGACGCGGGCGTCATTCGTGAACCCGGTTTCGACGATCTATCTCGAAGGCTCTGACCAGCATCGCGGCTGGTTTCATTCATCTTTGCTGGAAAGCTGCGCGACGCGTGGCAAGGCGCCGTACGACGAAGTGATCACGCACGGCTTCACGATGGACGAGAAGGGCATGAAGATGTCCAAGTCCATCGGCAACACGATCGAGCCGCAGAAGATCGCCGAGCAAAACGGGATCGAGATTTTGCGTCTGCTGATCGCGTCGGCTGAGTACGGCGACGATTTGCGTCTCGGCAAGATCATGATCGATCAGTCGGGCGAGATGTATCGCAAGCTCCGCAACACGCTGCGCTATTGCTTGGGCGCGCTGCGTGGATCTGAGGATAGCGAGCGCGTGCCGCTCAACCACGATCTGCCGCTGATGGAGCGGTGGCTGTTGCATCGCCTGCACGAAGTCGATGCAGCGGTGCGTAAGGGCTTCGATACATATCAGTGGCGCGTGGCGCTGGGCGCGATCGTTGAGTTTTGCAACGTCGATCTGTCGGCGTTCTATGTCGATGTGCGCAAGGATACGCTCTATTGCGATGCGCCGAGTTCGTTCCGCCGCCGTGCAACGCGCACGGTGTTGGATGAAGTGTTCTCGCGCCTCACTGCTTGGCTCGCGCCGATCATGCCGTTTACGGCGGAAGAGGCTTGGCTGACGCGCTTTCCTGAAAGTGTTTCCGTGCATCTGCGCACGTTCCCGGAAACGCCGGATGCTTGGCGCGATGATTTCGCGGGTGAGGAAGTGGCGACGCTGCGTGAAGCGCGGGCGGTTGTGACGGGCGCGTTGGAAGTGGCGCGCCGTGACAAGGTGATTGGGGCAGCGCTCGAAGCAAGCCCACGCGTGTTCGTGGCGGACGAAGCGCTGCTGGCGAAGTTACAAGCGGTCGACTTTGCGGAGCTGTGCATCGTGAGCGGCATCACGCTTGTTGAAGGCGATGGGCCGGCGGACGCGTTCCGCTTGGCCGAGACGCCAGGGCGTTGCGGTGGTGATCGAGAAGGCGCCGGGCGTGAAGTGCGCGCGGTCGTGGAAGTATTTCGATCCGGCGACGGCTGATCCGCGTTATCCGGATATCACGCCGCGCGACGCGGAAGCTGTCGCGGCGTGGGACGCGGCGCGAGGCTAAGGCGCTTCGGCCAGTGCCATGCACGCGCTTGGACCGGCGTAGCCGTGGCGGGCGATGCAGTAGGCGTCTTCGTTTGGCGTGCTGGTGACGGACGCGCATTGGCGCAGCTGCAATTGCTGCATGGCTAAGCACTGACGCACGGGTTCGTCCGTCAGGCCTGCGGTGACGCGCGCTGTTTCCGATTGCGTGGCGTCGACCACCATCAGCGCCGCGAGCGTGAACATGCGGTCGAGGCTGGCGGTGCGCGTTGCGATGACACGCCACGGAAAATCTGGCGGTGTGGGTGAGTTGCGGTTGGCGAGCGCATCCCAGAAGCGCGTGCCGCCGAAGGCGCTCGGGTCCGTCAGTGGCGCGGCTGACAGCGGCATTGGCCGCAAGCGCGACAGCAGTTCGGGCGCCAGCGTGCGCGTGCCGAGTGCGTGCAATGCCGCTTCGCGATCAGCGCGGCGGCGCGTCCATGCGGCGGTGTTGCCGACATCGCCTAAACCTTCAAACCGCACGGCGAGGGCATTCATGCGCGCATTGTCGGCAGCGAAGGCGCGCAGAACGATCTGTGTGGCTTCATCCGCGCCAGGCGGGCGGCGGCGCGCATAAGTCCAATCGCGCCGGAGTTGGCGCAGGACGGCGGGGCGGCCGGCAGCGCGCACGCGGCTGCGCAGGCCGTTCACCCAGGCCGGCGATTGCGCCAGTGTCAGCGCGCCATAGGCGAGCCAACCGTGTGTGAGGCGTTGCGGATCATGACGTGCTGCGCGATCGAGCGCGGCGTCCATCGCAGCGGAATCGGGAATGTCGGCGTCGAGCATGACGCTGATGTCGGTTTGGTAGAGCGCGTAAGCGTCGAGCGCCTGGTGCAGCGGTTCCTGGGCATGCGCGGCGCTGACCCAGACGAGAAAAGCTGCGGCGAGGGCGATCAAGCGCATGGCTCACCATGGCCCCGAACCGCGGCAAAACCAAAGCGTCGCGGCGGCAGCGGGTTGATCGGGAGGCGCGGGCGCGTCCATAAGCCGGGCATGCTCCGTTTCGGACTTATCATTGCGGTCGGCGTTCTCGTCGCCGACCAGATCACCAAGTGGCTCATCCTTGGGCCGGGCGCGTTTAGCCCGCCGGGGTGCCTTGAGGCGGGGCTGAGCTGCCGCTTTCTCGAACTGACGCCGATCTTTGACCTTCAGATGGTCTGGAACCGAGGCTTCAGCTTTGGGCTTGGGCGCGCGCAGGATGACCTTGGCCGCTGGGCGCTGGTGGCGATGCAGCTCGGCATTTCCGGCGTTTTCCTGTGGTGGCTGCGTAGCGCGGTGCGCCGGCCGACTGGCATTGCGCTGGGATTGGTCATCGGCGGGGCGCTCGGAAACGTCATCGATCGCATTAGTTTCGGCGCCGTGGCGGACTTCCTCGATTTCAGCATGAACGGGAATTTCTTCCCCTGGGTGTTCAACGTGGCTGACGCCTCTATAACCTGCGGGGCGATCCTGTTGGCCATCGATATGGTGTTCTTTGCCGAAACCGAGCCGGGCAAGGGTACGGGCTGGAGCCAGTTCAAGGCGTGGCTGGACCGTAACAAGGCGGGCGGTAACGGGTCAGGCAGCTGAAATCCGGGCAGATTCGCCCCAGAACGGTCAAACTGCGGGTCGACGCATCTTTGCTGCAGTCCGGCTTGGCGAGGCGGGCGTGGCTCGTCTAGAAGCGAGCCTAAGAGATTTGAGGGAGGCGGACGTTGTCCAAACCAATCGCACTGATGGTAGTGCTGGCTGCGGCCACAGCGGCTAGCGGCTGCGCGGGCGTTTCGCGCGCCATCGGCGCTTCGCGTTCGTCGCCTGACGAGTTCCGCGTGATGACGCACGCGCCTTTGACGCTGCCGCCGGATTACAATCTGCGTCCGCCGCGTCCGGGTGAAGCGCGTCCGGGTGAAAGCGATCCGTCGACGGAAGCGCGCGCTGCGCTGTTCGGCGACAACGTTGGCCAAGCTGCAACGCAAGGCGAGCGCGCGTTCATCTCCGCCGCTGGCGCATCAACCGCTGACGACAACATTCGCGATCAGATCGATTACGAAGCGCAAGGCGTCGTGCGCCGCAACGAAGGCTTCGTTGATCGCGTGCTGTCGTTCGGTGGTTCGAGTGGCCCGGCCGCCGCGCCGCTCAATCCTGAGCAAGAACAGCAACGCCTCGACGACGAAGAATCCATTCGTCGCGCGACGGGCGGTGGGCAAGTGACGATCCGGCGCGACCGCGGCGGCATCAAACTCCCAGGCACCTAAGCACTTTGTCCGGCGGGGTGGGCAAACGCTTCATCGCAGTATGCATAGCGTTGCTGGCGCTAACGGCGTCGGCAAATGCACGCGAGTTCGTCCGGCCGGAAACTTTCACGCTTCGCAATGGCTTGCAGGTCGTGGTGATCACGGATCGCCGTGCGCCTGTTGTCACGCACATGGTTTGGTATCGCGTTGGTTCGGCCGACGAGCCGCGCGGCTATTCGGGCATCGCGCACTTCTTCGAACATTTGATGTTCAAAGGGACGCGCCAGATCGCGCCAGGTGAATTCTCACGCACCGTCGCGCGCAATGGCGGCGAGGACAACGCGTTCACGAACTGGGACTACACGGCGTATTACGAGCGCATCGCGCGAGACCGGCTCGAGTTGGTGATGCGCATGGAAGCAGATCGCATGCGCAATCTGCAGTTCTCAGATGAGACGTTCAATTCCGAGCGCGACGTGATTGTGGAAGAGCGCCGTCAGCGCGTCGACAATAATCCGGGCGCTGTGTTGGGCGAGCGGATGCGCGCGATGCTGTGGCCGCATCATCCGTACGGCACGCCGGTCATTGGCTGGCTCCACGAAATCCAAACGCTGCCGCGTGACCGGGCGCTGGAATTTTATCGCACGTGGTACGCGCCGAATAACGCGATCCTCGTCGTCGCTGGCGATGTCGATGCGGCGGAGCTGCGTCCGTTGGCGGAGCGCTATTACGGACGCTTGCGGCCGACGCGCGATTTGCCTGCGCGCACGTGGGTGACTGATCCGCCGAACGTTGGGCCCATGCGCGTCACCCATCGCGACGAGAAGGTGCGCCAACCTTCGTTCTCGCGCATCTATCGCGCGATTAGCTATGGCACCGATGTCGATCGTCAGGCGCATTCGCTCGATGTGGCGATGGAGATTTTGGGCGGTTCGGAGACGAGCCGTCTCTATCGCGCGCTGGTGGAAGATCAGCGCATTGCGGTGAGCGCAGGTGCCAGCACGAGTTCGTCAGGTTTGGGCGGCGGCAGTGTGAGTGTATGGGCGACGCCGGTTGAAGGTGTGACGCTTGAACAAGTTGAAGCGGCGGCGGATGCGGTGATTGCGCAGTTCTTGCGTGAAGGGCCAACGGACGTCGAACTGACGCGCGCGAAGAATTCGCTGGCCGCCAACGCCGTCTATTCGCGCGATAGCCAAGAGAGCCTCGCCAACATTTACGGCGGGTCGCTGGCGCAGGGCGAAAGCATCGACGACGTTGTGAACTGGCCTACCAACATCGAGGCGGTCACACGCGACGAAGTCGTAACGATTTCGCAGCAGACGCTGGACATCAACGCTTCCGTTACCGGCTGGCTTCTGCCGGAGGAAGGGCAGTGAGGCGGCTCGCGCTCGCCGTCGCGTTGGCTTGCGCGCCGCTCGCGCCGGCCTACGCGCAAGCGCAGACGGAAAGCGCGGCGTCGCGTCATGCCGTGCACGTGGAGCGCATTACGTCGCCTGGCGGGATCGAAGCTTGGCTGGTGTCGGATTCGACCGTGCCGATGATCGTGCTGCGCGCTTACTGGCGTGGCGGATCGGCGATTGAGCCCGCGAACGCCATCGGCGTTACCAGCGTGATGACGGACATGCTGACCGAAGGCTCGGGCTCGATGAACGCCAATGCGTTCAAGGAGCGGTTGCAGGACCTCAACATGTCAGTGGGCTTCTCGGCCGGCTGGGATGGTGTTGGCATGAGCATGACGACGCTCAGCGAAAACCGCGACGCGGCGGTCGAGATGGCGCGTTTGGCGCTGAATGAACCGCGCTTCGACGCTGAGCCGTTAGCGCGGATCAAGCGCCAGATGCTGGTTGGCCTCCGCACGCGCGAAACCAACTCAAGCTACATCGCCAACCTGGCTATCGATCAAGCGCTTTACCCAAACCACCCTTATGCGCGGCGTACGTCTCGCGAAGGCATTGATGCAATCAATGCAGCCGCGTTGGCCGAGCGTCGCAATGCGCTGTTCAATCGCGCGACGATGCAAATCACGATCGTGGGCGACATCAGCGCGGCGGATGCCGGGCGCGCCGTCGATACGATCTTTGGCGCCTTGCCTGTCGGTACGCGCCCGCCGGAGCCGGCTGACGTCACGCTTGCCGCGCCCACGCCGCTGATTGTGCGTCAGCTGCCGCAGCCGCAGAGCTTGGTGCTGTTCGTTGGGCCTGGGATTCAGGACGAGGATCCAGACTGGATCCCGCTGGCGGTGGCGAACTACATTCTTGGCGGCGGCGGATTTTCGTCGCGGCTGATGGATCAGGTCCGCGAGCAGCGCGGACTTGTTTATGGCATCGGCACCGGACCTTCGGTGCGCGATCATTCGGCGGTGATCCGCGGTTCGGCGCAGACGGAAAATGGCGATGTGCGCGAGGCCATCGAGGTGACGCGCTCCGAAATGGCGCGGCTTTATCGCGATGGCGCGACGCAGGCTGAGGTCAACGACGCCATTACGTATCTCACCGGCTCGTTCGCGCTTGATCTTGATAGCAATGTCAAGATCGCCGGCGTGGTGCATGGCTACCAGGCGGCAGGGCGCGACATTGATTACGTGAATCATCGCAACGATCTCATCCGCGCGGTGACGTTGGATGACGTGAACCGGGTGATCCGACGCTTGTTCAATCCGGACGCGTTCACGTTCGTGGTGGTGGGTCAGCCCGAAGGGCTGGAAGCGACCGCTTCAAACTAGTCCGGGCTTACGGAACGTGATGGTGACGTACACCTCTGCGCGGTGCTAAGCCGCGCGCTGAGGAAACGCGCGATGACACAAGATTTGGAAGCCTTCCGGACCGAGACGAGAGCTTGGCTGGAAGCGAACTGCCCGCCTTCGATGCGTACGCCGATGACGGGCGAAGACGACGCGGTCTGGGGCGGCCGCAATTACGAATTCAAAAATCCTGAAGCGAAGCTCTGGCTTGAGCGCATGGGCGCGAAGGGCTGGACGGCGCCGACATGGCCGGCTGAGTATGGCGGCGGCGGTTTGAGCGCGGATGAAAACCGCGTGCTGCAGAGTGAGCTGAAGAAGATTGGCGCGCGGCCGCCGCTGTTTTCGTTCGGCATCTGGATGCTTGGGCCGGTGCTGCTCGAGTACGCGAACGAAGAGCAGAAGAAAGAACATCTGCCGAAGATCGTGCGCGGTGAAATCCGCTGGTGTCAGGGCTATTCCGAGCCGGGGGCAGGCAGCGATCTCGCTGGTCTGCAGACGAAGTGCGAAGACAAGGGCGATCACTGGCTGATCAATGGCCAGAAGGTTTGGACCTCGTACGCGAACTATGCCGATTGGTGCTTCTGCTTGGTGCGCACCGATACGAGCGTGAAGCACGAGGGCATCTCGTTCGTGCTGTTCGACATGACGACGCCGGGCGTGGAGACGCGGCCGATTAAGTTGATCTCGGGCTCGTCGCCGTTCTGCGAGACGTTCTTCACCGATGTGAAGGTTCCCAAGCATCAGATGGTAGGCCGTTTGAATGGCGGCTGGGAGATTGCCAAGCGCTTGCTCATGTATGAGCGCACGAACATTTCGGGCTTTGGTTCGAACACGCGCGTCGATGTTGTCGATCTGGCGAAGAAGCATGTGGGTGTTGAAGGCGGCGTACTCGAAGATCGCGACCTGCGAGCCCGGATCGCAGCGCACAAGATGACGGAGCGGGCTTACGCCTTGTCGGTGCAGCGTGCGCAGGAAGAGGCGAAGGCCGGCGGCAATGTCAGCCACATGGCCTCGATGTTCAAAGTCGCGGGCGCGACGTTGAACCAGGATCGCTGCGAACTGATGGTCGAAGCGGCGGGCAATCGCGCGCTCGGCTGGGTCGGCGAGGGCTTCTCAGCTGACGATATTGCGACGACGCGCGGCTGGCTGCGATCGAAGGGCAATTCGATCGAAGGCGGCACTACCGAAATCAATCTCAACGTTGTCGCCAAGCGCGTGCTTGGTCTGCGAGACACCCAATGACGTTCACACTGAATGACGATCAGCGCATGCTGAAGGACACGGCGCGCGATTTCTTTCGCGAACAGGCGCCGGTGACGCGTCTGCGCAAACAGCGCGATGAAAAGAAGAACGGCCGCGATCCGGATTTGTGGCGCGAGATTGCGGCGCTCGGGTTGGCGGGCGTGATCATTCCGGAAGAATACGGCGGCGCAGGGCTTGGCTACGTGGCGCTGGGCGCAGTGCTGGAAGAGAGTGGGCGGACGCTGGTGGCATCGCCGCTGCATTCGAGCGCGCTGGCAGGCGCGAGTGCGCTGTTGCTCGCGGGCACGGATGCGCAGAAGCAGGAATGGCTGCCGAAGATTGCCTCGGGCGAAGTGATTGCGACGATCGCGATCGATGAAGGCGCGCACCATGCGCCGGGCAAGTCGAAGCTGAAGTTCGAAGGCGGCAAGCTTACGGGCTCGAAGCAGTACGTGGCTGACGGCCATATCGCTGACGTGATCATCGTTGCGGGCGGCGACGCGCTTTATCTCGTGAAGGCCGATGACGCTGGTGTGAAGCGGCGTGAGTTGGTGACGGCCGATAGTCGGGCGCGGCGGACATCACGTTTGAAGGCGCGGCGGCTGAGAAGATGAACGGCGGCGCTGATGTGATCGATGCGATCTTGGATCGTGCGCGCATTGGGCTTGCGGCTGAGATGGTTGGCTCGGCGAGCGAGGCGTTTGAGATCACGAGCGAGTATCTGAAGACGCGCAAGCAGTTCGGGCAGGTGATCGGTGGCTTTCAGGCGCTGCAGCATCGCGCGGCGAAGCTGTTCACCGACCTGGAACTGACACGCTCATGCGTGCTCGCGGCGCTCGATGCGCTGGATCGCAACGCGAATAACATTGCGGAGTATGCAAGCTTGGCGAAAGCGCGTGCGTCGGAGACGGTGCACCTTGCGTCCAACGAGATGGTGCAGCTGCATGGCGGCATCGGCATGACCGATGAGCATGATGCGGGGCTCTATCTGAAGCGGGCGCGCGCGACTGAGGCGCTCTACGGCGGCGCGAGCTTCCATCGCGATCGCTACGCGACGTTGCTCGGTTTCTGAGTAAACCTAAACGCGCTCGCCGCGAGAGGCGTTCGTTAGAAGTTGCGTGACGCCGAAGCGGTGGAAGCGAAGAATTGTCGCGAGGTAGGCTCGGCCGAAGGCGTTGTGGGTCATGACGCCGGTCGATAGCACCACGCGCGCGCTGCCTTCGGTCTGTTGATCTCGAAGCACTGAAACGCGGAAATCGAGATGCTTGTCATCGGCGCCGGTGATGATTTCGTCGGGCCGCTGATCATAGAGCGTCCAGCGGCCAATCTTCTCTCCGGTTGCGTAGGATCGCGACGTATCGATCTTTGTCGTGAGTTCGCGATAGCCGACGCCGGCGATGCCCAACGGCTTCACCAGAAGCGAGCGTAGGACCAGTGTTTGAACGCGGCAGGCAACTGGCGCAGCGCCGCATAGATTTCGACCATGCTGAGATGCGGTTGCGCAAGATCTCGGGCTGTCGAGATGATCGAGCGGGAGGTGAGCGCGTAGCGTGCTCGCGTCGGGAAGTTCGCACGGTTCGGCGGTCTGATAGGCAGGCTGATGTGAAGCCATTCGGGCAGCGTCTTACGCTGACGATGGCCGGGCCATGTGGTTCGGTGACGCGGCACGCGCCGCGAACGCCTAACTACGCAACCGCCTTCACGTCCGCATCGAATTCCTTGCGCCAGGTGGTGACGAGGGCGCGGTTGTCGTGATCCCAAGGATGAAAGCCGGGGCGGAACCAGGCGAAGAACGTTTTCCAGCCGCGACCGAAAATGCCGGGCTCGCTCCACAGGAAGCGCTTGGCGGCTTTCAGCGCGTCCTTTTTTGAATAGCCGTCCGCTTCCAAGAGAAGCGCGGCGTAGTTCGCGATGTTTTGCGGGAAGAGGACGCCGATCAGCGCCATCACGAAGCAACGGCGGAAGTAACGTTGGAACGGCGACCAATCTTTCGTCGCGACCATGAACACGTCGAAGGCGACTGCCTTGTGCTCGGTCTCTTCCATGGCGTGCCAGCGCCACATGCGCTCGACGCCGGGAGGAGCTCCCTCGAACAGGTGTTGGTTGGCGGCGTGAATGTCGGCCATCATCGAAGTGATGTGTTCGAGCGCGATCGTTGAAAGCAGCATGCGCATCGGGCCGCGTGAGCGCGCGATGGCGACGCGGTCTTTGATGCTCGCTTCGATTTTCGCGACTGGGTAGAAGTCGCGATCCAGCAATTGATTGAGCGTGTGATGTTCGCGCGAGTGGATGGCTTCCTGCGCGATGAAGCCGCGCACTTCTTCAGCAAGCTTGCCATCTGTACGCTCGCGATAGGCGCGCACGGCGTCGATGAACATGCGCTCGCCATCCGGGAAGGTGAGCGACAGTGCGTTGAACACGGCGGTGCCAACCGGGTCGCCGCCGAGCCAGTGACGTGTTTTGGCGCCATCGAAATCGAAGTGGATGTCGCGCGGCGGGATTTTGACGTCGGCGGGCGTGGCTTTGGCGGTCTTCGTGGCGGTCATGGGGAGGAACTCGCGCTTGGAAATCGGCTAG
The DNA here is from genome assembly GCA_016703335.1 of Caulobacteraceae bacterium. Classification (GTDB taxonomy): domain Bacteria; phylum Pseudomonadota; class Alphaproteobacteria; order Caulobacterales; family Aquidulcibacteraceae; genus Vitreimonas. Next base: position 176,866 of record JADJCG010000001.1, on the reverse strand, counting down.
GGTTGCGTTGATCGGCAATTTGGCTCTACTGACAAAAATGTCAATAAGAAAAACTGGTAAGGTTCGGCGGGTACGGCGTGCGCCGGAGGACGCGCGGGCTAACATCTTGGCGGCGGCTGAGAAATTGCTGGTGGAGCGGGGGCCGCTGGCGCTGAAGCTGGCCGATGTGGCGCTAGCCGCCGGCGTCGCCAACGCGAGCGTGATCCACCATTTCGGCTCGATCGATGGGCTTCATGCGGCGCTGATGGAGCGGATGGTCGGCCAGCTGATCGCCGAAGTGTTGGCGCTCGCGGAGAAGGGCGGGCCGACGCGCGAGGATACGCAGGAGGCCGTTTTCCAAGCGCTGTTCGAAGTGTTCGAAAGACGGGGTGCAGCGCGGCTGGCGGCGTGGCTTGAATTGACCGGCGAATGGCGGCGCATCACGCACATTCGCGACGCGGTGCAAAGCGTCGTGGTGCGGCGCGCGTCGTTTGGCGACGTGAACCCACAGCAGGCGCAGGATTTGATTTTGATCAGCGTGACGCTGGCGATGGGCGCGGGGCTGTTTGGTCATGCGCTGGCGGAGCTCGTCGGCAAGCCGCCAGGGCATGCGCGCGAAGTTGCGATGGAAATGCTGCGTGTGTTTCACGCGGCGCAGGTGGCGAAATAGCTGGTAGCGCCGACGGGACTCGAACCCGTTTCCCCGCATTGAAAGTGCAGGATCCTAACCCATAGACGACGGCGCCTGTGTGCAAAACGGGCGCTCATGCCGCTTTGAAAGAATGGTCTGGGCGGCTGGATTGAACCACGACCTCCTGCTCCCAGGCAGGCGCTCTGCGCTGACGCTCGCCCAGAAAACGCTAGCGCCCGAGCGCTCTCTCGAGGAGGGCGTGACATGTGTACAACATGGGTCGGTGGTTTTGCAACTAAAAATGGTCGACAGGGTTGGATTTGAACCAACGCGCCCGTTGCCGGGAACGAGATTATGAGTCTCGCGGCTTCGACCGCTCGCCCACCTGTCAGCACACTCCAAATCGTGGCTGCCCGTCCTCGACTCGAACGAGGATTTCCGGAACCAAACTCCGGCGTCCTACCAATTAGACGAACAGGCAGTGTTCAATCCTCGCGGAAATAGTGATTCCGCTCGGCGCCATCGTAGTGGCCGCTCTTCATGCAGCACCGCTTGAAACAACCTCCGCGAATTGCACGGGCAGAGGTCATTGCGGCCGAGCTTTTCGATCAGCTCGACATCGCACGCGCACCTTGCGCTCGCCGCGCTTCACGCGTGTCTCAGACGGATAGCCTTTGCGGCGCTTTCGAAGACGGCTCGAAAGCACGGCTGATCGAGCGGATCACGATAACGGGTCATTGTAACCTCCTGTGTTCAGTCAAAGTGGCGGCGCCGGCGGGACTCGAACCCGCCTCGCTGCATCGACAGTGCAGCATCTTCACCCATGGACCACGGCGCCGAGTGCACGCGTGAGCGCGACTGCTCACGCGTGCTTTCGCTAGCCCTTCACGCACACGACTTGGCGCAGGGTGTGCACTACGTCGATCAGGTCCGACTGCGCGGCCATGACGGCGTCGATGTCCTTGTAGGCCATCGGCGTTTCATCGATCACGCCTGCGTCCTTGCGGCACTCCACGCCTTCGGTCGCCTTCTTGTGGTCGGCGAGCGTGAAGCGGCGCTTGGCTTCGGTGCGTGACATCGCGCGCCCGGCGCCGTGCGAGCAGGTGCAGAACGAATCTTCGTTGCCCTTGCCGCACACGATGAACGATTTCGCGCCCATCGAGCCGGGGATGATGCCAAGCTCGCCGACGCCCGCGCGCACGGCGCCCTTGCGGGTCAGCCATACGTCGGCGCCAAAGTGCCGTTCACGCGCCACGTAATTGTGGTGGCAGTTCACGGCGTGCTTCTCGAGCTTGAACTTCGGCAGGTTGTCGCGAAGCGCACGCAGCGTGCGCTCCATCATCACCTCGCGGTTGGCGCGCGCGTAGTCTTGCGCCCAGCCGACCGCCGCCACGTAGTCGTCGAACAATTCTTCGCCTTCCATGAAGAAGGCGAGGTCCTTGTCCGGCACGTGGTAGCCGAGTTCGCGCTTCAGCAATTCTTCCCGAGCACGCTCGATGAAGTACTTGCCGATCGCGTTGCCCGAGCCGCGCGAGCCCGAGTGCAGCATCACCCAAACGCGGTCCTCTTCGTCGAGGCAGACCTCGATGAAGTGGTTGCCGCCGCCGAGCGTCGCGAGCTGCGAGGTTTGCGACTTTGCCGACGCCTTCGGGTGCTTGTCGATGATGGCGCGGTAGCGATCGTCGAGGCCGGAGTCGCGGTAAGACGTCTCCACCGAAGAGGGCGTGTCGCGGTGATTGCCGTTCGGGCCGTTGCCGTGCGGCACGTTCCGCTCGATCGCGCCGCGAAGACGCGACAGCGAGTCAGGCAGATCATTCGCCGTGAGCGAGGTGCGCACGGCCATCATCCCGCAGCCGATGTCCACGCCCACGGCCGCCGGGATAATGGCGCCCTTGGTCGGGATCACGGAGCCCACAGTCGCGCCGATGCCATAGTGAACGTCCGGCATCACGGCGATGTGCGAGTGGATGAACGGCAGCGAAGCGACGTTGCGCAGTTGGTTTTGCGCTTCGTGCTCAACCGGCACGCCCTTGACCCAGGCTTTGATCGGCGCACGCGCGCCTTCAATTTCTTCATAACCGGCCATGACCGGTCTCCTTTTCAAACAACGTTTTTCATCAAGCTAGACAACGAATTGCGATTGAGGCGCTGCATCTCTTTCAGCGCGCGATCTTCCAACGGTGCGTCAAACACCGCTTCGACCTCCCAAAGGCCGCCGTCATCCAGCGTTTCTAGATCGACCCAAGCGCCAACTTTCGCGCCGCGTGCTTCAATCCACGCGACGGTGCGTTCAGCGCCTCGCCGAAATCTGCATTGATAAGCACGCACGCTTCTTCTCCTCGTTTTGCGAGTTTCAAAGCGGCCTGGAGCACAAATGAAAAACCCCTCCAGGCCGCGCCTTGGAGGGGTCTTTCATGCTTCCAATGTCCGTAGACGTCAGACGCTGAGATCCCTCCGCGCACAAATGCTCTGCAGCAAATCGCTATATGCGAATTGCGCTGGCATCAGCTGGTTGATCTCTCGCGTTTTCACGACACGTCTCCGAATGGGAAGCGCGTCTATCATGCGATTTGGCGCGTTGTCACGCGGAAAATTGCGATGCTACGTGCGTGTGGCCGCGAAGCCTCAGTGTTTTCCGGGTGCGACTTGCTCAACTTGGCGCACGCGCAGCACCGCAAAATGCGTGCGATATTCTGCTGGCGTCATGCCCGTTGAGCGCTTGAAGAGTTCGCGGAAGTGCGCGGCGTCGTCGTAGCCAACGGCGGTTGCGACTTGCTGAATAGGCGCGTCGTCGCTCTCGAGAATGGATTTCGCCGTTTCGATGCGCACGGTTTGCAAATATGCGCCGGGCAGGCGGCCGGTGGCGGCTTTGAACCTGCGCAGCAAAGTGCGTGCGCTCATAGCGACGTGGCTTGCAACCGTCTCGCTGGTGAGCGGTTCGCGAAAATTGGTTTGAATGTAGCGCTCGGCTTCCTGCACGCGTTCGTCGTCGTGCGATGGCGAAAGTGGGAGGACTGCGTAACCAGATTGATGCGTACGCGGCATCGATAGCAGCAATGCCTTCGCTGTTTGCACCGCGACCTCGTGACCGCAGAGCTTTTCGACCAGATAGAGGCTGACATCCGCAGCTGCGCTGACGCCGCCGCTGCACAGAAGCCGTGCGTCTTCTGTCAGAAGCATCTCGGGGCGCCAATCTACTGTCGGCCAGCGCTTTGCGAATTGACCTGCGATTGCCCAGTGGGTTGTCGCCTTACGTCCTTCGAGCAAGCCGGCTTCAGCGAGATACGCGGCGCCCATGCAAACACCGGCGAGGTAGGCTCCGTGCGCGTGTTGCTTCTGCAGCCACGGCAACAGCACGCTGTTCTCGATCAGCTTGGCGTTGAAATCGAGACCAGAGGTCGGGATGATGGCGATGTCGGTGCGATCGATCGCTGCAAGCGATGTCTCGGGCGTCATGCTCATGCCGCCATAGGGGCTGCGCACGGGTTTGCCGTCGAGCGTCGCTGTCGTCACGCGAAAGCGTGGCTCTGGCGCTTCGCCGTTGAGCGCGCGCCACAACGTCCCCGCCGAATGAAAGACTTCAATCGGCATCAACGCTGTGGACGCGTACCCGTCGTCCCACAGAATGACCGTGACGTTGAGGACGCTGCGATCCATGCCCGTCACCTTAGGCGCTACTGAGGGCAAGAGCCATCAGCCGCGTTCGGTCGTCGGGTCGATGATCCCGGTCACTTCGGTGATCTTGTTGGCCGGGAAGCCGCTGATCCGTGCGTGTTCACGGATATGGTCTTCGTTTTCGGCCAGGTAGATGCAGAAGGTCTTGTCCTTGGCGACGTAAGATTGGACCCACTGCACCTTCGGGGCGAGTTGGGCCAGCGCGGCGTTGGATGTCTTGGCGGCGCCAGAGAGATCGCTTTGACCCATCTTATCGACGCCAGGAATGTCGCGTTCGATGACGTACTTTTTCACTGTCTTTCCTCTTCGGTTCCCTCTCCTGCTGAGAGTGAATTTTAGATAGAGGAGCCCAGTCTCAGCCGTGAGAGACGGGAATGACAATGAGCAGGGGCGAAACCGCCAAGCTCAGATGTCCTTTTGAACGACGTCCGGGGCGCTATCGTCAGGCGCTTTGCCCAAGCCTTGCTCGACAAGCGCGTCCCACGTGGCTTCTGCAGTGTCGGCGAAGCGGAAGAGCGTGAGATCGGCGGCGTCGATGGCGCCGTGTTCAACGAGCTTGTCGAAATTGATCACGGAGCGCCAATACGCTTCATCGAAAAGTACGACAGGAATCAGCGGCGCTTTGCGCGTTTGACGGAGCGTGAGAATTTCAAACATCTCGTCGAGCGTGCCGAAGCCGCCTGGGAAGACGACGAGTCCGTTAGCGCGCATCGCGAGATGCATTTTTCGTATCGCGAAATAGTGGAAGTTGAACGTAAGCTCCGGCGTTGTGTAGGCGTTGGGTTCTTGTTCGTGCGGGAGGCGGATGTTGAAGCCGATGGTTGGCGCGCCTGCATCGCGTGCGCCGCGATTGGCGGCTTCCATCAAGCCGGGGCCACCGCCGGTGGCGATGACGTTGAACAGATCGCCGCCATTGTCGCAGATGGCGCCGCCCCGTTCGGATGCGATGCGGCCGAAGGTGCGTGCTTCTCTGTACCAAAGCGCGTGTTGTTCCGAGCCTCCGCTTTCCAGAACGCGCGCGCCGCCGAAGGTGACGATGGTGGATTTGATGCGCCGCGCTTTGAGTATTTGCTCGGCCTTTTCGTACTCAAGCAGAAACCGGACGCCGCGCATGGCCTCGCCGAGGAGGAAATCCTCATCCAAAGCCGCAAGGCGAAACGAAGGGGAGGCAATCTGCGCCCCATTGGGCTTTTTTTGCTCGGGCATAACCACAACCTAGCGCTGCCGTGGCGTGGCGAGAAGGCGGCGCCCATATGCTAATCTCGCAACGAATCTCATGCCCATCCGCCGTTTGCCTCCTGAAGCCGTGAATCGCATCGCCGCGGGCGAAGTGATCGAGCGCCCCGCCGCTGCCGTGAAGGAGCTGGTGGAGAATGCGCTTGATGCGGGCGCAAAGCGCATTGCGATTCGGATTGAGCGCGGCGGGCTTGGGGCTCATTTCAATTGAGGACGATGGCGGGGGCATTCCGCGCGATGAGCTGCCGCTGGCGGTGGAGCGGCATGCGACGTCGAAGTTGACGGCGGGCGCTGGTGGCGATGTCGATCTTCTGAACATTCACACGATGGGCTTTCGCGGCGAGGCGTTGCCGTCGATCGGCGCTGTGGCGCGGTTGGCGATTACGTCGAAGGCGCGCGGTGTGAATGACACCTGGGCGATTGAGGTGGAGGGCGGTGCGCTTCATCCGGTGAAGCCTGCGGCATGGGCGGCGCTCACCGAGAGCGGCACGCGTGTCGAAGTGCGCGATCTTTTCTTTGCGACGCCGGCGCGGCTGAAGTTCATGAAATCCGAACGTTCGGAGATGATGGCTGTCTCGGACGTTGTGAAGCGTTTAGCGATGGCGCGGCCTGATGTTGCGTTTTCGTTGGAGCACGATGCGCGGACATCGCTGCGGCTGGCTGCCGAAAAGGATCCGGAAAACGAAGGGCGGCGCGCGCGGTTGAGTGCGATCCTTGGCGCGGACTTTGCGCCGAATTGTATCTTGCTTGATCAGACGCGCGATACGGTGCGGCTCTCCGGCTTTGCGGGTCTGCCGACTTTTCATCGGGGCACGCGTGAGCATCAGCATCTGTTCGTCAATGGGCGTCCGGTGAAGGACAAGCTCATCGTTGGCGCGGTGCGGGCGGCGTATCAGGATTTGCTGGCGCGCGATCGCCATCCGGTCGCGGCGTTGTTCATTGATTTGCCGCCGGACGAGGTGGACGTGAACGTCCACCCGGCGAAGACGGAAGTGCGGTTTCGCGATGCGGCGCTGGTGCGCGGGCTGATTGTTGGTGGTCTTTCGCATGCGTTGGCATCAGCGGGCCACCGGGCATCGACGACGACAGCGCAGTCAGCACTCGGTGCTGCGCGAGCTTACGAAGCGCCGCAACCGTTCTTGCGACCAGCGGCGCAGGCGTGGGCGATGGCGGAAGAGCGCGTTGCAACCGGCGACTTCATGATGCCGAGCGGGCGCGTTGAAGAAAGCGCGCCGAGCTTTGCTGTGGCGATTGCGCCAGCCGATCTCGAAGCCGCGATCCAGACTGCGACGAACCACGATCCAGAGGATGCGCGTTTCTTTCCGCTTGGTGCGGCGCGGGCGCAGATTCATGAGACGTATATCGTCGCGCAGACTGAGGATGGCATTGTCATTGTCGATCAGCATGCGGCGCACGAGCGGCTTGTCTATGAGCGCATGAAGCAGATGCTGGCGAACGGCGGCGTACGCCGGCAGGGTTTGCTCATTCCGGAAGTTGTTGAACTCGATCCGAGCGAAGCGGAAGCGATTGCGGCGCGCGCGGAAGAACTTGCGCAGCTTGGACTTGTCATCGAGGCATTCGGGCCTGGCGCTATTCTTGTGCGCGAGACGCCGGCGTTGCTGGGGCACGTTGATGCTGCCGGCATGCTGAAAGATTTGGCGGACGACATCGCTGAGCTTGGCGAAGCGCATGCGTTGAAAGAGCGGCTTGAAGAGGTGTGTTCTTCGATGGCGTGTCGCGGCTCTGTGCGCGCGGGGCGCCGGCTTACAGGCGATGAAATGAATTCGCTGCTACGCCAGATGGAAACGACGCCGTTTTCCGGCCAATGCAATCATGGCCGCCCGACTTATGTTGAATTGAAGCTTGCTGACATCGAGAAACTGTTCGGTCGGCGGTAGCAAAATACCTTGAATTTGCCTTGTTTCCGCTAGGTCTGCGCTTGCGTTCGCATGTTCGCGCAGGCGGAGTGTGCCGGGCGCGAGAGCGCTCCAACTGGGGAAACACATGACATCACTCGGACGCGTATTAGCCGCTGCGGCAGCGGTTACACTTATTGCTGCGCCAGCTTATGCGCAGCGCATCCAATCGAATGCGCAAGGCACGTTTGGCACTGTAAATCTGGTCTCCGGTTTCACGCCTGATCCGCATGTGACGACCGTGAACGCGGGCGGTCCGATCGATGTCTCGACCGTGAGCGACAATTGCCGTGGCTTTATCGCCGAGCGGCCGAGCTTCACGCTCAATTTCCGCAAAGGTGAGTTGCCGCTCTATATCGGCGTTGCCGCTGACGACGACACGACGCTCGTTATTCGCAGCCCGAACGGGCAGTGGATGTGCGATGACGATAGCGGCGACAATCTCAACCCGGTGGTCAGCTGGAGCCAGCCGCGCAACGGCCGCTATCAGATCTGGGTTGGCCGTTTTGGCTCGTCGGAATTGGCGCCGGCGCAACTCTACATCTCCGAGATTGGTGGCCCAGCAGACGCCGTGCCGACGGATTTGCCGGACTTCACGCTCACGCCGAACTACGGCGTCATCGATCTCGTCTCGGGCTTTCAACCTGATCCGCATACGGTCAACGTGACGGCGGGCGGCGAGTACAATGCGTATCAAATTCCGGGCTGCGTTGGCTCGATCTCACGCGCGCCAGATTATCGCGTGAACTTCACTGCTGGTGGCGCGGGTCTGCCGCTCATCTTCTCCGCTTCATCGGAAGCCGATACGACGCTCGTGATCAACGACGCTGGCGGCAACTGGGTTTGCGATGACGACGGTGGCAACGAAGGCCTCAACCCGGCGGTCACGTTCACGAACCCGGCGTCGGGCCAGTATGACGTGTGGGTCGGCAGCTATGCTGAAGGCGATTATCCGTCAGCCGTGCTGAACGTCTCGGAAGTGACTTCGCAATAAGCGCAAGCCATAAGCCACAAGCGGGCCGCGTTCCGAAAGGAGCGCGGCCTTTGCTTTACCAGGCGCCGGTGTTTTGCATTGAGGCCCACGGTTCTTGCGGCGGCAGGCGGTCGCCTTCTTGCAGCAATTCAATGGAGATGCCGTCCGGTGAGCGCACGAACGCCATGTGGCCGTCGCGCGGTGGGCGGTTGATGGTGACGCCGCCATCCATGAGCTTCTGGCAGGTCGCGTAGATGTCCTTCACGCGATAGGCGAGGTGACCGAAATTTCGGCCGCTGCCGTACTCCTTCTCATCCCAATTGTGGGTGAGCTCGACCATCGGCGCTTTGCGCTCGCGTGCGAGTTCGACGTCTTCGGGCGCGGCGAGGAAGACGAGCGTGAAGCGGCCGCCTTCGTTGTCGAAGCGATTCATCTCAACGAGGCCGAGCTTGTTGCAGAAGAAATCGAGCGCGGCGTCGAGATCGCCGACGCGGATCATGGTGTGGAGATAGCGCATTAGGCGGTCACCTTGCGGCCGGCGATGGCCGCGACTTTGTAATGATTGAAGAGCCAATAGAGCTTGCGCATCGAGCGCTTCCATTGGCGCCAGCCGAAGAATGGAAACCAGAAGCGCAGGAAGTGGCGGAAGAAAAGCGTCAGCGGGCGTTTCTTGATGTGGACCCAATAGGTCTCGCCGATCAGCTCCTGCTTATCGACGATCTCTTGGCCAGCGAACATCGCCGCAAGCTCATCTGGTGAGGGGCGAAACATCGTGTCGATGGGGTCGTTGTGCTGGTGATAGCTCGACGGCACAGTGATGAAAAACATGCCGCCCTCGGGGATCATCTTTAGTATGCGGCGCGTGAGTTCGTCGCGATCGACGACGTGCTCGTACATGTGCGTGCAGATGACGGATTTCGGCTTGGTCGCGAGAATCTTTGCGAGGTCATCGTCGTTGAAAATGTCGCCGGCGATGTCGACGCCTTCGGCGGCCTTCAAATCTGAGTGGATGACCTTCACGCCGCGCGCTTCGAGCGGGCCAAAGACGAGCTCGTTGACGTAAGGTTGCTCTTTCTCGCGATACTCTTTCGTCGACGAGCCGAGGTTTAGCGCCGGCGAGATGTCCTGCGGATCGAGACGCGCAAGCGTCGCGCCCAGCCATGCCGCATCACATTTCATCATCGGAGAAGGCGTCCTCGTTAGTGCGCGGCAACATAGGGACCGGCCTAGAGCGCGGCAAGCGCGCCTACCAAGTGGCGTTCAAAGGCGCGCTGGTGAACACTTCCGCCAGACGCCGCAAGGTGGCCGGGGTGGTTCCTTCGGGCGGGTTGGCGGGATCGAAGAACCCGCGTTCGGCGATTTCGCCATCGGCGCGGGGCGCGCACGGCTTCCAGGCGCCAAGTCTGTAGAGACCGATGTGGTCGCCAGCGAAATTGGAGTGATTGGAGTAGAGCGCGAAGATGGTTGGCGTGTCGATCGCCGCGATGCCTGCTTCTTCCTCCATCTCTCGCGCGATGGCGTGGGGCGCTGTCTCGCCACGCTCGACGCCGCCGCCGGGCAAGTGCCAGCCGCGCAGATACGTGTGTTTGATCAGCATGATGTGGCCGGCTTCGTTCGTTGCGACGCCGCGTACGCCAAGCGTCGCGGCGCGGCTGAATCGCCAGTAGGTGCGAAAAACTGGCGTTATCAGTCGCTCGTATTTGACGCGCCAGTTGTCCATTTCTGCTTAGCCGCCCTGCATTACCGCTGATTTGGCGTTGCGCTTAGGCACGCAACTGTTTGATCTTACGTCTAGCGCGATTGTGAGCGCGACAAATGCGCGGGACGCCAACTGCGCGTCAAGCTTGCGTAAGGAACCCCGCTTTGACATCCGCGCCGCCCATGAACAAATTCACGCTGCCGCCGCCGAAGATTGCGGGCGGCCCTTACATTATGGGCGTCCTAAACGTGACGCCGGATTCTTTCTCCGATGGCGGCGAGCACGAGCAGGCGGCCGCGCCGCACGCGCTTGCCATGCTCGAAGCCGGCGCGGACATTGTTGATATCGGTGGAGAGTCGACGCGTCCGGGCGCGGCGCCCGTGGACGACGGGCAGGAAATCGCGCGCGTCGTGCCGGTGATCGCCGCGCTGCGTGCGGCAACCAAAGCGCCAATCTCGATCGACACGATGAAGCCTTCAGTTGCGATGGCAGCGCTGCAGGCCGGCGCTTCGATGTGGAATGATGTTGCCGCGCTGCAATCGCCGGGTGCGTTGGAAACGGCAGCGGCCGCACAGCGGCCAGTGATCTTGATGCACATGCAGGGCGAGCCGCGCACGATGCAGAATGATCCGCGGTACGATGACGCCGCCGCGCTGCTTGCGGCGCAGAATGGTGCGGCGATGGTGCGTGTCCATGATGTCGCCGAAACCGTGCAGGCGCTGAAAGTCTGGCGGGCGACGCAGCGCTAGCTTATCTGTCGGGCATGACCGACAAACCCAAAGGCCGTGTCCTGATCATCGCTGGTTCCGATTCCGGCGGCGGCGCGGGGATTCAAGCGGACATCAAGACGGTTTCGGCGCTTGGCGGCTACGCGATGACGGCGGTTACCGCCGTCACGGTGCAGAACACGCTGGGCGTCAACGGCGTGCATCCCGTGCCGCCCGAAACGGTGCGCGCGCAGATCGAAGCGGTGATGAGCGATCTTGGCGCCGATACGTGGAAGATCGGCATGATGGGCTCGGCCGATCATGTTCGCGCTGTGGTCGAGGCTTGGTACGCTGTTGGTGATGGCGCGCCGGTGATCCTTGATCCCGTGATGATCGCAAAAGGCGGCGCATCGTTGCTCAGTGATGACGCGATTGAGATCATCGCGAATGAGCTGATGCCGATCGCGGCGATGGTGACGCCGAATGCGCCGGAAGCCGAAGCGCTGACGGGCGTCGCCGTGAATGATCTCGACGGGCAGATGGATGCGGCGGATGTGCTGGTGAATCGTCTCGGCGCTTGGTCGGCCCTGGTGAAGGGCGGGCATATTCATGGCTCGACCATTCGCGACGTGCTGCTGACGCAGAGTGGCTACCGCGTGTTCGAGAGCCCGCGCATCGAAACCAAGGCCACGCACGGTACGGGGTGCACGCTGGCGTCTGCGATCGCGGTTTACAATTCGATGGGCGAGGAGCTTGAGCCGTCGGTCGAGAAGGCGCGGGCGTATTTGATGGAAGCGATCAAGCACGCGCCCGGGTTTGGGCAGGGGCACCAGCCGCTAGGGCACAACTGGCCGTGCAAATCATAGCGACTCCCCGCCCCCCTTGCGGGGCGTGGTTGGGGGTGGGGTAACGGTGGTGCTGCTTCAAAGCTGCTGCGCCGACACCCCATCCGTCCGCCTACGCCGAGGCTTCGGCAGACGCCTTCCCCGTAAAGGGGAACGTTGGCGGAGTACGCCGCCCGTCGCGCGTAGGTCGCTGGCATGGTTAGCGGCGAGCGTTCATATCTGACGCGATGAAAATCTGGATCGTGCACGCCTTCACGGACCGCCTGTTCACCGGCAACCCGGCCGCCGTGGTGCCGTTGGAGCGCTGGTTGCCGGACGCGACGCTGCAAGCGATCGCGACCGAGAACAAGCTCAGCGAAACGGCGTTCGTGGTGCCGACGGGGCTCAAGGGCAATTACCAGCTGCGTTGGTTCACGCCCGCGACGGAAGTGCCGCTCTGTGGACACGCGACGCTTGCCGCTGGCGCGATGCTGCTGAGCGAACTCGATCCCTCGCTCGAAGTCGTGGTGTTCGACACGCATGCCGGCGTGTTGGTCGTGCGCGGGACGCCGGAAGGCTACACGCTCGATCTGCCGCGCCGCCAACGCACGCCATGGACACCGGACGATAGCATCGCCGCCGCGCTCGGCGGTGTTGAGATCGTTGATGCCTTCATCGGCGAATACGCCAACGTCGTTGTTGAAGATGAAACGACGCTGCGGAATTTGAAGCCGGATTTTGCGGCGCTGAACGTTGCTGTGCGCGGTCCACGCCAAGGGATGATTGGCGTGACGGCGCCGGCGGATGAGGGCCAGCCCTACGATTTCGTGTCGCGCTTCTTCTGCCCCGGTGTCGGCATCGACGAAGATCCGGTGACCGGTTCGTCGTTTGCTGATCTGGCGCCGTATTGGTGTGATCGCTTCGATCTGGAGAGCGTTGTCGGTTTCCAGGCATCCAAGCGCGGCGGCTATATGCGCGCGATCCAAACGCTTTCGAGCGTGCGCTTGCTCGGTCAGGTTTCGGTGTACCTGCGCGGCGAACTCGACCCTTCGTTGGCGCGGCTGCACAATCGTATAGACGAGCATCCCGAAGCGCCGAAGCGCAAGAAGCGTCGCGCGCGCACGGTGAAGCAACTCCCGGCGATCTTTGAAGAGCCGATGCTTTCGGGCCTCGTGACCGAGACCACCGTGCCGTCTCCGCCGACATCGCATCCGGCGCCGCCCGAAAACGAAGCGCCGCCCCCGCCACGAATTGTCGTGACAGGAAGCGGCGAAGTTTAGGTGGAGAAACGGGAGAGAAGTGCGGCGTTAGATGCCGAGCGCTGCTCTTGTCTGCGAATTCAACCGGCCATTGGCGCGGATGTTGTGCACGCGCTGGAAGCGCTCGACTGAACGCACGAACGCATCGCTGCGCTGGCCATCGACCGCGCCGTTATAGAGCCGCAAGTCGACCAACTTCTGTTGCGCCCGGCGATAGAGCCCTTCGACCGCCTGCGTTTGCGGCATGGTTGAGCGATGTTCGACCTGCGCCGTGCGCGATGCGGGTGCTGGCGGTGCGGAAGCGCCGGTCCCTGCAAGTGCTGGAGAGGTGAGCGCCAAAGCGGTCGCGAGTGCGGCCGGTGCGCGGGGACCTGCCTAGGGTGTTCACGTGATTGACGGGTGACCCGCCACAAGGCCCCTGAGATCTGGCTCGCTCCCTCACTTCCCTGTCGAGCCTCGCAAACCGGTACCGCGGACCTCCGGAGGTCTCTCTCCCCCCATACGACACGGGGGTCCGCGGGCTGCTTGTCTCGCCTTCAAAGCACTCACTTTCTTCGACGCTGCGGTCAATCAATGCGCCGCAGTGGACTTGTTTTCCGAACAGGCGCACCTGCGTGAGTGGGCCACCCGCTCCCAACGGCGGGCGCTCATCTGTGAGGATGGGAGACAAGTTGATGACAGGTACCGCGAAGCCGGCAGTGCGCCCGGCTGATCCCCGCTTTTCGTCGGGTCCCACCAAAAAACGTCCTGGCTGGAGCACCGACGCGTTGAAAGACGCGGCACTCGGTCGTTCGCATCGCGCCAAGCCCGGCAAGGCTAAGCTCAAAGAAGCGATCGATCGCACGCGCGCCATTCTGGGCGTGCCGGATACGCACAAGATCGCGATCGTTCCGGCTTCGGATACGGGCGCGATCGAGATGGCGATGTGGTCGATGCTGGGCGCGAAGCCCGTCGATATTTTCGCTTGGGAAAGTTTCGGCGAAGAATGGGTGACGGACGCCAAGCAGCTGAAGCTCGACGCGACGGTGCATAGCGCAGGCTACGGCGCGCTGCCGAAGCTGGAGCTGGCGCGCAAAGACGCCGACATCATCTTCACGCAAAACGGCACGACGTCGGGCGTGAAAGTGCCGAATTTCGATTGGATCGCCGCCGATCGCGAAGGCATCACCATCAATGATGCGACCAGCGCTGTGTTCGCTCAGGCGATCGATTGGTCGAAGTGCGATGTGACGACGTTCTCGTGGCAGAAGGTGCTGGGCGGCGAAGCAGCGCACGGCATGCTGATCTTGTCACCGCGCGCGATTGCGCGGCTTGAAAGCTACACGCCGGATCGCCCGATCCCGAAGGTTTTCCGCCTGACGAAGAAGGGCAAAGTCGATCTCGAGATTTTCGAGGGCTCGACGATCAACACGCCGTCGCTGTTGGCGACGGAAGATTACATTGATGCGCTGAAGTGGGCGGAATCGGTTGGTGGTCTTGCTGGGTTGCAGGCGCGGGCTGACGCGAACACGAAAGTATTGGCCGATTGGGCGGCGAAGACGCCGTGGATTGATTTTCTGGCGCTTGATCCGGCGACGCGTTCGAACACCAGCGTGTGCCTCAAAGTCTCCGATCCGCGCGCGACCTCGCTGAGCGAAGAGGCGCAGGCCGAGTTTGCGAAGAAGCTCTCGTCGTTGCTGGAGAAAGAGGGCGTGGCGTTCGACGCGGCGTCTTATCGCTCTGCGCCTCCGGGCTTGCGCATCTGGTGCGGCGGCACGATCGACGCGTCCGATGTCGCCGCGCTGACACCGTGGATCGAGTGGGCGTTCGCGACGCTCACTGCTGAACTCGAAACCAAAGCTGCTTAACCCTTGCTCCCCCGCATGCGGGGGAGCTGTCAGCGAAGCTGACTGAGGGGGCGGCTGCCCCCAACGTCTCGCGCTTCGCGCGATCCACTTCCCCTGCAAGCGGGGGAAGAAACAGGAAAATCCAATGCCAAAAGTCCTCATTAGCGACGAACTCAGCGAAGCTGCCGTCAACATTTTCAAGACGCGCGGCATTGAGGTCGATTTTCAACCGCAGCTCGGGCCCGACGCGGCTAGGTTGAAAGAGATCATCGGCAACTACGATGGCCTCGCTATTCGTTCGGCCACGAAAGTGAAGCCCGACATCATTGCGGCGGCGAAGAATTTGAAGGTGATCGGCCGCGCCGGCATCGGCGTTGACAATGTCGACATTCCCGCCGCCACCGCGAAGGGCATCGTGGTGATGAACACGCCGTTCGGCAATTCGATCACGACGGCCGGAGCACGCGATTGCGCTGATGTTCGCGGCGGCGCGCCAGCTGGCGGCGGCTGACGCTTCGACGCAGGCCGGCAAGTGGGAAAAGAACCGCTTCATGGGGCGCGAGCTCTACGCGAAGACGTTGGGGCTCATCGGCTGCGGCAATATTGGCGGCATCGTTGCGGATCGGTCGCTTGGACTGAAGATGAAGGTCGTCGCGTACGATCCGTTCTTGTCGCTCGAACGCGCGGTGCAGATCGGTGTTGAGAAGGTTGAGCTGGAAGAATTACTTGCGCGTGCAGACGTGATTTCGCTGCACGTGCCGATGACCGATAAGACAAAGAACATTCTGTCGCGTGAAAATCTGGCCAAGACCAAGAAGGGCGTGATCGTCATCAACGCCGCGCGTGGTGGGCTGGTTGATGAGGCCGCGCTGCGTGAAGGCTTGGAGAGCGAACACGTTGCGGCGGCTGCGTTCGATGTGTTCACGATCGAGCCTGCCAAAGAGAACGTTCTCTTTGGCGCGCCGAACTTCATCGCCACGCCGCACCTCGGCGCCTCGACGAACGAAGCGCAAGAGAATGTCGCGCTGCAGGTTGCCGAGCAGATGGCGGATTATTTGCTGAGCGGCGCTGTCACCAATGCGCTCAACATGCCGTCGATCACGGCCGAGGAAGCGCCGCGTCTAAAGCCGTTCGCGGCGCTTGCGGAAAAGTTGGGCGCGTTTGCTGGGCAGATCGTTGATGAAGGGCTGACGCGGTTGGAGATCGAATATGAAGGCCAAGTGGCAGCACTCAACACCAAGCCGCTGACGGCTGCGCTGCTTTCCGGTTTGCTGAGGCCGCTGTTGCAGGACGTGAACATGGTCTCGGCGCCGGCGATCCTTAAGGAGCGCGGCACGCCGTTTACCGAGAGCAAGCGCGATCTCTCGCCGATCTATGACAGCCTCATCCGCGTGAAGGTGCAGACGGGCGGCAAGTGGCGGACGTTGGCGGGCACGGTTGTCGCCGGCGCGCCGAAGATTGCCGAAGTGAAGCTGATGCAGCTTGAGGCGCACTTCCATCCGGTGATGCTGTTCGTGAACAACTCGGACAAGCCGGGCTTCATCGGCGCGCTCGGCACCATGTTGGCGGAAGCCGGCGTGAACATCGCGACCTTCCACCTGGGCCGCGAAGCCGAAGGCGAGGATGCGATCGCGCTGGTCGGCGTGGACCAGGTGGTTTCGGACGAACTCCTAGGCCGCATCAAAGCGCTGCCGCAGGTTCGCTACGCTAAGCTCATCCGGTTCTAAATCCGGTTCCGGCGCGGCGCGGACTTTTCGCCTAGCGCCGGGAACCCGCATAAACGCTCCGCGTTATCGCCTTGAGCCGGTCCATGAAGGGGCTGAGCGCGAGGGGATACGCATGAAACTGAAGCTGCTTGGCACGGCGCTATTTTTTGCTGTCGCCGCCTTGGTTACGCCTGCGCAAGCCGAGATCGAAGAAGTTCGCGTCGGCGTCGTTGGCAACATCCGGTCCGATCACGGCGACATCGTCGAGGGCAAGGAAGAGGGCGCAAACATCGAGTTGGAGTTCGTGTCCAACTCGCCTGACTTCCTCAACCTCATCGGTTCGCCGCGCCCGTATTTCTTCGGATCAGTCGCGACAGACGAAGATGGCGTGAACTTCGGCGGCGTCGGCGTTCTGTGGCGCTGGGAGTTCGCTGACGGTTGGGCGTTCGAGCCGGGGTTTGGCTACATCATCCATGACGGCGAGATCGATAACCCGTATCCGGAGGGCTCCCCCGACGGCATCGCGTTTGAAGCCGACAATCAGCTGCTTGGCTCGCGCGACCTTTTCCGTTCCTCGTTCGCGCTGGAGCGCGAGTTCGGTGATCAAGCTGGCCTGCAGTTGTATTGGGAGCACATGAGCCACGGCCAGATCCTCGATAAGGGCCGGAATCAAGGGCTCGATTATGTCGGCCTCCGCTTCCTTTACCGTTTCGACCCCGACACGGCGCAGGACTGAGCGCTTCCCTAGGGCCGCGCCCACAGGCTAGGTTGCGGCCCGAAACGGGAGACGACGCATGCGGGGAACAGCGGCTGGGATTGCAGCATTCGGTGCAGTGATGGCGCTCGCGCCGCAAGCGCATGCGGGCATCGACGAAATCCATGTCGGCGTGATGGCGCACAACATCTGCGTGCTCGATTGCAAGAACGCGGACAAAGAAGATGGGCCGAACGTCGAGTTTCAAGTCTCGTTCGATTCACCGGGCTTCTGAGCTGGGCCGGCCTGCCGCAGCCTTACATCATGGCGTCCGTGAACACTGCCGGTGACACGAGCTTCGGCGGCGTCGGTCTGGAATGGCGCTGGGATTTCGCTGATGGTTGGGCGCTGGAGCCAGGTGTCGGCTATGTGTTTCATGACGGCGCGGTTGAGAACCCATATCCGGGCGGTTCACCTGAGAACGTCGCCTTCTCTGAAGATCACTTGTTGCTGGGTTCGGAAGATCTCTTCCGTACGTCCATTGGCCTCACGCGCGATTTCGAAGGCCCGTGGGAGGGACAAGTGTTTTTCGAGCACTTGAGCCACGGCCAGATCATCGGCAGCGGCCACAATCAGGGCGTTGATCAGATCGGCATTCGCTTCGGCTATCAGCTCGGACGCGACTAGTTGCGAGCGGCGTTCGCGCCGCTCCAAAGTGCCGGTGCTCCAGAAAGGAACGCAACATGAGCGCTCATCTGCGCGAAAGATTCAATCGTCCTGGTCCGAAGCGCATTTTGGCGTTGGATGGTGGTGGGTCGCGCGGGCTCTTGACGCTCGGTGTTTTGGCGCAGCTAGAGCGGCATCTCGCTGAGCGCAGCGGACAGGGCGATGCCTTCCGCCTGGCGCACTATTTCGATCTCATTGGCGGCACGTCGACAGGCGCGATCATCGCAACGACGTTGGCGCTTGAGTGGCGTGTGCGCGATGTCGTGGACCTCTATTTCAAGCTGTTGCCGGCGATTTTCTCGCGCCCGCAAGTGCCTGGCCCACTGCGTGTGCTTATTCCGGCGTTTAAGAATAAAGCGCTGACGCAGGCGCTGCAGGAGCACCTTGGCGATCGTCAGCTCAGCTCGGAAGATCTGAAGACTGGTCTCGCCATTCATGCCAAGCGTATCGATAGCGGCTCGGCTTGGATTCTCGTGAACAATCCGGACTGGTGCTATTTCAACTCCAAGTCCGGCAGCGACGGCATCGCCAACTCGGACTTCTATCTCCGCGATCTGGTGCAATCATCCGCCGCGGCGCCGACGTACTTTGCGGACGTGCGCGTGCCGATTGCGCGCGACAAGCGCGGCAACGCGTCCGGTTACGCGCACTTCTTCGATGGCGGCGTCAGCCCGAACAACAATCCGGCGCTGCAATTGCTGCTGACCGTCACCGAGCCGGCGTTTGGCTTCAATTGGCAAACGGGTGCGGACAAGCTGCTGATCTGGTCCGTCGGGACGGGCTATGTGCGCAAGCGCTTTGAGAAGCGTAACCGCAAGCGCCGCTCGAGCGCCAAGCCGATCGGTGATTTCCGCAAGCTCATGTACTCAAGCAAGGTGATGGCGGCGCTCGAGGGCTACAATCACGACATCTGTCAGCAGCAAATCACGACGCTGCAAATGCTCTCGAACCCGCGCTTCCCTTGGTATGTGAACTCGGAAGTGAAGATGCAGACGCTGACGCCGCTGCTGACGCGCGAGCCGGTGCTGACGTTCCAGCGCTATGATGCGCGGCTTGAGATCGATGAAGAAGAATTCCGGCGGCCTGAGCACGTCGAAAGCCTGCTCGGCCAAACGCTGAAGCCGAAAGTGGTCGAGCAATTGCGCAAGCTCGACATCAAAGATCCCGAATTGTTGGACCTTCTCTATCGCACGGGCGAGGCGCTTGGTGCGGCGCAGCTGACGCATCGCGAGTCGACCGACAACAATCCGCGCACCAGCGCCGCGATTGGGCCTGATTGGCCGCCGGCTGAGTTCGACCCGTGGCGGCCCGCAGCGCCGGTGGCGCAGGCCGCGCCTCCGGCTGAACCGCCGCCAGAAGCGCCGCCGCAAGCCTGATCTGACGGTGCGGCGGTGCTCGCGGCCTTGCCCCAACGGGCGGATTGGGCGACACCCCGCGCGAGGTGAATCATGGCAGGCGTAGTCGTCGTCGGCGCCCAATGGGGCGACGAAGGCAAAGGCAAGATCGTTGATTGGTTGTGCAACCGCGCGGATGTCGTGGTGCGCTTCCAGGGCGGTCATAACGCCGGCCACACGCTCGTTGTTGGCGACACCACCTACAAGCTGGCGCTGCTGCCGTCGGGCGTGGTGCAGGGCAAGCTCTCGATCATCGGCAACGGCGTTGTCGTCGATCCTTGGGCGCTCTCCAGCGAGATCGAGAAGATCACCGCGCAGGGCGTGAAGATCAGCCCCGACATGCTGGTGCTCTCGGATCAGGCCGCGCTCATTCTGCCGTTCCACCGCGATCTCGATGCCGCGCGCGAGGAGAAGGCGGGCGATGCGTCGATCGGCACCACCAAGCGCGGCATTGGCCCGGCGTACGAAGACAAGGTCGGCCGCCGCGCGCTGCGCGTCGCGGACCTCGCCGATCCGGAATCGATTGCGTGGAAGAT
This sequence comes from Caulobacteraceae bacterium, assembly GCA_016703335.1. GTDB lineage: Bacteria > Pseudomonadota > Alphaproteobacteria > Caulobacterales > Aquidulcibacteraceae > Vitreimonas. The sequence continues at coordinate 157,085 of JADJCG010000001.1, read as the reverse complement.
TGAGCGCCTCACCGCGCACCACAATGCGCTGCGCCGTGGTCTCGACCTGCCTGAGATCGATGTGCCCGCGTTGAAGAAAGAGCTCGCGGCGATTGCACCGAAGGTGCTGCCGTACGCGCAGCCGGCCTGGCGCGTGCTCAATGCGGCGTTCGAAGATTCGAAGCGCGTGTTGTTCGAAGGCGCGCAGGGCATGTTGCTCGACGTCGATCACGGCACCTATCCGTTCGTGACGTCATCGAATGTTGCGGCTGGTCAGGCCTCCGCCGGTTCGGGTGTCGGGCCGAAGAAGATCAGCTACGTGCTGGGGCTTGTGAAGGCCTACACCACGCGCGTTGGCGCGGGCCCGTTCCCGACTGAACTCCATGATGAGAACGGCAAGCGGCTCGGCGAGGTTGGCCGTGAAGTTGGCACCAATACGGGCCGCGCGCGCCGCTGCGGTTGGTTCGATGCTGTTCTGGTGCGCCAGTCGATCGCGCTTTCGGGTATCGATGGTATCGCGCTGACGAAGCTCGACGTGCTTGACAGCTTCGCTGAAATTAAAATCTGCACCGGCTACAGGCTTGGCGCCAAGACGCTCGATTATCTGCCTGCGAGCCTAAAGGACCAAGAGGGGGTCACGCCGATCTACGAAACGCTCGAAGGCTGGCAGTCGACGACGCAGGGCGTGAGGAGTTCGAAAGATCTTCCCGCCAACGCAATTAAGTACATCCGCCGCATCGAAGAACTGATCGGCTGCCCGGCAGCGATCGTTTCGACGAGCCCAGAGCGGGATGACGTCATCCTGATGCGCGATCCGTTCAAGGCTTAAGCGCGTGGCACGCGAAAGCGTGGCGCGCACGGCCCGCCGCAGTTAGAATGGCCGAGGAGAAATCGATGTCGGCTGACAACGAAAATACACCGCCTCGTGGCCCGCGCTTCAATCTGAACGTGGAAGACGCGCGTGCGCGCGCGACCAAAGCTGTGCGCGACTCTGAGATCATCTTCACACGCGCATACGGCTTGCTGCGTGAACCGAAGAAGGAATGGGAGCAGATCAAGGCCGAGCAGACGACGGTGCCGAATCTTTTGATTGGCTACGTCGCGCCGCTGGCTGCAATTCCGCCGATTGCGGATTTGATCGGCTCTGCGGTTTTCCAGCCTGAGCGCATCGTCTCGCTCTCGGGATCGATCATCACCGCTTTCGTCACCTGGGTGCTCAGCGTGGCGATGGTGTTCTTCCTCGGCGTGCTGATCAATTCGGTCGCCGATCAGTTCGATGCGGATCGCAACGATCTTTCGGCGCAGAAGATCGCCGCGTTCTCGATCACGCCGGCGTTTTTGTCGGGCCTCTTTTCGTTGTGGCCGCCGCTTGCGTGGGTGTCGCTCGTCGCGCTCGCTGCGATGGTCTACATCATGTATCGCGGCCTGCCGATCTTGATGAAGGCGCCTGAAGACCGCGCGCTGAGCTATGCCGCCACGGTCACGATTGCGGCGGCTGTTGCGTTCATTGTGTTGCTCGCGCTCTCAAGCTGCGTGAGTTAAGGCTTGCGCCACGGCGGCCTGCTCCTAGCATGATGCGGGGAGGCGACGATGACGACGGTAGATGAGCTCTACGGGCCACGTCCGGGGCTGTTTGCGCGGGTGCGCAATATCCTCATCGCTCCGCAGGCAGAATGGCGGCGTATCGCCAGCGAAGATCCGGCGCCGCTGATCAGTTCATATGTCCTGCCGCTGGCGCTGTTGGGTGCAATTGTTAGTTTGGCCGCGAACGTTGGCTATGGCGGCCACTTCACGCTCAACGCTGACCTGGCGTGGAAGGGCGTCTCAGCTGCGCTCTACGTCGTGTTTGTCATCGTAGGCGTGTCGATCGCGGCATTTGTGATCAACGCACTCGCGCCGCGCTTCGGCGCTGAGGCGAACGCGGATCATGCGAAGCGGCTAGCAGCTTATGCGGCAACGCCAATTCTGGTGGCGACATGCGCGGCGATCGCGCCACCTATCGCCGGCGGTGTTGTGGCGGCTGGCGTTATCTATGCGCTGGTGTTGCTCGCGCTCGGCATGCAGCCGCTGATGCAGCTCCGCGAGCCTGAGAATAGCGTGCCGCGCTTTACGGTGACGTTCACGGCGATTGCAGCCGCGCTGTTTGCGCTTGCCGCGACCTTTGTTGGGCCGCTCATCCATTCCGGTCGCGAAGCGCTCACCGGTGCGATTGTCACTGTCGCGCCGCCGCCGGCCGCGCCTCAGATTCCTGTGCGGTCGGGTGCTGAGCTTTCGGTAGAGCGCCTCTCGCAAACCAACGCTGCGTTTCTGCTCATCGATCCAGCGCGACTGGCTGAGCAGTTTCCTGAGTCAGCGCCAGGTGGTTTTGCGCGCCAGAGCGTGGCCGTGGCGCAAGGTGGCGGCATCGCGCGCGCAGACGCTGTCTATCGGTTGAACGCGAGCACGCTGTCGCTCACGATCATTCAGTTCAGCCATGACGTCGATTCGGCTGCGTTCACTGCTTTGTTGGACGTGAAGCCCGATGGGGCGCAGCAGGGCGGTTACGATCGCACGCAGTCTATCGATGGCCGCTTCTATGCGGAGGAAGTGCGCGAGGCGTCTTCGCGTTACATCGTCATTGGCCGTGGTGTCGTGATGATCGCGCAAGGGGGCGTCACCATGGATCAGGCGCGCGCGGCGGTGGAGACGATCGGTCTGCAGCGACTCGAAGGCATGTTCGGGCGCTAGATTTCCATCAGTGCGAATGCAGGGCCGTCCATCGCTGCAAGCACTGGGCGCGCAACGTTATAGACCGGCACGCCGCGGGGCGTTGAGCCGCGATGGACGCCGCGGTGGGCATGTCCATGGAAGGCGGCTTTGACGTTGTCGAAGCGATCGATGGTTTCGGCTAAGCGCGAGTTGCCGAGGAAAGGGAAGATTTCCAGTGGTTCGCCTTCAAGCGTCTCGGTGATCGGCGCGTAGTGCAAGAGCACAACTGCGCGATCTGTGCGGAGCATGCGTAGCCCGGTTTCGAGTTTCATCGTTTCTTCGAGGCAGGCTTGCACGAATGTCTTCACCGTGACTTCGCCGAAGGCTGAAAGCATGCCGCGGCCGAAGCCGCCCATCGCGCCCATGCAGCCCGCGAAACCTACGCCTTCGAGCTCTACAGCTTCGCCGCCATCAAGTACGCGGACCCTGGCTTGCGTGAGAATGTCTTTTACCACGTCGGGCCGGCCGCTTTCGTGGTCGTGATTGCCGAGAACCGCGATGACGGGAACGGTGGCGGCGGCGAGGTCTGATGCGAGCACTTCGGCTTCGCTGCTCTTGCCGTAATTGGTGAGATCACCACACAGCAGGATAAAGTCCGCGGCTTCGCTCATGTCCGAGAACAACGCACGATAAGGCTGCGTCATGCTCTCGTTCACGTGGAGGTCGCCGATTGCCGCGATACGCATGGGCTTCACTTTATCGGATCGTGGCGTTCGGCGACGCCTTTGCCGATCATGTCAGCGTAACCCCATTCGGTGATGTCGGTGACGTAATCTCGGGAGCTGAAGAGGCGGCCGCGGCAGACCTTCACGTTGGATTGCGGCATGTCGAGGTGGGTTTGCATACGTTGCGTGAGCTCGTCCATCACCCAACGCGGAATGACATCGCGGTCGCTCGGGTAAATGTAGCGAAAGTTGATGAGGTGCGAGAGCAGCACCTCCCAATGCAGCTCCATGTAGCGCATCAGGCGCGGCCAATCGATCGCTTCGTGCTGCTTGAGGATGACGTGCGCGATGTCGGCGCCGTCATAACGGTAGCGATCTTGGACGAAGATTTTCGACCAGAGCAGTTCGGTCGGTTTGATGATCTGGACTTGCGTGCCGTAGATCTCGATCCGCGGCGCGTCTTCGAACCACTCATCGGTGATGGCGATTTCCGAGGTGCGGCAGCTGAAGATGATGTCGAAGAAGTATTTGTCGTTGAAGATCTTCGCGATCCAGCGCTCGTCTTCGACCTCGATCGCGTACCCTTGCTCCTTGAAGAAGGTGAGGATGCGCGGGTAGTCGCTGGCTTTGCAGAAAATGTCCAAGTCTTTGGTTGGACGGACGATGCCGGTGTAAGCCGTGACGGCGTACGTTCCAGAGATTAGAAACGGAATGTCGCTCTTCGCGAGGAGGCTGAGGCCTTCGATGTAGAAGGCTTCTGCTTCGGGCGGCGGCTGAAATGCGGTGTCCGCGAAACTTGTCATGGCGTTTGTGAACAGCGTCGCGGAAAGCTTTGTTCCGCGTGCCGTTTAACCTTCACGCGGCGCCTCACGGCGACCTGCAAGCAGTGCGGCGCAGTTTGCGTCTTCGGCCAGGCCAAGATCGACGAACGGAAGCAACCCTGCAATCGGCGCGACGAACGAGACGAGCGCTGCTGCGATGCCGCCTTGTCCGGCGATGTCGCTCGCATCCACACCGATTGAAGGCGAGCGCCAATGCCCCTGCACGGTGATGGGCGCGTCGATGCGGACGAGGCGCGGTTCTTTGGCGTGACCTTGGATGCGGAGATCGAAGCTCTCGTCGCGCAGGCTGATCGAGCCTTCGACGCGTATTAGGACATCCTCGGTATCGAAAACCATGGTGCGGGCTTGGGCGATGCCGTTGTTGACGCGGAAGCTGGGCGACGCCGCAGCGAACGTTGGCTTTGCTGTCGTCATCGGTGAGCAAGAGGCCGAGGCCGCGGGTGACGTTGATGCCCGTCAATTCAGCGAACGCTTCGCGCACTTCGCCTTGCGGTGTCACTAGCGTGATCGTGCCATTCGCGTTGGCCGCGACTTCGCGCACGGAGGCGCCCAGGGCCGCTGAGCGGCACGCGGCCAACAAGTTGGCCGGTGAGAGGCGGCTCGCCGCTGAGAGCAATAATGCTTTCAAGGCGCGCATTGCTAAGGCGAACATCTATCTCCGCGCGCGGCGTTTCTTCGCGGGCATTGATCGCGGCAGAGCCGGTGACGCGACCTTGCCGCAAGTCCAGGGTCATCGGGTTGAGCGTCAGCAGGCCGTGATCGAGACCGATTTCGAGCGATAGGCCACGCAGGGGCACGCGTTCGCTGCGCACGCGCGCCGCGCGGAAAGAGACGCGCGCATCCATGTTGCGGACGCGGCTGATGTCGAGGCGGGCGTCTGGCAGGACGCGATCTTGCGCGTTGAGGTGCGCCGCAATCGAGCGTTGCTCGGGCGACGCCGTTTCATTGGTCGAGGGCGAGCCGCCGAGCACGGCCATGGCATCGTCGAAGTCGAGCGAGTTGGTGCGGAAATCGCCATCGAGGAAGAGGCGATCGTCCGGCTGGCGTGTAGCAGTGAAGGCGCCGCGCAGATCGCTGTCGCCGACGCGACCGGTGATGTCGCTCATCGCGTAGGTTTGTCCGCGACGTTCGACGCGGCCGGTGAGGTTGTAAGGCGGCGTGTTTGGTAGGGCGAGGCCGATGAGGGTGTAGAGATCGGCAAGGTCTTCACCCGTGCCGCGCACGTTGGCGTACCAATTGCTGAAATTGAATGGCCGCGAAATCGCGCCGTCGGCGATGATGTGCGTGCCGCCGGCGGTGACGTCGGCTTGGAATGCATAAGGACGATCACGACGCACGTTGAGGAGCGGCGCGCCAGTTAGAGCGACGTTGAACGGACGGTTGTTGATTTGGCCTTCGCCCGCGAGAGAGAATTGACCAGGATTGCGCGTGTCACGGCTCTCGCTCGTCGTAAACGTCGCTTCGAGGTTCAGATTGCGCTTGTCATCTTCGAAGCGCAGTTGGCCTTCGTTCAGCGAGAAGTAGCGTATGGCCGGGAGATTGAGCGGGCGGCCGCGTCCGGCGTTCGTTGACCAGTTCGAAACACCATTGGCGCCGCGGTAGAGGGAGATGTCCGCGCCGTTGAGATCGAGGCGCACGAAATCAAGGTGGCCCACAAGGAGCGGCAGCCAGCGCACGGTTGCTTCGGCGTTGTTGACGACTGCGAACTCGCCGCGATCGCGGAATTGCGCTGGGTTGCCGATGTGCAGTCCCTCGACGCGGATGCGCGGATTGAGCCGCCAAGGATCGACGTCGAGGTCGCCTTGGATGGAGATTTCGCGACCGGTTGCGGCGGAAGCGAAACGCGAGATTGGTCCGCGCAGCGCATTCCAATCGGCGAAGGTGAGAAAGAGAAGGAGCGTCGCGACGAGGACGCCAAACACGCCGCTGGCCCAAGCGCCGATGCGCGGCCAAGGTGCGGCCCTGGTCTTTTGCCATGCGTACTGAGCGCCGGCGCGCGCACGCACTGCCTGTCGTGTGCTCCAAGCGCGGAATGCTTGTAGTCGCGCTGGCGGCGTGGAGGGTGATCGAGCGTCGTCCATGGAACACTGACGCAACGCCTCGCACTTGCACCCGTTCCGTCCGTGCGTTGCGCAGCAGCTGCGTTAACGCGTCGAAAGTATTGCGGAATTCGCGCGAGACGCGATCGCCTAAAAAAGTTCGCCGCGACGCTCGTGGGAGCGCCGCGGCGATGGCCCAGGGCAGGGCATGCTTGTGTTAGGCGGTTGCGTCGGTCAGCAAACCGCGTGACGCGGCTTGCTTCTTCATCGCTTTCTGCAGCTTTTCGAATGCGCGCACTTCGATTTGGCGCACGCGCTCGCGGCTGACGCCGTATTGCACGGAGAGTTCCTCAAGCGTCGCCGGCTCATCCTTTAAGCGGCGCTCTTGGATGATGTGGCGTTCGCGCTCGTTCAGTTCGCCCATAGCTTCTTGCAGAAGCGTCATGCGCGCGCCGAACTCTTCCGTTTCCGCGAGGCGCGTTTCCTGGGTGCCGTCGACTTTATCGTCGGCGAGCCAATCCATCCACTCGCTGTCGCCTTCACCGCCAGCGCCACCGATCGGCGCGTTGAGCGAAGCATCGCCGCCGCCGCTCATGCGGCGGTTCATTGAGATCACTTCTTCTTCAGTGACCGCGAGTTTGTGCGCGATGGTCGCGACGTGCTCAGGACGAAGGTCGCCTTCTTCGAGGGCGGCCATTTCGCCTTTCATGCGGCGCAGGTTGAAAAAGAGCTTCTTCTGAGCGGCCGTGGTGCCCATCTTCACGAGTGACCACGAGCGCAGGATGTATTCTTGGATCGACGCGCGGATCCACCACATCGCGTACGTGGCGAGGCGGAAGCCCTTGTCCGGATCGAATTTCTTCACCGCCTGCATGAGGCCAACGTTGCCTTCGGAGATGACTTCCCCGATCGGCAGGCCGTAGCCGCGATAGCCCATGGCGATCTTGGCCACGAGGCGCAGGTGAGACGTGACGAGCTTGTGCGCGGATTGTGAGTCACCGTGCTCCTGCCAGCGCTTTGCCAGCATGAACTCGTCTTCTTTGGTCAACATCGGGAACTTGCGGATCTCTGAGAGATACCGTTGCAGCCCTTGTTCAGGGCTGAGTGCAAGCGTGAGCGCGGTTGAAGCCATGTGATTATTGGACCCCTCCTAAAGCGGGCAAATTCTGTTGCCTCTCTTGTACGTGCGAGAGGGCCAGCCGGTTGCCGCCGTAGCCCCCTATATAGGGAGCCATTCAAGCCTTCGCCGTGACCGGCGTTAGGCAATTATTAGTGAAAGAACATAAAGTGAACGCACCGATTCGGCAAGCGAAACGAAATCAATCGCTAGAATCAGCGTCCAGAACGTTCGGAGATAGGCGCTAGACCTTGGGGTTCAAGGGTCACTTTGCCGGTTGCGGATGTTTCTCGAATGTTTCCGCGAGCGCCCAGATCGAGAGCGCCACGACCAGGCCCGCAAGGCCCCAGCGGACGGTCAAATCAACCAAACTTAAATAAACCGGGGCCGCCGCATCCATCATCTGGATGGTCGCCGCGTGGGTCTGGCCGTTGCCGGGATCGGGCATGCGCGGCAGCGCATGAAACATCCGCACTTCGTTGAGCGCGAACAGCGCCAATCCGCCGACAGCCGTCAGCACGCGCTCAGCGTTTGGAATATCCGACATGAGTTAGTTCGCCCGTTTTGCAGCCACATCACGCTACGCCGCTTCGCGCGCTCGGACGAGGCGGTGGATGCATGTTCCTTACAGTGGAACTATTGCGTGTGGCCCAGGCGTTGGACGTCCTCCGGCCGGAATGGCGGGGATGACACGGGCCGACGCCGCCCTCGACGCAGACTTCTTCGGCGCTGCGCGACGGCGGTGGCGGCGTGACGCCCCAGCCGCCGCAATATTGAATGCCCGGCGTGTCGCCCGGCAGCATCACCGTGCTGACGCCGCGTTGGCAGGGCGGATCGACGCCCATCGTATAGGTCGGCGGCGCCGCGCGTTCCGGCGAGATGTCGTAGGCCCGCCGCGTGCGCGCGCGATCGCCTGGTGCTTCTTCCAGAGCTTCTTGCGGACAATCGGCCGGGCGGTCGCGGTTCAGCCGTTCGAAGCAGGCGAGCGCGCGCGTCAGCATTTCGGTGTCCACCGGCAGCGCCGTCGGCGTGGGCGGCGCATCGGGCGAGAGGACGCTCACGCCGCCGCGTGGCGGTGGGCTTGCGCGCGCTGGTGGCGGCGCGGCGCGGGGCGCTTCTTCCATGAAGATGTGCACGCTGTGATCGGCGCCGTCATTGTAGCGAGCGACCTGCGAAACCACGAGCATGAGAGAGCACAGCAGCGCGATGACGCCTGTCGCCGCGACAAACGACAATGCCCGCATGCGCGGATCGACGGTGATGGCGACGTTGCTCACCCCGAACTCCCTCTGAAGCGCGCTTCGCGTCGCAATGCGGCGGAAATGGGCCGCCGGCTCAGAGCTGTCGGAGAATTTCGATGAGCGCCGTCATGTCGGCGGGCAATTCGCTTTCGAAGCGAAGCTCGTCGCCGCTGATCGGGTGTTTGAAGCCGAGAACCGCAGCGTGCAGCGCTTGGCGTGGAAACGCTGCGACCGCCGCTGCTGCTTCTTCCGCATGGGGGCCTTCGGCTTTGAACGCGCGCTGTTTGCCGTAGAGCGGATCGCCGATCAGCGGGCAACCGAGATGTGTGAGATGCGCGCGAATTTGGTGCGTGCGGCCTGTGTGCAAGCGGCACTCCAGCAGCGCCGCGGCGGCGGCGTCCAATCGATGCGCCGCTTTGTTGGCCGAAGCTTTCGACCGTCCAATAATCGGTGATCGCGTTCTTGCCGGCCTCAGTTTCGGGATTGCGAGCGACCACATATTTGCGGCGATCTTCGCTTGAGCGGACGAGTTTGTTTTCGATGCGTGCGCTACGCTCCTGCGGCGCGCCGCGTGTGACGGCGTAATAGACGCGCTCAAGGTCGTGCTTGGCGAAGAGCTTGGCGAGGCCGGTGTGTGCAGCGTCGTGCTTGGCGACGACGACGAGGCCGGTGGTGTCTTTGTCGATGCGATGAACGATGCCGGGGCGCGCGACGCCGCCAATGCCGGAGAGCGAGTCCGCGCAATGCGCGAGCAATGCATTCACCATCGTGCCGCGCATCGAGCCCGGCGCGGGGTGCATGGCCATGCCGCTGGCTTTGTCGACGACGATGAGATGCTCGTCCTCGTAGACGATGTTGAGCGGTAAACGTTCGGGTTGCGGCGCTGCTGGTTCGGGCGGTGGAAGCGTCAGCGCATAGGTTGCGCCGGCGCGGGGCTTGTCCTTGGAGTGCGTAACGGGCGCGCCGTCGACAGTGAGTTTGCCGGCGCCGATGAGGCCTTGCACGCGCGAGCGCGATAGGTCGGGCCAAAGCTTGCCCAGCCACGCATCCACCCGCTCGCCAGCGTCGGCGGGCGCCATGGCGCTGCGAACCTCGCCCTCGGTTTCCTGATCATTGTCGTCGTCCACGGCCTCTCCCTAGCCGCCAATCCGCGGCCCGCGAAGGGCGAACCCCGGTAGTCTGGGGGTGACAAAGCGTCGTGGACGCCTGGCGGCGCGCGGAGAGCGGTTGTGAGACGCCGCGGCGCGCGCCAAAATACGCGCGGAGGACGATATGGCGAAACGGGGATGGACGCGCCGCGGCGCGCTTGCGGCTGCAACGGGCGCTGTTGCGGCGTGTGCGCAAAGTGTCGAGACGCCGGCCTATGATGGGCCCGTCGCCTTCAATCACGGCGTCGCCTCGGGCGATCCGCAGCCGAACAAAGTTATCATCTGGACGCGCGTGTCGCCGCAGAACTCGGGCGCTGTGCCAGTGCGCTGGATCGTGGCGCGCAATCGCGAGCTTAGCGATGTGGTGAAGACTGGTGTTTTCGAAACCAACGAAGGTCGCGATTACACGGTGAAGGTTGATGTGACCGGTCTTCGTCCGGGCGCGCCTTACTTTTACGGCTTCCGAGCTGGCGACGGTGAGAGCTCCGTCGGCAAGACGCGGACGCTGCCGCAGGGCCGTTTGAATGAAGTGAAGTTCGGCGTCGTGTCATGCGCTTCTTTTCCACACGGCTTCTTCAATGCGTACGAAGCTCTGGCGCAGCGCGACGATCTCGATGCTGTCGTGCATCTGGGCGATTACATCTATGAATACGGCGTCGCTGGTTACGGCGGCGAAGTCGCGACGCAGCTGGGGCGGATTCCGTCGCCTGAAGTTGAGTGCATTCGGCTCGGTGATTACCGCGCGCGTCATGCGCAGTATAAGACTGAAGCTGATCTCCAAGCCGCGCACGCAGTCGCGCCTTGGATCGTGGTTTGGGATGATCACGAGACGGCGAACAATTCATTCGCCACCGGCGCCGAAAACCATAACGAAGGCGAGGGGCAGTGGGCCAATCGCAAGCAAGCGGCGTTGCAGGCCTATTACGAGTGGATGCCGATCCGCGATCCGGAGGCGGGTCAGGCGTTCGAAGCGATCAATCGTTCTTTCCAGTACGGCAACCTCGCGTCGTTGATCATGGTGGAGACACGGCTGCTCGCGCGTACCGAGCCGTTTGACTACAACTCGCAGCTGCCGATCGAAATGCAGCGTTGGAATTTCACCAATCCTGCCGCGCCGGTGGCTATTCGTGATGGCGAGCCTGATGTGCCGGGCATGCAGCTCTTGCCGCGCGTCTACGAAGCGGTGGGCGGCGAGACGCGTCCGGTGCTTGATTGGCGGCGCGCGCAAGGCCTGGTGTCGCGGCCGAAGGATCTGCCTGCTGGCTTCTTCATCGCGCCGGATGTGCCGGCGTTAAACACTTTGCTCAACGCGCCGGAGCGTCAGCTCATGGGCGCCGCGCAAGAGCAGTGGCTAGCGGATCAATTGCATGCGTCGGTACGCACGGGCGCGACGTGGCAGGTGCTGGGCAATCAGATCTTGATGGCGCCGGTGAATGCTCCCGATCTTTCGAACACGCCGGCGGCGTTGGCGGATGCGCTTGAGCGTTTGCTGCCGGGCGTGAAGCAGCAATTGAAGCTGACGCGCTTCCCGTTCCCGCTGAATACGGATTCTTGGGATGGCTATCCGGGCGCGCGCACTCGCGTTTTGGCGGATATGCGCGCGGCGCAGGGCAACGCCATTGTGTTGACGGGTGACACGCATACGGCGTGGGCGAACGAGATCAGCGATGCTACGGGCCGAGTGGCGGTAGAGTTTGGCACGACGTCGATCACGTCGCCGAGTGACTCTTCGTACTTCCAGCCATTCGGCATCGATTTCGACGGCGGGGTTCGCGTGCGCAATCCGCACGTGAAGTTCAACGACTCGACCGATCACGGCTTCCTGCTGCTCACGCTTACGCCCGAGCGGGCGACGGGCGAGTTCTTCGCTGTGTCGACAATTCTCTCGAAGGATTACGAGACGACGCGCGTGAGTGCGTTCACCGTTGCGCCAGAACCTGGTCCGGGCATCGGCGCAATCACGGCTGTTTGAGTCGCAGAAACGCAGGCGCGTGAGCGGGTAGCTTTGTGCCCTGCCCGGTGTGTTCGCCGGGCAAGGCGAAGCTTTAGCTAAGCTTCTTGTGTGCGCGCTCGACTTCCCGCGCGAGCAAGTCGGGCGTCAGTTCTTCGAACGGCCGCTCACGAAGCGCGCGCAAGAGCGCGGCATGCACGAGGTAGTTGGACGCATTGATATCAACGCCTGCATGCAATGCGCGTGAGCGAAGAGAATCTGCCGTGGTGATGTAATGCTCTGCGTTCATGGCGCATATAACTAATGGCCTATGGCGACCACAATGTGGCGCATCACGTCTTCGCAGCGCCCAATCGATTTACATTTGATCCAGGTTTCATCAGCGCTTGCAGTTCCTGCGATGGTGCGCCGACGAGCCATTCCTGCACCAATTCGCCGAATATCGGTGCGTATTTGAAACCATGTCCTGAACACGCGGAGAACATAAGCACACGTTCGTTGTGGGAACTCGGCGCAATGATGAAATTCTCGTCGGGCGTTACCGTGTAGAGGCAACGCTGCATGCGTACGGGATGCGGATTATGTTTTGGCAACAGTGGCGCTGCGTGATCGCTGAGCTGCGCTGCATCGCTTTCGTCGGGTTCGCGCACGTGATCGGGATCCGTTGCGCCGCCAATTGAGTGCAATCCGATTTTGTAGAAACCGCGCGGCGCCGGCATGCCGAACACGCCGACTTCGTTGTCAACGCAGATAACTGGCAACAAGCGCGGCGCTTCGGTTTCGAACCAGCCGACAACGCGGCGCTTCACGGCAAGCTTGCCGGCGAACTCCGGCAACATGCGTCCGGCCCCAGCGCCCGACGTAACGATGATCGCGTCGAAGGTGCGTGCTTCGCCATTGATGCGAAGCGTTAGACCTTCGATCGGCGCTTCGATCTGCACTTTGTGTTGCAGCTTCGCGCCCCACTTCGGCGCTTGACGCAAAAGGAAGGCGCGCGTGGCGTCGGCGGCGATGACGCCGGCGTCTTCTTGGCGAAACACATCCCATTCGTGCGGCATGGCGATGTACCCGCGCGTGAGTGCGTGGATTGCATCGCCGGGGAGGAGCGCCGCTGGTTTGCGGCTGAGTTTTTGGCACGCTGCGACGAACGGCGAGCCGCGCGGCCCCGCCATTAATCCGCTCGTCCATTCGATAAGCGGTTGGCCCGCGAGGCCTTCCCATGTGCGCCACGCGGCGCCAGCGCGGCGCGCGAGGCCGACATAGGTTTCGCCCTCGCCGGGGGTGAGGCGCATGATCCGCGTGTCGCCGTGCGACGAGCCGCGTTCGTGCATCGGCTCGAATTGCTCAAATCCCCAGACGTCATGGCCAGCGACCGCGAGCCGAGCACATATGCTCAGCCCGGCAACGCCCAGTCCGACGACGGCCACCTTCATTCTGCCCCCTCTACGCGGGATGAAGGGCGCTTGGAAAGCGACGGTTAGCGGCGGGGGGAAAAAAAAAAAAAAAAAAAAAAAAAAAAAAAAAAAAAAAAAAAAAAAAAAAAAAAAAAAAAAAAAAAAAAAAAAAAAAAAAAAAAAAAAAAAAAAAAAAAAAAAAAAAAAAAAAAAAAAAAAAAAAAAAAAAAAAAAAAAAAAAAAAAAAAAAAAAAAAAAAAAAAAAAAAAAAAAAAAAAAAAAAAAAAAAAAAAAAAAAAAAAAAAAAAAAAAAAAAAAAAAAAAAAAAAAAAAAAAAAAAAAAAAAAAAAAAAAAAAAAAAAAAAAAAAAAAAAAAAAAAAAAAAAAAGTGGGGTCCATGAGTCCCGCGCCAAGGACAAGATCAAAGGCAAGGTCGAAGCTTTTTGACACGCTGGGCGCGGCCTGGGCGGAAAAAGTCCAGGCGGAACCGGTTGGACTTATGAGTTCCTGCTGTTCGGGCTGAAGCAGGCTTGGGCGTGTCTGTTCGGCGGGGCGATGATTGCGCTGCTCGTCGGTACGCACTTGTTTTGGCCCGACAACGCACCGATCGCGCGGTATGATTTTCTCGTCATTGCGGCGGTCTCGATTCAAGGCTTGCTGCTCGCCACCAAGCTCGAGCGCTGGGAAGAGGCGATCGTCATTCTGATTTTCCACGTCGTCGGCACGATCATGGAAATCTTCAAGACGTCGCACGGCTCGTGGATCTATCCGGAAGACAATATCCTACGCATTGGCGGCGTACCGTTATTTTCCGGCTTTATGTACGCGTGCGTGGGTTTTACATCTCAAGGCGCGACGCGGCTGTTTGAGATCAAATACATCAACTATCCGCCGCTCTGGACGACGTGGCTTTTGGCGTTGCTCGCCTACGTCAACTTTTTCTCGCATCACTACACGGTCGATATCCGCCTCGGCCTGTTTGCATTTTCGGCAATCATCTTTGGCCGCGCCTGGTTCGTGTTCACGCCAGACCAGACGCCGCGCCGGATGCCGATGCTGATCGGCTATCTCTTGGTGGCGCTATTTATCTGGTTCGCGGAAAACGCCGGCACGTTTGCAGCGGCGTGGGTTTATCCCAGCCAACGTGACGGCTGGCATATCGTGCCGATCGAAAAGATGGGCGCTTGGTATTTGTTGATGCTGCTAAGCTTTGTGCTGACGACGTTGGTGCATAGGCCAGAGCGGATGACGGAGGTCGACTTCCAGGCAGGGCAACGCAAGCCGCAAAACGGCGGCGATTACGGGTGAACGGCAGGAGGCGCGATAGCCAACGCTGTGGTTGGCGGTGCACGCCGGGCTGATTGTGTTGTTGACGCCGCTTACGCAGGTTGGCGGCGCGGTTTACGGTTTGGCGTTTGGCTGCGCCCGCGGGGCCTTGCATGGGCCGCGACCTCGCTCGGTTTTGCGAGCTTGTTCGTCGCGCTTTACGCCGTCACGTGGTTTCCAATTGGGCAACTCGCGGCTCTCGGCGGCCGCAAGCCACTGCCGTGCATTGACCGCGCGGGCCTGAGTGCTTCTTTGGTTTCGTGTGCGCCGCATCGCAATTACGTCGCGCCCCAATTGTTTGATGTGATCGCCTCGCTATCGGCGGACGTCGCGCAGCGCTATCCAGGCGGCAAGACGCGCGCGCTCGATGCGAGTTTCCCGTTCTTCGATGGCGTGCCGTTGCCGCCGCATCTTTCGCACGACGATGGTGAAAAGGTTGATCTCGCTTTCCACTACACGCGCGGCGGCGAGCCAGCCCCCGGCGCACTTGCATCCCCCATCGGTTACTGGCGGTTTGAGCAGCCCCGCGAAGGCGAACCGCTGCCGTGCGGCACGCGCTCGCAAGGCTGGCGCTGGAATATGGAATGGTTCGCGCCGTTTACGAGCCGCGATCTAGTGTTGGACGACGAGCGCACGCGCCACGTGCTGCGCTGGCTCGCAAGCACGGGTGCGCAGCGTGGCGTTGGCAAAGTGTTCGTTGAGCCGCATCTGGCTGAGCGCCTCAATGCAAGCGGCGACGTCATCCGCTTCCAAGGTTGCCGCGCTGCGCGCCACGACGACCACATCCACGTGCAACTGCGCTGAGTTCACAAACACGCGAGACGGCGCGTCAGGCGCTCACATAGCGGTGAGACATCGTTTGTCGCTCTAGCAAGAATGCCTGACGACTCGCAGGGTCGCCTTCGAACTCGGAGGGACATCATGCTTCGCCAACTCGTTTTGGCGGCCGCTCTGGCCGTATGCACAATCGCGCCTGCTTACGCGCAAGAGGAAGAGGCGATCGTCGTGACAGGTGCGCGGCGCTCGGAGCAGTACGAAGCGGTAGCGGAGATGGCGATGCCACACGTCACGCTGCGCAAGCGCGCCGATTCTGTCGTGGTTGATCTCTACGTGCGCAACGACACGCGGGACGCCGCAGCTCGTGCTGCCGAAATGCGCCAAGCGCTTCATGGCCTTGAAAGCCGCGCGCGGGGCGGCGGCGTGACCTTGGCTTTAATCGATGCAACGTCCGGCGTGGTGAGGCCGTTTTCAGTCGAGATCGCTGAGCGCTCGATCAGCAATGGCGGCGCCGCTGACACCAGCGCGATCACAATCTACCTGCGCGCCAACGTGCAGGCGAACGACACGATCGATACGATCAACGCCCGCATCGCGGCGTTCGTCAGCGCCGCACCGCATCCCGGGCGCACCGAGCTGGTGTCTGGCGCGGTCAACCTCGTGCTCAATAATCCAGAGCAATATCACGCGCCGCTGGTCACTGCGATTTCGGCGGAAGGGCGCAGTGTTACGGATCAGCTTGGCGCGGGCTACGGCGTCACGGTCACTGGCCTGGAGCGGCAAGTGTCGTGGAAGCGCACCGGCGAATTAGAGCTGACGCTGTTTTTGCCCTACACGCTGATGGTGTCGCCGCGCGTTTAGCGGATGGTGATCGTCTCGGTGCGCGTTGAGATCACGCGCCCGCCGCGTTCGATCTGCGCTTCGCCGCGATAGGCGCCGGCGGGCAGGCCGCCCGGTGGCGCGCGCCGGCCGCCGAACACGTATGCTTGCGCTTGGTTGCGAAGTTGGTTGAGCGTGCCTTGTCCGACCATTTGGCCGTTCGGGCCGTAGAGGCGTACGCGGAGGATGTCGCCGCTCAAAGGGCCGGTTGCGAGCGCCCAGAATACGAGGGCGCTGGACTGACGCGTCACGTTGCGTGGAAGCGCCTCTATGTCTGGCCTTCCGGCGCCGGGTTCTGTGCCGGTGAATCCAGTCGCGAACCATTGGGCGCCGCGATAGGCGAGGGCTGAGCGCGCGGCAGCTGACCAATGCGTCCCCGCGCAATGGATGCGCCGCAGTGCAGGCTTGAAAGCGAATTGCCGGTCAGCGGATCTAGCGTTCGTTGTTGCGTCGAAGCGCCATGTGGACGTGCGTGAATTCAGTGCGGCCTGAGAGGCCGATGAGGCCGACAGCTTGGCCAGCTGTAACGCGATCGCCGGCACGCACGCGGATTGAGCCGTTGCGCATGTGGCAAAGCTGCGTGGACCAGCCATCTGCGTGATCGATGCGAACGCCATTTCCGCAATCGCGGCCGTTCAGCGCCGTTACACCGCCGCGTCGAAAAGCGCCGTCCTCCTCTCCGTCTCGGATGGCGGCGATGACGCCAGCGGCGGGCGACAAGACGGCAACGCCGCTTTGCGCCATAAGCGCAGGCGCGCGGATATCGATGCCATCGTGGCTGTCATAGGTAAGTGGGCCGCATCGTGGGTCGTCTGCGGCGCCGCTGGCGGGATTGGCGTCGGCATAATTCTGTACGACGCAAACATCGCCGACGCGGCAATCGATCGGCAGCTGAAAATTCTGCGCGGCCGCTTCACGCGGCGCCCAGGCGGCGATCATCAATGCGAGGAAAAACAGAACGCGCATGCCGCCATAGTGCACGGCATGCGCGCATCCGCAACGATCAGCCGTAGCCGGCGAGCTTCAAGAAGCGATTGCGCAGTTCCGGGTCGTCCTTGAAGGCGCCGGTGAACTGCGTGGTCACTGTGGTGACGTCCTTGTGGTGGACGCCGCGGGTTGACATGCACTGATGCTCGGCATCGATCAGCACGGCGACGCCGCGTGGCTTTAGCGTCTCATCGATGGCCTGCGCGACTTGGCTGGTCATCGTTTCTTGCGTTTGCAGACGCTTGGCGAAGATTTCGACGACGCGTGCGATCTTGGAAATGCCAACGACTGCATCCGTCGGCAGATAGGCGACGTAAGCCTTGCCGAGGAACGGCGCGATGTGGTGCTCGCAATGGCTCTCGACGTCGATTTTCTTCAGCATGACCATGTCGTCATAGCCGCTGACGTCTTCGAACACGCGGTTGAGTTCGGTGGCGGGACATTCGTCATAGCCCTTGAACCATTCGCGATAGGCGTCGACGACCCGCTTCGGGGTGTCCTTCAGCCCTTCGCGCTCCGGATCGTCACCGGCCCACGCGATAAGCGTGCGCACCGCTTCCATCGCTGCTTCACGCGAAGGGCGCTTCTGCTCTGCCTCTTCGGGCGAGCGCCACTTTAGAACTTCACTCATGCGGGGGTTGTGTCCTTAGTCTGAGGGACGGAGGTCGAGCCGGGAGGGTTCCTGGTAAGCTTTGTACGGCCACCAATTGGACACCCGGACTTAACGCCCGCCCGAAATTCACCCTCAGGCGACGGGGCTCACACACGGCCCCGGAAGAGATATGGAGTGTAGCACAAGCTGCCGCTAGAACCCACCCCGCATGAATATCCAACTGACCAATACGTTGACGCGGCGAAAAGAGCCGTTCGAGCCCACCGACCCTAAGCGGGTCACGATGTATGTGTGCGGGCCGACCGTTTACAACACGGCGCACATCGGCAATGCCCGTCCGCCCGTTGTCTTCGACACGCTGTTTCGGCTGTTGCGCCATAGGTATGGTGAGCGGGCCGTCATCTACGCGCGCAACTACACTGATATTGACGACAAGATCATCAACGCCTCGATCGAGCGCGGCGTGCCGATTTCCGACATTACGCGTGCGGTTGAAGAACAATACGAAGCGGATATGGGCGCGCTCAATGTGTTGATGCCGACGCTGCGGCCACGTGCGACGGAAAATGTCCCTGCGATGATTAGGGTGATCGAGAAATTGATCGCCAACGGCTCGGCGTATATTGTGCCGAGCGGCGTCTATTTCTCCGTCGCTGCGGATGAAGATTACGGAAAGCTCTCGGGCCGTTCGCAAGACGATCTGAAGGCTGGCGCGCGCGTTGAGGGCGAAGACGACAAGCGCTCATCAGCGAGCATGGGAGGGGCCGTTTGGGGCCGGACGTCCCGGTTGGCACATCGAGTGCTCGGCGATGATCGAGGAAGAGTTGGGTTCGCCCATCGACATTCACGGCGGCGGCATCGATTTGATCTTCCCGCACCATGAGAACGAGATCGCGCAGAGCGAGTCCGCGCATGGGCATCCGCTGGCGCGCGTCTGGATGCACAATGGCTTCCTGACGATGGACAAAGAAAAGATGTCCAAGTCGATAGGTAATATCGTGACGCCGCGCGAATTGCTGAACGATGGTTGGCAAGGCGAGACGCTGCGCTGGGCGCTTCTCAGTGCGCACTACAAGGCGCCGCTCGACTGGAGCGACGATCTGTTGAAGCAAGCGCAAGCAAGCCTCGATCGCCTCTACGGCGCGGTGTTGCGCCTGAAAGACGTAGATGCGGCTGATGTCGAGCCGCCGCGGGCGATTGTCGAAGCGCTCTCTGATGATCTCAACACGCCCGAAGCCATCGCCGAACTCTCGGCGCTCGCGACTGCGGCTAACATCGCCAAAAAGCCGGCGGACATGGCGAAAGCTAAGGTGAGTTGCTCGCTCGCCGCGGAATTGTTCGGCATCCTACAGGACGATCCCGAACATTGGTTCCGCGCTAGCTTCGGCGAACAAGCGCCGGAGATTGATCGCTTGGTCGCCGAACGCGTCGCAGCGCGCGCGTCGAAAGACTACGCGCTCTCTGACAAGCTCCGCGATGATCTTGCAGCGCGCGGCGTTGAAGTCATGGACAGCGCGAGCGGCAGCACTTGGCGGCGTAAAGGCTAGACCGCCGGCGGTCCATATTAGGTGCGTCGCATCAGCGAGAGCGTGAGGAAGGTCAAAATCACCGGCACAAGAGCTACGACAACGTAGTGTTCCGGCGGATGATGCGGGGCGTCCGCGCCTTTGGTGATCCAGCCGGCGATGGCCGCGAGGGCGCGTTCGATCAGCGCTAGCGCCAAGAACAATGGCACAAGTGAGCGATAGCGCGTTGCAACGGCGAGCTGCGCGAGGCCGTACGGAATCTGCGTCGCGCCCATCCAGGCGAACACGCCGATGACGAGCGAACGCTCGGCGCCGAGATCGAGCCCGGCGATCGCTTCAGCGCCGCCATCCGGCAGGAAGTAGTGAATGCAGCCAGGGATGATTGAGCCGATCGCCAACAGGCCGAGAAACCAGGCCGAGGCGACCGCGCCGCGATACTGATCGTTGGTGCTTTCTGGAAACATGCCGCCGCCCCCGCGCTAACGTATCGCAAAGCGTACGCTTTCCGCCATCTGTTTGCCGCACGCTTGGCGACGATAGGCCCAGAGGGCAGGAGATCATGGCATGCATCGCCGCGGGTTACTTCTATCGGCCGCTTGCGCGGCGGCGTCAGCCTGCGCCAGCGCCACAGGCGCGACCGAGACGGTCACACCCCGCCCTCAGCCCCAACCGGCGCCAATCTTGACCCCACTGCCTGACTCTTTCGACGTCGCGCTCTATCGCGCGCTTGCCGCGCCTGCCGGCAATCAGTTCGTTTCACCCTACAGCGTGTTGAGCGCATTCGCGCTCCTCTATCCGGGCGCGCGCGGCCAGACGGCGGCGGAGATGAGCGCGACCTTTGGGTTTGACGCCAATGTCGCAGCGCAGATCGCGCGCGCGCGCGCAACGGCCGATGCGCTCGCCGCGCAGACCGGGCGTAGCGAGTTCGCCAGCGCCAATGCGGCTTGGGTCGAGCGCACGATGGCGCTCAGCGCTGCTTATGCGCGGACGATCCATGAAGAGCTTGGCGCGACCATCGAGGCGGTGCCGTTCATCGCCAACCAAGCGGCGGCGCTGCGCACCATCAACGCATGGGCAGCGCGTGAGACGCGCGACCGTATTCCGGAAATTCTCACTGAGCGCGATCCGGCGCGCCGCCTAGTGCTCACCAACGCCGTCTACTTCAAGGGCAAGTGGCAGCAGCAATTCTCCGCCAACGCGACGCGCGATGGTGATTTCTTTGCCGAAAGCGGCGCCACGCAGCGCGCCCGGCTGATGCGCAAAGTCTTCCGTACGCCGTACTATGAAGGCGAGGGCTTCCAGGCGGCTGAGTTTCTCTACGACGATGGCGCGTTCTCGCTCGCAGTCTTCGTGCCGCGTACGCGCGATGGGCTCGCTGCATTCGAGCGCCAGCTCATGGGTTCGACTCTTGATCGCTGGCTCGCCGATCTTGACGGCGCCGAACACGCGCGGCTCGATGTCACTCTGCCGAAGGTCGAGATGCGCACCGACTACGATCTCGTTCCGCAACTACAGACGCTTGGCCTGCGGCTGGCGTTCACGGATGGCGCGGACTTTTCCGGCGTTACCGAGCAGGAGCGCCTCGCCATCAGTGCGGTGATCCACAAGACGTTCCTTGCTATCGACGAGGAGGGCACCGAGGCTGCGGCGGTGACGGCGATCGATATGCGCGCCACTTCTGCGCGGCCTGAGCCGGAAGCGCCGCCGATCGAGTTCAAGGCGGATCATCCGTTCTTCATGGTGCTGCGCCATAAGCCCACTAACACCAAGCTCTTCATGGGCCGCGTGGCGCAGATATGACTTCGGCCAGTTAACGCTTGCCATCGCAGTGGCCTTGCGTCCCAATGCGAGCGAGGGACTCTAACGGGGGCTTTCGCCTATGCGCATCTTCGCCATCGCTTTTGTTTCGATGTTCGCGCTCGCCGCGCCTGCATTTGCCGCTTGCGATCTAACGCCCACAATCGGCGCCGCCGCTGAGAAGCGCGAAGGCGAGAGCGTGATGATCACGCTGGCGGTGGCCAATCACGGCGACACCAATTGTCCAGGAACGATCGAAGCGCCGCCCAATGCGAGCTACATGGTCGATATTTTCCTCTCGACCGATCGCAACGGGCCGTCCACTTGGGCTGTCTACAACGCCACATGGCGTGAAGACGTGTTGCTCCGTGGCGGCCGCGTTTCGCGCACGAACAGCATTGGCCCTGGCGTCACTGTCCGCTACGGCGCGCCACGCTACGAAATCGGACCGATGACCTTGCCCACTGGTATTCCGCCCGGAGATTATTTCGTCTGCGCTGGCGTCGATATGGGCAATCGCGTTGTGGAGTCTAACAAGCGCAACAATGTCGCGTGCAACCCGATGCGCATTTTGCCAACCCTGCGCATAGATCCGCGTCGCGGGCTGCCTCAGCAACGTCTGCCGCGTGGGCCCGGTTAACCGGGAACTTTCCGACACACTCTGACAAAACCCTGTGCGGACTATGAGCCTCCGCCCCACGGCCGGTTCAGTGGCGCGTTGGCATAGTGCGCTCCAGACGAAGGGCTGTCGCTCCCCCGCGCGGCCCGTTTCGTCGAGGAGCAAGACTATGAAACGTATCGCACTCGCTGCCGCGACGGCCCTGATGTTGGCCGGCCCGCTCGCGACCACCGCGTCCGCACAGAAATTACGACCGCCTTAATCGCGGTGACCAAAGCGACCAGCGCGGTGAGAACCGTGACCGCAATGACGACCGTGGCGGCCGCCGCAACGACAACGATCGCGGCCGTGACGACAACCGTGGCGATCGCGCCAATGACCATCGCGGGCGTGGCGACAATGACTGGAATCGCGGCGACCGTCGCAATGATCGCAACGACAATCGTTGGAACGACGCGCGCAACAACGGCTACAGCTACAATGGCCGCTGGTATTACGGCCCGCCGCAAGCTGCGCATCGTGGCTACCAAGCCGGCTATCGCGATTGGCGCCGCGGCGACCGTCTGCCGAGCTACTACCAGAGCCGCTATCGCCAGGTAGATTATCGCCGTGCGCATTTGCGCGCCCCGCCGCGTGGCTACCACTACGTGCAGGACGATCGCGGCGACTACCTGCTCGTCGGCATCGCCACCGGTGTCATCCTAAGCATCCTTCTCAGCCAATAGTCTGAGCGCTTAAACGCCAACCGCCCCGGAGCAATCCGGGGCGTTTTGTTTTGGGCAACTTGGGCCCGCAAAGCGGACGCTCCACGTCGGTGCTGACCTGCTACTTATGCGCGATGTGGTTTGGCCGGCATCCAGGCCATCGCTGCGCCGCGGTTGCTTGCGGTTCAGACGGCGACGCATTTGCTCGGGCCGCCTGGCGCCGTTTCCCGCACTGTCATCTTCGGCGGCTTAATGATGCGGCACGCGAGCGCGAGCTAAGGCCCAAGCGGAAAGCCAATGAGGTTGCGGCCAGGAACCGAGTCGCACGCCTTCAATGGGGTTCGCTCGCGCGGCCCGGTAGGTATCGCATCTTGGGACACCGCAAACGAGTGGGGCGGCATTCTGCCGGGCAATTGTTCTCCCAATTCTCTATAGCTCCCTCGTGCAACACAGGATCGAGGACGCCGCGACGCGGCAACACACAGGTGAACCGCCGCCCACACCGGAAGCCAAGCGACACAAACACTCTGGATTGTCGGCCACCCTAACGATTTGCAGCATCATCGCGTTCGACGAGTTTGTGGAACTCGCCCATTTCGCGATGACCGTCTTCGTTTATGGTTTTGCTCTTCGCAGCGCCGTTGGTTGAGAAGAGAACGCCGCGAGACCCGGACCGTTCTCGGCAGTGAGTTCAACTGGTCGCCGCAACACGTATCTTAGATCGAGGTCGTGGAGCGAAGCCAGTGAAGAGAAGATACCGGCGTATGTCCGCCGCTCAGAGCGCCGAGTTATGGGCGCGGTGGAAGAGCGGCGAAGGCCTGAAGTCCATTGGCCGTGTGTTCGGCACGACGTCGTCGTGCATTTTCAGCCACATAAGGCACAGCGGCGGGATCAAGCCGCCATCACGCCGACGATCGCGGCTGGCGTTGACCCTTGCCGAGCGCGAGGAAATTTCTCGCCTTGTTGTGGGCCGGCCGCCTCCGCGCGAATGGCGGCGCTGGGGCGATCGCCGTCGACGCTTAGTCGGGAGATTGGCCGCAATGGCGGATCTGGATGCTATCGTGCCGCAAAGGCCGACAACCGCGCGTGGAAGCAGGCCTTGCCCCTGTGCAAATTGGCGGTGCACGCTCATTTGAGACAAGCCGTTGTGGCGAAGCTTGAATTGGAGTGGTCTCTCAGCAGATCGCCGGTTGGCTGAAGCGTATGAATCCACGGAACGAGGCGCGCCAAGTGTCGCACGAGACGATCTATCGGAGCCTTTGTGTGCAGGCCTGTGGCGTCTTGAAAAGGAGCTGATGGAGCACTTGCGCACGCGACGGGCAATCCGCCGCTCCCGACATGCAACGATGAAGGGCACGCGCGTAGGCCAAATCCCAGATGTTGTTTCGATCAGTGAGAGGCCCGCGTCTGTCGAGGACCGCGCGGTGCCCGGCCATTGGGAAGGCGATCTGCTGTGCGGATCGAAGAACAGCTTCATCGTCACGCTGGTCGAACGGCACTCACGCTATGTCATGCTCGCGAAAGTCCCGAACCGGGAAACCCAAACCGTCGTCAACGCCTGACGGCGGCGCAAGCCCCGACGGACCCTACAAACGCTGACTTGGGATCGCGGGAAAGAACCCTCACCGATCACCGGCGCTCACCATGGAAACCGACATCGCCGTCGTTTCTGCGATCCGCAAAGCCCTGGCAGCGCGGCCCAATGGCAACACCAACCGGCTGCTGCGCGATTTCCCGCGAGGAACCGATCTGGCGCCGCACTCCCAGGCCGAACCCAACAGGATCGCGCGCCGCCTCAACGAGCGGCCCAGAAAAACGCTGGACTTCGAAAGCCCAGCCGAGCGATTTGATGCGTGTGTTGCATCGACCCGTTGAGAGCGCCGCGAATAGCAGACGCTACGCCCGCTTCTTCTTCGCGCCCGTCCACACCACGCCGGGAAAGCCCTTCAGGGGCCCGAGCTTTTCGCCGAGGTAGGTCCATTCTTGTAGCTCGGCGATGCCGATGTGATAGCGCGGTTCGCGGCCGACGCCGCTGGTGAAGAGGGCGCGGGGGATGTTCACGTTCTGCTTGTTGCGTTGGAAGGTGACAGGCGAGCCGCAGGTCGAGCAAAAGCTGCGCACGCCGCCGCGTTCTTTGTCGTCGTAGCGCGTGAGATTGTCTTCGCCTTGGACGAACCGAAACCGGCTTGCCCACGAGCCGACATAGGTGGCGTAGGCGGCGCCGTGCGCGCGCCGCGTCGATGGCGAATGATCATGCCAAGCCCATTGCGCGGGCACGGCGATCTCCACGACTACCGCACCGCAGAGGCGCTTGCCTTCGGCCCGCGTTGGCCCGCGCACTTTCTCTGTCTGCTTTTCCTTCATGCCCGATCCTAGCACGCGGCGCGCCTTGAAGTGGCCCCGCGCCCCGACTAAGCACGCGAGCGGGGATCGAAGGACAAACGCATGCGGGTAATGGTCTTGGCTTTGGTTGCGCTGCTTGGCGCGTGCGCGATCGGCGGCGGTGGCGCGGCGGAAGAGGCGGCGAGCGGGCCCTCGCCATTTCCGGTCCAGCGCGGCACCGCCGAACGCCCGCCTGCAACACCCGGCCAAGCCGCGCCGCCTGAAGGCGCCGCGCGTGGGGGTATCGATTTCGGCCAGTGGCGCAGCGCCGATCCGGCGGTTTATGGGCCGGCCTTCCAGACGCAAATCCGTCAGCGCTTCGCCAATCAGACGAATGGCGAGCTCCGCGCTAGCCTCGAGGCTAATGGCTTTGCCTGCGAAGATGAGCGCCGGCTTGATTGCCGCATCGAAATCATGGAGCGCCAATGCGCGTTTGACTGGTATGTTGTGCTTGAGCGCGGATCGCGCGAGCCGGTCGCCGGCTTTGAGCAGATGTGCCTCGGCGCGAATAGGTGAGGGTTATGAAGCACGCACGTACGATCGCGGTCAGCTTGGCGCTGCTGCTTGGCGCTTGCGAGACGCTGCCTGGCGCGACGCCCCCGACACCAAGTGGTCCGGCGACCATCCCGTCCGCAGCGATCAGTCTTGGTGATTGGCGCAATGCTTCGGAGGCGGCGACGCTCGAAGCGTTTCAGCAAGGCGTTGCCAGCCGCTATGGCGTGGGCCTGCAGCTGGCTGCGGTGTCATCCGATCTTCGCCGCAACGAGTTCAATTGCGGCGCGGCCCCGCCGCGCGCGGAAGGCAATCGCGGCGATCCGCCGGCGCAAGTCTGCCGCAAGACCACGACCGCGAACGGCTGCACGCATACCTGGCAAGTGCACTTGTTTGCCGATGGCGAAGCGCTGGCGCGTACGCGCGGCCTCTACGATCGCCGTTGCGGCAATGACGGCCTATTGGGTGGGCCCGGCTGAGCTTGTGCCCTGCGTCGCGAGATACGCGGCGATATCCGGCGGCTCTAGCGTCAGCATCGGCGCGTAACCGGGATTAATCACGGCATTGCCGCCGACCAGACGCGTCAGCGCTGCGCGGCCATTGATCATGATGTGCGGGGCGTCGGCGCCGAGCGCGTGGGTGAGACGCTCCTCACTTGTGAAGATTGCGCCGGCGGTGAAACCTTCGCGCAGGTGGATCTGGCGTGGCGGCGCGTCGTCGTGCTGCTCGGTCAGCGCCAATGCGACGTGTGTCTCAAGCAGATAGCGCCGGAAGATCGGGCGCATGCCTTCGTTCGTGAGCGCCGAGACGAACGCGTATTCGAGCGCGTTCTGCGGCGTGATGACGGGAGGCTGCCTGTGACGCGGCAGGTTGTTGCGCCGGTTGCTGCGTTTGTGCCGTCGTTGTTTGTTGGGCGAGCGCTATGGCTGGCCAAGAACCGAGCGCGCCGACAAGCAGGGTTCGTCTCAACATTTTCTGCTCCCGAAGGCCCGATTTTGCCCGTTGCTTGCCCGCGAAGGAAGGCCACATAAGGGCGGATGGACGACCTGTATCACCCCCGGATCATGGAATTGGCGGCTGATATCCCGCATGTCGGGCGCCTCGACGCGCCGGATGGGGCCGCCACCAAAGTTAGCCGCGTCTGTGGCTCGGTCGTCACTGTTGAACTGGCGCTGACCGACGGCGTGATTTCGGCGATCGCTGTTCATCCAAAAGCGTGCGCGCTGGGCCAAGCTTCTACGGGCGTGCTGGCAATGCACGCGATTGGCGCGACGCCCAAAGAGATCCGCGACGCGCGCGACGGCTTGCGCGCCATGCTGAAAGGCGAAGGGCCGCCGCCGACGGGCCGCTTCTGGGAGCTGCGTCATCTTGAGGGCGTCCGCGACTATCCCGCCCGACACGCGTCAACGATGCTAGCGTTTGATGCCGCCGTCGAAGCGCTGGATCAAGCGCAGAAGAAGGCCGCGTGATGCTCGCCGCCGCGCTCTGGGCCGGCGGTGCGGCAGTCGCACTGTTTTTCATCGATCGCGTGGCGCTTTGGGCGGAACAGCGCGGGTGGATTTATTGGCGGCGCAAGAAAGCGCAGACCGGTGCGATGAGTTCGATTTTGATGGAAATGGATATCATCACGAATCCATCAGCACAGCATGTCGTTATCGCCAAAGACGCAAAGAAGCTCGAAGAGCGCGAGAACGACGACCCGCCGCACGATTAGCTCTGAAAATTTGGGCTATCCAATTTCCTGGATGCGAGTTTTACTGAGCACATGAAAACACTTTCGATACTCGCCGTTAGTCTCTTGGCCTGCGCTGGCGCGAGCTTCGCGCAAACGCGTGCGGCGTTTTCGGTTGAGGCGCTCGTCGCCAACGCGCCAGCTTACGTTTCAAGCCGCTATGCGCAGAGCGAACTGCCGTCCGGTTTGATCGCGGAACTGACCGCGGCGGGTTTTGAGTGCCAACACAGCGCGACGGGCAGTGAGTGCACACGCTCGCGCGAAGCGTCGCCAGTGTGTTTCGACGTCGTGCGGGTGGACATCACAGCTGAGTCTGTTTCCGCCGATCAAAATCGGCTTTGCATGGGCGCCGAGGAGTGAGCGCTGCGCCGAAACTGAAGCACGCGCTCGCAAAAGAACTGCGCAAAGCGGCGCTGGCGTTTCCGGAGACGGTCGAGGATTTCCCGTGGGGCCACAGCGCCTTCAAGGTCGCCGGCAAGAAGGCGTTCTTGTTTATGGGCGATGACGAGGAGGGCGGCGGCTGGTCGGCTTCGATGAAGCTTCCGTTTCGCAACGATGAAGCGCTGACGATCAAAGGCGCTGAACGCACCGGTTATGGCCTTGGGCGTGCTGGCTGGATCACCTTCCGCTTTACCGCCAAGGCCAAGGCGCCCATGGCCAAGCTTGCGGACTATCTGGATGAGAGCTGGCGCGCCGTGGCGCCGAAGAAACTCTCGGCCGCTTTCGCCCCGCCCGCGGTTCCGAAGCGCCGCAAAGCGTCCTGATTGGCTTTCAGCCAGAACAGATTGCGGCTAGCTTCCCCCGCCTTGGGGACCCTTGGGAGGACGCACCTATGAAATGGATTGTACTGCTGCTGATCATCGCTGGCGTTGCTGGCTACTTCACCCGGCCGGACGAAGCTGCGATGCGCGCAGGCGCGGACGCCGTCCTCAGCGACCCGCAAAACGTCAGCCAAGGCTTTGAGAGCCTCGGCGCCACGCTCGCCGGTGATCGCTCGTACGACAATTATTACGTCGCCGCGAAGTACAACGTCACGCTCGACGGCCAACCCGTGGTGACCTGCTGGGGCGCGTTCAAGCAAGTGCAGTGCAACCGCGCTCCTGACACCCGCACGGGCGGCTAACGCAATGCGCATGCTGCTGCTTCTCCTCGTTATCGCCGCCGCCGCGTACTTCACCGTGCCGACGCGCGAGACTCGGAAGCGGCAGCAAGCGCCTTTCTGGGGGCGCAAGCGCAACAGCAAACGAGCGAGGTGCAGGCGCAGTCCGGCATCTCGCTCGATAGCGTTGTCGATTTCGTGACCGGCTTCGTTGCTGGCCAGGGGCGCTACGATAATTACTACGTGGCGTCCAAATTCACCGTCGACATGCCAGGCGCGGCCTACGTCGAATGCTGGGGCGCCTTCACCCAAGTCCAATGCCGCCGCGTCGATCGCGGGGCAGGCGCGGCTTGAGCCAAGCGGCTGAAGCAGCTATATTCGCGCCATGAACCGGCGCGTTATCACGACTACGACCTTCTAAAGCCGGCGGCGCGAGATTGGGCGCGCCGCAGCGGCTGCGCTTGGCCCGATCCTCTAATCCAACAAATCGTTGTAGTTTGTTATGTCTCCGAGCCTGCCAGCCCGGGGCCTATTGGGCCTTATCCAGCTCTACAAGTGGACGCTTTCGCCGCTGATCGGCAATGCGTGCCGCTATCGGCCGACGTGTTCGTCCTACACGGCGGACGCGATCCGTGCGCATGGCGCATGGGCCGGAAGCTGGATGGGCGCTGCACGCATCTGCCGGTGTGCGCCTTGGGGCGGACATGGCTGGGACCCTGCGCCGCTCGAGATCAAAACGAATTCCTGGTGGCGCCCGTGGCGCTACGGCGATTGGAAGGGCGGCTACCGCGCGCCGCCGGAGGAAGAGCGAACTAGCGGCGGCTCGCCGCCCGCTTCTTCCAACAAACCAAATCATCAAGAGTCAAAATCATGAGTATCTCTCTTAAATTTCCTGACGGCGCCGAGCGATCGTACGACGATGGCGTAACGCCGCTTGCGGTCGCTGAAGGTATTTCGAAATCGCTGGCGAAGAAGGTCGTCGCCGCCAAGATCGACGGCGCGGCGTGGGATCTGACGCGCCCGCTTGAAGGCGGCGGCAAGTTCGAGCTTGTCATGCGCGACAGTCCAGATGGTCTTGAGATCATCCGGCACGATGCGGCGCACGTGATGGCGCAAGCGGTGCAGGAGCTTTTCCCCGGCACGCAGGTGACGTTCGGCCCGGTGACGGAGGATGGCTTCTATTACGACTTCGCGCGCGACGAGCCGTTCTCGACGGACGATTTCGAGAAGATCGAAAAGCGCATGAAGGAGATCGTCGATGCCGATTTGCCGATTGTGCGCAAGGTCTGGAAAAAAGAAGACGCGATCGCGCACTTCAAGTCGCTCGGTGAAATCTACAAAGCCGAGACGATCGACGAAGTCATCAAGCCGGGCGAGCCGATCACGGTCTATTCGCACGGTGACAAGTGGGGCGATCTTTGCCGTGGGCCGCATTTGCCTTCAACGGGCAAGCTCGGCAAAGCCTTCAAGCTGATGAAGCTGGCGGGCGCCTATTGGCGCGGCGATCAGAACAATCAGCAGCTGCAGCGCATCTACGGCACGGCTTGGGCCGACGAGAAGCAGCTCGAAGAACATCTGCTGCGCCTCGAAGAAGCCGAGAAGCGCGACCACCGCAAACTCGGCCGCCAGATGGATCTCTTCCACATGCAGGAAGAGGGGCGCGGCATGGTGTTCTGGCACGAAAAGGGCCTGACGCTGTGGCGCACGATCGAGGCGTACATGCGCCGCCGCTTGGATGCTGCGGGCTATGTCGAAGTGCGCACGCCGCAAGTGCTTGACCGCGTGTTCTGGGAAAAGTCCGGACACTGGGACAAGTACCGCCCGAACATGTTCGTTTGCGAGACGGTGGAAGAAGAAACGCTTTCGCTGAAGCCGATGAACTGCCCGGGCCACGTGCAGATCTTCAAGTTCGGCCAGAAGAGCTATCGCGATCTGCCGCTGCGCATGGCCGAGTTCGGCGCGTGCCACCGCTACGAGCCGTCAGGGTCGCTGCACGGCCTGATGCGCGTGCGCGCGTTCACGCAGGACGATGCGCACATCTTCTGCCGCGAAGACCAGATCGAAGAAGAGACGACGCGCTTCATTCAGCTCGCGAAGTCCATCCACGCTGATTTCGGCATGGTGAGCGATAAGATCGCGCTCGCGACGCGGCCCGAAATGCGCGTCGGTTCCGACGAGTTCTGGGACAAAGCCGAAGCGCAGATGCTGAACGCTGCGCGTGCGGCGCTGGTGTCGAGCCTGTCATCGCTGAAGGCGACGGCGCCTTCTATGCGCCGAAGCTCGACTTCTCGGTGAAAGACGCCATCGGCCGTGAATGGACGATCGGCACGATCCAGCTCGACTATCAGCTCCCGGAACGGCTCGACGCGGAATACGTGGCTGAAGACGGGCAGAAGCACCGCCCTGTCATGTTGCACCGCGCGATCCTTGGATCGCTTGAGCGCTTCATCGGCATTCTGATCGAAAACTGCGCCGGCGCATTTCCGATGTGGCTGGCGCCTGTGCAGGTGGTTGTGGCGACGATCACGTCTGACGGCGATGCGTACGCCCAGGATGTGGCCCAAACGCTACGTCAGGCGGGGCTGCGTGTTGAGCTCGACGTGCGCAACGAGAAGGTCGGCTACAAGATCAGGGAGCATTCGCTGCAGAAGGTGCCAGTGATTGCGGTTGTCGGCCAAGGAAGCGGAAGAGCGTGGTGTTGCAATCCGGCGCTTCGGCAGCCAGGAGCAGCAAGTGATGTCGCTCGCAGCTGCACAAGAGGCCCTTGTGGCGGAGGCGACGCCACCCGACCTGAAGCGTCAGTAATGGCTCTAGTTCTGGATTGCGGTGGCGCACGGCTTTACAGACGGCGCCGCTGCAATCCAGGATAGCCACGGGCATTGGGGCGGAGAAGGCGTTGGATCGACATCCATCACGCGCAAGGTCGGCATCCGCTACATTGGAAGCGCGTGTGTCCGCCGTGGTGGTGGCGCATAAGGTTCGCCCAAATTCATCTGGCCGTGCGCCGCTTGATCTGTGTTTGCGTAGTGCGTTGGCGGAAGAGTGGATCGATGATCTCGTCATCGTCGATCACGACAACGACGAAGATATCTCATCCACATTGCGCGCGTTCGAAGCTGATCGGCGCGACGTGCATGTCGTAAAAGTTGATCCGAGCTTGAGCACAGCCGCGGCGGCAAACGTGGGCGCCGAAGCCGCGCTGGGGCGCTGGCTTTTGTTCTTAAATGCTGATGTTGTGCTCCAACGCGGGGCGGTTTCGCGTCTTGGCTGCCGCTGGCGGCGGTGCGCAGCAGCCGTGGATCGTTGGCGGGCGTTTGCTTGATCTGGAAGGGCGCGAGCGCCAAGCGGCGCGCGCAGGCGCCCTCAACACGTTTTCAGCGATCGCCGTTGCCGTGCAATGGCCTGCGAGGCCTGCGCGAAAGCGCGACACGGCAACCAAAGTGGGCGCTGTGTCTGGCGCGCTGATGCTGATCCCGCGCAATGACTTCAATGCGCTGAATGGCTTCGATGAGCAGTTCGACACCGATTGCGCTGATCTCGATCTTTGCCGGCGCGCCGCGCTTGCGGGCGGCAGCGTGCTTTTCCAGCCGGATGCTTCCGGCGTGCAGTTCGAATACGCGCAAACGCGTAAGAGCCGCAAAGTGCAGGGGCTGACGCGGTTTGCGGTGAAGAGCGCAAAGACGCCGATGGAGCGCGCCTTTGCGCGCGTCGCGGGGCCGGCGCTTGCTGTGCTGCTTGCTCTCAGGGATTTGGTTGCGGGGCGCCCGCCGGCGCGCCGCTAGCGATTTCGCGCGCGCGGCCAATATTCAGCGTCATGTATTCGCCGCGTCCGATCGCCATGCCGCGCGCTGGCGCTTCTGCGGGTTCGAACTCGAGCCCGTGCGTCCGGAGCGCTTCCTGCGTTTGATCGAAGACGCGGCCTTCAATGATCATGCCGTCGCCGGCGTGGATCGGCGTATCGGCAACGTTTTCGATCTCCACTAGGCGTACCCAGGTTCGCGTGAGGAAGATGATGCTCGGCTGTTCGTAGCCGACGATCCAGAACGCTTGGTCTCTGCGGGGCATCAGCCGTGCGCGCGTTATCACGGCTGCGGCTTCGTTGCTAACGAACATGGAGCCGGCCTCGGGCAGTAGTCGCTCGCGCAGGCTGAACGAAAATACCAAGGCGCACGCAACGAGGACGGCGGCCCGCGCAGTCGGGCGCCGGAGCATGATTAGTCCCACAATCGCGGCGCCGAGCGTAAGCGCGCCGATCAAGCCGGCGGCAACCGCGCGCCGAACGCCGGCGTCTGCGAGATAGCCGGGCATGAAGGTCGAGACGAACGCCATCAGTCCGACAATGAGCGCGCCGAACACGCCGAAGAGAACAAGACCCGCCGGATGAGTTGTGCGCCAACGCTTCCCGCGCATCGCGAAGAGCCCCGCCGCGCACATCAGTGCAATCGCCGGATAGGCCGGCAGCGTGTAGTGGATGAGCTTCGAGGGGAGTAGTTCGAAGAACAGGAAAATCGAACCGGACCAGCCGAGTAAGAAGCGGAACGCGCTGTTTGCTTCATCGTTGCGTGGAGCGCGAACAGCGCTCCAGCCCAAGCGTGCTGCCGCCGGGAGTGCGTATGTCGCTGGAAAAATTAGCAAGGGCAACCAGACTAGGTGATAGCCCATAATGCCGCCGTGCCGGTGCTCGCCACCGGCAACGAGCTTAGGCCCAATCTCTCGCAACAAAAGGTCGGCGTAGAAGCGACCCTCCGTGACAATGCCGATGGTGATGAGCCAAGGCAGCGTGATCGCGAGCGCAAGGAGAGGTCCGGGCCAAAATGCCAACGGCCTCATCCATTCCGCGCGGCGCTCCCAAACCCAAAGCAAGAGCAGAGTCAAAGTGGCAGCGATGAGCGTGAGCGGGCCCTTGATCATGAAAGCGGAGCCGGCCGCGGCCCAGAAAACAAGTGCAACAATGCGCGGCCGCTTAGTTCCGACGCGCAGCTGCGCGAGCGCGGCGAACGCGACAGCCGAGAACCCGGTCATCGCCGCGTCGGTCTTTGCGAGCATGCCCTCAACGCCCGCGAGCAATCCGACTGCAAATATCGCAGCGCCGACAAATCCTGTTCGCGGGCCGAAGAGCGCCGAGCCCGCCCACAACGTCGCTAAACTTGCGAGCATCAGCCCGAGCACGGATGGCAAGCGGTAGGGCCAGATCGTGTTCAACCGCTCGACGAACGGATGCACTGCGTTCACCGATGCGGCCTGCAGCCAGTAAATGCCTACGGGTTTGCGATTGCGTTCGGCGTCTTGGACGCGAATGCGGACGTAGTCGTCCGTCTCGATCATCTGGCGCGTCGCTTGCGCGAAACGAGCCTCGTCAATGTCGGTGATAGGCACGCGCATCACGCCCATCAATCCGGACGTCAGCGCGATCAGTGCGATGAGCGCATAAGCGCGCCAGCCGCGGGCGAACTGGTCAAACAGGGCTGGGGAGGCGGGAGATGCCATCGAAGGTCGCTATTTGCCGGATCAGCGTGGCGGTTTGCAGCCCCCGCGGGTGCGCCCACTCGCCTCATGGCCCGGGAGCGGCTAAGAGACCCGGCTTTTCACGCCCCCGGGGACCTTTTTGGCCGAAAGTATCGAATTCAGCGTGGTGGTCCCCGTCATGAACGAGGAAGGCAACGCGGCCAACCTCGCGCGCGAAATCGCGGCGGTGCTCGATGGGCGCAGCTATGAGATGATTTTCGTTGACGACGCGAGCCGTGATGACACGCGCGCGGAGCTTGCGGCGCTGAAGGCTGAGTTGCCGGCGCTGCGCGTGCTCGGCCATCGCAGCAATGCCGGCCAAAGCCGCGCTGTGCGTACCGGCGTGCAAGCCGCCCGTGCGCCAATAGTTGGTACGCTGGATGGCGACGGCCAGAACGATCCGGCCGATCTTCCCAAGCTTTTGGCCAAGATCACGCGCCCGGAAGCGCCGCCCAATTTGGGTATGGTAGCCGGAAACCGTCTCAAGCGGCAGGACAATTGGAGCAAGCGTGCTGCGTCGCGCATCGCAAATTCCATCCGCCGCGCGGCGCTGAAGGATAATGCGGTGGACAGCGGCTCAGGTGTCAAAGTCTTCAAACGCGACGCTTTTTTGCGGCTTCCGTACTTTGACCACATGCACCGTTTCATGGCCGCACTGATGCTGCGCGAAGGCTATGCAGTGGAGTTTTTGGAGGTTAATCATCGACAACGGAGCGCTGGTCGCTCGAAGTACACGAATCTTGGCAGACTAGCCGCGAACATGACGGACCTCTGGGGCGTTATGTGGCTACGCAGCCGGGCGCGGTTGCCGGGGGGAGCAGACGAGATATGAATGATCGCGTCGATCCAGGCGAACGACTGGCACTACAAACGGCGGCGACGCGGGGGCGTCGGTCTCGCACGCAACAGCAGGGGAGTCCCATGGGGGCCATTTTCAACGTCTTTCCGCTGATCCTGATCCCGGTTTTGACGTACAACATTTGGGCATTCGGTGCGACGGCAGCGAACAACGGCGACGGCGCCCAAGTTCGTCAGCATTTGGCGGATGCGTGGATCCGCATGCCTATGGCGTCCGGCGCCGAGTGGACGATCGCTTTCGGCGACGTGCTCATACTGCTCGCGCTCATCCTGCTCTTCATTGAGCTTCTAAAATCGACCTCGACCGGCACCGCGGCAATCTTCAATCACGCGCTATCGATGCTGGTGTTCATCATCTGCTTGGTTGAGTTCTTGCTGCACCCGGCATTCGCCACCAGCACGTTCTTCGTGATCTTGGTTATGGCGCTGCTCGACGTGCTCGCTGGCGTGGTGGTTACGATCATCTCGGCCCGCCGCGACGTGGAATTCGCCGGCCAACATTAAGCGACGGTATTGTGAACGACCGGATGGGCGGCGGAGCGCAGGCTCTGCCGCCTATTTCGCGTTTACTCACATGCACCACAAACCGAGCGCAACAGCGATCGTGAAGTCGAGCCAACGGCCGAATCGGGGGATGATGAACGAAGCCATAGTTCGACGCCTACCTGCAGGTTTGGCGCCGGGCTATGCTTCGCTTGAGCTAAGGTGAGTGAATGGCGCTCTTCTTCGATGCCGACTGGTTCGACCAACGTTTGGCCGCGCGCGGCATTGACCGCATCGGCCTCGCCGTCGCTGCGGGCATCGATCGTGGTGAACTGCACAGCATCTTCACCAACGAACGCTCACCAACAGCGGCCGAACTCGCTGAGTTCGCGCGCATCCTCGAGACTGATCTGCTTGAGATCACAATCCGCAGCGGGGTCGCTGTTCGCGAGTCTGCGCCGGGCGCCGATCCGGGTGATCGTATCGAGAGCATCGAAGCGCGGCTCGACGCCATCGATACGTGGCTGGCCGAGTTTGAAGCGTCGAAGAAAAAGGCCGTCGGCTAGTTAAGCGCGAACGTTCACGATGATGCCAGGGCGCGGGCCGCGCCACGGACGCGCATAGCCATCCGTCCCGGTCATCTCTTTGCACGCGATCTGGTTGACCAGGGTCGCAGCGAACAATGGATGGAGTTGCATGCGCGGCGCGCGACGGTCGCTCTGGCGACGGTCCGTCCGGCGTTGATCGCCGACTTCTTCGAAGTCGGCGTCAAGTGCGTGCACGGAGGCGGCAGCTGCGCTCATGCTCGCAATTTCTGCATTTCACGTGCCAAACCGAAATTAACCGCTAGCGTTAGCCATCACGGAGGCGCGCATGCGGGACTATGCAAACTATGACGGGCTGGGCTTGGCGGAGCTCGTCCGCAACCGGGATGTGACGCCTGGTGAGCTTTTGGACGCCGCGATCGAGCGAACCGAGCGCCACAATCCGAAGCTCAACGCCGTCGTTTACAAAGCTTACGATGAAGCGCGTGCGGTGACGACCAGCACATTGCCAGACGGTCCGTTCAAGGGCGTGCCATTTCTGATCAAGGACCTGGGCGTGCGCGTTAAGGGCTGGCCACGCACCAGCGCGAGCCGATTCGCGCAAGTCGCGGCCGATGACGGTGATAGTGAATTGATGAAGCGCTATCGCGCGTCGGGTGTTGTCGCGTTTGGCAAAACCAATACGCCTGAGTTCGGTATTCCGGGTGTCACTAATTCGGCTTTGCTCGGGCCATGCGGCAATCCATGGAACCCCGAGCATATTGCCGGAGGCTCATCCGGTGGTGCGGCAAGTGCGGTTGCGGCCGGCATCGCGCCGTTGGCGCACGCGAGCGATGGCTTGGGTTCGATCCGTATTCCTGCAGCCTGCTGTGGGCTTGTCGGCATGAAGACGACGCGTGATCGTAACCCGAATGGTCAACACGATACCGACCGCGCCATTGGGTTAAGCGTCGATCACGTCGTCTCGCGCACGGTGCGCGATAGCGCGGCAATGCTGGACGCGACCGGTTATCCCGAAGCTGCGAGCCCGTTCGCATACCCGCAGAAGGAGCGGCCGTATCTCGAAGAGATCGAACGCGCGCCCGGTAAACTTCGCATCGCGTTCTCAAGCGAGACGCCGAACGGCAAACCTATTGAACCGGAGATGCGCGCCGCGCTGGAGCGCACGGCCGAAACGCTGAAGCAACTCGGTCATGATGTGCGTGAAGAAGGGCTCGAGATTGACTATCGCTTGCTCTATCGCGCGCAAGGGATGGTTTCTGCCGCCAACTTCTCGGCGACGATCCGGCGCTTGACCGAGATCAAAGGCCGTGAACCTGGTGAAGACGATCTCGAAGGTTTGGCGCGGCGTGGTTACGAGGCTGGCAAGAAGCTGACTGCGCAAGATGCCGGCTGGGCGTGGCAGCAGGTGCGGCTGATGAACCGCCAGATACTGTCGAAGTTTGAAGTGTGGGACGTATGGCTGACGCCTGTGCTCTGCACGAACGTGCCGCGGCTCGATTATCTCAATCCGCTTATGGACGATCTCAAAGAGTTCGATCGCCGCCAGGCGACGACGTTCGGCTTCACGCCGCCGTTCAATCTCACCGGTCAACCATCGCTGTCGCTGCCATTGCATCAGAGCGAGAGCAATTTGCCGATTGGGATGATGTTCACCGGCCGCTACGGCGACGAAGCAACATTGTTCAGACTGGCCGGGCACCCCCGTGTGCGCCGGCGCGACACCGGGCACATCCGGCAGGTATGGCAAGAAGGTCGTTCAGAGAGGTGCGACATGGAACCCGAACGAAGCGCCTGGGAAAGGGTTTCACGTGGCACGCGTGAAAGCGGCGATGCGCTGATCGAAAGCGTCGGCGTCAAGCCCGGCCTCAAAGGCTCGACTTGGCTGCGGCCACCGGCGCTGCCCCGTGGGTCATGCGATGCCGCAAGCCGCGCAAGCTGGGGTGGGAGGGGGAATGGGCCACGGGGCCCCGCGAAAAATGGTGCGGGTGACAAGCCTGGCGGCGTTCGTGATGGGAACCGACCCTGGCGATCCGACGCTAGCGTGTGCTGAAGTTCGACGAACGCGCGCCTGCCAAGCCGCCGCCGCGGGAGGGTTCGGCGCCCGCCGGTGGCGGCGTGCGAACGCAGGCGAAGGCTGGCGTGGCGCCGCTTTGAAGGCTCGGCCTGGCGCTCGCCGAGGACCGATCGTCGGCGACGCTCCGCATCCGCCAAAGGCGTTCGTCAAGAATCCGCAATTCTACGGCCCGAACTTGATGATAGCGCGTTCGACTAGCCGCAAAGAACGCGCTAGGCAGCCGGCGTGCCGAACTCGAAACGCTGTTTGAAGCGCAGAACAAGAGCGGACGCGCGGATGTGATCAGCATCCCGGCAACGTTCGCGCGCGCGTGCCAGTTGCGTCACTGTCGATGTTCAGCGTGCCGTTGGCTTGGCGCGCGAACGCATCGACCAGGCGCTGGCCTAGGCCGCCTTTCGCGCGGCTGGCGTCAATGCCAACGCCGTCTCGGCGACGCAGCCCTGCCCGCTCTGGCCCCGTCTCGTGCGCTGCGCGAGTTCGTTGATCAACAGCCCGATCGTTACGGCGCGATCGCGATCCATGATTGTGTCGTCAGCGTCCGAGGATAATGTGACATCGCCTTGCAGCGTCAGCGCCTGAGCCAGCGCTTCGCCAAGGTCGGTAATGTAATTGCGCATCTCGACGGCGCTGACATCGCCGCCGGCATGATGGAGATGCGTGTGTGCGCGCGAGAAGCTCTCAATCCGTGCAAGGACGCCGGTCAGCGCCGTTTTGACCTCTTCGTTGTCCGCGCGTCGGCGTTGCATGTCGATGAGACCGGAGACCATCGCGAAATTGTTTTTTGTCCGATGCTCGATCTCCCGCAGAAGGAGATCGCGCTCGCTCAATTGTGCGTTCCGTAAACGTGCGGCGCTGCGCACGGCGCCGCGAAACGCGCTGGCGAGGAAGATGACGATTAGGCCTGAGAGAAAAATGACGACGAGCCGCGGGCCATCGGCGGCGGCGTTTGCCATCGTGAAACTTCTGACGACGGGCAGAACAAAATACCAAGCGAGCAGTTCGGAGATCGCGAGCACGATCAGGCCGGATTGCCAGCCGGCGAACAAACTGGCGGCAAGGATGGCAGGGTAAATCAGCGCGAACGGCGCGGCGCCTGGGAAGACTTGGTTGATGAGCGCGCGGACACGATCTCCGCGAAGATGCACACAAAGGCGAACCCGATTTGGACAAGCCAAACGGGGGCGCGCGGCGCCAAGCGCTCGCGGATGTCAAACTCACTCAGGCTTGCCGCAAGCTTGCGCGCCATATTGCGCAAGCCATTGCACACAGCGAAGCCGTGGCAAACCGCTTTCGTGTTGTGCGTTTGGCTAACTATCAGCCTTTTGAGCGCGCCATCAGATCGAGCTGCTTCTGCATTGCTTCCATCTGCTTACGCAGTTCGGCGAGCTGCTCGTCTTTGTCTTCTTCGTCGGCGCTATTGAACTTCGGCGCGTTCATGCCTGGCATTCCCGGAATGCCCGGCATCCCCGACATGTTGCCGGCGGCGAACGGCGCCCAGACTTTCATGGCTTGCTGAAAGAGCGCCATGTTGCGTTGGGCTTGCTCTTCGAACGCCGCCATCGGCGTCGTCGCGCCAAACGCGCGCGACATGTTCTCGCGCATCTGCTCTTGCGCCTTGGAGAAGCTCTCCATGCTCATCTCGAGATAAGGCGGCAGGAAGCCTTGCATCTGGTCGCCATAGAAGCGGATGAGGCGGCGCAGGAACTGCACCGGCAACATGCTCTGGCCTTTGCTCTCTTGCTCGAAAATGATCTGGGTCAGCACTGAGCGGGTGATGTCGTCGCCGCTCTTGGCGTCGAGGACGATGAAGTCGTTATTGGCGCGCACCATCTCGGAGAGATCGTCGAGGGTGACGTATTTGCTCTCGCCCGTATTGTAGAGGCGCCGGTTGGCGTACTTCTGATGATGATCGGGTCGGCTTGAGCCTCAGCGCCGCCGGCTTCCCCCGTTGCCGGGCCACTCGTATCCGCCACTTGGGTTGTCCCTTTTGGTTTTCTGGCGCCCGCGAAGGTGGGGCAGGGTTGGAGAATCCAGCTTCCTTCGCCGCAATGCAAGAGAGAGCCGCCGTTTAGGCGTGGCGACGGTAGTTCGCGCGCGTGGATTTCGCGCGCCGCTTGTGCGATAGCTGCCCCATAAGTCTCCCTTCTAGCCCAATACCCTAGCCCTGCTCAGGAGCCCGCTCACATGACAGATATCGTCATCGTCTCCGCCGCCCGTACGCCCGTCGGCTCGTTCAACGGCGCTTTTGCTGCGGTGCCCGCGCATGAGCTGGGAAAGACCGCGATCACCGGCGCGCTGCAGCGCGCAAAGGTCGACCCGAAAGAGGTGTCCGAGGTGGTGCTGGGCCAGGTGCTGACGGCCAACCAAGGCATGAACCCGGCCCGCCAAGCCAGCCGTGCCGCCGGCATCACGGACGATGCTCCGGCTTGGTCGCTGAACCAGGTCTGCGGTTCGGGCCTGCGCGCCGTTGTCGTCGGCTACCAGCAGCTTATGGCGGGCGACGCGAAGATCATCGTCGCCGGCGGGCAGGAGAGCATGAGCCTTTCGCCGCACGCGGCCATGCTGCGCACCGGCACGAAGATGGGCGACGTGTCTTTCAGCGACACCATGATCAAGGACGGCCTCACGGACGTCTTCAATCAATATCACATGGGCGTCACCGCCGAGAACGTCGCCGAGAAGTGGCAGATCACGCGCGAGCAACAAGATCAGTTCGCGACGCTGAGCCAACAGAAGGCGAGCGCAGCACAAAAGGCCGGCAAGTTCAAAGATGAGATCGTCGCGGTGACGGTGTCAGGCCGCAAGGGCGACACGATCGTTGAGAACGACGAATACATTAAGCACGACGCCACGATCGAAGGCGCAGCCAAGCTCCGCGCCGCGTTTAAGAAGGACGGCACGGTGACGGCCGCCAACGCCTCGGGCATCAATGACGGCGCAGCTGCTTTGGTGCTGATGACGGCGGACGAAGCGGCCAAGCGCGGCCTCACGCCGCTCGCGCGCATCGCGTCATGGGCCTCGCGCGGTGTTGATCCGTCGGTGATGGGCACGGGCCCGATCCCGTCGTCGCAAGCCGCGCTTGAACGCGCCGGCTGGAAAGTTACCGATCTCGATCTGGTCGAAGCCAACGAAGCCTTCGCCGCGCAAGCCTGCGCCGTGAACAAGGACATGGGCTGGGACACTGACCTCGTGAACGTCAATGGCGGCGCGATCGCCATCGGTCACCCGATCGGCGCCTCGGGCGCGCGCGTGCTGACGACGCTGCTGTTCGAACTGCAACGCCGCGGCAAAAGCAAAGGCCTCGCCACGCTCTGCATCGGCGGCGGCATGGGCATCGCGGTCTGCGTGGAGCGCTGAGCGCTGAGGTGACATCCCTTTGCGAAGAAGACCGCGGCTAGCGGTTAGCGGGCGATGAACGCCTCCAGGCTCGAGCACGGATGTGCTGGCAATGCGTTGTGTGCGCAGGTTCGTAGTCGGCGTGAGTCGGTCGCTTTCACACGCGGTCGCGGCGCTCGAAGCTCGTGCCCGCCACGAGGATTGACCCGCGGTCGGCCACGCGCGCCCCATCGCGCTAGCTCGGGCGCGAGCCGCGTCTGCCAAGCCGTTCTGGGTTGCTTCGCGCCTGTCAAGGGCCGCAGTGGCGCCAAGGGCGCCCAAACCCCCCCCTCGAAATCCCGCGTCGGTAGCGCCACCGCTCGTATGGGCGGTTGTTCGTTCCACTGCATGGTTTCGCCGCCGCATTGTGCTTCCAAGCGATCGCGCAACGTGCGACGTAATGGATCCTTGCTCCCCCGATGCGCAATTCGCGCCTGTCGGTTTGGAGGAACGCCAGAACGGGGGTGTGGTGTGGTGGGGGGGGGGGTTTTTTTTTGTCCTTCTTGTCTTCGCGGCTTCCCGGCCCCCGGCGCGGTCTCATTCCTTTCTTCGATGATCGTGACGTCCGCCCTTCGGCAGGCCAAAAGAGCTTGATTTCAAATCCGCGGCCCTTCGTCGCGGCAACCAGGCTTTCCAGTTTTCTTGACCAAGGCCGCGCGCGTCCTTCGGCTGATCAGCGCGTCGAGAGTGCGGTGGGCGGCCATCAGAAACACCTCGGCAATTAGGTACATCCCCGGCCGCCGAACGCCCTATCTGTGCTGGTCGATCAAGATCTGATTGCCGTCTGGGTCGACGACCATGATGTGCGCTGGACCTTGGGTTGTTTCGTCCGCTTCAGCGAAGGGCGCGACATCGCTTGCCTTCAGACGTTTCTGGATCTCGCGAACATCGTCGAAGCTTGCGAGCGCTTTGGCGTCGGCGTCCCAGCCGGGATTGAAGGTCAGCATGTTCTTTTCGAACATGCCCTGGAAGAGACCGATCAACGTCGTTTCGTTTTTCATGATCAGCCAGCGCTGATCCTGGTTGCCGCCGAACACGGTGAAGCCGAGCTTTTCGTAGAACGCGCGCGAGGCGGCGATGTCTTTGACCGCCAGGCTGATGGAGAATGCGCCGAGTTTCATGCGATGGCTCCTTAAACGCGCGCTGGCAGGACTTTTGGGTTGCGGAGGATCGCGGCTGAGATCAGCGCGATCATGAAGCCGACCGGGAAGATCTCGATGAATGTCATCGGCAGGCGGAAGAGCGGGTTGGCGTATTGTTCTTTCGCCTGGTTCATCTCCGCAATGAACGCGTCCAGTTCGGCCGCGCTACGCCGGCGGCGCGTTTCGATTCAATCATTGCGGCTGTGTAGTTCTCCATGAACGGATAGTGCGTCACGGCCAGGAAGGTCTCCCAGGCGGCAACGTAAACGATGCCCGCGATCGCGGCGACCAAGAGGCCGACGCCAAAGGCCGGGAAGAACTTGATCACGCCGCCGAGGTTTTTGTTCCGGTACTCCCGGATGGCCAGGAAGATCGTCGACAGCGCCAGGATCATGATCAGGTAGCCGAACCACAGCGAGGATGTGGCGTGCCCGCCGCCGACGCCATCGGCATAGACCATCCCGGCAATGATGACGGCGATGACAATCGCGCCCGATATGGCGCCGTAGCGAAGTACAATTGCGAACATGAAACGAGCTCCCTTTGCGTCGTGATGAGCGGAGCTAGCCCGCGTTACGGCGGCAAACTCCATCACCCGAAAGGACTAAATCGTCCAGATCCGCCGTTTGGCGGGCCGAAACTCAGGGGATAAGCGCCAGTTCGCGCGCCTTTTGCACGGCCTGCGTGCGGCGTTGGACTTCGAGCTTATGGTAGAGGCTGGCGATCTGGGTCTTCACCGTGTTGGGCGAGATGCCGAGCTTGTCGGCGATCTCTTTGTTGGATTTGCCCGCCGCCAGCAGCCCGAGCACTTCTTGTTCGCGGACCGTGATCCCGAGCGAGGCGATGGCCGCGGTGTTCTTCTCAAACGTTGCAGAGGCGGGACGCCGCGCCAGCCGCATGCCGGCCCAAACGCCGAGCCCGGCGAAGGCGACTGCGATCAGCCCGATGTAGATTTCGGTCGAGAAGACGCGGACCAGGTAATTGTACTGCAGCCATTGCAACGCGAAGGCGCCGGCAGCCAAGCCCAGGGCATAAAGGATCACGACGCGCTTCATTGCTGCTCAGCCTAGCAAACCAGCTGGCGTACCCGAAAGCGGGCTCGCGCGTATGGACAGGCCCGCCAACTCGCGCAAAGTGATCTCAGAGATTTCGCATCAGACGAAACGCACCTGGGAGGACTTCATGACGACGCGCGTGGCTTTTGTAACCGGTGGCACCCGGGGGATCGGCAAGGCCATTTCGGCGCGGCTGAAGGCTGACGGGATGAAGGTCGCGGCTGGCTATTCGGGCAATGACGCCGCCGCGGACGCTGCCGCCAAAGAACTCGACATCATGGTGGTGAAGGGCAACGTCGGGAACTTCGACGATTGCGTGAAGGCTGCTCAAGCGGTCGAAGCGCAGCTCGGCCCGATCGATGTGCTGGTGAACAATGCCGGCATTACGCGCGACGGTTTCTTCCACAAGATGAGCCATGAGCAATGGTCGGAAGTGATCCGCGTGAACATGGATTCCTGTTTCAACATGACGCGCCAAGTCATCGAAGGCATGCGCACGCGCGGCTGGGGACGCATCATCAACATCAGCTCGATCAACGGCCAAAAAGGTCAAGCTGGTCAGGTGAATTACTCGGCCGCGAAAGCCGGCATGATCGGCTTCACCAAAGCGCTGGCGCAAGAAGGCGCGAGCAAAGGCATTACGGTGAATTGCGTCTGCCCTGGCTACATCGATACGGAAATGGTCGCCGCGGTGCCCGAAGAGGTGTTGAAGAAAATTATCGCCGGTATTCCTGTGGGCCGTCTCGGCAAAGCCGAAGAAATCGCCAGCACGGTGTCGTTCCTCGCGTCGGAAGGATCAGGTTTCATGACCGGTTCCACGCTCACCATGAATGGCGCCCAATACATCACTTGATCAGGAACGATGACGTTTGTTCAGCGTTCTATCTCCATTCCAAGAGGAGACTGAATTCATGGACAAAGAACACATCAAAGGCGCGGCCGATAAGGCTTCGGGCGCTGTGAAAGA
Organism: Caulobacteraceae bacterium; assembly: GCA_016703335.1. GTDB lineage: Bacteria > Pseudomonadota > Alphaproteobacteria > Caulobacterales > Aquidulcibacteraceae > Vitreimonas. The sequence goes on along the minus strand of JADJCG010000001.1, from coordinate 113,021 downwards.
AGGCATCGGCAAAGCAACGGGCGACGCATCGCTCGAATCAAAAGGCAAGCTCGACAAGGCAAAGGGCGAAGGCCGTGAAGCGCTTGGCGACGCCAAAGATGCAATGAAGAAGCCGAGCTAAGCTTCGGGAGATCTAGTGAAGCGGCCCGCATGAAAGTGCGGGCCGCTTTGCTGTTATGGCTTGTGCACGTATTCGAGTTTCAGCCCATCGGGATCCGCGAAGAATACCGCGTAGTAAGTCGGCCCGTATTGCGGATACGCGGCTGGTGCATCAAGGATTGTTGCGCCAATGCTGAGCAGGTGTTCGTGCATCGCATCTACGTCCTCGCGGCTCGCTGCATTCCAGGCGATGTGGTGCAGGCCAGGACTGTAGCGATCGTGTGTGCGATCCGCGTGTTCGCCGCGCGCGTTTAAAATGCCGATAGAGCAGAAGCCGTCGGCGGTGGTGAGGTCGAAATCATAGCCGTTTGGATCGGTGTCGCCGAGATCGTTGATCGGGCGAGAGCCGATAACCCATGAAGCCGAGCACGCTTCGTAGAAGGCGCGCGACGCCTTTGCATCTTTCACCGTGAGATCGATGTGATGGATGCCGCCGCGCATTAGCGGTTTGCGCCTGGGTTCCAGAGCAAGTCAGCGCGCCCCTCATCGTTCGCGTAGCGCGCCGCGACGAAGAGCAAGTCCGACACGCGGTTCATGTACTTTACGGCCTCAGCCGACACGGTGTTATCGTCTTCGCTCAGGGCGACGATGGCGCGCTCGGCGCGACGCGCGATGGCGCGCGCAAGATGGAGATGCGCTGCGGCCGGCGTGCCGCCCGGCAGAATGAAAGATGTGAGCGGCGTCAGTTTCTCGTTGAGCTGATCGACTTCGCGTTCAAGCCGATCGGTTTGGCTCGCCTGTATGCGCAGAGGCTCGAACTTCAGATCCTCGGCGTGCGGGGTCGCGAGATCGGCGCCGAGGTCAAAGAGGTCGTTCTGAATTCGATCCAAAATCGGATCGAGAATGGCGTCGGAAGTCGTGTGAAGGCGCGCAACGCCGATGGCGGAATTGGCCTCGTCGACTGCGCCGTAGGCCTCAACGCGTGCACTGGCCTTGGAAACAGGCTCACCAGTGGCGAGGCGCGTCTTGCCGCCGTCGCCGGCCTTGGTGACGATCTTATCCAGCCTAACCATGCTGGCTTCGGCTCCACAGCATCGCGCCAACCAAAATCAGGATGACTACAAACTGTGCGATCACCCGAAAGCGCATCGCCTTGTTTGACCACGAGCGCGAAAAATCGCCGCCTCGGAAAAGGGTGTAGATCCCGAAGCAAAGGGTCAGGAAAACGACGCCGAGGCCGATTGGGATGAGATAATTGAACGGGTTCATGGCCGAAACTTACGCCTGGAAACGGTGTTTCGCCATGCGCCAAATCAAGCCTATGCTGACGGGGCATGTGGTCGGGCCGGCAGGACTGCTAGGCTTCCGAAATGATCGAATCACTCCCACTTTTGCTGGCGCTCGCGGCTATCGGCGCGGCCGCCTTTTTCGCATGGCGCGCTATGCAGGCGCAGTCGCTGGCGGGCGGCGCTGAACTCCTCAAGGGCGAGCGCGACCGCGCCTTGGCCGAACTGAAAGTTTTGCGCGAGGACAACACGCGGCTGACAGCTGAACTGGCGGCGACGCAGGCGCAAAAGGCAGAACGCTCGGAGTCCGAAGAGGCGCGATTCTTGGCTTTGGCCGCCAAAGCCCTCGAAGCCTCGCAGACAAATTTCATGACGCTCGCGAACGAGACGTTCGAAAAGCACAAGCAAGCCGCGCAAGGCGGCGTGAAGGAAGTGCTGCAACCGGCACAAGAGCAATTGGCGAAGCTGGCGCTCAACGTTGAAGCGCTCGAGAAAGCGCGTCTGCAGGACAAGTCCGCGATCAACGAGCAGGTGAAGCAGATCGTCGAGGCCGTCGGCTCCAGCAACAAGACCACCCAGAATCTACTGACGGCGCTCCGCGCTTCGCCGAAAATGCGCGGCCGCTGGGGTGAGCAGACGTTGCGCAACGTGCTTGAGCTTTCTGGCCTGTCTGCACACGTCGATTTCCAAGAGCAATTCTCGACCACAGATGGCGAGGGAGCGCGCCTGCGCCCTGACGTCGTCATCAACCTGCCCGGCGGCCGCTGCATCGTTGGTCGACTCGAAGGTGGCGCTCTCGGGCTATCTCGATGCTGTCGAAGCGACGGATGATGCCGCGCGTGAGCTTCACTTGAAGAAGCATCTCGCGGAGCTGAAGAGCCACGTGAAGAATTTGGCGTCGAAGGAATACCAAAAGCACGTGCCGGATACGGCTGGATTTCGTCGTTCTGTTTGTCCCAGGCGAGAACTTCCTGGCCGCTGCGGCCGAACGCGACCCGAACCTCTTCGACGATGCGTTTGCGCAAAAGGTCATTCTCACCACGCCGACGACGATGGTCGCGCTGGCGAAATCCATCGCCTACGGCTGGCGTCAAGAAGACAGCGCCAAGAACTCGCAGAAGATCGCGGAGCTTGGCCGCGAGATGCATGGCCGAATGGCAATCATGGTCGATAAGATGGCCAAGGTTGGCGACAGCATCGAAAAGTCGGTGAAGAGCTACAACGAGCTCGTCGGCTCGGTCGAGAGCCGCGTCTTGCCGCAAGCGCGTAAGTTCAAGGAACTTGGCGCGGGCGATGCGGGGATTGAAGTTGCCTCCCCCGCGCAGATCGAAAGCGCGCCGCGCGCGCTCGCGCCGCCGGAACAGCTTGAATTGATGCCGCCGCCGCAAACGCAAAAACGTGCGCGCTAGGCGTCATTCGTCGCGTTTCAGATGAAGCTCTCCCTCCGCCGCGCTACCAGCACGGGCAGAGGGAGACGCTCATGAGAAACTTACTCGTTGTCGCTGCAGCCGCCTTGGCGCTCGCCGCCTGCAACCCAGCCGCGCAGCAAGAAACTCCACCACCGGCGCAGGTCGCGGTGTCGCCGGATGCCGCGAACATCGTTGCTGCTGTCGGAGACTCGCGTCGCCCAGCTGAAGACGTGGCGCGCGATGGCGCCCGCTATCCTGCTGAGACGCTTGCGTTCGCCGGCATCGAAGAAGGCGACAAGGTTGGGGAGATCTTCCCAGGCGGTGGCTACTTCACGCGCTTGTTCGCGGTTGCCGTCGGTGACACCGGCCACGTGTATCCAACGATCCGTCCTGATGGCGTGGCGGGGGAATATGAACTCCCGATCCTGCCGGTCGCCGCGCAATACCCGAACGCAGTGATGGCGCGCACGCCTTACGATGCGCTCGCGTATCCCGAACCGCTCGATGTCGTGTTCACGGCGCAGAACTATCACGACATGCCGCTGACCGCGTACGCGCTCGGCGATCGTGCGCGCATGAATGCGACGGCGTTTGCGGCTTTGAAGCCAGGCGGTGTTTACGTGATCATCGATCACGTCGCCAACACCGGCGCTGCGGTTGAAACCGACGCAGAAACTGCGCTGCACCGCATCGATCCGGCAGTGGTGCGTTCGGAAGTGGAAGCCGCGGGCTTCGTGTTCGATGGCGAAAGCGATGTGCTGCACAACGCCGCCGACACGCACACGGTCGGCGTTTTCGATCCGACGATCCGTGGTCACACGGATCAATTCATGATGCGCTTCCGCAAGCCGGAATAGGCGTAGTCAGTCGTCGTGACGCGGGCGGGCGCGGTTGGCTTTGATGCTGCCGCGCTTTGCCTTGCCTTCTAGCCGCTTCAGCTTCTGCGCCTTTGACACCTTCGTCGGCCGCCGCGGTTTCGGCCGGTGCGTGGCTTGCTCAACCAACGCCACGAGCCGCGCTTGCGCTTCTGAGCGGTTGCGGTCTTGCGTGCGGTGTTCGTCGGCGCGGATGACGATCTCGCCGTCGAGCGTCAGCCGCCGGCCGGCGAGCCGTTCGAGCCGCGCGCGCACATCCTCTGGCATCTCTGTGAAGCCATTCATGTTGAAGCGCAGTTCAACCGCGGTCGACACCTTGTTGACGTTCTGGCCGCCCGGGCCCGAGGCGCGGATGAAGCGTTCTTCGAGGTCGCGCTCGTCGAGGGCGAGGGAGGGCGTCACGGAATCATAGGCGGCCCAGGTGTAACGCAGGCGGTTTCAATCGTTCACTTCGCTGGAAGCGGAGACAGGAGCGCCCAGCCGGGCTAAACCGCCGCCAGATCAGGGAGGACGTCATGCGTAAGCTATTGGCCGGACTTGGGGTTGTGCTGTTTATCGGCGCCTGCGCCGGGGGCGCTGTGCCCGGTTTGATGATGGCGACTCCCGCCCCGGCGATGCCTGCGGCGACCTCGCCCTACATCGTCGCCGCTGTGACCGACTCCCGCCGTCTTGAAGCGGACACCACGCGTGACGCGCTCCGTCACCCGGCTGAGATCATGGCCTTCACCGGCGTGCAACCGGGTTGGCACATTGCCGATATCGGACCGGGCGGCGGCTACTATTCACGTCTCTTCGCTGTCGCGACCGGCGATGGCGGGCGCGTCTTCGCCGTCGATCGTGCCGGCACCGCCGAGCGTCCGCGCCCGATGGCAGCGGTCGCGCCGACCTACGGCAACATCACACATCTCACCGATGGCTATCAGGGCTGGACGATCAGCGAGCCGCTCGATGCGATCTTCATTTCGCAAATCTATCACGACTTCTATCTGGCCCAGCTCAACATCGATGTGCCGGCCCTGAACCGTCAGATGTTCGCGGCGCTGAAGCCCGGTGGTGTTCTGGTGATCATTGATCACGCCGCCGTCGATGGCAGCCCGATCACGGTCACCGACTCGCTGCACCGCATCGATCGCGCGCGTGTCATCAGCGATCTGACGGCTGCCGGTTTCGTTCTGCAGGAAGAAACCGACGTGCTCCGTAATCCCGCCGACAACCGCACCGAGCGTGTGTTCGAAAGCGACATTCGCGGCCACACCGATCAGTTCGCGCTGCGCTTCGTGAAGCCGGCGAACTGAGGCGAAGGTCAGTGCTCCTCCCGCACAACCCGAACGCCTTCACGCGCTCAACGCTCGACCGGGCCAGTCTTCTCCGCAAAGACGAAGGCTGGCTCGCGAAGGCGTTCAAAGACGATCAGGCGCTGCTGCTGCCGTTCAACAAGGGCAGGCCGTATCTCTTTGAGAGCGGCGACAAGCTCTTCGTGCGCTGGCTCGCAACGCACGTTTATGAGCTCTACGGCGATAAGAGCCTGCCGCTGATCTTTCTCGGTAACGACACTAACGGTGATCCGAACTTCGCGTGCGAGATCGGCGATCCGGGGGCGCTTGGTGATTTGGGCTTCTTCGAAGAGTTGCGCCCGGCCGCGCCGCGCTTGGAATACAACAAGCTGCCAATCGTCGGCACCGCCAAGGCGCTGTTCGAATGGCATGGCCGCAATGGCTTCTGCGCCAATTGCGCGACACCGACGAAGGTCGTTGAAGGCGGATGGGTGCGTAAGTGCGAGGCGTGCAACGCTGAGCATTATCCGCGTGTCGATCCCGTTTGCATCATGGTGCCGACGTTTGGCGATCGGTGCTTTCTCGGTCGTCAGAAAGCTTGGCCGAAGGGCATGCACTCGGCGCTCGCAGGCTTCATCGAGCCGGGTGAGGCGATTGAAGAAGCCGTGGCGCGCGAGACGCTAGAAGAGGCTGGGCTGACGGTGAAACACGTGGAGATGCATTCCACGCAGCCCTGGCCGTTTCCCCATTCGCTGATGATTGGGGTGCTCTGCGAAGTCGCCGACGGTAACGACAAGGTCGATACAACCGAACTTGAGAGCGGTCGCTGGTTCACGCGCGAAGAGGCGAAGCTCCTCATCGCCGCCAAGCATCCGGACGCATGGGCGCCGCCGCCGTTTGCGATTGCGCACCAGCTCTTGAAGACGTGGTCTGAACGCTAGCAGTGCTCGCAATCGTCGCGCAGGGCGCGTTCGATTTGCAGGGTCACGTGCGAGATGCCAAATTTGTGCGTGATGCCGTCGGCGACCTTGGCCAGAAACGCATCGTCGCCGCCTTCGGGGCGTACGAGATGTGCAGTGAGCGCCGGCTTGGTCGCGCCCATCGCCCAGACGTGGAGATCGTGCACTGCAGTTACGCCGGGTTGCGCCGCGAGATAGTCGCGCACTTTGGCGACGTCGATGTGAGCGGGGGCGGCGTCGAGCGAGAGATCGAGTGACTCTTTCAGCAGACCCCACGTGCCCCACAAGATCAGCAACACGACGACGACGGAGATCGCAGGATCGATCCAGTTCATGCCGGTGAAGTAGATCAGCGCGCCAGCGACGATCACTGCCGCTGAAACGCCCGCGTCTGCGAGCATGTGCAGGTATGCGCCGCGCACGTTCACGTCTTCCTTGCGGCCGGCGAGGAAGAGCATCGCTGTTGCGCCGTTGATCGCGACGCCCGCCGCGGCGACGGCCATGATGAGGAGCGGTTGGGTGGGCTCTGGCGCGAAGAGGCGTGAGGATGCTTCCCACAGCAGTCCCCCGCAGGCGATCACAAGCACTAGCGCGTTAGCGAGTGCTGCGAGCACGGTCGCTTTAGAGAAGCCATAGGTGCGTTGTTCGCCAGCTTGCTGCTTCGCCAGCCATGCCGCGCCGCCTGCCAACGCCAAGCCAAGCACATCGGAAAGGTTGTGCGTCGCGTCCGAGAGCAATGCTGTGGAGTTGGCGAAGAAACCGGCCGCGCCTTCGATGGCGACGAAGCTGAGGTTCAGCGCAATTGCGATGGTATAACGTTTATCGCTGGGCGCGGGATGTTGGTGGGCGTGCTCGTGGTGATCGTGCGCGTGCCCATGATGCCCATGCATGGCGTCCATTTGGTTCAGAATCGCGCGAACGGCAAGGCGGCATTGACAGGGGCGCGAACTCAATTCTCATGGGACGCGAGGGATAAGATAACATCATGCACACACGCCGGACCTTGATGGCGATTGGCGCTGCGGGATTAGCTTCCTCGTGCGCGACGGCGCGCGGATTTGGCGGCGGCTTGATGCGCGATCTGCGCATGGCGCCGGGCACGCGTCCAGTTCGCTTGCCGCCAGTGCTTGTCTCCGAAGATCGCATCATCCGCGTCGATGTTGGCTTGCGTCCGTACCGGCCGAGCGGCTTTCGCGTTGAGCGCGAGGCGCTGGGCAACAAAGTGCTCGTCCACAATTATGGGCACGGCGGTGGTGGCATTACGTTGTCGTGGGGCACGGCGAAAATGGCCGTTGACCTTGGCTATGACACGTCGAAGCCAGATGTGGCCGTGCTTGGCTGCGGCGCTGTTGGCTTGGCAACGGCGCGGCTGCTGCAAGAACGCGGCGCGAACGTGCGCATTTACGCAAAGGATCTGCCGCCGAACACGACGTCCAATGTCGCCGGCGCGCAATGGTGGCCGTCATCGACCTTCGACGATGAGACCGCCACACCGGAAATTCGTCAGCGCCAATTCGAGGCGGCGCGGTTTGCATTCCGCCGCTATCAGTCGCTGGTGGGCGATGCTTACGGCGTGAGCTGGGAGATCAATTACTCGCTCTCGAATAATCCGAACTCGACATACCCAGCTGGGCCAGACGATCCGATGCACGCGCTGATCGTCAATCTGCGCAGCCTCGCGCCTGACGAACACAACTTCCCGAGCCCGTTCGTGCGTCAGTTCGATACGATGATGATTGAGACGCCGCTCTATCTGCGCCGCATGGAGTTGGACGTGCGCCAAGCTGGCGGCGAAATTCATGTGCGCGAGTTCGCGGATATTTCGCAAGTGCAGGCGTTGCCAGAGCAGACGATCTTCAACTGCACGGGCCTAGGCGCTGGCCGCCTGTTCGGCGATACCGAAATTGAGCCGGTGCGCGGCCAGCTCGCGATCCTGCTGCCGCAGCCTGAGATCGACTACAACGTTATCGGGCGTGGCTACATGTTCGGACGCCGCGATGGCATCGTGCTGGGCGGCACGTTCGAGCATGGCAATTGGTCATTAGAGCCGGACGCGCAGACGACCGCGAACATTCTCGACCGGCACAGAGCTATATTCGATCCGATGCGCGCCTAGAGCGGCATGAAGATCACTCGGCCGCCTTCAGCCGCAGCGGTGCGCTCAGCCGTGCGGCAGTCACTTTGGGCCGGCTGTTCGATCGCGCCTTCGATCCACGCACGGCAATAGCCTGCGCGCGGGAGCTCGGCCGTAGGAACGCCTTCAAAATTGTTGCGGCCCTGGTAGACGGCGCGTTCGACTAAACCCGTGCCCGTCTTTTCCACTACCCGGCCGCCCCAACGTTGCGCCACCCATTGTGCGTGTTCGCATTCCATCGGGGCTGGTTGGTCATCGGCGGAAAGCGCGTCGTACTCGATGCGGCATTGGCCGAGGCGTAGCGGATCAACTGGCGCGGAGGTTTGGAACGAAGTTGGGCTCGCTGCTTCAACGGGTGCGGCTTGCAGCGTCGAAATTGCTGAGCCGCCAAGCATCACCAGCGCGAACGCTGTGGCGATACCGGAGGCTGCTAATTTGGTCATATCTCCTCAACACACGTACTCAGCAGAATGTTTCCTGAGCACAAGATGAACGTAGGAAGTCGGTTGGATGCGCCGCGTGACATCAGTCACGTCGCAAAAACGGTTCAATCACAAAGCTTTGAACACCTGCGCCAGGCTGTCGCGGAATTCGCAGTCAACGCGCGGAACAGAAGCGCCGCGTAGGCCGTTAATACCGTCGCAATCGCCGTCTATATGGCGTGCAAATTTCCGGCATCCCAATTTCTGAATTCTTTGGAAGGGGCGACGCGTCATGGCAGGCGTGGTCTTTATTTTCGTGCGCGAAGACGCGAGCGAAGTTGAAACACTGGCCGAGGCGTTCGACGACGCCGGCTACGCAATCACTGGCAGTCAGAATGCAGAACTGTGCGTCGTCGTGTGGTCGCGACGCGCGATGCGTTCTGAGACGTTTCGTGCTGCGGCTGACAACGCATTCCGCACTGGCCGCGCAATTCGTAGCGGCATTGTTTGCGCCGCCGTCACGCGAAGAGGTTTTCGAGGCGCCCGTTGTTGACCTCAGCCAATGGGATGGCGTCGACACTTTGCCGCTCACACCTCTTTTCGATGCCGCCGACGAAATCGTTCACCCGATTGAAGTCAGCGTCATCACGCTGCCGTCGCGCGCCGTTTGCGAGGACGCTGAGTTTGTCGAAGCGCCGCAGATGATCGCCAGTGGCGCGCCAAAGACGACCACCGCCCGTCAAGCATGGGAAACGCCGCTGCCGACGAAAATCCTACGCGCCGTACCCGATGAACCGCCTGCGGAGCTCAAGCTCGGCGCATCTAAGCCTCGCCGTGACTTTCGCCGCGTAGGCGCTCGTCGACAGCAGCGACGGGCGCATGCAGCGCTCGTCTTCGCTGTGCTCGCCATTCTGGGCGGCGGCGCGTTCGTTGCCAGCGTGGCGGCAAACACTGCTGACTCGATGAATTCCGCTGAAGCCAAGGTCGAGTTGGGCGGTGGCGTGAGTCTTACATCCGCCAACGCGGAATCTGTCGGCCTTGTGGACGTCGTGCCGGATGCACCCGCGCAAGTCGTCGGCCGCCGCGGCGTCGAGCCGCCGTCAGCACGCACTGTGCATCGCGCACGCTACGAGCCGTAAAAGAAGAAGGGCGCTGAGATCGCTCTCAGCGCCCAGTCTTCCAATCCAACCAACTCAGCGCGTTATTGGCACGCGAGGCATTCTTCGTAATCCGTCTTTTCGATCGTCAAATCCGGCGACGTATCGATGTCCGCCTTGTTGTCTTCGCCAGCGAAGCCGGCGCGTTGCACTGACTTCGAGCGGCAATAATACAAGCTCTTCACGCCGCGCTCCCATGCCATCCAGTGCAGCATGTGCAGGTCCCACTTATCGACATCGCCAGGGATGAAGATGTTGAGAGACTGCGCCTGGCAGATCAGCGGCGTGCGATCGGCGGCAAGCTCGATGATCCAGCGTTGATCGATTTCGAACGCGGTCTTGAACACGTTCTTCTCGTCTTCGTCGAGGCAATCTAGGTGCTGCACCGAGCCTTCGTTCTTCAGGATCGAAGACCACACGCTCTCAGTGTTCTTGCCTTTCTCTTCGAGCAATTGCTCGAGATAGGGGTTCTTCACCGCGAAAGAGCCCGAGAGCGTCTTGTGCGTGTAGATGTTGGCCGGGATCGGCTCGATGCCGGCTGACGTGCCGCCGCAGATGATCGAGATCGAGGCGGTCGGAGCGATCGCGAGCTTGTGCGAGAAGCGCGCCATCACGTTGTTCTCGGCCGCATCCGGGCAAGCGCCGCGCTCTTGCGCGAGCTTCACGGACGCTGCGTCGGCGCCTCGGCGGATGTGCTTGAAGAGTTTGTTGTTCCAAACCTTCGCCATTGCCGATTCCATCGACACGCCTTGCTTCTGCAGGAAGGAGTGGAAGCCCATGAGGCCCAAACCAACCGAACGCTCGCGCATCGCGGCATAGACAGCGCGTTCCATTTCCGGCGGCGCGCGCTGAATGAAATCTTCCAGCACGTTGTCGAGGAAACGGAACACATCGTCCATGAATTCCGGCTCGTTCTGCCATTCAAGGAACGTCTCAGCGTTCAGCGAAGAGAGGCAGCACACGGCGGTACGCTCGCGGCCGTTATGATCCATGCCGGTGTGCAGCATGATTTCCGAGCACAGATTCGATTGGCGAACCTTGAGGCCGAGCTTCTTTTGGTGGCTCGGCATCGCCTTATTCACGGTGTCGGAGAAGATAATGTAGGGCTCGCCGGTTTGCAGGCGCAGCTCCAGAATCTTCTGCCAGAGCTTGCGCGCATTCACGTGCTTCAGCGGCGCTTGATCCTTCGGTGAGCGCAGCGCGAACGGAAGATCGTCACGCACAGCGATCATGAATTCGTCGGTGAGGTTGAGCCCGTGATGCAGGTTCAAGCTCTTACGGTTGAAGTCGCCAGCCGGCTTACGAATTTCGAGGAATTCCTCGATCTCCGGGTGGTGCATGTCGAGGTACACAGCCGCGGAACCACGGCGGAGCGAGCCTTGGCTGATCGCGAGCGTCAGCGAGTCCATCACGCGAATGAACGGAATGATGCCCGACGTTTGGCCGTTCTGGCCGACCTTTTCGCCGATGGAACGAACGCCGCCCCAATAGGTGCCGATGCCGCCGCCATTGGAGGCAAGCCACACGTTCTCGTTCCACGTGTCCATGATGCCGTCGAGTGAATCGCCGACTGCATTCAAGAAGCATGAGATCGGGAGACCACGTTCAGCGCCGCCATTAGAAAGCACAGGCGTCGCCGGCATGAACCAGAGCTTCGAGATGTAATCGTAGATTCGTTGCGCGTGCCCAATGTCGTCAGCGAACGCAGTTGCGACGCGCGCGAACATATCTTGATAGGACTCGCCGGCCAGCAGGTAACGATCGTTGAGAGTCGTCTTGCCGAATTCCGTCAGCAGAGCGTCGCGGCTCGGATCCGTAACGACCTTCTCAACGACCTTGAGCGGACGCAGGGGCTTGGGCTTGCCACGGTGAACATCACCCATGCGGTGGACCCCCGCCTTTTCCGCTCGTGCCTGCATATTTCCTGCCCCCGAATTTAGGTCTGTGTTAATCCGACTCGGTCCTGGGCCAAACCACACGTCCTTGCGTGCCTGACTGAACCGTACCGCTATATATAGTGATGCCACCCGTTAATGCAGGGTCAATGGGGGAAGGCCTCAGCAGCGAAATTTAGCGTGTCGAATCTGTGAACACGGGGGCGGACACGGCTTCATTCGTTAACGCAACTGCGGTGCCCAGATGCCGTAAAATGCGGCCTTGCACCTTAACAAAATCCGGCGTTTTTCAGGCAAATGGCGGATCATTCGGGACAGGGAAAAGCGGCGCTGGCGGCGTTAACGGGTGGCGCGCTTCTGGGCCTGTCGCCGATCGCTATGAGGCTCTCGGAACTAGGTCCGCACGCCTCGAATTTCTGGCGATTCCTTCTGGCGCTGCCGATTCTCGCCCTATGGGCGGCGGTCGCGAGACCGATTCCTAGTGTTCGGCAGACCGGCTGGGTGCTGTTTGGCGGGGTTTTGTTCGGAATCGAGGTGTCGCTTTGGGCAGCCGCCCTGGGTTTCACCACCGTCACCAATGCGACTCTGCTGGCGAATCTCACCCCGGCCTTCGCGGCGCTGTTTGGCTGGATCCTTTTCAACGAGCGGCTGAGCCTTCCAGTCCTTGCCGGCGTCGCAATTTCATTGGGCGGCGCGGTGCTGCTGGCGTTTGCACGGGCGCAAGCCGCGGCGGGGCCAACGGGCGATCCTGAAACCGGTTGGATCGGCGACGCGCTCGGGCTCTGCGCTGCTGTGGGCTACGCCGGGTATCTTTTGATCCTGCGCATGCTCGGCAAAGAAGTGAACGTCGGCGCGGTGATGTTCTGGGCGACGATCGGCGCCGCGTTGGTGGCGCTGTCACTCGCGCTTCTCTTCCACGAGCCATTCCTGCCGCGGACATTGCATGGCTGGCTCATCCTGCTTGGCCTCGCCATCATCGTGCAGGTCGGCGGGCAGGGGCTTGTGGCTTACGGCGTTGGGCGGTTGCCGATCGTCGCATCGACGGTGTTGCTCTGGATGCAACCGCTCGTCGCCGCTGCACTATCATGGATGATGTTCGGCGACGCGCTCGGCGTCCTCGCGCTCGTCGGCGCGGCACTCGTTCTGGCTGGTATTTACGTCGTGCAGCGCAGCCGCGTTAGTGGTGCAGCGGCCGCATCCAGCGATCCATAGGGCACGCAACGGTATGATCGCGTCCGCATGACGAAAGCGCTGTCGCGTACACAAGTTCAGCGCGTCCAATCAGGTTTTCGATCGGCACTGGGCCCATGCCGCTCCAGCGGCTGTCGAGCGAGTTGTCGCGATTGTCGCCCATGAAGAAGATGTGATCTTCCGGCACCGTGTACGGCCCAAAATTATCCAGCGGCGCGCCTTCGGTCAGATCGTGCACGGCATGCGTGACGCCGCCCGGCAATGTTTCTTCGTAACGCTCCGCCCATTCGCGTCCGTGCGGATGCACGGCACGCATCAACAATTGCGGCTCCGTCGTTTCAACAGCGCCGCCGCTGATCGACAGCGTGCCGTCACGCATCTCGATCACATCGCCGGGCAGCCCGATCGCGCGCTTGATCATCACTTCGCTGGAGATTGGATGGATGAACACAACCACATCGCCGCGCTGCGGCATGCTTTCGAAGATGCGATGTTCCGATCTTGGCAGTGCGAAGCCAATATCGAACGGCAGCGAAAAGCGGCTGTAGCCATAAGCGAACTTCGACACCGTCACGCGGTCGCCGACTTCAATGTGCGGCACCATGCTCTCGGACGGAATCCGATATTGCGCGAACGCGACGGTGGTGAAGGCGACGTAGGCGAGAAACGCCGCCGCGATCGTCTTCGCTCATTCCCACGCCTCGCCGCGCAAACGTTCTTTGAGATCGCTCATTCGTAACTCCCGCTAGCCTAAGCGTGGGAAGCGATTTATCTGCCGTCAAGCTGGAAGCGGCGGAGATACTGGTGACGCGCGCAATGACCGCAGTTCTGGGTGGCCTGAAGGACGTCATTTTCGGGCGCCTTACGTGGTTCGTGCTGATTAACCTCGTGGTTGCGGCGATCATCACGGTTTTCGCGGCGTAAGCGGGCCTGCGTTACCTCGTGCCGTTCATTTTCGACAGCGAAGGTTGGTTCGGCTACGTCACAATGGCTGGCTCGTTCATGGCGACGATCGTCGTCGTTGTGCTGGCGATCGCGCTTTCGCCGGCGATCTCGATGGTTGTGGGTGGCACGTTGTTCGATATCGCCGCCGAACGCGTGGAGAAGAAGATCGGCGCGCCGGTTGCGCGCGCAGTGCCAATTCAACAAGGATTGCTCAACGGTCTGCGGATCGCGCTGCCGGCGCTCGCGCTCAACCTTCTCGTCATCCCGCTCTATTTCATCCCCGTCGTGAACGCGGTAACGTTTTACACTCTGAACGGCTTCTTGATGGGCCGCGAATACGCGACGGTCACGGCCGCGCGTCACATGAGTTACCAGGACGCCGTCGCGTTTCGTAAGCGCCACGGCATGAGTGTGTTTATGGTCGGCTTTGCGTGCTCACTCGTGCCGTTCCTTGCGCCGCTCGTCGGTGCAAGCGCTATGACGCGGCTCATTCATTCGCTGCCGCGATGATCGTCGCCACCTACAACGTGAACGGCGTCAACGGGCGCCTGTCGGTGTTGTTGCGTTGGTTGGAAGAGCGCCGGCCGCACGTCGTTTGCCTGCAGGAGCTGAAAGCGCCGCAGGAAAAATTTCCCGAAACCGAGCTTGCGAAGGCTGGCTATCGCGCCATCTGGCATGGGCAGAAAAGCTGGAACGGTGTGGCAATTTTAGTGCGCGGCGCGGCGCCGGTGGAAGTTCGCCGTGGGCTGCCTGGCGATGCTGAAGATCTGCAAAGCCGCTACATTGAAGCCGACATTGCAGGGCTGACCGTCGCTTGTCTCTACCTGCCGAACGGCAATCCCGCGCCGGGCCCGAAATTTTGGTATAAGCTTCGTTGGTTCGAACGTTTGACGAAGCATGCGCGCAGCTTAGTCAAGAAAGAGACGCCGGTTGTGCTCTGCGGCGACTTTAACGTCATGCCGACGGAGCTTGATGTCTACAAACCGGAGCGTTGGACCGACGACGCTCTGTTTCGTCCCGAAATCAGAGCCGCTTACGCAAAGCTGGTAAAGCAAGGCTGGACGGATTCCGTGCGTCACCTGCATCCTGATGAGCGCATCTATACGTTTTGGGACTATTTCCGGAATGCGTACGCGCGCGATGCCGGGTTGCGCATCGATCACCTCTTGCTCAATCCGGTGCTGGCGCCGGCATTGAAATCCTGCGGTGTCGATCGTCATGTGCGCGGCTGGGAAAAACCTCCGATCACGCGCCGGTGTGGATCGAATTGGGAGCGCCACGCCGCGCCGCTAATGCGCGCAAGCGCTAACGCCGCCAGTAGTGATAGCGATACGCAACGTCGAAGCCTTCGTTCACGTAGAGGGCAACTGCGATTTCGTTGGCGTGTTCAACTTGCAAGTAAGCCGTTTGCGCGCCCTCTGATCCGCCCCAATGCATGAGCGTCCGCACAATGTCACGCGCGCACCCGTTGCGACGCGCCCAGGGTGCGGTGCGCATGAGATAGATGCCGATGAGATCGCCGGTCAGCACACCAAGCCCAACAGCTGCGGGGCGTCCATCTATGCGGACAAGCGCGAACCTGTGCGGCACGGCGATACGCTCAACGATGTCGCGCCGTTCGGCAGCGTCGGCTGGATCCGGCGCGCTTTCGTTGAGCGGCGCCCAGATGTCGTCGCTTGGCTTGTCGTGAAGCTCGACGCCGAAGGTCGGCGTCGCCGCTTCGGTTGTGCGTGTCATCACCAGTGTCTCGGTGCGGGGCGTGAACCCAGCGGCGGCGAGGGCGGCGGGCAGGCCCTCAGGCGCTGTCGCGCCATCGGCCAGCTTGAATGTCGATGTGATCGCTTGGCCGGCGCACCATGCGCGCGCGTCGGCAATGGCGCGCTGAATATCACCGCCGGACCAATTCAGTGGCCAGACGGCGTTGGCGCGGCCGGACCGATCATCGGTGGCGCAAAATTCCCAACCGTCGCGTTGGACGCGTGTCCGGAGCGGGCCATGCTTCCAAGCAAGCGCGCTCTAACGCTTCGACATTCACGCCCGCGCCGCCACGAGCTTCACGACATCACTCATGATGCCGGTGATTTTGAAGTCCTTCGGCGTGTAGACGCCTGCAACGCCCATCTGCTTCAGCGCCAGCGCATCGACCGGCGGGATGATGCCGCCGACGACCAGCGGCACATTTTCCATGCCCTCGGCACGCATGAGGCGCACAACTTCTTGCACCAAATCCAAGTGCGAGCCGGAGAGAATGGAAAGGCCTACCGCGTGCGCCTTTTTCTCTTTCGCTGCAGCGACGATCTCGGCCGGCGTTAAGCGAATGCCTTCGTAGATCGCGTCCATCCCAACCGCGCGGGCGCGCGCGGCAATCTGTTCGGCGCCGTTTGAGTGGCCATCAAGGCCGGGCTTGCCGACCAAGAATGTGAGCTGGCGGCCAAGCTTTTCGCTCAGCGCGGCCACATCTTGCTTCACCGCTTCGATGTCGTCACCGCTGCTTTCAATGACGAGCGCGACGCCCGTGGGCCCGCGATACTCGCCATACACGCGCCGCAGCGCCGCCGCCCATTCGCCCGTCGTCACGCCAGCTTTCGCGGCGGCGATGGAAGCGGGCATGATGTTCTTGTCTTCTTGTGCTGTCGCCTGCAGCGCGGCTATCGCCGCTTCCGCTGCGTAGTGATCTCGCTGCGCGCGCCAGGCCTTCAGTCGCGCGATCTGCTCGCCTTCGACCGAAAGATCGACGACGTGAATGTTCTTTTCGCCAGCTTCGAGCGGTGAGGGTTCACCGTCGACGAACGCGTTCACGCCAATCACCTTCTGCCCGCCAGCTTCGATCCCCTCGATGCGGCGGCGGTTCGAGTTCACCAACTCGGCCTTCATGTAGTCAACGTTGGCGACGGCCCCGCCATTGGCTTCCAGTTTCGCAAGTTCCGAGCGCGCGCCTTCAACCAATTGCGCGACCTTCGCGGCGATCACCGTCGAGCCTTCGAAGATATCTTCGAACTCCAGTAGATCCGTCTCGTAGGCCAAAACCTGTTGCATCCGCAGCGACCATTGCTGATCCCACGGTCGCGGCAGACCGAGGGCTTCATTCCAGGCCGGCAGCTGCACGGCGCGTGCGCGCGCATCCTTCGAAAGCGTAACGGCTAGCGTCTCAAGCAAGATGCGATAGACGTTGTTCTCCGCTTGCTGCTCCGTCAGACCAAGCGAGTTGACCTGCACGCCATAGCGGAAGCGCCGCGCCTTCTCGTCATCGACGCCGTAACGTTCGCGCCCGATCTCATCCCAAAGCTGCACGAACGCGCGCATCTTCGAAAGCTCAGTGACGAAGCGCATGCCGGCGTTCACAAAAAACGAGATGCGCGAGAATACGGCGGCGAACCGCTTCGGGGCGACTTCGCCGCGCGCCTTCACCTCATCCAGCACCGCGATCGCCGCAGCCAATGCAAACGCCAGCTCTTGTTCGGGCGTCGCGCCGGCTTCTTGCAAATGGTAAGAGCAAACGTTCATCGCGTTCCATTTCGGAATCGCGTCGAGGCTCCAGGCGATGGTGTCGGCGGTGAGCTTCAGGCTCGGCGCGGGCGGGAAGATGTAGGTGCCGCGCGAGAGATATTCTTTCAGAATGTCGTTCTGCGTCGTGCCAGTGAGCTTGTTCGGGTCTGCGCCTTGCTCCTCGGCGAGCGCCACGTAGAGCGCGAGCAACCACGCAGCAGGCGCGTTGATCGTCATCGACGTGTTCATCTGATCAAGCGGGATGCCGTCGAACAGCGCGCGCATGTCCCCAAGATGCCCGACCGGCACGCCGACTTTGCCGACTTCGCCGCGCGCCAAGATGTGGTCGCTGTCGTAGCCGGTCTGCGTCGGCAGATCGAACGCCACGGAAAGTCCGGTTTGGCCCTTCGCCAAATTGGCGCGGTAGAGCTTGTTCGATTCAGCCGGCGTCGAGTGCCCGGCATAAGTCCGGAAAATCCACGGCGGATCGGGCGTATGTTGGAAGGACTTCGTCATCGCGCGATTCCGATCATGCGCGGAGCCTTGCTGCGGTGCAACAGAACAGATGCCGACCGGCGAGCGCCGCTAGGTTAATGCAGAGTGGCGTCGGACGGCGCCGCATTTACTTCGCGGATGGTCCCGCCCGGCCAACTGGCGCGGATCGCGTCGACGATTGCTTCCGCTGAGGCATCGATGGTCATAGGCATGATGCTGATGGCGATCTGTCCGCCCGCACGCCGCCCGGCGGCACGGGAAAACGCTTCGGGTCATGCACCGCAAAGCTGACCCCATCCATGAGCTTGAAGCGATAATAATCGCTCGACCCGCGCGCGTGCGAGTAGCCGCGCGTTAGCGTCACCTCGCGCACCGCCGACCACGGCACGGTCTCGCGTGAGAATGGCAGATAGCGAATGCCTTCGGCGCTGATGGTTAGGATTGGGCCTGGCGAGAACGTGTCCGCGAAGATGCCGGGAAGCGTCAGCGAGAAGGCTAAGCCCAAAGCGATAAGCAAGACTTTTACGGGCCACGCTTCAGCAGCAATAAAGAACCAGCTGATGGCGACAACATAGACGATGATGCCGAGCGCGAAGACCGCGAAGCAGCCTTGAACGACGCGACGGCGTTTGAAGGCGTAAATCAACGCGGCGGGCTCACAGTGCGCGGATGGATCTGCGCGATGGGGCCTGTCCAATACTTCCTGATCTCGGCCTCAATCGCGTCTGGCGTGACGTCGATCGACCAGAGCTGAATGATGATCGGCGGCAAACCGCCTGCGCGCTGCATCGCCCGCGTGATGCTGCGGCCAAGATGATTTGGATAGCGAGATGGATCAGCGACGGCGAAGTTGATCTGGTCGTTGCTGGGCGCGCGCGTCCAACTCACGCGCACCAGCCAAACCGAACGCGTATAGTATGACCAGTGCGCGATCGCCGTGATCTCTGACCAGGGAACAGCGTTGGCAGCGAATGGCCGATAGTAGAGGCCTTCCGCCGATATCCGTAACACGGGCCGCTTGTCGACGATCAGCGCGGAGAGTCTGAATGCTGGCAATCGCAAGCGCGATCCCAGCCGCGAGACATACCCACGACCAGACGCTGGTGAGCACAGCGCCGACGAACAAGAATAGGAGCAAGGCGAGCGCGCCCACGGCAAATGAGAGCCATAGGCGATCGCGGCGGACGCCATACTCGCTGCCGGTCAAGCTGATGTCCGCCGTTTATTGTTCCACAGCTCCATGGTCAGCGTATGAAAGGATCCGGCTGCTAGTCTGGTCGGACTCAAGTTCAGCGCGAAGCGGGGTATGTCGTGCATCAAGTTAGGATGCCTCGTTTCAAAGACGATGAAAGTTTGCCCGCTCACATTGAGTTCGTGAATTGCGTCCACCTCACGCCACTCCAGCGACCAAGCGCCCATTCCGAATGTTCGAACACCCTCGGAGTCAACACGTGCGAGAGCTTCGGGACGAAAGAGCCGCCAAGCCGCGAGTGGGACGCCCAAGCCGAAAAGCGCTGCGCCAAGGTATCCGACGAGCGAAACCAAGCCCTCGCCGTCCACCTTCGCAAGCGGCGCGATCAGAAAGCAGCCGACGGCCATACCCGCGCTTCCGATCAATAGTCCCACAGATTGGAACTTATCCGGCCGCAGTGTCAGCCCCCCGTCATCGTCTAATTTTGCCCGCTCGCGCGGTGTGAATTGCATCAGCCCGATAGCCGCGCACGCGCCGAAAAACACGATGACGGCATACGCCAAAGCCCTCTGCTCCGGCTCGCCGCGGACTAATAAGAGCACGCCTGCCGCTACGAAAATTGCGCTGATGGCGCTAAGCAGTACCGCTCTGACGGGGTTCATCTTCGCGCCTCAGTGCAAACCATTGACCGCGCCCCGCAAACCGCATCATTGTGCGCCGCAACAAAACCGGGGCCGACGTTATGTCTCAAGCAAATCTGAAGGCAGTTAAGGACATTTACGACATCGGCGAAATCCCGCCCGCATATCACGTTCCGGAAAAGATGTGGGCCTGGGCGATCCGCAAAGAACGCCACGGCCGTCCGCTTTCAGCGATGCAACTTGAGCAAGTGCCGATGCCCCGCTGCGGCGAAGACGAGGTGCTCGTGCTCGTGATGGCGGCAGGCGTGAACTATAACGGTGTGTGGGCCGCGCTCGGTGAACCGATGAGCGTGCTCGATGTGCACAAGCAGCCGTATCACGTCGCCGGCTCGGATGCGTCTGGCATCGTGTGGGCCGTTGGCTCGAAGGTGAAGCGTTGGAAGCCAGGCGACGAAGTCGTCATCCATTGCAACCAAGACGATGGCGACGACGAAGAGTGCAACGGCGGCGACCCGATGTTCTCGCCGACGCAAAAGATCTGGGGCTACGAAACCTCCGACGGTTCGTTCGCGCAGTTCTGCAAAGTGCAAGCGCGCCAACTCATGCCGCGCCCAATGCACCTCACCTGGGAAGAAGCGGCTTGCTATACGCTGACGCTTGCCACCGCGTATCGCATGCTGTTCGGCTGGCGTCCGAACGTGCTGCGTCCTGGCCAAAACGTCCTGGTTTGGGGCGCCTCGGGTGGCCTTGGTGTGTTCGCGGTTCAGCTTTGCGCTGTCTCAGGCGCGCACGCGATCGGCGTCGTCTCAGACGATGAGAAGAAAGACTACGTCTTGTCGATGGGCGCGAAAGCCGTGCTGAACCGTAAGGACTTCAATTGCTGGGGTCAGCTGCCGAAAGTGAACGGCGAAGGCTTCACCGAATATATGAAAGAAGTCGGCAAGTTCGGCAAAGCCGTGCGCGCCATCACCGGCGGCAAGGACCCGGACATCGTGTTCGAGCACCCGGGCGAACAGACCTTCCCGGTTTCTGTGCGCATCGTGAAGCGCGGCGGCATGGTTGTCATTTGCGCCGGCACCACCGGCTACAATCTCACCATGGACGCGCGTTATCTCTGGATGCACCAAAAGCGCGTCCAGGGCTCACACTTCGCCCACCTCTATCACGCCGCCCAAGCCAACCAGCTCGTCATAGATCGCCGCATCGATCCGGCGATGTCGGAAGTGCTGCCGTGGGACAAAATCCCCGACGCGCACGAGAAGATGCTCGATAACAAACACGCGCCCGGCAACATGGCCGTGCTCGTTAACGCGCAGCGTAGCGGCCTGCGCACGTTCGACGACGTGCTGGAACTCAGCAACGCGCGCGGTTAGCGAGCGAATTGCGCTGAATCAATTCTTAAGCGCACTGACCGCTTAGCTTCTCGTGAGAGGAGCGCGCTTATGTTTAGCAATCAACAGCGCCAACAGATCGCGGCAATCCTGGGCGTTGCTACGGACTTGGCTATTGCGACGGTGCGACCGGATGGATGGCCTCAGGTCACAACAGTCAGCTTCGTCGCTGACGGCACGCGCATCTATTTCGGCTCGTGGTCGAAATCGCAAAAAGTTCAAAATATCGAACGGGACGCGCGCGTGTCGATCAGCGTGACGCCGCCTTACACGGATTGGAGCAGCATCCGGGGGCTTTCCATGAGCGGCCATGCGATGCGTGTGACGGACAGTGCCGAGTTAGGACGTGTATTCGAGCTTATGGTCAGCAAGTTTCCGCAAATTGGTCAGTTCCTGAAGGGCGACGATGTTGAGATGGCGCTGTTTCGGGTCGATCCGGAACAGGTTTCTATCCTCGACTACACTCAGGGCTTCGGCCACACGGAGGCTGCCAGCGCCTAGGGCCGGTGGTGGGTGGCCACGATGGAGTGGCGCTCACGCCTCATGAGCGCGGGTCTCGCCGGGCTGGCGGCTGAACCCGATTGACCTGCTGACTTGGCGGCGCTCCAATTCGCGAGGCGCCGGGGAGCGCCATAAGGGGAAGCCATGGTGCGGCTAATACTCGGCGGACTGGCATTGGTGCTTGTCGCGCTGGCGGGGTTCGTTGGCTATCGCACGATGGCGTTCACCGCGCCGCCGCCGCCAGCTGACGTCAACGTGCCCGACACCGCCGGCTACACCATCGACGTACCGAACGCCGCAGCGCACTTGAGCCAAGCCGTGCGCTTCCGGACCGTATCGCTGGTTGCGCCTGAAGATGACCGCAAGCCGTTCGAAGATTTGCAAGCCTGGATGATCGCTACGTATCCAGCGTTCAACGCTGCGGCGCAACGCGAGACGGTCAACGGCCTCACCGTGATCTACACCTGGGAAGGCAGCGATCCGGGCCAACCGCCGCTGCTGTTGCTCGCGCACCAAGATGTCGTGCCTGTACCGGACGACACGCGCGCGGCGTGGACGGTCGATCCGTTTGGCGGCGTTATTCAAAACGATGCTGTCTGGGGCCGGGGTTCGGTCGATGACAAAGGCTCGCTCGTGCTGTTGCTCGAAGCGGCTGAGTATCTGGCGCGCCAAGGCAAGAAGCCGGTGCGCACGATCATTTTTGCATTCGGACACGATGAAGAGATCGGTGGCGCTGATGGCGCCGTGCAAGCGGCGGCGCTTCTGCAACAGCGCGGCATCCGCGCCTGGTTCGCGCTAGACGAAGGCATGGCGGCAATCACCGAGCATCCGCTGACCGGCGGCCCAGCTTCGATGATCGGTATTTCCGAGCGCGGCTTCGGCACCCTGCGCGTCCACGCCACCGGCGAGCCGGGTCACTCCTCGATGCCGCCGCCGGAGACCGCCGTGTCGCTCGTCTCGGAAGCTGTCGTCCGCATTCACGACATGCCGATTGAGCAACGCCTCGAAGGCGGCCCAGCCATCGACATGATGCGCGCTCTCGCACCTGAGATCTCGCTGAACAATCGCATGGCGGGCGCCAATGAATGGCTCTTCGGCCCGCTGCTGCGTCAGCGCATGGCGCAGGATCGCACGGCGCGCGCACTGATGGGCACCACGGTTGCGCCGACCATGATCAATGGCGGCGGTCGCGCGAACGTGCTGTCGGCCGAAGCGACGGCGATGATCAATTATCGCTTCCATCCGCGTGACACCGCCGCGTCGATCCTTGAACGCGCGCGTGCAGAAGTCGCTGACATGGAAGGCGTGGATGTCGATTGGGCCGAGCCGCCGCGCGAAGCCACGGCAACCTCAAGCACCACCAGCACCAGCTATGCGCTGCTCGCCGCGCTATCGCGCAGTGTGATCCCGGACGCGCCGGTCGCGCCTGGACTCGTGCTGGCGGGCACGGATTCGCGTAACTATTCGGACGTGGCGGAAAACGTGTACCGCTTCCAACCGATGCTCTTTGCCGAAGACGATCTCGCTGGCATACACGGCACCAACGAACATCTGAGTTTTGCCAACATCGACCGGACCATCCGGTTCTATGTCGGCCTCATGGAAGCAGGAGCGATGCAATGATCCGGTCAGCTTCGTTTGCCGCCGCGCTCGCGCTCGCCGCATGCACGCCAGCCCAGGAAGCCAAGCAGGAGGCGAATTCGGTGCCGACCAATAATTCCGTCGCCGCGCCGACGCCGTCCGATGTGACCGTCCGCATCACCCAAGAACAGAACGGGCAGACGGTGAATGTCGCGCTGAACCAGCGCTTCGCCATCGAGCTCGTCGGCGTGCCGACGGCGGGCTACATCTGGGCGCCAGCGAGCGTGCCTGCTTTCATCACGCCTGCGGGCGAGACCACGGGCAACACGACCCAAGCCCAAAGCCAGCCGGGCTACACTGGCGGCAATCATTGGGAAGTGACGACGTTCATCGCGAATGCTGCGGGCACCGGTGAGATCGTCATGGAGCAGCGCCGTCCGTGGGAAACCAACGAGCCGGCGAACCAAACTTTCCGCGTAACGATCCACGCGCAATGAGCGTTGACGGCGGCTGCCGTCGTGGCGCCGGCGCTGCCCGGCGCCGCCCGCGCCGCACCGCCGCGGCCGGGGCCTGCGTGATCTTCTCGCCCAAACCGCGCTTTTCATGGTGTCCGTCGGCGGCATCATCATCGGGACGCTGGCGCTCATCTTTTTCGCTGGCGGCGCGATGAACAAGGCGCGGCCTGCCGATATGCGCCGCCGCCGGGCCATCCTGGCTGTGCTTTGCGGCTGCGGGATTGTCGCATCTGCGGCGCTAGGCTTTGTCGGCGTGCCCGCAATCCTGTATCTCGCCCAGCAATGAGCGACTTGCTTCGAGACCTTTGGTACTTCGCCGCGACGTCGGCTGAGTTGAAGCGCGGAAAGATGTTCCGCCGCGAGATCCTCGGCGAGCCGGTGCTGCTTGGCCGCGACGAGGAGGGCAAAGCCTTCGCGATGCGGGATATCTGTCCGCATCGCGCCGTGCCGCTTTCGGCGGGCCGCATCGTTGCCGAGAACGGCGTCCAGACGGTGGAGTGCCCGTATCACGGCTGGCGCTTCGGGACGCAGGACGGCGTCTGCAAAGTGATCCCAACCTTGCTTTCGGATCAGCCTTACGAAGTCGATCGCATCCGCGTGCGCCGCTTCCCGACCTACGAAGCCAACGGCATCGTGATGGCATTTGTCTCCGCCGATCCGCGTTCCAACGAAGAACCACCGCCAGCGCCGCAATTCGATCTCGGTGATTTCCGCGAACCGAAATTCGTCATCCACCGCATCTTTGCGGCGACCATGGACAACGCCGTCGTCGGCCTCATGGACCCCGCGCACGTGCCATACGTCCATAATCAATGGTGGTGGCGCCCGCCGAGCGCGGGCAAGCGCTCAAACAAAAACTCTTCGTCCCGCGCGAGCGCGGTTGGGCGATCGAGCGTCACGCGCCGAGCGGCAATTCGCTTGCCTATCGCATGCTCTTCGGCGGCAACGTCACGACTGAAATCTCGTGCATGCTACCGGGCTTTCGCTGGGAAGTGGTCGAGAACGAAAAGTCGCGACTCTTCACGCTAACCTGCCTCACGCCGGAAAACGAGAATTCAACGCGCATCACGCAGGTGACGTATTGGAGGAACGCGCCGCTCCTCGACGCAATGAAGCCAATCCTCGTGCCGGCTGGCCGCGAATTCCTCGATCAAGACGGCCGCATGGTCGATCTACAAAACACCGGCCTGCAATATTCGCCGAGCATGCTCTGGATCGATGACATCGACGTGCAAGCCAAATGGTACCTGAAGCTCAAGCGCGAATGGACCAAGAGCCGCGAAGAAAAGCGCGACTTCGTCAACCCAATTGAGCCAACGACATTGCGCTGGGTGAGCTAGCTCGTCGGTAGTTCGCCGTTAGCGTGGAACCAGCACCACCGGAATAGTCACTTCGCGCGGGCTCGTGTTGTCGGCGGGCATGTCTTCTTGGAGCACGAGCGTGGCCGGCGTGTCTTGCGTGACCGCAAACGTAAACTCGGCGCGATAACGCACTGGCGCTTCGGTCATCCAGTCGCTCTGCGCGCGCGCTGGCGCTTCGGCAATCACGGCGCCGTCTGCGCCGACGAGCTTCGCCACGAACTGTGCTTCAAAATACCAATCGCCCGGCGCCGAGCCTTCAACCACGAACGGGCTCGTCACACGCGCGCCAGCAACGAGTGCATCTGTTGTGACTTCCGATGTCGCTGCGGTCTCAGCCGCGGCAGCCGGCGTTTCAGGCGCAGGCGCGGGCTGCGGCGGTGAGCAGGCGGCGAGCGCCAAGGCGCACAGGGCGGCGATGAAACGCATGAATAGGCTCTCTTAGGCGCCCGTTTATCAGCTGATGCGGTGGCGGCAAGAAGGCGTGCGGCTCTAGCTGCGTTGCGGTTCGACCTCGGGTTTGCGGCCGCCCCGATAGATCGCCTTGGCGACCTCTTCTTCGCGTCGGTCGGCAATGATCCGCCGCGCCACTTCGTCGGGAACGCCGACGCCATTGAGTAGGGCCTCGCCCAATTGCAACGCCGCCTCAATGGAATCGGGGCTCGCCAGCGCGGCGCCTGCGGCATGCAAGCGATGCGCGTGTTCGCCGTCGCGCGCGCGTGCATAGACCGGAATATGCGGCCAGGCGCGGCGCGCTTCGGCGACGATGCGTTCCACCGCTTCAGCGTCGCTGATGGTGACGACGATCGCGGCTGCATTCGGCGCGCCGACGCTGGCGAGCACCGCGGCGCTGCTGGCGTCCCCATAGTGCACTGGCCGTCCTTCATTGCGGAGTTGCGCGACTGCCGACGCATCGCCTTCAATGCCGACGTGCGGGATCTCTTGCGCGCCGAGAATGTCAGCCAAGGTTTGGCCAACACGGCCGAAGCCAGCGATGACAACGTGGCCGGTTTCGCTCGCTGCGTCCGGTGGTGGCGCTGACGGGCCATCGCCCGCGATGCGATTGGCCAAGCGCGCACCGATGCCGGCGACGATCGGCGTCACGAAGATCGAGAGCGCCGTGACGATCAGCATGTAGGCAGCAGTGTCATTCGGTATCGCGCCGCCTGCGCGCGCTGCCGCGATCACCACGAACGCGAACTCACCGGCTTGCCCCAGCAACAAACCCATCTGCCCCGCGCGCCGCCAAGAAAAGCCGAACACGCGCGCCAACCCGGTGATGATGAGGCCTTTCACAAGGAAGAGACCCGCAACGCCGATCAGAATTCGGAACGGCTCGCTCAGCAGCAGCGACACATCGATCTGCATGCCGACAGTCACGAAGAAGAGCCCGAGCAGCAGATCTTTGAACGGCTCAAGGTCGGTTTCGATCTGGTGCCGGAATTCGGTTTCCGCGAGCAGCAGCCCCGCGAGGAACGCGCCAAGCGCCGCGGAAAGCCCGGCCATCTGCGCCGCGCCTGCCATGCCGATCGCGGCGAGGAAGGCGGCAGCGATAAAGATTTCGCGGCTGTCCGCGGCAGCGACCCAGCGAAACAATGGCCGCAGCAACAAGCGGCCGATGATGATGATCGCCGCGAGCGAAACCAGCGACGTTAGCAACGCCACGCCAACTTGATCGCCAAACGCGTTCGCGCCGGGGCTGAGCGCCGCGACTAAGAATAGAATCGGCACGACCATCAAATCTTGCATAAGCAGGATCGAAAAACTGGCGCGGCCGACGGGCGTCGCAATCTGGCTGCGTTCACGCAACAGCTGCAGCACCAGTGCGGTGGAGGAGAGCGCAAACGCAATGCCGATGACAGCCGACACCGTGAAACCGTTGCCGAACAACATGGCGACCGCCGTAATCGCGATCGCCGAAAGCGTGACCTGTAAAAAGCCCAGGCCAAACACATAGCGCCGCAGCGACCACAAACGCTCCAGCGAAACCTCAAGCCCGATTACAAACAGCAAGAACACGATGCCGAGCTCGGCCAGCAGCAAAGTCGGTTCGCTCTGCTCAAACTCAAACGCCGCCAGCCACGGCAGATCATTGGCGAGCCGCCCCAGTACGTGAGGGCCCATCGCGACGCCGATAAAGAGGAAGCCCATTACCGCGCTGATCTTCAGCTTCTTTAGCGCTGGGATCAGCACGCAGGTCGCGCCCAAAAACACGAGCGCCTGCGTCAGGACTTCGCTTCCGCCGCTCCCGTGCTCCATTCGTTTCGCTCCTAGGGTGCGGCACAGCGCCGGTTTGCGTGGCGTCGCCCCTTTCGCAACTGCGAGAAGACGCTTAAGTGCCCTGACTCGCGAGGGATTGCATGAGCGCTGAGCTGATAACGCAACTGGAAACCGCCGCTCACGCCGCCGGCGCCTATGCTGATGCCGCGAAAGCCGCGGTGCGCCAGCTTGTGAGCAAAGACGGCAAGCTCGATCGCGCCGCACTCGATCGCGAACAGCACGTCGTCCACGGCCTCGCATGGGTCGCCACTTACGCCGAAACGCTCCGCGAAGTCCGTGACTGGGCAGGCGCGCTTAGCGATGCCGGCAAATTCGGCGACACCGAACAATTGCTCGCGAAAGTTCTGGTCGCTGAATATTCGGCCCAACTCGCAGGCGGCGTGCCGATGACGCAGGTCGAGATCATCCGCCCGGCGGATTTTGGCATTGATGCGCCGCAAGTTTCGTTGAGCGTGACGCAAGCCGAGAAAACGCGGCTTGCGGCGTTGCTGCATGAATCGCAGGGTCGCGCGACGTTCGAGAACACTAACCTCGACGCGGATTTCGAAATGATCCGCGATCAGTTCCGCAGCTTTGCCGACGATAAGATCGTGCCGCACGCGCATGGTTGGCACTGCAACGACGAACTGATCCCGATCGAGATCGTCGAAGAGATGGGCGCGCTTGGCGTCTTCGGCCTCACTATCCCTGAAGAATATGGCGGCTCCGGCCTCGGCAAGACGGCGATGTGTGTCGTTTCCGAAGAGCTTTCGCGCGCCTGGATCGGCACCGGCTCGCTCGGTACACGCAGCGAAATCGCGGCCGAACTCATCATGATTGGCGGCACTGACGCGCAGAAAGCTGAGTGGCTGCCGAAGATCGCCAGCGCTGAAATCCTGCCGACGGCCGTGTTCACCGAGCCTAACACCGGCAGCGATTTGGGCTCATTACGTACGCGCGCTGTGAAAGACGGCGACGATTACGTCGTCACCGGCAACAAGACCTGGATCACACATGCCGCACGCGCTGACGTGATGACGCTGCTCGTGCGCACCGATCCAGACACCACCGGCTTCAACGGCCTCTCGATGCTGCTTGCGCCTAAGCAGCGCGGCGATGACGCCGCGCCATTCCCGACGCCCGGCATGAGCGGCGGCGAGATCGAGGTCATCGGCTATCGCGGCATGAAGGAATACGAAATCGGCTTCGATGGTTTCAAAGTGCCAGCCGCCAATTTGCTCGGCGGCGTCGAAGGCCAAGGCTTCAAGCAATTGATGGCGACGTTCGAAAGCGCCCGTATTCAAACCGCCGCACGCGCCGTTGGTGTCGCGCAAAGCGCTTTAGAGCTTGGTCTCAAATACGCAATCGATCGCAAACAATTCGGCCAGGAAATTTTCCATTTCCCACGCGTCTCGAACAAACTGGTGATGATCGCTGCGGAACTTATGGCCGCGCGTCAGATCACCTATTTCGCCGCCCGCCGCAAAGACAGCGGCAAACGTTGCGACCTCGAAGCGGGAATGGCGAAGCTGCTGGCTGCTCGCGTCGCGTGGGCGGCGGCGGACAATGCGCTGCAAATCCACGGCGGCAATGGCTTTGCGGTCGAATATCCGATCAGCCGCGTGCTCGCGGATGCGCGCATTCTCAACATCTTCGAAGGCGCCGGTGAAATCCAAGCCATGGTCATTGGCCGAAGATTACTGGAAGAGGGCGTCAACTAGCGCTATCAGACCAGCGCGGCCACCGGAGCGAACTCATGCGGATTGGATTTGTTGTCTTTGTCTTGGCGCTCGCCGCGTGCAATCCGCAGCCCGCGACCTTCGGGCCGGATGTCCAACGCAACTTCATGATGGCGTGCGAGGGGCAAGGCTCGTCGAATGCGCTGTGCTCATGCACCTGGGACAAGATCGCGGAAAACGTGACGCCGGGCGATTTCGCTGCGCTTGAGCGGATGCCTGGCCCGCAGCGTGACTCACATCCGTTGACGGCGCAGATCAACGGCTACGTCGAAACTTGCAACGCGGGCCTCACGCCGCAAGTCGAGCCGACGGGCGAGGAGCCGGTTCCGGAGCCGTGATCTTAACGACAATCCGGCTGTGCAATTTTAACCCTGCGAGCGCATACTAAGATCATTGGCGCGGCAATTTTTGCCGGGCTGGGAGTTGTGTAATGCGTTGGGCATTTGCTGCACTCTTGAGCGCGACCTTGTTGGCGGACTGTGGCGAGCACGCGCAGTACCCTTATCCGCAAAGCGCGCACGAGCGCTTCTCGATGTCATGCCCGCCAGATAGCGCGGTGTGCACATGCACCTGGGATAAGATCACGCGCACGGTGACATACGAGGACTACGAAGCCGCGCTCGCGCGCTTTCGTGAGACCGGGCTGATGGAGCCAAGCATCACGCGCGCGCGAACGCAGTGCATCGAGCGTAATCGCGAATAACTTACGCGAGGAGCGATCAGCGCTTCTTGCTGATGATGCTGTCGACGCTGAGCGGGCCAGGGCCGGCTGCAGCGATGTAGAGAAACGCGAAGCAGAACAGAATTGCTGCGTCGCCGCCATTTTGCACCGGATAGAATGATTGCGTCGCGTGCGCCATCCAATACGCGGCCGCCATCGTGCCTGAAGCGAGGAACGCCGCTGGGCGCGTAAACAAGCCGATCGCGATGAGCGCGCCGGTCACGAGTTCGATCACGCCAGCAAACCAGATCAACGTGAATTGCTCAGGCGACTGCGCGAACATTTCCGTGGGTGGGAAGCCAAATAGTTTCGTCGTGCCGTGCGCCATGAATAGAAGGCCGCTGATAAAGCGAAGCGCGCTCAGCAATTGCGGTGAAAAACGGTCTAAAAAGCCCATGTCCCAGTCTCCCTGAGACGCCAACCTGCGGGCGCCCGATAAGGGCGTCAACAACGCACAGCGATGATACTGGGGGTCAGGAGGGGCGGCGGCTTTGGAGCGCCGCGAACAACGTGCCGTCGTCGAGGAGATCGAGTTCGCCTCCGACGGGAACGCCGTGTGAAAGCCGGCTTACAGTTACACTCAATGGCTGCAGCCGCTCGGCTAAATAATGCGCCGTCGTTTGTCCATCGACCGTGGCCGAAAGCGCGAGGATCACTTCGCGCACGCCATCGGCGCTCGCGCGCTCCAATAGCTTCGAGATGCGCAGATCCTCCGGCCGCACGCCATCGAGCGCCGAGAGCGTGCCGCCAAGAACATGGTAGCGCCCCTTGAACGCGCCCGCGCGCTCCAGCGCCCACACGTCGCCAACTTCCGCGACAACGCAGATCAAGCCGTCATCGCGATCGACGGCGGAGCACAGCATGCAAGGATCTTGCGTATCGAGCGCCCCGCAATTCGAGCACGCACGCACCTTTTCCGCTGCCTCATCGAGCGCCGCCGCGAGCGGGATCATGAGCTGATCCTTGCGCTTCAAAAGCTGCAGCGCCGCCCGACGCGCGGAGCGGGGCCCAAGGCCCGGCACCTTCGCCAGTAGCGAAATTAGCGCCTCAATCTCTGGCGCGGCAGTGATGGTTGAGCGCACTTAGGGTGTCGTTGGCGAACCAGCTTTGAACGCCAATCAACGAGCAAGGCCGTGGCTTCGGAGGCGTTGGTCCAGGCGGTCGTCGTTGAAGATGTGCGCCGAGGACTGGAACGCCCGTCTCGTTGCGATACCCGTACAGCGCTGCGCCGGCTCCGAGGCGGACTGAGAAACCATTTTGAACGCGCCCCTGAATTGAATTCGCGCCGTGATAAATGATTGGGCCTGGCGCTGGCTGTGCGTTCAGCAAGTCTGACAGTGCGTTCGAAGCATCACGCCAGCCACGCGGCAAACGTCTTAGGAAGATTGCCGCTGCATGCGGTTCGCTGCCTCGAACGCCTTGAACTCGGTGAGGGTGCGTTCAACCGCTGGTCAGCTGGAACTCCAGCTGCCGCCACTCGTCCCATGCATGACCAAGTCTGTGTCGCCGGGAACGCCCTCGAACTGCGTCAAAGGCGGAGCGTCGTCCGTGATAGTGGCTAGAGGCGCCACCATCGTGACCGGCTCCTCGGCTGCGACCGACCTTGCAAGGCCAAGCGCGCCGAGCAAACCACCAATAAATGTTCGCTTGATCATTCCAGTGCCGGACCGGGGATCAGAAAGGCATCTTGAAGCCGGGCAAAATGCCCAGGCCGCCGCTCAAGCCCTTCATCTGCTCGTTTTGCGCATCGTCGAGTTTGCGGCGCGCGTCGTCGTGTGCGGCTTTGATCAGGTCTTCCAAAATCTCGCGCTCATCAGCGACCATCAATGAAGGATCGATCGCGATGCTCACCAGCGCATTCTTGCCGGTGATGGTGAGCTTGACCATGCCACCGCCGGACGAGCCTTCGACTTCCATCGCCTCGAGCTTCTTCTGCGCCTCGTTGATCTTGGCCTGCATCTGCTGGGCCTGGCGCATGATCTGCGAGATGTCTTTCATCTATCGGCTTCCTTTTTGCGCGCTGGCTTCTGCGGCGCGTTCGGGGCGGCTGGCATCGGCACAACATCGCCGCCTTGCGCGCTCTCATCTACCGGCTTCGTCACTTTGGCGATCTCAGCGCTCGGGAAATGCTTCAAAGCCTCCGCGACAAACGGGTGCTTCTTCAGTTCATCAAGTTCGCGCTCTTGTTCGCGGCGGCGCTTGTCGGCGAGGCTTTCAACCGGCGCGGCGGACTCCGCCGTCGAGCGGATCGTCCATTCGAACGGCGTGTGCTCTTCCAGGAACGACTTCAGGCGCCGCACCATATCGCGCGGGTGATCGGGGCTCGCGACGTACACAAGCTCGCCCTGCGGCGCGAACCGCACGACCTTTAGGCGATCCAGCGCGACTTCAAGCTCGACATCGTTCTCGAACTTGATCCGCTCCATAACTTCTTCGAACGAAGCGAACGGCGTTTCTGGGAGCGGCGCAGTCTTCGCTTGGACTGCCGGCGTCTCGCTAGCGGTTTTGTTTGACGCAGGCGCGCTGTTCACCGGAGCGTTCTTATCCGAAGCCGGAGGCGTACCCGCCGGCGAGACGCCGCCGCTCCAAGAAGGCCCATCGCGCAGCATCCGCGCTGCATCTTCCGGCGGCGGCAAGCTCTGCGCCGCGCACAGCCGCACCATCGCCATCTCAACCGCCGCGATCGGATCAGGCGCTTTGCCCGCTTCCTCCAGCGCCTTCAGCAGCATTTGCCAAACCCGTGACAACTGAGCAGGCGAGAGGCTTGCGGCGAGGCCGCGCACGCGAGCCACCCAATCAGCGCCGCCAATAATCTTCGCTTCTGCGCCAAGCGCCTGCGCCCGTGCCGCTTCGTGGCCGATGTCCAACAGATCGCGCAGGATCAAAGTCGGATCAGCGCCGCTATCGTATTGCGAGCGCGCTTCGCTGATCGCCGTTTT
Organism: Caulobacteraceae bacterium; assembly: GCA_016703335.1. Classification (GTDB taxonomy): domain Bacteria; phylum Pseudomonadota; class Alphaproteobacteria; order Caulobacterales; family Aquidulcibacteraceae; genus Vitreimonas. Next base: position 80,557 of record JADJCG010000001.1, on the reverse strand, counting down.
CGCATCGCCCTTCGAGATCGCCTCGAAGAGATCGAGCACGCGCCCGCGATCGGCGAGGCCCAGCATCTCGCGCACATCCGCCGCCGTTACGCTTTCGCCCGGTTTCTGCACCAAGGCCTGATCCAGCAACGACAACCCATCGCGCGCCGAGCCTTCGGCCGCACGCGCAATCAGCGCCAAGCCATCCGCATCAACCTTCACGCCTTCCTTGGCGCAGATATTTCCCAAATGCTCCGCAAGCCGCTCGCTATCGATGCGTTTCAGATCGAAGCGTTGGCAGCGCGAGAGCACTGTCACCGGCACTTTCCGGATTTCCGTCGTCGCGAACATGAACTTCACGTGCGGCGGTGGTTCTTCCAAAGTCTTCAACAGACCGTTGAAGGCCTGCGTCGAGAGCATGTGAACTTCGTCGATGATGTAGATTTTGAAGCGCGCCATCACCGGCGCGTAGCGAACGCTGTCCAGAATTTCGCGAATGTCGTTGATGCCGGTGCGCGAGGCGGCGTCCATCTCGAACACGTCGGGATGGCGGCTCTCCATGATGGCCTGGCAGTGCTCGCCCGGCGGATCGAGTTCGATGCTCGGGCGATCGATGTCGCCGCGTTTGTAATTGAGCGCTCGCGCCAGCAATCGCGCCGTCGTCGTCTTGCCGACACCCCGAACGCCGGTGAGCATCGTCGCGTGCGGGATGCGGCCCAGCGCGAACGAGTTGGCGATGGTGCGCACCATCGCTTCCTGACCGATCAGGTCCTCGAACGTCTTCGGACGGTATTTCCGCGCCAGAACGACATAGCCGGGACCGGTCGTATCGTTGCCGAAAAGGCCGGAGGTGTTGGATTCGCTCACGCCCTGAAACCTAAGGATTTTGCCGGGAATTGCGACTCCCTAGGTCGGCGCTGGAAGCTGCGGCGTTGGCGCCTCGTTTACCGTGCGCCGATTACCCTCTGAATCTGCGCGGTTTCGTACGCGAAACAAACCGGGAGGGGCAATGACGTCACCGGAAACCTCGCGCCGCATCTGGGCCATGACGATCCGGCGCTTTGCCGAAATGGCTTGGTCGGATCATGGGCCGCTCCGCTATGGCTCCGTTGTCTTAACGCCTATTTTGGTGGCGTTCTTAGTCCCTGGTTATTGGTGGGCTGGGTGCCTGCTTGGCGCGATTGCCGGCGTACTGATTGACCTTCGTACCCAGGCCGCATTCCAACGGCTCTCTCTCAGGCTTGACGATCTCGACGCGACGACGCTCAAGGCCATGATCGGCAAGTACGTCGCCGCGCTTGCCGCCACCACGGCGTGCTATGTTGCGCCGTACGTCGCGCTTTCGTTCGCGCCACAACCTGCCCCTGTCGTTGGTCTGCTGTTTGGCGCTGGCGCTGCGCTCCTTTCCGCGAACCTCCACGTCATGACGCGAACTATGATCTTTTACACCATCGCCCCCGTCATGTTCGTTCTGGTGTTCAACGCTGCGGCCTTGGGCGAAGGCGTCAACGCGATCATACTTGCGACAATGGCCGCACTCTTCGGCGCCAACGCCATCATGGCCGCGCGTTCCGGCGCCAAGAGCTTCGGCGAGTTGATTAAGTCGCGCCTAAGCGCGGAAGAGGCGGCCGAAGAACTAGAGCGCCGCGTCAACGAACGTACGGCCCAGCTCGAAGTCGCCAGCAAACGCGCGCAAGCGGCGAACAAAGCCAAGTCCATGTTCCTCGCGAACATGAGCCACGAGCTGCGCACGCCGCTCAACGCCGTCATCGGTTATTCCGAAATCATCGAAGAAGACCTCGAAAGCGGCGACACCAGCGCCAGCGCCGCCGATCTCGCCAAGATCCGCGGCTCAGCCACGCACTTGTTGACTTTGATCAACGAAATCCTCGATCTCTCGCGCATCGAGTCCGGCAAGCTTGAACTCAGGCCTGCGTCGTTCGATCTGCCATCGTTGCTGCGCGGCGCGCTCGATACAGTGAAGCCCACTGCCTCCAAGCAACGCACCACCTGCGCGCTCAACGTGGCGCAGACAGTCGGTCTCATGATCTCGGATGAAACCCGCGTCCGCCAGTGCGTCCTGAACCTGCTCTCCAACGCCGCCAAGTTCACGCACAAGGGCGTCATCTCACTCGATATGCGCGAGTGCCGCATCGGCCGCCTACGCGGCGTCGCCATCGCTGTGAAAGACACCGGCCCCGGCATCAGCGCCGAACATCAGGCGCGCCTGTTTCGTCCGTTCATGCAGATCGACACCACCCAGACCCGCGCCCACGATGGCGCCGGCCTTGGCCTCGTCATCACCCGCCGCCTCGCGCGCGCCATGGGCGGAGACGTTCAAGTCTCAAGCAAACTCGGCCACGGCTCGACCTTCACGCTCTATCTGCCGCTCGATATCACCCAAGCGCCGCCGGTTTCAGCAGCCGCTTGATCGCGCTTTTGGGGAAAGTGCAGACAGGACAGCGACCCGTACGCAACCCGTTACGGCTGCTTCCTTCCGGATCTGACCGGGTTGGCGGGGCGGCCGTCCGCCGCCTGCCTGCGCGCCTCATATCGCCGTTGGGGTGACGGTACGCAAGCCGGAACGCCTGCGGCCTATGCGCGTTTGTAACCCGTTCAACAATTTAAAGAGGCCGTCCAAACGGGGGCGGGAACCGCGATGCTGCGTACCCTGGTGTTTACCCTGATGATTGGTTTGCCCGGCGTGGCCGCGGCCGAACAGTTTCCGCAATCCGCGCAGGATGTTCGCGTCGTCGGCGACGACGGCACAACCATTGGCCGCGTGTCCGCCGTAGAGCGCAATGCTGACGGCGAGATCGTCGCTGTGGAAATCCCAGGGCTTGAGCCAGCCGACGCGCCCGTCGCATCCCGCGATCTGATCGCCGAAGACTCCCGCAGCACGGTGATCCGCGTCCGCGAAAGCCGCGATCGCCGCGACCAGAACGGCGCTAGCGAGCGGCGCGTCCTACGCTAACGCCGACAAGCGGCAGGCCCGCTAGCACAAAGCCCGAACCAAACAGAATTCCAGCCGCTGGCATGCCGTAAGGCGCCAGCGGCTCAATCATGCCGAGCAACCCAACGGCCACCACGCTCGCAAACCAAGCCAATGCCGGCCAAATCGGTTTCTCTCCAACGCGCACCCACGCCATGCTTAGGCCCACGAGCGCGATCGCCAACGCCGCCGCGCCTTGCTCATACGTGCTGAACCCAAACGGATCAGCATCCGGGCCGCCAATAAACGAAAGCGAAGCGACCGCCACGGCAAAACTCGTCAGCCCAAGAAAACCCAAGCGCTCGGCCCGCTGCAGATAAATCCCGATCAGTCCCATCAGCAGCAGAATATCGATGCCAGTGTAGAGCCACTGCAACGTCACCTCGTCCTGCGTCAGCGGAAACGACGAAGCGATGCGCAGCAGGCCGCCCGCAATCGCGGCTGCGCCGGAGAGGCGATAGAGAGTGGGGTAGTTCATGCGCCGATCTAGCCTGTGACATGGTCACTGATCTAGAGGCGCCGGCTACGACTAGGCGGCAGAACTGAGCTGAGCGAGGTCGGCGCGCAACACGAGTTTGGCTCTCGTCCCACGATTGAGTTCTGACTCGATAATGATGTCGCCACCGAGCAGTTGCGCAATTTGCTGGGTGATTGTTAGCCCAAGGCCAGTGCCGCCGTACTTGCGAGTGATGGACCCGTCGCCTTGCTCGAAAGGCGACAGCACGCGCGCCAATTGGTCGGGAGACATACCGATGCCGGAGTCGCTTACTTCGATGTTGAAAAACGAACCGCTTGCCTGCTCTTCGCGCCAAACGCGGAGGGTAACGTGTCCGTCTGCGGTGAATTTCACGGCGTTGGACAGCAAATTGCGCAGACACTGGCTTAGGCGATAGGGGTCCGACCGCATTGTCATGTCGCTATCGGCGATCTCAACAATCAGCTCAGTTCCGTTGGCGGCAGCAGCAGGGCGCACGTCGGCGATGGCATCGAACACGACTTCGCCGATGTGGAACTCTTCGATCTCAATGTTGAGCTTTCCGGATTCAATCTTTGAGAGATCGAGCACTTCGTTGATGAGATGCAAGAGGCTCTGGGCGGAGCGCAAGATGTTCTCGTGGTCGCTGATCTGGCGGTCGCCTCCCTCCGCGACAGCGTCCTCGATCAGCATTTCCGTGTAGCCGATGATCGCGTTCAGCGGCGTTCGCAATTCGTGGCTCATGTTTGCGATAAACTGCGATTTCGCCATGTTTGCGGCTTCAGCGATGCGCTTTGCGCTCTCCAAGCTTGTCGCGCGCTCTTTGATGGCAAGCATTTCGGAAAGCTCGGCCGCCATGACTTCATTGGCCCGATCTGCCCGAGTGCGATTGGCCTCGTTTTCGCAGTATGCCTCGTTCACCAGCTTGAGCAGCCGTTCATAAGACACGCCACCGTTCGGATCGCGGGCTTGATTGAGCTGGCGCTGCAACAGCCGATGCATGGCGACTACGCAGCCTCTTGGATCGTTACGACCGTCATCGTCTGGTTGTGAAGACCGCATCTTTGGTCGCTCGAAGAGGTCGAAATCTCGCCATGCGAGTAGAAGCCTGCTTGCAAAAGCCCTGAGAAAAACTGGCTTGAGACGGCCTCGACTTCGTCGGCCGTTTCTTGGCCCATGACGACCCGCCGGCCCACGCAACTGATCAGCAACGCCAAGCCGCCATCGTTTTGCACGGACTGGCCTGCGGCTTGCTCAGCTGCGACGCGTGCACCTTCGGTCAAGTGATCGAGCGCGCCGCGCATCAGGCGCGCGCTCCAGCCCTCCGGGATAGGGGAGGCGAACGTCATCGAGCGCTTTTGGTGATCCACGTTCAGGACGGTTCTGACGACTTGTTCCGTGGGATTGTCCGGGTTTTCGATAAGCAACGGAAACCGTAGCGCCGCCGCCGGCAATTCAGCGGCGTCTGGGCCCAGGTAACGCTCGTAAAGATCGAGCGCGGGTTTGCCGTCGAGTTCGAACAGCTCTAGCCCCGCCGCCTTAGTGATGCGTCGTGGCGGGCCAAAAACATCCCAGCCGTGCGCACAACCCTGATTGATCACCATGCCGGTGCCGTAAAGGCCGAGCGCGGCGACAAATCTTTCGCGGGGAGCGCAGTCGGCGCCAACGATAGTGCGTTCAAAGGCCGAACCGTCGGAGGCGAGCCCGCCCGCGATCACAACGCCGCCGGGAAGATTCGCTCGCATGCCTTCGAGCAGCGCGATGCCATCGACATTGAGGCTGTCACAGAGCAGCAGCACGCCGGCGAGATCTGGTCCAGCCAGATCTCTGGCCAGTGCGGCGCCAGACTCGTACGAGTTCTCGCGGCAAATCTCTGATTGAGCCAGCTTGACCGTTCCGCGATCAAGCGAGCACGCCAAGGCGAACGCAGCTTCGTCACAGAGATCGACGCCGCAGATCGCGGTGCCGGTGGTGCAGCCCACAATGCGCGCATCGGGATATGCGTTGCGCAGCGCGCTTTGAAATCGATCATCGCTGATCGTCGCGTTCGGTCCGAAATAGAGGACAAAGTCCGCGTCTGAGCGCGTTTCACAATCGAAGGCGCCGGCGTCGTCGCGCCAGCGCATCAGGACGGTTTGCATTTGCGGCGGGGTCTCTTTTGAGGAGCTCCGAGCGTCTCACAACAGCATAAAAAGTTGGTTAGTCTTTCTGGTTCTGCTCACTTCTGTCGCATATGCCGAATGAACTAGCGGGCCTGAGCTGTGATGCGCTGCGCCGATTGCTGCTGTTCGCGGGCGTGCGCGGACAACCCAAATTGGGTGTGCGCAAGTTTTGTAAACACTTTGGCAATCGCAGGCCACGTGTAGCAAGCGCGAAGAGCCACCCCTGCCGAGCCGACGAATAGTCGGTTTAGGATAAGCTGGCTGACAGACGTCGCGTACGCCGACGCTACGCAGCAAGATTGCAAAATCTGAGCGCGAAAAAGAAGCCCGGCTTTCGCCGGGCTTCAAGAACACGCTTAGAGCGTCGTGCTTTCGTTTTGCGCCGCGTCTGGATCGTCGCTTGCGTCTGGCATATTGGCGTCTGGCGCTGTCATCGATTCATCCGTCGTCATATTGGACTCCGGCGTGTACGAGCCATCCGGCGTCGCCGGCGCGTTCATCGCCAATTGTTGATCCAAGTTGAAGATCGAGGCGTAGTATTCGCTGGACGTCGCAACGCCTGCGAAGCGCATCTCGACGCCGAGTTCGCTGGCTTCTTGCACCTGGATGTCGGCCACATCGACTCCGTGGGAGATGAGCAGTTGACGCACGGCGTCTTCACGGCCGCGCGGCGCATTGATCACGACTTGATTGATCTCACATGCGGAAGCGCGATCGACCGCAAACCGCAATTGCTGACGCGAGTCACGCGTGAGCCGGCTCGATCCCAGATCAACTTCGTGGGTACCGCAGACATCGGTCGCATTCATCGGCGTACCGGCCATGCCTGCTTCCAATGCTGCTTCTTGGAGCGTCGCGGGCTCAATCGTGGAGTTGGCGAATTGATCGGCGCGCGCTGCGTATTGCGGGTCTGCCGCGGTCGCGGCCATGCGGTCGGAGTTCTGATCCATGGGATGAGCTTGCTGACCGACCGTCGTATCTGAGTGTGCATAGCTATCGCTGTTCGGCTCGGCTTGCGCGGTCGATTGCATGAGCATCGGGTCCGGCGTGGCCATGCTCGGGCTTGCGTAAGACTGAGTCTCCGTCGTGCTGTCGTCGAGCGCCGGTTGCGTTTCAACCGGCGGCCCGCCTGTGTGTAGGTCGGCTGGCTTGTCGTGTTTTGTGCGACGGCCATCGGCACGGCGAAAGCGAGCGTGACGACCGCGGCGGTCGCCAGCAGGAAGCGTTTCATGTGGTTCTCCTCGGGAAGCAGGAATGCCGGCGCGCCGCGCATGGCGGTGGTGCCCCGTACCGGGAGCGAACGCCTCTTAGAGGTGGCTGTTCCTCGCTTTAACGAGTGTTTAGGAGCGTCGCGGAACAGCGCCGCTAGCGCGTCAATCCTGCGGCGCCGTACATCGCTACTTCCGGAACATCGCTGCTGACGGCGGTGAGCAGTTCGCTTGCTTGCGCCTCATGTCGGCCGAGCCGAAGGTTCGCGATTGCATAGCCATACGCGGCGAAGGGATTCGTATTGTCTTGCTGCATCGCGCTCTCAAATTCACCGAGAGCTCCTTCGACATTGCCTTGCTTGAAGTACAAAAACCCTTGCGAGAAAAGCGCCGCTGACGATCCGTTGGACAGCCGCACCGCCTCCGCGCACGCCTGCTGCGCCACCTCAAGTTCACGATTGGCTGCGGCGCGCGCTTCGCAGCGACCGGATTGTGCCTGCGCGTTGGCCGGATCGATGTGCGCGGCCATGTCGAATGCTGAGATGGCGCTGATGTAGTCAGCGGCGCGGAAATGGAATTCGCCTTGGTGAATGCGCGGTTCGGCCGACTGCGGGCGCAACGCGGCGAGACGCGAATAGTCCATCGCCGCGGCGCTGAAATCGCGCCTCTGAATGCGCAAGAAAATGAGGTTGTTGAGGCTGTCGGAGTCATCCGGCTCGGATTGCAGCACGCCTGTCAGAAGCGTGATCGCGCGCTCCACGTCGGCGTCGGCGCGCAGTGTCGCCAGCCTGCCGGTAGAGCACGCTGCGATAATAGTGAGCGGAGGCTGTCGTCTCGCGTGAGGAGCGTTCGCCGATAATGCGCCCGCACGCGGCAATCGCGCGCTGCGGCGGGCCTTGTTCTTGGCCGTTGCACTGTACCCAGTCGCGCGTTTGGTAGGCCACGACCCCCATGCCGCTGAGGGCGCGGCCCGGCGCCTGCAAGCCCCAATACTGGGCGTGCGCTGGCGTCGTCGCCACCGCCACCGCCGCCGCGCAAATGGCCCACGTCAAAGCGATCAACTGAATGCGCATGAAAATCCCTCCGCCCTTGGCGGTGATTTTAAGCAGGGCCCATGAGGCGGACAACTTCGACGCTCAGTGTTCTTCGTCACTCGGGACCTGCGTTTCCGGCCGTGCCTGCAGGCCCAATTCCCAGTGTTTACTGGGTTTTGACTGCGCCCTGGGCGGGCGTTTGCTTGACGGGCCGCCCGGTGCTCCATACCTCAGAAAATCATGGCACTGCGTCCCATCCTCATCGCGCCTGATGCGCGCCTGAAAGAGAAATCCAAGCCCGTCGAAGGGCCGGTTACGGACGCGCATCGCGCCCTCATGGATGATATGTTGGAGACGATGTACGAGGCGCCCGGCATAGGCCTTGCGGCCATCCAAATCGGCGAGCCGCTGTGCATTATCGTCATGGATCTCGCGCCCGACGGCGAACCAAAGAAGCCGCGCTATTTCGTGAACCCGGAAATCCTATCGCGGTCCGAAGAGATGTTCGCCTATGAAGAGGGCTGCCTCTCGGTCCCGGAAATCTATGACGACGTTGAGCGTCCCGCGCGCGTGAAGCTCCGTTACATGGATTACAACGGCAAACAGATCGAAGAGGACTGCGAGGGCCTCTACGCGGTGTGCATCCAGCACGAGATGGATCATCTCGAAGGCGTATTGTTCATCGACCATCTGTCGCGCCTGAAAAAAGAGAAGGCGCTGGCCAAGCTGAAGAAGGCCAAAAAGCTCGCTGACGAGAACAAGGAACACCGCCTCTAAAAGCGCGGTTTTTCGTCTTCAAGGCCTTTCGCCTTACGCCAAAAACTCTATTCTCCGGCTCGATTTGACGGCGCATCCACGCGCCTCTTCCCCGGGGGTCTCCATGACTGAAGCTGTCCGCACCTCGACCGCCATCGACGCTGCCATCGCCGCGCGCTCGATGCTGTCGCATCCGTTCTATCAAGCTTGGGAAGAAGGTACGCTGACCAAGGACGCACTGCGCGCCTATGCCCGCCAATACTTCCATCACGTCGAAGCGTTCCCGCGCGCCGTCAGCGCCGTGCACGCCAATTGCCCGAGCGCGCAAGGCCGCCGTTTGCTGGCTGAAAACCTCGCCGAAGAAGAAGGCATCGCCGAAGGCAAGGACGATCACGCAAAGCTCTGGCTCGATTTCGCCGCCGGCATGGGCGCCGATGAAGCTGAAGTGCGCGCCGTTAGCGTGAACGCCGAAACCCGCGTTCTCATCGACGCGTTCCGCAATCTTTCGCGCAAGTCCTACGCCTCAGGCCTCGGCGCGCTTTATGCGTACGAAAGCCAACTGCCGGCGATCGCGAAGACGAAGATCGAGGGCTTGGTTGAGCGCTACGACGTCACCGAACAATCGACGCTGAAATTCTTCCAAGTGCACGAATACGCCGACGTCGAGCACTCAGAAGTCTGCCGCGAATTGCTCAACCAACTTCCGGAAGCCGATCGCGCCGAAGCCCATGCCGCTGCCTGCGAACTCGCGGAAGCGCTCCGCACGTTCCTGTCGGGCATGCAGCGCGAAACCGGCATGGTTTGCTGAACTAGCGCGCTGTGACCTGCTTCGGACCACCGTCCGAAGCGGTGCGCGGCTCGATCGTTTCATCAGGGGAGACCGGCGCTGCCGGTTTCCCTTGAGCGAAAAACTCCAACTCTGCATTGAGCGCGCCGCCGAGCAAAAACACCAGCGCCGTCACGTAAAGCCAAAGCAGCAACGCCACGACGCTCGCCAGCGAGCCGTAGGCCGCGCCAAAGCCCGGAAACTCGCGCAGCGCAAAAGTCAGCGCGCTCGACGCCAGCAGCCACATAACCGGTGTTATGATCGCGCCGGGCCAAAGCCACTTCCACGGCGGCGGCCGCCGTCTCGGGCCCCAGCGATAAAGGATCAGCGTCACGGCCACAGCCGCGCCGCCAAGCACCGGCCAGCGCAACGCCAACAGCAATATCTCCGCGCCGCTATCGGCGTTGATGAACGCCAGCGCCACCGGCGCCACACCCATCAGCATGATCGCAAACACGCTGAGCCCGAGGCCGTACAATGTGAACATGCCCGCCGCGATGTATCGCCCCAACGCCCGCCGCTTCTCCGCACGCCGATTCACAGCCGTCAGCGCCATCAGCACCCAGCGCGTGCCTTGCAGTGCGCTCCACAACGCCAGCACCAAGTTGAACAACGCGCCCCACGCCAAGCCATCGCTGCTTTGCGTCAGCAAGCGCATCACCTGATCATGAATAATGTTCACCACCGCATCAGGCGCGACGCCGCCAAGCGCGCGGATCTGATCACCGATCCAAGCAGGATCACCGAAGATGCCGACAAACGCGACGACTGCAGCGATCCCAGGGATCACCGCCATCAGTCCGAAGAACGCCACGCCCGCCGAAATCAGCGCCAAATTCGCCCGTTCCGCCGTCGCTGCCACACCGCGCAAAACGCACACCCATTGAGAGAGTGTCAGCGAAAACGGGCTCGTCGCGGCGGTGGGCGAAGTGGGGCAGGCATCAGCGCTCATGCGGGAAAAACGGGAACCGCTGCGCCAAGGTTCCCGCTTCTTGTTGCGGAAACGCTGCGAATTCAGGCATGTCGCGAACCATGACGCTTCGTATCGCCTTCATGGGTTCACCCGCGTTCGGACTGCCGACGCTTGAAGCGCTGATCGCGGCTGGGCATGAGATCGCCTGCGTCTATTCGCAGCCTCCACGCCCAGCCGGACGCGGCAAGAAGGAGCGCCTGACGCCGGTGCACGAATTTGCCACCGCGCGCGGCATCGAAGTGCGCACGCCAAAGAGCTTGAAGAAGGCGCCCGAACAAGAAGCGTTCGCCGCACTCAATCTCGATCTCGCAATCGTCGTCGCGTACGGGCTCATCCTGCCGAAAGCGATCCTCGACGCACCCAAACGGGGCGCACTCAATCTGCACGGCTCACTTCTGCCACGATGGCGCGGCGCGGCGCCGATCCAGCGTGCGATCATGGCTGGCGACAAAATCACCGGCGTTCAGGTCATGCGCATGGAAGAAGGGCTCGACACCGGGGCGATACTTTCGACCGCGACAACACCGATAGAGTTCGACGACAACACCGCTACTCTGCACGATAGGTTGTCCGCGATAGGCGCGACTTTGATGCGTGACACGCTCGACAAGCTGGAGCGCGGTGAAACCACCGAAACGCCTCAGTCTGAAGAGGGCGTCACCTACGCACACAAGATCACGCCAGCCGAAACGCGCATCGACTGGACCCGCCCAGCGCGCGAAATCGACTGCATGATCCACGGCCTCTCGCCAGCGCCGGGCGCCTGGTTCGAACTGGACGGCGTTCGCATCAAGGCACTGCTCTCGCGTCAGGGCCAGGGATCTGGCGCTCCCGGCGAGGTGCTGGACGACAATCTGCTCATCGCCTGCGGCGAGGGGGCTGTGCGGTTAATCACAGTTCAGCGCGAGGGGCGTGGCCCACTTGCCTCAGATGTTTTTTGCGTGGTCAGCCGGTTCCCGCAGGCGTGCGGCTCGCTTGAGCCGAACCAGTCCGGCGGCTAAGAACGCGCGAGAGGGTGTGTTGTATGATGTTACGCGTTGCTTTGGTTGCTTTGGCGCTGGCTGTGGCTGGTTGCAATCAGCAATCCGCTAGCACGGACACCGCCAGTAACGGCCCGCAACTCGACGCGCCGGCGCCCGAGAGCGAGCCGTCGCGCGTCTTCACTGCCGTCAGCGATGCCGCGCGCGCTGTCTCGAACGAACTCACTGTTTCCGTGACGCAGGAAATGCCGGACGCGGCCGATGCTGACATCCAGGAGCGTCTGTCGCTGCGTGGTGGCAATGGCCTGAATGTCAACGCGCTCGTCACCGGCGCGATCTCGCCGGCGACGCAAGTTGGCGGACAAACGCTGCGCGCGCTTCTCAGCCTCGCCGTCGAAGAGCCGCAGGTGCTGGTTTATCGCGTGACTGAAGCGGCGGGCTCGCCGGGCCTCTGCACCGAAGGCACGCCAACCTATGTCGTCATCTGGGAGCCGAACGCGCCGGGTGACGCCTCGATCAAAGTTCTCGGCATCACCGGCGGCGCGCCCGGCGCAGGCGACTCGCGCGCATGCCCGATGCTTGAGTATCGGCGCTCCTAAGGGCGCAATGCGCTACAAACTCACGATCGAGTACGACGGCCGCCCGTTTCACGGTTGGCAACGCCTGCCTGACGCGCCAAGCGTCCAAGGCGCGCTGGAGGATGCTGTCGAAAAACTGACGGGCATCCGCACCGACGTCGTTGGCGCGGGCCGTACGGATTCCGGTGTTCACGCCTACGCGCAGGTGGCACACGTCGACATCGATAAGGCGCTGCAAGGCTGGCAGATCGTCGAAGCGCTCAACGCCCACATTCGCCCGCATCCGATTTCAGTGCTTAACGCTGAAGAGGCCGCGCCCGATTTCCACGCGCGTTTTGACGCGACAGCTCGGGCTTATACCTATGAGCTGATCAATCGCCGTTCGCCGCTGGCGCTTGATATCGGCCGCGCGTGGCGCATTGGCCGTCCGCTCGACGTGCGGATGATGGATGAAGCGGCGCAGGTTCTACGTGGCAATCACGATTTTACGACGTTCCGCGACACCAAGTGCCAAGCCAAAAGCCCGGTGAAGACCTTGGACATCGCGTCGGTCGAAGCCATCGACGAGCAGGTGATCTTCAATTTCGAGGCACGCAGCTTCCTGCACAGCCAAGTGCGCTCAATGGTCGGTACGCTCGTAGAGGTGGGGCTCGGCAAGATGAGCGTCGAAGACGTCGCCGCAGCACTCGCCGCCGCCGACCGTACGCAATGCGGCCCAGTCGCGCCGCCGGATGGGCTTTACTTGGTGCGCGTCGACTACGCCGCGAAATAGCGCTTCAGCACGCCCTCGTAGCACCGCGCCAGCGTACGCACGTCCTCGACGGCGCAGTGCTCATCGACCATGTGCGCCGTCTCATTGCGCAGGCCGAGTTCGGCCACTTGGCAATAGAGCCGAAAGAAGCGCGCATCCGATGTGCCGCCTGTCGTTGTGAGCGCGGGCTCGATACCGAAAGACTCTTTCACCGATGCTTGCAGCATATCCGTGAACGGGCCGGGATCGGTGTAGAAGGCCAAGCTCTGCGAGCTGATCGTGCGCGAGTATTTCGTGCCGGCGCGTTCCGCAGCGGCGTTCGCTGTCTCATCGATCCACGCGAGAAGCGTCTCGGCTGTGTGGTTGGTGTTGAAGCGGATGTTGAGCTTCGCCATCGCGCGCTGCGGGATCACGTTGTGCGCGGGATTGCCGACATCAACGCTGGTCACTTCCAAGTTCGAAGGATCAAATCCAGATGCGCCATCGTCCAAGCGCCGCGCTTTCAAGGTCGCCAGCGTTTCCACCAGCGGCGTCACCGGATTGCGCGCGCGCTGCGGGTAGGCGACGTGACCTTGCTTGCCGTCCATCGTCAGCACGACGTTCAGACTGCCGCGCCGCCCGTTCTTAATGACGTCGCCAACGCGCGCTTCGCTGGTTGGCTCGCCGACGATACAGTGATCAATCCTCTCACCCTCGGCCGCGAGCGCCTCAAGCACGCGCTTGGTGCCATCGACGGCCGGGCCTTCCTCATCGCAGGTCAGCAGAAATGAGATCGAACCTTTCGGCGCGCCGCCGGCCAGAAAGTTTTCCGTCGCCGCGATCATCGCCGCGATCGCGGTCTTCATGTCGGTAGCGCCGCGTCCGTAAAGCAGGCCGTCTCGAATCTCCGCCGCAAACGGATCGCTCGTCCAACCTTCGCCGGGCGGCACGACATCCAGATGGCCTGCGAAACAAAAATTCGGGCGCGCTTCGCCGATGCGGGCATAAAGATTATCGACCAGGCCAAACTTGTAGCGCTTCACTCGGAAGCCCAACGATTCAAGTTTTTCCTGCGCCAAGTCCATTACGCCAGCCTCAGTCGGCGTCACGGAAGCCCCGCGCATTAGGGCTTGGGCGAGCGGTATTGGATCGGTAAGAGTGTGAGAGTCCATGAGAGACATGTGTAGCGGCGCTCAAGCCGCTGCAAAAGGGGGAACGCCATGAGCGACGTTGCGCCGGCTGAGATTGCGCCGGTTGAAGCTGCGCCAGCCGAAACTGCACCGTCGGCGATCGCGCCTGTCGAAGCCGAGCAGCGGATCAAAACCCTCGACGTTCTTCGCGGTTTGGCGATCCTCGGAATCTTGGTGGTCAACGCGCCATTCTTTGCGGCGCCCTGGCAAACGGCTGTCAATCCAACGCTCGAGCCGCTGGCGATCCATGACGCCAATGTGTGGTCATGGTTCGTGCCTCACGTCTTTTTCGAGCAAAAGTTCATCACTCTCTTCTCGCTGCTGTTCGGCGTGAGCGTGTTTCTTGTCGGCGGCGAGCGCAGCGATTTAGAGCGCGGCAAGGTGCTGCGCCGCCGCTTGGGCTGGATGTTCGTCTTCGGCCTCATCCACGGCGCGGCGATTTGGTTCGGCGACATTCTGCTCGTCTACGCGATCAGCGGCTTCTTCATGATGTTCGCGCGCTCTTGGCGTGCGCGCTGGTTGCTGCTCACCGGATCGATCATGTACGTGCTGATCTACGTCTTGAGCTTCCTGAGCGCAGGCGTTCTGACCATGATCTCCGCCAACTCGCTTGAGGAAATGCGCGTTCAGATGTGGGCGCCGGCAGCGCAGAGTGTGGACGCCGCGATCGCCACTTATGGCGGGTCGTTTTCCGAGTCTCTCAAGGCCAATTACGATACGTGGACCAGCTTCGTGCCGTTCGAGATATTCAACACCGTGCCGCGCACGATCGCGGTGATGATGATCGGCCTCGGCCTGTTCAAAGTCGGATTTCTGAGCGGCGCGCGGTCAGCTTCTGTGTATTGGATGGTCGCGGCGCTCGGCGCGATAGCTTTGGCGATCGTCGCGTATCAGGCGCAGATCAACTTCGCTGCCGGCTTTGAATTCCTGCACATGCAGACGCGCGGCGGCCTCATCAATCCGCCGCTCTCGATTTTGATTTCGCTGCTCTATGCCAGCGTGCTCATTCTCTGTGTGAAGACCGGCGCCTTGAGCGCCATCATCAACGCGCTCGCGCCCGTCGGGCAGATGGCGTTCACGAACTACATTGCGCAAAGCGTGATCATGACCGCGATTTTCTACGGCGGCCGTGGCCTTGGCCTTTACGGCGAGGTCGAACGTGAAACTTTGATTGCAATCGTCGTCGGCGTTTGGGCGCTGCAATTGATTTGGTCGCCGCTTTGGCTGGCGCGCTTCAAGATGGGGCCGCTGGAATGGGTGTGGCGGCGCTTGAGCTACGGCAAGCCGCTTGCCATCGGCAAACTCGCGGCGGCATAGTCCCGCGAAACACGATGGAGGAAACAATGAAGAAATTTGCTGCCGCTTTGGCGCTCGGCGCCGCGCTTGTCGCGGGCCCCGCATTCGCCGACACGATGTCCAACACCTACGGCAACACCATCGTCGTGACGTATCCGAACGGCGGCCAAGCGCTCTATTTCTTCAACGCTGACGGCACCTTCACCGGCACAGCGCCCGGCGGCTCGACAATGGCCGGCCGCTACACTGCCGAAGGTGACCAGCTCTGCCTCATCCCGCCAAGCGGCCAAGCGCCTCAATGCACTACGATCGCGACGGATAAGAGTGTCGGCGATACGTGGACGCAAAGCGCCACCGACGGCTCGGAGATTAGCGTCGAACTCCGCGCTGGCCGCGAAGTCCATTCGCACTAGTCGCGTAGCAACTCGTTCACGCTCGTCTTCGCGCGCGTTTGTGCATCGACACGTTTGACGATCACGACGCACGCGAGGCTCGGCCCGCCCTTAGGGTCGGGGAGTGAACCGGGCACCACGACCGAATAGGCGGGCACTTCGCCGCGGAATTGCTCGCCAGTGGCGCGGTCGATGATCTTCGTCGACTGGCTGATGAACGTGCCCATGGCGAGCACTGCGCCTTCGCGTACGATCACGCCTTCGGCCACTTCCGAACGCGCGCCGATAAAGCAGCCGTCCTCAATGATGGTTGGGTTCGCTTGCAGCGGCTCCAGCACGCCGCCAATGCCGGCGCCGCCCGAGATGTGCACGTTCTTGCCGATCTGCGCGCACGAACCAACGGTCGCCCACGTGTCGACCATCGTGCCTTCATCGACATAGGCGCCAATGTTCACGAACGAGGGCATCAGTACGACATTCTTGCCGATGAAGCTGCCGCGGCGCGCGACAGCGCCGGGCACACTGCGAAAGCCGGCATCTTCGAACTCGCTCGCCCCCCACGCGGCGGTTTTCAGAAAGACCTTGTCCCAATGATTTGGGAGCGCTGCAATTGAGACGTTGTCCTCGCGAAAGAGCATGTTCGGCGACAAGCGAAATGAAAGCAGCACGGCTTTCTTTAGCCAGTCGTGCGTGGTCCAGACGCCATTGGTGTCACGCGTAGCGACGCGCGCTTGACCGCTATCGAGCAGCGTCAGCGCCTCATGAACCGCCTCTCCAATCTTGCCGCCCTGTGAAGGCGACAGCTCGGCGCGCTTTTCCCAGCCGGCGTCAATTTCCGATTTGAGATCATCGATATTCGTCATGACGGCTGAGCTACCGCGTTTTAGGAGCCAAAGCCAAGCGTTGCCGTCCGCCTGTCAGCGTTTTAGCCTTGGCGCGGGGGTGAGCCATGAAAGACTTGATTACGGTTCTGTTCGTGCTGGTCCTAGGCGGCATCGGCGCAGCTGGGTTTTTCTATTGGAAGAACCAGAAGGCTGAGGCCGAAGCGCAGGCGTACGAGCAGATTATCGACGAAGCGATGGAGCGCGGGATCGAGTCCACGCAGCTCACGCCGCTCTTGGTGACGGTCCGTGAATATCAGGGCGACAAGCTGGAATTGCTGCGCGCCCTGTACGCCGATCCGATCAAGAGCGATCGCATCAATCTCACGTACGGCAATTTGCAAGGCGATTGGCCGACGAGCTACGGGCACATAGCCGAGTTGAACAACCGGCCAGTAGACCGTGGACGGTTCAAGGCCGAGATCGATGAACGCTTCGGGGCCGGCGCATTCGACATCATGCAAGCGAATTACGAGCAGTTCTTGACGGTCAATGGCACGCTCACGATCGATCCATCGCGCCAGGAAAGCATGTGGATCTTTCGCGATTACCTTCACCGCAACGGTCGCTATCCCACCGGTCCGATCCGGATTGAGAACCGGCAAGTCGTGGAAGTGCAGCCTTCAGAAGCGGCGCAGTAACGCCTTCACATCGGCGGCGTGATAATCGACATATGCCGGCAGCGGGGCCGGATGCACATCGCCGACAAGCGCGGTGATGAAGCCAAGCTCGTGCGCGGGTTCGAGATTGCGCATCGTGTCTTCGACGAGCAGCGCGCCGTTGGCCTCGATGCCGCAATGGTCCAGTAGGCGCTCGTAGCACGCGCGCTGCGGCTTCGGCGTTAGCCTCGCGTCCTCGATGTCGAACACTTGATCGAACAGATCGCCGAGTTTCAGGCTGTCCAGCACGCGCTGTGCGTGCCCGCCGCCGCCATTGGTGAAGATGATCCGCCGGCCTGGCAGCGCCGCAATCAGCGCGCGCAGCTCCGGATCGGGCTCCAGCACCGAATGATCCGCCTCGTGTACGTCCAACAGGAAATCGCGCGCGTCGATATCGTGATGGCGCATGAGGCCAACGACGGTTGCGCCGTATTGGTGGAAGTAGCGCTCGCGGATTTCTAGGGCGCCGGTGGTGTCGAGCCCGGTCTTGCGCTCGATGTAGCGCGTCATCCGCTCGCCAATCTCATCGTAGAGCGCGCGCGCGGGGTAGAGCGTGTTGTCGAGATCGAACACCCAGGTCTTGATGCCGTCGAAGGACATCAGTCGCCGCTGCCGCGATCCTGCGTTGGCGCGCTTGGCGGATCGAGCCCGCGCCGCACGCCGGCCGGAGCCGGCCGATCACCTTCATCGCCTGCAGCTGGCGTGAGCTGACGCGGCATCACGCCCGGCTCGAGGAAATCGCGCTCTTCGAAGTCAACGACCAAGCCGTCGCGATTGCGCGCGCCGATGCGAGTGAACAGCGTCGTTGCGTAATAGCGCGTCTCGCATTGCTCGCGACCGAGGATCGCAAAGCGCGCAGGGCTGGTGCAGAACGGCTCACCGCCGGCGGCGAGATAGCGCGGGCCTTGCGGTGAATCGAGTGAGGCGTGGACGTAGTAGACTTCCTGGATCAGCACTTCGTCGATGGTGCGCACGCAGCCGCCCGGCGCGAGCGCCCACCAGCCACGGCTTTCCCAGCCTTCGCCACGACGGCGTGCGATCGCCGTCCACACGCGCCCACGCGTGCGGTTGCACAGCGTCAGACCAACTTGCCCGGCGCGGCGGCGCGCGGCCGTTTCGAGCGCATCGATCAGCTGATCCTGGCTCGCAGTCGGTGAGAGGCGCGCCGAGGTACGGAATTGTGCAATCGATTGCGCAATGCGTCGCGGATCGGCGCCGCGGCGGCCCTCGCTCACTTCATAGCCCGCATCTTCCAGCAGCCGCTGCAGGCCGAGTTGGCGTGCGCGCGCTTGCGTGAACTGGCTGGCTTCCGAGAAGGACGTGCGCCAGCTGTCGCGCTTATTGATCTGCACGCGGCGGAAGCGGCGCTCTTCGTAGCTGTCGCTGCAACGCGGTGGGTTTTCGATCTGGAACTGGCGCGAAGGGATCGACGCAAGGCGCGCATCACCCGTCCATTGCTGGCGGCCGCCGCGATGGGCGGAGGAGGTGCGCGCGTAGAGATAGTGCGTGCCGCGCGCCAGTGGGGCGCCGACGGCGACGCGGCATTCGCCGGGGCGCAGGCGTGTCCAGCCCTGCACTTGAATCGCGCGGCCATCGGGGCGGCCGGTCGCGGCTTCGAGCACGTACGTCGTCTCGTTGCAGACCTGCCAGCCGTCCGGTGCGCGCTGTTGTTGTTGCGCGACCGCGCTGCCCGCGAACGCGAGCGCGCCAAGCGATGCAACCGCCGCCAACGCGGCGAGTGCGCCGCGTTTATTGAATAAGCGTGCCAGCGCCATGTTCGGTGAACAATTCCATGAGCAAGACGTGCGGCGTGCGCCCGTCGAGAATGACAGCAGCTTCGACGCCTTGGTCGAGAGCTGCGATGCAGGTTTCGAGTTTCGGGATCATACCGCCGGTTGCGGCGCCGTCGTCGATCAATTTGCGCGCGTCAGCGGTGGTCATTTCACGGATGAGATTGCCGTCCTTGTCGAGCACGCCCGGAATATCCGAGAGCAACAGGAAGCGCTTCGCGGACAGCGCCTTGGCGATCGCGCCAGCGGCGGTGTCGGCGTTAATGTTGTAAGTGCGGCCATCTTCGGCAACGCCAATCGGCGCGATCACGGGGATGTAGTCTTCCGACGCGTTGATCAACGCTTGAATAAGCGTTGGATCGACATCGACGGGTTCGCCGACATAACCGAGATCGACAACTTGCTCGATCATGCTGTCGGGATCTTTGCGCGAGCGCACAGCTTTCTCGCACGTGATCAGCCGCGCATCTTTGCCCGACAAGCCAACACCGCGTACATCCGCTTCGCGTCCAGCCGCCGTAATCAAATGCGCGAGTTCTTTGTTGACGCTGCCTGACAGCACCATCTCCGCGACTTCCATTGTCTCGGCGTCGGTCACGCGCAGCCCGTCCACGAATTGCGATTTCACGCCTGCCCGGTCGAGCATGCGGCTGATCTGCGGCCCGCCGCCGTGAACGACGACAGGATGCAAGCCCACGAGCTTCAAAAGGACGACGTCTGCGGCGAATTTGCGGGCGGTTGCGGTGTCGCCCATGGCGTGACCGCCATATTTCACCACGACAGTCTCGCGGTCATAGATCTGAATGTACGGGAGCGCTTCCGCGAGCGTCTTGGC
This sequence comes from Caulobacteraceae bacterium, assembly GCA_016703335.1. GTDB lineage: Bacteria > Pseudomonadota > Alphaproteobacteria > Caulobacterales > Aquidulcibacteraceae > Vitreimonas. Next base: position 60,821 of record JADJCG010000001.1, on the reverse strand, counting down.
CTTGGCCAAACCCTCTTCCAGCGCAGCCAGATGTTCTTTCGAAAGCTTGCTCACCTGGCGGTTCCTAAGCGGTATCGTCGCCTAGGCCAAGGCCGCGATTTCAGCGCGCAGAAGCTCAATCCCCAGGCCCGTTTCGCTGGACGTGGCGATAATCTCGGGGTGCGCGGCAGGGCGCTTGCTGATCGCGACGCTCGTGGCTTGCGTCAACGCTGCAATTTCAGTTGGTTTCACCTTGTCGGCCTTGGTGAGCACCAGCTGATACGTCACGGCCGCGGTGTCGAGCGCGTCCATGACATCCTTGTCATCCGGCTTCAAACCGTGGCGGCCATCGATCAGCAGAATGACGCGCTTCAGGGCGTACGCCCGCGCAGATAATCGCGCGTCAGCGTCGTCCAACGTCCGATCTCGTTCTTCGGCGCCTTTGCGTAGCCATAGCCTGGGAGATCGACGAGCCGCAGCACATCGCCGACGCGGAAGAAGTTGAGGTCGCGCGTGCGGCCAGGCTCCGTCGATGCGCGCGCGAGCTTGTTGCGTCCGGTCAGCGAATTGATCAGCGACGACTTGCCGACATTCGAGCGGCCTGCAAACGCGATCTCTGGAACGCCTGCCTCGGGCAGAAACTCCATGCTCGGTACGCTGCGCTCGAAATCGACCGGCCCCGCGAAGAGCAAGCGGCCGGTTTCGATGCGTTCTGCTTGCTCTTCCGGAGTCATTTCAACCGTTCGGCGCTAGCGCGCAGTAATTACTTCGTCACCGCGGCTTCGCGCTTTTGCCCGCCACCGCTTGGATCGTCGTCTTTGCCAAATCTTTTCTTCAAGAACCGATCAAGCTGCGTCTCAACGCCTTGGCGGCGCATGATCACATATTGCTGCAAGATCGAGAGCGTGTTCGACCAAGTCCAGTAGATCACGAGGCCGGCCGGGAAGGCGGCGAACATGAACGTGAACAGGATCGGCAAGAAGCGGAAGATTTGCGCTTGCACCGGATCTGTCGGCGGCGGCGAGAGCGCCTGCAGCGCCCACATCGAGATGCCGTAGAAGATCGGCCAAGCGCCGATTAGCAGCGCGCCACCGAGCAAGGTCGGCGAGATTTCGTACGGCAGCAGGCCGAACAGATTGAACAGTGACGTATGATCGCGCGCGGAGAGATCGTGAATCCAGCCTACGAACTGTTCATGGCGCATTTCGATCGTCACCGTCAGCGTTTTGTACAGCGCGTAGAACACCGGGATCTGGAACAGGATTGGCACACATCCCGCCACCGGATTGATTTTCTCGGTCTGATAGAGCTTCAGGATTTCCTGCTGCTGGCGTTGCTTGTCCGCTGCGTAGCGCTCCTGGATCTCTTTCATCTTCGGCTGCATGCCGCGCATCTTCGCCATCGATTTGAACGACTGGTAGACGAGTGGGAACATCAGCGCCTTGATCACGACCGTTGAGGCCAAGATCGCCAAGCCGAAATTGAAGACGATGCCCCATCCGGCGAACATCTGTCCGAACCAGTGCAACATCGCGAAGAACGGACGCGTCAAAAACCAGAAATTGCCCCAGTCGATCGCGTCATCGAAACGCGGTATCGCGGCTTCGTTGCGCGCGGGATTTCCGGCCTGATAGTCGCGCAGCAATTCGTAGCTCTTGGCGCCGGCGAAGAAGCGTTGGCTGTAGGTGACTTCGCCGCCTGCCGGCACTTCGCGCCATTGTCCGCGATAGGAGGCGAGATAGTCGTTGCGGCCATCGCGCGTTCGGCTGTCATAATAGGCTGAGACGCGCTCAGCTTGATCCGGCACCAAAGCTGCGAGCCAGTAGTGATCGGTCACGCCGAACCAACCGCCGGTGCCCTGCATGTCTTCTATGCGCTGATCTTCGCCAACGCGATCGCGTGTGCGGTCGCGCGCGTGTTTGTCGGCGGCGCGGAACGTGACGGCGCGGTATTGGCGCGGCCCGGCGACGCCGACCATGCCTTGGTGAACGATCTGGATGAATTTGTAGTCCTGCGGCACGCCAGCCCGGCGCACGGTGGCGAACGGGCGCGTCGATTGCGCCGCCGCGCCGGTGTTGCGCACCGTGTCGGTGATCGTGAACATGAAATGGTCATCGATCGAAATCCGGCGCTCGATGGTGAGACCATCGCCCGCATCGAAGCTGAGCGTGACCGGCGTCGTCGGCGTCAGCGTCGCGCCTTCGGTCAGCGTCCAGCCGCTGCGCACATCGGCGAGTGGGCGCGAGGTTTCACCGGTCTGCAATTCCCAACCGAAGAACGCGTCGTGGCCGTATTCGGTGTTGATCGGCGAGAGCAAGGTAACTTCGTTGCTGGTCGGATCGATGGTGCGCCGATAGTGGCGCAGGTTGAGATCGTCGATGCGCGCGCCTTGCAGCGAGATCGAGCCGTCGACTTCGCCCGTGTCGACGACAATGCGGCCTGAAGCTTCACCAAGCGCATCGGTGCGCGAGACGGGCGCCGTCGCTGTCGCAACCGGCGCGCTGGACGTGTCGCCGTCCGCGGAGTCGGTTGACGTTGTGCTTGGTTGTTGCGCGGCTTGCAGTTCAGCTTGCGCGCGCTGCTGCGCTTCAAGGTGCTCGCGGTTCGGCTTGTTATAAAAGAACTCGAAGCCCGCGAAGATCGCGACTGTGAGCACGATGGCAATGATGAGGTTGCGGGTCTCGCCCGGACCCATGCCGCCGCCTGGATTCTGCATCTGACTTCAGTCGCTTTCAGTTGATTTTGCGGGAGCTTTGGCGCGTTTCGCGCCTTCCAGATCGGCGCGGAGCCTTAACAGTGCGTTTCCAAGATCGTCAAGCAAGGTGGGCCAGGGCGCAGATGGGGTCTGTTGCCGCGCTACCAAGACATAGTCGACACCCGGTAGGCCATGTTCAGGTAGAAGGCGACGAGCAGCCTCGCGTAGCCGACGTTTTGCACGATTGCGGACGACCGCGCCGCCAACCTTCTTAGACGCGGTGAAGCCAACGCCGATCGCGCCACTGGGCTCGCGGCGGCGCGCCTCAACCAGCACGCCCGGCTTGGACGCTCGGAAACCCGCACGCACAAACAAAAATTGCGCGCGTTTGGTCAGTTGTTGCAGGGGGGGACCGGAGATCATTGGGCCGGACTTCTAGCCCGGCGGAGGCGCTTAGGCCGAGAGCTTCTTACGGCCCTTGGCGCGACGGCGCGAGAGCACCTTTTGGCCGCCCTTGGTGGCCATACGGGCGCGGAAGCCGTGGCGGCGCTTACGAACGAGCCGGCTGGGCTGGTAGGTTCGCTTGGTGCTCACGACGACGCCTCAATACTTATAGGGCCCACGCGGGCCGGAAAATGAAGGGGCGGGGCTTAACCCACCCCCTCTAAAGCGTCAAGGCAATCAGCCGGGGACAAATGCCCTGGCAATCAGAAACACCAGGGCCACAGCCCATAACGACCCCAAAAACCAAATTGCCCGCCGATCTGGCGGCTTGAAGCGGGATACCATTGAGAGGCTCCTTCCTGGGAGGGAGGCGGGAGTGCAGCGTCTCTCAGTCGTCAGCCCAAAAGTTCCCCGTGCCGACGATATCCACATTCTACGGCTTGGCCGGGTCCTGGCCCCATGAATTCGCGGTTCGGTTCCGAAACGGCGCCCGCGCCTGACAAAAACCCGCAGTTTGCGCTAGGGCATTGCTAGAATGAGCCTTCCCGACGATTCCGCGCGCCAGAGCGGCCCTTGGCGGCGCGTCCGCGAGTTCGTCGATAGTCTCGCCGGGCGCCTGCTTGGGCTGACGGCGCTTGCGGTGCTCGCCGGTGAGATCTTCGTCTTCGCGCCAGCGCTCGCTGGCTTCCACGAAGGTTGGCTGCGTGAGCGCATCAACCTGGCGCAGATCGCCGCGCTAGCGCTGGAAGTATCGCCTGACGACGAGACCGTGGTGCAGCCGCTCGAATACGATCTCATCAATTCGGGCGTGCAGCGCGTGGCTATCCAACGCGAAGGCGAGCGCGTCCTGATCATGGAAGCGCCCCACGCGCCCAACAACGAGCAGCTTGTCCTCTACGATTACATGCGCGTCAGCGGCTGGCAGCGTTTTCGCTGGGCCGTCGAGACATTCCTCGCGCCGCCAGGCCGCGTGCTGCGCGTGCTGTCGCGGCCCCGGTTTGAGAGCGGCGAGTTCGTCGAGGTCGTATTGACAGAGGCGCCGCTCAAGGAAGCCGTGAACCGGTTCGCGGCGCGTTTTGCGCGCGTCTCGATGCTGATCCTCATCGCTGCCGGCACGCTGATCTATTTCACGCTCAGCGCCGCGTTCGTGCGCCCAATGCGCGACCTTACCGAAGCCATCGAACGTTTCCGCGACAAACCGGAAGACGTCACCATCGCTTTCCCCCGCAGCCAACGCAGTGACGAAATCGGCCGCGCCCAGCGCGCGGCCGCCGATATGGCCGAGCAAGTCCGCAATTCATTGCGTCAGAACGAACGCCTCGCCGCGTTGGGCGCCGCCGTTGCGCGTATCGGCCACGATTTGCGCAACATGCTCTCAACCGCACAATTGGTGGCTGACCGCCTTGCGCAATCGGAAGACCCTGCCGTGCGCCAACTCGCGCCGCGCCTGGAGCGCACCATCGATCGCGCCGCCGGCCTCGCTGCATCTACTTTGAAATACGGGCGCGCCGATGAAGATCCGCCCGTCATCCAAAAAGTCGATGTCGCCGAAGCGGCCGAGGAAGCGGCGGCTGAATCGCTGATCGCCTTCACCGGCGTCGAGTACAAAGCCGACATTGAACCGGCGCTCGCCTGCCTTGCCGACCCCGATCAATTGCACCGCATCCTGGGCAATCTCATTCGAAACGCCGGCCAAGCGAGAAGGATCATAGCCGCCGCGACAAAACGCTGATTGTCCGCGCCGCGCGCATCGAAGGCCGCTGCGAAATCGACGTTATCGATCACGGCCCTGGCGTGCGCGATCGAATTGCGCGACCGTTTGTTCGAGCCGTTCGTATCGGCAGCGCCCGAAGCCGGCGGCACCGGCCTCGGCCTTGCCATCGCCCGCGAACTCACGCGCGCCATGGGCGGCGAACTCGCGCTCATCCGCACCGGCGCCGAAGGCGCCACCTTCCGCATCACGCTGCCTGCAGGCTGAAATACGCGCGCAACATCGCGCGGCTATTTCCTTCATCAGAAGGAGATGATGATGCGCACAGTGTTTGTCGCCATGCTGATGTTGGCTGCGTGCTCAGGCGCGGCGCAATCGCAGACGCGCTACGATCTCTACATCTTTCAACCGCGCGACGGCGGTGCGCAAACGTACGTCTTCGCTGGCGGCAACGCGGTTTCGGCCGTCGAAGTACGCGGATGCGGCGACGTTAGCGTGTTGACTGATGCTGCAGCGGTGGCATCGACTTTGAGCACGCGCCGTCACGCGCAGGACGTTAGTGTTGTCACCGTGTCGGGGCGCGGGTCGCACGTCGATCTCGCCAGCTGCCCGCCCGACGAAGAGGTCGATGAACCGAACGAGCGCGACAGCCTCGTCGTTGTCGAGAACATGACCGGCACGCAGATGCGCCGCATCGTTCAAACGCTCGATGCCGCGCCCGACGATGTGCGCGGTCAGATTATCGCGACGCTCGGCTTGAGTTAGGCGTTGGCGCCTGCTGCGGCGCGATGCGGCCAACTGTGCCTTCGCGCCGCGGATCGGCGCCGCCTTCCAGCGTGCGGTCGGGGCGAACGCGAATGGCCTGAATGCCGCTGACTTCGCCAAGTGATGTCTGCTGCAAATGCCAACCGCGCGCCGTGAGCGCATCGGCGATGCCTGGCGGCAGACGTGTGATCTCGGTGGCGATGTCGGCGGTGCGCGCGGTGGCGTTGCCGTAATTGATCGACTCCTGCACCGGCAAGTTCCAATCCAGGATGCCGATCGTCGTGCGCGCGGTGTAGCCGATGATCGCGGACCCACCGGGCGAACCGACGACAAGTTCAAGGTCGCCGTTGCGGTCCAGCACGATCGCCGGGACCATGGATGAGCGCGGCCGCTTGCCGGGCGCGACAGCATTCGCCACCGGGCGGCCGTTCAAGTTCGGCTCGAATGCAAAATCCGTGAGCTGATTGTTGAGCAGGAAGCCGTTGGTCATGCGTTGCGAGCCGAACAAGCTCTCAACCGTCGCCGTCATCGAGACCGCATTGCCCCAAGCATCGACGATCACAACGTGCGTCGTGCCCGCATCATCACTGACAGCGCGGCCCCAGCGATCAAAGAGATCGCCAATGCCTGGCGGCGTGCCCGGATTCACCTGCGCCGGCGCATGCGCGACATCGATCAGCATTGCGCGTGCATCGAGATAGTCCGGCGCGATCAACTCAGTTGTTGGCACCGGCACAACCGTATCGTCAGCCATGTAATAGTCGCGATCCGCGTAGGCGAGGCGGCTGGCCCAGAGAAACGCCGACCAATCGTCAGCGCTTTGCGCGCCTTCCGGATGCGGCCGCGCCCGCTCGTACAGACCAAGCATGGCGATCAGCGCGTTGCCGGACGCGGGCGCATTGGTCGAGCACACGCGATAGACGCGATAAGCGCCGCACAACGGCTCAAACCGCCGCGCTTGCGCCGCGCGCAAATCGTCCAGCGTCAACGTGCCTGCGCGTGGATTGCGCCGCGCCGCAGCAACCATGGCTTCCGCAATCGGCCCTTCGCTCAGCGCACGCGGACCTTGTTCGGCAATGGCGCGCAACGTCGCCGCATAAGCTGGATTGCGCAGCACCACGCCCGCTGGGAGTGGGCGCCCTTGCCGGTCAAAGAAATACGCGCGGGCTTCGAAGTCCGCACGCAACCGCATGCGCTCACCCGCTACCGCGATGAAACCCGCAAGGCGCGGCGAAATCTCAAAGCCTTCTTCCGCAAGCCGGATCGCCGGCTCAAACAGACGCGCCCATGGCAAGCGGCCATGATCGTCGTGCGCCAGCTTCAGCATCGCAATCACCAGCGGCGTGCCGATCGAACGGCCGCTGGCTTGCGCGTCGAGAAACGGCATCGGCCGCCCGCGCGCATCCAGGAACATGTCAGGCCGTGCGCCTGCCGGTGCGATCTCGCGTCCGTCATAGCCAGTGATGCGCTCGCTCGATGCATCGTAGTTCAGCAGAAAACCGCCGCCGCCGATGCCGGATGATTGTGGCTCGACCAAACCAAGCACGAGTTCCGCCGCGATCGCCGCGTCGACCGCACTCCCGCCCGCGTTCAAAATCTCAATCGCCGCATCGACAGCGTGTGGGTTTGCCGCCGCCGCCATCGCTTCGCCGCGCGCCGCGCTTTGTTGCGGAGCGCCGGGCATCGACCCTGAAGCGCACGCAACCAGCACCAACGCAAAAAGCGGCGCGGCGATGCGCTTCAACGATTGCTTGTCAAACATCAGGACGCTTCCTACGAACTGCGTGATTCTAACGCGAAAGAGCACGCCCATGGCGCGTCCCGGCCCGAGCAATTCATTGAGTGATGTGGCCGGTTTGTCCATAGGCTGCGCCGAGGACGAGAACGCGCTGACGGGCGTCACGGTGATCGTTCCGGACGTGCGTGCGGTATGCGCGGTTGACGTCCGCGGCGGCGGGCCAGGCACGCGCGAGACCGATGCACTGGCGCCTGAAAATCTTGTCGACGCTGTCGATGCGCTCGTGTTGAGCGGCGGTTCTGTTTACGGACTTGCCGCTGCGGATGGTGTCGCTGCGGCGATGGGCGCCGAAGGTCGCGGCTTCGGGCTCATCGATCTGCCCGGCGTGCCGCGCTCGCCAGTGATCCCAGCCGCGATCCTCTACGATCTGGCGAACGGCGGCAGCAAAGCATGGAACGACGCACCGCCATACAACGCGCTAGGCCGTCGCGCTTACGCTGCGCGCGGCAAGACAACGCCGCTCGGTAACGTGGGCGCTGGTCTCGGCGCTGTTGCTGGCGCGCTGAAAGGGGGACAGGGCAGCGCGAGCATCGTCTCGCAGGAAGGCTTTACAGTCGCCGCGCTCGCGTGCGTCAATTGCTGGGGCTCAACCACGATGCCAAATCAGCGCGCCTTCTGGGCGCAACCGTTCGAGATCGATGGTGAGTTCGGCGGTGTGCCCGCCATCGCGCGAAGCTTTGACGCGGAAGACTGGGGCGGCGCCAAATTCAATCCACAACCGCGCGCCAACACTACAATCGCATGTGTCGCCACCGACGCGGCGCTTACGCCCGCCGAAGCCAAACGCATTTCGCAAATGGCAAGCGCTGGTCTCGCTCGCGCCATTCGCCCGGTGTTCGCGCCGTTCGACGGCGATGTGGTGTTCACGCTCGCAACGGGCGTGCGCGAAACCTCGGAACCACGCGCACTCACCATCGCGCGTCTCGGCGCACTCGCCGCCGATTGCCTAACCCGCGCCGTCGCGCGCGGCGTCCATGCGGCGGCTAGCGTCGGCGTTCACCGAGCCTGGCGCGACGTCGCCTGATGGCGCCAGTCATCGTCAACCCAAACAAAGTGCGATCGTTCAAGGACGCTGAAGCCTTCTACAAATGGCTCAGCAAGAACCACGCGCGCGAAGACGAACTCTGGATCAAGATCCATAAAGTTGGCTCAGGCCTCAAATCCATCACCGCGAAAGAAGCAATCGACGTCGTGCTCTGCTGGGGCTGGATCGATGCAGTGCGCAAGTCGCACGACGAGCAGTGCTTCCTCCAGCGCTACACGCCGCGTACCAAGAAGAGCATCTGGAGCAAGATCAACGTCGACAATGTCGCCCGTCTCATCCGCGAAGAGCGCATGACCGCGCACGGCTTGCGCGAAGTCGAAGCCGCCAAGGCCGATGGCCGCTGGAAGCGCGCCTACGCAAGCGGCAAGGACATGAAGATCCCGCCTGACCTCCAGGCCGCCATCGACGCCGAACCCAAAGCCGCCGCCATGCTGAAGACCCTGAGCGCCCAAAACCGTTTCGCGCTCGCGTTCCGCGTCCACAACATGAAGACCCCGGCTGGCCGCGCCAAAAAGATCGAGACCTTCGTCGCCATGCTGAAACGCGGCGAAACGATCTACCCGCAGGGTAAGAAGTAGGGCCGGAGGCGAGGGCGCCTCGGCCAATTTCGGCTTCTTCCAGCGCTTTGGCCTCGACCTGCCTTGCCAGCGCCCCGGTCGGGCGCTATGCACCCCGCCTTCGCGCGCCCTTAGCTCAGCTGGATAGAGCACCAGACTACGAATCTGGGGGTCAGGAGTTCGAATCTCTTAGGGCGCGCCATTTCCCTCAAGCATCACCAGCCGTCCAGTAAGCGCGAGTGTCTCGCCGCCTACGGTTAGTAGAGCGAGGGCTTCAGCTTCTTTTTGAACTCAACGTGAGCTTTCTCATCGCGCTTGCGGTGCAAAAACACGCTGCGGAGATGCTTCAGATCGGTGGGCGTCAAGTGCCGCTCGGCCGCGACGAACTGTTCTTGTTCTTCCTCCCGGATGTGGTGGAGGTACTTTTCCTTCAGCTTCGCAAAGCGTCGCAGCCAGCCTGAGGAGGCCATGTCGCGGGCTGCGAGGTCAGCCAGGAAGTCATCAATCTGTTTGTGTTCGGCAACTGCGTGACGCGCATCCTCTGTCGTCTTCGGGTCGCGAAGCACGCTGGACCAAAGAGCTTGCTCTTCGGCGGCTGCGTGCGCTTTCACCTCGCGCGTCAATTCCGTGAACAGCTTTTTTCGCACAGCGGAATCACCATGCGTCTCTTCGATCATCGCAATGAGCGCGCGGTGGCGATCATGGTCCAAAACCAGCTGCCCGAAAATATCGGGATTGCCGCGAAAGCGCGTGGCCGGCGTGCTGCCGATATTGACGGCAAGCGCTGGCGCGACGCGTTTGGCCTTGGAGATCCCCTCGGCCTTGGCCGCGGTCTCTTTGCGTGAGGATTTAGCTTTGGCCATGGTCACGGTCTGAATTGAACAACGTCTTAGAGCGCGTGAGCGCACGCAAAGTTCCATCGAATGACCCTCTTTCGCCGGCGCCTTGGGGAACTTAAGGCCGCTCTGAGCTTTGACCCCCTCACGAGGCTACTCATGACCGCATCAGCTCAGAATCCCGCTGCCAAATACGCCACACCGCGCGATCTCATCGCCGACGCTTCACTCTCTTTGGAAGAGAAGTGCGCGCTGCTCAACGAATGGGAGGATGACGTCCGCCATCGCTTGGTCGCGTCCGAAGAAGGCATGACCGGCGCGCCGGTGAAGGTCGAGCTTGTCGACATTCTTGCGGCGAAGGCCGAGTTGCCGACCAACACGCCGCCGCGTACCAGCGATTCCAAAGCGTAATCCGTCTGATGGCGGACGATCAGCGTGAGGCTTGGCCGCGCCGCGACAATCCCTGGACGATCACCAACACAGGTAAAGTTCACAGCAACGAGTGGTTCGAGGTCGAACAGAACGCCGTCGTCCGTCCTGATGGCAGCCATGGCTCTTACGAAGTCGTGCGCATACGGGTTCTCGGCGTCGGCATATTGCCGATCGATGCGCATGGTTTCGTCCACATGATCGGCCAATGGCGGTTGCCACTCGGGCGCTATTCTTGGGTGATGCCTGAAGGCGGCGCCGAAGACGGCGAAAACGCCGCTCGCGTGCGCCAAGCGCGAACTGAAGGAAGAGACCGGCCTATCCGCCGCGACCTGGCGCGCAGTGCTGACGCTTGATCTCTCCACATCTCTGACCGACGAGCAGGCAATCATTTTCATCGCGACGGATTTGGAGGCGGGGAAACCGCACCCTGATGACACCGAAGTGCTCGCGCATCGGCACGTTCATTTCGTTGACGTTCTAACAGCCGTGCTCGACGGCTCAGTGCGCGAAGCCATGACTGTCTCGGCCGTGCTGTGTGCGCAGCATCTGGCCACGACCGGCGCGCTCCCGGCCGGCGTCGCGCACGCCATGCTGCACCGCCCATCCCGCGCGAAAGCTTGACCGCTAAAGCGGAACGCTGAAGCGTTGCGCCATGGGATCAGGGATCGACCCCGCACTGCTGCGCCGTTTGCTGCGCGCCAAGGACCGCATGGACGCGGCCTCCGAGGAGGAGTGGCCAGTTGAACGCTTGGCTTCTGTCAGTGGCGTATCAGAGTCGCACTTTTCCCGCTCGTTCAAAGACGCCTTCGGCGTGCCGCCGCATCGCTATTTGCTGACGCGCCGCATCGAGCGCGCCAAGGCGCTGCTGCGCGACACCGATCAGCCGATCATCGACATCGCCTTTCAGACCGGCTGGTCGAGCCTCGGCACCTTCGGCCGCGTATTCCGCGACATCACCGGCCAAAGCCCGACCGAACTCCGCGCCCGCGAGCAGGCGGGCGCACACGCGCTCGATCGGGTGCCGCATTGCTTCATCAGCGCCGCCTATCGCCCGAACCTCAAGTCCGCAGTTTCGGAGAAGCGCCGCCAGGAGGCCGCCGATAAAACCGATCCCGAAGCAACAGAGACTTCGGAGGACACAAAATGAGCAAGGGCATCGGTGTTGTCGGCCTCTACGTTCACGATCAGGACGAGGCGCTCGACTTTTACGTCAACAAGCTGGGTTTTGTGGTCCACGCAGACGCACGCAACGGCGCCTATCGCTGGCTCACGGTGAAGCACCCGAACCAACCGACGATCGAGTTGGGCCTCTTCCAACCGCAAGAACCGGTGATGGACGCCGCCACCGCGCAAACCATGCGCGAGATGGTGGCCAAGGGCGCGATGCCGCCGCTGGTGTTGGTCGTTGAAGATTGCAAAGCCTCTTACGAAGCAATGCGCAAGAATGGCGTCGAGTTCACGCAAGAACCGATCGCGCGCTATGGCGGCGTCGATGCCAACTTCCGCGACCCATCCGGCAATGGCTGGAAAATGATCCAGGGCTGAGCCCGATGCACGCCGAACTCATTCACGCCGCCTCGAGGAAGATCGCCATGAGCAAATTCATCCGCCAGTTCCATCGCTGGACGTCGGCGCTATTCGTGCTGAGCGTCATCGCCACAACTGTCGCGCTGGCGCAGCCGACGCCGATCATGTGGATGTCCTACGTGCCGCTTCTGCCATTGGCTTTGCTGTCGCTGACCGGCATTTACATGTTCTTCCAGCCGTACGCCGCGAAGTGGCGGCGCAGAAGCTAAGGACGCGACGATGGCGAAGGTAGCCAAGAAGCCGGCCAAGAAAGCAACAACGCCCAGGCCGCCAAAGAAGGCGGCAAAGCCGAAATTGCTCTCAGGCGGCAATCCACAGATCGCCAAAGGCTATGGCGACGCGCCGGTGCAAGCTTACATCGCTGCCGTTCCAGATTGGCGGCGCGACGTCTGCAAGCAACTCGACAAGATTATCAGCAAGGCTGTGCCGGGCGTGAAGAAGGCGGTGAAGTGGAATTCGCCGTTCTACGGCAAGATCGAGAATGCCTGGTTCCTGAGCTTACACGTCTTCACACGCTACGTGAAGGTCGCGTTCTTCAACGGCGCCTCGCTCAAGCCACCGCCGCCCGGCACGTCAAAGCAAGCGCGGGTTCGCTATTACGACATCTACGAAGGCGCGTTTGACGAGACGCAATTCACCGCATGGGTCAAACAAACCACCAAGTTTCCTGGCGAGAAGATGTGAGCACCATGAAGAAGGCAAAGAAAGCGCCCGCGAAGAAGGGGGCCGCGGCAAAGTCAGATTGGCGCGCTGAAACCTTCGCGCGCCTGCGCGCAATTATTGAAACCGCCGCGCCAGGTGCGACCGTCGAAGCCAAATGGAAGAAGCCAACCAATCCCGCTGGCGTCTCAACGTGGTCACAAGACGGCATCCTCTTCACCGGCGAAACCTACAAAGACAAAATCAAGCTCACCTTCGCACATGGCGCGGCGCTTGCTGATCCGGCGGGCGTCTTCAATGCCAGCCTCGATGCGGGCACCCGTCGCGCCATCGACATTCACGAGGGCGACGAGATCAACGAGAAGGCGCTGAGGGCGCTCATCCGCGCTGCGGTGGCGTTCAACGCGGCCAAGAAGAAGTAAGCCCGCTACGTCGCCCGCGCGCGAACATTGCAATTTCGAAACATTCCTTCGCAGCCACCGCCCAGAAACCGCCGCACACACAGCATGGAACTCGCGCTTCGATTTCGCGTTCAGATGACGCTGCACGTCACATGCGAATGGAGGGCGCCATTCCTAAGCTTACCGCTGACTCACTTGAGTCCGATCTGAAACTTTCCGACCGCGGCGCCGCTGATGGCGCGAAGAACATCCCAGGCGCGCAAGACACGCGCCTATCCGCCGTCGAAGCGATGGTGGTCAGCCGCATCGAAGGCGCGATCTCGCAGAAATCGAACGAGATCCTCGGCGTTGGGTCAGGGCAGGATTTCACCACGCTACCGCAAGATCTGGAGTCGATGGCGACCGAGCCGCAAACCATCCTGACCGGCTTCCGCGCCAAGAAGGCGCGCGCGCAGGCGGCGCTCGGCCTCGAACTCAATGCTGCGCAAACCGATTATGCGCGCGCCTATCGCGATTACCGCGCCTTCCGCATCCAGCATCAGCTCACCGAAACCGAGCCGAGCTACGACACGGTGTTCTGGCGCAAGGTCTTCTTCCTGGCGCTGCTCTTCATCGTCGAAGTCGCCGCCAACGGCTGGATGATCGGCCAAGCCAGCCCTGGCGGTCTCGTTCAGGGCTGGAGCACGGCGCTGATGATCTCAGTGCTGGTTGTGCTCACCGGCTCGCTATTGGGCGCGGGGCCTTGGCGCTATCTCAATTATCGCGGCGCCGATGGTGCGGGCTTGAGACACCGCATGTGGGCAGTGCCCGCGATGGTCCTCGGCAGCGCGCTTCTGCTGCTATTTGCCTTCTATATCGCGCATTATCGCTACGAGCTCTCGCACAGCTCACTCGACGCGCCGGTGCCGGACAACATCTTGACATCGGTGATGACGCAGCCGTTTCAGCCGTTCCAACAATTGGAATCGCTGCTCCTCTTTATCATTGCGTTGCTGATCGGCATTTTCGCCATCCATCGCGGCGCGCATTGGGATGACCCGTATCCCGGTTACGGCCCGCGTCACCGCCGCATGGAAGAAGCGCGCGAGCGGTCGCAAGATATCGCGCAGCGTTTGTCAGAGGACATCGACGTCGCCAAAGCTGACGCCGACGTCGCGCTCAACGACATCACGGTGAAAAGCACCGGCGCTGTCGCCGCGCTGCGCCAAGCCATTGCGCGGACGCAAGACAACGCCGCGATCTGGGATTTCACCGCCGCCGAAATCCTGGCGGAGGGCCGTGACGCCATCGAGATCTATCGCGACGCCAATCGCGAAGCCCGCTCGTCGGCGGAGCCGGGATATTTCTCGCGCGACGCTTTCGATGACGCCGAGCCGCCATCGTCAGCCGAGATCTTGGAGACTCTGACCACCGCCTTTGGCCGGGCCACCGCGAACATCACCGCCTGCAAAAGCCAATTGGCCGGCGCACGCGCGCAGCTTGAGGCCGAGTACCATTCCTTCTACGACGACGAACTCACGCCCTTCCTGAAGAACATCGAAAACGCCGCCACTATCAACGTTCGCGGCGAATTCGGTGACGTGAAGAAGCTCGCGCCAATCGAACTCGGTCCTGAGAGTGAAGACGAAAACGGTGATGAGCCAGCTGAAGCTGTCTCGTTCCGTCATCGGCGGAGGTCTCGCTAGATGCGCCGCGAACGTGAAGCCGCGAACCGGCGCTATGCCGGCTTCACGGCTGGCGTGCTGTTCAGCGTGCTCGCGCTGACGGCCACCGTCTGGCTGATGCGTCCTGCCGATCTCGACGCCGCGACGCTCTGCCCAACCAATCGCCCGCTCGCGGGCCACACCGTCGTGATCGTCGATCGCACCGATCGCTGGACAACCGCGATGGGCGCAGCCCTCACCCAACTCGTCGAGAACGCGCAGCGCGACACGGACAAGTACGAGAAGTTCTCGATCGTTTCGCTCGACGCGAACCAATCGGTGCATCCGCTGTTCTCGATCTGCAATCCGGGCACGCCGACGTTCTGGTCCGATCTTTATCGCGGTCGGCGCTACACCACGCGCGACTTCGAGCAACGCTTCGTCGGCGCCGCTGAGCGCGTCATCGAAGATGTGCGCGAGCCGTCGGAAGCCCGCTCAAGCCCGATCGTCGAATACGTGCACCGCTGGCTCGGCAGCGACGACTTCAACGCCACCGTTCCGCATCGCCGCCTCATCCCTGGTGTCGGACATGCGCCAGAACTCTGATCTCTACAGCATCTACTCAGGCGCTGAGGATCAGCTCGGTGATGTTGTTGCGCGCCAGTTTGGGCCGTCGGCGGAGGGCGTGGCGTTCGACGTCTATTTCGTCGCCCACGGGCGCGATCATAATGTCAGCGAGGACGAAGTTCGGACGGCTTGGGATCATGCGTTTGGGCGGATCGGCGTCGATTATTCGTGGCGTCAGATCAGTTAGACGGAATTGCTGCAGTGCGGCAGCAATGATCTTGCGGTGAATTGACCGCAAAGGGTGGAAATGACCCCGTGCGGCAGTCTATCGGGCAACGAATGTCCGATAATCACGCGATCCTTGCTAAGAATCCGCGTCTGAGTATTTTCCGCCCGCAAATCAACGCGGGACGCGCTCGGACGCGCCGCCGCCGCTTCCAAGGAGCGTAGCGTCCACATGAAAACATCGCGCCGCCGGGTCGTTCTCGCACTCGGATCAACCGTGCTCGTCCCGCTGATGGGCGCGGACGCTTTTGCGCAAACCCCAAGCCGCGCCGACCGCGCCTTCGAAGCGCTTGGCCGCCGCTGGCTCGATCGCTCGATGCGTCTGTCGCCAGTGAGCGCCACCGGCACCGGCGATCACCGCTTCGATCGCGAGATCGATGATGTCAGCGCCGCTGGCCGCAACGCCGGCCTCCGCTTCGCGCACGACACGCTTCGCCAGCTTGAAGCGATCGACAAAACCCAACTCTCGCGTGCGAACCAAGTCGACTACGCCATTCTCGGCAACTCGCTCCGCGCCGGCATCTGGCAAACTGAAACCTGGCAAACCTGGGCGTGGAATCCGCTCGGTTACCAAGGCCTAGCAGGCGGCGCGCTCTATAGCCTGATGGCGCGCGAATTCGCGCCGCTGCCGCAACGTCTCGAAAGCGCCATCTATCGTCTCGAAAGATGCCGCGTCTCCTTGAGCAAACGCGCGCAGCTCTTGTGCCGTCACGCGTGCCGGCGCCGCATGCCGCAACCTACGCCGCGCAAAACCCGGGTCTCAAATCGATCGTCACCGGCATGATCGAGCCGCACAAAGGCGAGCTCCTGCGCTCGAAGCAGCGGCGCCTCGAACGCGCCATCGCGGCGTTCAACGCCGCCGTCGATGAGCACCAAACCTGGATCACGGAAACGCTTGTGCCCGCCGCACAAGCAGACTTCCGCGCCGGCGCTGAAACCTTTGACACTCAGCTTGGCTACACGTTGCTCTC
Organism: Caulobacteraceae bacterium; assembly: GCA_016703335.1. Lineage (GTDB taxonomy): Bacteria > Pseudomonadota > Alphaproteobacteria > Caulobacterales > Aquidulcibacteraceae > Vitreimonas. Next base: position 44,445 of record JADJCG010000001.1, on the reverse strand, counting down.
CAATCTCTCGCGCGCGGAAATCCGCAGCCGCGCTGACGCTGCCGTGATCAGCGTCCGTGAGGAAATGTACCGCGTCTCCAAGCAGGCGCTCGCCGGCCGCCCCGGCGCGCCCGCAACGCCCGAGGCGCCGACGCCCGAGCAACAACAAGCCGTCATCCGCGCTGCGCTTGACATCGCCGCCGCCGAACGCCCCGCGCGCGATCATCTGGTCGAAGACGCCACCGCAGCTACAGAAGAGGCGCGCCGCTTCGTCATCGAGCACGATCTCATCACACTGCCGGAAGGCCCGGTGCGCGTGATCCTGATGCCTGAGTTCCAGCGCGGCGTCGCTGTCGCATATTGCGACTCTCCCGGCCCGCTCGAGCGCAATCTCGAAACCTTCTACGCGATCTCGCCGATCCCGGACGATTGGTCGGAAGAGCAGGCAACTTCGTTCCTGCGCGAATACAACAACCGCGCCATCCTCGACATCGGCGTGCACGAAGCGATGCCCGGCCACTACGTGCAGATCTTCCACTCCAACCGCTATCCTTCGACGCTCCGCGCCGTGCTCGGCTCAGGCTCGTTCGTTGAAGGCTGGGCGGTCTATGCAGAAGAGATGATGTGCGAAGAGGGCTTCCGGGCCAACGATCCGCTCTATCGCTTGAGCCAACTCAAAGTGCAGCTGCGCACCATCACCAACGCCATCATCGATCAAGCCATCCACGTCGACGGCATGACGCAAGAACAGATGATGACGTTCCTCACGCAGACCGCATTCCAGGAAGAGCGCGAAGCCGCCGGCAAATGGCGCCGTGCGCAGCTTTCCGTCACACAGCTCTCGACCTATTTCGTAGGCTTCCAGGAGCATCTCGAAACCCGCGTCGCCGCCCGCCAAAAGCAAGGCGCCGCATTCAATCTCAAAGCTTACCACGATGGCGTGCTCGCGTTCGGCTCGCCTCCGGGCCGCTTTGCGCGTCAACTCTTGCTGGATGAACCGATCCAATGATCGACCCGAAAACCAATCCCTCGTTCGACAACCACGAGCAGGTCGTATTCATAGGCGGCGAGTCGCAAGGCTATGCCGGCATCATCGCGATCCATTCGACCGCCATCGGCCCCGCCGCTGGCGGTTGCCGCATCTGGGATTACGACAGCGCTGACGACGCGCTGACCGATGCGCTGCGTCTGTCGCGCGGCATGACCTACAAGAACGCGATGGCCGATCTGCCGCTCGGCGGCGGCAAGGCGGTGATCTATCGCATCAACACCGATCGCGTGGACGCCTTCCAAAAGTTCGGCGAAGCGGTCGAAGCGTTGCAAGGCCGCTACATCACCGCCGAAGACGTCGGCGCGGGCGTTGCCGACATGCGCGCCATCGCCGGCCGAACCACCTACGTCGCTGGCATTCCGAAGGAACACGGCCAAGCCGGCGGCGATCCTTCGCCGATGACGGCGCTGGGCACATTCGTTTCGATCAAGGCATTATTGGGCGGCTCTGTGCAGGGGCGCACCATCGCTGTGCAGGGCGTCGGCAATGTCGGCTTCAACCTCTGCAGGCTCTTGTCTGAGGAAGGCGCCAAGCTAGTCGTCGCCGACGTGAACAAGGCCAACCTCCAGCGCGCCGAAGCCTTCGGTGTCGAGATCGCGCCCGTGGATCAAATCCACGCGGTGAAGGCCGATGTGTTCGCGCCGTGCGCCCTGGGCGCTGGCCTGAACCCGAAGACCATTCCGGAACTCGGCGCACCAATCATTTGCGGCGCTGCCAACAACCAGCTCGCCACCGAAGCCGATGGCGAAGCCCTGGTGGCGCGCGGCATCACCTACGCGCCGGACTACGTCGTCAACGCTGGCGGCATCATCAACGTCTCGGCCGAATATCTGGGCGAAGCCGCCGATGTGGTCGAAGCCCGCGTCCGCGCCATTGCTCCGCGCGTGCTGCGCGTGTTGGATATCGCCAAGAGCGATAGCATCACGCCGCAAGCTGCCGCCGATCGTATCGTTCGCGAAAAGCTAGCCGCCGCGAGAAAAGGGTAATGGACGACATGAGCCGCAAGCCGAACGCGCTCGATCTGCACATCCCCAAGCCGCGCGCGCGTCCAGGCGATAAGCCTGACTTCAGCGGCTGGTCGTTTCCCGAACCTGGCGACACGCCAAAGCCGGACATCGACGAGAGCGCCGTCGAGATGCGCGACTATGCGTACGGCCTCATCCGCGTGCTCGACATGGAAGGCAATGCGCTCGGCCCATGGACGCCGAGCATCTCGCCGGACGAACTCCGCCGCGGCCTCAAGTACATGCTGCTGACGCGCGCGTTCGACGAGCGCATGCACCGCGCCCAGCGCCAGGGCAAAACCAGCTTCTACATGCAGTGCCTCGGCGAAGAGGCGATCGCGGTGGCGCAAGCCATGGCGCTCGCTCCCGACGACATGTGCTTCCCGTCGTATCGCCAGCAAGGCATCCTGATCGCGCGCGAGTACCCGCTCGTCGACATGATGCACCAGATCTATTCGAACGCACTCGACCCGCTGAAGGGCCGCCAGCTGCCGATCATGTATTCGTCGAAGAAGGAGGGCTTCTTCACGATCTCTGGCAACCTCGCGACGCAAGTGCCGCAAGCTGTCGGCTGGGCGATGGCGTCGGCCTACTCAAACGATGGCCGCATCGCTGCGACCTGGCTGGGCGATGGCTCGACGGCCGAAGGCGACTTCCATGCTGCGATGACGTTCGCCGCCGTCTACAAAGCGCCGGTGATCATTAACGTCGTCAACAATCAGTGGGCGATCTCATCGTTCCAAGGTATTGCCGGCGGTGAGAACACGACCTTTGCCGCGCGCGGCGTTGGCTATGGCATGCCGCCGTTCCGCGTCGACGGAAACGACTTCCTTGCCGTTTACGCCGTGACGCAATGGGCCGCCGAACGCGCCCGCGCCAATCTGGGTCCCACGCTGATCGAGCACTTCACCTATCGCGGCGGCCCGCACTCAACCTCCGACGATCCCGCGAAGTATCGCCCCGCCGACGAAGGCCGCCAGTGGCCGCTCGGCGATCCGATCGAGCGCTTGCGCGATCACTTGGTCTCGCTCGGCGAATGGTCTGAAGAGCAGCACAAGCAGGCGCAGGAAGAAGCCGTCGAGCTTGTGCGCGCCACTGGCCGTGAAGCCGAGAAGGTTGGTGTCCTGAGCACCGAAGCGCCGCAAAAGCGCGCCGAGATGTTCGAGGACGTTTACAAAGATGTGCCGTGGCACCTGGCGCAACAGCGCGACGAGGAGCGTAAGCCATGGCCAGCATGACCATGATCCAGGCGCTCAACTCAGCGCTCGACACCATGATGGAACGCGATCCGAACGTGCTCACGTTCGGCGAAGACGTCGGTTATTTCGGTGGCGTGTTCAAAGTCACCGAACACCTGCAACAAAAGTACGGCGCCAAGCGCTGCTTCGATGCGCCGATCAGCGAAAACGGCATCACCGCCACGGCGATCGGCATGGCCGTGTACGGCCTCAGGCCCGTCGTTGAGATCCAGTTCGCCGACTACATGTACCCCGGCTACGACCAGCTCGTGAACGAAGCTTCGCGCATCCGCTATCGCTCAGCCGGTGACTTCACCGTGCCGATGACAGTGCGCATGCCATACGGCGGCGGCATCCGCGGTGGCCAAACGCACAGCCAATCGCCTGAGACGCTGTTCACGCACGTCGCCGGTTTGAAGACGGTGATCCCGTCAACGCCGTACGATGCCAAGGGCTTGCTCATCTCCGCCATCGAAGACGATGACCCCGTCATCTTCATGGAGCCGAAGCGCATCTATAATGGCCCATTCGACGGCTTCCACGATCGCCAAGTCTCACCGTGGTCGAAGCACGCCGCTAGCGAAGTGCCCGCAGGCTATTACAAAATCCCGCTCGGTAAGGCGAACGTCGTCAGCGAAGGCGAAGCGCTCACGATGCTCGCCTACGGCACGATGGTTCACGTCGCGCTCGCTGCCGCTGCCGAAGCCGGCATCGACGCTGAAATCATCGATCTCCGCACGCTCGTGCCGCTCGACATCGAGACCATCGTCGCCTCCGTCGAAAAAACCGGCCGCTGCGTCATCGTCCACGAAGCCACCCGCACCTCAGGCTTTGGCGGCGAGCTTAGCGCGCTCGTGCAGGAGCATTGCTTCTACAAGCTCGAGGCGCCGATCGAGCGTGTGACCGGTTACGACACGCCATATCCTCACTCCCAGGAATGGGAGTATTTCCCGACACCGCCGCGCATCATCAAAGCAATGCGCCGCGTGATGGAAGGCTAAAGACCAGTGGGCCAGTTCGTTTTCAAACTTCCTGACGTGGGCGAAGGCACTGCCGAAGCCGAGATCGTCGCGTGGCACGTGCGCGTCGGCGACGTCGTCAAAGAAGATGCCCCGCTCGTCGATGTGATGACGGATAAGGCGACCGTGGAGATGACTTCTCCCGTCGCCGGAAAAATCGTCTCGCTCAACGGCGAACCCGGCGACATGGCGCCCGTCGGCGGCCCGATCGTTGTGTTCGAAACCGAAGCAGAAGGTGACGAGCCCGCCGCGGCGCCACCGCCGCCGAAGCAAGAAGCCAAAGCGCCGCCGCCACCGCCCGCACCCGCGTCGCAACCAAACGCCGCCGCTGCGCCAAAGCCAAAGATCAAAGCGCAAGCCGGCGCCACCTGGTCGGAAGATCAGGTGCAAGCCGCGATGCAAGGCTCGGCGCCGAAGGCGACGCCAGTGCCCGCCGCCGCAATGCCGACTGCGCCTAAAGCACAGCAAGCCGTTGCCAAGCCGGCAGCACGTGACGCCTCCGTCCACGAATGGAGCCAAGCGCAAGCTTCGCCCGCCGTGCGCGCGCGTGCGCAAAAGCTCGGCCTCGATCTTGGCCAAGTGCGCGGCACCGGCCCCGATGGCCGCATCACGCACGACGACCTTGACGCCGTACTCGTCCCCGCTGTTGGCGGTGCGCGCCGCAGCAGCGGCTCCGCGCTCGCGACCAAGAATGGCATCGAGCCGGTGAAGGTGATCGGCCTGCGCCGCAAGATCGCGGAGAAGATGCAGGACGCCAAGCGCCGCATCCCGCACTTCGCCTACGTCGAAGAAGCCGATCTCACCGAGCTCGAAGAGCTTCGCGCGCACCTGAACGCCACCAAGCGCAACGATCAACCGAAGCTCACCATGCTTCCGTTTCTGATGCGCGCGCTCGTGCTGGCGTTGCCGGATTTCCCGCAGATCAACGCGCGCTACGATGACGAGCAGGGCGTCGTCTATCGCCATGATAACGTCGATATCGGCATCGCCACGCAAACCGATAATGGCCTGATCGTGCCGGTCGTACGTCACGCCGAAGCGCGCGACGTGTGGGATTCCGCGACAGAAGTCTCGCGCCTCGCCGCCGCCGTGCGCAACAACAGCGCCGGCAAGGACGAACTCTCCGGCTCGACCATTACCATCACCTCGCTCGGCGCCCTCGGCGGCATCGTGACGACGCCGGTGATCAATCACCCGGAAGTCGCGATCATCGGCGTGAACAAGCTCGTCGAACGCCCCGTCGTGAAGAACGGCCAGATCGTCATCCGCAAAATGATGAACCTAAGCTCGTCCTTCGATCACCGCGTGGTCGATGGCTATGACGCTGCGGCGTTCATCCAACGCGTGAAGGGCTTGCTGGAGCATCCAGCGGCGCTGTTCATCGAGCGCTAAACATGAGGCGGTGGTGGCTCTGGGTGGCGATCGTTTTGGGTTTTGCCATTGCAACGCCGATTGTAATCGGGCCCGTGCGCGACAATCACGAACGCAAGGTCGACGTCTATCGCGCGTTTTTGAATCAGTACGGCGAAGGCGCTCCGCTCAATCTCTCGAATACCGCATCGCGCTTTGACGCATCCAAAGAGGGAGGCATCTCATGCCTGCCCAGCGCCATGCTCCACCTCGCTTGTCGCCCAAACGCGCCCGCCGCCCACATTCAGTCAAACAGACTTTAACGGCGTACCAGTTCGCGTGGTGGATCAGGACGTTCAGATCGAGCTGATCCGTCAAAATGACCCGATGTCCAACATTGCAGCGCCGCGCGATATCGGCGCCGCGCTCGACGCCGCGTTCGCATCCGGACTTCTCAGTGTTTCAGATGTCGGTTTTGACGTAACTGGCCAGCGCGCGCTGCTCACGTACTCTTTCTCGCGGCAGCTTGTGCGGACATCATGGCGTCGCTCTGCTCCGAAGGCTCCGCGGGCCATTGACCGTATCCGATCGGCGGTGCGGCTCTTTCGGAATGTCCTAGGCCAAGTTGCGCGGCCGGGCGCTAACGGATCAGCGCCGCATACTCCGCGTTCGCTTGTTCTGCGTCAGCCTGCACCCAATCGCGGAATGCCGCGATCTTGCGGCTGTTCTCGCGCACGGCCGGATACACGAACCAAAACGCGCGCCCTGACTCCGCGACAAACTCATGCGCCGGCACAAGCCGCCCAGCCTTGATGTCGTCCGCAAACAGCAGCGGCGATCCAATGGTCACGCCCTGACCCGCAATCGCCGCCGCCGCATCGAGATACTCTGCTTGCAGCGAAGTCCCGAAGCGCTTCGTCAGATCAACGCCGCGATGCCCGCGCTGCTCATACCAAGCCGCCCACCAATCCGGCCGCCCCAGCAGCGGCGCATCCACCGCCCGTCGCGGATCGCCAATCTGCTTCACCGCGCTCTTCAACGCCCGGGCTGCACAACGGCATGAACACGCTCGAAACAGCTTCACTGGAGCGCAGCCCGGTCCAGCGCCCGCCGCCATTGCGGATTGCCGCATCATAACGCCCAGCGCCGATCTCTTGCGCCGCCTCCGAAAGGTCGAGCGCGATCGCGATGTCTTTGTGGGCCTTGCGGAAACGACCCAGGCGCGGTGTCAGCCACGCCGTGCCAAATGTCGGTAGCGCCGTCAGCGATAGCCGCGCCTCGTACGCATCGACCGCATTCACGAACGTCGCACGCAGCGATGCGAACAGCGCCGTCAGCTCCGGCGCGATTGCTTCACCTTTGCTCAGTCAGTGTCACCTTTTGGGCATGGCGCATGAACAGCGGCACGCCGACCTGCCGCTCCAACTGGCGCACGTGATAGCTGACTGAAGCCGCCGTTGTGCTGAGCTCAGCGGCCGCCTTGGAAAAACTGCCATACCGCGCCGCCGCTTCGAAGGCGCGGATCGAGGGCAAGGAGGGCATGTTTTCGAGCATAAGGCAAACTTAGCCTTCCATCCGACCTCCGCCGTGTCAAACGCACACGCCGCTCGATAGCTTTTGCGCACTTGAAGGAGGTGCGGGAATGAAGCTCGGTTGGATGTTTGCGATGGCGGTGGTGGCTGTGGCGGGGAACGCAGCGGCGCAAGAAACCCTACCACCCGGCTTCACCATGGAGCGCACCGGTCATGTCAACGATTTCGCGTATTTCGAAGGCGGCTGGAACACGGTTCAACATCGCCTGCGGACGCGCACACCCGGCAGCAACGACTGGGAAGACCATCCCGGCATCCTCTGCGCCACGCCGTATCTGAATGGCGCGTCGACAGTCGACGAAGTCTATTTCCCAACGCGCGGTACAGCCGGCTTCACGCTGCGCTTGTTCGATCAAGAGCGTCACCAATGGTCGATCTATTGGGTGAGCAGCGTCAACGGCCGTCTCGATCCAATCCCTGTCGTCGGCGGCTTCGATGGCAATCGCGGCGAGTTCTATGCCAACGACACATGGGAAGGCCGCCCGATCAAAGTGCGCTACCTCTGGATCATCTCCGATCAGAACCACGCGCGCTGGGAGCAAGCCTTCTCGTTCGACAACCGCACCTGGGAAACCAATTGGACAGCCGACTTCACCCGCGGCGACGCCGCAACGCTCTGCGAAAACGGCCAACCGCGGCGCTAGAGCGGAACAATGAGAAACCAGCGCGCCTCCCGCGCGTTAGCGTTCTATGCTCGATCACACCGGAATCGTCGTCACCGACCTTGCCAAGGCGCGCGCGTTTTATGACGCCCTCGCCAAACCGCTGGGGCTTGGCACCGCCGACAATTTCAAAGGCTCGTTCGTGCTCGGCAAAGGCGCGAACCAATATCCCTATCTCTGGATTGGAACCTTGATCCCTTCCTATTGGATCGAGGGCTCGCGCCCCGGCGTCAATCAGATGCACGTCGCGTTCAGTGCGGCGAGCAAAGAGGCCGTTGATGCGTTCTACAAAGCCGCGCTCGCAGCGGGCGGCAGAGACAATGGCAAGCCCGGTCCGCGCGAGGGCGTCGATAAATACTACGGCGCCTTCGTTCTCGACCCGGACGGCAACAACATCGAAGCCTGCTTCCGCGGCTAGACGGCCCCAGCGGCTAATGTCCGCCTCGCGTGCAATCAGCGACAGCCCGTAGGCGATCGAGACCAACTGATCGCCCGTTTCAATCTTCGCCGCGCCAAACCGCGTCTCGAACTGCGTCCGCACGGCCGGCACAAACGACGAGCCGCCAGTCAAGAACACGCGATCGATCTCGCTCTCCTGCAAACCCGCCTCGTTCAGCGCGCGGTCTACGCACGCGCCGATTTCTTCAAGCTCTGGCGCGATCCACTTCTCAAAGTCCGTCCGCTTGATCGTGCGCTCAATATCAACGCCTGCGACGTGCAGCGAAAGCGTGCCCGCATCCTCTTGCGAAAGCTGCATCTTCGCGGTCGAAACGGCGCGGTTCATGGCGTAGCCCGCGTCGGCATCAAGAAAGGCGATGAACGCACGAATGCGGTCCGGGTCGAGACTGCTGCGGACCAATTGCTGCAAGTCCCGATAATCGCGCGAGTGGCGCATGATCGAGAGTTCATTCCAGCGGCTGAATTTCGAGAAATAGCCGTTCGGTACGGGCAGGATCTTGTCCCAGCTCGCATACTCGGAGCCCTTGCCGAACGCGCGTGCCACGACTTGATCGATGATGCGATAGTCGAACGCATCACCGGCCACGCCAACGCCCGCGTGCGCGAGTGGTTTATAGTCCAGCCCATCTTTGCCGACCGAAAAGCGTACGACCGAGAAGTCGCTCGTACCGCCGCCAAAGTCGGCGACCAGAATTGTCGCGTCCGCTTTCAGGCGCTGCGCGAAGAAGTACGCGGCCGCCACAGGCTCATAGACGTGGTGGATTTCTTCAAACCCAATCGCCCGCAGCGCCGTTTCGTAACGCGTGCGCGCCAGCGTCTCATCCGGCGCGCCGCCGGCAAACTTCACCGGCCGGCCGATGACGACGCGCTTGGGAAACTCCGTGCCGGCATGCGCGCGCACGCGGCGCAGGAAGCCCGCCAGCAGGTCCTCGAACTTTAGCCGCTTTGAATAGATCAGCGTATCCGTGAACAGCGGGCTCGCTGCGAACGTCTTGAACGACTGAATAAACCGGCAATCGCCCGCCAGCTCCACAAATTGATCGATCGCCCATGGGCCAGCTTCGATATTCGTGGGCCCTGCCTCTTCGTTGTCCTTCCAAAAGCACAACACCGGAGCGGAAGGCGTCGAACGTCTCGTCATTGTGCGCGAAGTGTACGGCTTCGGCCTGGCCGCCCGCGTTGATCATCGTTGCGACGGTATTGGTCGTGCCGAAGTCGAGGCCGATCGACAGGGTCATGTCACGGTTTCCGAGTCAGCGAGAATGGGGCGCCCCGCGCCAAGCGGTGCTGCGCGGGGCGCGCTTGGTGATGGCCCACCGCCTCAAAGTCAAGCGACGCCATAAAATCTTTGCGTGCGCCGATTGATCAGCGCCGCTGGCGCGTCGGGGGACCTGCCCAATTAAGTCGCGGTGTGGACAGGGAATTTTGCTCTACCCACGCTTCCGTGACCGTGGTCATCTTCCCGCCGTGCCCCGGAAGCCTTAATACGCTCCCAGGGACAAACAAGGCCGGCGCGAGAACGCGCTGAGGCAGGTGCGCGTATGGCGGACATCTTCATCTCTTACGCCAGTGAGGATCGCGCGCGCGTTCGGCCACTCGCCAGAAGCGCTCAAGCGCGCGGCTTTAACATTTGGTGGGATCGCTCGCTTGCTGCGGGGCAGGACTACACCGCCATCATCGAGAAAGAACTGAAGGGCGCGAAGGCCGTCATCGTTGTGTGGACGCAAAGCTCCGCCAACTCGACGTTCGTGCGCGACGAAGCTGGCCGCGCGCGTGACGAAGGCCGTCTCGTACCGGTGATGCTCGACCAAGTGCAGATCCCGCTCGGCTTCGGCGCCTTCCAAGCCGAAGATTTCACGCGCTGGAATGGCGGCGCCAACGCCCCGCAGATGCAGCTCTTAGTAGAAGTTCTGAGCGCCAAGCTTTCCGGCCGCGAAGTCAACAGCGGCGAAATCCAACGCCGCCGCAGTCGCCTCGGCATGCGCGTGCGCATCGTCTCGGTGCTGACCGTCATGGCGCTGATTGCCGGCATCGCCTGGGTCGTGAACGATTTCGTGCGCCCGGCGCCGCCGCCGACAGATTTGCGCGCTGAGCTCCTCCGCTTGCTCGCCGAAGGCCAGCTCACGCCAGAGCAGGCGATTCAGCTCGCGCAAATGCTGGAAACTGGCGCGTTGGGTCAAACCGCTGACGCGCGGTTGGGCGCACCGTCCCCGGGGGCGTCTTCAGAAGTTGCGACTAGCCCAGCGCCGACCGATGGCGTCGTCAGCGAAGCCTCGTTCGACGCCACTGCCAGCGAAGCCTATCGCGCCGCCTTCACGGCGCTCGCGGCTCACCCGGATGCGCAGGTTCGTCTCGCCGTCGCGCAGATGTCGCAAGCCTCAACGCGTGACGCGGCTATGCAAACGCTCTGGACCTACGCCAACGAGCATCCTGACGATCCGCTGCGTGACGATATCTACCTGCTCTGCGGTTCGGTCGGCGAAGCCAACAACAATCCGCTCGGCCAACGCGCGCTGGAGCAGGCGACCAGCCTCCGCTCACGCGATCCAGGTGTCTGGCGCATGTTGTCGCGCTCATACCAGCGCACCAACCGCAGCGGGGAAGCCGAGGCGGCAGCTCACGTGTCTGAAGGCGTCGCCGCGCAAAACACTGGTGACAACGCCACCGCCGAAGCGCAGCTGCAGCAAGCCTTACCGCAGCTGACTTCGCCGGAGTTGCGCGCGCCGGTAGCCTCCGAACTCGGCCAGATCGCCGAGCAACGCGGGGACTTCACCGCCGCGAGCGCCCGCTTCTCGCAAGCCTACTCGGCGCGCGAACAAGTGGCACAAGCAGCGCCGGATTCCGCGGCCGCCGGTGTCATCGAAGCCGACGCGCAGCAATTGGTCCGCGCTCTCGACCGCTCGGGTCGTAGTCGTGAAGCCTGCGACCGCCTGCGCCAAGCGCAGGAACAGCACGATGTCGCCGCGCCGGATGAAGAGCTGCTGCAGCGTTGCCAACGTGAGTTCCGCACTCGTCTCCGCAACGATGTCCAGCTCGCGCCGCAACTGCAACGCCGCCCGATCGAGGTGCAGCCGCGCATAACCCCAGCGCCGACGCCGTAAGTTCAGCGCGGCTTGAGGAAAAGAACCTTAGCCGCGCCGTACACGCGTTCGTCGAGCACTTCGAAAGCGGGAACGTCAGGCGTCTCATCGGCGCCGACTTCAAACATGATCACGGCGCCGGATGTGATCCATTCGCCCTTGATCAGATGCGAAAGCGCGCGCTCGCCGAGCTTCTTTGCGTAAGGGGGATCCAGAAAGACGAGGTCGAACGGATCGCCGAGGCCAGCTGGCTTTGCGCCCAGATCGGTCGCATCGCGCCGATGAATGCGGGTGTTCCCGAACAGACCCAGCGCTTCGATGTTGTCGCGGATCGCGCCGCGCGCTGCTGCATCAGTTTCGACAAAGAGCGCGAACGTGGCGCCGCGAGATATCGCTTCCAGGCCAAGCGCGCCGGAGCCGGCGAAAAGGTCGATCACTCGGCGGCCTTCAACTCCGGGCGACCAATCGGCGTGCGCCAAGACGTTGAAAACGCTCTCCCGCGCACGGTCGGAGGTCGGGCGCGTGTCACGCCCCTGCGGTGCAGCAATTGCGCGTCCCTTGAATTGCCCGCCGACGATCCGCATCCCGATCCTTCACTCTCATCCCGCCGGGCGCCATATGTCGCGCTTATAGCCTGTCGCCAAGCGCTTGACCTTCGTGGTGGCCTTCGTGAACAAGGACGACCCCGCGGTATTGGGGTGAAGCAGGAGTAGCGCTACCGTGGACGGATTGATCGCCAGCTTTGCCGACGTATTCAATCCTGATCACGCGGTCACCAACTTCGCGGCGCTGTTTCAGGTTATCCTGATCGACCTGGCGCTGGCCGGCGACAACGCCGTCGCTGTCGGCCTCGCCGCCGCCGCGCTTCCGCGGGAGCAGCAACGCCGCGCGATCTTCTGGGGCATCGTCCTTGCGCTCGTGATGCGGATCGCGTTTGCCAGCGTCACGCTGCATCTCTTGAACATCCAGGGTCTGCTGCTGGTCGGCGGCCTGCTGCTGTTCTGGGTCGCTTGGCGCATGTGGTCGGATCTGAAAGCCCATCGGCCCATTCAGGTCGGTGACCCTGTCGCGGGCGAACACGCTGCTGAAGCAATCGCCTCACACGGCAAGACTCCCAAAACCTTCTTTAGTGCGCTGCTGACCATCGTCATCGCCGACGTCTCGATGTCGCTCGACAACGTCCTCGCGGTTGCGGCCGTCTCGCGCCACAACGAAGTGATCATGTGGTTTGGCTTGATCCTGTCAGTCATCATGATGGGCGTCGCCGCCTCGATCATCGCGCGCGTGATCGAGCGCTATCGCTGGATTGCCGTCATCGGCATCGTCATCATCATGTTCGCTGGGACGCGCATGATCTGGGAAGACGCGCACAATTTCTGGCCCGTTTACGTGCCGGCGATTCCGAGCTTCCTAGGCGGGCATTAGAACGCGTCTTTGCCCAGCTGCTCTTTGAGGACCCTGCGCGGAATTTCTTCGACAATTCGCGGTTCTTGCCTTCGGTGATGCTGACCGTGATCCAGGAGTTCGCGCCACCGCCGCGCTCAAGCTTGGCATCGACAGAACCGTAGCGAATGCCTTCAATGGTGATGCCGTTCTTCAACGTATCCAGCTCTTCTTGTGTCACGCGCCCGTAGGCGCGCGCCCGGTAGCGGCGTAGCCAGCCATTGGCGGGGAGTTCGAGTTTCCGCGCGAGCTCGCCGTCATTGGTCAGCAGCAGCAGGCCTTCGGACGTGAGATCGAGGCGACCGACGGAAATCACGCGCGGCATGTCCGGCGGCAGATGCTCAAACACCGTGGCGCGGCCAGCAGGATCGCGGTGCGTGGTCACCAAGCCTGACGGCTTGTGATAGCGCCACATGCGCGTTTCTTCGGCAGCGCCGATCGGGCGGCCGTCGACTTGCACTTTGTCCGCCGAAGTCACCTTCACGGCCGGCGTATCCAGCACCTTGCCGTTGAGCTTCACGCGGCCCTCGGCGATCAGCCGCTCGGCGTCCCGGCGCGAGCACACGCCTGCGCGCGCGAGGAACTTCGCAATGCGCTCGGCTTCCGGGTTAGAAGGGGGCTCTGAGGGTTTGGCCATGTTCGCGGTGATCTATAGGTGGCAGGTGCTACCAGGGTGTGAGGCGCAATTCGAGACCGGCTGGCGTCGCGGCACCGAACGGATCGCGGCCGAGTTCGGCGGCTGGGGCTCCAGGCTTCATAAGCAGGCCGATGGCGTTTACATCGCCTACGCCCAGTGGCCAGACGAAGACACCTGGAAGAAGGCCATGGAATCCCGGATGCACCATTCCGACGATGAGGCCCGCCGCCAGTATCGCGAAGCCATCGTCCCCGGCACGTTCGAGACGATCGCTCAGGGCGATGTGGTGGCCGATCTACTGGAGCTACGCCGCCCGTGAGCGATGAAGGTTTCATGGCCCAAGCCCTCGATCTGGCGCGCGCTGCCGCTGAGGCGGGCGAAGCGCCGGTCGGCTGCGTGATTGTCGATGCAGAGGGGCAAGTGATTGCGACCGGCGCAAACGCGCCGATCAGTGCGCATGATCCAACGGCGCACGCCGAAATTCAAGCGCTGCGCCACGCCGCGCAAGCGCTCGAGAATTATCGGCTGAAGCCAGATCTGACGCTTTATGTGACGCTCGAACCCTGCGCGATGTGCGCGGGCGCCATCAGCCACGCCCGCATTGCCCGCGTCGTCTATGGCGCAAGCGATCCCAAGAGCGGCGGCGTCGAGAGCGGCGCGCGTGTTTGGGATCACGCGCAGACGCACTGGAAACCTAAAGTCACCGCCGGCGTCGAAGCCGAAGCGGCGGCCACATTGCTCAAAGACTTTTTCAAAGCCCGACGCTAACGGACACCCCATGTCAGAGATGCAAACGATCTATTTCGAAGACCTCGCGGTCGGCATGCGCGAGACCACGCGCAATGTCGTGACCAAAGAGAAGGTCGCGGCCTTCGCCGAGATCAGCGGCGATCACAACCCGATCCACTTGGACGAGGCCTACGCGGCAACGACACCCTTTGGCGCTTGCATCGCGCACGGCGTGTTCACCGGCGAGCTTTGTATCGGCAATCATTGCCACGCGTTTGCCTGGTCCGGGCTCGATCTACATCTCGCAGACGCTGAGCTTCCGCGCGCCGGTGATGGTCGGGGCGACTGTCGAGACGACGATTGAGGTACTCGAACTCATCGAGCGCGGCCGTCGCGTAAAGCTGAAGTGCGAATGCCGCGTCGACGACAAGGTCGTGCTGATGGGCGAGGCTGAAGTGAAGGCGACAGCGAAGCCGACTTAAGCGCCGACCAAGGCGCGCCGCGCGTCGATGACGTCCTGGGTCATTTGGCGCTTGAGTTCGCCCAGGCTATCGAACTTCGCTTCTTCGCGCAGGAAGGCGATCAATTCGACTTCGATGGTCTTGCCGTAAAGGTCGCCGCTGAAATCGAAAAGATGCGCTTCAAGCAAAGGCTCGGGCAGCGCACCGACAGTCGGATTGACGCCGACGCTCGCCGCGCCCGGCAGCAACACGCCATCGCCGACATCAACGCGCGCCGCATAGACGCCAAGTCGCGGGCGTACGTATTCGCCCAATGCGACGTTCGCAGTTGGAAATCCGAGGGTGCGTCCGCGCTGAAAGCCGCGCAGGACTTCACCCTGGATCGCCCATGGGCGCGTGAGCGCTTCGCTCGCCGCCGCCATGTCGCCGCGCGTGATCGCCTCGCGAATGCCGGTTGATGAAATCTTATCGTCGCCGCCGACTGGTTCGATGGCCGCGACACTGAAGCCCAATTCATCGCCGAGCCGCGCGAGGCTCTCCGCATTACCGCACCGGCCTTTGCCGAACTCAAAGTCGGCGCCGATGCTGACGTGTGAGACGCCGAGGAGGTCACGGAGCACGCGTTCGGCGAATTCGCGATCGGTTGAATTGGCGAGCGCAGCGTCAAAACCTATCTCAAACACTTCTTCAACGCCGATCTCGTTCAGCTCGCGGGCACGTTGGCGTGTGCTCTGAAGGCGAAAGGGCGGCGCGTCCGGTTTGAAGAAGCGGCGTGGGTGCGGCTCGAATACCGCGACGCCGAGCGAGACACCTGTTTCTTCGGCAACATCCTGCGCACTTGCGATTACGGCTTGGTGACCCAGATGAACGCCATCGAAATTGCCAAGCGCAATCGCTGCGCCGCGCGCGTCTCTTGGAATTGCAGTTGTTGGTCCGATCGTCGGCATTCGTTCACAAAGTCTTTCGCAAGTACGCCGGAAGCGAGGCTATCCGTTTCCAATTGCTAACCACAACACGAACAATACGTGCTCGCGTTCATTCATACTTAAGTGCTGTTTTACCGAAAATTCTCAGGTCTTTGCTACCTATGTTCCCACGACACGGCGCACTTTAAGCCGGACACGTCTCACTGCCGGGCCATCGCACCCTGGTCCGGCAGTGAGACGGCTTCCAGCCTATAACAACAAGCACCGGTCTCTTGGGAAAGGCTGGCGCTGATGTCCGTTTCGATGACGATGCCGATTTTGATCGTGGATGACTACAACACCATGATCCGCATCATGCGAAACCTGCTCCGCCAACTCGGTTTCACCAATATCGACGAAGCCAATGACGGCGCTGCCGCTTTGGCCAAAATGCGCAACAAGGACTATGCGCTGGTGATCTCGGATTCTCATATGAGCCCGATGACTGGCATGGAATTCTTGCAACGCGTTCGCGCTGAAGAACGGATTGCTCAAACGCCATTCGTGATGGTCGCCAACGACAATTCCGAAGGCGCGGAAGCCGCAAGGCGCTTCGAGCTTTATCGTGAAGCCATTCAGCGCTCAGGCGTTGAAGTCCACACTCGTGCCGGTGATCGGCGCGTTCTAAGCGGCCATAACGCCGCCATCGATAATGATCGTCTGACCTGTCACGAACGCGCCCGCTTGCGAGGCGAGCAACACGGCCATGCCGGCGATTTCGTCAGGCTGACCGATGCGCTTCAACGCTGCGCGCGCGGTCGAGGCTTTCAGGATCTCGGGGTTTTCCCAAAGCGCTTTGGCGAAGTCGGTCTGCACCAGACCAGGCGCGATCGTATTCACACGCACATTGTCCGGCCCGAACTCGACCGCGAGATTGCGCGCGAGTTGCATGTCGGCGGCTTTGGAAATGTCGTAGGCGCCGATAACGGGCGAGCCTTTCAAGCCACCCACAGACGAAATGATAATCACAGCTCCATCTTTGCGCTGGCGCATCTGCGGGGCGCACATGTTGATGAGCCAGTGGTTCGAGATGATGTTGTTCTGCAGGATCTTCGTGAACTGATCGTCGGTGATCCCGCTCATCGGCCCGAAGTACGGGTTCGAGGCGGCATTGCAGATGCAGATGTCGATTTTGCCGAAGGTGCGGTTGGTTTCGTCGACGAGATTTTGTAGCGCCTCTTTCGCTGCGATATTCGCGGCTACAGCGATCGCCGCTTTGCGCCCGAGCTTGTCGTTGATCTCGGCTGCCGCCGCATCACACGCGTCCTGCTTACGTGACGAGACCACGACATTCGCGCCGTGCTCGGCGAGGCGGTAAGCGATCTGCTTGCCGATGCCGCGCGAGGAGCCTGTGACGATGGCGCTCTTGCCCGTGAGGTCGAACAAATTGGCCATCGCCGCGCTCCTTGTTATGTAGGCGCACTCTAGGCGCGCCCTTCGGGGGTGGTCTAGATTGACTTTGGGGAGGGTGCGCATGCGCAAAATCTGGCTTGTCGGTGCGTTTGCGGCGTTGGCTCTGGTGGCGTGCGAACGCGCGGAAGTGGTGGACGATTCCGAGCGCTGCCTCACGGCTGAGGAAGCTGAAGCCAAGATCGAGGCGTGCACGGTCGCTGCGCAGAACGGGTCTCTGACGCCGCAGCAACGCTCAGTCGCGTTCAGTACGCGCGGCGATGCACAGGAAGAGTCGGGCGATGTCACGGCCGCGCTGCGTGACTATGGATCGGCGATCGATCTGGATGGCGAGAACCCGGCAGCGCTCGTAGGCCGTGCGCGCATTTTGCTCGCGAGCGGGCAGCTCGATGCGGCAGAGCCTGCGGCGCGGCGGGCGATTGAGCTCAATCAAGCGGGCGAGGCTTATCAAATCTTGGGGCAGATCCAGGTTCGCCGCGGTGAGTTCTCGGAATCGATCACCTCGTTCAATAGCGCGCTCAGTCACGAGCCGCGCTCTGCTCTCGCGCTGGCTGGGCGGGCGCGTGCGAAGCAACGCTTGAACGATCTTGAAGGCGCGGCGAACGATTACGATCAAGCGATCCGCGCCGACGGCAATCTGGCCGAAGCGCGCGCGGGCCGCTGCTGGCTGGATCTTAATGAAAAGCGCGAGTTTGACCGGGCGCGGCAGGATGCTGATGCGGCGGTGGCGGCTGACCCTCGCAATGTCGAAGGACAATTGTGCCGCGGCGTTCTGCAATTGCGCGATGGGCAGTGGGCGGACGCGAAAACCTCATTTGATGCGGCGCTCGCGGTTGAGTCCGGCAATCCGATTGCGCTTTTCGGTCGGGGCGTCGCGCGCCGTCGCAGTGGCGACAATGCCGGCACTGAAGATATGAACCAGGCGCGGGATTTTGACGGCCATATCGGCGAGCAATTCGACGATTTCGGCGTGCGCACGTATTAGGCGAGCGCTGCCATTGCGTAGGTGGCGCGGACGTTTTCTGCTGCGAGGGCCGCGTCGACTTTAGCGGGATCGAGCGCGCCGTTGGTCCAAAGTGCCTCGCCATGGATGCCGGCGGCGATGAAGAGGCTGTCGAGGCCTTGGGCGTTGGCGCCGGCAATATCGGTCACGACGCCATCGCCGATGCAGAGGATGCGTGAGGCTTCGACGTCGCGGCCAGCGATCTGTTTCAGCTCTTTGCGCGCCAGATCATAGATCGGCGCGAAGGGCTTGCCGGCCATGATGACTTTGCCGCCGATCGCCTCGTACTCGCGCGCGATCGCGCCGGCGCACCAGATCATGCGGTTGCCGTGTTGGACGACGATGTCTGGGTTGGCGCAGATGAAGTCGAGATCGCGCGCCCGCGCTTGGGTCAGAACGTCAGCGTAATCTTCTGGTGTTTCGTCATCGCGGTTGAGGCCGGAGATGGCGAAGAAGGCGGCGTCGCTGAGCGGCGCTTGCGCTAGGCCGAGGCCCTCCCAGAGCGTGCGGTCGTAATCGTCGGGGCCGATTTTGAACATTGGACCGGGCGCGCGCGTCGCTAACTCTTCGCGGATCGCATCGCCTGAGGTGACGATTGCATCCCATGCATCGCGCGGCACGCCAGCGCGATCGAGTTGGCTGGGGATTGGTCTGCGTGGTTTTGGGACATTGGTGATAAGGATGACGTGTTTACCGGCGTTGCGCAGGCGCTGAAGCGCGGCGCAGGCGGCGGGTAGGCTTGGCGGCCGTTGTGCACGACGCCCCATACATCGCAGAGCACGGCGTCGTAGCGATCGGCGATGTCATCGATGCTGTTGATGGGTTTCGTCACGTCAGGCGTTCCGCGATTTTGGCGGCGCTGGCGTCCGCGTGGTCTGGGCTCGCTTCGTAGGGGCAAACGATGACCAAGTCAGCCAGCGCCCGCTGCGGCTCAACGTGCGCTTCGTGCATGGCGCGGACGTGGGTGAAGAATTGGGCCATCACCGAGCGGGGCGTGCGGCCGCGCGATTCTACGTCGCGGATCATGCGGCGGCCGAGGCGGAGCGCTTCGTCGGAATGCATGAAGACGCTGACGTCGAACAGGTCGCGCAGCTCGGGCGCGGCGAGGAGGTGGATGCCTTCGACGATCACCCAATCGGCGTGAACGATGCGCTCGACCTTCGGCGTGCGGCGATGTGTGACGAGATCGTAGACGGGTTTCTCGAAAGCTTCGCCGCTCTTTGCGAGCGCGAGGTGTTCGCGGAGCAGGCTGTGCTCTTTCGCGGCGGGGACATCGAAATTGTAGCTGGCTGGATCGAAATCGGGGACCGTTGACGAGCAGCGGTAGTAGTCGTCTTCCGCTATCACTACAGCGCCGGCGCCCAGACGCTTTGCGAGCGCACGCGCGATAGTGGTCTTGCCCGCGCCGGAGCCGCCGGTGATGGCGATGAGTTTCGTCATTGGCCCGTTAGGTGGACGAGCGTGCGTCCGCGCGCAAGGCGCTTAGCTCACGCGCCCGCTTTGCTTGAGGTAGAATTCGCGCGGCGGCGCGGTTTCTTCCATGAGGCTTTCTTTGATCGCGCGCGGCGCGCCGAAGAGGTGGCCTTGAGCGTAAGGGACGTCGAGGTTGAGCACTTCGAGGACGGTGTCTTCGGCTTCGATGCGTTCGGCGATGAGGTCAACGCCGTAGCGTTGGAAGACCGCCGCGATGTCCGCTGCGGCGATTTCGCGGGTGATCGCTGAGCGTGGACGCAAGCCACGTTGAACGATTTGGTCCACCAGAACGCCAGCCGCCACTTTCACGTAGCGCACGCCGGAGCGTTCGAGGTCGGGCAAATCGATCTCGGTGTTGGTCACGCGGTCGATCGAGAAGCGGAAGCCGAGGTCGACAAGCTTGGCCATGGCGCGGGCTTCGATCGAAGTGCGGTTCTCGTAGGAATCTTGCGGGATCTCGAAGATCACGCTGCCGGCGAGATCGCGGTTGTCGCGCATGAAGTCGAGAAATTGCGGGAAGAAGTGCTCATCGGCCAGAGCGGCCGGCGAGAGATTGCAAAAGATGCCGATGCGGCGATCCTGCTTCATCAACTTGCGCACGATCTGCACGCAGCGGAAGAGCAGCACGTTATCGATCGTGCCCATGAGACCGGCTTGTTCGGCGGCGGGGATAAATTCGGTCGGCAGGATGAGGCGACCGTTCGCGTCTTTGAGGCGCGTGAAGCCTTCGTAGAAGGCCGTCTTGCGCTGCGGCAGCTGCACGATCGGCTGCAGGTGCAGCTCGACGCGATTTTCCATCAAAGCTTCGCGCACCAGATCCATCGGGCCGCGCGCCGCGGTTGGATTGATCGCGGTGATGTTGCCGGCGCTTTGCAACGTGCCGAGGCGCGCATCCATGGCAGCGCCGAGCTTGTCGACGATCTGATCGATGAGCTTCATCTCGAGCGGCGCGTTGCTTGCGGCGGGCGCGGCAATCTGCGGCTGCTGTGGCGCGCCGAAGGCGACCTGAGTTTCGATCTGGTCGAGACGCGTTTGTACGGCGTCGATGTCGGCTGCGACTTCGCGGTGCGCAGTGCGCAGGCGTTCCATGTCGCCTTTGATCTTCTTTTCAACTTGCCCAACGCGCCCCGCTGCCGCGGTCGCAGAGATGCCCGCGTGTGTCACCGCGCAGGCAGAGAAGAGGGCGATGCCGCCGAGGATCGAGGAGCCAAGCTCTTCGCCGCCGACTTGGTTGAGGGCCAAGCCCACCGTCAGCGAGACCATCGCGTAGGCGGCGTAGAGCAGGATGTGCGTGATGATAGGCATTATTTGCCGCCTCGAATCTCTAATGGTCCATGGGACCCGGCTAGCGGTTGCCAGGGTCTTAACCATCCGGAACGGGTTCTTGACAAAATTATTGTAAGACGATAATTGATTATCGTCTTACTTGAGAGGGTCGGGAAATGACTGAAGCCGCACTCGCGCCGCTCCAACGCGCGCAGCAGCTCGCCGGCGGCGCGGCGACCGTGGCGGTGGTAGCCGCGGTGCTGATTGCGCTTGGGGCTGTCGCGCAGGGCGTGTCACCGGCGCTGAACGTCTTCGCGACACGTGAACTGACGCCTGACCTCGCAGGCGTGGCGGCGGTCATCAACGCCATTGGCATTTTCTGGATCATCGTGCTGCCGAGCTTCCTGCTGGGCGGAGCGCTGCTCGACCTCAGCAAAGTGCTCGATGAGTACGGCAAGGGCCAATTCTTCACGCTGCGCGCCAGCACGCACGTTCGCAAAGCGGCCGAGGGCGCGCTCTGGGCGCTCGGCTTCAAGATCGTCGGCTCGCCGACTTTGCTGAGCTGGGTGACGCACGAAGGGCGCGGCTTCATCTGGCACATGGAGCCGTTCGACCTCGGCCTCATCGCGTTTGCCGCCTTCGTGGCTGTCCTCGGCCGCGTCCTCGAAGCAGCCGCCCGCATCAAAGAAGAAAACGACGAGATTGTATGATGAGCAACGTTGAAATCCGTATTCAGAAGGCGCGAGCGCAGGCCGGGCAGATGCGCGTACTGGGCGCAGTGCTGATCCCCATGCTCTCGGCAGCGATCGGGCTGCCATTGATCGGTGAGATATATTTGGTCTCGTTCGAACCGGCGCCTTGGGCTGCTGAAGTGGGCGTGCTCTCCGCCATTTTGATCAAGCTCTTGAGCTATGCGCCGGCGATAGCAGCGGCTGTCGCTGTTGTGATGCTTCAGCCCGTGCTGGTCGAGTATCACGAAGGCCGGTTCGTCTCCGACAAAGCCAGCACCGCCTTCCAGTTGGCGGGCATCTCTGCGCTTGCGGCGTTTTTCTTGAAGCTTCTTATTGCGCCTATCGCGATCGCTTTGCTTGGCGGCGCCTCGTTCTCGTGGCGGGTCGAAATGCTGGACATCGCGCTTATGGTCTTTGCTGCTTCCGTCATGATGATCGGCGGCGTGCTCGATGCGGCGGTCGCCGCGCTCAAAGCCGAGAACGATCAGATCGTTTGATGCTGCGGATCGTGGTCACCCTCGATGTGATGCTTGCGCGCCGCAAGATGAAGTCGAAAGACTTGGCTGAGCGCGTGGGCATCACCGAAGCGAACCTCTCACTGCTGCGCACGGGCAAGGTGAAGGGCGTGCGCTTCGAAACGCTGGCAAAGATTTGCGAAGTGCTGGAGTGCAAGCCGTCGGACTTGCTCGACGTGGAAGTGGGTGCGGCGGTGGCTGAGGGCGGGGATATCTGAACATGCGCGCGCATTATCGCTCAGCGCCGCAAGTGTAGGATAGATTTTCGCGTTCAGCTTGTCGCAAACAGCACTGCGGCTTGCGTCAGGTACACCGCACCCAGCGCGGTCACGATCCAGCGCGTGTACTTCAGGAAGTTCACGTCGCTCATACGGTCCAGCACTTTGCCACCGAGCCAGGCTCCGATCATCGCCAGCGGCGCGGCGACGAGGAAGAACCACCAGGGCGGCAGGCCTGTGTTCACTGCGGTGATGAGCAGCACGCCGTAGAACACCATTTTCACGGTGTGGCTGAAGGCTTGCGTTGCGGCTTTGGTCGCGACGATGGCGTGGCGCGGTAGGCCGGTGCGGACGAAGAAGACGTCGAGCAGCGGGCCGGAGACGCCGGCGATGACGTTGAGACCGGTGACGAACAATCCGCAGGCGACGGCGTGTGTGGGCCTGGCGGCGTCGAGATGGAATTTGCCTTTGGGATGCCACGCGAGGCCGGGCACGAGGCCGAGCATGAGATAGACCCACGCTTTGGTCGGCTCATACGTCACGGACGCGAGCAGGCCTGCGGCGATCGCCGAGCCGACGCCGTACATCACGATGATGCGCCAATCGATGTGCGCGCGGTGTAGAACTGCGCGCCAGCCGTTGGAGACGAATTGCACGGCGCCGTGCGAGACCATCGCGGCGGAGACGGGCATGGCGAGCGTGAGCCCGCCCATGAGCATGAGCCCACCGGCCATGCCAAAGATACCCGACACCGTTGAGCTGACGAGCACGAGAGCCAGCAAGAGAATGTGTGTCATGCACAGCCTCCCGCACGATAAAAGATTGCGAGCGAAACCACGCGCGCCTCCTGTTTTAGAGCTGGAGAGCGGCGCGGCGGGGAGCGCCCCGATAGCCGCAAAACTGCGGCGCTCGCGTCGATTTCAATCTACTCGCATTCCGCGCTTTCTGCAAAGCCTCAGCCCAATGCAGCGAGGCGCTTTTCCAGACCAGCTTGCACAACAGGCCACTCATCGCGGATCACCGAGAACCACGCTGTGTCGCGCAACGAACCATTGGCGCGGCGCATGTGTTTGCGGTGGATGCCTTCGAAGGTTGCGCCCATTTTTAGCATAGCGGCGCGGGAGTGGGCGTTGAGGGCGTCGGTTTTGAGTTCGACGCGTTCGGCGCCTTGCTCGAAGGCGTTGCCGATCAGTAGTAGTTTGCAGGTTGGGTTGACGATGCCGCCTTGCGCGGCGCGGGCGTACCAGGTGGAGCCGATCTCGACGCCGGCTTCGCGCGGGCGAATGTTGAGGTAGCAGCTTTGGCCAACGATCTGGCCGTTCCAAAACACGGCATGTGGGATCGAGCGGCCTGCGACTTGGTCAGCCTGCAGGTAATCGAACCACGGACCGTAGCCTTGCTTGGCGACGGGGAACGGGATGTGACGAAACAGCTCCGGGTCAGCTTCGGCGACGGTGGCCAATCCGGCGCGATGGTGCGCTTCAAATGGCTCCAGCCGTACGGTCCCGCGTTCAAGTATCGCTGCGGTAAGCTCCATTGTTCGCATTGCTCCCGTCCGTCCTCGGCTTTAGCGTGCCGCCAAATACGCCGCTAGCGCGCCCGGAGGAGCTCCCATGAATGTCGAACATTCCGCCAAGACAAAGGAGTGGGTGGGCCGCGTCAGCAAGTTCATGGACGATCATATTGTCCCGGCGGTGCCGGCCTATGAGGCGCAGCAGAAGGAAGGCTCGCGCTGGAAGGTCATTCAGGTTGTGGAAGACCTGAAGGTGAAGGCGAAGAAGGAAGGCCTGTGGAATTTCTTCATGCCGCCGTCGAGCGGGCATCCGAAGGTTGACGACACGTTCCAGTTCGAGGGCGAGACGCTGACGAATTTGGAATACGCGCCGCTGGCGGAAATCATGGGCCGTGTTGGGTTTGCGTCGGAAGTGTTCAATTGCTCGGCGCCCGACACGGGCAACATGGAAGTGTTCGAGCGCTACGGCACGCGCGAACAAAAGGACAAGTGGCTGAAGCCGCTGATGAACGGCGAGATCCGTTCGGCGTTCCTGATGACGGAGCCTGCGGTGGCTTCCTCGGACGCGACGAACATTCAGTGCGAGATCAAGCGCGACGGCGATGACTACGTCATCAACGGCCGCAAGTGGTGGTCGAGCGGCGCCGGCGATCCGCGCTGCAAGGTCGCGATCCTGATGGGCAAGACCAATCCGGATAATCCTAAGCACAGCCAGCAGAGCCAGATCCTCGTGCCGCTCGATGCGAAGGGCGTCAACATTCTGCGGCCGCTGACTGTGTTCGGTTATGATGATGCGCCGCACGGGCACATGGAAATCGAGCTGAAGGACGTACGCGTTCCGGCGACGAACTTGTTGCTGGGCGAAGGGCGCGGGTTTGAGATTGCGCAGGGGCGTTTGGGTCCGGGCCGCATTCACCACTGCATGCGCACGATTGGCGCGGCTGAGGCGGCGCTTGAGGCGCTGTGCCGGCGCATCACAACGCGGGTCGCGTTCGGCAAGACGATCGCCGAGCATTCGGTGTGGGAGCAGCGCATTGCCGAGGCGCGCACCGACATCGAGATGAACCGGCTGCTGTGCTTGAAGGCGGCGTACATGATGGATGTCGCTGGCAACAAGGTTGCGAAGAACGAGATCGCGATGATCAAACTTTCGGCACCGCGTATGGCGTTGAAGATTATCGACGATGCGATCCAGGCGCACGGCGGCGCGGGCGTTTGCCAGGACTTTGGTCTGGCAAAATCGTACGCGGGTATTCGTACTTTGCGTTTGGCGGACGGGCCGGACGAAGTGCACGCGCGTTCGATCGCGATGCAGGAACTCGGCAAGTATGGCTGGACCGGCAAGCGCTCCAAGGATGACGGCGTGAGCCTGCCCGGCATGCGTTGATGCTTTTTGCTTGGTGGTTGAGCGCGTTGGCATTGCTTGTCGGCGTGGGGCTCGGTGCGCGTGCGCTCTGGGACCCTGCGTGGGCGGCGAAGTTCGTGCGTTTGAAGGCCGACGAGCAGGGTGGCGGGCAAGCTGAGTTTCGCGCCACGTTCGGCGGCGTCTTTCTGGGGCTGCATCTCGTCGCGCTTTTGTTCACGCTGCTTTATCTGAAGAGCGGCGCATACCTCATCGGCGTGTGCGCGACCGGCGCGGCCGCGGCGATCTCCGCAGGTTGGGGCGGGGCGGCGTTCGGGCGCGCGGTTTCGATCTGGCGCGATGGCGCGGACACGAAGTTCAATCGGCTGAGCATTGGCGTTGAAGTCGCAATGGCATTCGCGATCGGGATGCCGTGGTTCGTTTGGTTTTTGCTCTAGGCTTTGCCGAGAAACACGACTGCTGCGCCGGCGGCGATAAGCGCAAAGCCAAGTAGGTGGTTCCAGCTCAGTTGTTCACGCAAGAACAGCGTTGAGAATGCGATGAACACGCAGAGCGTGATCACTTCCTGCATCGTCTTGAGCTCGGCGGTTGAATAGACGGCGGAGCCGATGCGGTTGGCCGGCACGGCGAGGCAATATTCAATGAACGCGATGCCCCAGGCGACGACGATCGCGATCAGAAGCGGCGTCGATTTGAACTTGAGGTGGCCGTACCAGGCGAACGTCATGAACACGTTCGAGGCGATCAGCATCAGGATCGGCGCGACTTGCGGCGAAGTAAGGAAGGACGGCATCGGGGCTCCGGCGTTCGAGTCGCGGCGAGATTAGCATGCGCCAGCGGCGCCGTGCGCGTGGCGCTGCGGCGGGTTGGGAACGTTTGAGCTTTGCCGTGGTTGCGCGGCGCTAGCTGGTGTCGGTGAGGATCGCGTGGGCGCGGACAGCGGCGCTGAAAATGTGCACGGTCAGCAGCGGATCGTGGCGGTCGCCGATGAAACGGCGCGGTGCGCGCAAGGCGTAGCGCCTTATGACATCGCGCGAGCGCGCGACGCCAAGGCGGCGGCTGCGCGCGAGGCGCTGCACGTGCGGCGTAGGATCGTTGAACAAGCGGCGCAACGCTTCGGCGCGGCGAGCGATACGGAAGGCGTCTGAGGTACGACGGCGCGGCGCCGGTTCAGGGGCGGGCGGCGGCGATGTGTTGCGCCAGAAGGCGCGGATACGCGGGGCGCGGCGGTCATCGACGATGCGCTGATCGCGCGGGAGGGCGAGCGCAAAGCGTGCACGCCAGGATTCGGGATCGGTGGGATCGATTGCGCGCGTGCGTGCTGGCCCATGCGCGTGCCGGCGGGTTCGAGGCAACGTGTAGAGGCCGCTGGCGGCCAATGCGATTTCAATGACGCGCGGGCCGCGTTGTGTGGGCGCAGACAAGTCGGCTGCTTCGGCGAGCAGGAGTTTGCGCGCTAGGATTTCGATCAGCGCGATTTGGCGGGCAAGCGTTGTGCGCATGCGCGGCGCCAAGGTGAGCGTGGTGATGATGGCTGGTGCGCCGATGGCGGCGATGAGGCGTCCGAACAGCGCGCGCAAACGCTCCCATAGAAGCGGCGTTGTTTGCGTCGGAGGCGAAGCGGGATGCATGTGCGCGGGCAGTATGCGCGCGGTCGCGGGGGTGTTGGATAGATTTGGGTGCGGGGTGTTGAGAGTCAGTGGGTTAGGTGCGGTGGGGTGTGGGATAGATTTGCAGGCGGCGCTATTCGCCCGAAATGCGTCACTCGCGCGGGGCATCGCCCGAGGGGACTCTGATGGCCCCGGGATGCAGTGAGGCCTGCGATGCGGGCGGCCAGCGCCTGCAGCGCACGGCGCGACGCGAAGATTTGCGCCAGGTCGGTTTCAAACCCTGTCGCTTCTTCGAGTTCACCGGTTCAACCTTCGCGGCTATGCACGGCGTCACCGGTAACGAGCTGTGGGCCCTGCGTGGAGTTGACCAGATAGGCCGTGGAACCCGGCGTGTGACCGGGGACGTGCAACGCAAAGAGCGAACCGTCTCCAAATACATCGAGCGCGGCGAGTCCGCCTTCAGGTGCGGACCCAAACCGCCACGTTCGGACAGTGCGTCCTTCGAGCGCTTCACGCGTCGGCTGATTGATGAAGCGGTAGAAAAAGTTGCGATGCGCGCCGTCATTGGGGCCGATATAGACGGGCGTCGCGCGATCGAGCATAGCGACGCCGAGCACATGATCGTAATGCAGATGCGTGATGAACGCGGCGCGCGGCGCGCCGTTCTCCCACCCAGGCGTCCGTCGATACGCGTAGCGAGAAATCATAAGTGTCGCGCACGGCGTTTCGTAGAACTGCGCCCATGTGGCGCTCGTAGTTCGCCGGCATGCCAGCGTCGATGAAATAGAGACCGCGCTCAGGGTGGCGGATGGCATAGAAGTATATCTGCGCGTCGAGTTCGCGGGTCGCCCAGTCGCCGCCGCCTGGTGGTCGCGTCGTGTTCGGAAAATGCCAGTCGGCGATCACTATCTTCTCGAATGCGAGACGGCCCGGCTGCGACATCTGTTCGATGATGAACTCCGACGTCGTGGGGCTCCCCAAGTCGGCAGTCGCTGTCGGCGTCGTGTTGAGACGGGTGGCGCAGGCGCAGAGCGCGGTTGCGCCTGTGAGCCGCGAAACGATCGGCGATGCATTGGACAACCTCCTTCGTTCGCGCGGCCGCCAGCCCCGCGGTGTTGCCTTGATTGGACTTCGGACTCTGGGCGCTGCGCCGCGCCCTGCTTCTTGGTCGTGGCGTTTGGTACGCGTTCCAGGATGTCGCCCGGCTGGCAGTCGAGATACTCGCAGATCGCATCGAGGGTTTCGAACTTCACGCCTTTGACTTTGCCGGACTTGAACAAGGACGGGGTAGGGTGGCGGCGGTGATGCCGACTCATGCGGGGCGAGGTCGTTTGAACGCACTGCGGTGCGCCAGCGCAAATCGAGACGCACGACAATCGCCATCAGATGGCTATCCCTCGCCTTCTTCTTCGATCTCGCCCCAAGCGTGATTACGCTCGCCAGCACGAACAGCGCGCCGCCAACAAGCAACGCCGCTATCGATTAGCCATGGCCATGCAATAAGCGCGATCCATGAGACCAGCCGCCCGAACCAGCGGCTGAAAGGCGGCCGGCGCTAGCGCAAACACGATCAGCAGCGCCCCCGCGCGGCGCATCCATCGCACCGGCGCTTCATCGAAGACAAGACCGCGCCTGTAGGCAGCAAAGAGACGGTGCAAACAATAGAACGCACCGACTAGCGCGCCTTGAATAATGGTTAGTGGGATGAAGCCAATAAGCCGCGCTGCGAGAGGGACATCCGAAATGGCGATGCTCCCTGGCGCGAATGTGTCTTGGCCGAGATAAAGCGTTGGGCCCTGGTCGGTGAGGCGGAAATGTTCGCCGCTGTAGAAGAGCCCGACGAGTAGTGTCGCGACATAGACTGCAGCGACCAATGCTGCGAGCACTGCAAAGATCAGTTCAAACGGCGCGCTCAGCCGCCTGATGCGTTTCGCGCAGGCGCCTCCTGTTGAGTTCAGCGTAAAGCTGCTCGATAGTAGCCGCCGTAAGCGACTCCAATGCCCGCTATCTATTTAGCAGGTAAAGACTTTCTGTGCAACAGCAATTTGTTGAGAGTTTGATTGGGCTGCTTTCAGCCGTCCCAAGCGACCGATTAGGGCCAGAAGCGGCCGTTCAAGCGGGGCTATTTGGGATATCGCAAGCCGCAGGACCGCTTGTGGCGGCCACCAATGGTGCGCCCCGCATTATGCGTGCGGGGCGCCGATGGTCGATAGGGCGCTTAGCGCGCTAAGGTGTTGGGCGAGAACCGATCTGTCTCTTCGAGAAGGCGGCTGGCGTGATCTGCAGATGAAGCATCGAGCGATGCGGCCCGCCTTCCGCACAAGCGGTTATTCGCCAGTCGGCCACGGACGCGTCCAGTAACAGTCGATGTCCGCGCTTTGACCCCAGCCGCGCACGCCGCGCGCCTCTAGCTCAAACCAGCAGACCGCGCGGCCGCTGTCCTCCGACTGGCCCGACGTCCTCTGTTCCCATTGGAACATGTATGGGCTGAAATCGTAGGGAACGACGAACACCTCTCCTTGATGCCAGACGTAGTCCGCCAAGTCGGAAGACTCGAAGTGATCGCCCATGAAAAACCGCTCATGTGCGTTGTCTTGAAGAAAATAGACGGGGCGGCCAGCCTCGAAACCGTAATCGGTCCGCAACACTTCGCCGCGAATCGGCCGTAGGTGAACGCGACAATCGACAATGTTGACGCTATCGCCACTTCGCGCGGTTGCAATGACTGGAGCGGCGAGGTTGCGCGACGCGTGCAGCGTGACTTCGCGCGTGAGCGTCACGGGGCTCTGGGTTTCTCCGCATATGATAGGACCGCCGGGGTAAGCGCCGCCGTAGACAAAGTAGCCGTCCTCCAGTGGGGGCTCGAGAGGACCTGAAAGCGGCGTCGGGAGAGGATTTGGGTTGCGCACGCCCGCGAGCGACCGCGCGACCCGGAAGCCGACTGTTTCGTCGCGGTCGTCTGCTTGCCCGCGGGCTACGCCAGCTCCTGCTTGCCGTCAACTCCGTGCTGCCAACTCAAGTCGCGCAGGACGTTCCGGGATCGCCCGGCCCCATCCACGCCGAACCATCGCTCGGCGCGCCATCGAAGGACTCGTGCCAGCGATCCTGAACCCACTCGCGGACGTTGCCCACCTTGTCGTAGACACCGAAGAAGTTGGGCTCATGGGACCCAACCGGAACTGCGCCTGGGCCTTGCTGGCTGTTTCGCGCAAACAGGCCAACCCACTCAGCGGAGTAGGGGCGGGGTTCGTTGTCGGCGTACTCCCACTCCGCTTCGCTTGGGAGGCGGTAGCTCTGACCCGTGCGCGCCGAGAGCCATTGCACATATTCCTGCGCGTCGTGCCAAGACACATTGATCACGGGCCGCCGCCCACGCCCCCAGCCTTGATCGCTTGGGTTTGGATTGCTGACGCAGCCTCCGCCGCGCGCGCACGCGTCCCATTCGTCGAAGGTCACCTCATATCTGCCGATTGCGAAATCCTGCACACTGACGCGGTGAACCGGGCGGTGATCCTCATAACCAAAATACATGTCACCCATCATGAATTGGCCGCGCGCAATCGCCACCATTTGAGGGCACTCCCGGCAATCTCGAAACACATCGCCCGCGGTGCGCGAAGGCTCCGACGATGAGGCGCACGCCGAAAGCAAAATCCCGGCAACCAAGAGAATTGAACGCACACTGCACCCCGAAACTGAGACTCGAACCGGTGGAGCCTACGACCATGCATGCGCATCGCAAGCCGGCGACGCAACCACCGCGCAGGCCCTGCGGAGATGAGTGACGCCTTCAATGTGATGATGTGAAAGGGCCGACCCGCCGATGGAAACTTCGGTGATGGCGAACGTCGGTGATGGCGAACGACTGAATTGGGCCAGAAGCGGCCGTTCAAGCGGGCTAGTTAGATTTCGCAAGCCGCAGGACCGCTTGTGGCGGCCACCAATGGTGCGCCCCGCATTATGCGTGTGGGGCGCCGATGGTCGATAGGGCGCTTAGCGCGCTAAGTGTTGGGCGAGGAACCGATCTGTCTCTTCGAGAAGGCGCTGGCGATGCTCACGTGACCACGCGCCCCAGATGTGTCCTTCGTCTTCAATCTCGATCAACTGAGTGTTGCGTCCCGCCCTATTCAACGCGTCGCGCATGATCTCCGATTGTTCTAGCGGAACGATGGAATCGTCCTCGCCATGGATCAGGAGCACCGGCACGCGCACATCCGCAGCGTGACGCGCGGGCGATACCGCGATCAGCTCGTCGCGGTTTGCCGAGGGATCGCCGATCACCTGCAGCCAATAGGAATACGCGGCCGATCCACGTCCTTCCTCGCTGCGCTCATGGTTCAGCATCTCCACGAGATCGGAAACGCCGGCGATCGAGATGGCACAACGATAAAGGTCAGGCGTCAGCGTCACGCCGGCGAGTGCGGCGTAGCCTCCGTAGGAGGCGCCTACAATGCAGATGCGATCGCGATCGACGACACCGTTCGCGATCAGGTTCTGAACGCCGTCGGAGATATCGTCCTGCATACGCCGTCCCCATTGGCGATAGCCCGCTGTCGCGAACGAGCGACCAGAGCCTTCCGATCCGCGGAAGTTGGGCTGGAACACGGCGTAACCACGCCAAGCGAGGTACTGCACAAAGAAGTCGTACGAGTATGAGTCTCGAGATTCCGGACCGCCGTGCGGAAACACGACGAGCGGATGAGGGCCAGGTGTGGTGGGCTCAGTCAGGTAACCCCAAAGCCGCGTGCCGTCGCGGCGCGCGTAGTCGACGATGCGCATCGGCGCGAGGTTTTGCGCTGTGATCTGCGGCTGCGTAGAGGCAAGAAAGCTGATCGCGTCGTTTTGGCGATCGTACACGTAGTAGGACGCAGGCGAACGCGGGCCATGGGCCGAAACAAGCCAAAAGTTTTCATCCGCCGTCACGTCTTGCAGCGCGATATCAACGTCGGCAGGAAGATGCCGGCGCAAGGCATCCAGTAGCGACTGCCGGTCCGGCGTCATCGCGCGGCAATCCCAACGCTGCATCTCGCCGCATCCAACAACAACCGAGTGATCATTCCTGTCGAACCACACAACGGCGACGTCGGCGCCTTCGTGGCGAAACACTGGATTGCCAAGGTTTCCGGTGGCGGTGTCATAAAGATAGATCGACTGGAACTCCTCGCCTTCGGAGCGCGCGGCGACATAGACTTGTCCTGGTCCGGGACCCGAGCCGAGCGGTTCGAAGAAGCGGTTCTGAGATGCACTTGAGCGCCGAATTTCATGCGCAAGCGTCCAGTCGCGTTGGCGCGGGCTGCGGCGGTAGATACGCAAACCGGAATTGTCAGTGAGATAGTCGACGCGCATGACGGGATAGCCGTTTGAATCGACGTACATGGCCGCGGTGTTGTACTCGCCGAAATCGACGAGAGATGTGACGCGGCCCGTGCCAATGTTGGCGCGATAAACAGCAAATCCGTTGGCCGAGTACGATCCTAGCAAAATCTCGTCTGGTACATTGCGCAGGAGATCGATCACGAAGATCGGTGCGTAGGCGCTGGCGTGCCGTGCGCCGCCCGCTTCCATGAGCGTGGCATTGCTGCCGTCGCGATTGGCAGCGTAAACGCGCGTCGATCCTTCTGTGATGATGCGCTGATTGCGGATGACCGGCTCCTGCGTCAGCGAAAACACCACCCGGTTGTCATTCTTCCAGGCCACCCAATCGAGACGCAAATTGCGATCGGTGCGTGCGAGCTGGGTGATCTGTGCGGTGCGTGTTCGCCAATCGATAATGGTCAGCACGTCGCCTTGCGACGAACGCTGGATGGCGGCGACGGAACGTCCGTCCGGCGACAGCGTCGCCGACCAGATGGCGGGCTCGCGCGTAAAGGACTCGGCGCTCAGAGGCGTTTGCTCTTGCGCTGACGATTGCACGGC
This sequence comes from Caulobacteraceae bacterium, assembly GCA_016703335.1. Taxonomy (GTDB): domain Bacteria; phylum Pseudomonadota; class Alphaproteobacteria; order Caulobacterales; family Aquidulcibacteraceae; genus Vitreimonas. The sequence goes on along the minus strand of JADJCG010000001.1, from coordinate 11,758 downwards.
GCCCATCGCGAGCACAGCAACGGCCGCTCTTACAAACCAGCGAAACATATGGAACCCCACACTTTGCGGGCGTTCTAACGCCTCCGGGTCGCAGTGTCAGCTTCTTGGGCAGTGGCTGGGTGTCTGATGCGATGCGCAACTAACCCATTTGGGTGAGCGCAGAGCTAGCTAGTTTGCGCGCTGGGTTTCGCCGGTGGCGGTGGAGATGGAGAGGCGGCGGATACAGCGCCGTCGCGGATTCACGGCGGGATTTGCCGCCCTCAGTGAGTTGATAGCTTGGTCGCGCCGCGCGGATGCCAAGATAGCTCTATAAGCTATGCGCCCACTACGTGTTCGGAATGTCCAACGCCCACAGAAGTCCGATGGCTGCGCCTTTTGTTCGCGGCAACAACAAGATTGCCGTCAGTAGCGCAGCGCCGACGGTGAGGTATAGCGCCCAATCACCGAGCGCCTCATCCAACGACAACACAAAGGTCAGCGGCGTAAACACCAGCCCGATGAAGAACGTGACGATGTAGGGAGCGAAATCCGCCGTCTGATAGCGGGCCAGAGCCTCGCCGCACGCGCTACAGGCAGCGACCGGGGAAATGTATCCGCGGATGACCGGCCCTTGCCCGCAGGCGGGACAACGCCCGATGAAGCCGCGCATGATCGCGCGGCCCAGCGCGCGCGTAGGCGCCGGTGTTTCGTCATGGCTCATCGCGCGCTCTTCCCGGTTTCGGTTGGCCGCCGTGGAGCGTCTCGGCGCGCAGAGACATGAGATAGGTGCGCGTCTCCGCCGGCCGTTGCGATAGATCCCGCGCGTCAAGGACATCGGTCGGTCCTTGCGCGCGAACATGCAAAACCTCGTTGCCCTCCCATCCAAGTTCGGCGCTGTAGAGCGTGACGTTGAGGCCGCGCTCGGCGATCTTCCGTGCCAGTGCGCGGCCCCAAGGTGGAGCGCCGTCCTCGTGCACAAGATTGAGCACAAGCGACCCATCTGGGCAGACGCGCCGCAACACCCCGATCAGGACATCGGCGTCATTGAATGGCGCAACGAGGCCATCCGCATTGCATGCATCAACGACCACCGCATCATAGAAAGTGTTGCACGTTTCGATGAAAGATAATGGCTCCGTGGTGAGCCAGCTTACGCGTTCGTCGAGACCGAAATAGGTACGGGCGAGTTCTTCGGCGGCAGGATCCACATCGATGACCGTGACGCCACAGCCCTGCCGGGCGAGCATTGTCGCTAGACTGCCGCCGCCACCGCCGATCAAAAGCACAGTCCCCGCCGCTTTGAGCAGCAGCTCAGCGGCGTGAACGTAGCCGAAGACGCTGATGCCATCGGGCTGCACCATCGTTTGCACACTGTCTCTCAGGCAATAGAGACGGGCGCCATCGCTCCTGCGTTCAAGGACGCGGATCGGACCAAACAGGCCTTCGCGGCGCGCCAGGACACGCATCTATTCGGCCCGCTCGGCAACAGCTTGCGCCGAATGCTTCAATGCAACTTCACGGAGCGGCACATCGCGCACGTTCTCTAATCCAAGCACATCCATACGCTTTAAACTCTAGAACGCCGGCGTTCAATTCGGCGATGAAGTCCGCTGTAGTGTGTGTCTGACACCGCTTGGGAAACACATGAGCGCCCGCCGCCCCAGGAGCGCCGATGCAACTTAGACCTTCTTCACGAACTCGGATTTGAGCTTCATCGCTCCAATGCCGTCGATGCGGCAATCGATGTCGTGATCGCCGCCGACAAGGCGGATGTTCTTTACTTTCGTGCCCACCTTCACGACTTGCGATGAGCCTTTGATCTTGAGATCCTTGATGACTGTTACCGTGTCGCCGTCCTGCAGCAGCTTGCCATTGGCGTCGCGTATGCCGCTGGACTGCGCTTCGACGGCGGCAGCGACGGGTGACCATTCGTGCGCGCACTCCGGGCACACTAAGAGCGACCCGTCTTCATACGACAAGGACGAATGACAATTAGGACAAGGCGGCAGATCGCTCATTTTGGTCGAGTGTACCTTTCAAGGCGAAGTAAAACGAAACTGCACACGACCGGCGTCGTCGGGACTGACGGCCTTTGCCTGCAGCGCTAGGCGCCATGCTTCCTCAAAAAGTTCACGCGTGGTGGCGACGGAGCCTCGGTCAGAGCCATTGACCACGCCATGCCACACGACGGCGCCACCGCAGACGAGGAAAAACTTCGCGAGCCATGCACGCATCCTAGCAGACCCGCGCAAGCAACCCATCAGACCTTGAGCGCGGCTGATGCTCGCAGCACCGTCGCCGGCGAGGCGCCGGCGGTCAAAGACAGATTAGAGATCGTTGATGCTGGTATCCGCGCGCCACGGCCACGCGCCTGGGCGCAGGCCGCAGGTGGCGGGGTCGAAAGTCTCGCGGGTTGCGACAACCGTGTTCGTCGGCGTCTCTTCGATGCGGACTTCGCGGACGGTGAAGGGGAGTTTGTCGTCGGCGATGAAAGCGGTGAGTTTTAGGAAGAAGCAGGCGGCGAGCGCTTCGGTGGTTGGGTCGCCTTGGAAGGTCATGATCTGTTTCAGGAGTGCGGGTTCGTGCTCGCGGAAGTAGCCGATTAGCGGATCATTCTCGCCTAGGTGCAGCGCGTGATCGACCTGATCGTCGATCCAGCTGTGCCAGCGCTTCTTCACCGCTTCGAACGGGGCGGTGGAATTTGTGTCGGAGAATTTGAAGGCCGTCAGCGGATCGAGCCGTACGGTGACGAACTCGTTGTGCCCGTGCGGGATTGCGCACTTGGGACTTTTGGTCGCCAACAGGCGATGCGCCATCGCGTAGCGACGGGTGAATTCCAGCGAAGCCATAACTCTGTCCTCGGGCACTCCCGCAGAACAGACGGACGCCCGCGCGATGCTCTAAGCGCGGACGCCGCTCAATTCAATCAGTTGTCGCCGTCCTTATCGTCCCAGACGGGTTCGCCGAGATTGACTTGCTCGGGCGAGGTGAGACCGCCGACGGCTGCGCCTACGACAGCGCCAGGAAGCGCGCCAACGCCGCCGAATACAGCGCCAGTGCCGGCGCCGATCGCCGCGCCCGAGGCCATGCGATCACCCATTTGCGTGCCGCAACCGGCGAGCGTAACGGCGGCTGCTGCCGCCAAGATTACGTATTTCATGCGTATGCTCCTCAAGGCTGTTGCCCACGCGGTATTGGCGAGTTGCGGCGCGAGTGAGGCAATCTCCTAACGCGCCTACGAGAACCAGCGCCGCCAGCGCGCAATGGCGAACAAAATCGCCGGAGCGGCGAACATTAACGCAAAGCCGACCCATGGGCCCCATGGCGCGTCGAACCATGTCATGGCTTTGAAGTTCATGCCGAAGATCGAGGCGATGAGTGTCGGCGGCACGAACGCGATGGTTGCGAGCGAGAGCGCTTTCAGCACGTTGGTTTGCGTGGCGTTGATGAGGCCGAGCATCGCGTCTTGCAGATACGAAAGGCGCGGCTGCATGATCTCGGCGATGCGCTCGAGTTCGCCAACATCGCGCGCGAGCGCGGAGATGCGCGGTACGTCGAGGCCGTGTTTGCCTTTGCTGGCGCGCGCGTAAACCAGAAGACGCTGCAGGCTTGAGAGCGAGTCATGCGCGATGGCTGCGAGCGCGCCGATGCGGCCGAGTTCACGGAGTGCGTCCGGAAGATCTGGCGTGCCTTCCTTGGCGAAGACTTGCACTGAGAGCAGATTGGCGTCGCGGGTGGCTTCGGCGAGCATGTCGGCGAGGCGTTCAGCTGCGCCTTCGACAAGCGCCATCAAAACATCGGCGCCGGTTTGTGCGGAGCCGATGCGCGCGGAGGCGCGGCCTGGGCCGATGTCGAACGCGCGGGGGCGCACTTGGCGCACGGTGACGAGCTTGCCTTTGGCCAGAATGAACGTGACCGCGCCGGAGACGAGCATGCCTTCGTCGCGGCGGCCCAGGAGCGTCGCGGTGAGGTGGAGCGCGTCGCCCTCTTCGTAGTAGCGGGCGGATTCTTCGAAGGCGGAGCGTTCGGCGGGCGTCGGCACGTCGATGCCGAGTTGGGTCTCGACGTCGCGCTCTTCGCCTTCGTCAGGGGATTCTAGGTCGTACCAGAGCGCTGACGTGTCTTCACACGCCACCTCCGCACCACCCTTTGCGATCACTCGAAGCATGGGATTTGCTTAGCGTGGTTTGGCGGGTGTGAGAACCAACGCTTCCCGGCTCGCACCCCGGCTCAGGGCCGGGGCGAGGTCAGGAAAACGGAAGCGAAACGATCAGTCGTTCTTGGCGATCGTCCCGCGCGCCATCACGAACGGGACGTTCATCAGCGTCGTGACGTCCTGGGTCGGATCGCCGTCGACGCCGATGATGTCGGCGGCCATGCCGGGGGCGATGCGGCCGGCGACGGTGTTGAGCTGCAGGTGGTCGGCGGCGTTCACGGTGGCGATCGCGATGGCTTGCATGGGCGTGTAGCCGCCTTCGACCAGGAACTGGAATTCGCGGGCGTTGATGCCGTGTTGCGAAACGCCGCTATCGGTGCCGAAGGCGACGCGCACGCCGGCGCGGCGCGCGTTCAGGATCGATTGGCGCATACGGGTGCCGACTTCGCGGGCTTTCGCAGCTTGGTTCGGCGTCAGCACGCCGCCGCGGTCGGCCAGTTCTTCAACCGTGACGCCTGCGAGGATGGTCGGGATCAGGTAGGCGTGATGCTGGCGGAAGAGACGCAGAGATTCTGCATCGGTGTAGGAGCCGTGCTCGATGGAATCGACGCCGGCGCGGAGGGCGGCGTTGATGCCGCCGGCGCCGTGCGCGTGTGCGGTGACGCGCCGGCCCATGGCGTGCGCGGCTTCGACGATGGCTTGCATCTCTTCGTCGCTGAATTGCTGATTGACGCCCGCGGCGGTGTTCGAGAGTACGCCACCGGTGGCGGTGATCTTGATGATGTCGGCGCCGGCTTGGATCTGGCGGCGCACGGCGCGGCGGCAGGCATCAGCGCCAGAGCATGCGGACGGGCTGCGCAGGACGTTGAGCACGTCTGGCGCAAAGCCGTTGGCGTCGGCGTGGCCGCCGTCTGGCGTGACAGCCGAGCCTGCGGCGATGATGCGTGGGCCGGGGACGCGGCGTTCAGCGATGGCGCGGCGGAGCGCGAAGATCGCGTCATTGTTGGCGCCGAGGTCGGCGACGGTGGTGAAGCCGGCCATCAAAGTGATGCGCGCATTCTCAGCGCCGCGAAGTGCGGCGTCGGATGCGGTGAGCGTGACTTCTTCGATAATCTGATCGGTGCCGAGTTCGCTGGTAAGGTGGACGTGGCTGTCGATGAGGCCCGGCAGCACGAAGCGATTGCGCTGATCGACAACCGGCACGCCGTCTTGCGTGACGTAGCCCGGCTGGATGGCGATGATGTTGCCATCGGCGCCGACGAGGATGGATTGCTCGGTGAGGATGCGGCCGGTCGATGCGTCGGCGAGCAAGCGTCCGGCATGGATGATGGTCGCGGCGCGCACTTGTGCGGTGTCTTGTGCGAAGCCTGAACTCGACAACGTCGCGAGCGCGGCGAGCGCTCCGGCGAAGGTCATTGCGCGTTGCAGCATGAGAATCCCCCGTTTGGTGCGGTTTTGATCCGCCCGAGGGCTGGCGGCGTCAACTCTTTACGCCCGCTTTTCGTCGCTAACCCAGCGTGATCCAGACGAAGGCAATGAAGCCAGCGATCACAGCGAAGGCGATGCCTACCGCAATCGCCGGCCAGCGGTCGGCGCCTTGCATGACGGGCTTCTGCGCCGGCGGTTGGGCGCCGGTGGCGAGCATGGATTGGTACATCGCTTCTTGTGAGGCGAACACGCGGTTGGCCAGAACAAAGCCGATGCCGGCGAAAGCGCCGACGGACATAACAAGCAATGCGCCGCCGCGTTCGATGAACGGGATGATCGCGGAGAGGCCGGTGTAGTTGCCGCGATCGCCGCCGATGTCGCCGATCAGCATGAGCGTGAACAGTACGCCGCCGAGTGCGCCGATGAAGGCGCCGCGGAGGGAGCTCGCCATCTGGCCGGGCGTGCGGCTGCGCGACCATTCGTAAAGGAATAGATCGCGTTGACGCTCGTTCACTTGAGGCCGGCCTTTTGCGCGTAGTGGAAGGACGCGGCTGCGAGCGGGCGGATGCGTTGGATCATTTGCGCGGCGTGCGCGCTGGCGGCGGTGCCGTCGCGAACGCGGCCGGCGATGCCTTGCAAGATGCAGGCGAGACGGAAGGCGTTGTAGGAGAAGTACCAATCGAGTTCAGGAATGCCGTCGCGGCCGGTTTGCGCGCAATAGAGCTTTACGGTTTCCTCGAGCGTGGGAATGCCGAGTGGCGCGAGATCCACGCCGCCGAGGCCGGAGCGGCCGTCGTGCGGCATGACCCAGTTCATCAGGTAATAAGTAAAATCGCCGAGCGGATCGCCGAGCGTTGAAAGCTCCCAATCCAGCACCGCGATGACGCGCGGTTCGCTTGTGTGGAGCACAAGATTGTCGAGACGATAGTCGCCGTGGACGATGCCGGTGCGTTCGCCTGCGGGAATGGTTTGCGGCAGCCATTCGATGAGACGGTTCATCTCGTCGATGGTTTCGGTTTCGCTGAGCTTGTATTGCTTCGACCAGCGATCGATCTGGCGGCCGAAATAATTGCCGGGCTTGCCGTAATCGCCGAGGCCGATGGCGACGTGATCGGTGTTGTGGAGTTTGGCGAGCGTCGCGATTTTGTTTTCGTAAGTGGTGCGGCGATCTTCCTTGCTCATCTCCGGCAGCGCGCCGTTCCAGAGCACGCGGCCTTCAACCATTTCCATGACGTAGAACATCGCGCCGAGGACGCTGTCGTCGGTGCAGAGCGCGTACTGTTTCGCGACGGGGAAGCCTGTCGGGTAGAGCGCGGACATGACGCGGAACTCGCGGTCGACGGCATGCGCGGACGGCAGGAGTTTGCCGCCTGGTTTCTTGCGCAGCACGTATTTGCGCGATGGCGTGACGAGTTGATAGGTTGGGTTGGATTGGCCGCCTTTGAACTGATTGATGCTCAGCGGGCCAGCATAGCCTTCGACGTTGGACTTCATCCACGCATCGAGCGCGACGTCGTCGAGTTTGTGGCGCTCTTCGACGGGCTTGGTGCCTTTGAAGTCTGCGTGCGGGTCGGCAGTTGGTTCAGTCCCGGCGGCCCCCCCCCCCCCCGCCCCCCCCCCGCCCCCCCGCCCGCCGGGCCGGGCCCGGCGGCCGGGGCCCCCCCCCGGGCCGCGGGGGGCCGGCGGCCCCCGGGGGCCCGGGGGCCCGGCCGCCCCCGGGCGCCCCCCTGGGCGGACTTAAAGACGCCCGGCCCTGGAGCGCAAGCCCCCCCCCCCCCCCCCCCCCCCCCCCCCCCCCCCCCCCCCCCCCCCCCCCCCCCCCCCCCCCCCCCCCCCCCCCCTAGCTCAGCGCCCGCCAGGCGATATCGCTGCGGCAGAAGCCGCCGGGCCAGTCGATGCGGCGGACGCCTTCGTAGGCGCTGTTGACGGCGTCGCGCAGCGTTGGGCCGGTAGCTGTGACGTTGAGGACGCGGCCGCCGTCGGCGCGGAGCAGGCCGTCGGAATCGGTGCGGGTGCCGGCGTGGAAGACGACGACATCCTGCATGTCATTGGCTTGTGCGACGCCGCGGATGACGGAGCCTTTGAGCGGTTCATCCGGGTAGCCTTGCGCGGCATACACCACAGTCACCGCGGGTTGATCGTCCCACACGACCTTCGGCGCCCCGGCGAGTTCGCCTTGCGCCGCGAGCAGCAGGACGGGCGCGAGATCGCTCTTCAAGCGGCGCATCAACGTCTGACATTCGGGATCGCCGAAGCGGACGTTGAACTCAATCAGCTTTGGCCCGGCGGGCGTGATCATGAGGCCGGCGAAGAGCACGCCGACGAACGGATTGCCTTCGGCTTTCATGCCGCGCAGCGTCGGCAGGATGATCTGCTCCATGGTCTGCTCGCGGACGGCGTCGGTGAAAATTGGCGCGGGCGAATAGGCGCCCATGCCGCCAGTGTTGGGGCCTTTGTCGCCGTCGTAGGCGCGCTTGTGATCTTGCGCGGCGCCGAACGCGATTGCGGTTTCGCCATCGCAGAGCGCAAAGAAGCTGGCTTCTTCGCCCGGCAAAAAATCTTCGATGACGATGCGCTGACCGGCGGTGCCGAATTTGCGCAGGAAGAGGATCTCGTCGATCGCGGCGTCGGCTTCGCGGCGCGTCTCGGCGATGATCACGCCTTTGCCGGCGGCGAGGCCGTCAGCTTTGATGACGAACGGCGGTTCGCGATCGCCGAGATAGGCTTTGGCGCGGATGGCGTCGTCGAAGACTTTGTACTCGGCGGTTGGCACGCCGTGGCGGGCGCAGAATTCTTTCATGAACGCTTTGGAGGCTTCGAGCGCTGCTGCTGCCTTCGTTGGGCCAAAGCACGGGATGCCGACTTTGCTTGAGTGCGTCGGCGAGGCCGGCGGCTGCGGCGGCTTCGGGGCCAATGACGACGAGTTCGATTTGCTCGCGCAGTGCGAACGCGGCGAGTTCGCCAACCTCAGTCGCTTGAATGGCGACGCAGCGGCCAATCTCGGCCAGACCGGGATTGCCCGGCGCCGCAATGATCTCGGTGACGAGCGGGCTCTGCTTCAGCTTCCAGCCCAAAGCGTGCTCACGGCCGCCCGAGCCAACGATCAGAATCTTCATGGGGAGGTGGATTGCGACCGGACGCGCCCAGGGTCAAGCGCGCGCGCCGCTAACCTGTGCCGAGAGTGCTGGTGGCGATCAAAAAATAGGTTGAAAGCGCAGCGATCGCGGCGGCGGTGACTGTCTGCGCCCAGCGCGCCCTAATGATGAGCGCCAGAACCGTAAAGGCGAAGGCGACGATCGTTATGACGGAGTCGCGCAGCCAAGAGCCGTAAAAGCCGGAGAAGGCAATGTTGAACAGAAAGGCAATGAAGCAAAAGGCGATCATCGCCCAAAGGACGTTGCGGCCTTCGCGATCGTAAAACGCGACGAGGTCTATCTTCTCATCTTCGGCGCGGAATTCAGGCGTCACGAAAACACACAGCGCGTATTGCGCGATCTTGCTGGTGATCAGCCAGAGCACCGTCCAAGCGGGCCATTCGGTGAGTGCGCGCAGGCTCCAATCGGCGGCCCAATTGCCCATCGTCATGGCGAGGGTGGCGTACATCCAGAGTGCATGCGTGAGCGAAAAGCGAACCAGATGGCGGCGGCGCAGTATGTGGACCGCGCCGGCGAGTAAATGTCCGAGCGCTAGCGCCGAGATCACGGAAGAAAACGCCAGCACAAATTCGAAAAGTGTCATGCCCGCTCCCGGCCTTGCCTTGCGCTGAGGGGCGGCTACCGTCAACCCACACGCACGGAGCCCGCATGAGCGATCTGATCAATCCGACAAAAGAACAATTTGCCGCTTTCCAGGCGCTGCCGGATGAGGGGCCGATCCACATGCTCAACTTGGTGCGTCTGCGCGAGCGCGCGACATACGAGGACGGTCGCGAGGCGACGGGCGTTGAGGCCTACAAGGCGTATGCCCGCGAAAGCGCGCCAGTGTTTGAACGCCTCGGCGGGCGCCAACACTATGTCGCTCGCTTCGACGGTATCGTCATTGGTCCAGAAGATGAGCGCTGGGACTTGGTATTCATCGCCGAATATCCAAATCCAGCCGCGTTCGTTTCGATGATCCGCGATCCGGTTTATCGCGAGGCGGTTAAGCACCGCACGGCGGCTGTTTCGGAAAGTCGCCTCATTCGCTTGAGCCCGCAACCAACTGGCAAAGGCTTTGGCAGCGTGTTGCGCTAGGTCGCGGCCGTTCAGGCGACGTGGGTGGGGCGGGCGACGTAGCGTTCGAGGTCAATGAGGAGACGGCGCCATGCGTCCTCCATCTCGGGCGACCATTGTGGGCCGCAGGCGGCGCGGAGTTCGTCGCGCATCACGGTGAAGAATGAGGCGAAGGCGTCCGGCGGGACTTCGTAGCCGATATGGGTGACGATCTCGCTTGAGATAAAGTTGTGCGCGTAGCGGCGCTCGCCGATGAAATCCAGAATGGTGTTGAAGGCGTGCGAGAGCATGTTGCCGCGAACGCCGCCGTCGCGATCCATGACGAAGAGGTGCTCGGTTTCGGGAAAGTCGCGGAAAAGCCGGGCGTAGATGTCAGCGGTGAGATCGCCGGCGCGTTCGGCGGCGATCTCCAAGCTGCGTTCGATGTTGGAGGCGCCGTCGAAGCTCATGTGGACATACTCAGCGTGCGGCCCGCCTTCGACAAGCTCAGGCGCTACTTTTGCGACGGTGTTGGAATTGGCGTCACGCTGAGCTTTCCAGGCGCGACGCCGCAGATCGCTCACTCGTCCTTTGGCTTCATGATGCCGGAGAAGGTGACTACCGCGAGGCCGGTGAGGATGGCGCCGAGCAAGGCGTAGAGCGCGTGCGCCCAGCGCCAGAGGGCGACGCCTTCGAACCAGCGCCAATCGCTGGTTTCGGAGACGGCGACGCCTGGTGAGAGTTCTGCGCGTGCGGTGCGACCGGGCGCACATCGGCTTTCTTGGCCGAGATCTACGATGGGGAGCGCGACATCGAGCGCGTAAAGCGTCGGCTCGACGGCGCCGTTGCAGGCCGCGCCACGTGTGTTCACCAGCGCGCCTTGGGCATTCATTGCCAGTACGCCGGCGACGCCAATGACCAAGAACAAGACAAGCGCGCGTACGATGCGGATCGGGGCGAGGCCGTATCCGGCGATCACGCCGAAGAGCGATGAGAGCGCCCAAGTGAATGGGCCAGCGGAGCCCGCGAGCGTGTGTAGATCGTGCTGCGCCAGTTGCACGCGGCGTGCGTCTTCGCGGCGACCCATGCGTGCGTAGGTGCTTGCGGCATGGGTGAAGGGTTGCGGTGAGAATTTCTCGCCGTCGCGGCGTGAGCGTTTCAGCCAGCCGAGGCGCGAACGCCACTTTTCAGCGTCCGCATCGATGCGGCCATAGGCGAAGCCTTCGAGACGGAGCCGGGCAGCTTCCGCGCCCCACCCGTTTTTCACGTCGTCATCGAGTGCAGCGCAAGTGGCGCCGGCGGCGTCGATGACGGCGTCTTGTTGTGTGGTGAGTGCGCGCGCTTCGATGGCGCCTTCAACGATGGCGTCAGAGAACGAGAAGACGGCGCCGCGCGTACCATCCGGGCCGGGGCCGCGCAATTCGAGCTGCGACCAGGCGAGGCGTCCACCGATGCGCGCGCGATCGAGTTTGCAGCCGCCTTCGATGACGGTCTTCTGGCCGTGCGGTGCGAAGCCGTTTTCGGGCAGCGTGAATGTGAGGTTGCTGCCGACGCGGGCGTTCGGTGCGCGGATGGCCCAGGCGCCGGGATTGATGTAGCGGCCGCCGCCGAAGGCGAAATAGCCGGCGATGCGCGCGTCAGCGAAGAAGACTTCGCCTTTGACGTTGGCGCCTTGCAGCATCGCGCCGCCGCCAACCGTAATGCTCGTTGCATCAATCGCGCGGCCGTATGTGTTGCCGCTGAGCGAGGTGCGATGCACGACTTCCGCGCCGCGTAAGTCGAGATTGCGCGCGATCGAGGTATGCTGCAACCAGAGCATCCCTGCGATCTTCACGGTGTCGCCGAAGACTTGTCCGCCGATCTCGGCATTGGAGAGCATGACCGCTGCGCCTAGCTCATTGCGGAATGAGGCGCCGTCGCTGATGTCGAGATCGCGCGCGATGCGGGCGCCGCAGAAGCGCACTTCGCCTTCGATCTTCACTTTGCGCAGCAGCACCGAGCCGAA